>NZ_WNKY01000020.1 GCF_009720825.1 Duganella radicis | reverse complement strand
TGGCCAAGCCAGGTTCGATCAAGCCGCACAACCACTTCACCGGCGAGATCTACGTTCTGTCGAAAGATGAAGGCGGCCGTCACACCCCGTTCTTCAACAACTACCGTCCACAGTTCTACTTCCGTACCACCGACGTGACCGGTTCGATCGAGCTGCCAGCGGACAAAGAAATGGTTATGCCAGGCGACAACGTGTCGATCACCGTCAAGCTGATCAACCCGATCGCGATGGAAGAAGGTCTGCGCTTCGCTATCCGTGAGGGTGGCCGTACCGTAGGCGCAGGCGTGGTCGCCAAGATCATCGCCTGATAAGGAATGACGATTGCCACCCGGTCTGACCGGGTGGTATAATCCGATCCTTTGTGGTTTTATGTAGGGGCGTAGCTCAATTGGCAGAGCGTCGGTCTCCAAAACCGAAGGTTGGGGGTTCGAGGCCCTCCGCCCCTGCCACCGAATCTGGTGCAGGGCACCGAAAGTAAAATATAAATGTCTAATCAATCCGTGCAGACCGTCAGCACGTCGAATGACAAGATTAAGGTTGCACTGGCAATTGTCGTTGCAATCGCAGGCGTGATAGGTTTTTACTACCTGTCGGACAAACCAGCTCTGGTACGCGCAGGCGCACTTGTGGCTGGTTTGGCTTTTGCCGTTTTGATCTTGTGGACTTCGTCGACTGGCCGTGATTTCCTGAATTTCGCCAAAGAATCCGTTCGCGAGACGAAAAAGGTCGTATGGCCTACCCGTCGCGAGGCGACCCAGATCACCGGCATCGTGTTTGCCTTCGTGCTGGTGATGGCGATTTTCCTGTGGGGCACGGATAAGACTTTGGAATTCCTGTTGTACGACGTCATTCTGGGCATACGAAAATAATGAGCGAAAATGTGCAAGACGACGCTCAGGGCGCGGTTCCTGAGCAAGACGCTGGCGCAGCGCCAATCAGCGTACCAGTGAGCAACAAGCGCTGGTACGTTGTGCATGCGTATTCCGGCATGGAGAAAAGCGTGCAGCGTGCGCTGACCGAGCGCGTCGAGCGCGCCGGCATGCAAGACCAGTTTGGCCAGATCCTGGTGCCGACCGAAGAAGTGGTCGAAGTGCGCAACGGCCAGAAATCGGTCACCGAACGTCGTTTCTTCCCTGGCTATGTGCTGGTCGAGATGGAAATGACCGACGAGACCTGGCACCTGGTGAAAAACACCAGCAAGGTCACCGGCTTCATCGGTGGCAAATCGAACAAGCCGACCCCGATTCCGGCGCGCGAGATCGACAAGATCATGCAGCAGATGCAAGAGGGCGTCGAGAAGCCACGGCCTAAAGTGCTGTACGAAGTGGGCGAGCAAGTCCGCATCAAGGACGGTCCGTTCACTGACTTCAACGGCAATGTCGAGGAAGTCAACTACGAGAAATCGAAAGTGCGCGTCTCGGTCACCATTTTTGGCCGCGCAACGCCAGTCGAACTCGAATTCGGCCAAGTCGAAAAAGTATAAACAACCGTTCGCCAGAACGGGCGACGGTGTCAAAACCCTAGTTAATCTGGCACAAGAGGAGCCCCGTCATGCAATGGATCGCATCACGGGGCGCTACTACTCATATCCAAGACAGGAGCCATCATGGCAAAGAAAATCATTGGTTTTATCAAGCTGCAAGTGCCAGCTGGTAAAGCAAACCCATCCCCACCGATCGGCCCGGCGCTGGGTCAGCGCGGTCTGAACATCATGGAATTCTGCAAAGCGTTCAACGCGCAGACCCAAGGCATGGAACCAGGCATGCCGATCCCGGTGGTGATCACCGCCTTCGCGGACAAGTCCTTCACCTTCGTGATGAAGACCCCGCCAGCGACCTTCCTGATCAAGAAGCATTCGGGCGTGCAAAAAGGTTCGGCCAAGCCACATACCGACAAGGTCGGCAAGCTGACCCGCGCGCAAGCTGAAGAAATCGCTAAACTGAAAACCCCTGACCTGACCGCTGCCGACCTGGATGCTGCCGTACGCACCATCGCTGGTTCCGCACGTTCGATGGGCATCACCGTGGAAGGTCTGTAATCATGGCAAAACTGTCCAAACGCGCACAAGCCATCAAGGCCAAAGTTGACACCACCAAGAACTACTCGTTCGACAACGCTGTTGCTCTGATCAAAGAACTGGCCACCGCCAAGTTCAACGAATCGATCGACGTGTCGGTCCAGCTGGGTGTGGATCCGAAGAAATCGGACCAGGTGGTGCGTGGTTCCGTGGTGCTGCCAGCCGGCACCGGCAAGACCGTTCGCGTTGCCGTGTTCGCTTCGGGCGACAAGGCTGAAGCCGCTAAAGCAGCTGGCGCCGACGTGGTCGGTATGGAAGACCTGGCCGAGCGCGTCAAAGCCGGCGACATGCCTTTCGACATCGTCATCGCTTCGCCAGACACCATGCGTATCGTTGGTACCCTGGGTCAGATCCTGGGCCCGCGCGGCCTGATGCCTAACCCGAAAGTCGGCACCGTTACCCCTGACGTCGCTACCGCCGTGAAAAACGCGAAAGCCGGCCAGGTGCAGTATCGTACCGACAAGGCAGGTATCATCCACGCGACTATCGGCCGCAAGTCGTTCTCGGACGCCGACCTGAAAAACAACCTGAACGCCCTGATCGACGCGCTGAACAAAGCCAAGCCGGCCTCGTCGAAAGGTGTGTACCTGCGCAAGGTTTCCCTGTCGTCGACCATGGGCGCTGGCGTCCGTGTTGACCAGGCTACCCTGGCAGCCTAAGTTACAAAATTAAGTCGCTGAGCTGAAAAGCTTGGCGCAGTTCTTTGGGATGGCTGCTGTTTCGGCAGCAGCCGCAATCAAAGACCGTTGGGCTGGATGCATCAGGCAGGCATCTGGTTAATTGAGTTGTTTCACCCAACGCAGATGGTGTTCCCGATCAAGTTTTGCAGTCCATTGGACTCCTAACCTCGGACGCCGTTGTTCGAACCGATGGCCGGCAATTCAGCTGGTTATCATTTAAGGAGATTGACCGTGGGTCTCAATCTGAATGACAAAAAGGCCGTTGTTGCCGAAGTTTCCGCAAAAGTAGCAACTGCGCAAACTATCGTCGTGGCCGAGTATCGTGGCATCCAGGTTGCTCACTTGACGCAACTCCGTGCCAAAGCGCGCGCTCAAGGCGTGTACCTGCGTGTGTTGAAAAACACCCTCGCTCGTCGCTCCGTTGAAGGCACGCAATTCGCCGCCCTGGCAGACAGCATGACCGGTCCGCTGATCTACTCGATCTCGGATGATGCCGTTGCAGCAGCTAAAGTCGTAGCCGACTTCGCTAAAACCAACGACAAACTGGTTATCACTGCCGGTAACTACGCAGGCAAACAGCTGGATAAAGCAGCTGTCGCAGCGTTGGCGAGCATTCCTAGCCGTGAAGTCCTCATCTCGCAGCTGTTGGGCGTTATGCTGGCTCCGGTTTCGGGCTTTGCACGTGGTCTGGCTGCTCTGGCAGCGAAAAAATCCGAAGGCGCTCCTGCGGAAGCAGAAGCCCCAGCCGCGTAATTGGCCGGTTTTTTCTCAAGTAGCATTCTGAATTAACGAATCAAAATTATTGGAGTTTCAAATGGCAATTAGCAAAGACGACATCCTGAACGCAGTGAGCGAAATGTCCGTAATGGACCTGAACGAACTGGTTAAAGCTTTCGAAGAGAAATTCGGCGTTTCGGCCGCTGCAATGGCTGCTCCAGCAGCTGGCGGCGCAGCTGGCGCTGCTGCTGCTGCTGAAGAGCAAACCGAGTTCAACCTGGTTCTGTCGGAAGTTGGCGCTAACAAAGTTGGCGTGATTAAAGCAGTTCGCGAAATCACCGGTCTGGGCCTGAAAGAAGCCAAAGACCTGGTTGACGGCGCACCGAAGACCGTGAAAGAAGCCCTGTCGAAAGCTGACGCTGAAGCCGCTAAGAAGAAGCTGGAAGAAGCTGGCGCCAAGGCCGACCTGAAGTAATTCGTTGTACCGGCCGCTAACAGTTGATAGTTAGCGCCACGAGCCAAAGCTGCGGAAGTTTCCCCTTGAAAGAGGGGAAACTTTCGGCTTTGGCTCCTTTGTCGTCTGTGTCGTATTTGTAGCGTTGTATTGACGTTGCAGTCCCAATTGAATCAGCTGGAAATGGTAGAAGTTTCAGGTTTCGTCTGTGTGACAGACAGCCCGGTTCTGCTGGAATACAGGCAAAACCTGAAATTTTTTCCCTTTCTGTCACTCACGGAGTGTCCATGCACTACTCATTTACTGAGAAGAAACGCATTCGCAAATCATTCGCGAAGCGCGCCAACGTTCACAACGTTCCGTTCCTGCTGGCTACCCAGCTCGAGTCCTACCACAGTTTCCTGCAAGAAGACGTTGCGGCGTCGGCGCGCAAGAACGATGGCCTTCAATCGGCCTTTACCTCGATTTTCCCTATCGTTTCGCACAATGGCTTTGCGCGTCTCGAATTCCTGTCGTACGTGCTGGGCGATCCTGCCTTTGACGTCAAGGAATGCCAACTGCGTGGCCTGACCTTCGCGTCGCCGCTGCGCGCCAAGGTGCGTCTGGTGATCCTGGACAAGGAATCGCCGACCAAGCCGGTCGTCAAAGAGATGAAGGAACAGGAAGTGTACATGGGCGAACTGCCCCTGATGACCTCCACCGGTTCGTTCGTGATCAACGGTACCGAGCGCGTTATCGTTTCGCAGCTGCACCGCTCCCCAGGCGTGTTCTTTGAACACGACCGTGGCAAGACCCACTCGTCCGGCAAACTGCTGTTCTCGGCCCGCATCATTCCTTACCGCGGCTCGTGGCTGGACTTCGAGTTCGACCCGAAAGACATCCTGTACTTCCGCGTCGACCGTCGCCGGAAGATGCCAGTCAGCATTTTGCTGAAGGCGATCGGCATGACGCCGGAACAGATCCTGGCCAACTTCTTCGTGTTCGACAACTTCCACCTGCGCTCGGAAGGCGCGGAAATGGAATTCGTCGCCGAACGCCTGCGCGGCGAAGTCGCGCGCTTCGACATCGTCGATCCGAAGACCGGCAAGACCATCGTCATGAAAGACAAGCGTATCAATGCCAAGCATGTACGCGACATCGACGCCGCCGGCCTGAAACACATCTCGGTACCGGAAGACTATCTGGTCGGCCGCGTGCTGGCCAAGAACATCGTGGACGCGGACACCGGCGAAGTGATCGCCAACGCCAACGATGAGCTGACCGACGAAGTGCTGAACCGCCTGCGCGACAGCAACGTGAGCGACATCCAGACCCTGTACACCAACGATCTGGACCAGGGCGCCTACATCTCGCAGACCCTGCGCATCGACGACACCGCCGACCAGACCGCTGCCCGTATCGCCATCTACCGCATGATGCGTCCTGGCGAACCGCCAACCGAAGAGTCGGTGGAAGCCCTGTTCAACGGCCTGTTCTACAGCGCCGACCGTTACGACCTGTCGGCTGTGGGCCGCATGAAGTTCAACCGCCGCATCGGCCGCGATGAACTGACCGGCGCCATGACCCTGTCGAACGAAGACGTGCTGGCCGTGATCAAGATCCTGGTGGAACTGCGCAATGGCCGCGGCGAAGTCGACGATATCGACCACCTGGGTAACCGTCGCGTGCGTTGCGTCGGCGAACTGGCCGAGAACCAGTTCCGCGCCGGCCTGGTGCGCGTTGAGCGCGCCGTGAAAGAGCGTCTGGGCCAGGCGGAAGCCGACAACCTGATGCCGCACGACCTGATCAACTCGAAGCCGATCTCGGCCGCTATCCGCGAGTTCTTCGGTTCGTCGCAGCTGTCGCAGTTCATGGACCAGACCAACCCGCTGTCGGAAATCACCCACAAGCGCCGTGTCTCGGCCCTGGGCCCTGGCGGTCTGACCCGCGAGCGCGCCGGCTTCGAGGTGCGCGACGTGCACCCGACCCACTACGGCCGTGTGTGCCCGATCGAAACGCCTGAAGGTCCGAACATCGGTCTGATCAACTCGCTGGCACTGTACGCCCGCCTGAACGAATACGGCTTCCTGGAAACCCCATACCGCAAGGTAGAAGGTTCGAAAGTGACCGACCAGATCGACTACCTGTCGGCGATCGAAGAAGGCCGCTACATCATCGCCCAGGCGAACGCCAAGGTGAACGATGCTGGTCAGCTGGTCGACGAACTGGTGTCGGCACGTGAAGCCGGCGAAACCATCCTGGTGTCGCCGGAGCGCGTGCAGTACATGGACGTGGCCCCGGGCCAGATCGTGTCGGTGGCAGCCTCGCTGATTCCATTCCTGGAACACGATGACGCGAACCGTGCACTGATGGGCGCCAACATGCAGCGTCAGGCTGTGCCTTGCCTGCGTCCTGAAAAGGCGCTGGTCGGTACCGGCATCGAGCGCACCGTGGCAGTCGACTCCGGCACCACCGTGCAGGCAGTCCGCGGCGGTATCGTGGACTACATCGACGCGGGCCGCGTGGTGATCCGCGTGAACGACGACGAAGCGCAAGCTGGCGAAGTCGGCGTGGACATCTACAACCTGATCAAGTACACCCGTTCCAACCAGAACACCAACATCAACCAGCGTCCTATCGTGCAGCGCGGCGACCGTGTGGCCAAGGGCGACGTGATCGCCGACGGCGCATCGACCGACCTGGGCGAGCTGGCGCTGGGCCAGAACATGACCGTGGCCTTCATGCCATGGAATGGTCTGAACTTCGAAGACTCGATCCTGATCTCGGAAAACGTCGTGAAAGACGACCGTTACACCTCGATCCACATCGAAGAGCTGTCGGTTGTTGCCCGTGACACCAAGCTGGGCGCGGAAGAAATCACCCGCGATATTTCGAACCTGGCCGAGAACCAACTGGCTCGCCTGGACGAATCCGGTATCGTGTACATCGGCGCCGAAGTGCAAGCCGGCGACACCCTGGTTGGCAAAGTGACGCCGAAGGGCGAAACCCAGCTGACCCCGGAAGAGAAGCTGCTGCGCGCCATCTTCGGTGAAAAAGCGTCGGACGTGAAAGACACCTCGCTGCGCGTGCCTTCGGGCATGGTCGGCACCGTGATCGACGTGCAAGTGTTCACCCGCGAAGGCATCGTGCGCGACAAGCGTGCACAGCAGATCATCGACGATGAACTGAAGCGTTTCCGTCTGGACCTGAACGACCAGATGCGTATCGTGGAAGGCGATGCCTTCCAGCGTCTGGAGAAGATGCTGATTGGCCAAGTGGTCAACGGCGGTCCGAAGAAGCTGGCCAAAGGCGCCAAGATCACCAAGGAATACCTGGACGATCTGGACAAGTATCACTGGTTCGACATCCGCCCTGCGGACGACGCCGCTGCTACCGCGCTGGAAGCGATCAAGGAATCGATCAACGAGAAGCGCCACCAGTTCGACCTGGCCTTCGAAGAGAAGCGCAAGAAACTGACCCAGGGCGACGAGCTGCAACCTGGCGTGCAGAAAATGGTCAAGGTGTACCTGGCCGTTAAACGCCGCCTGCAGTCGGGCGACAAGATGGCGGGCCGCCACGGTAACAAGGGTGTGGTCTCGCGTATCGTGCCAGTGGAAGACATGCCGCACATGGCGGACGGTACGCCGGCCGACGTGGTGCTGAACCCGCTGGGTGTTCCATCCCGTATGAACGTGGGTCAGATCCTGGAAACCCACTTGGGTTGGGCAGCAAAAGGCCTGGGTATCCGTATCAGCGAAATGCTGGCACAGCAGATTAAAGTGGAAGAGATGCGCAAGTATCTGACCACGGTCTACAACGAATCGGGCCGTCCGGAAGATCTGGACAAGTTCGACGACGAAGAGATCATGAAGCTGGCGCACAACCTGAAAAAAGGTGTGCCGTTCGCAACGCCGGTGTTCGACGGTGCGCACGAGTCGGAAATCCGCCGCATGCTGGACCTGGCCTATCCGGACGACATCGCCAACCACCTGGGCATGACCGCCTCGAAGAACCAGGTCACCATGTACGACGGCCGCACTGGCGAAGCCTTCGAACGTAAAGTGACCGTGGGCGTGATGCACATGCTGAAACTGCACCACTTGGTCGACGACAAGATGCACGCGCGTTCGACCGGTCCATACTCGCTGGTGACGCAGCAGCCGCTGGGCGGTAAAGCCCAGTTCGGTGGCCAGCGCTTCGGTGAGATGGAGGTGTGGGCACTGGAAGCGTACGGCGCATCGTACGTGCTGCAAGAAATGCTGACCGTGAAGTCCGACGACGTGAACGGCCGTACCAAAGTGTACGAAAACCTCGTCAAGGGCGACCACGTGATCGATGCCGGCATGCCGGAATCGTTCAACGTGCTGGTGAAAGAGATCCGTTCCCTGGGTATCGATATCGACCTGGAACGCAACTAAGACACACGCACGGGCCCCGCTGGCAGTCGCCGGCGGGGCAGTTTAAAGAATTCATCACTACCTGGAGTGATACATGAAAGCACTGCTCGATCTATTCAAGCAAGTACAGACGAACGAGACCTTTGACGCGATCAAGATCGGTCTCGCCTCGCCTGAGAAAATCCGTTCGTGGTCCTACGGCGAAGTCAAAAAGCCGGAAACCATCAACTACCGTACCTTCAAGCCTGAGCGCGACGGTCTGTTCTGCGCCAAGATCTTTGGCCCGATCAAGGACTACGAGTGCCTGTGCGGCAAGTACAAGCGCCTGAAACACCGTGGCGTGATCTGCGAAAAATGCGGCGTCGAAGTCACGCTGGCCAAGGTGCGCCGTGAGCGCATGGGCCACATCGAACTGGCTTCGCCAACCGCCCACATCTGGTTCCTGAAATCGCTGCCGTCCCGTCTGGGCATGGTGCTGGACATGACCCTGCGCGACATCGAACGCGTGCTGTACTTCGAAGCTTACGTCGTGACCGATCCTGGCATGACCCCGCTGAAGAAGTGCCAGATCATGTCGGAAGACGATTACGCCGCCAAGTACGAAGAGTACGGCGACGACTTCACCGCCTTCATGGGCGCTGAAGGTATCCGCGAACTGCTGCGCTCGATCGACATCCACCGCGATGCCGAAACCCTGCGCGTGGAACTGAAGGAATCGAAGTCCGAAGCCAAGATCAAGAAATACGCCAAGCGTCTGAAAGTGCTGGAAGCGTTCCAGCGTTCGGGCATCAAGCCTGAATGGATGATCATGGAAGTGCTGCCGGTGCTGCCACCGGAACTGCGCCCACTGGTGCCACTGGACGGCGGCCGTTTCGCGACCTCGGACCTGAATGACCTGTATCGCCGCGTCATCAACCGTAACAACCGTCTGAAACGCCTGATGGAGCTGCGCGCTCCAGAGATCATCACGCGCAACGAAAAGCGTATGCTGCAAGAAGCGGTAGACTCGCTGCTGGACAACGGCCGTCGCGGCAAAGCGATGACCGGCGCCAACAAGCGTCCGCTGAAATCGCTGGCTGAAATGATCAAAGGCAAGGGCGGCCGCTTCCGTCAGAACTTGCTGGGTAAGCGCGTCGACTACTCGGGCCGTTCGGTCATCGTGGTGGGTCCGCAGCTGAAACTGCACCAGTGCGGTCTGCCGAAGCTGATGGCGCTGGAACTGTTCAAGCCGTTCATCTTCAACAAGCTGGAACTGATGGGTCTGGCGACCACCATCAAGGCTGCCAAGAAACTGGTGGAGATTCAAGAACCAGTGGTCTGGGACATCCTGGAAGACGTGATCCGCGAACACCCGATCATGCTGAACCGTGCACCAACCCTGCACCGTCTGGGTATTCAGGCGTTCGAGCCAGTCCTGATCGAAGGCAAAGCCATCCAGCTGCACCCACTGGTCTGCGCGGCATTCAATGCTGACTTCGACGGTGACCAGATGGCAGTGCACGTTCCGCTGTCGATCGAAGCACAGATGGAAGCCCGCACCCTGATGCTGGCTTCGAACAACATCCTGTTCCCGTCGAACGGCGAACCATCGATCGTTCCTTCGCAGGATATCGTGCTGGGTCTGTACTACGCGACCCGCGAAGCGATCAATGCGAAAAACGAAGGCATGCTGTTCCCTGACGTGTCGGAAGTCATCCGTGCTTACGACAACAAGGAAGTGGAACTGACCACCCGTATCACCGTACGTATCGTTGAGAATCCAAAAGATCCAGCGACGGGCGAATTCGTTCGCACCGTGACCCGCTACGAAACCACGGTTGGCCGCGCCATCCTGTCGGAAATCCTGCCGAAGGGCCTGCCGTTCAGCGTGCTGAACCGCGCCCTGAAGAAGAAAGAAATTTCCAAGCTGATCAACACCTCGTTCCGTAAGTGCGGTCTGCGCGCCACCGTGGTGTTTGCCGACCAGCTGATGCAGTCGGGCTTCCGCCTGGCGACCCGCGCCGGTATTTCGATCTGCGTGGACGACATGCTGGTACCGCCTCAGAAAGTCACCCTGATTTCGACCGCCGAGTCGGAAGTGAAACAGATCGAGCAGCAGTACGCTTCGGGTCTGGTGACCGCCGGCGAGCGTTACAACAAAGTGGTCGACATCTGGGGCAAGACTTCCGACGAAGTCGGCAAGGCCATGATGGACCAGCTGAAAGTGGAAGACGTCATCAAGCGTGACGGCACCAAGTCGACCCAGGAATCGTTCAACGCGATTTACATGATGGCTGACTCGGGCGCGCGTGGTTCGGCCGCACAGATCCGCCAGCTGGCGGGTATGCGTGGTCTGATGGCGAAACCGGACGGTTCGATTATTGAAACCCCGATTACCGCGAACTTCCGCGAAGGCCTGAACGTTCTGCAGTACTTCATCTCGACCCACGGCGCTCGTAAAGGTCTGGCGGATACGGCACTGAAAACCGCGAACTCGGGTTACCTGACCCGTCGTCTGGTCGACGTGACCCAGGATCTGGTGGTGATCGAAGACGATTGCGGCACCAGCAACGGCACCGTCATGAAGGCGATGGTCGAAGGTGGTGAAGTGATCGAAGCCCTGCGCGACCGTATCCTCGGCCGCGTGGCTGGCACCGACATCGTCAACCCGGAAACCCAGGCGACCCTGTACGAAGCCGGCACCCTGCTGGACGAAGACATGGTCGAAGAGATCGAACGCGTCGGCATCGACGAAGTGAAGGTCCGTACCCCGCTGACTTGCGACACCCGCTACGGCCTGTGCGCCAAGTGCTACGGCCGCGACCTGGGCCGCGGCCTGCTGGTCAACGCCGGCGAAGCGGTTGGTGTGGTGGCAGCGCAGTCGATCGGTGAGCCGGGTACCCAGCTGACCATGCGTACCTTCCACATCGGTGGTGCGGCATCGCGTGCGGCAGTGGCGTCGTCGGTGGAAGCCAAGTCGAACGGCACCATCCGCTTCACCTCGACCATGCGTTATGTGACCAACGGCAAAGGCGCGCAAATCGTCATTTCCCGTTCGGGCGAAGTCCTGATCACTGACGACCACGGCCGTGAGCGCGAGCGCCACAAAGTGCCGTACGGCGCGACCCTGATCGTCAAGGATGGCATGGCTGTGAAAGCCGGCACCGCCCTGGCGACCTGGGACCCGCTGACCCGTCCGATCATTACCGAGTACGCCGGTACGGTGCGCTTCGAGAACGTCGAGGAAGGCGTGACCGTGGCCCGTCAGGTGGACGAGGTGACCGGTCTGTCGACCCTGGTGGTGATCGATGCCAAACGTCGCGGTTCGCTGACCAAGACCATGCGTCCACAGGTGAAACTGCTGAACGACGACGGCCACGAAGTGAAGATCGCCGGCACCGAACACGCGGTGGCGATCGGCTTCCAGGTTGGCGCACTGATCATGGTGAAAGACGGCCAGCAAGTGTCCGTGGGTGAGGTTCTGGCGCGTATCCCGACCGAATCGCAGAAAACCCGTGACATTACCGGTGGTCTGCCACGCGTTGCCGAGCTGTTCGAAGCACGTTCGCCGAAAGACGCGGGCATGCTGGCGGAAGTTACCGGTACCGTGGCCTTCGGTAAAGAAACCAAGGGCAAGCAGCGTCTGGAAATCACCGACATGGACGGCAACAAGCACGAGTTCCTGATTACCAAGGACAAGCAAGTGCTGGTGCACGACGGCCAGGTGGTGAACAAGGGCGAGATGATCGTGGACGGCCCGGCCGATCCGCAAGACATCCTGCGTCTGCTGGGTATCGAAGCGCTGGCGCGCTACATCGTTGACGAAGTGCAGGACGTGTACCGTCTGCAAGGCGTGAAGATTAACGACAAGCACATTGAGGTGATCGTTCGCCAGATGCTGCGTCGTGTTCAGATCACCAATGCCGGCGACACCAACTACATCGTTGGCGAACAGGTCGAGCGTTCGGAACTGCTGGAAGAAAACGATCGCGTCACCGCAGAAAACAAACTGCCGGCAACCTACGAGAACGTACTGCTGGGTATTACCAAAGCGTCGCTGTCGACTGACTCGTTCATTTCGGCCGCATCGTTCCAGGAAACCACCCGCGTGCTGACCGAAGCCGCGATCATGGGCAAACGCGACGGTCTGCGTGGCCTGAAAGAAAACGTGATCGTTGGCCGTCTGATCCCAGGCGGTACCGGTCTGGCCTTCCACCGCGCTCGCAAAGAGAAAGAGCAGTGGGAAGTCGAAGAGCGTCAAGCTCTGCTGGCAGCTGAAAAAGCCGCCATGGCCGGCGCCGACATCGAAGCCACCGAAGTGGCTCCGCACGACGGCGAAGCGTAAGCTTCAATGCCCCACAAAAACGGCACCCTCGGGTGCCGTTTTTTTTACCGCCGCCTTATTGGGACGTTTTTCTTGCCGTCCACAGTTCCGGATGCGCGTCGACGAAGGTGGTCAGGCCGTTCGCGATGGTGCGGTCGTCGGCCACCGAGGGGTGCCAGTGGCAGCCGCCAAAGGTCAGTTTGTTGACCGGCATGAAGTGCACACGGTCTTCACCGCCCGCCTTGAGTTTCGCCACCACCTTGCCAACCTCGGCCTGGATTTCGCCGTTGGCGCCGTCGGTGGCCCACAGGATGAAGTAGGCGTCCGGATTGCCGGCCCGCAGCGAACGCACGAAATCGACGTAGCCGGTCACGTAATCGGCTTGCAGCGCTTCCCTGGTCTTCCATTTTTCCCCTGGGTTAAGCGGTGTGGAGAAATCGTTGGTGCCCAGCGCAATGACAATCAGCTGGGGGCGCCAATCGGGCGAGGTATCGCGATCGGCCTTGTTGAACAGAATGTAGGGATAAGCGGCCGGGAGGGTGTCGGCGGCAAAGCCATTGTAATTGCGTACCACGCCGCGCCCTGAAATAGCCTGGACACGATAATCGGCGCCATAATGTCGCGCGGTGATTGCGCCAAATCCCTGGGAAGTATCGGTGGTCGCCCAAACCTGCTCTTCGCTACAGTCGCGCGAGGCCGAGGTATTACCGTAACTCACAGTATGCGAATCGCCGATAAACTCGATTTGCCGCGCGCGGCGCGACAGGGGCAATACCTTGCCGCTATTATCCAATGCGAAGCCGCCGAATATATTGGGGCCGGCCTGGCTTTCTGAAATGACTTCGACACGAATGGTATGGGCCGTGTTATTTAACCCGTCAACCTGATACCAGCCGGCCGCCGGTTTAACCAGCTTGGCTTTTTCCACAGAATCGACCAGCACGCGCAATATGACATTGCCCGGCCCCACATTGAAATACACCTGCTTCCCTTCAAACGCGGCGTCGAAATAAATCCCGGGCCATTGGTATTGATAACCCTTGGCCGGGTCCTTCAACACGCGGCCGGCTATCGATGCGGGCAGGGTGGTCAGGTTGCCGGGAGCGGCACTGATTGCCGCGACGCGGGCTTCTTCCGCCATCGCGGAACTGGCTATCAGTGCGCCGAGCAGCGCGATCATAATACGTTTCTTCATGCTTCTTATCCTCCGTTGATGTGAGGGAATGTTATCACTGCGCATCCAGGAAGGGCGGGCTCGCGCATGACAGTTTGGTAAACATGATGTGAAACATGCCAGTCAACAGTGTGTTCATGCTAAGATTTGGCTCATGATCGCCCAAGCCCTCTTCACTCCCGCCCAGCAAAAACTGCTGGGCTTGCTGTTTGTACGTGTCAATCAAGGATTCCACTTGAATGAGATCATGCGCCTGACTGGCTTGGGCAGCGCGTCGGCGCAGCGGGAGTTGAAGCGTCTGCATGAGTCGGGCGTGATCGTGTCCGAGCGCATCGGCAATGTACGCCGCTTTAAACCGAACAAGGACTGCATCGTGTTTGGCGAATTGAGCGGCTTGGTGAAAAAAACCTTTGGCCTGGTCAGCGTCCTGAATTCCGCGCTGGCGCCGTTACAGCATGTATTGAATGTGGCGTTTGTTTATGGCGCCACCGCCAAGGAACAAGAGGGCATGGATACCGCCGTTGAATTACTGCTGATCGGCGATAATACCAGCTACGGTGAATTATTATCCCGCCTGCCGGTTGCCGAACGTTTATTGCGCCGTAAAATCAATCCTAATCTTTATTCCATTCCCGATTTTAAGCGCCGTCTGCGCGAACAACAGCCATTTATTCTGGAAGTTTTGCGCGGCCAAAAGATTTATGTTTTGGGCGACGAAACCGATCTTGAAAAAGTCAGCGGCGAAGATTTTAATCCGCTGGCAGACTGATTAAAAAGCAGGTGTATCGTCCGGCTTTGGACTGGCATTGAATATTGCCGCCAAAGGCGGTAATCACCTTGCGGCAAAACGCCAGTCCCATGCCAGTGCCGCCGGTGCTATAAAAGGGTTCAAATACATGTGGCAACACGTCGTCCGGAATACCCATGCCGGTATCGGTGACCATTAATTGCCGCCCCCGTAATCGGATTTCTACCTCGCCCCGCCCAGCCGCCTTGATGGCGTGCAGGGCGTTCTTGAACAGGTTGTACAGCACGTACACCAGCAGCACGTCCGAGCCGAAAAAGGTGAAGTCCTCGCTGCCGCGCACTTTGACTTTTTCCCGCATCGCGCTTTCAAACGGGTAGCTGGCCAGCGCCTCGTCCACGCATTTCTTGATTGAATGGTTGGCAAAATCGCTACGGTTAAGCGTGCCGGCGCGGGCCGAGGCCAGCATCATGTCGACGATGAAATTGGAGCGGCTGATCTCGGTTTCGATGTACTGATTGATTTGCTGCAAATATTGCAACTGCACCGCCGACAGTGTCGGCGAGATCAATTGTTGCTGTACGGCCAGCTGGTAGCCAGTCAGCAAGTCGGGCAGGCAGCGGCTGAGGATGCGCGACTGGTTGCGGATGGTGGCCAGCGGCGTGCGCATTTCGTGGGCGATGGTGGCCGCCACCTCCAGCGGATCGGCCAGCAGGTTGTAGCGCACCATGGCCTGGGCGATCAGCCCGAGGCTGGTGGCCACGAACAGCACGCCAGGCGGGTAGAACTGCATGCCGTAGTTGCACAGGTAGTCCACCGAGGCGAAGAAGTAGATCAGCAGGCTGACCAGGCAGTAACGCAGCCGGGTGCGCTCGGTCGACACCGCCATGCGCTGGCGCCGGTACAGCAGCCACAGGCCGCGTCCCACCACCAGCACGGTTTGTAACAGATGCAGCGGATGCAGCAGGCCGGCTTTGGGATAAAAGCCGAAGAAATAGCGGTACAGCCCGGCCACCAGCCAGTCGCTGGTCAGCAGCAGCACGCCCAGCAGCCCGGCCGCGCCGTAAGATAGCGCTACCCATCGCCCCTCGCCGCGCTGCACCGTCAGCTCGGCAATGAAGTGGTACAGCGTGGTCGGCAGGAACAAAATCATCAGGTAGCCCAGCTTGGCCAGCGACAGGGCCGCGTGCTCGTCCTCCATCTGGAACAGGATGGCCCAGGTGAATTGCCAGCAGAAGGTGGTGCTGCACAGCAGGAAGAAGGTCAGGCTGATGCGGCTGACGCCACGCGAATGCAACACGTAAGCGCCATAGCACAGGAATAGCAGGGAAACCACGACGGGCAGGAGGGAGTGCATGATTGCGGATTCCAGGCGAGTTGTGAGGTCAGACAAGTATTGCGCGGGATGAAGCAGCTCGCTTGTTTATTGCAACAGCCTTTGCGCCAGATCAAACATCGTTCGCGGGATCGCCTTTTTAGTGGTCTTGCCCGGCTGTCGGGCATCACACTTTTAGGAGAATCCCATGCTGATGCAAGTTACCACCCAAACCTTCGCCCACACCCTGACCATCTACCTCAAGGATTCCAACGCCTACGGCAACACCTATTTCGCGCGTTACTTCGAATGGCAGGGTATTTGCCGCGAAAAGTGGTTCTTCGAGTGCATTTCGGCCGATATGTTGCAGAAGGAGGGCGTGTTCATCACCAAGCACGCGGAGCAGGACTATTTGCAGGAGACCTTCCCGTTTCAGGAGGTTTCCTGCGAGTTGAACGCATATGACGTGAGGAAGTGCTCGTTCTGGCTGGAGTTCCGCTTTTACGCCGGCGGCAAGCCGGTCTCGGTGGGGCGCCAGCAGATTGTGTTTGCCAACCATGCCAAGCAAATCACGGCGCTGCCGGCCGAGGTGATCGAGCGCATCAAGCAGTATGTGAAGTAAGCGGGGAGAGGCGGGCCGCGCGGCCCGCCTTGGGATCAACGCTGGGTCGCGATCCAGTGGTCGACCTTGGCTTCCAGCAGGGCCAGCGGCAGGGTGCCGTCGCCCAGCACCACGGCGTGGAAGGCCGGCAGGCTGAACTTGTCGCCCAGCGCCTGTTCGGCGCGCTTGCGCAGTTCCTGGATTTTCAGCGAGCCAACCTTGTAGCCCAGCGCCTGGCCCGGCCACGCCATGTAGCGCTCGGTCTCGGTCTTGGCCACGACGTCATAACCCAGCGTATCCTTCATGTACTGAATGCTTTGCTCGCGGGTCCAGCCCTTGGCGTGCATGCCGGTGTCCACCACCAGGCGCACGGCGCGCAGCATCTCGTCGTTCAGGTGGCCGAAGTACTGGGCCGGATCGTCAAACAAGCCCATTTCCTTGCCCAGGGTTTCGGCATACAGCGCCCAGCCTTCGATAAAGGCGTTGTTGCCGCCGAATTTACGGAAGTTGGGCAGGTTCAGTTCCTGCGTCAGGGCGATGTGGAAGTGGTGGCCCGGCTTGCCCTCGTGCAGGAACAAGGTGGTCATGCCGGTGCTGCCGTACTTGGCCGGATCGTTGACCACCGACCAGAACACGCCAGGACGCGAACCGTCGCCGGCCGGCGCGGTGTAGTGGTCGGAGGCGGTGGCGCGGCTCAGTTCAGGCTCCAGGCGCAGGTCCAGCTTGGCTTTCGGCAGCAGGCTGAACATCTGCGGCAGCTTGGTGTCCAGCACGTCGCTCAGCTTGTGATAGACCGCCTGCACCTCGTCCTCGGTCTTGAACGGGTAAAACTTGGCTTGCGCCGCCACCCACACCGGCAAGCCGGCGGCGGGGCCGGTGTAGCCCAGCTGCGGTCCGACTTTTTCAAATTCGGACTGGATGCGCGCCACTTCCTTCAGGCCGATGGCGTGGATTTCATCGGGCGTCAGCGAAGTCGTGGTGGCGTTGGCGACGCGGGCCTGATACCAGGCGGCGCCGTCCGGCAGCGCGCCCAGGCCGGTCGAGGTGCGGCAGGCCGGCACATAGTCTTTTTCCAGGAAGGTGGCCAGGCGCACCAGCGCCGGCATCACCTTGTCGTTGATGGTCTTACGGTAGGCGGCGGTCAGGCGTTGCTTGTCGGCGTCGGAGAACGCGGCCGGCAGTTTGGTGACCGGGGTGTAGTAGATGCTGGCTTCCGGCGTGGCGCTCACCAGTTTCTGGAACTGCGGCAGGGCCGAGATCATGATGGCCTTCGGCTCCGTCACGCCTTGCTTGATGCCGGTGCGCATGTTGGCGATGGCCTGGTCGATCCATGCCGGCAGTTGCGATACGCGGCTCAGGTAAGCCTCATATTCCTTGACGGTGCCGATCGGCTGCGACGCTTCGCCGCCGGCGTAGTTGGCCAGGGTGACCGGGATGCTGTCCATCTGATTGATCGGCAGCAAGTGCTCGGGGAAGCGCTCCATCGCGATCAGGCCGTTCAGTTCGTATTGCAGGATGTCGTAGTTGAGGCGGTCGGCGGTGGTCAGCTGTTCGCGCGAGATGGCTTGCAGGCGCCGGGCGAACTGGCGGTACAGCTTGAACTGCGCGGCACGTTTGGCCGGGGCGATGCTCAGGCCCAATTGGTCGTCGAAGCGGTTGTCGCCATCCTCCGTCGCCGTGACCGGTTCGAAGCGCGCCACCGCGTCGTAGTATTGATCGGCAAGCTTCAGCAGCGCCTTGTGGGCGGCGTTGGCGACTTCCGCGCTCACTTTGGCGGCCGGCGCGGCGGTAGTGGCGCCGACGGGAGCAAAGGCCAGCGCGATAGCGGCGGCGAGGGGAGCGATGATGTTGCGGCGATACGTCATGTGGTAATCCTCGGTGTAACAAAGTTGGCCGCTAGCATAAGCCATCAAGGGGCTGGCGCGGCGACAATTTTGTATCAGCGACACATTGTTTTGTAGCAGAAAGAGTCGCTACTGAATTGCTATTTAATTTGTCGATGCGCTGCCGGATGAGGAGTAAGATCGATTTCCGCAGCACCCAAAAACATAACAAAGGGGGATGTATGAACGGACTGAGGAAAACAGCCCTGGCGCTGGCCGTGATGGCGCCTTTGCAAGCGTTTGCGGTCGATACCGTCAGCTGGGCCAAGTGGGCGGATGCCAGCACCGGCCAGTTCCAGTACGGCGCGACCACTGTCACGGTGACCTACACCGGACAAACCATCGGCATGGATACGGCGGCGTATATCTACAATGTGCCGTCATCGTTCACCAACGCCGAAGTGACCAACACGCCCGGCAGCAACGGCACCATCCTGATGACGGGCGGCGGCCCCACCGTCATCAACAACTTCCATTTCAGCTCGCCGGTGACCGATCCGTATATGGATCTGATCAGCGTGGGGCGCGACTCTCAGCCAGTCAATTTTGTGTTCCTGAATGGCAGCTTCAGCATTCTGGCGCAGGGAGCGGGCAACTGGGGTGGCGGCCTGCTGACGCAGTCCGGCATGACGGCCACCGGCTGGGAAGGCAATGGCTTGCTGAAGTTTTACGGTACTTACACTGACATCAGCTTCATCACACCGGACGACGAGTATTACTACGGCGCGACGGTGGGTGGGCTTGTCAATGCCGTGCCGGAACCTTCAAGCTACGCCATGCTGCTGGCAGGTCTGGGGCTGGCCGGCGCCATGGCGCGCCGGCGCAAGAATAAGTAATAAAAACAAGTGTGTCACGCCATCGGCCGCGCAGCTGCATGCGCGGCTTTTTTTTATGCCGCCGCTTCGGCGAAACGGCTTTCATACAGCGCCGCCACCAGGTCGGATTGGGTGACGATGCCGACAAATCGCTGCTCTTCGTCGACGATGGGGATGTGGTGGAAGCCCGAGTCCGCCATCAGCGGCACCAGGTCGACGATGGGCGTGTCGACCCGCGCCGTGGTGGGATGGGCGGTCATGATCTGGCCCACCACTTCGGCTTTTTCGGTGTGGCTCACGCCGGTCTTGCGCAGGAAGCGTCGCAGCTGCTGGCGGATGCTGCGGAAGTCGTCCAGCCCGCCGTGTTCGAGGAAATCGGTCTGGGTGACGATGCCGATCACGCGGCGCGCACGGTTCAGCACCGGCAGCGCCGTCACGCGGTGGGCGCGCATCTGCTGCCAGGCTTCCTCCAGGCCGGTGCCGAACTCGGCGCTGACGATGTCGCGCGACATGATGTCGGCGCAGTTGATGATGCCGAAGCGGCGCTGGTAGGCGCGCTGCTCGGTCTGCATGAACAGCGATTCCAGATCATCGCGGCTGATGTCCAGCACCTGGTTATGCTGTTGCAGCACGGCGTCCAGGTCTTCCGGCTTGAAGCCCAGCCGCACGGTCGGCACCGCGTCCTTGGTGGCGTGCGGGTTGATGTGCGGATTCTGTTGCTGATGCGGATAGGCGCGCCCGGTCAGGTTGTTGTAGGTGATGGCCATCAGCACCAGCAGCACTGAGTCGGCCAGCACTGTCATCAGCACGAATTCGAAGCCGGCCGCCTGTACCACGGCGCCGCCGATCACGGTGGTCAGCGCCACCGCGCCGCCAGGCGGATGCAGGCAGCGCATGATGAACATGGCTGCAATCGCGCCACCGCAGGCAGCGCCCGCCAGCAGCGGCAGGGGCAGGCTGTTGCCCAGCCAGCGCACGCAGGCCGCGCCCACCAGACCGCTGACCACATTGCCGCCGATCACGGACCACGGCTGCGCCAGCGGGCTGGCGGGCAGCGCGAACAGCAACACCGACGAGGCGCCGATCGGCGCCACCAGGAACACGGCGGCGTGGGTGGATTGCAGCAGCGCCTTGCCGAGGATGGCGGTCAGCATGATGCCGAGCAGGGCGCCGGCGGCGGCGCGCAGCTGCTCGCGACGGTTGGCGGTGGTGGGGCTGGGCAGCCAGCTGGCGAAGAAGGCGCGCATGGGCTTAATCAAGTATTTAAAAGATGCATTATCGCACTTTATTGGTGCGAAAGCAGACCGAGCGGCAGAGAGGTGGTGATCTTGATCTGTTCCATGGAGAACGCCGACGATACCCCGGTCAGCTTCACGGATTTGATTAACTTCTTGTAAAAACGGTCATATCCTTCGATGTCGGTGGTAACCACCTTCAACAGATAATCCACGTCGCCGCTCATGCGGTGGAATTCCTGCACTTCCGGCAGCGCCGCCACGGCATCGGCAAAGCGGGCGAACCAGTTCTCGTCGTGCTGGGTGATGCGGATGCTGACAAACACCGTCACCGGCAGCCCGACCTTGCGGCGGTTGACGATGGCCACGCGGTGCTCGATATAGCCTTCCTCCTCCAGCCGGCGCAGGCGTTTCCAGCACGGCGTGGAGGACAGGCCGATCTGCTCGCTGAGCTGGGCCACGGACAGGGTGCCGTCGCGTTGCAGGGCGTCGAGGATGGCGTAATCGTAGCGGTCAAGTTGATTCATTCTAATAATTCTCAGATTGAGGCATAAAATACCTGCATGTTAGGCGTTGTGGCGTAACTTTGGTACGTTTATTTCAGCATCAGTGCGTAAGCTATACGGATGACTACTGAAATCTATCTCGACAGCAACGCCACCAGCGTTGTTCTGCCGGCCGCCATTGCCGCGGCCACCGACGCCATGGGCCAGCGCTACGGCAATCCGAGCAGCACCCACGCCACCGGCCTCAAGGCCAAGTCCATCCTCGACCAGACGCGTGCCTGCGCCGTGCGCCTGCTGGGCGTGGGCGACGGCCGCCTGATGTTCAACAGCGGCGCCACCGAAGGTATCCATACCGCCGTGCTGTCGGCGCTGGTGTCGCTGCGCGAGCGCCGCGCTGCGGGCGAAGCCATCGGCTCGCTGCTGGTCTACGGCGCCACCGAACACAAGGCGGTGCCGGAAAGCCTGGCGCACTGGAATCGCCTGCTGGGCCTGAACCTGACGCTGCACAAACTGCCGGTCGACCACGACGGCGCGCACAGCCTGCCAGCGCTGCGCGAGGTGGCGCCGCAAGCCGCCATGGTCTGCACCATGGCCGCCAATAACGAAACCGGCGTCATCAGCGATCTCGACGGCATCGCCGCCGCGCTGGAAGGCAGCAAGGCGCTGTGGCTGGTCGACTGCGTGCAGGCGCTGGGCAAGCTCAAGCTGGATCTGTCGTCCACCCGCATCGATTACGCGCCGTTCTCCGGCCATAAGCTGTACGCGCCCAAGGGCGTTGGCATGCTGTACGTGCGCGCCGGCGCGCCGTTCACGCCGCTCATCACAGGCGGCGGCCAGGAGGGCGGCCTGCGCTCCGGCACCGAAAACATGGCCGGCATCGCCGCCTTGGGCGCGGTGCTGTCGGCGCTGGAACGCGGCGACACCTTCCGCGGCACCGCCGAGCTGTGCGGCTTCCGCGCCCGCCTGGCCGACAGCCTGCGCGCCGCCTTGCCGGGCGTGGTGTTCAACAACCCGTTCGACAAGGCCTTGCCGACCACGCTGAATTTCGCCGTGCCCGGCCTGTCCAGTCGCGAGCTGATGGATGTGTTTGACGCCGCCGAGGTGCGCGTCAGCGCCGGCAGCGCCTGCTCGTCCTCCAAGGCTGCACCCAGCTACGTGCTGGACGCCATGGGCCTGCCGCTGTGGCGCAGCGCCGGCGCCATCCGCATGTCGTTCGGCCCGCTGGCCGATGAAGCCACCATCGCCGCCGCCTGCGAACGCATCGCGCGCTGCGGCGCAGCCCTGCGCGCCAGCTGCCTGATCCCGTCCGAGCGCGGCGCCGCACCGCACGACGGCTTGCTGCAACTGGGCGTGGAGGGCGCGTGCAGCTGGATGGTGCTGGACGCCGCCAGCCGCAGTTGCATCGTCATCGATCCGCTGCCGGACCACACCGCGCGCATCGAATCCTATGTGCGCTGCCAGAACTATCAGGTGCAAGCCATCGTCAGCACCTTGCCCAATGCCGGCCGCGACATGCTGATCGAGGCGCTGGGGCGCCACTTCAACCGCCATGCCGACGCCGACGAATACGGCTGGCCGCGCCACGCCGCCAGCATCGTGCTCGGCAATGGCGCCGGCGCGTCCGCCATCCAGCTGGGCGAACAGGTGCTGGCCTGCGTGCCCTGCGGCGGCGGCGACGAGCTGCGCGCCTACCTGCTGGGCGCGCCGCAAGAGGGCAGGCTGCCGGCCGCCGCCGTGCGCTTCGCCTTCAGCGCGCGTCCCGCGCTGCAAGTGCTGGGTGCGGTCAGCGCCGGCCACACGCTGCTCTGTCCCACCCGCGACGAGCACAACCAGTTCTGCACCATTGCTGAACCGCTGGCAACGCTGGCTGCCGACGCGCAACTCGACAGCGGCGCGCTGGACGCTTTCCTGCAAGCCCACCCGGACGCTTGCCTGGTCGACGTGCGCGAGCCCTACGAATTCGCGGCCACCGTGGCGCCGGCCTGGGCCGGCCGCGCGGCGCTGAGCGTGCCGCTGGGGCGCCTGGCCGAGTACGCCAGCGCCTGGCTGCACGCCGAGCAAACGCCGCTGGTGTTCTTCTGCCGCAGCGGCAACCGCAGTCTGAAAGCGGCGCAATGCCTGCGCCGTCTCGGCCATCGCCAGGCTTACAGCCTGAACGGTGGGCTGGCACTGGCGGGCGCCGCGCCGGCGCCGCTGCCGCTGCCGCTGGCAGCCTGAAAAACGATATAAATA
This sequence comes from Duganella radicis, assembly GCF_009720825.1. Taxonomy (GTDB): domain Bacteria; phylum Pseudomonadota; class Gammaproteobacteria; order Burkholderiales; family Burkholderiaceae_D; genus Rugamonas; species Rugamonas radicis. The sequence goes on along the minus strand of NZ_WNKY01000020.1, from coordinate 80,615 downwards.
GTTTCTTCTCCTCACTTTTACGGGCCGCTCAGCGGCCCGTTTTTTTATTGCTGACTTTGTTATGTACGTCACCGTACAGTAGCGTACGGTGCGCCGCCGTACCATGGCTTGGCCGATAATTTTTCATTCGCAGCTTTCCAGCGAGGTCCAAGTTGAACAAGTCTAATCCCCTGCTGCCCGAGCTCAGCCTCGGCTTCCGCGAGTCCCGCAGCGGCTCCCTGTTATCAGAGGAGGATGGCGAGGACCTGCCGCTGCGGGCGGAATTGTTCAGCGCCGCGCAAATGGCGGCGCATGGCAAGACCCTGGCCAAGCATCACGAACTGAGCAAGCGCGGCGGGCGCGACCGCCTGCTGTCGCGGCTGGCCGAAAACGCCGCCGTCATCGATGCCACCTGCGACGAGCTGACCGCCGCCGTCAAGGCCGGGCGCCAGATCACGCCGGCTTCGGAATGGCTGCTGGACAATTTCTATTTGATCGAAGAACAGATCCGCATTGCCCGCCGTCACCTGCCGAAGAACTACAGCAAGGAATTGCCGCGCCTGGGCAAGGGCGCGCCGGAGGGCTGCCCACGGGTCTACAAGATCGCGCTGGAAATCATCGCCCACGGCGACGGCCGCGTCGATCCGGAATCGCTGTGCCGCTTTGTCGACGCCTATCAGGAAGTGGCCACCCTCAAGCTGGGCGAGCTGTGGGCCATCCCCATCATGCTGCGGCTGGCGCTGATCGAAAACCTGCGCCGCGTGGCCGCCCGCGTGGCCGAGAACCGCCTCCAGCGCGACCTGGCCAACACCTGGGCCGACCAGATGACCGAGATCGCGGAAAAGAATCCCAGCGGCCTGATTCTGATGGTGGCCGACATGGCGCGCTCCAATCCGCCCATCACCAGCGCCTTCGTGGCCGAGCTGGCGCGCCGCCTGCAAGGCCAAAGCCCGGCGCTGACGCTGGCGCTGACCTGGATCACCCACCGCCTGGCCGAAAGCGGCCAGACCATCGAGCAGCAGATCCAGGCCGAGATCCAGCAGCAGGCGGCCGAGCAGGTCTCGATCGCCAACAGCATCGGCAGCCTGCGCTTCCTCGGCACCATGGACTGGCAGGAGTTTGTCGAGACCATGAGCGTGGTCGAACAAACCCTGCGCCAGGACCCGGCCGACATCTACGGCAAGATGGAATTCTCCACCCGCGACCAGTACCGCCACGCGATCGAGAAAATCGCCAAGCGCTCGCGCTTTTCGGAGGAGGAAGTGGCGCAGCAGGCCTTGCAGCTGGCGCTCAATCATCATGGCGGCGACGACGCGCGCCATGGCCACGTGGGCTTCTACCTGATCGGCGGCGGCCTGGCCGCGCTGGAAAAGCAGGCCGGCATGCGGCGCCCGTGGCTGGAGGCCTTGCAGCAAACCTCGCGCGCCGCGCCGCTGACGTCCTACCTCGGCGCCATCGCCGCGATTGCGCTGGTGTGCACCGCGCTGCTGCTGGAGCGCGCCGCCTTCCATGGCGTGCGTGGCGGCGTGATGATCGCGCTGGGCGTGCTGGCGCTGCTGGGCAGCAGCCAGCTGGCGCTCAGCCTCGTGAACTGGTTCGCCACCCTGGTCACCCAGCCCAACCCCTTGCCGCGCATGGACTTCAAGGAAGGCATCCCGGCCGACGCGCGCACCATGGTGGTGGTGCCCACGCTGGTCTACAGCAAGGAGAACATCGACGAGTTGTACGAGCAGCTGGAGGTGCGCTTTCTCGCCAACCGCGATCCCAACCTGATGTTTTGCCTGCTGACCGATTTCGCCGACGCCCGCGCCGAGCGCATGCCCGATGACGATGCGCTGGTCGAGCACCTCAAGCGCGGTGTGGCGCACCTGAACCACAAATACGCCGACGGTCAGCCAGCGTCGTCGTTCCTCCTGCTGCACCGGCCGCGCCTGTGGAACCCGCAGGAGGGCGTGTGGATGGGCTATGAGCGCAAGCGCGGCAAGCTGGAGGATCTGAACCGCTACCTGCGCGGCGGCGCGCGCAATAAATTCTCGGTGGTGGCGGGCGATACCTCGGAGCTGGAAAGCATCCGCTACGTCATCACGCTGGACACCGACACCCAACTGCCGCGCGACGCCGCGCGCGAGTTCGTCGCCACCATGCAGCACCCGCTCAACCGCCCGCGCGTGGACCTGGCGCGCGGCCGCGTCACCGAGGGCTATGGCATCTTGCAGCCGCGCGTGGCGGTCAGCCTGCCGAGCGAAAATGCCTCGCGCTACGAAAAACTGTGCGGCGGCGAGCCTGGCATCGATCCCTACACCCGCACCGTGTCGGACGTGTACCAGGACGTGTTCTTCGAGGGCTCCTTCATCGGCAAGGGCATCTACGATGTCGACGTGTTCGAGCAAGTGCTGGGAGGGCGCTTGCCGGAAAACCGCATCCTCAGCCACGACCTGCTGGAAGGCTGCTACCTGCGCGCCGGCCTGCTGAGCGACGCCCAGCTGTACGAGCAATACCCGGCGCGCTACAGCGACGACGTCACGCGCCGCCAGCGCTGGATCCGCGGCGACTGGCAGCTGACCGGCTGGCTGGCCGGGCGGGTGCCGGGCCGCGGCGGCAAGCGCGAAAAGAATCCGTTGTCGCCGCTGTCGCGCTGGAAGCTGTTTGACAATCTGCGCCGCAGCCTGACCGCGCCGGCGCTGGTGCTGTCGCTGGTCACCGCGTGGCGCTGGTTGCCGCAGCCGTGGATGTGGACCATGGCCGTGCTGGCGGTGATCTTCCTGCCGCCGCTGGTCAGCCTGGCGCACGACTTGTGCCGCCGTCCGCGCGACACCTTGTGGAGCCAGCATATCCGGGCGGCGCTGCGGCGCGGCGGCATGCAGTTCTCGCACGCGATACTGATGCTGGTGTTCCTGCCGTATGAGGCCTATTTCAGCATGGACGCCATCCTGCGCAGCCTGTGGCGCACGCTGGTCTCGCACCGCCGCCTGCTGGAATGGCGCGCTTCGGCCCTGTCGCGCCAGGCCGAGGGCAACGCCAGCACCTGGCGCACCATGTGGTTCTCGCCGGTGCTGGCGCTGTTCGTCGGCGGCGCGCTGCTGGGCTGGAAGCCGGCCAGCCTGCCGGCCGCCTCGCTGTTCCTGCTGGCGTGGCTGGTGGCGCCGGCGGTGGCCAACTGGATCAGCCGCCCGATCGCGCGCCGGCACGCCCAGCTCACGCCCGAGCAGCAGCAGTTCCTGCACAAGCTGGCGCGCCGCACCTGGGCCTATTTCGACCGCTTCGTCGGCCCGGAAGACAACTGGCTGCCGCCCGATAATATGCAGGAGCACCCAGTGCAGGTGGTGGCGCACCGCACCTCGCCGACCAACATCGGCATGGCCTTGCTGGCCAACCTGAGCGCCAGCGATTTCGGCTACATCACGGTGGCCCAGCTGATGCAGCGCACCGCCCACACGCTGGACAGCATGGACAAGCTGGAACGGCACCACGGCCACTTCTACAACTGGTACGACACGCAAACCCTCAAGCCACTGCATCCGATTTATATATCGACCGTCGACAGCGGCAATCTGGCCGGCCACCTGCTGACATTGCAGCCTGGCTTGACCGGCTTGTACGATGCGCCGGTGCTGGGGCCGCAAATCGTCGACGGCCTGGCCGCCACCGCGCGCGTGCTGGATGAAACGCTGAGCGAAGCCGCCACCGGCGCCGCCGCCACTACCGCCGCTGCCGGCACCGGTGGGGCCAGCGCGCTGCTCAACGCCCTCACGCCGCCGCAGGACGCGTCCAACCTGCAACAGCTGCATGCCTGGCTGCTGCGCGTGGCCGCCACCGCCGACGAACTGCTGCCGCGTGCCACCGCCCACGGCGAGGCAGGCGGCGCATGGTGCCAGTCGCTGGTGCGGCAGTGCCGCGCCGCGCTGGATGAACTGGAACTGCTGACGCCATGGGCCGCGCTGTCGCCTGACGTGGTACTGGACACCAACATGATGCGCATGCCCACCCTGCGCGAGCTGGCGGCGCTGGCACGCGCCAGCGCCACGGTGGCGGTCAACGACCTGGCTCCGGCCGAGCGCGAACGCCAGCGGCAATTGGCGCAGCTGGTGGAACAAGGCAGCGCCGCCGCGCACGAGCGCATGCGCGCGCTGGCCGGGCTGGCGCAGCGCGCCTGCCAGTTCGCGCAAATGGAATACGGCTTCCTGTACAACCCCACCACCAACTTGCTGGCGATCGGTTACAACGTCAGCGAGCGCCGGCTGGACGCCAGCTACTACGACCTGCTGGCCTCCGAGGTGCGCCTCGCCAGTTTCGTCGCCATCGCGCAGGGACAACTGCCGCAGGAGCACTGGTTCGCGCTGGGCCGCCAGCTGTGCATCGTGGCCGGCAAGCCGGTGCTGCTGTCGTGGAGCGGCTCGATGTTCGAGTACCTGATGCCGCTGCTGGTGATGCCGAATTATCCGAGCACGCTGCTGGACCAGACCTATCAGTCGGTGATCGACGCCCAAATCGATTATGGCAAGCGCCGCAACGTGCCGTGGGGGATCTCCGAATCCGGCTACAACACCGTGGACGCCAGCCTGAATTACCAGTACCGCGCGTTTGGCGTGCCGGGCCTGGGCCTCAAACGCGGCCTGGCCGACGACCTGGTGATCGCGCCCTACGCCAGCATGATGGGCCTGATGGTGCAGCCGGAAGCCTCGTGCGCCAATTTGCAGCGCATGGCGGAACTGGGCTTCATGGGCCGCTACGGCTTCTTCGAGGCGATCGACTACACCGCCTCGCGCCTGCCGCGCGGCCAGAGCTACGCCATCATCCGTTCCTTCATGGTCCACCATCAGGGCATGGGCCTGCTGGCGCTCAGCTATCTGCTGCATGACCGGCCGATGCAGCGCCGCTTCGAATCCGACCCGCTGCTGCAATCGACGCTGCTGGTGCTCCAGGAACGCAGCCCGCAGGCCGGCGCCTTCTACTCCAACACCACCGAGCTGGCCGCCATCCGCAGCAACACGCCGGAGCAGGCCATGCCGATGCGCGTGCTGACCCAGCACACCACGCCGGTGCCGGAAACTCAGCTGCTGTCCAACGGCCGCTATCACGTCATGGTCACCAACGCCGGCGGCAGCTACAGCCGCTGGAAGGACCTGGCGGTGACCCGCTGGCGCGAAGACAGCACGCGCGACAACTGGGGCAACTTCTGCTACGTGCGCGATGTCGACGATGGCGAATACTGGTCCACCACCTACCAGCCCACGCTGGTCGATCCGCGCCGCTTCGAAGTGATCTTCTCCGAAGGCCGCGCCGAGTTCCGCCGCTCCGACCGCCACATCGACCTGTACACCGAAATCGTGGTGTCGCCGGAAGACGATATCGAATTGCGCCGCACCCGCATCACCAACAAGAGCGACCGCGTGCGCACCATCGAGGTCACCAGCTTTGCCGAGGTGGTGATGGCGCCGGCCGCCGCCGACAACGCCCATCCGGCCTTCAGCAAGCTGTTTGTGCAAACCGAGATCCTGCGCCACGAGAATGCCATCCTGTGCACGCGCCGCCCGCGCGGCGCCAGCGACGTCATGCCGTGGCTGATGCACTCGATGATGGTGCACGACGCGCAAGTGAACAACGTGTCGTTCGAGACCGACCGCTCGCGCTTCATCGGCCGCGGCAACACCGCCGCCACGCCGGACGCCATGCTGCGCGACGGCCCGCTGAGCGGGGCCGAGGGCTCGGTGCTGGACCCGGTGGTGGCGATCCGCTACACCATCACCTTGCAACCGGACCAGTATGCGACGGTGGACATCGTCACCGGCATGGCCGAGCAGCGCGAGACCGCGCTGCACCTGATCGACAAATATCAGGACCGCCATCTGGCCGACCGCGTGTTCGAACTGGCCTGGACCCACAGTCAGGTGGTGCTGCGCCAGCTCAACGCCAGCGAGGCCGACGGGCAGCTGTACGGGCGCCTGGCCAACTCGGTGATCTATCCGAACGCCGCGCTGCGCGCCGATGCGGCCACGCTGATCAAGAATCAGCGCGGCCAGTCCGGCCTGTGGGCGTATGCCATCTCGGGCGACCTGCCGATCGTTCTGCTGCAAATCAAGGACCCGGCCAACATCGAGCTGGCGCGCCAGATGGTGCAGGCGCACGCCTACTGGCGCCTGAAAGGACTGGTGGTGGATCTGGTGATCTGGTACGAAGACCAATCCGGCTACCGCCAGGCCCTGCATGACCAGATCATGGGCCTGATCGCTTCCGGCATCGACGCGCAGGCCATCGACCGGCCGGGCGGCATCTTCGTGCGCCAGGCCGACCAGATCGCCAACGAGGACCGGGTGCTGCTGCAATCGGTGGCGCGCGTCATCATCAGCGACGCGCGCGGCACGCTGGCCGAGCAGATCAAGCGTCCGGCCGCGCCGTCCCTGCGCATGCCGCCGCTGATGGCCGACAGCCGGGGCGAATACGCGGACGCCGGCCCGGTCACCCATCCGGCGCGCGGGCTGGTGCTGGAAAACGGCATCGGCGGCTTTAGCGAGGATGGGCGCGAGTACGTGATCACCACCAGCGCCGGCCAGCGCACGCCGGCGCCGTGGGCCAATGTGCTGGCCAATCCGCAGTTCGGCAGCGTGATATCGGAAAGCGGCCAGGCCTACACCTGGCACGAGAACGCGCACGAATTCCGCCTCACGCCATGGCACAACGATCCGGTCAGCGACGCCAGCGGCGAAGCCTTCTACCTGCGCGATGAGCAGAGCGGCCAGTTCTGGTCGCCGGCCGCGCTGCCGGCGCGCGGCCATGGCACATATATCACGCGCCACGGCTTTGGCTACAGCGTGTTCGAGCACATCGAGGCCGGTGTGCACAGCGAGCTGACCACCTTCGTGGCCACCGATGCGCCCATCAAGTACACCGTGCTGAAAGTGCGCAACGACTCGCTGGTGCAGCGCCGCCTCTCGGTGTTCGGTTATGTGGAATGGGTGCTGGGCGACATGCGCTCCAAGTCGGGCATGCACATCATCACCGAAGCCGATCCGGTCAGCGGCGCGCTGTTTGCGCGCAATGCCTACAACACGGAATTCAGCGGCCGCGTGGCCTTCTTCAATTGCGACGCCACGCTGCGCACGGTGACCGCCGACCGCACCGAGTTCGTCGGCCGCAACGGCTCGCTGGCGTCGCCGGCGGCGCTGCGGCGCGCACGCCTGTCGGGCAAGGTCGGCGCGGGCCTCGACGCTTGCGCGGCGATCCAGGCCCCGCTCGATCTGCTGCCGGGACAGGAGCGCGAGATCGTGTTCGTGCTGGGCGTGGGCGGCCGCCGCAACGCCGATGTCAGCAGCATGGTGCAGAAATACCGCAGCACCAACGCGGCGCAGGAAGCGCTGGCCGCCGTGCACGCGCACTGGGAGCAGGCGCTGGGCGCGGTGCGCATCGAAACGCCGGAGCCGGAGCTGGACGTCATCGCCAATGGCTGGCTGATGTACCAGACCATCGCCTGCCGCATCTGGGCCCGCAGCGGCTACTACCAGTCCGGCGGCGCCTTCGGCTTCCGCGACCAGTTGCAGGATGCGATGGCCACCATCCACACCCAACCGCAGCTGCTGCGTGACCAGCTGCTGCTGTGCGCCGCCCACCAGTTCCTGGAAGGCGACGTGCAGCACTGGTGGCATCCGCCTTCGGACCGCGGCGTGCGCACGCACTGCTCGGACGATTATCTGTGGCTGCCGCTGGGCGCGTGGCGCTATGTCTCCAGCACCGGCGACCTGGCCATCCTCGATGAAACCGTGCCTTATCTGGAAGGGCGTCCGGTCAAGCCGGAAGAGGATTCTTACTATGACCTGCCGGCCCGTTCGGGCGAGCATGGCACGCTGTACGACCACTGCGTGCGCGCCATCCGCAACGGCTTGCGTTTCGGCGAGCATGGCTTGCCGCTGATCGGTTCCTGCGACTGGAACGACGGCATGGACAAGGTGGGTGAACATGGCAAGGGGGAGAGCGTGTGGCTGGCCTTCTTCCTGTGCGAAGTGTTGAAGCGCTTTGCCGAAGTGGCCGATCTGCGGCATGACGCGGAATTCGCGGCCGAGTGCCGCGAGCAGGCACGCCGCATCGCCGCCAATGTGGAGCAGAACGCGTGGGACGGCGAATGGTATCGCCGCGCTTACTTCGACGACGGCACGCCGCTCGGTTCCCACACCAACGAGGAATGCCAGATCGATTCGATTTCGCAAAGCTGGGGCGTGCTGTCCGGCGCCGCCGATCCGGTGCGGGTGCGCGGCGCCATGGAGCAGGTCAACCAGCGGCTGGTGCGGCGTGATTCCGGTATCATTCAGCTGCTCGATCCACCGTTCGACAAAGCGGGGCCGAATCCGGGCTACATCCGCGGCTACGTGCCGGGCGTGCGCGAGAATGGCGGCCAGTACACCCACGCCGCCATCTGGACCGCCATGGCCTTTGCGCGGCTGGGCGAGACCGAACGCGCATGGGAGCTGGCGCGCATGATCAACCCGGTCATGCATGGCCGCACCGCCGAAGGCGCAGCGGTGTACAAGGTGGAGCCGTACGTGGTGACGGCCGACGTGTACGCGGTGCCGCCGCATGTGGGACGCGGCGGCTGGAGCTGGTACACCGGTTCCTCGGGCTGGATGTACCGCCTGATCATCGAGTCGCTGCTGGGCCTCACGCGCACCGCCACCCACCTCAAGCTGGAGCCGCGCATGCCGCACGGCTGGACCACGTTCACGCTGACCTATCGCCACGCCAGCACCAGCTACGAGATCCGCGTGGTGCGCAATGGCGCGACCATGCCGCAACTGACGGTGGATGGCGTGCCGCAGCACGACCAGCTGATCGAGCTGCGTGACAGCGGCGGCGTGCGGCAGGTGGAACTGTTGCTGCCGGCCGCGCCGGCGGTGGCCTCAGACGCCCAGGCTGGCGCCGGCGCCCAGTAGGGTGGCCACGCCCAGCGCCGCGAAGATCAGCGCGGCGATGCCGTGCACCAGCTTGAGCGAGACCTGGTTGGCGATCCTGTCGCCGAAGTACACGGCCGGCACGTTCGCCAGCATCATGCCCAGCGTGGTGCCGGCCACCACCGCCACGATGCCGTGATAGCGCGCCGCCAGCGCCACCGTGGCCACCTGCGTCTTGTCGCCCATCTCGGCCAGGAAAAAGGCGATCAGGGTGGTGAGGAACACGCCGTACCTGGCCAGCTCCGTGTCGTCGTCATCCAGCTTATCGGGCACCAGCGTCCACGCGGCCATGGCGAGGAAGGAGGCGCCCAGCACCCAGCGCAGGATCTCGGGGCCCATCAGGCTGGTGATCCATGCGCCGATGGCGGCGGCGAAAGCGTGGTTGGCGATGGTGGCGACGAAGATGCCGGCAACGATGGGCAGGGGACGACGGAACCGGGCGGCGAGGACAAATGCGAGCAGCTGGGTTTTATCGCCGATTTCCGCAAGGGCGACGATGCCGGTAGAGACGAGGAAGGCTTCCATAGTAAATGATGTACGCGGGCCGGAACGATTAACCAATGACCAAAGCGCGGCTCCGGCCCTGCTAAGAGAGGTTGTTTCAAAATGCACGCAGCGAGGCGCGGCGACGAAGACAGTGCGCCTGCACGGCAAGGAGCCGCAACGAAGCTGCGGGCTTTTTGAAACGACCTCCAAGGCCGCGCATCAGTCATGGTCTCGTCAAGCCAGGGGCGAATACCCTGGGCCACCTGCGCCACGGTCTGCGGACCGATTATGTTGACACAGGTTCTTGCGCCGGGGTGGCGCAAGCCGACTACTCCCCAAGAACGGCCGCCATCTTAACACATGCCAGAAACATGGCTATGCTATTCTGCTTAGCGCTACTGATAACATTGAAAGTATCACCATGATCAAGAAGACTTTGTCGGCCTTCGTGCTATCCGCATTGACCGCGCTGACCGCTCACGCCGACCCATTGAGCTACGCCCGCTACGATCAGGTGCGCACCACCGATCTGTATCTGGACCTGAAGGCGGACTTCAGCCACAAGATCCTGTCCGGCTACGCCGAGCTGACGCTGAACTGGATCGATAAATCCGTGCGCACGCTGGTGCTGGACACCAATGAACTCAACATCGCCAAGGTGCAGGTGCTGAACGTCAATGGCCGCTGGAGCGCCGCTTCCTTCATGCTCGACAAATTCGACGCGCAGAAAGGCCGTGCCCTGCGCATCGCGCTGCCGTTCCAGCCGCAGAAAGTGCGCGTGTACTACCGCACCGCGCCATCGGCCGCCGCGCTGCAATGGATGGCGCCGGAGCAGACCATGTCCGGCAAGCGTCCGTTCATGTTCAGCCAGTCGCAGGACATCAACGCCCGCTCGTGGGCGCCGGTGCAGGACACGCCCGCCGTGCGCTTCACCTACAGCGCCCGCATCGACGCGCCGGCCGGCCTGCGCGTGGTGATGAGCGCGGAAAACGACCAGCAAGCCACTGGCGCCGGCGGCTGGAAATTCAAGATGGCGCAGCCGATTCCGTCCTACCTGCTGGCCATCGCCATCGGCGAAATCGAAGTGCGCAACCTCGGCCCGCGTACCGCCGTCTATGCGGAGCCGGCGCGGATCGAGGCTGCGGCCTACGAGTTGGCCGACACCGAGAAAATGATCGCCGCCGCCGAGGGCCTGTACGGTCCTTACCGGTGGGACCGCTACGACATGATCGTGCTGCCGCCGTCCTTCCCTTACGGCGGCATGGAAAACCCGCGCATGACCTTCCTCACCCCGACCATGATCGCGGGCGACCGCAGCCTGAATGATTTGATCGCGCATGAACTGGCGCACTCGTGGTCCGGCAACCTGGTGACCAACGCCTCGTGGAAGTACACCTGGATGAACGAAGGCTTCACCATCTACGTCACCACCCGCATTGTCGAGAAACTGTACGGCGACGAAGTGGCGGAGATGAACCTGCAAGTGGAGCAGGAGGAGGCGCTGGCGTCGCTGGCCAGCATCCCGGCGGCCAAGCAGGTGCTGGCCACGCGCGGCGCCGACACCGATCCCTCGCTGTATTCCGACGGCAGCCTGATTTACCCGAAAGGCGCATGGTTCCTGCGCACGCTGGAGCAGCGCGCCGGCCGCGAGGTGTTCGATCCCTTCCTGCGCGGCTGGTTCGACTCGCACGCCTTCAAGTCGGCCACCACCGATGAATTTGTCGACTACCTGAAGAAAAACCTGCTGGACGCGCATCCGGAATACATGTCGGCCTCGGAGCTGGACGAGTGGCTGTACGCGCCCGGCATTCCGGCCAGCGCCAAGCGCGCCGTCTCGCCACGCCTGGCTGCGCTGGACACGCAGCGCGCCGCCTGGCTGAAAGGCGAATTGCCGACCGCTGAACTGGGCGGCAAGAACTGGATCGCACTGGAGTGGATGCACTTCCTGAACGACATCGATGGCAAGGCCAGCGCCGCGCAGATGCAGGAGCTGGACCAGACCTTCGGCCTGGGCAAGAGCGGCAACAATGAAATCGCCTACCGCTTCTACCTGTCCTCGGTCAAGGCTGGCTACAACGTGCGCGAGCCGCTGGAGAAATTCCTCAACAGTGTGGGACGCAAGCTGTTCGTGGTGCCGCTGTACACCGCATTGCTGAAGAACCCTAACGAAAAGGATTGGGCGAAAGCGCTGTACGCCCGGGCGCGTTCGCACTACCACCCGCTGACGCAAGCCGCGGTCGACAAGGCATTCAAGAAGCAATGAAACCGAATACGCATTTTATGGCGGCCGCGCTGATGCTGGCCGCGGCGGCGGCGCATGCCGCCAGCGTGCCGGCGTTTAATCTCGATGCGGACGTCAACCGCGCCTTGAAAACCTTCGACGTGCCGGGCATGGCGGTCGCCATCGTCAAGGATGGCAAGGTGGTGGCGGCCAAGGGCTACGGCGTGCGCAAGCTGGGCGATCCAACGCCGGTGGACGGCAAGACCTTGTTTGAAATCGCCTCCAACTCCAAGGGCTTCACCGCCGCCGCGCTGGCGATGCTGGTCGACGAGGGCAAGCTGGCGTGGGACGATCCGGTCACCAGGCACCTGCCGGGCTTCCAGATGTACGATTCCTACGTCACCGGCCAGATGACGGTGCGCGACCTGCTGGTGCACCGTAGCGGTCTTGGACTCGGCGCCGGCGACTTGCTGTGGTGGCCGAGCACCACCTTCGGCAGCGACGAGATCATCGAGCGGCTGCGCTACATCAAGCCCGCCACCAGCTTCCGCGCCAGCTACGCCTACGACAACCTGCTGTACATCGTGGCCGGCAAGATCATCGCCGACAAGGCCGGCAAGCCGTGGGGCGAGGTGCTGCGCGAGCGCATCTTCACGCCGCTGGGCATGGGCGGCACCAACACCAGCGTGGCCGAGATGCTGGCCGCCAGCGACCACGCCGCGCCGCACAGCAAGATCAATGACAGGATCGCGGTGGTGAAGCCGATGCCGGTGCCGAACGCGGTGGGCGCGGTGGGCATCAATACCAATGCCGAGGACATCGCGCGCTGGATGACGCTACTGCTCAACAACGGCAAAATGGACAACGGCCGGCAGCTGTTCAGCGCAAAGCAGGCGGCCGAGATGTGGACCGCGCAAACGCCGATGCGCATCCGCGAGCCCAAGCCGGCGCTGGCCGCCACCAGGCCTAACTTCTATGCCTATGGCCTTGGCTTCCAGCTGCGCGACTACAAGGGCCGCAAGGTCGTCATCCACACGGGCGCGTTGCAAGGCTTTTATTCGACGATGCTGATGGTGCCGGAAGAGAGGCTGGGCATCGCCCTCCTGACCAATGCGGAAAACAGTCCGGTGATGATGTCGCTGTACTACCGTATTCTCGACCAATACCTCAAGGTGCAGCCTTCCGACTGGATTCAGCTGTACGCCGATCAGGAAGCGGCGTCGCACCAGGAGGAGCTGGAGCGGCAGGGCAAGGAGCACACGGCGCGCGCGGCGGACTCGAAGCCGTCGCTGCCGCTGGCGGCCTACAACGGCGAGTACGAGGATGCGTGGTACGGCAAGATCAGCATCCGCGCGGAGGGCGGCAAGCAGGTGCTGCGCTTCGAGCGCACGCCGGATCTGAGCGGGGAGCTGGAGCACTTCCAGCACGACACCTTCATCGTGCGCTGGCGGGAGCGCAACTTCAATGCCGACGCCTACGTGACGTTCGCGCTCAATCCGGACGGCAGCATCGAGCGCATGAAGATGGCGCCCATCTCCACCGAGACGGATTTCAGCTACGACTTCCGCGACCTGAATTTCACGCCGGTGAGCAAGTAGGCGCGGCGCGCTAGCCGGCGCTTTCCACGCAGTTGCGGCCGTGCCGTTTGGCGCGGTACAGCGCCAGGTCGGCCGCGTGCAACAGATCGTCCAGCGCCGCTTGCGGGCCGCTGGCGCTGGCCACGCCGAAGCTGGCGGTCACGCGCAGGATGTGGCCATCGGCCAGTGTCAGCGGCTCGCTGGCGATGGCCTTGCGCAGGCGTTCGGCCAGCAGGCAGGCTTGCTCCTGTGTGCAGTGCGACGGCATCACCACGAACTCCTCGCCGCCGTGGCGGGCCAGGATTTCGCCATCGCGCAATTGATCGCGCACCACCGCCGCCACCCGGATCAGGACCTGATCGCCGGCCTCGTGGCCGTGCGAATCGTTGACCGACTTGAAGTGGTCGATATCGAACAGCAGCACCGACAGCGATTCATTGCGGTCATGCGCGCCGCGCAGGCGCTGGTTGCCGGCCTTGGTGAAGGCGCGCCGGTTCAGGATGCCGGTCAGGTAATCGGTGTCGGCGCGCTGGCGCAACTCCTCGATCAGGCGCTTGCGCTCCAGCTCCAGCTGCTGGCGCTCGATGCTGTTGGTGCGCAGCGTCGACAGCGCGCGCAGCATGTCGCCGATTTCGTCGGGGCGCTCGCTGCCGGTGGGATCGCGCGAGTAATCGCCGGCGCCCAGCCGGATCACCGCGCGCGTGGCGCGCAGCAGCGGCACGATCACGCGCCGCCGCACAATCAGCAGCAGCAGCGTCAATGCCAGCAGGATGGCCACGCCCGACATCGAGGCGATGATCAGCTCGCGCCGGGCGTGTTCGTGGTCGCTCCAGGCCTGTGCCTGCGCTTCGCGCAGCAGCTCGTCGCGCAGCGCCAGGATGGGTGTCATGGTGGGCACGTAGCGCTGCGCGAACTGGCCGGTGTCCATGCCGTAATCGCGGCCAGCGCGGCTGGCCTGTTCGATCTGCTCCACCAGCTGTTGACCGCGATTGAAATACACATCGTCCATGCGCGCGATCACCGCCGCCAGCGCGTCGCTGCTGCCGTCGCCGGGCGCCAGCAGCAACTGGCGCAACTGCGCCAGGCGGCCGCGCAGCAATTGCAGCTGCTGGTACTGCGCCTCTGTCAGCGGCTGGTGCGTGGCCAGCGCCACGGTCAGCGCGGAGCCCAGCCGGCCGGCATACTCGCGCAGCTCGACCGCGTAGCGCGCCTTGATCAGCGTGCGCGAGATGCGCGGATAGGCACGCTCGGATGCCAGCGTGTAGCCGGTCACCGCGTTCAACGCCAGCGGCACCAGCGCGAACATCTGGTCGACCGTTTGGCCCAGCAGCGCCGGCGTGCGCGCGGCCGGGTTCTGCGCGGCCAGCTGGCCGACGCTGTTGCGGGCAGCCGACAGTGCGCGATACAGCGGCGCCATGTCTACCGGATGCGGGGCGCCGAAATCGGTTTGCAGTTCGCGCTCCAGCTGCATCAGCGCCAGGTCGGTGGCGGCGCGCGCCTGTTGCAGCAGTAACTGGCGTTGCGGGTCGGCCGGCAGGCGGTCGCCCAGCACGGCGTTGGTGGGGCCGCGCTCGAACGACAGCTTTTCCGCCGCCACCATGGCGCGCTGCGTCAGGCGCAGCGCTTGCAAGCCGGTGTTGGTGTGCTCGTAGCGTATCCAGGCGTCGCGCGTGATGTGGCCCAGCATGCCAAGCACCAGCACCGCCAGCATGGCGGTGGACAGGGTGAGCAGGCGCGAGAGTTTCATGAAAATAGTTGAAGACTTTTACTAGAGGCAATATGCCACAAAGCCAGCCCCAGCGGGTGGCTGATGATACAATGCCCGCCTCGCGTCGCTGCCGTGTGCGTGGACAGGATGCAAAGTTTGAATGATTACTATCGAGGGAATAAGATGTCTATGCAACGAATGATGCTGCGTTCCAAGCTGCACCGCGTGACGGTGACGCAGGCCGACCTGAACTACGAAGGTTCCTGCGGTATCGACGTGGACCTGCTGGAAGCTGCGGATATCAAGGTCAACGAATACATCGAACTGTATAACGTGAACAACGGCGAGCGTTTCGCCACCTACGCCATCGCCGGCAAGCGCGGCAGCGGCGAAATCTCGCTGAACGGCGCCGCCGCCCGCAAGGCGCAGCTGGGCGACCTGCTGATCATCTGCACCTACGGCCCGATGAGCGAAGAAGCGGTCGAGACCCACGTGCCGAAGCTGGTGTTCGTCGACGAGAACAACAAGATCAAGAGCATCAAGAAGTAAAGCCGCGGCCGGTGGCGCGAGCGCGTCGCCGCCGGCCTATCCCCACACCTGCTTCAACGATTGCGCCGTCGCCAGCGCATCGCTCCAGTTCTCCAGTTGCTCCACGCTGGCCTTGGCCAACTTCCTGCGCGCGGTTTGCGGCAAGGGGCCGAAACGCTGCTCAAGCTGCCGCTCCAGCAGCGCGCCCGCGCCTAACCTGCGTCCCTGTTCGACACCCTGTTCAAGGCCTTCTTTCCGCCCTCGTTCCAGGCCTATCCTGATGCCGTTGTCGATGTAGGTTTGTTCCACTTGATTGTACAGTCTCATGTCGTCCTCCTTTTCCAACCGGGCGATGGCGCGCAGATAGCGTTGATGATGTGGCTCAGGCAAAGTCATCATCCAATTGGCTATAGTCAGTAATGCGATTATGCGCGTTCTGTTCCAGCGGTGCTGGAACACTAATCTATTCAAGTGCATCTTGGCCGCGTAGAGTTTGTCCGGATCATGATGAGCCTGCTGCGTGTGCCAGTGAGCCAGCGTGACCCAGGCGATCGGATTGTTTGAAGCCTCCAGCGCAGGAATATCTGCCGCGTAATCGAGCAGCTTGGCGATGCTGAAAGTGAACTCCTTTACCGTGCCTGGTAACAGCTGGCGGAAGCGGCGCGGCCGCCAGTTGGGATGTTCATCGGCCAGCAACGCCAGACTGATTACCGGCAGGCCGTAAGCTTCGCTGATGCGGTCGTTGTAGTCGCGCATGCGCCGCGCCAGCTTGGGATCGCGCTGCGCCTGGATTTCGATGTGGACCAGCACCCTTCTCCCGCCGCCATCGCGCAGGCATACCTCGGCCAGCTTGTCCGCCACCATGACGTCCGGCCTGGCACAGAGGCCAAGCCTGGCCAGCTCCTTGTCGCGAAAGCGTGGCCGCTGCCGCCAGTCGATGCGGGCGCTGAAATCGGAAAAATAGAAATCCATGAAGGGCCGGAAAGCATGCGTCAGCGCAGCTTTCCATGGCAGATCATAACGGGCGTGCGGGGCGGTATTCAGCATCCGCCCAGTCTGCCGTCAAGCTGTTCCGCAGCCTATGACAAAAGGCAAAGCACAGCGGTTAATATCAGTCTACAAATGCACGCGGTGAATGGAATGTAAGCGTCCAACGCATCCACCTTTCCACGGATGACGAACTATCGGACACTTCGATTTTCATGGTCGGAGGTTCCATGGTGCTGACGGCGAGGGAGTTATTTTGGAAGGGGCGCGTGACGGAGATGTATGCCGTTTGCCTCACGCAGACTGCGTATGCCGAGGCAAACGGCTTCGCGCAAAGGCAAGGTCCGCAAAGGCAACCCCTACGTCGGCCGCCTGCTGTGCGAATTTGCCCACGCCGCCAGCAGGATGTCATCGGTGTTCAAGTCGAAGTTCCAGGCGCTCAACATCCGGCGCGGCCACAAACGCTCGATCATCGCCATCGCCCACAAGCTGCTGCGCACCGTGTTTTACATGCTCAAGCGGCGCGAGCATTACCGTGACAGCAGTACCGACTACGAGGCGCTCGCTGTGCAACGCAACGCCCCGCGCTGGATAAGGCGCTGACCCAATTCGGCTTTATCCCCAACCCAGCCTGATTGGTCAACATCACATCACACATGGTCGGCGACGGTCAGGGCAGTGCTCGACCCAAACTGGTTTCTTTCACGTTAAGGCTTGGATCTTCCATTGGGACCTCGCTTTCACAAGGGCAGGCCTTTGGAGAGTCTTAGATTTGATTGTGATCAAATCCCACGGTACCAATGCGCGCTGCACTGTCAGCGGGGCCTTTGTAAGCAGAATTCAATGGTTTCTATCAGAGACGTGATTTTCCCCACAACGACAGTGCCTCTGGATTTTACGTATTTCGAAACCAGGGGCGTCATGAAAGCGTCAGTTCGGTACACGTCAACGTACGGCGCATACATTGAGTGAACGGCGTCGACAAAATCACTGGGCATTGATTCACGTGGATTTTCAGACGCCGAGGCCCACAAGGTATCGTTTGAGACCGAGATGCCGGTGCAAAAGCCGGGCGCTAGATCTTGAATTCGCGTGAGATCAAACGGCGGAGCTGCTACTTGCTTCGCCTCCATGATGCTGATACTGATGGACTGCAACCATCTTAGCCTCATCTCTTCGCGAGCTTTTGCTGAGAGTTCAGGTGGGATCGAGTTGCTGCCGTTGTCCTTGTATACTTTGCGCAATTGCTGAGATGCGTTGGATGCCGTTACCATTGATGCCTGCAGTCGCCTCGCAGGAGCCCGCAACCATTCGATAATTGGCATCATAGGGTCGCGCTGATTCCGGAACCACTGCATCATCCAATTTGGATCGCGGAGGCTCGCATAGAACGCGTTGTCAGCTTTTGCCTTCGTGGCATCGCCAACCATGTAACGCACGAGCACATCGGCATCTTGCTTGCGCATCGGGAACTGGGCCAAGATTGCCCGAATAGCGTCATCGGCCTCGGCCAGAATTTTGCGCTTCGCTTCTTCCCGAAGCTTTCCATTCTTGAAGATTTCTCGCTCGGCTTTTCTTCTTGCGTCTCTGGACAGTCCTTCCAGCTTTGGAAGGAAGTTCGATGGTGAAAGTCGATCTTCCCCGAGTACGGAGAAGATGCCCTCGCCTAGCGACGGAAACCAGTTACCTTTGTCTGAGTAGGCGTCGATCTTTAAATTTGGCTCATTTGACGCGTATCGCTTGAGCTCTGCGAGCGTGAGCTCGTCGAAGGGGATGAGTGTGTTCAATCCGCAGAGTTCGGATAGGAATTCAGCGCGAGCCTCAGCTGCATGCTCTGCCTTCGATTCGACAGGCGACATCTCAATAATGTGAGCCGCAGAGAAGCGAAAAGTCACTTCTCCGGATTTTGACCAAGAAAGTAATCGTTCCTTTATCGACAGCAGTTGGTCCGACACTCCGCGTGGATCAGTTAGTTTTGAATAATCACTACTATCCAAATACACTTGAATCGGCATGGGATGCTTTCATGTGGCTTAAACGCAGATTTCAAACTTTACCTCGTGGGACGTGGCAAGGCTAAGTTCAAGAAGCTCCTTTGTCATTGGCCATTCGGCATGGGGGTTGGCCAGCAACCGAAATTTGAACTCCTTTGTTCGTGATGTTATGTAGAACAGTGGGCTAAAAATCAAAACTCCTGAGACGTGCGTCCAAATCGGGAAGTCCAACTCGATATCCGCAGGGAGTCGTGTGGTAGCACGCGGCAGCTCACTGGCGTCTAGCGCTATCACATATGGACGACCGCCAGTATGCTGTCCATGCTCCGCCTTCCGTTTTATGGGATTCATGTAAGAGGTCAAAGGAACCAGGGAGCGAAGTGCCACTACAGGATTGCCCTTCCCATTTAGTAGAGAACCGTTTATGAAGAATCCAGCTTCCTGTTGTGGCCACCACGTTGGTGCATAGAGTCCGGAACTCTGGCCGCCAACAATACTGTCCCTGTCTGCGAGAGGAATGGCCGTTACTGACCAGAGTCCTTCCTGCTCAGCCCGCTCTCCCGGTTTCAGTCTTGCCGCTGCGGCAAAACACTTAGTCAGTATCTCCTTGTCTGAGGCGTCGCTTACAAAACATGCGATATGCCAATCAACATCACCTGGCGCTAAGGCGTCAACAAAATCGTTCAAGCCCTGCTGGACAGCCTGATGCCATGCCTTCATTTTCCCCCGAGTGACTTCCACATCAAAGCATGGCTGCCCATCCCAGTTACAGCTTAGGTCGGCCGTCTTAGATGCCCCTCGCGGAACAAACTGAACTGATGCTTCCATATGCTTCATTAGAGTAGCCACTAGAAGTTCGCTCCACAAGTCACGCGGTATATCTTCCTTTGTTTTCAGCGACTCATTGATCTGATCTTGGTAGTCCTTCTGAAGATTGGTCTGCTTGAGAATTGATATGACGAGTCCCAGGTCAATTACCTTGGCGACTTCACCTAACGCAACTTTGTCCGGCCTCCAAGACTTAGCACCTTCCAAGTCAAAGAACGCTTCAATGCACTCCTTTGCTAAATCGGTCCCACTCATTTCATTTAAGCGCTCGTGAAATTGCTGCTTAAGATTTTCACGAGGCTTCCAGAAGTCGTCATCCATCCGAAATTTCCTTAAATTTTAAGATGCGTGATGTGCCCGATCGTAGGCTTTGAATATCGCTTCATAATCAAGCTGCTTGTCTTCTCCAGCATAGTAGCGTGTGTATCCAAGCTGAAGAAAAGTCAGCAGCCCAACGTAAGCATGTGAAGCCAGCTCACCGGAATCTTCGGAAAATATTTTCGCCTCTGTCCTAGCCCATTGCTCCCACGCGCGGGTACCGGAATTCTTTCCGGGTAGGAGTGTTCCTTTGGCTTTGCAAAAGCCTAACCACGAGAGATGAACTACACCGTCCAGTGGTTTGGAACGCTCAGTTTGATAGAAGCCTTGTTCGAAACCTGCACCATACGAGGAATTCACCTTGCTCGATACTAGGTGGAGGCGCACAAAGTAATTGTCGCCCTTTCGAAAGCGGAATCTGGGCTCAAGATGGTCGACATGTAGCGATGGATTCAGTACATCTGAAAATTCAGGGTAGAAGGCGTCTAGGTACGCTGCAAAGGCTTTTCGATATCCACGGTAGTCCCAACGCACCCAACACTCAGCTTCGTAGGTAGGGCGCTTTCTAATGACCAGCGCGCTAGAAGTTCGACAGCCTGGTAGCTTCTCCAATTCCCAATCTTCAAAGCGTTGCATATCCGGGAGCTTTGAAGCAGCTACGGCGACCACGCAATACCCAGACTTGGAGAAGTCCTGAAGCAAGGTGGCGTTCTGTTTTTTTATGAAGCCAGATATGGTCATCCTGAATTCTTCTATGTTTTGCGCGAGCTGAAGCGAGGCTCACTAACGTGGTACCGGCTGCCGCCATGCTGGTTCGCCCTTGAATAGTCCACTTGCCGTGCCGCCAAGAATTCGCGGGTTTGCTAAAAAGGGCCCATCAGATTGACTATATGGCTCGACGGTCTCGTCGATCATCCAACGAACTGTTTCAGGGGGCAAGGGAGGAAGTAGTGCAGATCGATCTCCATCAATTCCGAGTTGAGCCGAAAATTTTTAACGGCGTCCGTATTCCGCGCTCGACGTAGGTCCGCAGTGGGGTTATCACGTTCCACGTCCATTCCAATGTGTGTAATCGCCAAGGGGCCTGAGCTACCTGAGCATCAATATCCGCAAGTTTAGATCGAATTTAGCGAGCTTGTGCAACCAGTCTACAAATGCACGCAGTGAATGGAATGCTGGAGCGGTTTAGACTTTTGACGTGAAAATGGCGACCGCTTTAGACTTTCGTAGCTGTTTTTTCGCCCGTTTTAGACCGGGACCGAGGCGTTTTAGTCTGGCTTAGACTGAGGTGGCGCCGATTAGACCGGATTAGATCGCGCCGAAAAAAAAAGACGCCCCAGGGGCGTCTTTCGTTTTACTTGCTGCCATCCTGCCGCAGCAGTTGCGACATGTACTGCGGCGTGATGCCGAGGAAGGAGGCCACCACCTTCTGCGAGATGCGCTGCTCCAGCCCCGGGTACTCGCGGCGGAAGGCGTTCAGGCGGCCCTGGGCCGGCGAGGCGTTCAGGTACAGGCGGCGGCTCTGGTCGATGAGGCTGCATTGCGCCGCCGCCAGATAGTAGTCGCGCAGATGGCTGTTGGCTTGGTACAGCGCGCTCACTTCCGACCAGTCCAGGCGATAGCCGTGGATCGCCGTCTCCGCCACCACAAAGTTCATCGCCGGATGCGCATCGCGTGAACGCAACAGGTCGTCGTGCGCGGCCACCGGCTCGCCGTCGGTCTGGAAGTGCAGGGTCACCTCGTTGCCGGCCTCGGTGATGAAGCCGGTGCGCGCCACGCCGCTGTGCAGCCAGTGCACATATTGCGCCGGCGTGCCGATGCGTTGCAGGTACTCGCCCTTGCGCATGCTGAAAGGCGTGGCCAGCGGCGCCAGCAGGCGCGAGGCTTCATCGTACAGTTCGGGCGTGACGCCGTAGCGGCGGGACACGGCTTCGCGGTATTTGGCGCGGTGTTCTAGGAATGCGTTGCTCATGACTCAGTGGTGTAGGAGTGCGGATGGCCGAAGAAACAATGTTGTATTTTAAATCCAGCTATGTAAACGGCCGTACAAAACGAATCCGAAAGTGTAAACCTTTTCACACAAGCTGGTGCCTTTATTGTTGCAGATTAGAATGCAAATTAAAAATATATTTCAAACTTCAAGCAGTTGAAGAGGTGCCGGTGGCAGCAGGTTCGCGTTACTATCATCTATCGATTGCAGGGCGTGGCCGAATCCACCGCGCCATGATGGACCTGCCGCTGCTTCATGGCCGAGCTGGTGGAAACCCGCAAGATTTATGTGGCCTCGCGCGACGGCCTGATGAAGGGCAAGGCGGCCGGCGACGCCGCCGAGGCCACACGCCTGCTGGAGCAAGTCTATCTGCCCTCGTCCAAGGTGTACGAGGGCATGCTGCAACTAGCTGGTGTTGCTGGCGCTGCTGGTGGTGGCGTTTGGCGTGGCCTTCGCCTGGTGGCTGACCGCCGGCATCACCCGGCCCATCAACGAGACGGTGACGTTGGCCGAATGCGTGGCCGGGGGCGACCTGGTCGATCACAGCCACCGCGTGTCGGCGAGCAGGGGCGCGGCTTCGCGGTGGTGGCGTCGGAGGTGCGCGGCCTGGCGCAGCGCTCGGCCGGCGCGGCCAAGGAAATCAAGGCGCTGATCGACGATTCGGTGGGCAAGGTGGAAGCCGGCACGCGGCTGGTGGGGCAGGCCGGCAGCACCATGGAGGAGGTGGTGAGCAGCATCCGCCGCGGCCCGGGGCGATGCAGGAGCAGGCGGCCCGGCTGGCCGGCGCGGTCAGCATCTTCAAGCTGGATGAGACTGCGCGCGCGCCGGGCCGGGCGCTGCTGGCCTAGCGGGCTTAACTGGCTTAGTCGGCCTTGCCGATCAGGCGGTAGACGGCCGCGCCCAGCAGCGCGCCGATGATGGGGGCCACCCAGAACAGCCACAGCTGGCTGACGGCCCAGTCGCCCACGTACAGCGCCACGGCGGTGCTGCGCGCCGGGTTGACCGAGGTGTTGGTCACCGGGATGGAGATCAGGTGGATCAGGGTCAGGGCGAAGCCGATCGGCAGCGGGGCGAAGCCCTTCGGTGCGCGCGCATCGGTGGCGCCCAGGATCACCAGCAGGAACATCATGGTCATCACCACCTCGGTCACCAGCGCGGCGCTCAGCGAGTAGCCGCCCGGCGAGTGGGCGCCGTAGCCGTTGGAGGCGAAGCCGGCGCTGACGTCAAAGCCGGCCTTGCCGCTGGCGATCAGGTACAGCACGCCGCCGGCGACGATGCCGCCCAGCACCTGCGAGACGATGTAGGGCAGCAGCTGGCTGGCCGGGAAGCGGCCGCCGGCCCACAGGCCGATCGACACCGCCGGGTTCAGGTGGCAGCCCGAGATGTGGCCGATGGCGTAGGCCATGGTCAGCACGGTCAGGCCGAAGGCCAGCGAGACCCCGTGCAGGCCGATGCCGACGCCGGGGAAGGCCGCCGCCAGCACGGCGCTGCCGCAGCCGCCCAGCACCAGCCAGAAGGTACCGAAGAATTCCGCGCCATATTGTTTCATTTGTTCTCCTTGAGTGAATTGCACAATTCTTAACATTGCTAATTTACAGGCTTCGAGCGGAAATGTCGAGCGCGCCCGAGTGATGCAGTTGCGCAACATGTGCCTAGCAAAATGCACGTTATTGCAAACACAGGAGCCCTTTGGCGGCGCGCCCTGGCGCGATGCACGATCATCTATTTTAAGTTCCGGGAAATTCTCCGCGCGGCCAATTTGAACGGCTGCCGCATGCAACTACAGCTACAATGGACTGGCCCGCCGTGATGCGGAAGCCGGGGACATCAGAACTAAAAAATGAGGTGGCGTTCAGTGAAGAATCCAAGCCTTATCAGTAGCAAAACGCTAGTGCCGTTCGCCCTTGCCGGCGGCGGCGCGTTGGGCACCGTCGCGGCAGGCTGGAGCGCCTACGGCTGGTACACCGTGATCTGGGCGGCGCTGCTGCTGGGCGCGGCCTTCTGGCTGACGCGCGACAGCGGTTTCGCCACCGGCGGCGGTGGCGGCGACAACGCCATGATCGACGACTACCTGGCCGCGCGCGAACGCTTCGGCGACGCCGTGCTGCCGGTGTGGTGCCGCCATATCGAAAACTCGCGCACCCAGATGGAGGAGGCGGTCTCCGACCTGGCCGCGCGCTTCTCCAACATCGTCGACCGGCTCGACAACGCGGTGCACGTCTCCAGCGCCGACGGCGCCGGCGGCACCTCCATCACCGAGGTGTTCAGCCACAGCCAAACGCGGCTCGGCTCGGTGGTGACGTCGATGCAGTCGGCCATGTCCTCCAAGCAGGCCATGCTGGCGCAAATCAAGGATCTGGAACGCTTCACGCGCGAGCTGCGCGGCATGGCCGAAGGCGTGGCCAGCATCGCCGCCCAGACCAACCTGCTGGCGCTGAACGCGGCCATCGAGGCGGCGCGCGCCGGCCCGGCCGGGCGCGGCTTCGCGGTGGTGGCGCAGGAAGTGCGCCAGCTGTCGATGCGTTCGGCCGAGACCGGCAAGGAAATCACCAACCGCGTCGGCCTGATCAGCAGCGCCATCCTGGCCGCCAGCCAGGCCGCCGAACAGTCGAGCGAGGCCGAGGACAAATCGATGCAGTCGGCCGAGGGCATGATCGCGGCCGTGCTGAACGAGTTCCGCGGCATCACCGACGCCCTGGTCGCATCGTCCGAGCAGCTCAAGCGGGAGAGCGTCGGCATCCAGGGCGAGGTGGGCGAGGCGCTGGTGCAGCTGCAATTCCAGGACCGCGTCAGCCAGGTGATGACGCACGTGCGCGAGAACATGGAACGGCTGCCGGCGCTGCTGCGCGAGAACCGCGACCGCTACGCCGCCAGCGGCGTGCTGGAGGGGCTGGACCCGGAGCGGCTGCTGCGCGAACTGCAAAAAACCTATGCCATGGCCGAGGAACACGCCGTGCATGGCGGCGCCCGTCTTGCGGCCCCGGCCGCGGCGGAAGCCGATGAAATCACTTTTTTCTGAGGTAGGTGGAACATGGCAAAAACCATTATGGTGGTCGACGATTCGGCCTCGTTGCGGCAGGTGGTGGGCATCGCGCTGAAAGGCGCCGGCTACGATGTGATCGAGGGCCGCGACGGCGTGGACGCGCTGTCCAAATGCACCGGCCAGAAAATCCATCTGGTGGTGTGCGACGTCAACATGCCTAACATGGACGGCATCACCTTCGTCAAGCAGTTCAAGCAGCTGCCGCTGTACAAATTCACGCCGGTGATCATGCTGACCACCGAGTCGGCCGAGGGCAAGAAGGAGGAGGGCAAGGCGGCCGGCGCCAAGGCCTGGGTGGTCAAGCCCTTCAAGCCGGAGGTGCTGCTGGGCGCGGTGGCCAAGCTGGTGTTGCCCTGACTTCCGGAGGCGGCCATGGCGGATGAGATCACGCGGATTTCCCTGGACGGCGAGCTGACCATTTACCACGCCGCCGACCTGAAAGTGACCGTGCTGGACGCGCTGCGCAAGACGCGCGTGCTGGAAATCGATTTGTCCGGCGTGACCGAACTGGACACGGCCGGCCTGCAAGTGCTGATGCTGGCCAAGCAGAGCGCCGCCGCCGACCGGCGCGAGCTGCGGCTGGTGCGGCATAGCCCGGCGGTGGTGGAGATTGTCGAGATGCTGGACCTGGGCGCCTTCTTCGGCGACGCCGTGCTGATCCACGCTTAAAGGGGATGCCATGAACCTGGACGAAGCGCTACAGACCTTCATCGCGGAAAGCCGCGAGCTGCTGGAGGAAATGGAAAACGCCCTGCTCAATGTCGACCTGGCGGGCGACCAGAGCGAGGCCATCAACGCCATCTTCCGCGCCGCCCACACCATCAAGGGCTCGGCCGGGTTGTTCAGCCTGGATCACATCGTCGCCTTCACCCACGTGGTGGAAAGCTTGCTGGACAAGGTGCGCGACGGCAGCGTCACGCTCAACGACGAGATGGTGGTGCTGCTGCTGTCCTGCTGCGACTACCTGACCGGCATGGTGAACGGCCTGGCCGCCGGCCGGCACGAGCAAGACCCCGACACCGCGCCGGAGGGCGAGATGCTGCAACAGCAGCTGCGCCGCCACATGGATGGCGGGGCGGCGCCGGCGATTCCCGCGGTGCCGACGCTGCACGCCGAGCCCGGCGTCACGCGCATCGGCGCCGAACGCCCCGGGCAAATGCGCAGCGACTACTGGCACATCTCGCTGCGCTTCGGCCGCGTGGTGCTGCAAAACGGCATGGACCCGATCGCCTTCCTGCGCTATCTGGGCAAGCTGGGCCGCATTGTCGGCATCGCCACCGTGCCGGACGCGCTGCCGCCGGCCGAGGACATGGACGCCGAGCTGTGCTACCTCGGCTTTGAAATCGCCTTCGACAGCACGGCCGACCGCGAAGCCATCGCCGGCGTGTTCGAGTTCGTGCAGGACGATTGCGAGATCCGCATCATCCCGCCGCACAGCAAGGTGTCGGAATACGTCAACCTGATCCGCGCCCTGCCGGAGCAGGCGGCGCGGCTGGGCGAGATCCTGGTGCGCTGCGGCAGCGTCACCCAGCAGGAGCTGGACGGCGCGCTGCAACAGCAGTCCGGCCAGCACGAGGACGCGCCGGCCCAGCAACTGGGCTCCATCCTGGTCGGCGCCGGCAACGTGCCGCCGGTGGTGGTGGAGGCGGCGCTGGCCAAGCAAAAGCAGGTCAGCGAGCAGAAGGCGCAGGAAAGCCGCTCGATCCGGGTCGACTCCGACAAGCTGGACCGGCTGATCGACCTGGTGGGCGAACTGATCATCGCCGGCGCGCGCGCCAATATGATCGGCCAGCACATCCAGAACAGCGAGCTGCTGGAATGCACCTCCACCCTGAGCGGGTTGGTCGAGGACGTGCGCGACGCCGCGCTGGAGCTGCGCATGGTGAAGATCGGCGCCACCTTCAACCGCTTCCAGCGCGTGGTGCACGACGTCGCGCGCGAGCTGGGCAAGGACATCGGCCTGGTCGTCGACGGCGAGGATGCCGAGCTGGACAAAACCGTGGTGGAGAAAATCGGCGATCCGCTGATGCACCTGGTGCGCAATGCCATGGACCACGGCATCGAGCCGGCCGAGCTGCGGCTGGCGGCCGGCAAGCCGGCGCGCGGCATGATCAAGCTGAACGCCTTCCACGAGTCGGGCAGCATCGTGATCGAGGTCAGCGACGACGGCGGCGGCCTGCGCAAGGAGAAAATCCTGGCCAAGGCCATCGAGCGCGGCCTGGTCGATCCCGAGCGCAAGCTGAGCGACAGCGAAATCTACAACCTGATCTTCGAGGCCGGCTTCTCCACCGCCGAGAAGATCACCAACCTGTCCGGGCGCGGCGTCGGCATGGACGTGGTCAAGCGCAACATCCAGGCGCTGCGCGGCAGCGTCGACGTCGCCAGCCGCGAAGGGCAGGGCACCACCGTCACCGTGCGCCTGCCGCTGACGCTGGCCATCATCGACGGTTTCCTGGTGCAGGTGGGGGCGTCGGTGTTCGTCATCCCGCTCGACATGATCGAGGAGTGCATCGAATACGCCACCGAGCCGGGCCAGGACTACACCAATCTGCGCGGCCAGGTGCTGCCGCTGGTGCGCCTGCGCGCGCTGTTCCGGATAGCCGGGGCCGCCACCCGGCGTGAGAGCATCGTGGTGCTCAAGTTCGGCAACCAGCGCGCCGGGCTGGTGGTGGACACCCTGCTGGGCGAGTTCCAGACCGTGATCAAGCCGCTCAGCCCGATGTTCAGCGAAGTCAAATGCATCAGCGGTTCCACCATCCTCGGCAGCGGCGAAGTGGCGCTGATCCTGGACGTGGCGGCGCTGATGCACACCGTGGGCGGCAAGGGCGCCGTGGCCCTGGCCGCATAGGAGAGGAACAGCATGAGCAACGCCATCGACACCAATGTCGTCACCTACGGTAGCAGCGCCATCGTCGCCCTGCAAAGCGGCGCCGCCCTGCCCAGCCAGTTCCTGACCTTCATGCTGGGCGAGGAACAGTACGCGGTCGGCATCCTGCACATCAAGGAAATCATCGAATACGGCAGCCTGGCCACCGTGCCCATGATGCCGGACTGCGTGCGCGGCGTGATCAACCTGCGCGGCGCGGTGGTGCCGGTGATGGACTTGTCGGCCCGCTTCGGCCGCGCGCAAAGCGCCATCGGCAAGCGCAGCTGCATCGTCATCGTTGAAACCGGGGGCGGGGAGGGCGAGGGCAAGCAGGTGCTGGGCATGCTGGTGGACGCGGTCAACGCGGTGGTGGAAATCGCCGCCAGCGAGATCGAGCCGGCGCCCGCGTTCGGCACCCGCATCCGCCCCGACTTCATCGCCGGCATGGGCAAGCACAATGGCCGCTTCGTGATCCTGCTTGATCTCGGACATGTGCTGTCGAGCGAGGAGATCGTCGAGATGGCGCGCGGCACCGCGGCCGCCGTCGCCTGAGAGGTGGCGCCATGGCCGCCACCATGATCACCGAGCGCGAATTCATGCAGTTCCAGCGCTTCATCTACGATGCGGCCGGCATCACCATGGCGAACGGCAAGCAGGCGCTGGTCAGCGGCCGCCTCGCCAAGCGTCTGGCCCACTATCAGCTGAACAGTTATGGCGACTACCTGAAGCTGCTGGAAAGCCGCGCGCAGCCGGCCGAGTTGCAGATGGCGGTCGACCTGCTGACCACCAACGAAACCTATTTCTTCCGCGAGCCCAAGCACTTCGCCCTGCTGCGCGAGCTGGCCCAGGAAGCCGGCGACCAGAACCGCGCGCTGCGCGTGTGGAGCGCCGCCAGCTCCAGCGGCGAGGAGCCGTACAGCATCGCCATGGTGCTGGCCGACGTCATGGGCGAGGCGGCGCCGTGGGAAGTGCTGGGCACCGACATCAGCACCCGCGTGTTGCAGCGCGCCCGCTGCGGCCACTATCCGATGGAGCGCGCCGCGCAGATGCCGCAGGCCTACCTGAAACGCTTTTGCCTCAAGGGCCAGGGCAGCGAGGCCGGCACCATGCTGATCGAGCGCGGGCTGCGCCAGCGGGTGCAGTTCCAGCACCTGAACCTGAACGCGCCGCTGCCGAAGATCGGCCTGTTCGAGGTGATCTTCCTGCGCAACGTGATGATCTACTTTAACCTGGAGACCAAGCGCCAGGTGGTGGCGCGCCTGCTGGCGCAGCTGCGGCCCGGCGGCTATTTCCTGATCGGCCACTCGGAAACCCTGAATGACATCAACGACACGCTGACCGCGGTCGCCCCTTCGATTTACCGCAAGCCATGAGCGACAAGCTGATCGACATCTTCCTGATGCCCGGCGACTACTTCGTCGGCGACGACCAGTACCGCGTGCGCACGCTGCTGGGATCGTGCGTGTCGATCACGCTGTGGCATCCGGGCCTGCGGATCGGCGCCATGTCGCACTTCCTGCTGCCGGGCCACGGCCGCCGCAAGGCCGACCGCCCGCAGGAGAAGCCGGGCATGTACGCGGCCGACGCCATGCAGCTGCTGCTGGACGGGCTGGCGCGGCACGGCGTGCCGCCGGCCCAGTGCCAGGGCAAGATCTTCGGCGGTGGCGCCATGTTCCCGCGCAGCGCCCGGGTGCGCGACATCGGCACCCAGAACGGCGACTACGCGCGCGGCATGTTGCAGCGGCACGGCATACACGTGGTGTCCGAGAGCCTGTTCGGCGAAGGCCACCGTCAACTCATCTTCACCATCCGCAGCGGCGAGGTGCTGAGCCGGCAGGTGCCGCCGGAACCGGGATGGCGTAACGCGGGAGCAAGGACGCAGGCATGAATGCAATCAAGGTCATGATCGTCGACGATTCCGCCGTGGTGCGGCAGGTGCTGAGCGGCCTGCTGAACGCGGCGCCCGGCATTACCGTCACCCACGCGGTGGCCAACCCGCTGCTGGCCATGGAGCGCATGAAAACCCAGTGGCCCGACGTGCTGGTGTTGGACGTGGAAATGCCCAAGATGGACGGCATCACCTTCCTGCGCAAGCTGATGAGCGAGCGGCCGACGCCGGTGGTGCTGTGCTCGACCCTGACCGAGAAGGGCACGCAGACCTCGATGGAGGCGCTGGCGGCCGGGGCGGTGGCCATCATCACCAAGCCGCGCCTCGATCTCAAGCAGTTCCTGCACGACAGCGCCGACGAACTGGTGTCGGCGGTGCGGGCCGCCGCCGGCGCCCACGTCGGCAAGCTGGCCAACCGGCCGCCGCCGCCGCCGGTGACGGCCAAGCTGAACGCGGACGCCATCCTGCCGCCGGAAACCGCGCGGCCGATGACCGCCACCACCGAGCGCGTGGTGGCGATCGGCACCTCCACCGGCGGCACCCAGGCGCTGGAAGAAGTGCTGACGTCGCTGCCGCGCGTCTCGCCCGGCATCGTGGTGGTGCAGCACATGCCGGAAAAATTCACCGCCGCCTTTGCCGCGCGGCTGGACAGCGTGTGCGCGGTGCGGGTCAAGGAGGCGGCCAATAACGACCGCGTGCTGCAAGGCCAGGTGCTGATCGCGCCCGGCGGCAGGCACATGCTGCTGCGCCGCACCGGCGCCCAGTACTTTGTGGAAGTGGTCGACGGCCCGCTGGTCAACCGCCACCGGCCCTCGGTCGATGTGCTGTTCCGCTCGGCCGCGCGCGCGGCCGGCGCCAACGCGCTGGGCGTGATCATGACCGGCATGGGCGACGACGGCGCCGCCGGCCTGCTGGAGATGCTCAAGGCCGGCGCCCGCACCGTGGCGCAGGACGAGGCCAGCTGCGTGGTGTACGGCATGCCGAAAGAGGCGGTGAAGAAGGGCGGGGTCGAGAAGTCGGTGCCGCTGAACGCGATCTATCGCGAAATCCTGCAACAGCTCCAGTACTGATCATGAACGCCACGCCCGCCATCGCCAGCAACGTGCCTTCGTGGAGCGGACGCCGCGTGCTGGTGGTGGAGGACAGCGTGGTGCAGCGCGGCTACCTGGTCGGTCTGCTGCGCCAGCTGGAGTTCGGCGAGATCCTGGAGGCGGGCGACGGCAACGAGGCCCTGCGCGTGCTGGAGGCGCAGGCGTCGCCGATGTATCTGGTGCTGACCGACCTGGAAATGCCGGGCATGGACGGCATCGAGCTGACCTGCCAGCTGCGCGAGCGCCAGCTGACCGAAAACCTGATCGTGGTCAGCGCGCGCGACCCGCGCCTGCTGGAGATCATCGAGAACATGGCGTGCGAGGATGCCGCCATCGGCCTGCTGGGCACCCTGCTCAAGCCGGTGCAGCTCGATTCGCTGACGCAGCTGCTGTGCAAGGCCGGCGACCGCCCCGGCGACTGCGCGGCGGTGGCGCCGCCGCCGTCGCAAGCCTCGCTGGAAGAGATCGCGCAGGCGCTGGTGCGCGATGAGTTCGTGCCCTTCTTCCAGCCCAAGATCGCCATGCGCAACGGCCAGCTGAAAGGGGTGGAAGCGCTGGTGCGCTGGCAGCATCCGCAGCGCGGGCTGCTGTCGCCGGCCCACTTCATCGACGCGCTGGAGGGCACGCCGCTGATGGCCGACTTCACGCTGGCGCTGGTGCGGCATGTGCTGGAACAGATCCTCGACTGGCAGCGGCACGGCCTGCCGCCGTTGACGGTATCGGTCAACCTGTCGGCCGACAACCTGGCCGACCGCGGCTTCATCGACCGCCTGATGGCGCAGGTGTCGGCCTCCGGCGTGGCGCCGCCGGCGCTGGTGTGGGAGGTGACCGAGACCAGCGTCATGCGCCAGCTGTCGCAGGCGCTGACCAATATGGGGCGGCTGCGGCTGGCCGGCTACGGGCTGGCGATGGACGATTTCGGCATCGGCTATTCGTCCATGCAGCAGTTCGCGCGCTGCCCGTTCACGGAATTGAAGATCGACCGCGCCTTCGTCAACGGCGCGGCGCAGTGGCCGAACCGCCACATGGTGCTGAAAAGCGCGCTCGAGCTGGGCCAGAGCCTGGGCGTGGCCACCGTGGCCGAGGGCGTGGAGACGGTGGAAGACTGGAAGCTGTTGCGCGACCTCGGTTGCGACATGGCGCAGGGGTACTTGCTGGCCAAGCCCATGCCGGCCGCGGAGCTGGTGGGTTGGATCAGGCAGGACAGGCGCAGATTGCGGGCGCTGGCAGGCGAGGAATAACCATAACCACAGCTAGGGGATATACATGCTTTCGACGTTACAGGTCAGGACCAAGATTTTGATGTTGCTGGCGGTGGCCGTGGCCGCGCTGGTGGTGGTGGTACTCATCGCTTTTGCCGGCATGAAAACCCAAAGCGACATGCTGGCGGAAATCGGCAAGAACCGCATGCCGTCGGTGCAGGCGCTGCAAGCCATCAGCGAGGGGCAGACCGCGCTGCGTTCGGCCAGCCGCGCGATCGACGCCATGGCGGTGTATCCGGACGACGTGGCCGGTGTCAGCCACGAACTCAAGCGCAAGCAGGAGGCGTGGGCGCGCATCGACAAGGCCTGGAAAATTTACGATCCGCTGCCACAGACCAGGGAGGAAGAGGCGCTGTGGAGTAGCTTCGTCAAGCAGTGGGACGCCTGGAAGCAGCGTGACGCCGCGCTGACCGACACCGCCGGCCAAATCGTGCGCGCCGAGCCGGCCAGGCGCAAGGAGCTGTTCGCCAGCATGCACGCCGCCATCAAGGACAACAGCGCCGCCTTCCGCGAGGCCGAGGCCAGCCTGAACAAGCTGGTCGACATGAACGTGCAGTACGGCGACGACGCCGTCAAGACGGCCGATGCCGCCTCGGCCAGGGCGCTCGGCTCGATGTACCTGTCGTCCGGCGTGGCGCTGGCGCTGCTGGTGGTGATCGGGCTGTTCATCCTGAACGGCATCATGAAGCAGCTGGGCGGCGACCCGTCCTACGCGGCCGACATCGTGCGCCAGGTGGCGGACGGCGACCTGCGCATCGAGGTCGAGCTCAAGTCCGGCGACAGCGGCAGCCTGCTGGCGGCCATGAAGGGCATGATCGAAAAGCTGTCGCACGTGGTGCAGGAAGTGAACAACGGCGCCGAGGCGCTGGCCTCGGCCTCGGAGGAGGTCAGCGCCACCGCGCAGTCGCTGTCGCAGGCCGCCAGCGAGCAGGCCGCCGGCACCGAGGAAACCAGCGCCTCGGTCGAGCAGATGACGGCCTCGATCGCGCAGAACACCGAAAACGCCAAGGTCACCGACGGCATCGCCAGCAAGGCGGCGCTGGAGGCGCAGGAAGGCGGCGAGGCGGTCAAGTCGACCGTGGCGGCGATGCAGCAGATCGCCAAGAAGATCAGCATCATCGACGACATCGCTTACCAGACCAACCTGCTGGCGCTGAACGCGGCGATCGAGGCGGCGCGCGCCGGCGAGCACGGCAAGGGCTTCGCGGTGGTGGCGGCCGAGGTGCGCAAGCTGGCCGAACGCAGCCAGGTGGCGGCGCAGGAAATCGAGCAGGTGGCGTCGAGCAGCGTCGAGCTGGCGGAGAAGGCCGGCAACCTGCTGGACGCCATGGTGCCGAACATCCGCCGCACCTCCAACCTGGTGCAGGAAATCACCGCCGCCTCGGAAGAACAGTCGGCCGGCGTCGGCCAGATCAACGCCGCCGTCACCCAGCTGAGCCAGACCACACAGCAGAACGCCTCCAGTTCGGAGGAGCTGGCGGCCACGGCGGAAGAAATGAGCGGCCAGGCCGAGCAGCTGCAACAGACTATGTCCTTCTTCAAGCTGGCCGGCGCCTCGCATGGGGTGCGTACGCCGGTGGTGATGAAGAAGCCGCCGCGCGGCGCGCGTCTGGCGAGCGGTGGCGGCAACCGCCGCATGCCGGAAATGCACGAGCCGGACGAGTCGCACTTCGTCAAATTCTAGCCAGTCAGAGGTGAAGCCATGAGCAGCCTGACCGTCGCCGAGCCATCGGAATCCGCGCCGCCGCAGCAGGCGCCGGCGCAATACCTGAGCTTCATGCTGGGGCAGGACATGTTCGCCATGGGCATCCTGTCCGTGCGCGAGATCCTGGAATATGCCGGTGTCACGCCGGTGCCGCAGATGCCGCCCTCGATCTGCGGCGTGATCAATCTGCGCGGCACCGCGGTGCCGGTGCTGGACCTGGCGCGGCGGCTGGAACGCGCACCCTCGCCGATCGGCAAGCGCACCTGCATCGTCGTGGTGGAGGTGGCCGGCGACGAGGGGCCGTTCGTGATCGGCATCCTGGTCGACGCCGTCAACGCGGTGCTGGATATTCCGGCCGCCGAGATCGAGCCGGCGCCGCGCTTTGGCGCCGTCAGGGCCGACCTGTTGCACGGCATCGGCAAGGTCAACGGCCGCTTTGTGCTGCTGCTGAACGTGCAGCATGTGGTTTCGACCTTGCACTTGCAGGAATTCGTCGCGCACATCCCTTGAGGAGACATCATGTTTGCAAACATAACCGTCCGGACCAAGCTCCTGACCCTGATCGGGGCGGCGGTGCTGGCGCTGCTGCTGGTGGTGCTGATCAGCTTCCAGGGATTGAAAAAACAAGGCGACATGCTGGCGGAAATCGGCAGGAACCGCATGCCCTCGGTGCAGGCGCTGATGGCCATCAATGAAGGCAAGACCGGCATCCGCTCGGCCAACCGCGCGGCCGACGCGCTGGCGCTGTACCCGGACAACCTGGCCGAGATCGGGCAGCAGATCAAGCGCCGCGCCGAGATCTTCGGCGAGATCGACAAGGCCTGGAAAATCTACGAGCCGCTGCCGCAAACCGCCGACGAGGCGGCGGTGTGGAAAACCTTCGTCAAGGCGTGGGAAACCTGGCGCCGCAAGGATGAGGAGTTCGGCGGCCTGCTGACCCAGATCCAGAACGCGGAGCTGGCCAGGCGCAAGGAGCTGTTCGTGGCGCTGCACGCCAGCCTGAGCGACAACCGCACCGCCTTCCACGAGGTGGAGGCCAATCTCGACAAGCTGGTCGAGATGAACGTCCAGTACGGCGACGACGCCGTCAAGGACGCCGACGCCGCCTCGGCCGCCGCCACCTCGCGCATGATCACCGCCTCGGTGGTGGCGCTGGCGCTGCTGGTGGCGCTGGGCCTGCTGATCCTGCGCGACATCATGAAGCAGCTGGGCGGCGACCCGTCCTACGCGGCCGACATCGTGCGCCAGGTGGCGGACGGTGACCTGCGCACCGAGGTCCGGCTCAAGCCGGGTGACAGCACCAGCCTGCTGGCGGCGATGCAGGGCATGATTGAAAAGCTGTCGCGCGTGGTGGAGGAAGTCAACAATGGCGCCGAGTCGCTGGCGGCGGCGTCGGAGCAAGTCAGCGCCACCGCGCAATCGCTGTCGCAGGCCGCCAGCGAGCAGGCCGCCGGCACCGAGCAGACCAGCGCCTCGGTCGAGCAGATGACGGCCTCGATCGCGCAGAACACCGAAAACGCCAAGGTCACCGACGGCATCGCCAGCAAGGCGGCGCTGGAGGCGCAGGAGGGCGGCGAGGCGGTCAAGTCGACCGTGGCGGCGATGCAGCAGATCGCCAAGAAGATCAGCATCATCGACGACATCGCCTACCAGACCAACCTGCTGGCGCTGAATGCGGCGATCGAGGCGGCGCGCGCCGGCGAGCATGGCAAGGGCTTCGCGGTGGTGGCGGCCGAGGTGCGCAAGCTGGCCGAGCGCAGCCAGGTGGCGGCGCAGGAAATCGAGCAGGTCGCCAGCAGCAGCGTCGAGCTGGCGGAGAAGGCCGGCAACCTATTGGACGCCATGGTGCCGAACATCCGCCGCACCTCCAACCTGGTGCAGGAAATCACCGCCTCCTCGGAAGAGCAATCGGCCGGCGTCGGCCAGATCAACGCCGCCGTCACCCAGCTGAGCCAGACCACCCAGCAGAACGCCTCCAGTTCGGAGGAGCTGGCGGCCACGGCGGAAGAAATGAGCAGCCAGGCCGAGCAGCTGCAACAGGCCATGTCCTTCTTCAAGCTGGCCGGGGCGGGCTATCAGTCTTACACGCCGCCGCAGCGCAAGCCGGCCCGTGCCGCGCGCCTGGCCGGCATCGCGACCAGCCGCCGCATGGCGGACATGAGCGACCCGGATGAGGCCAATTTCAGCAAATTCTGAGGATGCGTAATGGGTTGGAAGACCTGGGCCGTGGCTTTGCTGCTGGCAACATCGGTGGCGCCGCGGCCTGCGGCGGCGCGCGGACCGTTGCGCATCCTCGGCTCGGATGCGGTGCCGCTGTTCTTCGTGCGCGATGGCGTGACCACCGGCTTTTGCGCCGAAATCGTCAAGGAAATCCAGCGCCGCATCGGCGACCGCACGCCGATTGAAGTGGTGCCCTGGGTGCGCGCCTACCGCACCGCCATGGCCGGCGAGAACGTGATGCTGGCCTGCCCCAAGCGCACGCCCGCGCGCGAGGCTTTGTTCAAGTGGGTGGGGCCGGTGATGGAAACCCACACCTATCTGTATGCGCTGCGCAGCACCGGCCTGCGCCTGCAAACGCTGGACGATGCGCGCAAGCTGGACGGCATCCTGCTGCCGCGCGCCTTCTATTCCTATGAATATCTGGAGCGGGCCGGCTTCACCAATCTGGAGCCGGTCGGCACTTCGCGCACCATGTTGACCATGCTGCTGGCCGGCCGCCGCCAGGCCATGGTGACCGACAGCGAACAGTTGCCGGCCCTGCTGGCGCAGGCCAAGGTGGCGCCGGGTACTGTGGTGCCGGTGCTGTCGCTGATGAGCACCCAGAGCTACCTGACCTTCCCGCCAGACACACCGGAAGCGCAGCTGGCGCCATGGCGCCATGCGCTCGACAGCATGAAACAGGACGGCACATTCGCGCGCCTGACCAGGCAATGGCTGCACCGTTAGTTTTGGTGAGAATTATGCCGCAATAAAGGTTCACAATGGCATGCAGGAGGACTCGCCATGCTCAATCGAATGAAAATGGAGACTCGGCTGCATGCCGGCTTTGGCGGCATTGTGCTGCTGGTGGTGGTGCTGGGCGTGATCGCGTTTGCGAAACTGACGTCGCTGCACGATCACTGGACGGACTTTGAAACCGTCACGCTGGCGCGCAAGAACGCCGTGCTGGAAGGCGTGACGGCCCACGGGCGCGCGGTGCGCCACTTCAAGAATTACATCCTGCGCGGTGCGGACAGCAATGCCCAGTTCCGCAGCGAGCTGGCTGTCATAGACAAAGAGATGGCGGCCTACCGCGACGCCGGGCCGCTGTCGGCCGAGGAACAGGCACTGCTGGGCGAGGTGCAGGCCGGCGTCAAGAGCTATGAGCACAGCATGTCGGAACTGGAAGCCATGCGCGAGAAGGGCATGACGGCGCTGGAGATGGACAAGAACATCAAGGGCGCCGACGAGGCCATCGCCGGTGCCTTCCGCAAGCTGCTCAAGGTGAACGACGCCGAGACCAAAAAAGAATCGGACGCCATGTCGGACGTCGCCAATTCGGCCAAGCAAATGATACTGGGCGTGGACGTGGTGATCGCCGTCCTCGGCTGCGTGCTGGCGGTGTGGCTGACGCGCAGCCTGTCGGGCATCGTGCGCGACGTGCAGCTGGTGGTGAGCAGCCTGTCCAGCGCCTCGCAGGAAGTCAGCGCCACCGCGCAGTCGCTGTCGCAGGCGGCCAGCGAGCAGGCCGCCGGGGTGGAGGAAACCAGCGCCTCGATCGAGCAGATGACGGCGTCGATCGCCCAGAACACCGAGAACGCCAAGATCACCGACGGCATGGCGGCGCAAGCCGCGCTGGACGCGGCGCGCGGCGGTGAGGTAGTCAAGGACACCGCCTCGGCCATGAAGCAGATCGCCGGCAAGATCGGCATCATCGACGATATCGCCTACCAGACCAATCTGCTGGCGCTGAACGCGGCCATCGAGGCGGCGCGCGCGGGCGAGCATGGCAAGGGCTTCGCGGTGGTGGCGGCCGAGGTGCGCAAGCTGGCCGAGCGCAGCCAGGTGGCGGCGCAGGAAATCGGCGAAGTGGCGGCCGACAGCGTCAAGCTGGCCGAGCAGGCCGGCGCCATGTTCGACCAGCTGGCGCCGAACATCCGCAAGACCTCGGAGCTGGTGCAGGAGATCACGGCGGCCTCGGAAGAGCAGAGTTCCGGCGTGCGGCAGATCAACAGCGCGGTGGTCCAGCTGAGCGAGACCACGCAGGTGAACGCGGCCAGTTCGGAAGAGCTGGCGGCGACGGCGGAAGAGATGAGCGCGCAGGCCGATCAGCTGCGGCGCCTGATGGCGGTGTTCCGCCAGTATGCGACCGACGAAGGGCCACGGGTGGCGGCGCGGCGGCCGGCGCTGCTCAAGCCCGCCGCCAGCAGCCGCCCGGCGCGCAACATCGGTCTGGCGTCCGACGGCGCGCCGGACGAAACCAAGTTCACGCGTTTCTGATCAAGGCTTGACGAACTTGAGCGTCATGCGGTCGCTCTCGCCGATGGCCTGGTATTTGGCGCGGTCTTCATCGCCGTTGGTGTAGGTCGGCGGCAGCGCCCACACGCCGTTCTTGTGATCGGCCGTGTCTTTCGGATTGGCGTTGACCTCCGACTTGCCGGCGAACTTGAAGCCGGCCGCCTCCGCCAACTTGATCACGTACTGCTCGTGCATATAGCCGGTGCTGGCCTTCTCATCCTGGGCCTTCGCGACCGGCAGGCGGTGCTCCTCGATGCCCAGCACCCCGCCCGGCTTCAGCACCGTGTACAGGTTGCCGAACAAGTCCTTCATCTTTTCCGGGCCGAGCGGAATCCAGTTGTGGATGTTGCGGAAGGTGACCACCATGTCGACGCTGTTGGGCGGCGCCAGTTCGTATTTGCGGCCCGGCGAGAACACGCCGATGGCCACCTTGTTGTACACCTCCGGCTTGGCGCTCAGTCGCGCCAGCCAGCGCTCCGCGCTCTTGCGCTCGTTCTCGTTGGGCGAGGCCAGGTCGCTGCCGCCGGTGATCAGCTTGCCGTTGGCACGCAGGTAGGGCGCCAGGATTTCGGTGTACCAGCCGCCACCCGGCGACAGTTCCACCACCGTCATGTTCGGCTTGATGCCGAAGAACGACAGGGTTTCATACGGATGACGGTAAACGTCGCGCTTCACATTGTCCGGCGTGCGCGACGGGGCGGCGATGGCCGCCTTCAACGCATCGTCGGCCTGCACGGCGCCGGTCGCGCCGAACATCATCGTGGTGGCCAGTGCGGCCAGTACGTATCGTTTCATGCACAGTCTCCTGTTTTGTTGGATGGGCGCGACGATCATCGGCCAAGCTTGTCACGAGGTCAAGCAAAATGAACGTCCACGCACCGGCCCTGTGCGCGGACACCCGGCGGACACCGCGCGGACACCGAAGCGGACACTCGCACCCGAAAAACAGGCACTTGCACAACATTGTTGGTTGGCATACATTTTGCAATCCGCTCCGGGCGGCAACAGATATTCTGATGTAACGTAAAGTAACAATATAAAAGAAGCTCATGGGCGGCTGGCCCACATACAACGTTGGAGAGAACATGGAACGACGTGCATTCCTCAATATCAGTAGTCTGGCTCTGGGCACGATGCTGCTGCCCGCGTTCGGCCGCGCGATCGCGGCGGAAGAACTGCTCAAGCCGGTGGATGTGAAATTCAAGAAGGCGCTGGCCGATACCGCCATGGGCGCGGCCACGCAGGCGGGCGCCTCGTACTGCGACGTGCGCATCGGCCGCTACCTGAACCAGTTCCTCACCACGCGCGACCTCAACGTCGAGAACGTGGTCAACACCGAATCGGCCGGCGTCGGCGTGCGCGTGATCGCCGGCGGCGCCTACGGCTTTGCCGCCACCAACGACATGACCCCGGACGGCGTGGCCGCCGCCGCGCGCCAGGCCGTGGCCATCGCCAAGGCCAACGCCAAGCTGCAAACCGAACCGCTGATCCTGGCGCCGGTGAAGGGCGTGGGCGAGGTGGCGTGGGCCACGCCGATCGTCAAGGACTGGCGCACGGTCGCCATCAAGGACAAGGCCGACCTGCTGATCGCCGCCAACAAGGCCGGCATGGAAGGCGGCGCCAGCTTCATGCAATCGCTGCTGTTCCAGGTCAACCAGCAGAAGTACTTCGCCTCCACCGACGGTTCCTACATCGACCAGGATATCCATCGCCTGTGGATGCCGTTCTTCGCCACCGCCGTCGACAAGAAGGAAAACAAGTTCCGCACCCGCCAGGGCCTGTCGGCGCCGGTCGGCATGGGCTATGAATACCTGGACGCGCGCCCCGAGCACAAGCTGCAAGCGGCCGGCGGCGTCACCACGCTGTACACCAAATCGTACGACCTGATCGAGGACGCGCGCCTGGCCGGCAAGCAGGCCAAGGCCAAGCTGAAAGCCAAGTCGGTCGAACCGGGCAAGTACGACCTGGTGCTGACGCCGGAACACCTGTGGCTGACCATCCACGAATCGGTGGGCCACCCGACCGAGCTGGATCGCGTGCTGGGCTACGAGGCCAACTACGCCGGCACCAGCTTCGCCACGCTCGATAAATGGCAGACCAAGTCCTTCAAGTACGGCTCGGAGCTGGTCAACATCGTGGCCGACAAGACCACCCCCGGCTCGCTGGGCGCGGTCGGCTACGACGACGAAGGCGTCAAGTGCAAGAACTGGGACATCATCAAGGACGGCATCCTGGTCAACTACCAGGCCACCCGCGACCAGGCCCACATCATCGGCGAAAAAGAATCGCACGGCTGCTCGTATGCGGACAACTGGGCCAATGTGCAGTTCCAGCGCATGCCCAACGTTTCGCTCAAGGCCGGCAAGAAGCGCATGACGCCGGACGAAATGATCAAGGACGTCAAGAAGGGCATCTACATCGTGGGCGACGGTTCGTTCTCGATCGACCAGCAGCGCTACAACTTCCAGTTCGGCGGCCAGCTGTTCTACGAAATCAAGAACGGCAAGATCGGCCAGCAGCTGGAAGACGTGGCCTACCAATCCAACACCCAGGAATTCTGGAATGCCTGCTTGGGCATCTGCGACGAGCGCGATTGGCGCATGGGCGGCTCCTTCTTCGACGGCAAGGGCCAGCCGCCGCAAGTGTCCATCGTTTCGCACGGCGCGTCCACCACGCGCTTCAACGGCATCAACGTGATCAACACCGCCCGCAAAATCGGCTAAGCCCTGGAGAGAGATAAGATGAAATTCCTGAGTCAAGAAGACACCAAGCGTATCAGCGACAAAGTGCTGGCGCTGACCAAGGCCGATCAATGCGAAGTGTCGATCAATGGCAGCCGCAAGGGCAATATCCGCTACGCGCGCAACGCCGTGTCCACCGCCGGCCTGATTGAAGATACCCAGCTGGTGGTGTCGGTCGCCTTCGGCAAGAAGCAGGGCACGGCCACCGTCAATGAGTTCGACGACAAGTCGCTGGAAAAAGCCCTGCGCCGCGCCGAAGACCTGGCGCGCCTGGCGCCGGAAAATCCGGAGTTCATGCCGACGCCTTCGAAACAGGAGTACAAGGGCTCGCAGACATTCTTCCAGAAGACCGCCGACATCGATCCTGAATTCCGCGCGCAAGTGGCGGCCTACAGCATCGAGAACTCGCGCAAGAACAAGCTGGTGGCGGCCGGCTTCTTCACCGATAACACCTCCTTCACCTCGATCGCCAACTCCAACGGCGTGTTCGGCTACCAGCAGGACACGGGCCTGGACTTCACCCTGACCGTGCGCACCGAAGATGGCCGCGGTTCGGGCTGGGTCAAGCGCAGCGTGGGCGACGCCAGCAAGTTCGACGCGCGCGCCGCGTCGGACGTCGCTATCGAGAAGGCGCTGCGTTCGGTCGACGCCAAGGCGCTGGAGCCGGGCCGCTACACCGTGATCCTGGAGCCGGCCGCCACCTCCGACGTGCTGGCCTATATGTTCAACGCCTTCGACGCGCGTTCGGCCGACGAGGGCCGCAGCTTCCTGGCCAGGAAGGGCGGCGGCAATCGGCTGGGCGAAAAGCTGTTCGATGAGCAGGTGAACGTGTGGGCCGACCCTTGGGACAAGGATGTCGCCGTGCTGCCGTTCGACGCGCAGAGCATGCTGGCGCGCGAGCGCCAGGACATCATCAAGAACGGCAAGATCGCCTCGCTGGGTTACTCGCAGTACTGGGCCAAAAAGATGGGCCAGCGCGCCGTCGGCACGCCGGGCAATATCATCATGGCCGGCACCAACAAGTCGACCGAAGAGCTGATCGCCAACACCAAGAAGGGCATCCTGGTGACCCGCACCTGGTACATCCGCATGGTGGACCCGCAATCGGTGCTGCTGACCGGTTTGACGCGAGACGGCACCTTCTACATCGAGAACGGCAAGATCAAGCACCCGATCAAGAACTTCCGCTTCAATGAAAGCCCGGTGACGATGCTGAACAACATCGACGAAATCGGCAAGCCGGAAATCCTGTCGGGCGACGAGTCGCAATTCCAGTTGCTGATCCCGGCCATGAAGGTGCGCGACTTCAACTTCACCTCCCTGTCGGACGCGGTGTAATCATGGAGCGCCGCTCATTCCTGAAAGTAGGCGCCGTCGCTGGCGGCGCCTTGCTGGTGCCGGTCTTCGGCAATGCCATCGCGGCTGAGGAGCTGCTCAACCCGATGGCGGTGCAATTCAAAAAGTCGCTGGCCGACGCCGCCATGAATGCGGCGACCAAGGCCGGTGCCACGTATTGCGACGTGCGCATCGGCCGCTATCTGAATCAATTCATCACCACGCGCGACCTGAACGTGGAGAACATCGTCAACACCGAATCCTCCGGCGTCGGCGTGCGCGTGATCGCCAACGGCGCCTATGGCTTCTGCGCCACCAACGTCATGACGCTGGACGCGGTGGCCGACGCCGCACGCCAGGCGGTGGCGATCGCCAAGGCCAACGCCAGGCTGCAAACCGAACCGGTGGTGCTGGCGCCGGTGAAGGGCGTGGGCGAGGTGGCATGGGCCACCCCGTTCAAGAAGGACTGGCGCGCCGTGCCCATCGCCGAGAAGGCCGAACTGCTCCTCGCCGCCAACAAGGCCGGCATGGAGGCGGGCGCCAACTTCATGCGCTCCATGCTGTTCCAGGTGAACCAGCAGAAGTACTTCGCTTCCACCGACGGCTCCTACATCGACCAGGACATCCACCGTCTGTGGTCGCCGTTCACCGCCACCGCGGTCGACAAGGCCAGCGGCAAGTTCCGCACGCGCGACGGCCTGTCGTCGCCGTCCAGCATGGGCTATGAATTCTTCGACTGCAAAGCGGAGAACCGCATCAAGGCCGCCGGCGGCGTCACCAAGCTGTACAAAGGCGCTTACGACCTGATTGAGGACGCGCGCGCGGCCGGCCGCCAGGCCAGGGAAAAGCTGACCGCCAAGACGGTCGAACCGGGCAAGTACGATCTGGTGCTGTCGCCGGAACACCTGTTCCTGACCATCCACGAATCCGTGGGCCACGCCACCGAGCTGGATCGCGTGCTGGGCTACGAGGCCAATTACGCCGGCACCAGCTTCGCCACGCTGGACAAGTGGAAGACCAAGTCGTTCAAGTATGGCTCGGACCTGGTGAATATCGTGGCCGACAAGACCACGCCAACGTCGCTTGGTCTGGTCGGCTATGACGACGAAGGCGTGGCGTCCAGGCGCTGGGACCTGATCCGCAACGGCGTGCTGGTGAACTACCAGGCCACGCGCGACCAGGCGGCGATGATCGGCGAAAAAGAATCGCACGGCTGCTCGTATGCGGACAGCTGGAGCAGCGTGCAGTTCCAGCGCATGCCCAACGTCTCGCTGGAAGCGGGCAAGAAGAAGCTGACGCCGGACGACATGGTCAAGGATATCAAGAAGGGCATTTACATCCTTGGCCGCGGCTCGTACTCGATCGACCAGCAGCGCTACAACTTCCAGTTCGGCGGCCAGCTGTACTTCGAAATCAAGAACGGCAAGATCGTCAACCAGCTGGAAGACGTGGCCTACCAGTCGAACACGCAGGAATTCTGGAACGCCTGCACGGCGCTGTGCGATGAACGCGACTGGCGCCTGGGCGGCTCCTTCTTCGACGGCAAAGGCCAGCCTAGCCAGGTCAGCGCCGTGTCGCACGGCTCGCCGACCACGCGCTTCAATGGCATCAACGTGATCAACACCGCTCGCAAGATTGGATAAACCATGAAGATGCTGACGCAGGATGAAGCAAAGCGTATCTGCGACAAGGTGATGTCGCTGTCGAAGGCGGACGAGTGCCGCGTGCAGATCAGCGGCAACCGCAATGGCAATATCCGCTATGCGCGCAATGCGGTATCGACGGCGGGCCTGATCGAAAACACGCAACTGACCGTGAGCGTCGCTTTCGGCAAAAAGCAGGGCACGGCCTCGATCAATGAGTTCGACGACAAATCACTGGAAAAAGTGGTGCGCCGCGCGGAGGATGTGGCGCGCTTGGCGCCGGAGAATCCCGAGTTCCAGCCGGCGATCAAAAAGCAGGAGTACAAGCCTTCCGCCACCTTTAGCGAGGCCACTGCCGCCATCGATCCTGAATACCGCACCGAAGTGGCGGCGGCCAGCATCAACGCGGCGAAGAAGCAGGGCCTGATCGCGGCCGGCTTCTTCAGCGACACCACCGGCTTTGAAACCGTCGCCAACTCGAACGGCGTGTTCGGCTACCAGACGTTGAGTAATCTCGGCTTCACCGTCACCACCCGCACCGAGGATGGACGCGGGTCCGGCTGGGTGACGCGCTCCGCCAACGATGCGCGCAAGTTTGACGCGCGCGAAGCCTCGGAAATCGCCATCGAGAAAGCGGTGAAATCGGTGGATGCCAAGGCGCTGGAGCCG
The DNA here is from genome assembly GCF_009720825.1 of Duganella radicis. Taxonomy (GTDB): domain Bacteria; phylum Pseudomonadota; class Gammaproteobacteria; order Burkholderiales; family Burkholderiaceae_D; genus Rugamonas; species Rugamonas radicis. Next base: position 36,323 of record NZ_WNKY01000020.1, on the reverse strand, counting down.
GGCCGCTATACGGTCATCCTTGAACCGGCGGCGACCTCGGAAATCATCGGCCGCATGTTTGGCGCATTCGATGCGCGCCAGGCCGATGAAGGCCGCAGCTTCCTGTCGAAGAAGGGCGGCGGCAATCGCCTCGGCGAGAAACTGTTCGACGAGCAGGTCAACATCTGGGCCGATCCGTGGAATCCGGAGGTGCCGGTGCTGCCTTGGGATAACCAGGCCATGCTGGCGCGCGAGCGCGCGGACGTGATCAAGGGCGGCAAGGTCGCTTCGCTGGACTACACGCGCTACTGGGCCGAGAAGCAGGGCCAGCGCGCGGTGGGCCGCCACGGCAATATGATCATGGCCGGCGGCGGCAAGTCGACCGAGGAACTGATCGCGTCGACCAAGAAAGGCATCCTGGTCACGCGTACCTGGTACATCCGCCTGGTCGATCCGCAATCGCTGCTGCTGACCGGTCTGACGCGCGACGGCACCTTCTACATCGAGAACGGCAAGATCAAGCATCCGATCAAGAACTTCCGCTTCAATGAAAGCCCGGTGACGATGTTGAACAACATCGATGAACTGGGCAAGCCGGTGGTGATCGGCGGCGACGAAGTGCGCTACCAGATGCTGATTCCGCCGATGAAGGTGCGCGACTTTAACTTCACGTCCCTGTCGGACGCGGTATAAGGGTTGCCGTGGCCTCGTACGATTTCTATTTCACGCGCCTGACTTACGAGTCGGGCGACTGGGATGTGGATGTCCGCATGCCCAGCAACGTGCTCAATTCGCTGGTCGAGTACACGACCTTGCGGGTCGATCCCGTTGAACGCATCGTCGCGCTGTCCGACCCCAAGATGCTGGAGGCGCCGTTCTGCTATTTCGCCGGCCACAAGCTGGTGCAGTTCACGGCGGCCGAGCGCAAGAATCTGGAGCGCTACATCAAGGGCGGCGGCTTCCTGTTCGTGGACGACTGCAACCACGACATCGACGGGCTGTTCGCGAAATCGTTCGAGGCTGAAATCGCCCGCATCTTCGGGCCGAAGGCGCTGCACAAGATCCCCAACAATCATCCGATCTATTCGAGCTTCTTCAAGTTTGAAGACGGCCCGCCGAATACCGCCGTGGAGCTGAACGGCTGGGGCGACGATCTGGTGCATGACTACCTGAAGGCGATCGAGGTCGGCGGGCGCGTGCGGCTTTTGTACAGCAACAAGGACTACGGCTGCGAGTGGGACTACGACTTCCGCAACAAGCGTTTTCTCGCGATCGACAATACCCGCTTTGCGGTCAATATCATTCAATATGCGTTGGGAGCTTAGGAATGGCTGATGGTGCAATCGCCTGGAGCGAAAAAGAGATAGGCGACTTGACCGCCAAGGTGAAAGCGCTCAAGACCAGCATGGGGCGCGTGATTATCGGCCAGGAGAACGTGATCGATTCGCTGATCATTTGCCTGCTGGCCGGCGGCCATGCGCTGGTGGAGGGCGTGCCGGGCCTGGGCAAGACGCTGCTGGTGAAATCCTTGTCGCAGGCGACGGAGCTGGATTTCCATCGCGTGCAGTTCACACCGGATCTGATGCCGTCCGATATCGTCGGCACCGAGATCCTGGAAGAGGACCATGCGACGCGCAAGCGCGAGTTCCGCTTCCAGCAAGGGCCGGTGTTCACCCAGGTGCTGCTGGCGGACGAGATCAACCGCGCGCCGCCGAAGACGCAATCGGCGCTGCTGGAGGCGATGCAGGAGCGCTCGGTGACCTTCGCCGGCCAGACGCACAAGCTGCCCAAGCCGTTCTTCGTGCTGGCCACGCAGAATCCGATCGAGCAGGCGGGTACGTATCCGCTGCCGGAGGCGCAGCTGGACCGCTTCCTGTTGCGCATCGACGTGGTGTATCCGACCGAGGAGGAGGAGATCGCCATGGTGTCCGCCACCACGCACGCGGGCCTGAAAGACGCCGAGCCGGTGATGGACGTCGCCACGCTGCTGCGTCTTCAGCAGCTGGTGCGTGATATCGAGATTGGCGACCATCTGGTGGCTTACGCCACGCGGCTGGTGCGCGCCACGCGTCCGTCGCTGACGACGGTGCCGGCGGTGCAGAAACATATCGGTTGGGGCGCGGGGCCGCGTGCCGGTCAGGCGCTGGTGCTGGCCTCCAAAGCGCGCGCGCTGATGCAAGGCCGCCTTGCCGTTACGCGCGAAGACATCGGCGAGATGCTGCTGCCAGTGCTGGCCCACCGCGTGCTGCGCAACTTCGAAGCGGAAGCGGATGGCGTGGCCATCGCCGACATCCTGCAAGCGCTGCGCGAGCATATCCGCCCGGACTAAGCGCATGCTCTCATCCACGAAGCCGGCCGCCGGCCCGGCATCGGCCGGCGCCATGACCGCCATGATGGCCCAGACCAAGGATATGGACCTGGTGATCCGTCACGTGCTGGCGGGTCCGGGTCATGGCATCCACGCTGGCCGGGAGCGCGGCGCCGGTGTCGAGTTCTCCGAATACCGTGCCTACGCCCCCGGCGACGAATGGCGCCGCGTGGACTGGAAGCTGCTGGCCCGCGCCGACCGCTACTTTGTGCGCGAAGCGGAGCGCGACAGCCACGTGGCCGTCTGGCTCTGGCTGGACGCCACCGCCTCGATGGCGGAGCCAAGCCGCGACATCAACGGCATCGACAAACTCTGGTTCGCGCGCACCGTGCTGGCCTGCGTGGCCGCCATCGCCCAACGCCAGGGCGACGCCTTCGGCCTTGTGATCTGCACCGGCGGCAAAGTGGAATTCATGCCTGCCGCGCGCGGACCGCGCCAACTACAGCGCGTACTGGCCGCGCTGAACAAGGCCGAACCAGAAGGCAGCCTGCCATCTGCCGAAACGCTGCGCGCCAGCCTGCACTTCGCCCGCTCGCCCAGCATGATCTTCGCTGCCAGCGACTTTCTCGACTGGCCATCGCCGCTGAGCGAAGCCTTGCTCCGCCTGCGCAACATGCGCCACGACGTGCGGCTACTGACCCTGCGCACGCAGGCCGAAGTCGACGCCTCGTTCAAATCCGGCGCCGGATATCGCGACCCGGAGCAGAGCGATGGCTTGCACCGCATGAGCAATGCCGACCGCGAATCCTACAAACAGCAAAGCCGTGCGCACTTCGATGGCGTGGCGGGCAACTGCCGTCAACACAACATCGTCCACTACGAGGCGCGCATCGAGCAGCCCTTGCATGGCGTATTGCGCAGCTGGTTGCAGCTTGCGGGAGCGCGGGCTAAATGATCTTGAGTTCCTATCCTTTGTGGTGGCTGGCGCTGCCGGTGCTGTTGCTGCCGGTGTGGTGGCATCGCCAGAAGCGTCAGCGCATCAAGGCCGAACTGCTGGCCACCGCGCACTTCCTGCCATCCGCGCCACCGGAGCAACTGCGCATCTGGCAATGGCGCGACAAAGTGCTGCTGGTGGTGCGCTGCCTGATGCTGGTGGCGTTGATCGCCTGGCTGGCCGCGACCATCTTCCCGTGGCGCGGCGATACTGTGTTGGTCGATGCTGGCGTAGACAAATCGTGGGCAGAAAAAGAAATCGCCGCCGCCGGCTTTAGCGCCGCCTCTCGTGTGGGATTGCCGCCCAACGCTCTGCAATGGCTGCGCGCCAACGAACGCGATTGGCGCGCCGACGCTCGCCTTCTGATCATCGCTCGCGCCAACCAACTCGCCATGCCGGCCCGACTGCCGCAATATAACCACCACCTGGAACTGCGAACGCAAGCCGTTCCACTTTCTGCAAGTACGCCGTCGGCCGCGCCGATCGAACGTCGCGTTGCACTGGCGGTACCGGACACGCGCGCCGCCGCATGGCGCTCCCTGTTTGCCGCCTTCGGCAGCGCCGGCGAAGGCGTCGCCCACTATGTGCTCGTCCCTGAACCGGATGCCAAGGCCACGCTGATTGTCTGGGACACGCCAAACACCGCGCCGCCCGACAGTTTGCGCGCTCCTCACTGGTGGATCGCCACTGCGCCGGCCACCGCGCAATCGGTCACCGCGCAATCGGTCACCGCGCAATCGGCCACAGCGCAATCGGCCACAGCGCAATCGGCCACAGCGCAATCGGCCACCGCGCCATCGGCCGCTGCCGCCTCGCCGCTGCCGGCCACCTTCCCCGAGTTGGCCAACGCTGCCTCTCTGACGATCAACGGCATCACGCTGAAATACGCCGACTCGCCACGCGGCCGCCTGTGGACTTCGGAGGCCTTCCCGCCGCGCGACGCCGACACTGCCCGCGCGCTGTATGAAGCCTGGCAACTGCTGGCCGCTGCGCCCGCGCCAGCCTACCCAACGCCATCGCAAACCTTCACCGCTGCACGCAACTCGCTGCCCGCCATCGGTGACGCCAAGCCTGCTAGCTGGCTCGCCCTGGCTCTGCTGGCCCTCTTCATGATCGAACGGATACTCACCCATGCCCGGCGCCACTGACCACCTGCGCAGCCGCCTCTGGACCGCCATCCTGCGCCGCCGGGCGCCGCAATGGCTGGCCATCCTCGCGCCACTGGCCATCGCCGCCATCGCCCTGCACCCCGCCACCGCGACGACGACCGCCACCACCACAGCCGCCGCTGCGCCCATCGCCGCCAGCGCCGCGGCTACCGCCGGCGGCGCGGCCGCAGCCGGGGCCACCGCGCCAACCGCCGCATGGCTATTCGCGCTGGCCGCAACGGCGCTTTGTCTCGTCTGGATCGCTGTAGACGCCGCGCGCTGGCGCCACCGCATCAACCAGCAATGGCCGTCCTGGCTGAACGAAGCCATCCCGCAACTCGAGGACAGCAGCACCCTGCTGGCCGAAGAAGCCCGAACATCCATCGCAAAACTCCAGCAACAACGCCTGCAAGCCCGCCTGGCCGACATACTCACAGCCGACGACTACAAATCCATCGCCCGCAAGCGCACCCGCTTCGCCATCCTGCCGCTCGTTCTCAGCTTGCTGGCCGCCGGCAGTGCCGCCGCATGGCACGGCAAGCAAACCGCTCCCGCCGCGCCACCGCAAGCCATGCAAGCCAACAAGCCCATCGTCGACGGCGAAGTCCACCTGCGCGTGACACCGCCCGCATACACCGGTGTCGCCGCCTTCGAGACCGGCGCCCGCGACATCCAGATCCCGCAGTACTCCGAAGTCCGCTGGTGCATCAACAACCCGCGCGGCGCACAGCCCGTGGTCGAACTGGGCGACGGCCAGACACTTCCCGTGACGCCCGACTGCGCAAAACTCCGCATTGAAGACTCGCTGTTCTGGCGCATCCGCGGCACCCGCTACAACATCCGTGTCACACCAGACCAGCCGCCACAAGTCACCATCGCCGAACCAAATGAACTAATCCACCTGCTGGCGAAAGACGCCAAAACCGTCCAGCTCTCCGTCAGCGCCAAAGACGATTACGCCATCACCCGCGCCAGCCTGCACATGACCCTCGCACGAGGCAGTGGCGAAAACATCCGCTTCAGCGACAAGGAAGTCCCGCTGCCACAATCCGCCGATCCCAAAAAACGCGACTGGAGAAAACAGTGGACGCTGGCGGAACTCGGCATGGAACCCGGCGATGAACTCTACTTCTTCGTGCGCGCCACCGACAACGCCCCAAGTCCGCACATCGCGCAATCGCCAACCTACACCCTGCGCCTTCCCGGCCCGGACGCCGAAAGCCTCGACTCCACCGCGCTGCCGACCATGACCAAACCGGAAAACCTGCGCAGCCAACGCCAGATCATCATCGACACCGAACAACTGGTCGCTGACCTGAAAGCCCATCGCGACATGCCGGCCGCCACCCTGCGCAACCGCAGCGAAACCATCGCCGCCGACCAGACCAAACTGCGTCTGCGCTACGGCCAGTTCCTCGGCGAAGAATCCAGCCTGTTCGGCGAAGAAGAACACGAAGAACACCACGAAAGCGGCGGCGCCCCCGAACGTCCGGGCAGCGAAATCTCCGTCATGAAAGCCTTTGGTCACGCCCATGACCAGGAAGGCAACGCCACCATCTTCGACCCGCAAACCAAAGCCATCCTGCGCCGCGCACTGGCCGCCATGTGGGATGCCGAAAAAGCTTTGCGTGCCATTTCGCCCAAGACCGCGCTGCCGCCGGAATACAAGGCGCTGGAAGCGATCAAGGAACTGCAATCCGCCGAACGCGTCTACCTGCACCGCACCGCGTTTGCGCCGCCGGCATTGAAAGAAGAAAAGCGCATGACCGGCGACATTGTCGGCGCCATGAGCTACAAGCGCGAACAGGGCGCGGCCAACGACAGTGTGCCGGCCGAGGTGCGCGATCTGGTGCAAGCCCTGTCGCAAGACGGCGCCCTGCCGGCATTGTGGAGCAAGGCTGCGCGCGACACCATCGGCGCACGCATCACCGACCAGGAACAAAAGCTCAGCGCCCAGCGCACGGTGCAGGACGTGCAGGACGGCTGCGTGCCATGCCGCGCCGAGCTGCGCGCCTGGCTGCGTGGCACGCTGGCCGATGCGCCGGTGCTGCTGCAGGCACGTCCTTCGGCGGAGACGCCGTTCAGCAAGGCGTGGAGCGGCAAGGAGCAAGCAAAATGATCATCGCTACCGATTTCGCGGCGATAGCGCCACCGCTGGCCGTCGCGGCGGCTGGCGCGATCAGCGCCGCGCTGTATGGCCGCAAGAAGCAGTGGCTGAACGCCGCATTGGCCGGCATGGCTGGCGCCGCGCTGGCGGTATCGCTGGCCGACATGCGCATGCCGGCTGCCGCTGCCGCGCCGCTGGCCGTCAACACCGAAGCGGGCCGCATCAGCGATGCCGACCGGCTGGCGATTCCCGCCGCCAGCGCCATCACGCTGAGTGGTGACGGTGTACGTGAGGCGGAGTGGCGCGATCTGCCTGCGCGTCCGCTGCAATGGAAGCCTGCGCCTGCCGACTTGCTGTGGCTCGACTTCCCACGTTCGATTTCGCTGGGCCGTATTTTCACATTGTCGGTGCGCCGTTCGCCAGCGCAGGCTGGATGGCGCTTGCAACTGCTGGCCGAGAATAAGCAAGTGCTGGCGGATTCCGGTCCGTCTTCGTCGGCGCAGGCGGCGGTGCAGTGGCTGCCGCCGGTGGTGGAGAACATGGTGCTTCAAGCGCGCATGCTGGATGCCGCCGGCAAGACTATCGCACAAGGGCCGGTTCCCTTGCAGGTGCATGAGCCGGTGTCCTTGCAAATACAGGGCCGCTTCGATGCACCGTCGTTCGATGCGCGCACGTTGAATCAGTTGTTGTCGGACGGCGGCGCGATATTGGACTGGAATGTCACGCTCGGCAAAGCCATCACACGCAGCGAGACCGCGCGTGCGCCGCTCACTGCGCCGAATGCGATGTTTGTCGATGCGGCGTATGTTGAGCATCTGAGCCCTTCGGCGCGAGGGAGTTTGCTGGCGCAGGTGGGGCAGGGCGTGCCGCTGGTGGTGTTGGGCGGGAATGCTGCGGATGTCGGCGTGTGGCAGCGGGATTTTGGTTTGATGCTGCATCCGCAGTCGCCGACCACGGAGAAAGAGGATGTGCGTCAGTTTGGCGCGCTGGCCATGTCGCCGGCGGGATTGAATCCGGCGGAGAATGCGGCCGATCCTTGGTCGGTGCTGGCGCGCGATGGCAAGCAGCAGCCGTGGATGTGGAGCCGTGCTGTCGGCAAGGGGCGCGTGGTGTGGCTTGGTGTGACGGATTGGCACAAACATGCGATCAGCGCACCGCAGTCGCTGGCGTTGTGGTGGCAATCGGCGATGGACAGGATTGCGCTGGATAGCGTGCGGAAAACCGTTTGGCAGTTGAACGACCCGATGCCCGTGCCGGGATTGCGCAGCGAGGTATGCGCGCAGGGCGTGAAGGCTGGCGTGGCGCTGACGGCCGCAGGCGATGGAATGATGGCTTTGCAGACGCGCGCGGACAAGGCGGATGGCGTGTGCGCGGCGTTCTGGCCACGGAAGGCGGGATGGATCAAGTTCAGCGCGAAGGGCATGGAGGCGCCGGGAGCGGAGTACATCTACGCCGCCAACGACTGGCCGGCCTGGCAACGCGCGCTGCGCCACGAAGCCACCGCGTTATACGCCGCGCGCTCGGCGCCAGCGATCAAGGCGGCGGGGTGGGCGGCGGGTGGGCCGACGAACGGGGCAGCGGGTGGGGCCGCGAGTGGGACAGCGGCGATTGCTGTGAATGCGCCGATCACGGGGAATGCTGCGAACGCAGCGCGGGCGCCGGGAACGGCGGCGCTGGCGGACGGCGGCGCGGAGGATGCCGGTGTACCGGCGGGGCGGCGCTTGCCGGCCGCGCCTTTTGCGGTGCTGTTTGCGTTGTCCATGCTGGCCCTTTGGTATCGTGAGCAAAGCGCTGAAAAAAGCCCTGCACGCGAAGCGCAGGGCTAAAGCCGGCCCATACAACCGGGCCGGCGTCCTTGGCCGGACTTAGAACTTGTAGTTCAGCCCAAACAGGACAGTGCGACCGTACTTCGCATATTCCAGCTGACGGTCCTTGCTGTTAGCGTAGGTTTCATACGCCTCGTTGGTCAGGTTGTTCACTTGCAGCAGAACGCCCAGGCCTTTGTATGCGCCTTCGTTGAAGGTGTAGCCGATCTGGAAGTCGACCGGATGATCGCCCACCACATAGCGCAGTTGACGGTCGCCGGCGAAGTTGCCGATCTCGCCGACGTAGTCGGATCGCTTGCGGGTGCTCACGCGGGTCGAGAAGCCGGCTTTTTCGTAATACAGCGTCAAGTTGGTGACGTTGCGCGACAGGCCAGGCAGCGGGATCTTGCCGATGGTGGAGTTGACTTCCTTGATGTCGATATGGCTCTCGGTGTACGAGGTCGAAGCCAGCACGCCGAAGCCGTCCAGCGCTGGCGTCAGCATTTCAAACGGCACCGATACCGACAGCTCCGCACCTTTCAGCGTGCCGCCATTGCCGTTGTAGGCGGTGGTGTACTGGCCCTGGTTGGTGATGGCGATGGTGCCGGCCGTGTACTGCGAGAAGTCGCGCGTGTCGGAGAAGGTGTAGATGTAGGTGTCGAGCTTTTTGTAGAAGCCCGCCAGCGCCACATAGCCCTTCTTGGCGAAGTACTTTTCCCATGATACGTCGAACGCCTTGGCTTTCCATGGATCGAGCTTGGTGTTGCCGCCGCTGCCGCTAGGCAGGCGGCTGCCGGTATCGACGGTGAAGTTGAAGCCTGCATTCAGCTGGTCCACGCGCGGACGGGCGATCTGCTTGGCCAGCGAGACGCGCAGGGTCTGGTCGTTGGCCAGGCCGAAGGCCAGGTTCACGCTAGGCAGCACGTCGTTGTAGCTCTTGCCGTCGCTGATCGGATGCGCCGCACCGCCGTTGTCCGCATACAGCGATTCCGACGACTGGTTGGTGTGCACCAGCTGCGCGCCGACGTTACCGCGCAGCGAAACGCCACCCAGGTCCGAATCGATATTGGCGCGCACAAAGCTGGTGGTGATCTTCTCGGTCACGTCCCACGCGCGGCTGATGGTGCCGGCGTTGTTGGCCAGGCTGTAGTTGATCGGATCGAAGTACTTGGCGATCACCGCCGGTACATTCCACGACGGCACAATGCCCGAACCGGCGAAGCCCAGGTCCACCGGCGCGTACAGCAGGTCGCTGGAGATGGTCGGATTCCCTTTGGCGAACAGCTGGCCCGAAGGCTGGCGCTTGGTCTTGGTGCGGTTGCTATGGTTGATGCCGACATCGACGTTGTGGAACATGCTCTCCAGCGCATCCGGCACCGGCACGGTGGCCACCAGTTTGAAGCTCTTCAGCGTGTCGACCAGATGCGGCGAGTAAGTGCTGCCGTAGCCGTAGATCGAGTTACCGGTCAACAGCTTGGCCGGATTGCTGTAATCCAGCGTGCCGTGGATGGTGGCGAAGTCGCCGGTCTTCCAGCCCACCGTCATCAGCGGATCGTTGAAGGCGCCGCCGGTGGCGCTTTGCAGTTGCAGATTGTTTTCCAGGTAGGTCTCGTCACGCTTGGCGCGCGAGTAGTTGGCATCGGCCAGCAGGGTCCAGCTGCCGAAGTTGAAGCGGTTGGCCCAGCCAGCGGTGCGGATCTGATCCTGACGGTTGTTGTACTGACCGCGCACCAGCGGGTAGGCGCCGGTGGCGGTGCCGCCCAGCAGCGTGCCGTTCACCACGTTCACGGTCTGGTAGTTGAAGCCGACCGGGTTGTTGCTGCCGTTGTAGCCGCCCAGGTTCACTTCGAACTGGTTGTTGGTGTCGACCTGCTTGAATTCCGAGGCGAAGATGTCGACGGTGCTGGTCCACATTTTCGATGGACGGTATTCCAGCACGCCGATCAGGCCAGTGCGTTTCAGCACGCCGCTCTTGGCCAGCGACTTCACGCCGGCGGTGATGAAGGTGCCGGCCGGGACGCCCGATACCGCGCTTTGTGAGAATGGCTCGTAGGTGCCGGTCTCGTGATCGAGGATAGGCGATTCCAGATGGGCGATGCCCAGCGCCACACCGACCGTGCGGTTCGCAAACTGGTCGATATAGCTGGCGCTGACGCGGTGGCCGGTGTCCTTGGCGTTGGCGATCTTGCCCAGCGAGTTTTTCTCGCCGCGTGCGTTGATCGAGAAGTTACGGCCGCTGAATGCCAGCGGGCGCACGGTCTGCATGTCGATGGTGCCGGACAGGCCTTGGCCGATCAGGCCCGCGTCCGGGGTTTTGTAGATGGTGACGGCGCTCAGCAGCTCGGATGGGTACTGGTCGAATTCAACGCTGCGGTTGTCGCCGGTGCTGACCTGCTCACGGCCGTTCAGCAGCGTGGTGCCGAAGTCCGGCGACAGGCCGCGAATCGAGATCACTTGCGCACGGCCGGCCACGCGCTGCGCCGCCAGGCCTGGCAGGCGGGCGATCGATTCGGCGATCGACACGTCAGGCAGTTTGCCGATGTCTTCGGCGGAGATGGTTTCAACGATGGAGGTCGAATCCTTCTTGACCGAGATAGCGTCTTCGATGCCGCGCCGGATGCCGGCCACCACTACGGTGGTTGGGGCGGCGTCGCTGGCTTGTGGCGTGTCGGCGGCGTTTTCCGCGTGGACCGGCGCGGAAAGGGCGGAAATCAGCACCGCGCAGGCGGCGGCGACAGGGCTGAGCGGCAGCGCGGCACGCAGGCCGCACTGTGGTTGATTGAGCTGCATTGTAGTCTCCAGGGTTGTCGAATTGGCGCGTTCTTGCGACGCTTGAGTTCGATCTTATATTAAAACTAGAATGTCGGTCAAACAATGTTTGTGCCGAAACAGGGTTTTGGTCGACTACTTCGCCTTTGTAGTCGAGCGAAGTTGTATTTGTGATACATAATACAAGAAGATTATGTAACTTAACTACATAAAATCCACCGGCTTACATAATCAGGTTCAGGCAAGGTGCAGGCGGCGTCCGGCTGTGGCGCCAGCGGCGTGCGCGCCCACGGCAGCACGCCGGCCCACACTGGCCAGTTGAGGTCTTCGGGATCGTCATCGACGCCGTCGGAGCGGATTTTGCACGCGGCTTCGGTCAGCGGGATGCGCAACACGGTGGTGGCGGCGTATTCCTTGTCGGAGCCGGGGCGGATCTCCGCCTGGCGGCCAGGCGCCAGCTTTTCCATCAACGCTTCCATCGCGTGGCGCGCGGCGTCGCCTTCCACCGCTTCAAAACGGCCATAGATCATGGCCGAACGGTAGTTCATCGAGTGGTTGAAGGCGGAGCGCGCCAGCACCAGGCCATCGAGGTGAGTGATGGTGACGCAGCATTCGTTTTCCAACAGGTGCTTGACCATGCGGCTGCCGTTGGAGCCGTGGATGTACAGGTGGTCGCCTTCGCGCCAGCAGGCGGTGGGGATGCAGTGCGCGCCTTTGCCGTCGGCGAAGGCGATGTGGCACAGGTAGGCGTCATCGACGATGGCGTGCAGGGTGGCGGTGTCGTAGTGGGCGTTGGTGGCGACGCGGTGAATGCGGGTGCGGTCAGATGGTGCCATGGTTTCCTTTCATAAAAGCGCAATATAATGAAATACTGGCTCTATCAATAGATCCAAGGATTGCAAATTTTATGGAGCCATGAAATGGATTTTTCGCTGCTGTTTAATGGTTATGCCGAGCGGCATGGCGACGCGGGATGGCCGCGCCAGCGCATACTGCATGAGTGCCTGCGCACGGCCATCCGCGACGGCACGCTGGCAGCCGGCACCAGGCTCGCCGCCTCGCGCGCGCTGGCCGAGGAGCTGGGCGTGGCGCGCAACACCGTGCTGTATGCATACGACCAGCTGACCAGTGAAGGCTATGTGGTCAGCGACCGTCGCGGCACAGTGGTCGCGACGTTGACCGCTCCAGCAGCGGAAGGTGCGGCATGGCGTGCGCCGCAAGGGCGCGCTGCGGCGAAGGCGGCGGAGGCCGCAAGGACAGCGCGCGGCGGCGTTGCGAAGGCGGCGGAAGCGGTAGAGGCAGTGCGAGGCGGGGCGACGCGCGCGGTAGGGCTGGGGGCGGCGCCGGTGAGCTTGTCGCAGCGGGTACGCAATCTGCGGCCGTTGCCGGGCGAGGCTGACCGTATGGGCGCGTTTGTGCCTGGCGTGCCGGCGCTGGAACACTTTCCTATAACGCTGTGGCGGCGCATGCTGGAGCGCGCGCTGCGTGGTATGACGGTGCTCCAGCTGAATTATGGCGATCCCGCCGGCGAAGCGCCGCTGCGCGAGGCGATTGCCGATCACCTGCGCGCCTCGCGCGGCGTGCTGTGCGACGCCAGCCAGGTGTTCATCACCGACGGCACACAGAGTAGTCTGGATCTCTGCATGCGCGCCCTGGCCGACGCCGGCGAAACCATCTGGATCGAGAACCCTGGCTATGGTGGCGCATTGGCAGCCGCGCGCGCCGCAGGGCTGGCGGTGGCCGGCATCGACGTCGACGATGACGGCATAGCGCCACAGCCCGACGACTGGCTGCTACGCCCGCCAAAGCTGATCTACACCACGCCCTCGCACCAGTACCCGATCGGCAGCGTGCTTGGTCTGCGTCGCCGCCACGGGTTGATTGAAGCCGCGCGCGCGGCCGGCGCGCTGATTATCGAAGACGACTACGACAGCGAATTCCGCCACGACGGCGCACCGCTGCACGCCATGCAAGGCCTGGCGCCGGACGCGCCGGTGGTGTATCTGGGCACGTTCAGCAAGACCATGTTCCCCTCGCTGCGCATCGGTTTCGTGGTGGTGCCGGCATGGTTGGCCGGAGACTTCGCGCAGATGCGGGCGCAATCGTCCGCGCGCGGCCGCGTGGCCGAGCAGCTGGCATTGGCGGAGTTCCTGCGCAGCGGTCATTTCCTGCGCCACCTGCGCCGCATGCGCAGGCTGTATCGCCAGCGCCGCGATGCACTGGTAGCCGCATTACAAAAACATCTGGGATCGGTGGCCACCGTGCATGGCGGCTCGGCCGGCATGCACCTCTCATTGCGCTTCAACGACGCGCGCATCGACGACGTCGAGGTCACGGCGCAGGCGGAGCGGCACGGCATCGCCGTCAACGCGCTAAGCCAGCACGATACGCAGGGAGATTCGGGATGGAAGGGTTTGATGCTCGGCTACGCACAAGTGCCCGCCGAGCAGATGGAAGGACTGGTCAAACAGTTGGCGGCATTGATCCACCTTGCGGCGTATGCCGCCAACCGTTCAATCAAAACGCCGTATCAGCACGCACGTAGAACGAGCGGCCGTTCACGCCGATAGGGCAGGTTTCCCAGCAGCGGGTGAAGCCCAGTTTCGGGAACGAGCCGCCGTTGGTCCACTCGTTAGGCAACTGATTGAACACGTTGTTCACGCCGAAGCCCAGGAAGGTGCGCTTGCTGAACGCGTAGCGCACGGTGGTGTCCACCAGCCAGCGCGCATCCCACTTTTGCAGTGGGCTGAAGTTTTCAGCATACACTTCGCCGAAGTAGTTGGCGCGTGCGTTCAGGTTCCATGGGCCCACGGTGTAGTCCGCGCCCACCACGTGGTGCTTGCGTGGCTGGCCGCGTTCGATCAGGGTCACTTGCGACTGGTCGAACAGCTTCTCGCCGCTCAGCACCGAAGACGTCGAGTGGCGCTTGGTCACTTCGGTCTTGTTGAAGCCCAGTTGGCCCGACAGCACCAGGGTGGAAGCGTCAAACTTGGTGGTGTGCTCCGCCACGATGTCCAGGCCACGGGTGCGGGTGTCGACAGCGTTGGTGAAGAACTGTGCCTGGCCCACGCCCAGTGGTTTCAGGATGTTGGCGATCGGGCCGCCGCCGGCTTCAGGCGCGATCTCGCTGGAGAACACGATGCGGTCCTTGATCTTGATCTGGTACGCATCGGCGGTCAGCGACATATTCTTCGCCGGACGCAGCACGATACCGCCGCTGATGCTGGTCGAGGTTTCCTCTTTCAGCGGCTTGATGCCGAAGGCCTGGGTCACGGCGCTGCCTTGGCGCGCGGTCAGGGTTTCGGTCAGCACGCCGTTATTCAGGTTGGTCGACACGGAGCTGTAGAACTCCTGCTGCACGCTTGGTGCGCGGAAGCCGGTCGAGGCGCTGGCGCGGAAGCCAACTTCCTTGCTCGGGTCGAAGCGCGCACTCAGCTTGCCGGTGACGGTGTCGCCGAAGTCCGAGTATTTTTCGTAGCGCACCGCGCCGCCCAGGGTCAGCTCTTTCACCGGCTTGGTTTCGGCATCGAGGAACAGGGCGATGTTGTGACGGCCCGAATCCACCGCGGTACCCGGCGTGTAGCCCGGGAAGCCCTGGATGCCGGCAGCCGCCGTGGCGCCGCTCGGCGTCTTGATGATGATGGCCGGGTTGTTGGTGCGGCCGTACTGGTAGGAGATCGGATCGCCGGCGACGATCTGGTAGTTATCCTGGCGGTATTCGAAGCCGGTGGCCAGCGACACCTCGGTGCCGCCCAGTTGCACCGGACCCTTGACGTCGGCGTTGAAGGTCAGCTGGTTGAATTTCAGCGTGCCGGTATCGGCTTCGCGTGCCGATTCGGCGTAGATGCCGCCACCCGGTTTCGGCTCGTACCAGTAGGAGACGTTCAAGCTGTTGGATTCGTGGAAGGCCAGCTCGCTCTGGCCGTAGTTGATGCTGATGTCGGCCTTCCAGGTGTCGCTCAGGTCACGGCGGTAGCCGAAGGCGAACGAGGCGTCCTTGATGGTGGTGTCGATGGCCGGCAGGAAGCCGTTCGGGTACACGGCCGGCACGGTGCGGTCATCGCCGGCCGAGCGGAAGAAGCCATACGAATCGCTCTTGCGCTGCGAGACGCCGCCAAAGGCGTAGAACTCGCTGCGCGCGTCGATCGGCAGGGAGCCGTTCCACCACAGGTAAGCGTCCTTGGTGTTGCTGTCACCGATGTGCTGGGTCACGCGCGGTGGGCTCACGCGCAGCGAGTCCGGGCCGGCGCGGTTGGTCTCTCCGCGCTTGCGCCATTCGGCGGTCAGGTTGATGTAGCCGCCGTTGTCGCCCAGCGCGAAGCCGCGATTGACGCTGGCCGAGTACATGTCGCCGTCGCCTTCCGAGGTGGTGCCGACCTGGCCGCTCAGCGCGGTCTCGCCGATGTTCGATTTGAGGACGATGTTGATCACGCCTGCGATCGCGTCCGAGCCATATTGGGCGGCGGCGCCGTCGCGCAGCACCTCGATGTGGTGGATGGCGGCCAGCGGGATGGCGTTGATGTCGGTACCGGCCGAACCACGGCCGATGGTTTGCTGCACGTTGACCAGCGCTTGCTGGTGGCGGCGCTTGCCGTTGATCAGCACCAGCACCTGGTCAGGACCCAGCGAACGCAGGGTGGCCGGACGAATCGAGTCGGTGCCGTCGCTGATGAAGGTGGTGGAGAAGTTGAACGACGGGTCCAGCGTTTGCAGCAGCTTGCCCAGCTCCAGCGGGCCGGCGGTTTGCAGGTCTTTCAGGCCGATCAGGCCTACCGGCGCCGAGGTGTCCAGCGCGGTTTTGGCGACCGAGCGTGAGCCCAGTACGACCACGGTTTGTTGATCATCCGCTTTGCTGGCGTTGTCGGTGGACGATTGCGCGAAAGCGGTTTGCGCGGCCAACAGCAGGATGGCGCTGGCCAGCAAGGTGCGTTTGAATTGTGGTGCTCTTTGCATTGGTTTTCTCTCTAGGTATTTGAAGACGGCCAGCGGAGTAGGGCCGTTGATAAAAATACTAAAGGGAGGCTTCAAGGAGCGACAACGCGGCTCGCACCACAATGTTGCGGAATGTGTACATTTACCAATATTTCGTGCACTGTAACGCAATGTATCGTAAAGTGACCGGCGGCCCGGCACGTGCATGGTGCGCATATGCACAAAAGTGTGGCGTGCATGCATCGGTATGACGCGGGCGCATATCGATATGCGGAAAACTACTGGTGGTCGCGCATCCAGCCTTTCAGGCCGTTGACCCAGTTTTTCGCCGGCAGGTTCAAGGTTTTCCTGATCTCCGACGCCCGTTCATACAGCACGCTGAAGTCCAGCGAGGGCGCGTTTTTAAACGCGATGACCACGATGTTGGCGTCGTGGACTTCCGGCAGCCACACCACGGCGTCGAACACCAGCTCCATGGTTTGCAAGTTCTTGTCGTAGTTGGTGAAGTCATCGCCGAACACATTGGTGGTCATCATGCCGCCGTCGCGCAGCACGTTGGCGCAGCCTTCGTAAAACTCCTGCGAGTCCAGCACCGGACCGCGCGCCTCTTCATCGTACAAATCCACTTGCAGGATGTCGACCGTGTTGCGGTTGGCCGGATCGAGCACGAAGTCCATGGCGTTCATTTCGCGCACGTTGAGGCGCTCGTCGTTGGGCGGCAGCGCGAACTGCGATTCGCACATGGCGATCACGTTGGGATTGAGTTCGATGGCGGTGACGCGCGCCTGCGGCAGGCGGCGATAGCAGAATTTGGTGAGCGCGGCGCTGCCCAGGCCCAGTTGCACGATGTGCCGCGGTTGGTCGTTGAAGAGCAGCCACATCATCATCATCTGCACGTATTCGAGCTCGATGTTGTCTGGCTTGGCGATGCGCATCGCCCCCTGCACCCATGAGGTGCCGAGATGCAGGCTGCGCACCCCTTCAAACTCCGTGGTGGTAGCGGGAGGATAACCGGGCTGATCGAACCGAATGTTGGCCGTATATGAGTTTGAAGACTTGGACATAGCCCGCTAGTTTAGCAGGCTGGTTATGGACGTGGCCCTTCTTCTTTGCGGCGCTAACGGCGCGATCGAACTCACATTCGCTTAGTGTGAGCTTCCCGCATGGGCGGACCTCCGAATTTTTAGATTGTCATTGATGTAAACGCCCTATCCAGTCCTTGGGGCTTAGTACATTGGGAAAGTGGCTTAGGCAGTCACAATGGTTATTAATTGTATTTGGCACACATTCTCGTCTGATTGGCTTGGGTCGTGCGTCTGATTGTGGCCTGAGCACTATAGGACACCGCCACTGACGTTCCCGCAGGTTAGCCGATATCGTTATCCGTAGTAGACCTAGGTGCATTCAGGCGATGACTGGCAGTCATGTGCCGCTTGAGAAATTTATCTAATAGAGAAGAAAAACTTTCCATGTGGTAACTTATGCTGTATATTAAAACAGTATTTTTGAAGCTGAGGGGAAGAAAATATGCTGGAAGCATTGGTTAGCGTACTTGGCAACTCACATTTTGAAGCATGGGTGGCTGGTCCATTGGTTGGCGTCATTTTTGCGTGCATTTTTTCGGCTTTGGGCACCGCTCCACCAAGCGATGGAAGAGCAAGTCACCTATCGCCGCAAGATGCACGAGAACGAATTGAGGATTCCCGAGACCGGCGAGAGCGCCGCAACAGTAAGGAAGTCCACCACCATCATTACCACAGAGGGGGAAGTAATTCGAATGATGATGGCTCATCCCTCTTCATTATTGTGGGGGTTGCGTTACTGATCGCAATGTTTTTATTCGCAGCGTTCCTGCCACAGATCGCGTTCGCGCTTTACTGCTTTATTTCCGGCGTCGCGATGTTTTCGATGACGGCATCATTGCTGGCGTGGTTGACCGGGCAGTTCAACACTATTGACTGGTGGCGACATGCCATTTTTCCGTTCTTCGTATCGGTTGGCTGTTTTTGGGTCACGGAACAGGCCATTCAGGCGATTAGTCCAGATGTGGTCGCATTTGCCCAGCGGCTGCTCGGCAACAGTCCACTGTCCGTCGCCGTCGTCATCAGTGGATCGTTCAAATTCTTCCATGTGCTGGGCGACCGTTATGTTCATTGGATGATGTTTGATATGCTTGCTTTTCTTTGCATCGCGCTTTGTGCCGTGGTAACGCTTTTTCAATGCGTATATTACGTGGCCTTATCGAATACTCGAGTCAGCGGCGGCACTGGATGGCAGTTGTTGACGGCTTGGACTGAACGATTCAGCGGCATGGGTACGGTGATTTTTGTATCACTTCTATTACTTGCTGGATGGTTTCTCGCCACAGGAGGGATGTATCGGCTAGTCCACCAGTAGCGCCGGATGACAATCCTGGTCGCACACGAAATAAGGGCCTCTGATGAGGCCCTTTTTCTATCCTCGACCGTTAGAATGGATCGCCCGTCGTAGTCGGTCACGCGCTGCTGCCACGGTCGTGTTGGTCATCAAGATGTCCATCGGCAGCAATACCATCTGCAAAATGATGACTTGCCAGTAGGTCAGCAAGCAAAAGAGGCAAAACAGCGCCTGCTGCATTCCAGTGTCGGCGGGAGTCGTAGCCTTGATCCAGGCGAACACCGGTCCCAGGACAACAAGTACGACAAGCAGAAGTGCAGAATTGGCGCAAGGCATCAGCACACGGCGCAGGTTGCTCTCGCCCATGGGCACGCCAGCGTTGCGCAAACCGAATTTTAGTACTTCGGGAAACACAACAGCCAACAGCGCACCCATGACGCCAAACACAATCGAGGTGGTCGTGCGGAGCGCTTCAAAGTAGGGCCACTGGTCTTCCAGCTTGATGACGGCACCGAAGTGGTAGCCGATGTACCCGGATAGCGCGCCGAACACCATGTGGAACCAGATCATTTCATCTACCCCAAAGCAAGGATTTCCGCTCGGTGAACTTGAAGTTGCCCGAGCAGAGCGGCGAGGTTAATCAACTCGTCATCCACCCATTCTACGTCAAGTCGCTTGTTTTCGCGCGCGTGAGACTTGCGCAGCCACTTCTTCTGGCCGTCGTTAAGACGGAATCCCAAATCGTTCTCACTTGAATCGCTGATGTCTTCCTCCCACTCAGCGATGCTTGCGTTAAGCTCGTCCAGCGTCAACGCAATTGGGAATTCGACACGGATGGGCGCGTCTACAACGTTTGGCGCTGGTGCCTTTGCAATGCGTGCCACGTCGAGCATCGATTGAAGCCAATTCCGCTGTGCCGGTTCCATGGTTGAGATCACAGTTTTGCACATCACCTTGGATATCGCGCCAACGTTTTGGCGCAAGTAGTCAAGATCGCCGCCACGGGGGATCGACTTAATGTTAAACGTCGGCCGAATCCCAGCAGGATGAACGTCGGCATCAGGTGCTGCGCGGTAGCCATTGATGACTAGCTCGTTGTTCGGCCCTTCGTCGCCGAGTACCACATGATCGGGATTGATGAACTTCAGGAAGCCCGTCAGGTAATTGCCGAAGTTAATAAGGCCGTGGCTCAGGTGCTTGAGGCCAATGGCCGCCACGCGGCGCTCGGCCGGCATCACCCAGAAATACGTCGCAAAGCCGGGAATGCGATCACGGTCGAGCTCGGTGACCTCGGCCGAAGCCGCCCCAACCACGTCGCCGATACCTACAGAAGAAACGTGATGTCGGTTGCCTGGGAGACGGTTCCAGATACCCACCAAGTAATCACCGTGCGCACCATGATGGATATCCAACAGATAGGACTCTGCGACTTCGTCTCCTTCATTGGCGCCATAGGTTGCGGTCTGCCCCAGCAGTTTGCCGTCCACCCAGTTCTCTAATGCGGCAAAGGTCGTGGTCACGCCGCCGAACAATGGGGCGCGGTCTTCTGCACCACGGTACGCGTAGTAACCGCATCGGCTGATGTC
The DNA here is from genome assembly GCF_009720825.1 of Duganella radicis. Classification (GTDB taxonomy): domain Bacteria; phylum Pseudomonadota; class Gammaproteobacteria; order Burkholderiales; family Burkholderiaceae_D; genus Rugamonas; species Rugamonas radicis. Next base: position 16,319 of record NZ_WNKY01000020.1, on the reverse strand, counting down.
ATAGACCCAGATGGATACGTCCTGAAGCATGGGATGTCCTAGAAAAGATCCCATTATATGAAAATTTCCATGATGAAAAGTCTCAAATAATCACAGCCCCGAACGGGTTGCATCTGAATGAGGCGCTAAAGCTCCAAGGCTTTTCATCGGTGATCTCCGCATTGAAGACTATCGTAGGCAGCACGACTGGAGTGCGCGGCCATCTATGACCATCGCCGATCAGAGTTCGACGATTTGGTGAACGATGGCCTGTATCAAGCGTTATATGACCCATCCTAATTCCTATTGCCTTAGACAGCTTGCTCTTGTTGGCGCTGTCCACGCACACGAAATAGTCTGGTCGTTTCAATGCCAACAGGCGACTGGCAGTTGCCACGCCGCCTCCACGTTCAGCTTCATCAAACGCAATAAGAAATTTGCGTTTAAATCCCTCAAAGTCTGCTTCGTTGATTACGCTTGTTCGTGGGATAAAATCCAGTGCGGCACTTAAGCGGTCTGCGCGCGATCTGAAGATGGCGTGTTGTCACGCCTTGATGCGTCATGTTGCGGCTGCCCAATTTGTTTTTTGCTTGATGTACCCCAATTTATCCAAGTGAGGTCTACGCAAGAATGCTCTGACACACCTCTTAATTTGGAGTCATCATGGCAATCGACGTATACCTGCAAATCGACGGCATAAAGGGCGAATCGGCCGATTCATCCCACATAGGCTGGATCGAAGTAACCTCAGCGTATTTAGGCGTGGCGCAACCCAAGAGCGCAACGGCATCGACAGCTGGGGGCCATACCGCCGAAAGATGTGAACACCGGACACTCTCTATCACTAAGCTTACCGACCTGTCTTCGCCAATTCTGATGCAGACCAGTTCCGCAGGCAGGACGATTCCTAAAGCTAGGATCGAATTCATGCGCGCTGATGGGCAAGGCGAGCGGGTAAAGTATTACGAAGTCGAGTTAGAGAATGTGCTAATCGCCAATATGGAACAGGTGGTGAGTGAGGGGAATATTCTGCATGACTCCGTCGGACTGAAGTTCTCGCGGGTGAAATGGAAATATACGCAACAGAAAATTGGCGGCGGTGCTGGAGGCAGTACCACCGGCGGTTGGGATCTCGCCACCAATAGAATCATCTGAGGGGGCTTCTATCATGGTAGAAGATGATTCGCTGCGTCCGCCAGAGGATTCGCGCCACTTTTTCATGTTGCCTCAGACTCCGATGGACTCGGGCTACTATGTCTACGGTGAGCTACATAAAAAGCCAGCGAGAGGCGCATACCAGTACGCTTCCCCGCTGATGATGACCGCGATTTTGCGAGTGGCGTTTGAGTGGCAGGCTATTGATAAGCGCAGATTTGGCGTTGGAGACATCAGTATCGCCGGGGGGGGCGCAACCCCAGATCATCGCTCACACAAGAACGGCCTTCAGGTGGACGTTCGTCCGTTGCGTAAAGACGGTCTTGAAGAGGGTGTGATTTGGTCGGACTCGCACTACGACAAAGAGGGGACGAAACGGTTGATCGAAATGTTCCGTACCTTTGCGCCTGTCGTTCAGATATTCTTCAATGACCCGAACATCCCCTTCGTGAAGAAGATGAAGAATCACGATAATCATTTTCATGTCGAATTGCGAGGCTAAGCATGAAAAAATGCATCTGGCTGATTTCCGTCTTGAGCACAGTTCTTTTCTCAGTGCTGGCATATGCAGGCGGTGGCGAGTGGCGCCCCTTGCGTGCAAGGTACTTGATTCATTCTGAAACCGCTACGTATCCCGAAGCGCCGACGAAGGCCGATAGCGTGCTAACGGTCGTCATTGATGGGCAAGCGGCGAAAGAACTTTTCGATTTGGTCGGTCCAGATTCTCATCCAACTTGCAGTTCTGAGAATGGGGATCGCGACCGGCGTAAAAAAGGAGTCGAATGCTCATATACAGCGAAGCTGAGTGATCCGAAGGAAAGTCACTATCGTTGTTGGATCGGCCTCAATCTTCGGACCGGTGAGGGCGATGTGAGGGTAAGCTGTTAATGCTTTCCCATGTGCCCCTGTTCTCAGGCCAGCGGCAGGATCATGGTGACGGTCAGGCCGCCGCCGTCGCGGTTGGTGAGGGTGATGCGGCCGCCGTGGGCTTCGGCGATTTCGCGCGCCAGGGCCAGGCCCAGGCCGGTGCCGCTGCGCTTGGTGGAATAGAACGGCACCAGCGCGTTGGTCAGCACGGCGTCGCTCATGCCGGGGCCGCGGTCCTGCACGTCGATGCGCACCCCTTCGTGCAGGCGGCGCACTTCAAGGCTGACCTGATCGGCGGGCGAGCCGGATTCGTGGGCGTTCTTCAGCAGGTTCAATAGCGCTTGCTCCAGCTGGGCGGGGTCGAAGGCGCATGGTTCGGCGGGCGCTTCGCCGATCTGCTGGAATACGACTTGCTCGCCCAACTGGGTCAGGAAGGGTTGCCAGTGCTGGGCTTCCAGTCGTGGCGCCGGCAGCTTGGCAAAGCGCGCGTAGCCGAGGATGAAGCTTTCCAGATGACGCGTGCGCTCTTCGATGGTGGCGAGGATTTGCGGCAGGCGTTCGGTCTGGCCACGCCTTACCAGTTCCGCGCCGGAGTGGGCCAGCGAGGTCAATGGCGCCAGTGAGTTGTTGAGCTCATGGCTGATGACGCGGATGACTTTCTTCCACGTTTGCACTTCCTGCCGGCGCAGTTCCATGGTCAGTTGGCGCAGCAGCAGCAGTTCGTGTTTGCGGCCGTTCAGGTTGAAGCTGCGGCGGGCCAGGTGGTAGACGTCTTCGTCTTCGCCGTCCTTGGTGGTGAACAGGCCGTCGCCGCCGCGCGCGAGGGCTTCCAGCAGGGCGGGCGAGGCGTGGTTCAGCACCTCGTCGAGTTTGTGGCCTTCCAGCTTGCGGCCCTGGTTCAGCAGCTGACGCGCGGCGATGTTGGCGTAGACGATGGGACCGGACTCGCTCACCAGCAGCATGGCGACCGGCGTGTTTTGCACCATGGTGTCGAGCAGCAGTTCGCGCTGCACGAGGTCGAGGCGCTGCTGGCGCAGCACGTCGCCGAGGGCGTTGTGGGCGGTGACCAGATCGCTCAGTTCATCGTTCTGCGGCCAATGCAGGCTGAAGGAGAAGTCGCCGTCCTTGTAGCTGGTGACGGTGCCGGTCAGGGCGCGGAACAGCGACAGCATGCGTTCCAGTTCGGCGCGGATGGTAATGATGGAGATCGGCACCACGCACAGCAGGCAGATCGCCAGCACCAGGCCGGGGTTGTGGGGGAAGAAGTGATCGCTCGCCAGCGCGATCAGGATGCCGAGCGTGAGCAGCGTGCCCACCAGCGCGGTCCAGCGCGTGAGCAGCGAAAGCCGCAAGCCGCGCGGCCGGCGCGCCTCCGGCCCGAGCGGCGCGCTTTGGCGCGGCGGTGTGGGGCGGTCGTCGCCGGGGGCGTTCATCACGGACGAACGATGCCGAGCCGCTCCATGCGGCGGTAGAGGGCCTGGCGCGACAGGCCGAGTTCCGCCGCCGCTTGCGCCACCACGCCGCCCGCGCGGCTCAGTGCCAGGCTGATGGCGTCGCGGTCCGGCTCGCGGCTGGCTTCATCGCTGCCGTTGCCGCCGCCCACCGCCGGCGGCAGACCGAGGTCCGCCACCTTGATCACATCGCCGCTGGCCAGCAGGCCGGCGCGCATCATCACGTTCTTCAACTCGCGCACATTGCCAGGCCACTGGTGCGCCAGCAGCGCCGCCTGCGCGTCGGCATGCAGCTGCTTTTCCGGCCCGAGGAAGTGCATCGCCAGCGGCAGGATATCCATCGGCCGCGCCGCCAATGGCGGCAAGCGCAACTCGATCACATTCAGGCGATAAAACAAATCCTCGCGGAAGGTGCCGGCCTTGATCATGGCCTGCAAGTCCGCGTTGGTGGCGCTGACCACGCGCACCTTCACCTGCCGCTCGCGATTGGACCCCAGCCGCTCGAAGCGCCCGGTCTCCAGCACGCGCAGCAATTTCATCTGCCCCGCCAGCGGCAGGTTGCCGATTTCGTCAAGGAACAGCGTGCCGCCATCGGCCGCCTCGAACTTGCCCTCGCGCGCCTTGGAAGCCCCGGTGTAAGCGCCAGCCTCCGCGCCGAACAACTCCGCCTCAATCAGCTCGGATGGAATCGCGCCGCAATTCAACACCACGAACGGCCCGTTGCGCACCGAGGAATTGGCCTGGATGATTTCCGCAATCCGTTCCTTGCCGGTGCCATTGGGGCCGGAGATCAGCACCGGCACATCCGCCCGCGCCACCTGGCAAGCCAGGTGAATCACCCGTTCCGTGGCCGGGTCCTGGAACACCATGCCGCGCAAATCATGGCCGCGTTCCAGCTCGCGGCGCTGGCGCAACTCGCCCCGCACGCGCTGCTGCAAGGCGCGCTTGGCCTGACCCAGTTCGATCAGATTGTTGACGGTGGCGATCAGCTTGTGGTCATCCCACGGCTTGGCCAGATAGTCGGCGGCACCGGCCTTGATCAGATCCACCGCCGCGTTCAGATGCGTCCACGCGGTGAGCAAAATAACCGGCAGGTCCGGATAGCGGTCGCGGATCGCATTGAACAGCGCCGTGCCTTCCTCGCCCGAGGTGGTGTCGGCCGTGAAGTTCATGTCCTGGATGACCAGGTCCACACTGTGCTGTTCCAGCATCGCCAGCCCGGCTTCGGGCGAGGCCGCGCGCAGCGCCTCGATATCGTGCAGCGAGAACAGCACGTCGAGGGCCACGGCAACGGCGGCATTGTCGTCAATGATTAATACGGTAGGCATGCCGCAAGCATAACATTCCCGCGCGCGTTCAGGCGCTGCGCGTGGCCGTCGCCGGCGAGATGCTGGCCGCGCGCCATGCCGGGCCGTACACCGCGCTCACGCCCAGTGCCCAGAAGATGGCGGCGCCACCCAGCAGATAACCGGTCGGCAGGCGCGGCATCTCCAGCTGGCTGACCAGCAGCTGATTCAGGCCGAGCGCGATCAGCAGGCCGGCCGCCACGCCGGCGCTGGTGATCATGAAGTTCTCGGTGATGAAGTAGCGCAGGATGTCGATGCGGCGCGCACCCAGCGCGCGCCGCACGCCGATCTGCTTGCGGCGCTGCGTCACCCACAGGCTGGCCATGCCGACGATGCCGCTGGCGGTGATCAGCAACAGCAGCACGCTCACCGTCACCAGCATCCACGCCAGCGCGTTGTCGGCGCGATAGCGGTCGGTGCGGAACTCGGTCACGCTCTTGGCGCGCGTGACCACCGGCGACGGCGACGCCTTGCGGATGGCTTCCTCGGTTTCCTTCATCACCCGGTCCAGCTGTCCCGGTTCGGCGCGCACGGTGTAGCTGACCACTTCATTGCCCGTCAGACGCGCGGGCGTGATGATGGAGTATTCGCCGGTGTCGCCGATCTGGGCGTTCGGGCTTTGCAGCCGATCCACCACCCCCACCACCTGCACGCTGCGCGACTTGTCGCCGACGCCGAAGTACACCGTCTTGCCGACGTAGCTGCTTTGGCCCGGCCACATTTTCTCGGCCAGGGTGCGGGTGACGATGCCCACTTTCGGGAAGTCGTCGCTGGTGTTGACATCGATCTCCGGCACCTCGTTCGGATAGAAGTCGCGGCCCTCGGTCAGTTTCAGGCCCCAGGTCTTCACCAGCGAGTCGGCGCTGTTGTAGCTGGTCGAGGTGGCGGTGGTGCGGGTCTGCTTGCGGTCCACCGCCAGCCCGGTGTAATTCCCGGAGCGCGACAGCGGCATCTGGCTGGTCTCGGCCACCGACAGCACACCCGGCACAGCGCGCAGCGTGGCGGCGTCCCTGCGCTGCGTGGCCAACTGGTCTTCGTGGCCGCCTTGCTTGAGGTGGCGCACCGAGATCACGTAGATCTCCTGCTCGCGTTCCAGCCCGGTCGGACGGGCCGCCACGGCTTGACGCACCTGCACGATGTGCAGCGCGTTGGCGAGGATGCCGAGGCTGAGCGCGACCTGGATCGCCACCAGGATCGGGCCGGTTTTATTGCGCAGCAGCGCGGAAAGAATAGGGCGGATTTCCATGATGGCGTTCGCTTATTGGGATTTGAGTTGCAGGGCCGGCGTCACCTGGCAGGCGCGCCAGGTCGGCAGCAGGCCGGCCAGGATGGCGGACAGCACGGCCAGCGCGAAGGTGGTCAGCAGCATCACCCAGTCCATGTGCGCCACCAGCGTCAGCGCCTTGGACTGCATGGCGATCAGGGCCAGCGCGCCGAAGGCCAGCAGCAGGCCAAGCACGCCGCCCACCAGTCCCACCACCGTGGTCTCGATCAGGAACTGCGCGAAGATCTCGCGGCGCGAGGCGCCCAGCGCGCGGCGGATGCCGACTTCCGCGGCGCGCACCGAGAACTTGGCCAGCAGCAGGCCGATGGTGTTCACCAGGCACAGGACCAGGAAGCCGAACGCCAGCCAGGCCGACAGCTTGTTGTCGTTGCCGACCACCTTCATGTAGTCCAGCCATTCGCGCACGTTGTACAGCATGTTCGGGGCGGCGCGTTTCAGGCGGCCCAGCTTGCGCTGTTCGGTGGCGTAGGAATCGAGGAAGCTTTGCAGCTCGGCGCGGTCGGAGGCGCCGCGGGTTTCGATCCAGGCCTGAATCCAGGTGCACTCGGAATCAAGGAAGGCCTGGTAGCCGGGCGCGACGTCGTCGTAGCAGCTGGTGCTGCCGTTGCGCTGGAATTCGTGGCGGATGGCGCTGGCGAATGGAATGAACATTTCATCCTCTTCGCTGAAGGCGCCGTCGTTGCTGCCGATGATGCGGTGGAAGCGCGGGACCACCTTCCATGTATCGAGCACGCCCACCACCTGGTACTGGAAGCCGCCCATGGTCAGGCGCTTGCCCACCGGGTCGGCGTCGCCGTAGATCTTTTCCGCCAGCTTGCGGCTCAGGACCACAACGTCGGCGCCGGTCTTGTCGTCCCCCGGGTTCCAGCCCTGGCCGTGCAGGAAGGGGGCGTCGAACATATTGAAGAAGTCCGCGGTCGGGGCGATGCCGCGCGCGTTGAACACGCCGATGTCCTTGCGCTCAGGTTCGATCGCCAGGCTGATGCCGAAGATGATGGTGCGGCGTTCGCCGGCCTTGCTGTTCAGCAGATTGGTGGCGTCGCGGTAGCTCAACTGATTGTCGTCCGGCTTGTCGCCCGGCTTGTAGTTGTCGGGCTGACCGTTGTCGATCAGCGGTACGAACAGGCGGTCGCTCTTGTGCGGGATCGGGTCGCCCGACATCACGTGCAGGATGGTCAGGGTGGCGATGCTGGCGGCCACGCCGACCGCCAGCGTCAGCACCATCAGCGCGGTCAGCGCCGGGTTGCGGCGCAGGCTGCGCACGCCCAGCAGGAAATAGTATTGGAACATGCCGGGCTCCTCAAGCAACGTTGGACAGCGACGGCGCCTTGCGCACCAGATCCGACACCTGGCCGTCGATGATGTGCACATTGCGTTGCGTGCGCACCGCCAGTTCCGGATCGTGCGTCACCATCAGGATGGTGGTGCCCTGGGCGTTGATCTCTTCCAGCAGTTCCATCACGCCGCGCGCCATCTGCGTGTCGAGGTTACCGGTCGGCTCGTCGGCCAGCAGCAGCTTGGGCGAACCGGCCAGCGCGCGCGCGATCGCCACGCGCTGCTGCTGGCCACCCGACAGTTCGGCCGGGTAGTGCTTCATGCGCGAGGCCAGGCCCACCTTGGACAGCGCGTCCTCGATGCGCTCCTTGCGTTCGGCCGAGTTGAAGCCGCGATAGCGCAGCGGCACGTCGACGTTATCGAACAGCGACAGGTCGGGTATCAGGTTGAAGCCCTGGAAGATGAAGCCCAGCTTCTCGTTGCGCAGGCGCGAGCGGGCGTTGTCGTCCATGCCTTTGACGTTGATGCCGTCGAGGATGTACTCGCCGTCGGTGAATTCCTCCAGCAGGCCGGCGATGTTGAGGAAGCTGGTTTTGCCGGAGCCGGAAGGGCCGGTGACGGTGACGAATTCGCCTTGCTTGACGTCGATCTCGAAACCGCGCAGCGCGTGGGTCTCGATCATGTGGGTGCGATAGACTTTGCTCAGGTTTTTCATGCGCAGCATGGAGGGCCTCTTCAGAAAGTTATTGATTGATCGAGACGCGTTCGGCGTTCTCAAAGGTTTCGGTGCCGGCGACGACAATCTTGTCGCCTTGTTTCAGGCCGCCGAGGATTTCCACGGCGGAGACGCTGGTGGCGCCCAGCTTGACCGGGGTGCGGATGGCGATGCCGTCGCGGACCACGTAGGCGTAACGGCCGCCTTCCGATTCCACGAACGGGCCGCGCTGCACCATCAGGGTGTTGGGTTTTTCGTCGATCAGCAAGCGCGCGGTGACGCGCTGGTTCTGGCGCAGGCCGGCCGGCTGTTCGCCATTGAAGCGCACCCGCGCCAGCACCTGGTTCTTCACCACTTCCGGCGACAGCGCGGACAGCTTGGCGGTGGTGGTGCCGGTGCCGTAGTTGACTTCCGCGTTCATGCCAAGGCCGATGTCGGAGACGTAGGTTTCCGGGACTTCCAGTTCCACTTCAAGGCGCGACAGGTCGACCAGCGTCATCAGCGGCGTGTTGGCCGGGACCACGCTGCGATCAGCCACGGACAGCGTGCCGATGAAGCCATCGACCGGCGCGCGCACGGTCAGCTCGTCGACGCGGCGCTGGGCGTTGGACAGGGTGCTGCGCTGCTGGTCCAGCTGCTTGATCTTGGATTCCAGCTCCAGCGCCACGTTATCGTTTTCCAGCGCGGAGGCTTCCTTGGCGTGCTTGGCGCGGATGACGGCGGAATTGACCGCATCCTTGGCGCGCTGATATTCGATCTTGGCGACCGCGCCTTCGTTGGCGACGGCGTCGTAGCGCTCCAGCGTGCGCTGGGCCGAGACCTGGTCGATTTCGGCGGTGTCGGCGTCGCGCTGGGCCAGCAGCTGTTGTTTGCGGGCCAGGATGCGCTGGCGCGCGACGTCGGCTTCGATCTGGGCGTAGGCCGCCTGTTCGCGCTTGAGGGCATCGGTCAGGTCGGGCGACTCCAGCACGGCGAGGACGTCGCCTTTCTTCACCGTGTCGCCGGCATGGACTTTCAGAGTGACGGTGGCCAGCGAAGGCGCGTACAGGGTCGGGCTGACGGCGGCCACCACGCGGCCGTTGACGGCGGCGTCGCGGACCAGCGTGCCGCGCCCGACTTCGGCGATGCGCAGGCGCGAGGCGTTGACGGAATGGTCGCTGCCGCGCCAGGTGTGCACCAGCGACCAGCCGATGGCGACCAGCGCCACGGCGCCGGCGGCGATGAGGAGGCGCCGCCTGTTCCCGTGGCCTTTGGGCGGGGTGATGACGGCGTCTTGATTGGAGGTGTCGCGGATCATGGCTTGCTCGTTTGTGAGTGAACGGGCAACGTTATGCAGAAAGCGTGCCACACGCTAAGTGATTGATTTGTAAGGGTAGCGTACCCATGTCCGCTGTCCGTACAGCGTCCGGCCTGTCCGCGCTGTCCGGCGTGGACTTGAAAAACTGTCCATCATGCGCACCTAGGCCGGCATGAACGATTATCCTTTTGTCCCCAGCGACGTCGCCATGTACCGCCGCATGCGGTCCGGCGCCGATGGCGTGATGGATCAGCAGACCTGGGACGATCTGCTGCTGCCCGCCTACAGCGCGCATCTGGCGCGCGAGACCAGCATCTTCGGGCAGCAAGAGCTGCATCGGCGGCTGCATGCGGAGGAGGACGTGTCCGCGTCGGCCGCCCGCGTACGCGGCCTGATGGCGGACGACGCCGGGCGCGCGCGCCTGCAAACCGCGACCGCCGATTTGCGCCGCGCCGACCGCGAGATCAGCGAAACCTTGTTTGGCGCGCCGTTGCCGTCGTCGCCGCGCTGGCTGCCTTTGCTGGCGTGGCTGCCGGTGGCGTTCCTGCTGTCGGCCGTTGCCGCGCTGGCGCTGGGATGGTTGCCGATGTGGGGTGTGACGCTGGTCTTGTGGCTGACGCTGTGCGCGGTGCAGGTGCGCTATCACGATGCGGTGCAGGCGTGGCGCCGCATCCTCGACGCCACCCAGCTGATGCTGCGCGCGCACTCGCTGCTGCCATTCGACGACGCCGTGGAGGCGGGCAAACTCAATCGCCGCCTGAGCCGCTCGCTGACGGCGGACATGCCGGGGGTGAGCGATTACAGCGACTGGCTCTTCCTGCAAAACGTGCGTCACTACTTCCGCAGCCGCGCGGTGGTAAACCAAAACATCGCCTTCCTGCGCGCCAGCTTTGAGCGGGTGGCGGTACTCGATGCGGATCTGGCGCTGGCGCGCCACCTGTCGCAAACCGTGCATTGCTGGGCGGAGCGGGGCGACGCGGTGGAGCTGGCGCAGGTAGTGCATCCCTTGCTGTCCGACGCGGGCGCGCTGGATTTCGGCATGGCGCGGCAGGGCGTATTCATCTCCGGCCAGAACGGCGTTGGCAAGAGTACCTTGCTGCGCACGGTGGGCCTGAGCCTGATCACCGCACGCGCTTTCGGCTTCTGCTACGCGGCGCACGCGGTGACGCCGTTGCTGCCGGTGTACTCCAGCATGCAGAACGAGGATGCGCTGGGCGAGGGCGAAAGCTTCTACATGGCCGAGCTGCGGCGCGGGCGGGAATTGCTGGCGCTGGCGGCGCAGCGGCCGGCCATCTTCATCATCGACGAAATCTTCCGCGGCACGAACTACCTTGAATCGGTATCGGCGGCTGGCGCGGTGCTGCACGCGCTGGCGCAGCAGGGGCGGGTGGTGGTGGCTTCGCACCATCTGGTGCTGGCGTCCTTGCTGTCCGACTGCCTGCAACCCTGGTGCGTGCGCCGCGATGGCAATGACTGGCAACTGACGCAGGGCCTGCTACAAGACACCAACGGCATCGCTCTGCTGAACCAGCAAGGCTACGCCCCCGCCATCACCACCAAAGCCAACCGCATCCACACCTGGCTGAGCGACTATATGGCCCATCCCGCCGATCAAATACCGATTTGACTTCGCCCAAATAGAAGTAGTCTGAAAGAGCTGCAAAGCTGGGGGCTGGTGCGTATTACGCACGTCGCCGGCGACCGGCGTGATCACCTCCTCGCCTTGCAGGACGTGTGGGAAATCTTCCGCGTCATCGTCGAGGAGCGCAAGAAGCGCGAGATTGATCCCACCCTGACGGTGCTGCGCGCCTGCGCCGTGGAGGCGGAGAGCGATCCGCAACTGGAGCAGGCCACCAAGGTTAAAATGGAGCAGGTGCTGGACTTCCTGGAAATGCTCACCACCACCTACGACGATTACAAACACTTGCCGCCGGCAACCATGCAGCGCTTTCTCAAAATGGGCGGTAAAGTGGCTCGCTTGCTTGGCGGCGACTAAAAAATTTGATCGATCATTTCTGTTTTTACAGAAATAACAGACGGAGGCGGTATGAAAATCCTGATACTTGGCGCCACTGGTTTGATAGGCGGTCACGCCCTGCGGGCCTTGCGCAGCGCCGGCTGCACGGTTATCGGCGCCAGTCGTCGCCGTCCTGCGGGTGAGCATCCTCAGCACTGGCTGGAGGCGGACTTTGGCGCCATGACGTCCGAACAGGACTGGTTGCCGCTGCTGGAAGGCTTTGATGCGGTGGTCAACTGCGTCGGCATCATCCGCGAGGCGCGCGCCGGCGATTTCGATCGCCTGCATCGGGCCACGCCGGTGGCGTTGTTTGCCGCCTGCGAGCGACTCGGCGTGCGGCGCGTGGTGCAGGTGTCGGCGCTGGGCAGCCATCCCGATGCCGCCACCGGCTACTGGCGCAGCAAGGGCGCGGCGGAAGTGGATCTGCTGGCGCGCGATCTGGAGCCAACCATCATCCGCCCGTCGCTGGTGTATGGTGAGGAAGGCGCCAGCAGCGTCATGTTTCGCATGTTGGCCACGCTGCCCACGCTGATGATGCCGATGGCGCACGGCGCCAGGGTGCAACCGATACACGTTGACGATCTGGCGGCGGTGATCGTCAGGCTGGTGACGGCCAGCGCCGCTGGGCCACGCGAGCTGGCGGTGGTGGGGCCGCGCGCCACCACCATGGCCGGCTATCTGGGCGATCTGCGGCGCGGCATGCAGGCTGCGCCCGGCCTGGTGCTGGACCTGCCGCTGCCCATCGCGCGCGTCGTTGCCCGCGTGGCCGCGCTCATCCCGTCCAGCGCACTGACGCCGGAATCGCTGCTGATGCTGGAGCAAAGCGCGGATGGCGGCAATACCGCCGATGCCAGTCCCGTTGCCGCGCTGCTGGGTCGTCCGCTGCGCGACCCCGCCCACTTCGCGCGGCCGGCTCAGCGCGTTGCCGCCGCCTGGGATTGGGCCGCCACGCTGATCACGCTCGCCATGGCCGCGCTGTGGCTGTGGACTGCCGCGGTATCATGGTTCGGCTGGCCGCACGCGGAAAGCCGCGCGTGGCTGGCGGCGTGCGGCGTGCCGGTCTTGGCACAGGAGCCCATGCTGCTGGCCGCCAGCCTGACCGACGCCACGATCGGCGTGCTGTTGCTGCTGCGCCCACGCCGCTGGCTGTGGGCCGCGCAGCTGGCGCTGGTGGCCGGCTACACAGTGGTGATGAGCGTCTTCCTGCCCGAGTTCTGGCGCCATCCTTTCGGCCCGCTGAGCAAAAACCTGCCCTTGCTGGCATTGATGTTCTTTATGTGGAGAGCGAGCAGATAATGGAATACCTTGCGATCAAATGGCTGCATATCCTGTCGGCCACGCTGATGTTCGGCACGGGCTTCGGTACGGCCGTGCTCTAGATTCGGAAGGTATTTTATTAGCGTATAATTACTGCATTGCAACTTTTTAAATGCAAGGGATCGGGCGTGAAAAATATAACTGTGAAGACGAGCTTGCTGGGCGTGTTGGTGTTGTTTGCGGGGATGCTGCTGGTCGGTGCCGCGCTTGGCATCTTCGCCTTGCAGCAGTCGAACCGCTCGATCGCGGACGTGCATCAGATCGCCAAGCAGATCATCACCATCAACGACGCCTACAAGGACACCACCCGCACCCGTTCCGCCCTGACGCGTGGTTACGCCGCGCTGAAAGAGAGCGACAACAAGGCCGAACGCGACTCCGCGCTGGCCAGCGCCAGGAAGTCCTACCAGCGCACGCTGGATTTCCTCGACAAGTTTGAAAAGACGCCCGATTACCCGGGCCAGGATGCGCAGCTCAAAAAGGATCTGGTCGACGCCGGCCGCAAGCTGTCGGTGGTGCTGGAGCGCGCCTCGGCCGCGCTGGCCAAGGACGACACGGCCGCTTACTCCGCCATCAACGCCGGCGAGCTGACCCCAACCGGCGCCGCCTTCTCCGCGCTGCTGGAGAAATTCCAGAAGACTGGCGATGAAGAGATCAACACGCTGGCCGACAGCCGCGCCAGCGAATACAAGGTGGTGATGTGGCTGGTGGCGCTGGGCTTGCTGATTGCGCTGGCCGTGGTGTTCGGCGCCCACCTGCTGCTGCGTTCCACGGTGCTGGTGCCGCTGGAAGGCGCGGTCGAGCAGCTGGACCGCGTGGCCAGCGGCGACCTCACCGCGCAGATCGAAGCTGCCGGCGAAAACGAGATCCAGCACCTTCTGAAAGCGATCCAGCGCATGCAGCGCGATCTGCTGTCGACCGTGTCGCGCGTGCGCCAGGGCGCGGAGGTGATCAACACCGGCTCGCAGGAGCTGGCGGCCGGTAACATGGAACTGTCCTCGCGCACCGAGACGCAAGCCAGCTCGCTGGAGGAAACCGCCGCCTCGATCGAGGAGCTGACCAGCACCGTCAAGCAGAACTCGGAAAACGCCCAGCAGGCGCGCAAGCTGGTGGAGGGCGCGTCGGCCACGGCGGCGCAGGGCGGCGAGGTGATGCAGCAGGTGGTCTCCACCATGAACGACATCAACGACGCCTCGCGCAAGATTGTGGACATCACCGGCGTGATCGACGGTATCGCCTTCCAGACCAATATTCTGGCGCTGAACGCGGCGGTGGAAGCGGCGCGCGCCGGCGAGCAGGGCCGCGGCTTCGCGGTGGTGGCGACCGAGGTGCGCAATCTGGCGCAGCGCTCGGCCGCCGCGGCCAAGGAGATCAAAGTGCTGATCGATGACTCGGTGCAGAAGATCCAGCTCGGCACCAATCTGGTCGAGCAGGCCGGCACCACCATGACCACGCTGGTGGGCGACGTGCATCAGGTGACCCAGATCGTCGGCGAAATCGCCGTCGCCAGCCGCGAGCAGAGCGAAGGCATCGACCAGGTCAACCAGGCCGTGGCGCAGATGGATCAGGTCACGCAGCAGAACGCCGCGCTGGTGGAGGAAGCCGCCGCCGCCACCCAGTCGCTGCAAGACCAGGCCGGCCAGTTGCAGCAAACCGTCAGCGTGTTCAAGATCGGCGATGCCGGCACGTCTGGCTCGCGCAGCCTGGCGCTGCGCTAAATCAATGTTTGGCAGGGACGCTGCTGGCGTGTGGGATTTTTGAGGTTACACTGTTAGCCTCAACTTGGCCGACACGGAGGGGATCATGAAGACTATACAGTTTTCGGAAATCGGTAATGACTTGAATGCGCTGTTGGAGTGCGTAGCCGGTATCAAGGATGGACTCAAAGTGATGCGAGCGGACGGTTCTGCGTTCGTCATGATGACGAATGAAACTTATCGGTCGTTGAGGGAGACCGCATACCTGCTGAGTTCCCCCGCGAACGCCGCTCGCTTGGCGCAATCTCTGGCGGAGTTGCGTGCGGGGCAGGTTTCGTCGCATGAGCTCATCGAGGCGAGCGATTCTGATGCGCAATCTCCAGTTCACAAATAGAGGCTGGCAGGATTATTTGGAATGGCAGTCGCGAGACAAAAAAATGCTCAATCGTGCATCAATCATTATTAGAAGTCCTCGCTACTTTTCCTGTTTGAGCGGTTTGCCCTTGTCCATCACTTCGCGGCAGTCGCCCTTGAAGTTAGCGTTGTCGTAGTTGGACCAGCCGTAGCTGTCGACGTAGCGCTTGTGCTGCTTGAACTGTTTGTTGAGGAAGCTCCACTCCAGCTTCTGGTCGTCGTATTGAATGTCGCCCAGGTCCAGCAGGGTGTGGAACATGTTCTCGGTGGCCAGGCGCGCCTTGCGGTGGCGTAGCAGCTGCCGCACTTTCTCCGGGTAGCGGTCCTTGTACTCGTCCGAGTACCACACCAAGGCCGGCACATGGAATTCATATTGCGTGTTGTGGCCGTGGAAGGCGAGGTTGCAGGCGCCGTCATACAGCGTCTGGCCGTGGTCGGCCACGTAGACCATGGAGGTCAGCTGCCGCGTGGCTTTCAACTGTCCGATCACCTGCGACAGGAACCAGTCGGTGTACAAAATCGAGTTGTCGTAGCTGTTGTTCAGCTGCGGCTTGATCTTCAGGTCCGTGTACACCGGCTTGTCGACGCCGAACAGCGATGGCTGCCATTGGTCGAATTCCTTCGGATAGCGCTGGCTGTAGTTCCAGTGATTGCCCAGCGTGTGCAGCACGATCAGTTTTTTGGGCGCCGGATCGCTGATCGCGTGTTGCAGCGGCTCCAGCAGGATCTGGTCGAAGTTGGAGTTGTTGGTGAAGCCGCCCAGGTTCATGAACTGGATCACATTGGCTTCCTTGGCAAACACCGACACCGGCGTGTCGAACTGGCCGAACGAGATCTGGTTGGACAGCCAGAAGGTCTTGAAGCCGGCTTCCTTGTAGGCCGTGAGGAAGGATTTTTCGGAGAAGCCATCCTTCAGGCTTTGCATGGCCGGCTTGCGCGAGATGATGACCGGTACCGACAGCCGCGTCGCCGACACCGAGGTGATCACGTCCGGCAGCGTCACCAGATTGGGCTCCTGGCGCAGCAGCGGGGTGGTGTCGCGCGCGTAGCCGTTGATGCCCCAGCGGTCGTAGCGCGACGATTCGCCGATCACCATGATGACGATTTCCTGCGCCGCGTTCTTTTCCGGCTGGTGCGCGCCAAAGGTGAAGCTGCTGCTGCGCCGGCCCAGATCGGCCAGGTACTCGCGCTCCTTGTAGAAGTCGATGCCGCGCGCGGTCAGGCCGAACGGCCAGGAGGAGGCGAAGTCGCCGAACGCCAGCGGCGAGCGCAGCCGCCACGGCAACGCGCCCCAGTGCCAGCCGGTGCGGCCGGCGCCGGCGATGGCGGCGTGCTCCGGATCGCTGTCTTCCACCGCATCCTCTTCCGCCGCCTCGTCCTCGCTGGCGGCGGTGTCGGCCGGGGTGACGCCGACAAAGCGCAATGCGGAGCTGAGCGCCGAGCCGATGGCCGAACCCGCCGAGGCGGCCGGCGCCGGCGCGGCCCCGCTGCCGGCGCTGGCATG
>NZ_WNKY01000001.1 GCF_009720825.1 Duganella radicis | reverse complement strand
GCCGCGGCCCGCCGTCGCGCCCGCGCCGGACGCTGTCGTCATGCCGCCGCCCGCTGCCGGCGCCGGCCATGGCCGGACCACGACTTCGCCCTTGCGCTCGCTTTCGGCGCCGCGTTTCAGCAGTTTGCGCTCCGGCACGCCCTCGGCCTCGGCGTTGTAGGCCCACAGGCCGACCTTGTCCTCATTGATCAGCAATTGCCGGGCCGCGTCGTCGGCGCGGCAGTGCTTGGTGTGCGGCGGCAGGGCCAGCTTGCGCACCAGCAGGCGCTGCTCGCCATCCATCAGCCACTGTTCCGCCTGGCCATCCTTGCCGACAACGAACAGATGGTCGATCTGCTGCGCATCGCGATACAGGCACGCGGTCTCGATGCCGAACGGTGGCGCCGGGAACGGTTTCCGCGCCGTCAGCGCGCCAGCCTGAAAGTCCACCAGCACCGGCACCACTTGCTCGGCGTTGGCATCCATCACCACCGCCACCGCGCCATTGCCTTGCGGGCGCAAGTCCAGATGCTTGGCGCGCAGCTTCAGGCGCGCGCGTTCCTTGCCGGCCGCATCCAGCAGATGCAGGCCTTGCTTGTCGACGCTGAGCCAGCCGCCATCCGGCAGCGCCGCCAGTTCGCTGGCCTTGGCCGCAAGACCGGGCAGGGGCGCGGCGGCGTGGGCCAGCGCGCCGCAGGTCAGCAGGGCGCCGGATAAAATCGTATCAATCTTTTTCATCAGAACAGGCTTACTTTCAGGCTGAGTTTGTAGGTGCGGCCGTATTGTTCATACTGCGCGTTATAAGCCTTGCTGCCGAGGTAAACATAATACTTCTCGTTGTTCAGGTTGGCCGCTTCAAAGTTCAGCTGCACCTGCTTGCTCAGCTGGTAGGACGCCGAGAAGTCCACCTGCTTCTGCGCATCGACGATGCGGTCCTGCCCGGCATCGAGAATATCGTCGCCCATTTCCAGCAGATAGTCCGACTTGTAGTTGACCGCCAGACGCGCGCTCAGCGGGCCTTGCTCGTAGCCCAGCATCAGGTTCAGCACGCGGTCCGACTGGCCCGGCAGGCTGATGCCGCGCGAACGCATGCGCCTGGCATCGGTGTCGTAGCGCGCCACGTTGGCGTCGGAGCTGGTCAGGCTGCCGTTGGCGCCGATGATGAAACGGTTGAACGGCGATGGCAGCATGCGCAGCGGCTGCGAGTAGGACAGCTCGATCCCTTTCACGCTGGCCTTGTCGCCATTGGCATAGGTGATGGCCGAGGTGTAGCCAGCCCACTGGCCGCTGCCGGCCAGGTTGGTGGTGTAGGTGAAGTTCTTGATGTCCTTGTGGAACACGTAGGCCGAGATGGCGCCGTCGTCGCCCAGAATGCGTTCGATGCCCAAGTCCAGATTGGTCGATTTCAAGGGCGCCAGATCCGGATTGCCGATGGTGGCCTCGGTATCGCTGGCCTGGCTGATGCCCGGCGCCAGCTGGTCGAAGTTGGCCCGCACCACCGAGTGGGTCCAGGCGGCGCGCACGCTGGTTTTGTTGTCGATATCGTAGCGGCTTTGCAGGGCCGGCAGCCAGTTGGTGTAGGAACGGTCGCGCTTGACGGCGCCGATGGTGCCGGCTTCCTCGTCCACGCGCGAACCGGCCGCGTCGAAGCGGGTGCGCTCGGCACGCACGCCGGCCAGCAGGTGCCAGGTGTCGAGGTCGACGCTGTTTTGCAGGTAGGCGGCGTCGATGTCTTCCTTCAGGCGGTAGTCGTCGATGGTGGAATCGGCCAGCACGCGGGCGCTGGCGCGGCTCAGGCCGGCCACCAGCGTGCGGATCGCGGATGGATTGATGGCGGCGCCAATCCGGCCCAGCTTGTAGTCCAGCTGGTCGGCGGTGACATAGTCGGCCATGGCGGTGCTGGCGCTGCCGATTTGCTTGCTGCTGTACGACCATGCCTCGGTGTCGTTGGTCTTTTCGCGGCGGCTGGTCTTGGCGCCGAATTTCAGCGTCGAGCTGCCTTCGCTCAGCTCAAACTTGCGCGCCAGATCGAATTGCAGGTGGTGTTCCTTGTCCTTGGCGTCGCTTTGCTTGAGGGCGATGGAGTTGAGCTTGTAGTTGGCGGCGCTGTACAGGCTGTCCGGGCCGGTTAGGTGCGGGATCCCGGTGCCGGTGTAGCCGACGCCGGCGAAGTCCTTGCTGCCGCGGAAGCGGGCGTCGTTGATCGATTCCGGCGCATCGTCGCTGGCGCGGCTGACGCCGCCGTTCAGGTCCAGCTTCCACTGGTTCCATTTTTGTTCGGTGCCCAGCACCACGGATTTGATGGTCTGGGTGTATTTGCGCTGGCGCAGGCGGCGTTCGCCACGGGCCGACGCGGTCTGCCCCTCGGCCAGTGAGCCGCCGGCGATGTTGCTGATGGTCAGGCGGTCGCGTACTTCGTCATCGCTGAAATCGCTGATGAAGCTGCGCAGGAGGTATTTGCTGGCGTTGTCCGGATGGTAGTCCAGATTCAGCGCGGCGGCGCGGCGTTCGCGGGTTGGCAGGTAGTCGCGGAACTCGACGCCGGCCAGTTTGCCGTTGTCCCAGGCGCCGCCGGGTTCCACATTGTCCGAACCGAACTCGCGCTTTTCGTAGCTCAGGCCGCCGGCGACGCCGAGTCTGCCGTCGAGCAAGCGGTCGGCAAACAGCACGCTGCCGCTTGGGCTGGTCTTGCCGATGTTCTGGTCGCGGCTGGCGCCCAGCGTGGCGGACAGCAGCTTGCCCGGCAGGTCGAAGCCGGTGAGGGTTTTCACTTCCACCGTGCCGCTCAGCGAGTTGGCGTCGTGATCGGGCGTGAGGGTTTTGCTGACTTCCAGCGAGCGGATCAAGCCGGCGGGCAGCACATCCAGCGCCACCGCGCGGCGGCCGGATTCCGGCGACGGCACCAGCGCGCCGTTGATGGTGACCGCGTTCAGGTCCGGGCCAAGGCCGCGCACGCTGACGTAGCGGCCCTCGCCCTGATCGCGCTGCACCGCCACGCCAGGCAGGCGGGCCAAGGCCTCGGCGGCGTTCTTGTCCGGCAGGCCGCCGATATCGTCGCTGCTGATGACGCTGACGATGTTGTCGGCTTTTTCCTGCGTGGCGATGGCGTTGCGCAGGCTGGCGCGCTGGCCGCTGACCACCACGCTGTTGGCGGCGGCGGCCAGGTCGGCGCTGTCGGCCGCCTCGGCGCCGTGGGCGGAAGAGGCCAGCATGGCCAGCACGCCGATGGTCAGGGCCGACCGGCGCGGCGCGGTTTTTTTATGTGCAGTTGTTTTCATTGGAGTTACCGTCTGTGGATGGGAGAACGGGGCGGATGGTAGGCGGCCAATGTTTCAGTTGCGTGACAGCTGGCGGCGTCGACGCCCGCAACCGGCGTTGGCGTTGGCCAAATGAGCTTGAATAACCTGTACCGCACGTCGTTCCGGCGCAGGCGGACGGTCCGCCGCCTGCGCCGGAATAATATTGGTGAGCTGATTTGACCTGTCAGTCCGCTTGTGTGGTAAATCCGCCAATCACGCTCCTTGTCACACCACCGTCACAAACCCACGCTAAGCTGCCGCCGCACACATAACGTCCATCGCCTAGCCATGCTGCAATTACACCGCCTCACGCTGCTCGTCTCCGGCCTCGCACTGATCGCCTGCGTCTGCCTGTATGCCACGCTGGGCACCGCCAAGCCCTTCGCCGTCTGGAAGTGGACCGACATCATCAGTGAGGGCGGCACCGCCGTCATGGCCGGCATCTGGGTGCTGTTCACCCTGAGCAGCCGTCCCGGCGGGCTGGTCACGCGCCTGCTGGCTGGCGGCCTGGCCATGATCATGATCGGCTCCTTCGCCGACTGTCTCGACGAATTCTTCGCCATCAGCAAAGCCACACGCTGGAATCACTGGCTGGAAGCGCTGGTCCCGCTCGGCATGCTGTGCGTGACCAGCGGCATGTACTACTGGCGCCACGAACAATTCCGGCTCAACGAACACTTGCAAAAACGCGAACGCCTGTTCCGCGAGCACCGCGCCTTCGACCGCATCACGCAACTGGCCAACGCCGACTACCTGCGCCGCCAGATCCGCCACGAGCAAGCCAGCAATCCCGGCCGGCCATGCGCGCTGGTGCTGCTCGACATCGACGGCTTCCACCTGATTAACCGCGAGTTCGGCCAGCGCGAAGGCGACCGCGTTTTGCAGGCGGTCGGCCACATGCTGCTGCTGAACCTGCGCAACGACGACCTGCTGTGCCGCTACGCCGGCGACCGCTTCGCGCTGCTGATGCCCGATACCAGCCAAGCCCAGGCGGATGCACTGGCCTGGCATCTGGTGGCCATGGTGGGCCAGATGCGCCATCACGCCAGAGACCGCCGCGTCCCCATCAGCTTGCGCCACGCCTGCGCCAGCGCCGACGCGCCCCCCGACGAATTGCTGGCCCAGCTCAGCCGCGAGCTGGCGCTGCAAGCCGAAGCCAAAACTGCCGGAGCGGTATCGGCGTGATCGCCTATCGACAAAACGGCGACCGCTACATCCCGGCGCAGCATCAGCCGGCGCTGGTGCTGGACTACGCGTGCAGCCGCGAGCTGGATGGCGATCATCTGCTGCATGGCACCGGTCTGCGCCACTGGAACATGCCGTCCGCCAACTGCGTGGTGACGCCGGCCGAATACCTGCAACTGGTTGCCAACGTCATGCGCGCGCTGGATAGCCCGGACAGCAGTTTCATGCTGGGCCAGCAAATGCTGCCCGGCCACTATGGCGGGTTGAGCCACGCACTGCTGCAAGCGCAGAACCTGCGACAGGCACTGGAAATCCTGTGCGCCGGCCATGCCCGCCTGTGTCCCTTGTTGACGCCGCGCCTGATCGAGGAGGGCGGCCTGGCCGTGCTGTACTGGACCGACAGCTTTGGCGCTCCCAGCCAACTGCCGGCGTTGGTGGAGATGCACATGACCGCCGTGACGGCCATGTGCCGTTGGCTGAGCGGCGAGCGACTGCCCTGGCGCTATTGCATCAATCGCAGCGCGCCGGCGCATGTGGAGCAGCACGAAGTCCATCTCGGCAGCGACCTGCGCTTTGGTTGTCATCTGGATGCGATGCTGATCGAGCCGGCGTGGCTGGACCGCCCCTGGCCACGCGGCAATGCGATGGCGGCCTCGGTGGCGCTGCGCAGCGCGACGGCGGAGGCGGGCGAGCTGGCGCTGACGCCCAGCCTGCTGACCGCGATGTACGACTATCTGCTGGAAAATATCCGATTGGCGCCGACGCTGGAAGGCAGCGCCGCCGCCTTCGGTGTCAGCCCGGCCACTTTAAAGCGCCATCTGGCGCGGCACGGCAGCCACTTCCAGGCCGAGCTGGATCAGGTGCGGGCCCACGTTGCCATGCACCTGTTCCAGATGCGCGGCTACGACAATGAAGCGGTGGCGCACTACCTCGGCTTCCACGACGCCACCAACTTCCGCCGTTCCTTCAAGCGCTGGACCGGCCTGGTGCCAAGCCTGCTGCGCGACGCCTTGCTTCACTCCTGAGCGGGGCGCAGCCGCAGCTTGCGATACGCACCCGGTGTCATGCCGGCCCAGTTCTTGAAGGCGTGCTGAAACGGGCTTTGTTCCGAATAGCCGAGCAGCAAGGCCACCTCGCTGACGCTGACCGCCGGATCGCTCAGATATGCCTTGGCGCGCTGGAACTGTGCCTCATGCAGCAGCTTGCGGAAACTGCTGCCGTCCCGGGTCAACTGCTGTTGCAGCTTGCGCGGCGACATGCGCAAGTCCCCGGCCACGGCTTCCACGCTGACGCGGCCGCTGGCGATGCGTTGCCGCACCTGGCAGACGATCTCGCTTTCATCGGCTTGCAGCAATTGCTCCTCGGCTTTTTGCAGCAGGATCTGGTTGGTTTGCGGATCGCCGAACACCACCGGCAGGTCGAGGAAGGCGCGCTCGAATATCAGCCTCGTCATTGGCTGCGAGAAGCGGGGCGGGCGGCCGAATATCTCTGCATAGACGTGGGCATGGTCCGGCTGGGCAAACGTGAAATGCGCCTCGAACGCTTGCCGGGTGCCGCTCAGATGACGGCCGACGGCAGCCCACGATGCCAGCGCCAGTTGCATGAAGATGGGCGAGATCGGGCCGCGATACGGCAGCCATTGCAGTTCGGCCCTGTCGCCATGCATGGCCAGCGCGGTGGAGTTGACGTCCTGCACCAGCCGCTCGTAGCGCTGCATGACCTCAATCGCCTGGCCCAGCGTGACGCAGCTCATGGCGGCAAAGCCCAGCATGCTGTAATCGCTGGGCTGGACGCTGGCGCCCACGCGCAACGGCAAGGCGGCGTCGCCAGTCAGGGCGATGGCCTGCTGGTACAGCCCGAGCCAGCATTCGGTGGCGATGTGGTCGCTGCCGGCCAGCGCTGGCGCGATGGCGTCCACATGCGCGCTGCCGCTGCGGCGCAGATAATTAAGCAGTGGCAGCGCGGTGGCCACCTTGACTTGCCCCATGTCGTACCTGTCCCTGAATGTGCGCGAATTCTCAGTTTTTGCGGGATTTCGCTAAAGACTCCCGGCGTCCGGTCTGCGCATAATAGCAAAATGGACAAAACTCAAGGAAATATGCGGGCGCCGGATGCGGTCGGCCTGCTCTCGCAGTTGCGCGGCGGCCTGCTGACGTCGGAACAACTGGTGACTGAACGTCTGGACCGGCTGGCGCGGGTGCAGCCGCGGATCAATGGCGCCACCCAGATCTTCCGTGATCAGGCACTGGCGCAGGCCGCGCTGCTCGACCGCGAAGGCGACCGATCGCTGCCCCTGTTCGGCCTGCCGTGCAGTGTCAAGGAGACCTTCGGACTGGCCGGCCAGCAGGTGACGGCCGGTTCGCTGCGCATGCCGCCGGAGGCGCACGCGCAAGATGCGGAAATCGTCCGGCGACTGAAGGCGGCCGGCGCCATCGTCATCGCGCGCAGCAATGTGCCGGAATTCGCCATGACCGGCGAGTCCACCAACCCGCGCTACGGGCGCACCAACAATCCGCTGGACGTCAGCCGTGTGGCCGGTGGGTCGAGCGGCGGCGAGGGCGCGCTGGTGGGCGCGTCGTGTTCGGTGTTTGGCGTGGGCTCGGATATTCTGGGCTCGATCCGGATTCCTGCGGCGTTTTGTGGCGTGGTCGGCTTCAAGCCGCATTCCGGCGCGGTCGAGTCGCGCGGCACCTGGCCGGTGGTGAGCGGCAATACGCGCAACTGGCTGGCCCTGGGACCGCTGACGCGCAGCGTGCGCGATGCGCAACTGGTCTACAACGTGATCGCCAATCAGCCAGTGGCCGATGCCGCCGGCGGGCGGCTGGTGACCCCGGCCGGCTTGCCGCTGACCATGCAGGAGCCGTGCATCGGCGCCGCGCTGTCCGCCGCGCGTAGCGCGCTGCTAGAGGAGGGCTATCGCGAAGAGCAGCAGGACTTCAGCGACACGCGCCAACTTTACCTGAACATCCCCAAACTGATCCTCGACGATTTTTACGACGACTGGATACGGCTGCTGTCGACGCCGCAGGGCGGTCGCTTCTCGCCGTTCAGGGAATTGCTGGCGCAACTGCTCGGCAAACCGACGGTGGACAACGGCCTGCTGCAATGGATGCTGATCGCGCCGATCATGAAAACCCGCAGCAAGGCCAAAATCCAAGCGATCGCCGAAGGCTACGCCAGCGCGCGCGAACGCTATCAGTCCCTGCTGGGCGCGGACGGCGTGATGGTGCTGCCGACGCTGGGCCTGCTGGCGCCGCCACATGGCAAGATGAACCGGCAGTCCCTGAAACCCGGCGTCAACGGCTTGTTCACCGCCCACACCATGGGCAATTACCTTGACCTGCCGGCCATCGCCATCCCGGCCTGGAACTTCAAAGATCCCGCCACCGGCCTGCCGCCCAGCATCTCCATCATGTGCGCGCCGGGCGCGGAAGGCAAGCTGTTCAACGCCGCCAAGCGCGTTGAGGCGGCTCTGAACTAATTTGCTTCTCGTTTGCAAGTGTCGCGAAATCCCCGCAGTTATGTTTGGAAGCGTACATAAAATATATTTTTATCTGGTAACACTGATATTGTTGGTGAACTAAAAACTTCTGCAATCGTTGAGAAAGTTGGCGCCAACATGAAGCTGTCATTATTTTCGCTCCGCAAGTGGATGCTCCTGCTTGGTTCCTTGCTGATCATCGGTCCCGCATGGGCTGATGTGAGCGAATTGAACGAGCAGGTGGCCCAGTTATACGAGCGGGGGCAGTATCCGCAGGCGATTGTGGTGGCACAACAGGCGCTCTCGGAGGCTGAAGGTACGGGAGCTACGACGTCAACTATTATCACTTGTGTCAGTAACCTGGCCCTGATGTATCGATCCGCGGAACGATACGAGGAAGCGTTGCCGCTGTACCAGCGTGCGCTTGCTCTTAGTGAGGTTGAGGCTGGGCCGGAGCACCCTGATACCGCGGAGCGGGCAAGCAGACTCGGCAGGTTATACAAACTGATGGGGCGTTACGATGACGCATTGACGCTGTTCCAGCGAGCGCTTGATATTGACGAGAAAGCGCTGGGTCCGGGTCATGCGGATACCGTGCAGGATTTGTCTTATCTGGCGGGGGCTTATCGATCCAAGGAGCAGTATAGCGAGGCGCTATGGCGCTACAGGAAGGTACTGGACTTGCGTGAGCAGGCGACGCAGCCTGATGACGAGGCGTTATCTGTCAGCGTGTATAACGTCGCTGGAGTGCTTCGGGCGATGGGCAACTATAACGAAGCGTTGCCGCTGTATCAGCGGTCGCTGGCAATTCAAGAAAAAATCTCCGGGCCAAATGATCCGCAGACCGCCACCGCCATTAATAACCTGGCCGGCTTGTATGAAGCGCAGGGGCGCTATGCTGAAGCGTTGCCGCTATATCAGCGCGCCTTGAGCATAGACGAGCGCGCCTTGGGGGCAGATCATCCTGATACTGGCGTGGACTTGAACAACCAGGCGGGTTTGCTCCGCAAAATGGGGCGTTATAACGAAGCGTTGCCGCTGTTTTTGCGGGCGCTGACGATCGTCGAGGAAAAAAAGGGCCGGGAAGACTCGTACACAGCCACCGTTCTGAATAATCTCGCGGGCCTGTATAAAACATTGGGGCGCTACGGCGAAGCCCTGCCACTGTATCGACGGGCTTTGGACATCGATGAGAAGACGCTTGGATTGAACCATCATGGCACGGCGATTGATCTGAACAATCTGGGCATGTTGTATAAATTGATGGGGAATAATGATGAAGCGCTGCGCTTGTATCAGCGTGCGTGGACGATTGAAGAAAAAATTTTTGGAGCGGATCATCCTGAGCTGGCTGTGAACCTGAACAACCTGGCTGAAATCTATGAAGAGCAAGGGAATTTGGGGGACGCATTGGCGCTCTACCGGCGCGCGCTGGCAATCCGGGAAAAGAGCCTGGCTCCTGACCATGTCAGCATCGCCCTGAGCTTGAACAATCTGGCCGGCATGTACCAATCGATGGGGCGTTATACGGAGGCGCTGCCGCTGTATCAGCGGGCGCTGGAGATTGACGAGAAGAGCCTTGGGCCGGAACATCCAAGCACGGCAACCGCGATAAACAACCTGGCCGTGCTATATGAGTCGATGGGGCGCGGCGACGAGGTCTTGCCGCTATTGCGCCGCGCTGTTCATATTGTGGCGGTGACCGATATCAGCGATCCTGGCCGCGACCACGGCGCGATCGGCAGCCTTGCCACCTTTTCGGCCAATCTGGCCAATAGCCTGAAACGACTGGACACACCGGGAGCGCAAGACGAGGCGATTTTTTATTATAAGTTGTCGGTGAATGCCCGGCAGCGCATGCGTGCCGGGACGCGCGGCATGGATGCCGCCACGCGCGAATCGTTCACACGCCAGCTCTCCGCGCCCTATCGCTCATTGTCTGTCCTGCTGGTGCAACGGGGACGGATCGCGGAGGCCGAACGCGTTCTGTTGTTGTTGAAAGAGTCTGAACTCACCGCATACTTGCGCCGCAATGGCGCCGATGGCGTAGAACAGCAAGGATTGCTATGGACGGAGGCGGAGGAGGCCTACCGCAAAAATCTGGAGGTTGCCGCGGCTCGCTGGCGCGAATATGCGCAGCGCTATCGCGAGGTGATGGAAGGCGTCAAGCAAGGCATATTCACCGATCCGGGGCCCGAGACGCTGGCGTTGGTCAGGTTGCGAGTGCAGATTGAAACGCAAACGGGCAACATCATGGACGATGCCATGCAGCGGCTGGGCGCGGCGGCGGAGAAAGCCAGCCAGCAGCAGAAAACGGCCTTTGAAAAAGCCCGCACGAAGCTGTCATCCAAGTTGGCGGGGATGGGCGCGCGCAACGGCGGTTTACGCACGGCAGGCCTGGTTCTGCAACCGACCGAACGTGGCTTGCTGATCATCGTAACGACTGGCCAGGGCGCCGTCCCGCTGATCAGTCCTGTTTCCGAGGACCGGCTGGGCATCCTGGTCAAGTCCTTGCGTGAAGCGATCCAGGGCCGCAAGGATTATCGCAAGCCAGCGCGTGAGCTGCACCGCTTGTTGATTGAACCGGCCGAGAAGCAGCTCAATGGCGCCAATGATATCCAGCAGTGGGCGATTCTGCCTTTTGGCAATCTGCGTGCCTTGCCATATGCGGCGCTGATCGGGCCGGATGGAAGGCATTTGATTGAGCGTTACGCGGTGACCATGCTCACTGCCGATGGCGGCGGCGGGCTTGATGGTCTGGAGACCCATGGCAGTGACATCTGGCATGGCGTGGCCTTCGGAGCGTCGCAAGCCAATGCTGATTTCGGTAACATTCCACTGCCCGGCGTGCGCGAAGAAGTCTGCGGTGTCATACGTGAGGCGGGAAGCCAGAGTTGTCTGGCGGCGCAGGGCATTATCAGCGGCAGGCGCTATATCGACGACGCTTTCACCTCGGACATGCTGCAATACTGGCTCGCTGCCGGCAGCAGCGGCGCTGAGGTCTTGCATATCGCCACGCATTACAAGGTGGAACAGTCGCAGTTGCTGTTGGGCGACGGCAGCAAACTGAGCACCGGCGAACTGCTGGGCTGGAATCCCAAGCTGGAGCAATACGACATGATTGTCCTGTCGGCATGCGACTCCGGGATCAGCGACGGGGCAGTGGAATCGCTGGCTGGTGTATTCCGTTCGCAAGGGGCGAAGACCGTCATGGCCACCTTATGGCCGGTGGCCGATGTTGGCGCCACCCCGATGATGCTGGAATTCTATCGGCAGCGCGGTGAGACACGGGTGATGAGCAAGGCTGCGGCATTGCGCAAGACACAAATCGCTATGATCGACGGCAAGATCAACGGCGGTGGCGCCGCGATTGACTTGCGTCACCCGTACTTTTGGGCTTCATACGTCTTGATGGGTAACTGGCTTTAACATACAGAGGAAAATGCGATGCGTGATTTTCGTATCATGGTGGCTAGTGCTGTGCTGCTGGGAGCGGCAGGGCATGTTCCGGCGGCGGCGGAAGAGACCTTGCTGTGCATCCGCGGCCAGTCTTTTGTGCCGGGGCGCGAATTGCTGCAAACCCGGCAGCTTAAGATGCATACCGAAGGCGCGCCGCTCGGCGATCTGGCGCTGCCGGTGGCCCAGCGTGGCGTGCGCGAAAAGATATGGCCGGAGCTAACCCTGGATGAAGTGAAGGTGGCGGCATTCGATGAGCAGTTATGCGGTAAGGAGCCTGCGGCCGAGTTGAGCATCACGATCACGGACGAGGACTATGCGGAGATTCGCGCCGAGTTGAATCGAGGCGAAAGCGACATCGCCCGGTTGAACGATGTGGTACGGCAAGCTGGCGCCAAGGCAGTGCCGGTGAAGCCTTTTGATAAGGGTACCTCGGTTCTCTACAAGCGGCACGACTGGGTGCACTTATATTTTGCCACCAGCCGGGATGCCACCAACAGCAGCAGGGCTGCCGATGCTTTCGGCAAGCTGCGCAGCGACAAGCTCACCTTCGGCGCGGTGGATATCTCGATCCCGTCTGATCACCGCTGGGCCAAGCTGGAGAGTCCGTCGGTATGGCGATTTGACTGGGATGCGAACCCTCAGCGCCACGTCGTGATGGCGGACGGGTTCCAGATCCTGAGCGAGTCCAAGCTGAAGAGCGAACTGGCGCAACGCGCCAGCGCGTTCAACAAGCCCGGGGTACTGTTGTTTGTCCATGGATTCAACAACTCGTTTGAGCAGGCGGCCCAGCGTGCCGCGCAGCTGACCTATGATCTTGCCTTTCCTGGCCCCACTATTCTGTACAGCTGGCCATCCAATGGCGACGTCCTGTCCTATATGAGCGACGAGGAAAAGGCGCGCTCGGCATGGCGGCAGATGGCCGCCGTGCTGGATCAGTTGACTAGCCTCGGGCCGGGCGTGCCAGTCTATATCGTGGCCCACAGCATGGGCAATCGCGTGTTCACACAGGGCATGGCCGAGTTGCTGCGGCGCCGACCTGGCGCGGACAAAGTGGTACGTCAGGTTGTGCTGGCATCCCCGGATATTGGCGAACAGGAGTTCCGGGAGCGTTGGCTGTATGAGCTCAAGAGTGCCAGCCCAACCCGCTACACGCTGTACGCTTCCAACCAGGATTTGCCGGTGGCGGTGTCGGCGTGGCTGCACGGCGAAAGAAGGCTGGGTTCCGGCGGATCGGGCATTGCCGTGTTCTCCGGGCTTGATTCTATCGATGCCAGCGCGATTACCGAAGAGTGGTTCGGGCTTTCGCACAGCTACTTCGGCGACAACGCTACGGTGATGAGCGACCTGTTCATGATTATTAACCAGGGACTGGAACCAGCCAAACGACCACGCTTGAGCAAGGCAAGCGGAACCCGCGGCACTTATTGGGAATTCAAGCCTTGAGATGATAGACAGGTCAGGGTGCGTCCGTAAAAATCTCGGCGATGGTACTGCGCAGCCATGCGTTGGCGCCGTCCTTGGCGTATTTGCGATGCCAATGTTGTTTCAGGTCGAAGCTGGGGATGGCGACTGGCGGTTCGACTAGCCGGATGTTGGCCAGTTGCGCGAAGCTTTCGCCCACCGCGCGCGGTACGGTGACCACCAGGTCGCTGGCGGCGATCACGAATGGAATCGACATGAAGTGCGGTGTGGAGAGCACCACGCGTCGCGTGATCTGCTGCTTGGCCAAAAACTGTTCGAACAATTCCTGGCTGCGGCCTTCGGCCTTGACCACCACGTGCCCCATGTCCAGGAATTGCCGCATGCTGAGTTTTTTCTGGCGGTACGGATGACTGGCGGCCAGCAGGCAGATGAAGTCATGTGTGAATAGCCGCTGCTGGAACAGGTTGCGGTGCTTGAGGTCCGGGAAGTAGCCTACCGCCAGGTCCACCGTGCCCTGTTCCAGCGCCACCGCCAGTTCGGCCGGCGGCAGCGTGACGGAGCCGATACTGGCACCCGGCGCCTCGCGCCGCAGGCGGTCCAGCAGGCGAGGCAGGAAGGTCATCTCGCCGATGTCCGACAGCGCGATGGTGAAATGGCGGTCGGTGCTGGCCGGCTCGAACTGTTCGCTGGCCAGCACGTCGTTGCGCAGCCGTTGCAGGATGTCGCGCGTGGGATCGATCAGGGTGAGGGCGCGCGGCGTCGGCGCCATGCCTTGCACGGTGCGGACGAACAGCGGATCGCCCAGCGCCTTGCGCAGTTTGTTGAGGGCCACGCTGACCGCCGGCTGGCTCATGCCCAGCTTGCGCGCCGCGCCACTGACGCTGCTTTCTTCATAGATGGCCAGTGCCACCGGCAGCAGGTTCAAATCGAATCCCGGCATGGTTGTCTCCGTATTTGAAATTCGCATAAATATTATGTCGTTCATTCTATTTCAAAATACGGTGTTCTCCGCGATGATCTTTGAAAATCATTCATAAGGAGACCGATATGTTCCCGCTCAATCAATGGTATGTGGCAGGCTTCGTATGGGAGCTGAAAGAACGGCCGCTGGCCCGTGTGCTGCTGAATAACCCGATCGTGATGTTCGCCACCGAAGATGGCGGTGTGGCGGCGCTGGAAGATCGCTGTTGCCACCGCGCCGTGCCGCTGTCCTGCGGCACGCTGGAGGAAGGCGGCATCCGCTGCGGCTATCATGGCTTGAAGTTTGCCGCCAGCGGCCAATGCATCGAAGTGCCGGGGCAAGGCAAGATTCCCGGTAAGGCCAGGGTGCGCGCGTTTCCGGCCGCGATACGCAATCAGGTGGTCTGGATCTGGTTCGGCAAGGATGCGGAGAGCCCGCCGGACTGCGAGCCGCCGGAAGTGCCAGCGCATGAAAATCCGGTGTACAGCTGGAAGGGCGGCGCCTTCCATTACAAGGCGCCGTATCAGCTGATTCACGATAATCTGCTGGATCTGAGTCACGTCGGCTATCTGCATGGCCGCACCATCGGCGGCAACGCCAAGGTGCACATGGAAGCACCCACCATCGTCACGCAGGATGGCGACAAGGTGCGCGTGGTGCGCTGGATGAAGAATTCACAGCCGCCGGCAACCTACTCGGCGGCGTGGCCGTTCAAGGGCAGTATCGATCGCTGGCAGGAGATCGATTTCCATCTGACGTATTTGCAGATCTTTACCGGTGCGGTGGAGCCGGGCGAGTATGCGCTGGACGATCCACAGCGTGGCGGCTTCCACATGCGCGGCTTCCACGGCATCACGCCGGAGACGGAGACGACCACGCATTATTTCTGGACCATGGCCAGCTCCGCGCACCCGGATCAGCCGGACAACGCGGAAACCGTGTACCGTCAGACCGAGCAAACCTTCGAGGAAGACCGCGTGCTGATTGAAACGCAGTACAGCAACATGAAACAGTTCGGCAGCGGCCCAATGATCGATATTCACGTCGACGCCGGCGCCAATCGCGCGCGCCGCGTGGTGGCGTCGCATGTGGCCGCGCAGGCGGCGGCCGCTGGTGCGGTGGGGTGAGCGCATGGAGGTCATCATTCAATCGCTTCGTGATGGCGGTGGCGTGCGCGTGCTGGAACTGGTAGCCGTTGACGGCTCGCCACTGCCGACCTACGAGGCGGGCGCGCATGTCGATGTCACACTGGGCACCGGCTTGGTGCGCCAGTATTCGCTGTGCTGCCGCGAACCTTCCCGCGGCTACCGGCTGGCCGTCAAGCGCGAGCCGCAGTCGCGCGGGGGATCGGCGTGGCTGCACGAGGTGGCGGCGGTGGGCACGCGGCTCACGCTCGGCCAGCCGCGCAATGCCTTCGCGCTGGCGCCATCGGCACCATATTATCTGCTGTTCGCTGGCGGCATCGGCATCACGCCGATTCTGTCGATGGCGTATGCGCTGCTGCGCCGTGGCGCGTCTTTCAGGCTGGCCTGCTACGTGCGAGATGCCGGCAGCGTGGCCTTTGCGGACGAACTGCTTGATGGGCCGCTGGCGCCGCACGTCGACGTCCACGCGGGCCTGAGCGCAGCCGATGTCGCCGCCAGCCTGGCAAGCGAGATCGGGGCGCAGCCGCGCGGAACGCAAGCCTATGTGTGCGGCCCGGCGCCCTTCATGGCGGCGGTGGCTGCGGCCGGTGAAGCGCATCTGGGCGCTGGCGCGGTGCACCAGGAGTCGTTCGCGCCCGCCACGGTGGAAGGCGCGGCCGCATTCACCATCAAGCTGGCGCGTTCGCAGCGCGAACTGCCGGTGCCGTCCGACCGCAGCGCGCTGGCCTGCTTGCAGGAGGCCGGCATCGATATCGATTGCTCGTGCGAGGTGGGCGTGTGCGGAACCTGCCGCACGACGGTGCTGGACGGTGTGCCGGATCATCAGGACAGCTTCCTGTCACCATCCGAGCGCGAGGCCAACGACTGCTTCATGCCCTGCGTATCGCGGGCGCGGACAGCGGTGCTGGTGCTCGACTTGTAGCCGCTAGTTCGCCTGCATGGCGGCGACGATCAGGCGGTCGACGTCCTGGTCGTGGCGGAAGCCCGCCGCCAGCGCGGCTGGCGTGCGCAGCGGCGGCAGGCGGCCGAACAGGGCTTCGATGCGTTCGTCCGGCGCGAAGGTTATTAGCTCGCGGCACTGCGGACCATAGCGCCAGGCTTCCTCGCCGCCGCTTACCTCGTGCTGGGCACCGAGCGCATCGTGACGGTGCATCGGCGCCTCGCGCTGCAAGTGTCGCGCGGGCTGCCGCTGAAAATCCTGCCTCTGCCCATGCAGATGACGCGCATGACGCAGTCCATGCAGTGGCATAAGTACCGCACGCGGGACCCTGGCTTGCTCTGGCTGCGCGGTCTTTTGAAACAGGCGGTGGTGCGGATGGATGCCGATATCGGCCGCGCCGATAGCGCCCATCGATAAAAAGCATTGCCGCGGCTATCGTGCGCGCATAGAATGCGCGGACCCAAGTGAAGAAAGGAATCACCATGCCGCGTCGTTTTGTCGATCTGTCGATTTATCTTGAAAATGAAGTCCTGTCCGACCCGCCGACCCTGGCGCCGAAGATCGAGTACCAGAACCACAAGGAAACCCTGAATGAGTTCATGCACCTGCTGCCCGGCACCAAGGCCGGCGATTACCCGGAAGGCGAAGCCGCCGCCGCCGAGTGGGTGCGCCTGACCACGCACAGCGGCACCCACCTGGACGCGCCGTATCACTTCCACTCGACCATGAACCGCAAGCTGGGCGAGTCGGAGCGTTCCATCACCATCGATGAGGTGCCGCTGGAATGGTGTTTCCAGCCCGGCGTGAAGCTGGATTTCCGCCATCTGCCGGATGGCCACGTGGTCACGGCGGCGGAGGTGGAGGCGGAGTTGAAGCGCATCGGCCATACTTTGAGTCCGCTGGAAATCGTGGTGGTGAACACGCGCGCCGGTTCGCGTTATGGCCAGCCGGATTACGTCAACTGCGGTTGCGGCATGGGCTATGAGGCCACCATGTATTTGCTGGAACGCGGCGTGCGCCTGACCGGTACCGATGCGTGGAGCTGGGACGCGCCGTTCAGCTATACGGCCAAAAAAATCCAGGAAACCGGCGATATAAGCCTGATCTGGGAAGGGCACAAGGCCGGTCGCGATATCGGCTACTGTCACCTGGAGAAGATGCACAACCTGGAGTCGCTGCCGCCGACCGGCTTCACCATCAGTTGTTTTCCGCATAAGATCCGTGGCGCCTCGGCTGGCTGGACCCGTGCCGTGGCCATTTTCGAAGACGCCTGATTTCCCGCGCGGGTGTGCCGCGCCGGTATCGCTTGAGGAGAACAGATGGAGCAACCTGAGATTTTCCCCGGCCGCATTCGGCTGGGGATGGTGGGCGGCGGCGAGGGCGCCTTTATCGGCGCCGTGCATCGCCACGCCGCGCGTTTGGATGATCGCTACCAACTGCTGGCTGGCGCATTGTCGTCCAGCCCCGAAGCATCGCAGCGTTCGGGCCTTGCGCTTGGACTGGACCCATCGCGTATCTACGGAGACTACCGTCAGATGGCGCAGGCGGAAGCTGCGCGCGAGGACGGCATCGAGGCGGTGGTTATCGTTACGCCCAACCATATGCATGCACCGGTGGCGCGCGCCTTCCTGGAGGCGGGCATCAACGTCATTTGCGACAAGCCGGTGACGACCACCAGCGAGGATGCGCGCATGCTGCAAACGCTGGCCGAAGAACGCGGTTTGCTGTTCGCGGTCACTCATAATTATTCCGCGTATCCGCTGGTGCGCCACGCGCAGCAAATGGTGCGAGAAGGAACGCTAGGCGCGATCCGCGTGGTGCAGGTGCAGTACGCGCAGGACTGGCTGGCCGCGCCGCTGGAGCAGGATGGCCATAAACAGGCGACCTGGCGTACCGATCCCGCGAAATCCGGCGGCGGTGCGATTGGCGATATCGGCTCGCACGCCTGGCAACTGGCCGACTTCATCACCGGCCTGAAGCTGGAGTCGCTGTCCGCGCAACTGAGCTCCTTCGTGCCGGGGCGCGCCATTGATGACGATGTACAGGTGTTGTTGCGTTATGAGGGGGGCGCGCGCGGTATGCTGTGGGCCAGCCAGGTGGCGGTGGGCTGCACCAACGAGTTGCGCATTCGCGTAGTCGGTAGCGAAGGCGGCATCGAATGGGCGCAGGAGCAGCCTAACGAATTGAGATGGACGCCGCTGGGCGAGCCGACCCGTATCATCACGCGCGGCAGCGCCGCCATGAACGCTGCCGGCGCACGTACCAGCAGGGTGCCGGCCGGCCACCCGGAAGGCTATATCGACGCTTTTGGCGCGTTGTACAGTGAGATCGCCTGCCATCTGTTGGCGCGGCGCAGCGGCGGCGATCCCGGCGCGGCGCAATTTCCCACTATCGCGGATGGCGTGCGCGGGGTGTTGTTCATCGAAACCGTGCAAGCTTCGTCTCTCGCCGGCGGCGTCTGGACCAAAGTCTCCTGACGGCTAACGGCGGAAGTCCTTGGGAGTCCTGCCCATGCGTTTCTTGAACAAACGGCTGAAGTAGGCCGGGTCCTGGAAGCCCAGTTCGTAGGCGATGCTGGCGATGCTGGCCGGCAGGTAGGTCAGCTTGCGGCAGGCCTCCAGCATCAGGCGGTCCTGCGTCAGGTCGAAGGCCGATTTGCCGGATAGCTTGAGACACAGGCGGTTCAGGCGCGTCGGCGTCACGCGCAGCACTTCGGCGTACTGGCCCACCTGCCATTGTTCCTTGTAGTGCTGTTCCACTTCGGCGCGGAAGCGGCTGAATAGTTCAAAGTCGCTGCGGCCGGATTGATCGGCCAGTTTCGTTTCCGCCTGGGCGCGGACCAACAGCAGCAAGGTGCTGCGCGCCAGCCATTCCAGCATCAGCGTGTGGCCGTATTCTGGCCAGGCCGCCTCCATGCTCAGGTTTTCCAGCAAAGCCACCAACCGTTGATGGATGCCGCTCAAATCGATGGCCAGCGGCTGCACGAACAGCGATGAATACAAATCCCCGTGTCCGTGTGCGGCCGAGAAGATCACGTTCTGGTCCACCGTCAGCACATAGCCATGCGCCCCGGGCGCAAAGTCGAAGCCGTGCACCACCGACGGGTGGATAGTGATGGCCACCGGCCCGCTGCGCTGCCACACGGCGTCGCCGATGCTGGAGCGGACTTCGCCGCCGAGTAGAAAAAGTACCTGAAACAGTCCGGGGTGGGTATGGCTGCCAATATGCCAGTCGTACAGCCGGCTGCGCGTCTCGATCAGCTCTATGTGCACGAACTCCGCATTGGCGTTGCGATTCTGCTCGCCGTACAGTGCGAATTGGGGGATTTCTTTGGTTGCCATTGCCATCAATAGGAGTATAGTCTGTCAAAATAGTACAAGTTTTAGCGTTTTTCATCCATGTTTTTTGCAGCTCAACGCCGCTACGATGACGTCATACCTAAACCACATCGGAGATAAAACATGCGTAGCCAAGTCGCTATTATCGGCGCCGGTCCTGCCGGCCTTCTGCTGTCCCATTTGCTGCATTTGCAAGGGATTTCCTCCATCGTTCTCGAAACCCGCTCGCGTGCCGACATCGAGGCCACCATCCGCGCCGGCGTGCTGGAACAAGGCACCATGGACGTGCTGACCGCGGCAGGCGTGGGTGAACGCATGCGCAAGGAAGGCGCGCTGCACCACGGTTTCGAGCTGGCTTTCGGTGGCAAGCGTCACCGCATCGATCTGCATGGCCTGACCGGTAAATCGATCACTGTCTATCCGCAGCACGAGGTGCTGAAAGACTTGGTGTCCGCGCGTCTTGCCGCGCAAGGTACTATTCTGTTTGAAGTGAGCGAAGTGGCGCTGCACGATGTCGCCACCAACAAACCTTACGTCACCTTCCGCCACAATGGCGAGGCGCAGCGCATCGATGCGGATTTCGTCGCCGGTTGCGATGGCTTCCACGGTGTTTCGCGCCCGGCGATGCCGGATCAGGCTACACGCCAGGATTACCAGAAGATTTATCCGTTCGGCTGGTTCGGCATTCTGGTGGAATCCGCACCATCGTCGGAAGAACTGATCTACGCCCAACATGACCGTGGCTTTGCGCTGGTCAGTACCCGTTCGCCGACCGTGCAGCGCTTGTACTTCCAATGCGACCCGGCCGACAAGGTGGACAACTGGTCGGATGACCGCATCTGGGCGGAGCTGCACGCGCGCCTTGAAAACCACGACGGCTGGAAGCTCAAGGAAGGCAAGATTTTCCAGAAGGGGATCATCGGCATGCGCAGTTTTGTGTCGACGCCGATGCAGGCGGGCCGTTTGTTCCTGGCTGGCGATGCCGCGCACATTGTGCCGCCGACCGGCGCCAAGGGCTTGAATCTGGCGGTGTCGGATGTGAAGGTGCTGACGGCGGGGCTGGTGGAGTTCTACCGCAATAACAGTGAGGCGGTACTGCAAACCTACAGCGAAACGGCATTGAAGCGCATCTGGCGTGCCGAGTGCTTCTCGTGGACCATGACGCGCCTGCTGCACACCTTTGCGGACGCCACGCCGTTCGAGCGCGAGATGCAGCGCGCCGAACTGGAAAACATCGCTGCCTCGCCAGCGCTGGCGACAGCGCTGGCTGAGAACTACGTCGGCGCGTTTTAAACCGACGCTAAAAACTCCTGCACCAGCGCCGCGAACGCCGAAGGCTGTTCGATGGCGCTGATGTGGGAGGCTTGAGCAATCAAACGCAGTTGCGCACGCGGCAGCTGCCTGGCCAGTTCTTCGGCCATGGCTGGCGGCGTGCCGGCATCCAGTTCACCGGCAATCACCAGCGCCGGCACGTTGATGCTCGGCAGACGATCGGTGGTGTTCACGCCAGCCACCGCCGCGCAGCAAGCCACATAGCCTTCCGGACCGGTGGTCAACAGACGGCGGCGGAAGCGTTCCACAGTCGCCACGTGCTCGGCGCGGAAACCGTCGTGGAAGTAGCGGCCCATCACCGCATCGGCAATCGCCGCCAGGCCTCCTTCGCGCACGGTGGCGATGCGCTGTTCCCACATCGCTTGTGCCGCCGCCGGGTAGGACGACGTGGTATTCGCCAGTACCAGCGCGGATACCAGCGAAGGATGGCGCAGCGCCAGCTCCTGGCCGACCATGCCGCCCATCGACAAACCTATCCACGTTACCGGACCGGTATCCAGCTCGCGCAGCAGGCGCGCGGCGTCGTCGGCCAGGTCGGCCATGCTGTACGGGCCGGCCGGCGCGTCCGATGCGCCGTGGCCGCGATGGTCGTAGGCGATCACGCGGCTGTCTTCCGACAGCAGATTCGCCAGCTGATCCCACATGGTCAGGTCGCAGCCCAGCGCGTGGCTCAGCACAATGGTGCGGCGCGGCGTCTTGCCGTTGCGTGGTTCGCGCACGCTGTAGTGCAGGTAGGGCAGGCTGGTGGTGCGGCCTTCGCGGCCGATGCCGGGATGGGTGGTGGCGGCTGGCGCTACCGCTTCCAGCTCATAGCCGATTTGCGCGCCGACTTCGCGCAGGATGGCCAGCGCGTGGGTGAAGGCGGTATTCGCGGCCGGCACGCCGGCGTAGATGGCCGACTGAATCAGCACTTCTTTCAGCTCGTCCGGCGTCAGGCGGTTGCTTTCCTCGCCCAGCAGCGCGGCGCGCACGTGCAGGTCAAATTCTTCCCAGCGGCCCAGCGCGATGGTGATGGAGAGGACGATGGCGCGGCGGGTCTTCTGTTCCAGGCCCGGACGGCCCCAGATCTCATTCCACGCAAAGCGCGTGATCAGGTTCTGGAAGTCGGCATTGAAGTTGTTGGCGTTGTTCAGCGAACGGGCTACCCAGGCGTCGCCGAGGATGCCGCGGCGGTTGTGCAGGCCGCGTTCGAAATCGTGGTCGATAGGATCGTAGCTCATGATGATGTTGAGAGTTTGGTGATGTCCGCGCGCAGTTGGCGCAGTTGTTGTTCAGCGAGGCGTTGCGCGGGACGGGCGATTTCCGCCGCGTCCCTGACGGAACCGGGGTAAATCAACTCCTTGAATTCGCCGATGTTGCGCAGCATGCGGGCGCTATCCACTTGCAGGCCGGCGATGGCTTCGTTCAGCGCTTGCAGCGCGCCGTGGGCGCTGAGGAACAGTGACGGCCACTCCGCCAATTCGGCCTGCCAGTTGCCGAGGCCACGCTCATGCTGCTGGCCCATGGCCGCCAGCAGCGCCGCGCCATGCTGCGGGGTGCGCGCGGCGGCGGCCAGTGCGATCATGGCCGATACCGGATTGCGCTTGTGCGCCATGGCGGAAGAACCGCCGCGGCCTTCGCCGGACGGTTCCGCCAGTTCGGCGATTTCGCCTTGCGCCATCAGGCTCAGATCAGTGGCGATCTTGCCAAGGCTGCCGGACAGCAGGGCCACTTCAAGGCCCAGCCGCACCCATTCGTCGCGCTGCGTGTGCCATGCGGCGTCCGGCGCGCGCAGGCCGAGCAGGGCGGCCATGCGCTCGACCACTGCCGGGCCTTGTTCGCCCATCACGTCCAGTGTGCCGACGGCGCCGCCCAGTTGCAGTTGCAGCGCGCGTTGTCCGGCTTCGCGCAGGCGCGCGCGTGCGCGCACCAGTGGCGCCAGCCAGCCCGCAAACTTGAAACCCAGCGAGGTGATTTGCGCCGGCTGCATCAGGGTGCGCGCCAGCACCGGCGTGCCGGTGTGTTGGTCCGCCAGTTGCAGCAGGTGGCCGGTCAGGTCATGCAGACCGTCGTCCAGTAGTTGCAAGGCTTCGTGTGTGGCCAGCACCATGGCGGTGTCGATCACGTCCTGGCTGGTGCCGCCAAAATGCACTTTGCCGCCGGCTTGCGCATCGGCGGCAGTGACGGTTTTTTTCAGTTCCTTTACCAGCGGGATGGCCAGGCTGCCCGCTCGCCGGCTGGCGACAATCAGCGCCGGCACATCGTAGCGCTGCACGTCGCAAGCCTCGGCGATGATGCGCGCCGTGGCTTGCGGCAGCAGGCCGACGTCGGCCTGTGCCTGCGCCAGCGCCTGTTCAAAGCGCAGCATAGCTTGCACGATCGCGGCGTCGTCAAACACCGCGATCATGTCGCCGCTGGTAAGGAAGCTATCGAATATTGATACGCTCATGTTTACTCATAGTCGAAGAACACGGTCTCGCGTTCGCCCTGCATGTGGATGTCCCAGCGGTAGCTGCCGTCGGCATTGCGCTCGGCCAGCAGCGTGGCACGGCGCGCGGATGGCACCTGGTCCAGTATAGCGGACTGCGACAGGCCTGCGTCGTCGGCCAGGAACACGGCGGTGTACTGGTGCTTCACCAGACCGCGCGCGAACACGGTGATGTAGGCCACCGGTTCCCCCGGCGCTTGTGCGACTTTGGTCAACTGGAAGCGGAAGCCGCCATCCTCGCCGGAAGGCACGCGGCGGAAGCCGGGAATCGCGGCCGCCGCTTCGGCGTCGGCGGCGGCGGGCTGCCACGATTCGATCTGGGCGTCGTTGATCGGCACACCGGCGCCGTCGTAGATGATGCCGCTGATGGTGATGCCGCCGGTGGCCGGCGTCATGTCTGTCGCCCATTTCCACGCTTCGTGCGAGAACGGGCCGATGGTTTGCGAAGTAGTGATGTTGCTCATAGCCTGTTCTCCTCAGATGCCGAATGGGGTCGCGTCGCGTCCGCGCAGGACGATGTCGAATTCATAGCCCAGCATCTGGTCGCTCACGGTTTCTTCGATGCTGAAGCGCGAGATCAGGCGCTGGCGCGCGGCTTCGTCCGGAATGCTCTGGAAGATCGGGTCGTAGGCGAACAGCGGATCGCTGGGGAAGTACATCTGCGTCACCAGACGCTGTGCATAGACATTACCGAACAGCGAGAAGTGGATGTGCGCCGGGCGCCAGGCCTTGTCGTGATTGCCCCAAGGGTAAGGGCCCGGCTTGATGGTGATGAGGCGATAGCGGCCGTCGTCGTCGGTCATCATCTTGCCCCAGCCATTGAAGTTCGGGTCCAGCGGCGCGTCGTGCTGATCTTTCTTGTGGCGATAGCGGCCGGCGGCGTTGCACTGCCAGACTTCCAGCAGCGAATTGCGCACCGGTTTGCCGTCCTCGTCGACGATGCGGCCGGTGACCACGATCTTCTCGCCCAGCGGCGCCGCTTCGCCGTGCGCGGTCAGGTCGGCGTCGTTCGGCAGCAGGATGCGCGATTTCGGCGCGATGTTCTGCGATACCGGCACCGGCGCGTCGAGGCGCAGCAGCGGCTGGGTCGGGCCGCGGTGGACGGTGGATTTGTATGGGGGATAAACCAGTTCCGGATAAATGCCGGGGGCGATGGCGTCGAATTTCACAGCTAGTCTCCTCTAGTGAATGCTGTGATGATGGTACGAAGCGGCGCCCGGACGGACAAGACGGCGGATGCGTGCTATATTCACTATTCGCACAAAATGTGCGCATATCGCACAAATTGCCATTTATTTGCCTATGAGTACCGACGACGACCTCATCCAGCCAGCGCAGCGCGATCTGGTGGCAGGCCTGGAAAAAGGCCTGCAAGTGATCGCCACCTTCGACCAGGAGCGCAGCCGCCTCAGCATTGCCGAGGTGGCCGAGCGTACCGGGCTGACGCGGGCGGCGGCGCGGCGCTATCTCATCACCTTAACCCACCTCGGCTACATGCGCCATGAAAACAAGCTGTTTTCGCTGACGCCCATGGTGCTGCGGCTGGGGCAGTCCTACCTGCACTCGGCGCGGCTGCCGCGGCTGGCGCAACCGCTGCTGTACCGGCTGGCGTATGCGCAGGGAGAGGCGGCCTCGGTTGGGGTGCTGGATCACGACCAGTTGGTATGCGTGGCGGCGGTGAGCGCGGGGCAACTGGTGTCGGTGACGCTGCAACCGGGCACGCGGGTGCCGGCCTGGTGCACGGCCAACGGGCGCATGCTGCTGGCCAGCCTGCCGCAGGCGCAGCTGGATGCGTATCTGGAGCGGGTACAGCTGGAGCCGATTACCGAGTACAGCATCATCGACAAAAAGCGCCTGGCCGAAGCCATTGGTCGCGCCCGCAGCCAGGGCTATGTGCTGGTGGACCAGGAGCTGGAGCTGGGTTTGCGCACCATGGCGGTTCCCCTGAAAAACTTCCGCGGCGAAGTCGTGGCCGCCATGAACATCAGCGTCCACGCCGGCCGCATGACGCTGGAGCAAATGACCGAACGCTGCCTGCCGGCGCTGCTCAAGATTCAGGTGGAGCTGAACGCCATGCTGTGACTGGATCGTGCAATCTTGGAAACCTTGCCATGCGCGCTGAGCGGATGCTCGGGTTTTAACATCTGGTATGAATTTTCCTGTAGGATACCGTCTTCCTCCAACTTGGGGGAGAGATGATTATTTTTAGGGCACAGGGAACACGGTGACGGCTTCCTTCGGTCCCGATCTCTTGGAGACGGAATGGGAGTTTTACGCCCACCGGCGCGACGGCCTCATTGGCTGGTCGTAGTGGCATGTATTTTTGCGGTTGCAACCGTGCTGGCCTCTGAAGGCTGGCGCTGGTCGCGCGCGCGTCAACATCACGCGAGGCCGGCCTCCGTGGACGCGGCCGCGCCATCGCCGGTCACGCTGACCGAAATGTCCCGCACCATTATCCCTATGCCCAAGGGTGTGCCGTCCGCGCACGCCAGCGCGCTGGCGCAACTGCCGCAGGGTGATTTGATCGCTTTCTGGTGGGCCGGCAGCCGCGAGAGCGGGCCGGATGTGCAGGTTTATGCCTCGCGCTGGTCGAATGGCAAATGGAGCGATAACTGGGTGGTCGCCAGCCGCGATTCGCTCGGCAAGGCGCTCGGCCATGGCGTGCGCCGCATCGGCAATCCGGTGGCCTGGACCGCCGCCGACGGCACTGTTCATTTATATGTAGTGGCCACCGGCCTTGGCGGCTGGGCCGCTTCGCGCGTGGTGCAGCTGCAATCGCATAACGAGGGTGCCAGTTTCACGGTGCGCCGCGTGCTGCCGATGTCGCCGGTGTTTAATACCAGTGTGCTGGTGCGCTCCACGCCGGTCGGCCTGGCCGATGGCGGCTGGTGGTTGCCGGTGTATTTCGAGATCGGCCACAAATA
This sequence comes from Duganella radicis, assembly GCF_009720825.1. Classification (GTDB taxonomy): domain Bacteria; phylum Pseudomonadota; class Gammaproteobacteria; order Burkholderiales; family Burkholderiaceae_D; genus Rugamonas; species Rugamonas radicis. The sequence continues at coordinate 750,855 of NZ_WNKY01000001.1, read as the reverse complement.
TCCGATGCTGGTGTCGTTCGACGCCAATGGCGATCCGCAGCGCCTGACTCGCATCGGCGCGCGCACGCGCTCCCTGCAACCGACGCTGGTGCCGGTATCGCCGACCGAGGTGCGTGCCTGGATGCGCGACGCGAACAAGGACCATTCGATGGTCCAGCAGGCGGTCAGCCACGACGGCGGCGCCAGCTGGGAAGATCTCGGGCCGACTTCAATTCGCAACCTAGGCACCTCGTTGGCGGTGTTGCGCCTGCATAGTGGCAGCCTCCTGATGCTGGCCAATCAGGGCACCAATCGCAAGACTGCGCGCAGCACCTTGTCGCTGTCGCTGTCGACCGATGGCCAGACCTGGACGCCGCTGACCGATATTGTCGCCGGCCGGCCTGGCGATGAATTCTCGTATCCGGCCATGTTCCAGGTCGGCGATGAGCTGCACATCACGTACACCCACCAGCGGCAGGCCATCGCGCACCACCGCCTGAAAATCCACGACGGGAAGGACCTGTTATGAGCTTGCCCGAACTCGATTTGCAGATCATTTATGCGCGCATTGCCTGGGGCCTGATTGCCGCTTCGATGCTGCTGTCGGTGCTGCCCACGCTGCTGCCGAAGATTTTCCCACAGCTGGCACAGCGCCATAAAGCCATCGTCACCACCACCGTCGCGGTGGTGATGCTGCTGCCCGGCGAGGCTTCGCCGGCTTATTGGCTTACGCTGGTGTTTCAGTATCCAAGCGGCCTGCTGACTGGTTACAGCCTGGTGGCGCTGCTGGCGCGCTGGCGCGAGCGGCCGGTGATCTTCCCGCTGCATCCGGCGTTTGCGCTGCTGCTCACCGTGACCGGCGTGGTGCTGTATCTGGACGCATTCGGTGTGCTGGCGCTGGGGCTGTATTATCGCGGCTTCGATTCCGGTGCGGCCACTGTGCTGACCTGCGTGGCCGCGGTGGCCGGTGCCGCCGCCGTCCTGTTCCGCTATGCCGGCACGGCCGGTATGGCGCTGCTGACCAGCGTGCTGCTGTTTTCGCTGCTGCGTTTACCGAGCGGCAACCTGTGGGATGCGCTGCTCGATCCGCTGTTGTGGGCGTGGGCATTGGGATCGGTGATTCTTGAAGTTCGCCGCCGCCATGCGCTGCGCAAGGCGGCCCAGTTGGAAAACATGGAAGAGCCGGCGCCGGAGCTGCTGCAAGCACGCACCGCCGCCGAACAATAAAATCAGTATAAATAGTATAAACAAGGGAGTTAATACATGGCGTCGACGAAATGGTACGTGCATCCGGTGATCGCCACCGGGGTGGTCATCAATGTCTTCATCCTCGGCCTGGCCATCGCCTGGCATAACGATTCGGCGGCGCTGTGGCGTTTGCTGGTGGAAGACGGCATCGTCGAATGGATGCAGTTCCTTTGCTTCGCCTTGCTGGCCGGTCTGCTGGGCTTCCTCACCGTGGAGCAATGGCAGCGCGAACCGAAAGTCAATCTGCAATTGCTGGCTTTCGCCGGCCTGACCGCGCTGGTGGGCCTGGCGGCGCTGGAGGAAGTGAGCTGGTTCCAGCGTGTGCTGCACATCGTGCCGCCGGAATTCTTCGCACAGAATAATCGCCAGGGCGAGACCAATCTGCACAATCTGGCGCTGGGCAAGAGCAGCCTGCACAAGGCGGTGCTGCTGAAGGTGATCGCGATTGTCGGCCTGACCCACAACGTCATCCTGCCGCTGCTGGCGCGCAAGCGTCCTGCCGTGCGTACCTTCGTCGAGAAGTTTGGCCTGTATCTGCCGCCGGTGTCGGCATCGCTGATCTACATCGTGCTGGTGGCGCTGTCGCACGTGCTGGTCGACCATCCGCGCAAGGGCGAACTGGGTGAACTGTTCGGCGCCATGCACTATCTGGTGACTGTGGTGGCGGCTTACTTCTTCGGTGTGAACTACGGTAAGAAGCCGGTGTTCGGCGAATCGCGTGACAGCCGCAATCTCTCGACTCTATTCTGCATGATCCTGGTGTTCATCCTGCTGTGCGGCTGGATGCTGAGTGCCGGCGCTGGTGCTGGCGCCTACATCGCCAGCCACCCTGGCTTCGGTGCCGAATAATGTTGCAGCGTTTAGCATCGCGGCTGGAAAAGCTGACGCTGTGGGCCGGTCCGTTCGCAGGCTTGCTGCAACTGCTGCTGCTTGGACTGATCATCTTCTCGCTGTCGCGTGCCGGTCTGGTGGCGTGGCAGTGGGATCGCGTGTCGGCCACCGGTATCCTCGGCCAGATCATGGTGCAGGGCGTGCGCGCCGACTTGATCATGCTCGGCTACCTGATCGCCTTGCCGCTGGTGCTGTCGCCGCTGCTGGCGCATAAGAAGACGCTGGGCCTGTGGAAGAATGTCACGGTGGCCTGGGGCACGCTGGCCCTGATCTTCATCGTCTTCATGGAGCTGTCCACGCCGCAGTTCGTGATGCAATACGACGTGCGTCCGAACCGCCTGTTCGTTGAATACCTGTCGTATCCGGCCGAGGTGATGTCCACCTTGTGGCATGGCTTCCGCATTGCCTTGATTCTGGGTGTCGGCTTTACGGTGCTGTTGGGGACTGCGATCTTCAAGCTGCTGAAAGCTGCTTCGGCCAACATCAGCGTCTGGCGTCCATTGAAGCTGCTGGCCCTGTGGCCGCTGCTGGTGCTGCTGGTGGTGTTCCAGATCCGTTCCACCACCGCGCACCGTCCGGCCAATCCGGCGCTGTTCGCGCTGACCGGCGATGCCATGGTCAACTCCCTGATCATCAACTCGCCGTGGTCGGTGCTGGATGCGATTAACGCCATGAGCCACGAAGCCAATTCGTCCGAAATCTATGGCAAGTACCCGCGCGAGAAGGTGTTTGAAGTGGTGAAGAGCGCGCCATGGCTGCGCGATCAGCAGTTCACCTCCGCCGATCTGCCGACGCTACACAAGCAAGTGGCAGCGGTGCAGCGTGACAAGCCGCTCAACCTCGTGATCGTGCTGGAAGAGAGTCTGGGTGCGACCTTTGTGGAATCGCTGGGTGGCCTGCCGGTCACGCCGGAACTGGAAAAGCTGAAGAAGGAAGGCTGGTGGTTCGAGCAGCTGTACGCTACCGGCACCCGATCGGTGCGCGGCATCGAGGCTGTGGTGGCGGGCTATCCGCCGACGCCCGCGCGTAGTGTGGTCAAGCTGTCGCTGGCGCAGCAGAACTTCTACACGCTGGCCGCAGGCCTGGGCAAACAGGGCTACCACACGGAGTTCGTGTATGGTGGCGAAGCACACTTCGACAATATGCGCAGCTTCTTCACCGGTAACGGCTTCCAGAAAGTGGTGGATCGCCGCGACATGAATCCGGTATTTGAAGGCAGCTGGGGCGCCTCGGATGAGGACTTGTTCGACAAGTCGCTGGAGCGTTTGAAAACCTTGCATGCCAGCGGCAAGCCGTTCTTCAGCCTGATTTTCTCGTCGTCCAACCACGAGCCGTTCCAGTTCCCGGACGGCCGCATCAAGCTGCACGATGCGGAAAAGCAGACCGTGAACAATGCCGTCAAATACGCAGACTATGCGCTGGGCCGCTTTATCGCCGAGGCGAAGAAGCAGGAATACTGGAAGGATACGGTGTTCCTGATCGTGGCCGACCACGATAACCGCGTGTATGGCGACAGCCTGGTGCCGATCAAGAAGTTCCACATCCCGGGCCTGATCCTGGGCGCGGATGTGCAGCCGAAGCGCATCACCACCATCGCCAGCCAGGTCGATCTGGCCCCGACGCTGCTGTCGCTGATCGGCCAGTCGACCGAGCATCCGATGATAGGCCGCGATCTGGCGCGCGATAGCGAAATGCCGGGCCGTGCGCTGATTCAGTTTGATAACTACTTCGCATGGCTGGAAGGTTCGTCCGCCACCATTCTGCGTCCGGGGCAGGCGCCGTTGGCTGGCCAGTACGACGCGGCGACCGGCGTGCTGACCACCGGCGGCGTGCCGGATGCGCAGCTGGTGGACAAAGCCATGTCGCATGTGGTGCTGCCCTCCATCCTGTACCGCGAGCAGCGCTACAAGCTGCCGCCTTCGGCGAAGTAAGTAGAAGGAAGCCGCCATGCGCTTGCTGCTGGTCGAAGACGATCCGATGATCGGCGAGAGCATCGAGGAAGGCCTGCGTGGCGAAAGCTACGCGGTCGACTGGGTGCGCAATGGCGGCGATGTTGAACTGGCATTGTCCGGCGTCGCCTATGACCTGATGCTGCTGGACCTCGGGCTGCCGGGCAAGCAAGGCATGGAAGTACTGCGCGCCGCCCGTGCGCGCGGCGACGACTTGCCGGTGCTGATCATCACCGCGCGCGACGGCACGCCGGCGCGCGTGGAAGGCCTTGACGCAGGCGCCGACGATTACCTCGTCAAACCCTTCGACCTGGATGAGCTGCTGGCGCGCATCCGCGCGCTGCTGCGCCGGCGCGTCAATCGCACGCGCTCCGTCATCGAGCACGGCGGCTTGAAGCTGGATCTTGCCAGTCATGAGGCCACGTTCGAGGGCCATCTGGTCAAGCTGTCGGCGCGCGAGTTCTCGGTGTTGCGCGCGCTGCTGGACCATCCCGGCAAGGTCGTCTCAAAGTCGCAGCTGGAAGAAAAGCTGTACGGCTGGAATGCCGAAGTGGAAAGCAATACCGTCGACGTTTACGTTCACCACCTGCGCAAGAAGTTCGGCTCGGACTTCATCAAGAATGTGCGCGGCGTAGGCTACAAGATCGCGGCGGTGCCGTGAAAACCATACGCCAGCAATTGCTGATTGGCTTGCTGGGCGCCACCGTGGTGTGCGTGTTGGGCGCCGGCGCTTTGCTGTATCGCTCTTTGCGGATGGAAACCAACGAACTGGCCGACCTGCAACTGCGCCAGCTGGCGGTGGCACTGCCTAACGAATTCGCGCCCGACAGTGGCTTGCCGGCAGCAGAAGATCCCGAAGAAGAATTTGTCCTGCAAGCCTGGGATGAGCAGGGCATGGAAGTGCATGCCACCCACGGCCTGCCGCCATTGCCGCGCTACGCGGTGCAAGGCTTCACCACCGTCAAGATCGACGGCCATCACTGGCGCCTGTACGGCGAGCAGCGGCGCGGACGCTATGTGCAGGTGGCGCAGCCGCTGGCGGTGCGCAACAAGCTGGCGGCGGAAATGGCGCTGCGTTCCGGTGCGCCGCTGATTGTGTTTGCGCTGGTGCTGGGCGTGTTGGTGGTCGTGGTGGTGGGGCGTGCCCTCGGCCCCTTGCATCGGCTGGCGCAAGCGGTGCAGGGGCGGTCGCCATCGGCGCTGGAACCGCTGCCCACCGACGATCTGTCGCCCGAACTGCGCCCGGTGGCGCTGGCGCTCAACACCCTGATGCGGCAGTTCGACGATGCCATGACCGCGCAGCGCACCTTTGTGGCCGATGCAGCGCACGAACTACGCTCGCCGCTCACCGCGCTGAAGCTGCAATTGCAACTGGTCGAACGCGCGCCCAACGATGAGGCACGCGCGCTGGCGCTGGCCAAGCTGGATGAGCGGCTGGACCGCAGCACCCATCTGGTGCGCCAGCTGTTAAGCCTGGCGCGCCACGAAACCTCACTGGCAGTGGCACCGCGCAAACCGGTCGATCTGGGCCAGTTGCTGGCCGATGCGGTATCGGATCATTCCACGCTGGCCGAGAGCCGCGACATTGACCTTGGCATCGAGGCGCCATGCCGGGTGCTGGTGGATGCCGACGAAGACAGTCTGCGCGTGCTGTTGAATAATCTGGTCGACAACGCCTTGCGCTATACCCAGCGCGGCGGCCGGGTCGATTTGCAGGCCGGCCTGGAGGAGGGCCGTCCGCTGCTGCGCGTGCGAGACAACGGTCCTGGCGTGCCGGCCGAATCCCGCAATCGCCTGTTCGACCGCTTCTACCGCCCGGATGGCCAGCAGGTGTGGGGCGCGGGACTGGGCCTGTCGATCGTGCGCAATATCGCCGATCATCACCATGCGGATATCGTTCTGGCCGCGGGGGACGGAGACCATGGTTTGAGCGTTACGGTACTGTTTCCCGCTACTCCGAAAATTTAATGCTGCGTTAATACTTGGTCAGGCAGAATGCCCGATCCTGAAATTAAGCGGTAGCGTTAAATGAAAAAAGTTCTCATTCTGGGCGTGAACGGTTTTATCGGCCATCACCTGTCCAAGCGTATCCTCGAAACCACCGACTGGCATGTGTACGGCATGGACATGAGCACGGACCGTATCGGCGATCTGCTGGGTCATCCGCGCATGCACTTCTTCGAAGGCGACATCACCATCAACAAGGAATGGGTGGATTACCACGTCAAGAAGTGCGACGTGATCCTGCCGTTGGTCGCCATCGCCACCCCGTCGACCTACGTGAAAGCGCCGCTGCGCGTGTTTGAACTGGACTTCGAAGCCAACCTGCCCATCGTGCGTTCGGCCGCCAAGTACGGCAAGCACCTGGTGTTCCCGTCGACCTCGGAAGTGTACGGCATGTGCCACGACGAGGAATTTGACCCCGAGAACTCGGAACTGATCTGCGGCCCGATCAACAAGCCGCGCTGGATCTACTCCAACGCCAAGCAGCTGATGGACCGCGTGATCTGGGGCTACGGCATGGAAGGCCTGAACTTCACCCTGTTCCGTCCATTCAACTGGATCGGCGCCGGCCTGGATTCGATCCACACGCCGAAGGAAGGCTCGTCGCGCGTGGTGACCCAGTTCTTCGGCCACATCGTCCGTGGCGAGAACATCTCGCTGGTCGACGGCGGCCACCAGAAGCGCGCCTTCACCGACATCGACGACGGCATCGACGCGCTGATGAAGATCATCGAGAACAAGAACGGCGCCGCCACCGGCAAGATCTACAACATCGGCAACCCGGTCAACAACTACTCGATCCGCGAGCTGGCCAACATGATGCTGGAACTGGCGCCGAAATACCCTGAGTACGCCGACGGCGCCGCCAAGGTCAAGATCGTCGAGACCACCTCGGGCGCCTACTATGGCGCCGGCTACCAGGATGTGAAGAACCGCGTGCCGAAGATCACCAACACCTGCGAAGAACTGGGCTGGAAACCAACCACCACCATGGCCGACGCGCTGAAGAAAATCTTCGACGCCTATCGCGGCCAGGTGGCCGCCGCCAAAGAACTGGTGAACTGACGCCGTGCGTTCGAAGACCGCGTGGTATCTGCTGGCCGCCGTTTTCATGGTGGCGTCGCTGCTCGTGCTCAACGTGCGGACCTTGCTGCCGCCGGATGAGGGCCGTTACGCTGAAATGGCGCGCGAGATGCTGCTCAGTGGCGACTGGATCACCACGCGGCTGAACGGCATCAAATACTTCGAAAAGCCGCCGTTGCATACATGGATGAGCGCCTTGTCGTTTGCGGTGTTCGGCATCGGCGACTGGCAGGCGCGTTTGTGGAATGGCGTGGCGGGCATTTTCGGCGTGCTGATGGTGGCCTATACCGGGACCCGCGTGTTTGGCGGCCGCGCCGGCGCGTATGCGGCCATGGTGCTGGCGTCGATGGTGTTCTGGGTCGGCGCATCGCAATTCAATTCACTGGATCTGGGTGTGGCCGTGACCATGGCGGCTGCGCTGTGTGCCTTGCTGATCGCACAGCAGGACGATGCCACAGTGGCGCAACGGCGGTGCTGGATGCTGGTGTGCTGGGCGGCGATGGCCTTGTCCTTGCTGGCCAAAGGCTTGATCGGCATTGTGCTGCCCGGCGGTGTACTGGTGCTGTATGCGCTGCTGAGCGGCGACCGAGGCATCTTGCGCCGCCTGCATATCGGTGTTGGCTTGCCCCTGTTCCTGCTGATCGCCTTGCCGTGGTTCCTGTTGGTGGCGGCGCGTAATCCTGAGCAGCCGGCGTTCTTCTTCATCCACGAGCATTGGGACCGCTTCTTCCTGAAAGAGCATCACCGCGAAGGCCCGTGGTACTACTTCCTCGTCCTGTTGCTGCCTGCCGCCACACCGTGGATCGCTATCGCGCCGGCCAGCGTGGCCGCCGCGCGCCACCGGCTGCCGGGGCGTTTTCAGCCGGCGATACTGCTGGCGATCTGGATCATCTTCATCCTCGTATTCTTCAGCTACTCCAGCTCCAAGCTGCCAGGCTACATGCTCCCGGTGTTTCCGGCGCTGGCGTTGCTGATTGGTCGTCAACTGGAATCCGCCTCGCGCGATACGGCGCTTGCGCTGGCCGTGCTGTTGGCTGTTATCGGCACCGCAGGCCTGTGCGGGGCGCTGTTTGCACCGGGCGTAGACAGCGTGCGTCACCTGCTGTTGGGCGCCAGCCTGGCGGCGCTGCTTGGGGCGGGCATGGCGTGGGCCGCTGAATGGCGTGGCATGCGCACGGCGGCGATCCTGTCCCTGGCGTGCTCCGGCTGGGCGCTGACGCAATTGTCGCTGGCCGCCACCGAGCCTTATGGCCGCGGCGAGGCGGGTGCCGCCATGGCGAAGGCTTTGCGGCCGGAGCTGACGCCGTCCACGCCGGTCTATTCGGTCGGCGCCTACGAACAGTCGATGACGTTCTACATGGCGCACAAGGTGATCACGGTGGCCTACACCGATGAACTGGCGTTCGGCCTGCAACAGGAGCCGCAACTCGGCATCCCGACGCTGGAGGAATTCATGGCGCGCTGGCGCGCCCGTGCCGCGCAGGGCCAGCCGCAGTATGCCATCATGCGGCCGGCCATGTATCGCGAACTGCGACAGCGCCAGTTGCCGATGCGCGTGCACGCCAGCGGCGAGCGGGTGCTGATCGTCGCATCGCTCTGAGATCAGCTTTTGATGCCACTGATCCGGATGTTTTCACCCGTGCAGCGTTTTGTCGATGGTGGCGCCGTAGAAATGTCAGTGCTATCCGGTGCGGCGTAGTATCTTCACGGAGAGTCTGTCTCGTTTTTTATCCAAAAATCTGCTTCAGTGTCTGCGCGGTCGGCAACGCATCGCTCCAGACTTCTATTTGTTCCAGGCTGGCTTGAGCGAGCTTCTTGCGGGTGGCTTGTGGTAATGCTCCGAAACGCCGCTCAAGTTGCCGTTCAAAAAGTGCGGCCGCGCCTTTCTTGCGGCCCGACTCCTCACCTTCCTGCCGACCTTGTTTGCGGCCTTGTTTGCGACCTTGCTTGACGCCTTGCTCGATGCCTTGCTTGATGCCTTGTTTCACGCCTTTTTTGATACCGTCGTCAACGAATGATTGCCACATTGGGCTAAGCACTAGTTTCATGGTCGGTTCCTTTCCAAATCGAAGGATGGCTTGCCGATAGCGTCGCTGGTACAGATCGGGTAAGGCCATCATCCAGTCGACTACATTGAGTAATACGATTATGCGCCGTTCGCGCCAGTCATGCTGGTACACCAGCCGTGTCAAGTACAGCTTGGCTGCATAGAGTTTGTCAGCATCATGATGAGCTTGCTGTGTCAGCAAGTGGGCCAGCGAGACCCAGGCTATCGGATTGTCAGACGCCGCCAGCGCCTGAAGATCCCCCGCATAGTCGAGTAGCTTGGCGGTGCCGAAGGAAAACTCAATCGTCGTTTCCGGCAATTGCTGATGAAAGCTGTTCGGACGCCAGTCGGGATCGTCGTCGGCCAATAGCACCAGGCTGGTTACCGGCAAGCCATACGTCTCCGCTATCCGATAGTTGTAGTCACGCATGCGTTGTGGCATTCGACATCCGCACAGTCTGCGCGCAGATCGTTCTCTGCTGTATGACAAAAGGCAAACAACTTTTTTGTCATGAGAGGTCTCGCACAGAAGGTGGGCTGCGGTGGGCAGACACTGTTCGTTCACTTTAAGGAGGACTCAATGGCTATCCGTTTGAAGAAACTCAGTTCACAAGTCATCGTCATCACCGGCGCCACCAGCGGCATCGGGCTGACCACCGCGCGCATGGCGGCGGGCAAGGGGGCGAAACTGGTATTGGCCGCGCGCGACAGCGAGGCGCTCGACAAGCTGGCCGCCGAGTTGCGCGCAGGCGGCCACGAGGCGCTGGCGGTGCCGACCGATGTCGGTTCGCACGACGAGATAGCGGCGCTCGGCCGTGCCGCCATCCAGCGCTACGGTCGCATCGACAGCTGGATCAACAACGCTGGCATTTCCATCTTCGGCCGCTATCTGGACGTGCCGCTGGAAGATCATCATAAACTGTTCCAGACGAATTTCTGGGGCGTGGTCAACGGCTCTCTGGTGGCGCTGAAGCTGATGCGCGAGAACGGCGGAGCCATTATCAATCTGGGCAGCGAGTTGTCGGAACGCTCGGTGCCGTTGCAGGGCATGTACTCCGCATCCAAGCACGCGGTCAAAGGCTTTACCGACAGTCTGCGCATGGAGGTGGAAAAGGAAGACTTGCCGATCTCGGTCACGCTGATCAAGCCGGCCGGCATCGACACCATGTTCGTGCCGCACGCGCGCAACTACATGAAGAACGAGCCGGAGCTGCCAGCGCCCTTGTACGCGCCAGAACTGGTGGCGGACGCCATCCTGTTCGCGGCCGAGCACCAGCAGCGCGACATCTTCGTTGGCGGCGCGGCCAAGATGGTGGCGCTGGAAGCGCAGGCCATGCCGCGCATGCTGGACAAAGTCATGAACCTGTTGATGTACCGTCAGCAGCAGAAACACCTGCCTTCGGCGCCGGACCGCAGCGATGCGCTGTACCAGCCTAACGGCATCGAGCTACAGCAGCGCCAAGGCGGCCACGAAAACCCGGTGCTGGAGCGTTCGGCCTACACCTATCTGACCACACGCGGCAAGCCGCTGGCGCTATCGCTGCTGGTTGGTGGCGCGGTGCTGGCGGCGTGGAAAATGAGCACGCCGGCAGCCGCACCCAAGTCGCAGACGCCTTAGAGCGCCTTGCTGCACAACTGGAATTCCGGATCGTCCTCGTAAGGACGCATCTGGAATCCCAGGCTGGTCATCAGCTTGAGCATGGGACGGTTCTTGCGCAACACCAGGCCGACGATCTCGGTCAGGCCGCGGTCGCGCGCCACGTCCATGATCTCCAGCATCAGGCGCGTGCCCAGGCCCTGGCCGCTGAATTTGTCGTCCACCAGCAGCGAGAACTCGCAGCTGCTGCGGTCCGGATTGGCGATGTAGCGCGACACGCCGATGATGCTTTCGGTCTCGTGGAAACTGCCGTCGTCTTCCACCGTGCGCGTGGTCAGCACCGCCACCAGCGCCATTTCCCGGTCATAGTCGATCAGCGAGTAGCGCGCCAGCATCTGCGCCGACAGTTCGCGCAGCGAGGAGGCGAAGCGGTTGTAGCGCGATTGCTCGGACAGGCCGCGCACCAGCGCTTGCAGCATCTCGGCATCGGTCGGCTGCACCGGGCGCAGGGCGTACTGGCCGCCGCCGCGCATCGGCCATTCGCTGGCGTAGTTGGATGGATACGGCATGATGGCCAACTGGTCGTAGCGCTGCGCCAGCGGCGGCGCGGCGCCGACCACCACGCGCGCATCCACCGCCAGCACGCCGTTCTGGTCGACGATCAGCGGGTTGATATCCAGTTCGCGCAGCTGCGGCAGTTCGCACACCATCTCGGATACGCGCAGCAGGATGTGTTCAATCGCTTGCAGGTCCACCGCCGGCGCGCCGCGCCATTCGCCCAGCGTGCTGGCGACGCGGGCGCGGGCGATCAGGCGCTGCGCCAGGAATTGGTTCAACGGTGGCAGTTCGACCGCGCGGTCGTTGAGCAGGTCGATCATGGTGCCGCCGGCGCCAAAGCCGATCACGGGCCCGAACAGCGGATCGCTGGCGGCGCCGATGTACAGCTCGCGGCCATCGCGCTTGCCGGCCATGCGCTGCACGGTCACGCCATTGATGCGCGCCTCCGGTTGCAGGCGCTGGACGTTGGCCAGCATATCGTTGTAGGCGGCAGAGAGGGCGGCGGCATCGCTCAGGTTCAGCACCACGCCCTGGACTTCGGATTTGTGGCTGATGTCGGGCGAGTCGATTTTCAGCGCCACCGGATAGCCCAGCTGCGCGGCGATCAGCTGCGCCTCGGCCGCACTGCGGGCCGGCATGGTGGGCGTGATCGGGATGTGGAAGGCGGCCAGCAGGGCCTTCGATTCCATCTCGGTCAGCACGCTGCGGCGCTCTGCCAGCACACTCTCGACCAGTCGGCGCGCACCATCCAGGTCCGGCTTGGCCAGCTGCGACAGCGGCGGCGGGGTTTGCTGGAGCAGCTGCTGGTTCTGATAGAACACGGCGATGCTGCTGAAGCCATCGACCGCCGCTTCCGGCGTGCGGAAACTAGCCAGTCCAGATTGCGCGATCAGGTGACGCGCCGGTGTCACGCGTTCGTCGCCCATCCAGCAAGTCAGCAGGGGCTTGCTCAGGCCACGTCCGGCTTCGGCCACGCCGCGCGCCACCGCCAACGGGTCGCCATCGAGCTTGGGCGAGTAGATCACCAGCAGACCGTCTATATTGGGATTCTGGGCGCAGGAGCGGATGGCGGCGGTGTAGTGTTGCGGGCCGGCTTCCTCGGACAAATCCAGCAGGTCGGTCAGGGTGGCGTGCTGCGGCAGCTCGGGCGCCAGCGCCTGCGCGGCTTCGGCGCCGGCCTGGCCCAGTTGCAGGCCCAGTTTCGCCAGCCAGTCGGCGGCCAGCACACCGGGGCCGCCGCCATTGCTGATCACCGCCAGGCGTGGACCCACCGGGCGATAGCGCGAGGCCAGGCATTTGGCGGCGGCGAACAGCTGGACGAAGGTGTCCACCCGCACCGCACCGGTACGCCGCAGCGCCGCGTCGAACACTTCGTCGCTGCCGATCAGGGTGCCCGAGTGGGTGGCCGCCGCGCGCGAGGCCGCCGCACCGTTGCCGGCCTTGATGATCACCACCGGCTTGGTGTTGGCCGTGCTGCGCAAGGCCGACAGGAAGCGGCGCGCATCGGTGATGCCTTCCATGTAGATGACGATGCTTTCGGTGGCCGGATCGGTGGCCAGGAAGTCCAGCGCCTGCGGCAGGTCGACCGCCGTATTCGGTCCCAGCGACACCACGGCGGACAGGCCGACCGCGTTGGAGCCGGCCCAGTCGAGGATGGCCGAGGTGAGGGCGCCGGATTGCGAGATCAGCGCCAGGCTGCCGGCTTGCGGCAGCTTGCCCGCAACGCCGGCATTCAAGTGCAGGCGCGGACGCTGGAAGCCCAGGCTATTGGGGCCCAGCAGGTGCATGTCATGCTTGCGGGCGATGGCGTGCAGTTCGGTCGCTTGCGCCGGCAGCACGCCGGTCGACACGATCAGCGCCGACTTGCACTGGATGCGGCCGGCCACTTCCAGCGCGAACGCCAGTTCATCGTTGGGCAGGGCGATCAGCGCCAGGTCGGCGCGCGACTGCACCAAGTCGGCCAGCGTGCCGGTCATGCTGACATCGAGGAAGGTCAGGCTGCCCTGGTAGCCGCCGTCGCGCAGCTGCGCGCAGATGGCGCGGCCGAACATGCTTTGGCGCTCCGGTTCATCGGGCGGTCCGGCAAATACCACGATGGATTTGGGCGCAAACAGCGGGCTTAGATAGTGCAGATCCATGACTTCCTTTTTCAACAGCGACAGGCAGACCACACTATACGACATCGTACGTCCTTCTTGCTAATGCAAGGTTCTTGCATTTGTGTATAATGCAGCCCACTTGCATTAATGAAAGGGATGTTCATGTACCGTACCGGGCTGGCTGTGTGTATCGCGGCTGTTTATCCTGTGTTGGCCGTGGCCGACGAGGTAGTGGAGATTGTGGCGCAGCGGCAGCCGTATCGCAGCCTGTCCGCCACCGGCGCCACCAGGACCGAGACCGACCTGAAGGACTTGCCGCAAAGCGCCCGTGTGCTGACGGCCGACATGCTGAACGACGCCGGCGTGAACCGCTTTGCCGATGCGCTGGATATGGGCAGCGGCATTTCGCGCCAGAGTAATTTCGGCGGAGTATGGGACAGCTACGCGGTGCGCGGCTTTACCGGCGATCCGAATTACGGCTCCGACTTTCTGGTCAACGGCTTCAGTTCCAGCCGAGGCTACAACGGCTTGCGCGACAGCGCCGATATCGGGAGCATCGAGATCCTGAAAGGCCCGGCTTCGGCGCTGTATGGACGCGGCGAGCCCGGTGGCATCATCAACATCATCACGCGCAAGCCGCTGTTTCAACCGGCATACACGATAGAGCAGTCGCTGGCATCGCACCATACGTGGCGCAGCGCGGTGGACTTGACTGGGCCGTTGAGCGAGTCGGTCGCGTACCGCCTGAACGCGGCGTATGAGAAAGGCGATAGCTTCCGCGATACCCTGTCTTCGCGGCGGCATATGGTGTCGCCATCGTTGATCTGGCGTTTGTCGGATCGGACCACACTATCGTATGAGCTGGAGGCTTTTGAGCAGCAGGCATACTTCGATCGCGGTGTGGTGGCGGTGAAGGGCGTGCTGGGCCTGATTCCGAACTCGCGCTTCCTCGGCGAGCGCGCCGACGGGCCGATGAAGGTCAGGTCCACCGGCCATCAGCTGTTTGTGCAGCATGACTTCAACGAAAACTGGTCGCTGCAAAGCGGTTTCTCGTACCGCGATAGTTCGATGATGGGCTTTTCAACCGAGGCCTCCACGTTGCAAGCGGACGGGCGCACCCTGTGGCGCCAGCGCCGCTATCGCGATTTCTCGGCGCAGGACTGGTCGGGCCGTATTGAGGTGCTGGGCAAGGTGGGCGCGCATCATATGCTGGCTGGGGTGGACGGCTATCGTTTCGTCGACGACCGCCTGCAACTGCGCAAGAGCCCCAATGCGGCGGCGCCTTACGCCATCGATATCTACGCGCCGGTGTATGGCGGCGTGCAGCCGGTGACGCTTGGGCCGTCGATCAATACCCGCGAACAGCAGTGGCAGACCGCGTTCTATGCCCAAGACCAGATTGATCTTGGCGCGCAGTGGAAGGCGCTGTTTGGCGTAAGGCGCGATGCGTATCGCCAGACCATCAGCAATTACAACCGGGGCGGCTTGCGGAATCACCAGGCGCTGGAGACCACCAGTCCTCGCTTGGGGATGGTGTATCAGCCGGACCGGCAGTTGACGCTCTACGCTTCGGTCGGCAAGTCGTTTCGGCCGAACAGTGGCATCGGCATCAACAACGAATCGTTCCCGGCCGAGAGCAGCCGCGCCTACGAAACCGGCGCGAAATACGATACGGCTGACGGCAAGGCAAGCGGCACGCTGGCGTTGTACTCGATCCGCAAGAAGAATGTGCTGACATTGAATCCGCTCGACACCAATTTTTCGCTGGCCGCCGGTGAAGTCGGCAGCAAGGGCGTGGAACTGGATGTGGCGGGCGAGATTGCGCCCAAATCGCAGCTGTCGTTCTCCTACGCCTATACCGACGCCAGGGTATTGCGCGACAACGTGCTGGCAGTCGGCGGTGCGCTGGCGAATGTGCCCAAGCAGAGCGCCAACCTGATGCTGGTGCGGACCGTGGGCAAAGCCACGCTGGGCGGCGGCCTGAATTACGTCGGCGAGCGCAATGGCGACGTGGCGATCAGCAGCACCTTCAGGCTGCCGGCCTACACCACGGCCAGGCTGGTGTCGTCATACTCGCCGACGCCGAAGCTGCGGCTGTCGCTCGACATCGATAACCTGTTCGACAAAGTGTACTACCCGAGTTCCTACCAACAAACGTGGGTGGCGCCGGGCGAAGATCGCCGCATCACTCTGAAAGTGCAGTACAAGTTATGAAACGTGTCGCCTCGATTGACGTGATGCGTGGCCTGGTCATGATGATCATGATGGTGGACCATGTGCGCGAAACCTTCTTCCTGCGCTGGCAGGTCAGCGATCCGATGAATGTGGCCGACACCGATCCGGGCTTGTTCTTCAGCCGTATCGCCGCGCATTTCTGCGCGCCGGTGTTTGTGTTACTCACCGGTTTATCGGCATGGCTGTATGCGCATCCTGCCAGCGGACCGCGTTCGCCGGCCGGTTTCCTGTTCAAGCGCGGTCTGTTCCTGATTGTGCTGGAGATTTGCGTGGTCAGTGTGGCCTGGTCGGGGCGCATACCGCCGCCCACCATCTACCTGCAAGTGATCTGGGCGATCGGATTGTCGATGATCGCGCTGGCAGTGCTGCATCGCTTGCCGCGCGGCGTGCTGATTGCGCTGGGGCTGATCATTGTGTTTGGCCACAACATGCTGACGCCGATCACCTTCCAGCCGGGCGACGCCGGCTACATTCCATGGACCGTCTTGCATGACCGCGGCTTCCTGGTGGCTGAAGGCGCCTTGAAGATCAAGGTGAGCTATCCGCTGCTGCCTTGGATAGGCGTGATTGTGCTGGGCTACGCAGCCGGACCGTGGTACGCGTCGGCCATCGCGCCCGAGCGGCGCCGTCGCTTGCTGGCCGGCGCCGGTGTGCTGGCGCTGGCGCTGCTGGCCGTGCTGCGAGGCCTTAACCTGTATGGCGAAACCTTGCCGTGGCAGCCGGGTGGGGATGCGCTGCACACCGCCATGTCCTTCCTCAACGTGACCAAGTATCCCCCGTCGCTGGCGTTCCTGCTGCTGACGCTGGGCGTGGGCATGCTGGTGCTGGCCTGGCTGGAGCCGCGCGACAACGCCTTCCTGCGCATCTGCGCCACCTTTGGCGGCGCGCCGATGTTTTACTATCTGCTGCACTTATTCGTGCTGCTGGCGTTGCAGACCCTGGCGGTCGCGGCGCTGGGCGCCAACCACGGCCAGCGCTATGAGTTCGACAGCCTGTGGCAAGTATGGGCCACGAGCGCTGTGCTGATACCGCTGCTGTACTGGCCGTGCCGCGCCTTCGGTAACTTCAAGCGCCGCACCGGCATGGCGTGGGTACGCTACCTCTGAGCATCCGTGGGCTGCCGCACATACAGGCGGCAGCCAGGCGGCGATGCTGTCTGTACTCAACACGGAAAGCTGCTGATGGATGACTGGCTCGACATGCTGCAATGGCCGGCGATGGTGGTCACGGTGGCGGCGGGGCTGCTGGTCGGCTCCAAGTCGCCAGGCCGCCGCATCGCAGGATTTTGTGTGTTCTTACTGAGTAATCTGCTGTGGGTCGTGTGGGGCTGGCATGACGATGCCTGGGCACTGATCGCATTGCAGCTTTGCCTGGCAGTGACCAATCTGCGCGGCATCTTCAAAAACGAAGATGCCGCTCCATGAATTCAACGCAGACGCGCACTTTGGCGGAACTGGCCAGCCGCTGCGGATACACTGCCCAGACATTGGCGCTCTGGGTGTACTGGGGCAGTACCTGTACAAGTTCGCCACTGTGCAGGTGCGGTTGGGCGTCCCACTGTGAACGCAGCACAATGCCGGCGCCGGCCACCGCCCATTGCAGCGCGATCTCGCCATGATTGGAGGATAGCGAGCCGGTGACCTTGACCGTTTCTTCGGCGCCGCCGGCGCTGCGCAGCGACCACACGCCGAACGGCAAATCGCGCTCCTTGATGGCCAGGCAGTTGTGTCCCGCCAGTTCCTGCAAATTGCGCGGCGTGCCGTGCTGCTTCAGATACGACGGCGCCGCACACAGGATGCGGTGGTTGGACATCAGCTTGCGGGCAATCAGATGCGGCGCGATGTCGTCGCCAATCCGGATATCGAGATCAAAACCCTCTGCCACGATGTCGACCAGACGGTCGAACACTTCAAACCGCACCTGTAGCGAGGGATGCGCCGCCACCAGCCGCGCCACCACCGGCGCCACCACGTTGCGGCCGAAGCCGAAGCTGCTGCTGATGCGCAGCAGGCCGCGCGGCACCTCGCGCCGCTCAGCCACTTCGTGCAGCAGGCTGTCGAGGTTTTCCAGTATCGTCATGGCGTGGGCATAAACCCGCTCGCCGTCCTCGCTGACCACCACCCGACGCGTGGTGCGGTGGAACAGGCGCACGCCCAGCGCGTGCTCCAGCAGGCCGATACGCTTGCTGACGTAGGCCGGCGACATGCCCAACTCCTCGGCCGCCGCCGCAAAGCTGGCCTTGCGCGCCGCTATGGCAAACACACGCAGGTCTTCGTTGTCGATTTGATTATTCACGATTCGTGGCTTATGGTATTACGATTTGACTGATTATAAACGCTGCCAATCGGTTTATGCTGTGGCTTTCCATGAGGGGAGCAGCCATGAAAGTACATAAAATCGCGGTGCTGGCAGGCGACGGCATCGGCAAGGAAGTCGCGCCGGAGGGCGTGCGGGCGGTGGAGGCGGCGGCGCGGCGCTTCAATTTCGCCGTCGAGTGGACCACTTTCGAGTGGCCCAGCTGCGAGTACTACCTCAAGCACGGCAAGATGATGCCGGACGACTGGATGGCGCAGCTGGCGGGCTACGACGCGCTGTTCTTCGGCGCGGTCGGCTGGCCGGAAACGGTGCCGGATCACGTGTCGCTGTGGGGATCGTTGCTGCAATTCCGCCGCCAGTTCGACCAGTACATCAATCTCCGCCCGGTGCGCCTGCTGCCCGGCGTGCCATGCCCGCTGGCGAACAAGCAGCCTGGCGATATCGACATGGTCATCGTGCGCGAAAATACCGAGGGCGAATACTCCAGCGTCGGCGGCCGCATGTTCGCGGGGACGGAGCGCGAGTTCGTGCTACAGGAAGCCATCTTCACCCGCACCGGCGTGGACCGCGTTTTGAAATTTGCGTTTGAACTGGCGCGGAAGCGGCCGAAGAAGCACCTGACTTCCGCCACCAAGTCCAACGGCATTTCGATCAGCATGCCGTACTGGGATGAGCGGGTCGACGCCATGGGCCTGAACTATCCGGAGATCAGGCATGACAAGTACCACATCGACATCCTGACCGCGCGCTTCGTGCTGTCGCCGGAACGCTTCGACGTGGTGGTGGCGTCCAATCTGTTTGGCGACATCCTGTCCGATCTTGGCCCTGCGTGTGCCGGTACCATCGGCATTGCGCCATCGGCCAACCTGAACCCGGAGCGGAATTTTCCGTCGCTGTTTGAACCGGTGCACGGCTCGGCGCCCGACATCTACGGCCGGAATATCGCCAATCCTATCGCCATGATCTGGTGCGGCGCCATGATGCTGGACTTCCTTGGCCACAGTGACGCGCACGATGCGATGGTGGCCGCGATCGAACGCGTGCTGGTCGAAGGCCCGCGCACGCCGGACATGGGCGGCACGGCCAGCACCACGGAGGTTGGCGCGGCCATCGCCGCACTCATTTAGTATCGATCAAGGGTTTGACGCTGAAGCCATGCACCAGTATCGACAGCATGATGACGCCGAGCGCGATGCCGGTCAGCTCCCGCGCCAGATTGGGCGGCAGGCCGGCCTGTATCGCAAACACCAGGTAGAAGATCGAGCCGATGCCGCGCACGCCGAACCAGCCTATCATGGCGCGCATGCGCTTGCTGACGCCACTGCCCATCAAACCAGTGTAGACAGCCAGCGGCCTGGCGATCACGAACAGGAAGGCGGCGACGCCGATGGTTTCGTAAGGCAGTTCTTCCAGCGAGATCATGCCGCCCAGGATCAGCACCAGCGTCAGCTCCGACAGGCGCTCAAGGTGCTCCTTGAAGACCAGCGCTTCGGCGCTGACCACCAGCGGCACTTCGCTGGCTTGCGCGACTTCGGATTTGGCCACGTCCGGCTCCAGCAATCCCTGACGGTCCTTGGGCGCGCCGGCCAGCACCAATTCGGTCTGGCGCAGCGCCACTGCCGCAAAAAACACGGCGAGGTAGCCGGAAGCCTTGACCATGCTGGCCACGCCGTACACGATGGCGATCAGGCCGAGTGCCACCAGGTCATCCATGATCTCGTGACGCGGCTTGACGATACGCAGCCGCCAGCCCAGGCGCGCCAGCCCGGCGCCGGCCATCACGCCCACCGCCACCGAAGCCGCCGTGGCCCAGAT
The DNA here is from genome assembly GCF_009720825.1 of Duganella radicis. Taxonomy (GTDB): domain Bacteria; phylum Pseudomonadota; class Gammaproteobacteria; order Burkholderiales; family Burkholderiaceae_D; genus Rugamonas; species Rugamonas radicis. The sequence goes on along the minus strand of NZ_WNKY01000001.1, from coordinate 731,034 downwards.
AACATCCACCAGCAGCCAGCGCAGGTGATGCTCGCCGGTGCCGCCGATGCCCAGCATGCCGAGACCCAGCAGCACGAAGGGGAAGGCGCTGCCGTCGTTCATGCCGGCTTCGCAGGTGAGGGTGAAGCGCAACTGGTCTTTGTCGCCGGGATGGCGCACTTGCACGTCGGTGGCCAATACCGGATCGGTGGGCGCCAGTATTCCACCCAGCAGGATGGCCGCGCCGGGTGGCATGTGCAGCACGTAGTGGGCAAACAGCGCCACCAGCGCCACGGTCAGCGTCATCGACAGCCACGCCAGCCGCAGCGGCGCATCCCAGCGTGACAGCTTGAACGGCACCGGCATCTTGATCCCGGCCGAGAACAGGGAGATCAGCAGGGCGATCTGCGTCATCATCTCCAGCAGGCCGGATTGCGCCGATGGATCGAAGCGCAACAGGCCGAAGAAACTGGGGCCAAGCAAGACGCCCACGCACAGGTAGACGATGGCCGAGGTGAACGGCGACCGTGAGATCGTCGTCGCCGCCAGGCCACGCGCCAGCATCAGCAGGCCGACCAGCAGGAACCATTGATTTGTGCTCATGCCGTCAGGCTAAGAGTATTTCTTCAACTTGTATGTGGGTTAGGGCACGGAGTAGCGGTTATACTCGGCCTACCATGAAAAAAATCCTGCTCTCCCTGTTTGGTGCGCTGCCGTTGATCGCATCTGCCGCGCCTTGCCTGCCTGCGCCCGCCCTGATCGAGCGCGATGCGCAATACGAAGAAGCGCTGCGCGTCGGGAACGTGCAGTTTTTGCAATCGCTGCTGGCGGAGGATTATGTGTGGGTGCACTCGCTCGGCTCGCAGATCGAATCGCGCGCCAGCCTGCTGGCTCGGCTGGCCAAGCCGGTGGTGTTCAAGGCGCGCGGCACCAGCGACGTGCATGTGCACGTGCAGGGCGATACTTCTGTTGTACGCGGCGTCAGCACCACCGAGCAGTGGAATGCCGACGGCACGACTTGGCGCACCAACCGCTACCAGTTCATGCGCACTTACGTCAACGTGAACGGTGAATGCAAGCTGCTGTCGGTCCAAACCATGAATCTGAAACAATGACGCGCGACGAACTGGAACAGCAACTGGCGCAAGGCGTGCGCCGTTTCGAGAATGACGCGTTTGACGATCAAGACCTGTCCCGGCTCGATCTGCAAGGGTGCGTGTTTGAGCGCTGTACCTTTGCCGGGACCTCGCTGTTTGCCAGCAAGCTGGCGCGTTCGCAGTGGCTGCGCTGCCGTGGCGGCGGCGCGGATTTTGAATCGGTCGATGCGGTGGATGCGCGTTTTGACGGTTGCGATCTGAATAACAGCAAATGGCGTCGTTCCAAGCTGGCCTCGGCCGCCTTCCACGGCTGCAAACTGACCGGCGCCTCGTTTGAAGAAGTGGCGCACCTCGGCATTCATTTTGAAGAGTGCTTGCTGGTGGGCGCGGATCTGCGCGGCTTCTCGTTCCGCAAGGCGACGTTGAAAGAGCTGGATTTTTCCGAAGCTTATCTCTCTGGCTGCGATTTTCGTGAGGCCGTGTTTGAAGGCGGCAGTTTGCGCAACGCGGTGCTCAAGCTGGCCAAGTTCCAGGGGGCCGACCTGCGCGCGGCCAGCATCGAAGGCGTGAGGCTGACCGAGGCAGGTTTGTTCAAAGGCGCGGTGATCTCGCACGCGCAGGCTGCCAGCTTCCTGCGCGAGCTCGATCTGATCGTGGTCTAAAGCCTACTCACAAGTGAAGTTGGCGGCGTCCTCGATGCTGCCGCTGCCCTTGTACTTGGCGGCTTTGGGATAAGGGCACAGCGGGCGGGTACGCGTGGCGGACCAGCCGGCCGGCAGGTCGGCATTGACGCCGCCCGCATTGCCCGCGCCGCGCACACTGGCCTGCACGCTGTCCGGCGCCTTGCCTTGCTCCACCCAACTGACCAATGGCGCCAGCATGTCGAACTGATCAGCCGTCGGGCCGCCGGCACAGTGGTTCATGCCGGGTACCGCGAAGAAGCGCGCAAAGTTGGACGCATCGCCGCCATTCGCGGTACGCAGCGCGTTATACCACGCCGTGGTATCGTCGCTGGAGAAGATAGGATCGCTGGTGCCGTGATAAACCATGATCTTGGCGCCGCGATTCCTCAACGTCGACAGGTCCGATGGATTCGGCGGCATCATGAACGACAGCGCGCTCTCGGTGAAGGTGGCGTTGGTCGCTCCCACCTTGGCCAGCATGCTGGCAAGGTCGCCGGTCAGCGCGAAATTCGGCCCGTTGAAGGTGGCCGGATCTTCCGGCGGCACCGACCAGATGATGCCCACCGCGCCGGTATCGAGCAGGAAGGAAGCGCTGAATTTCCACCACGCCCAGCCATCGGTCGCCAGCCCGGCGTCGTACGGGAAGCTCGAATAGATCTTCGCGCCGGCCGCCGTGGTGGCGCCGCTGAACAAGCCGCCGATGGCGGTCTTCTGCGTCGCGCTCAGGCAAGTGCCGTCGCGCGAGCCGCTGCAAGTCGGCACATCGCGATTCAGGTCGAAGGCCGCCTGGCAGGCTTGCGTGTTCTGCACCATGCCGTCGGTGGCGCCGTCGAGCGCATCGCACTTGGCCAGAATCGCCTTGGACACCAGCGTGCGCTCCGCTTGCGTGAAGCCGGTCGACAGGTCGCCCGGTGTGGAGGCCAGCGCATTGTAGGTCTTGGCGCCGGCGATATTCGCGATGGCCGCCAGCGGCAGGCGGAAACCGGGGTTCCCCACCAGGAAGCCGTCGTACTGGTCGCCGTAGCGCGCCGCCGCCACCATGGTGTGACGGCCGCCATTGGAGCAGCCGCCGATGTAGGAACGGTCCGGCTTCTTGCCGTAGGCGGTTTCGATGATGTACTTGGCCATCGGCGTCAGCTTGCCCACTGCCTGGTAGCCGTAGTCCAGCCGCGCCTGTGGATCGGTGCCGAAGAAGGGCGTGGCTGGCGCGTGGCCGGCGTCGGAGCTGATCACGGCGAAGCCCTTGTTGAGGGCATTATCGAGCACGCCGCCGCCACCCACTTCGCCGGTGGCCGTCACCACCGTGCCATCCACGCCGCCATTGGCCTGATAGAAGAAGCGGCCGTTCCAGTTGTTCGGCAGCCGCATCTCGAAGCCGATGGCGTAGCTCTTGCCGTCGACCGCGCTGGTGCGCTTGTACATCTGGCCCGTGACCTGGCAGTGCGCCGGCACCGGCTTGCCGCCGACAGTGAGCGTGCCGGCCGCGATGGCGTTGGCCGCCGTGATGGTGGTATTGGCGAAGTTGATTTTGCTCGCCAGGTCCGCGCAGTTGCTCAGCGTGGCGCCGGTGGCCGCGCTCAGTTGCGGCAGGCCGCCGGACGTGGTGGCTTTGGTGCCTGAACCGCCGCAAGCAGTCAGCAGGACGGCGACAGACGCCGCCACCGCGGTCAATCGGGTGTTTTTCATGTGGGTGTCTCCTCTATGCACAGGTGATGGACGTGCCGGCCCGCGCCGCCTTCTGTGGGCGGCGTCTGGACCGGCATCGGGGTACTACTCGGTTATCAGATCGGCGCGACGTCCTTGAGCACGCCGACAGGCTGGTTAATCAGCTTGCCATTGACCTTTTTCACTTCGCGGATGTACATGTTCTGCACGATGTCGCGCGTAGCAGGGTCGATGGAGATCGGGCCGCGCGGACTGTCCCACTTCATGTTGGACAGTATCTGCATGGCCTTGTCGCCGGTGACCGTGCCATTCAGCTTGCGGACGGTCTCGTAGATCATGCCCATGGTGTCGTAGGCGGCCACGGTGACGAAGGTCGGCGGCAGCGCCTTTGGCAGGGCGGCGGCATACGCGGCCAGGAAGGCTTTGTTGGCCGGGTTGTCCAGCGCGGTCGAATAGTTCAGCACCGTGACGGCGCCCAGTGCGCGATCGCCCAGGGCTTCCAGCGTCGGCGAATCGCTGGTCATGTCGCCCACGCCCAGGAACTTGATGCCTGCCTTGTCCAGGCCTTTGTCGCTGAAGGCTTTCAGCAGGGCGGTGCCGTCTTCGGCGCCCGGAGCGAAGAAGAACAATGCGTCCGGCTTCTCATCCTTTACACGCTGGATGAATGGGGAGTAGTCCGGATTCGCCAGCGGCACGCGCGAGGAGCCGACGATCTTGCCGCCGCCAGCCGTAAAGCCCTTGTTGAAGCGCGCCTCGGCGTCGATGCCGGTGCTGTAGTCGCTCACCAGGGTGTACACCTTGCCCACCTTGTTGGCCGCGCTCCAGGTGCCGAATGGCTCGGTCATCTGCTGCATGGTCATGCTGGTGCGCAGCATGTACGGCGACTTGGCGGTGATGCCGGTGGTGACGGCGTTCATCACGATCATCGGAATCTTGGCCTGGGTGGCGATCGGCGCCACCGCCAGTGCGCTGGGCGTCAGCGAGAAACCGATCAGGAAGCTGACTTTCTCACGCGTGATCAGCTCCTGTGCGGCGCGCTTGGACAGGTCGGCGTTGGAGCCGCCATCGTCGCGGTACACGATCTCGATCTTCTTGCCGGCGACCTTGTCGCCGTATTGCTGCATATAGGTCTTGATACCGTCTTCGAAGGGCTTGCCGATGTTGGCGAAAGGCCCGCTCAGCGCGGCGATGACGCCGATGCGGATGGTGTCCTGCGCGTGCACCACACCAGTCATCATCAGCGCCACGCCCAGCAATGCTACTTTTTTCAGTTTCATATTTGTCTCCTGTGGTTTTTATTTATGCAGCGATGATTACGTTGGGATCTGTACCTTCATAAAGCGATGCCACGATCGCCGCGCGCCGCGTGAGCACCGCCGCCTGGTTGATGGAACCCTTGTCGGTCATCTCGCGATGATCGATCGATGGCGGTTCCGCTTGCAGCAGCAGGCGGTCGATGCGCATCGAGGAACCGCTGGCATCCGCGTTGAGACGGTTCAGCAGCGACTGGAAGCGTTCGCGCACCGGTGCGCTGGCCAGTACTTGTTCCACGCTGGCGCCATCACCGAGTCCGGACAAGGTCTGGCAGTGCTCCAGGCGCGGGAACACCAGCAGGCCGATGGCGTTGCGGTCGATGCCGGTCACCACCACGTCCAGCACATGCGGTGCGGCCGCGCTGATCACGCGCGCGCGCAGCGGGCCGACGCTGACGAAGGTGCCGGTACTGAGCTTGAAATCCTCGGCGATGCGGCCGTCGAACATGAAGCCCAGTTCACGGTGATCGGGATCGACAAAGCGCAGCGCGTCGCCGGTGCAGTAGTAGCCGTCTTCATCGAAGGCGGCGGCGGTCAGGTCCGGCGCGCGCCAGTAGCCCGGCGTCACGTGCGGCCCGTGGAAGCGTGCTTCCAGCTTGTCGCCCGACGGCACCAGCTTGACCTTGCAGCCCGGCGCCGGCACGCCGACGTAGCCGGCCTTGATGATGCTGCCGGTGCCGAAGGTGCAGGATGGCGAGGTCTCGGTCATGCCCAGGCCCGTGATGATGCGGATCGATTCGCCCGATTCGGCGATGCCGGCTGCGTCGAGCCGGTCCCACGCCGCCTGCGACAGGCCGGCGCCGGCGCACAGGAACAGCTTCACGCGCGAAAAGAAGGTGGCGCTCAGCTGCTTGTCGGTGGCCATGGCGTCGGTCAGCATTTCAAATCCCTTGGGGATGTTGAAGTACATGGTCGGCGCGATTTCGGCCAGGTTGCGCAGCGTGGCGCCAAAATCGCGCGGCGTCGGCTTGCCGTCGTCGATGTACAGCGTGCCGCCGTTATACAGCACGATGCCGACGTTATGGCTGCCGCCGAAGGTGTGATTCCATGGCAGCCAGTCGACCAGCACCGGCGGCTCCTCGCCCATGAAGGGGAAGGTCTGCAACAGCATCTGCTGGTTGCTGCTCAACATGCCGTGCGTGGTGATGACAGCCTTCGGCTTCTTGGTCGAGCCGGAGGTGAACAGGAACTTGGCGATGGTCTGCGCGTTGACCTTGTCATGCGCCGCTTCCACGCTGGTCGGCTCGACGTCCAGCAGCGCGCTGAAAGGCGTGGCGCGCTGGCCAGCCACTTCGCCATGCGCCAGGATCAGTTCCGCATCGGACGGCATGACGGCGCTGATGGCGCGGGCGAAGGCATTGCCGTCGGAAGCGTACAGCGCGCCGGGCGTCAGTTGCGAGACCAATTCGGCCAGCTTGCCGTAGTCTGTGGCCACCAGCGAATAGGACGGCGACACCGGGGCATAGGGAATGCCCGCATACATCGCGCCCAGCGCCAGCTGGAAATGCTCAAGATCGTTACCGGACAGGATGAGCAGCGGGCGCTCGGCCGACAAGCCGCGATCGAGCAGCGACTGGCCGATGCGGCGCGCGCGCTCCAGCACTTCGGCGTACGACAGGCGTATCCATTCGCCGTCCGCGCCGCGGCGCGCCACCAGCGTGCGTTCCGGGTGCGCGATGGCGCCCGATTCCAGCCGGTCGGTAAAGCGGGGCGGGAAATCGCCTAGCGGCGTGACGGCGTCCACATGCCACAAGCCGTCGGCCTGATAGGCAGCGATCTCCGGGTTGCCCAGCTTGACCGGGCGGCGCCTGACTTCGGGCGCCGCAGTCCTTGCTTGGTTCATGCGCGGCTCCTTAGATCGGGTAGTGGCGTGGCGTGGTCTGGATGGTGATCCAGCGCAGGTCGGTGAACTCCGCGATCGCCGCCTTGCCGCCGAAACGTCCCTGGCCGCTGTGCTTCACGCCGCCGAACGGCATCTGCGCTTCGTCGTGCACGGTCGGACCGTTGATGTGGCAGATGCCCGATTCGATGCGCTTGGCCACCGCCATGGCGCGGCCGATATCGCGGCTGAACACCGCCGACGACAAGCCGTATTCGCTGTCGTTGGCGAGGCGGATCGCCTCTTCCTCGGTGTCGAAGCGCAGGATGGAGACGATAGGACCGAAGGACTCTTCCTGATACACCTTCATCTCGGCGGTGACGTTGTCGACGATGGCCGGCTGCATGATATTGCCTTGCACCTCGGACGAGGCTTGCAGCACGCGCGCGCCGCGCTGCCTGGCATCGGCCAGCATGGCGTTGACGCGTTGCGCGGCCGAGGAGTCGATCATGCCGGTCAGCGGTGCATCGGCGTGTGCGGCTTTCAGGCTGCGGGTCTTGGCTTCAAACTTGTCGAGGAAGGCGTCGGCGACTTTGTTGTCGACGATGATGCGGTCGGCCGACATGCAGATCTGGCCCTGGTTGAAGAAGGCGCTGAAGGCGGCGGCTTCCACTGCCTCGTCCAGATCGGCGTCTTCCAGCACGAGGAGCGGATTCTTGCCGCCCAGTTCCAGCAGCACCGGTTTCAGGTGCGTGGCGCAATGCTGGGCGATGATGCGGCCGACGTTGGTGGAGCCGGTGAAGTTGACGCGGCGGACAGCCGGCGCGGCGATCAGGCGTTCCACCACCTTGGGCGCATCCTGCGGCGCGTTGGTGATGACGTTGACCACGCCCGGCGGGAAGCCCGCGTCTTCAAACGCGGTGCCGATCAGGCGGTGCAGGGCAGGACACAGTTCCGACGCCTTCAGGATCACGGTATTGCCGCAGGCAAGCGGCATGGCGACGGCGCGGGTGCCGAGGATGACCGGCGCATTCCATGGCGCGATGCCCACCACCACGCCGCAAGCCTGGCGCACGCCCATGGCCAGCGAGCCCGGTACGTCGGACGGTATGACTTCGCCGCTGATCTGGGTGGTCATGGCCGCCGCTTCGCGCAGCATGTTGGCCGCCAGCGTGACATTGAACTGATACCACATCGGCGCGCCGCCGGCTTCTGCGACGCCGCGTTCGACGAATTCGGCGCGGCGCGCCTCCATCGCATCGGCGGCTTTCACCAGTAAGGCGCGGCGAGCGCCCGGCAGCATGGCGGACCACGCGGGGAAGGCCGCCTGCGCGGCTTGCACCGCGCGATCGACGTCCTCCAGCGAGGCGGCGGCGGCGCGGGTGGCCACTTCCCCGGTGGCGGGGTTGCGGCGCTCGAACACGGCGCCGTTATGGGCGGCGGCAGTGGCGCCGCCTATCAGCAGATCGGTATTGAACATGGCTGTCTCATCGTGTTTTTATTGTAGGGTTTAACCGCGTTTGTAGGTTTGCAGACCTGGCTTGATGGTCTTATCGTCCAGGAACTGTTTGAGGCCCTGGGCGCGGCCCTTTTCAGGATCGCGGTAGTTGGACTGGTCGACCTTGGCGTACAGGTAGTCTTCGTTCTGCTCCCAGGTCAGTTCACGGCAGCGTTTGAAACCGTTCTTGGCGATGCGCAGTACAGTTGGCGACTTGGCCAGCAGCTTGTCGGCCACTTCCAGTACAGCGTCGCGCAACTGTGCGCGCGGCACGCTCTTGTTGACCAGGCCCATGGCGGCGGCTTCCTGGCCGTTGAAGGTGTCGCCGGTCATGATGTAGTGCAGCGCCTGGCGGTGGCCCATGGTGTCGGCAACAGCCTTGCTGACCAGGTTACCCGGCGGGATGCCCCAGTTGATTTCGGACAGGCCGAACACCGCTTCATCGGCGGCGATGGCCAAGTCGCAGGCCACCAGCGGCGAGAACGCGCCGCCGAAGCACCAGCCATTGACCATGGCGATGGTCGGCTTGGAGTACATGCGCAGCAGCTTCCACTGCCATTGCGAGCAATCGCGGCGCAGGCGTTCCTGGAAAATCTCAGGCTTGCCGTCGTTCTCGCGGAAGTATTCTTTCAAATCCATGCCGGCGGTCCAGCTGTCGCCGGCGCCGGTCAGTACGATCACTTGCGCTTCGTCGTCCAGCTCCAGCGTTTCCAGCACGTCGATCATTTCGCGGTTGAGCGTCGGGCTCATGGCGTTGCGTTTTTCAGGGCGGTTGAGGGTGATCCAGCCGATGCTGTTTTCAATCTCGACCTTCACGGTTTCCCATCGGCCAGCGTATTTGGACATACAATATCTCCTGTGTGTGTGTAAGTTTGTTATCAGGCTGCCTGATATGTACCTTATACTATACCCACCTTTTACGTTTTTCAAGATGAATTTTTATGGTTAAAGCAAATTCCGATTCCAAGCCCGTGGGACTGGCCTATCTGGTGGGGCGGCTGGACCACATTTTGAACAAGCGCCTGCGCGATTGCGTGGCGCCGGCCGGGCTGACGGTGCCGCAATACACGGCCCTGTCGGTGTTCCGCGCGCACGGTTCGCTGTCGAACGCGCAGCTGGCGGTGCGCATCATGACCACGCCGCAGTCGGCCAATGAGATGGTGAAATCAATGGAGGGCAAGGGCTGGATCGAGCGCACGCCCGATCCGTCGCATGGACGCATCATCCAGATCACGCTGACCGAGGAGGGGCACGCGATCCTGGCGCAGTGCGATTCAAGGGTGCGTGAAGTGGAGATGCAGATGTTCCCCGGCACCACCGAGGAACAGCGCGCGCTGCTGCACGCGCAGTTGAAGGGCGCGGTGCGCGCCCTCAGTCTGGAGGGGATTTAAGCCAGCGCTTCTTCTTCGCGCAGTTGCACGCTCATGCCGTCGCAGCTGGCGGACCAGCGCGTCAGCCATTCCGGCAGCGCCGGCGATTGTTCCGGCATGCCGAGATCGCGCACGATATCGGCCGGCGGCACCAGGCCTTTCCCTGAACGGAATACGCCGCGCATCACCACCACGCCGGCGGCGCGGCCGTCCTTGACGAAGCGATGTTCGAGGAAGCTCCACTTGTCGTCCCAGCCCAGCATGCGGGTATGGATTTCAAACGTCTCGAACACCTTCAGCTCGCGCCGGAACTTGCCCCAGGCGTCGCCGACGATAGGCACGGCCTTGTGCCGTAGCGCGGTGCGGAAGGCGCCGGTTTTCAACACGTAGTCCATGCGGCCGATGTCGGCCAGCGTGAAGTAGCGGCCATTGGTGACGTGGCGGTTCAGGTCAAGGTCCAGCGGCCACACGCGCATGCGCACCACGGTGGTGGAAAAGGGATCGGCGCGCTGACGCCACGGGCGTTTCAGCAGCATCCAGAACAGTCGGAACCAGAGATTCATAGTGTACAGGTGAGTAGAGGATGGTCACCACTATAGGTGAGCGGAATCTGGTAAGGTAGGTGCGGAAATGACTTATTTCATGCGAAATCTGCCAATATGCACCTGACTTTGCTCTTTGCCGACCAGTGTTCGGCCGCCAGTGCCACCACCGCGCTGGAACTGCTCACCGCCGCCAATCTGTTTGCCGGCGAGCCGGTATTCGACGTCGTCACCGCTTCGCTGGACGGCAAGCCGGTGCGCACCCTGCGCGGCCAGACCTTGCAGCCGGAAGCGGCGCTGGCCGACATCACCCACACCGATCTGGTGCTGATTCCCGGCTTCCTGTTCACCCTGCGCGAAGCCTTGCCGGGCTTTGGCCGTTACAGCGCATGGCTGCGACAGCGGCACGCGCAGGGCGCGGTGCTGGCCACCATGTGCACCGCCACCTTCCTGCTGGCCGAAACCGGCCTGCTCGCGGGCACGCGCGCCACCACGCACTGGGCCTTCGCGGATCTGTTTCGCAAGCGCTATCCCGATGTGCGCATGGATGAACGTGAAACCCTGTGCGAAGACAATCGCCTCATCACCAGTGGCGGCGCCACCGCCGCCATGGACTTGCTGCTGCATCTGATCCGGCGCCACGGCTCGCTGGAGCTGGCGCAGAAATGCAGCCGCTACCTGTTGATCGATAACGCCCGCAGCGAACAATCGGTGTATGTGATGTGGTCCATGCCCAAGAGCCATGGCGATGCCGACATCCTGCGCGTGCAGAACTGGCTGGAGGAGCACTACGACCAGCCGCTATCGATCGACGAGCTGGCGCCGCGCTTCGGCTTCGGCGTGCGCAATTTCATGCGCCGCTTCAAGGAGGCCACTGGCTACACGCCGCTGTCCTACCTGCAAACGCTGCGCATCGAAAAAGCCAAGCACCTGCTGGAAGGCACGCGCATGAGCCTCGACAGCATTACCTTCAAAGTGGGATATGAGGACAGTAATTCGTTCCGCCGGCTGTTCCAGCAGCGGGTGGGACTGCTGCCTGCGGCGTACCGGAAAAAATTCCAGCCGCAGACAGCGTAGGGAGGGGCTTACTTGTTCAGCAGCGAGTGCTTGCGGGCGTAGCCGAAGTAGATCACCAGGCCGATCGCCAGCCAGATCATGAAGGCCACCCAGGTGAACCAGCTCAGGTAAGCCATCAGGGTGACGCAGAAGATCACCGCCAGCGCAGGCACCACCGGCACGCCAGGGCAGCGGAAGGCGCGCTTCAGGTCCGGACGGGTCTTGCGCAGGATGATGATGGCGATCGACACCAGGCTGAAGGCGGCCAGCGTGCCGATGTTCACCAGCTCATTCAGCACGTTCAGCGGCACCAGGGCGGCCAGCACGCCAAACACGATGCCGACCAGCCAGGTGCAGAAGAACGGGGTCTGGAAGCGCGGATGCACTTTCGACAGTTTGGCCGGCAGCAGGCCGTCGCGCGACATGGCGTAGATGATGCGGGTCTGGCCGAAGGCCATCACCAGGATCACGGTGGTCATGCCGAGGATGGCGCCCAGGTCGACGAAGCCGGCGAACCAGTTTTCACCGGCCTTTTGCAGCGCCAGCGTCACAGGGTGGTCGATGCCGAGGAATTCCTTGAATGGCACGATGCCGGTCATGATGCCCGAAACGATCACGTACAGCACGGTGCACACGGCCAGCGAGCCGATGATGCCGATTGGCAGATCGCGCTCCGGACGTTTCACTTCTTCCGCCGCCGAGGTCACGGCGTCGAAGCCGATGAAGGCGAAGAACACCAGCGCGGCGGCGCTCAGCGTGCCCTGCATACCGAACGGCATGAATGGCTGCCAGTTGGCCGGCGTCACGTGACGCGCGCCCACCAGGATAAACAGCAGCACCACGCTGATCTTGATGACCACCATGATGTTGTTCATGCGCGCCGATTCGCGCACGCCGATGCTCAGCATCGCGGTCAGCAGCATCATGATGCACAGCGCCGGCAGGTTGATGAAGGTGGTCACGCCCGGAATGGCGCCCGGCGCCGCGGTCAGCGCGACCGGCAGCTTCCAGCCGAAGCCGGACAACAGCGACTGGAAATAACCCGACCAGCCGACCGACACCGCCGAAGTGGCGAGGCCATATTCCAGCAGCAGGTCCCAGCCGATCATCCACGCGGCCAGTTCGCCCAGCGTGGCATAGGAATAGGTGTAAATGGAGCCGGCCACCGGAACGGTGGAGGCAAATTCAGCATAGCACAGCGCCGCGAAGCCGCAGGCGATGGCCGCGATCACGAAGGACAAGGTCAGCGCGGGACCGGCCGTGACAGCGCCCGTACCGGTCAACACGAAGATGCCGGTACCGACGATGGCGCCGATACCCATCAGGATCAGGTCAAAAGGACCGAGCACTTTCGCCAGGCCGCCCGGTTTTTGGGCAGTGGCGATCATGTCATCCAGATTCTTGGTTCTAAAGATGCTCAAAATGGCTCCAGTTTTATTGTGGTTATCGTGATTCCCGGCCTATGCCTTGTGAGCGTCGAAGGCCGGGCGACCGCAAATAATACAATATCGTGGAGCTGAAGTTGCCGATTAATCAGTGAAAAACACCCGCTATCGCCGGACGATGTTTCGTTTTAGTGACGGAATGTCCGTCAGGCATGACGATTGGTTTTGTATCACCGGCTGGTATCGGTGTTTTCGATAGTGAGCAGCGAGGAGAGGTACAGCAGGAAGCGGTCTTCCAGCCGGCCCATGTCCAGGCCAGTGATCTCGCCGATGCGGCGCAGGCGGTAATCCAGCGTATTGCGGTGGATGTGCAGGGCTTCTGCGGTGGCGGCGGGATGGCCGTCGTGGGTGAACCAGGTGTCCAGCGTGCGTCGCAGGAGTTCCCTGTTCTTGCCCAGTTTTGCGATGGGCGCGCGCAACTGCGCCGCCTGCCAGCCGGTGTTCAGGCCCGAGAGCAGTACAGGCAGGGCGTGGTCGTAGTAACTGTACAGCTGCTGGCCCTGACGCCCGGAAGTCCGGTCGTGGCCAGCGCGGGCGCGGGCGATGCGGGCGGCGGCTTGGGCGCTGCGGTAGGACGTTGCCACGCCGCCGGCGCCTTGCAGGGCGATGCCCATGGTGAGCGTGTGCGGCTGTGGGCAGATGGCGCGCAGGTCGGCGGCCAGTGCATGCAGCTGCCGGTCATGGCCGGGGCCGGGCGGATCGTAGAACTCCAGGATCGCCAGTTCCTGCGGGCCCGAGGCCGCCGTCAAGGCCGAGGGCAGGCGCGCTTGCAGGCGCAGTTGCAGTGCGTGCAGGTCGGCGCCATCCTCCAGTTCCAGCAGCGAGACCACGTGCATGCGCTCGAACTGCACGCCGAGGCGGTGTGCCCACGCCGCCAGATCGGCGGTGTTGGTCTGGTCGCCGTTGATCAGGTTCAGCACAAAGGCTTCGCGGTAGCGCGAATCGCGTTGCAGTTCGCCGGCCAGTTGTGCCTGTTCGAGGATCATTTCGGCCGTGAGCCGTACCAGTTCGCCGAACTGTCGCACTTCGTCCGGCGCGCCGCTCAGGCCTACCGCACCGCACAATTGGCCGTGTACCGTCAGCGGCAGGTTGATGCCCGGCTGGGCGCCATGCAGATTGCGGGCGCTGGCCTGGTCGATTTCAATGGTCAGTTTCTTGGCCAGAGCCAGCAGGGCGCCCGCATGCAGTTCACCGATGCGGGCCGGATTGCCGCTGGCGATGATGCTGCCGTTGGCGTCCATGACGTTGACGTTATAGGGAATGATGCGCATGGTCCGCGTAACGATGTCCTGCGCCAGTTCCGTGCTTAAAATATTCATGCTCGGTATTTTAGGGCATTTGCACAAGAATTGAAGGGGCACCGCTGTGAGATTCGGGCATCCGGCCAATGCTTTTTTGTGATCGATTCCAGATAATCGCCGTACCACTAAAAAAACATTGGAGACTCGTATGATCCTTGAAGGCGCATTCAAGAAAGCCAGCTGGCACCTCATTCCCTTCATCTTTGTCTGCTACCTGTTCAACTATCTGGACCGCGTGAACGTCGGTTTCGCCAAGCTGGAGATGCTGGACGCACTCAAATTGAGCAATACCGTGTACGGCCTCGGCGCCGGCATTTTCTTCATCGGCTATGTGTTGAGCGGCGTGCCAAGTAACCTGATCCTGCACAAAATCGGCGCGCGCCGCTGGATCTCGGTGATGATGATCGCGTGGGGCGGCCTGTCTGCCTGCATGCTGTTCGTGACCACGCCGACGTCCTTCTACGTGCTGCGCTTCTTCACCGGTGTGGCCGAAGCGGGCTTTTTCCCGGGCATGGTGCTGTACTTTACGCACTGGTTCCCGACCCGGAAACGCGGCCAGGTGATGGCGCTGTTCATGTCGGCGATTCCCATCTCGGGCCTGATCGGCGGCCCGCTGTCCGGCTGGATGCTGTCGCACTTCTCGGCCGGCCAGGGCGGCATGGCCGGCTGGCAGTGGCTGTTCCTGCTGCAAGGCTTGCCGACCGTGCTGCTGGGCGTGGGCGTCTACTTCTACCTGAACGACGGCATCGCCCAGGCCAAGTGGCTGAGCGCCGAAGAAAAAGCCGCCATGCAGGCCGCGCTGGCCGCCGACGAGCAGCAGCGCGCCGCCGCCAGCACCGTCGGCCAGTCCTTCGGCGCGGTGCTGCGCAATGGCAGCGTGTGGATGCTGGGCGTGATCTATTTCTGCATCCAGATGGGCGTGTACGCGATTAACTTCTGGCTGCCGTCGATTATCAAGTCGCTGGGCTTCGGGAACGCGGTCACGGTGGGCTGGCTGAGTGCCGTGCCTTATCTGTTGGCCGCCGTGTTCATGGTGTGGGCCGGCCGTTCCGCCGACAAGCACCGCGAGCGCCGCTTCCACGTCTCGCTGCCGATGGTCATGGGCCTGGTCGGCCTGCTGATGGCGGCCAACTTCTCCAGCAACGCGCTGGTCGTGATGATCGGCTTGAGCATGGCGACCATGGGTGCGCTGGCGGCGCTGGCGCAATTCTGGTCCCTGCCGGCGGCCTTCCTGGGCAGCGCCGCGGCGGCGGGCGGGCTGGCGCTGATTAACTCGCTGGGCCAGATCGCCGGTTTCGTCAGCCCCTTCCTGGTCGGCTGGATCAAGGATGCGACGCAAAGCACCGACATGGCGCTGTATATTTTGTCCAGTGTGCTGCTGCTTGGTGCGATACTGGTGCTGCGCATCCCCGCCAAACTGGTCAATCGTTAAGAGCATCCGATGAAAATAGTCATAGCGCCCGATTCGTTCAAAGAGAGCCTGACGGCGATGGCCGTCGCCAACGAGATCGAAGCCGGCTTCCGCGAGATTTTCCCCGACGCCGAATACCGCAAACTGCCGGTGGCGGACGGCGGCGAAGGCACGGTGCAAGCCATGATCGACGCCAGCGGCGGCCAGCTGCTGGCCTTGCAGGTCACCGGCCCGCTGGGCGAACCGGTATCGGCGTTTTACGGCTTGATGGGCGACGGCCAGACGGCGGTGATTGAAATGGCCGCCGCCAGCGGGCTGGAACTGGTGGCGCCATCGCAGCGCAATCCCCTGCGCACCACCAGCTACGGCACCGGCCAGCTGATACGCAATGCGCTCGACGCCGGTGCGCGCCGCTTCGTGCTGGGCGTGGGCGGCAGCGCCACCAATGATGGCGGCGCCGGCATGCTGCAAGCGCTGGGCGGCCGGCTGCTGGACGCGAACGGCGCCGAGCTGCCTGCGGGCGGCGGTGCGCTGAACCGATTGGACCGCATCGACCTGTCCGGCCTTGATGCGCGCATCGGAGACTGCGCGTTCGACGTCGCCTGCGATGTCAGCAACCCGCTGGTCGGCCCGCAAGGCGCCTCGGCCATCTTCGGCCCGCAGAAAGGCGCGACGCCGGACATGGTGGCGCAACTGGACGACAATCTGCGCCACTACGCCGCCGTCATCGCGCGCGACGTCGGGCAGGATGTGGCTGACGTGCCGGGCGCCGGCGCCGGCGGCGGCATCGGCGCCGCCATGATGGTCTTCCTCGGCGGCCGCCTGCGGCCGGGCAGCGAAATTGTCACCGCCGCCGTCGGCCTGGATGCGGCCATCGCCGATGCGGACCTGGTCATCACCGGCGAAGGCCGTATCGACGGCCAGACCATCCATGGCAAGACGCCGGTCGGCGTGGCGCGCGTGGCACAGCGCCACGGCAAGCCGGTGATCGCCATCGGCGGTTCGCTGGGCACGGGCGCCGAGGCGGTGCACGGGCATGGCATCGCCGCGGTGTTCGGCTCGGTCAGCCGTCCATGCACGGTGGAGCAGGCGCTGGCTGCCGCCGCCGGCAATGTACGCGCCGCCGCCCGTAACATCGCCGCCACGCTACGATTGGGAACCGGACTGCGCATGTGATAGAGTTGTCTCCCATGTAAGTGTGGGAAGGACTCTCATGGCGCGAGGCAGGCTGCCCTCGATTAAGGTGCAAATTTATAGTCTGGTATGGGCTTGCGCTTTGCCGGCCATCGTGGGCTTTGCGCTGCTCA
Organism: Duganella radicis; assembly: GCF_009720825.1. Lineage (GTDB taxonomy): Bacteria > Pseudomonadota > Gammaproteobacteria > Burkholderiales > Burkholderiaceae_D > Rugamonas > Rugamonas radicis. Next base: position 714,548 of record NZ_WNKY01000001.1, on the reverse strand, counting down.
CCGCGCACTTCATCGACCGTGAGCGCGATCAGATCAAACGCGATACGCTGATCACGGCGCGCGCGCTGATACAGGCTGTCGACCGGGATCTCAACACCGGCATCACGCTGGCGTTGGCCTTGTCCCATTCTCCCAATCTGGACAGGGGCGACCTGGCTGCCTTCCATGAAGAGGCCAGGCAGGCCTTGCGTCCTGAATTCCCCGGTTTTAATTTCGTTCTCAGCGACCGCGATTCGGTGCAACTGCTGAATACCGTGTACCCCTACGGCACGCCGCTGCCCGATCCGGCCAGCGCGGCGCGCATCCGCAAGGTGTTCGATACCGGCAAGGTGGTGATTTCCGACGTGTTCATCGGCGGCGCCCTGAAACGGCCGCTGGTGGCCATCCATGTGCCGGTGCTGCGCGACGGTAAAGCCATCTACTGCATCTCGACCGCCTTCGTGCCCGAGCGGCTGGGGCAAGTACTGAAGGAGCAGCGCCTGCCGCCAGACCGCGTGATCGCCGTCTTCGATTCGCAGGGAGTGATCGTGGCGCGTTCGCTCGATCCGGAAAACTCGGTGGGCAAGAAGGGCGCGCCGTCGCTGCTGGCGCAGATGCCCGCCAGTATGGAAGCCGCCGTGGAGGCGACGACGCTGGAAGGCTTGCCGGTGTATTCCATGTACAGCCGTTCGCCGATGAGCGGCTGGGCGGTGGTGATTGGGGTGCCGCGCAGCGTGGTGTGGTCCGAAATGCTGGCCTCCGTCAAGTGGATAGGCCTGGGCGTGCTGCTACTGCTGCTGGCCGGCTTTTTCGCCGCCTGGATGTATGCCCGCAATATCAGCCGCTCGCTGGAGCAGGCCAATCTGGCCAAGGATGCTTTTGTCGCCAATATGAGCCACGAGTTGCGCACGCCGATGAACGCGGTGCTGGGGATGGCGCACCTGCTGGGCACCACCCAGCTGTCGCGGGAACAGAGCCGCTATCTGGAGATGATACGGGCTTCGGGCCAGTCGCTGCTCGGCATCCTGAATGACATACTGGACTTCTCCAAGATGCAGGCCGGGAAGGTGGAGCCGCATCCGGTGCGCTTCAAGCTCGATGAGGTGATGCACGCGGTGGCCACCATCATGAGCATGAGCGCCGGCGAAAAAGAGCTGGAACTGTGCATGGCGGTGGAGCCGGACGTGCCGCGCGTGCTGGTCGGCGATGCGCTGCGTTTGCAGCAGGTGCTGGTCAACCTGGCCGGCAACGCCATCAAGTTCACGGAGAAGGGCGAAGTCTCGGTGCTGGTGCAAAGGATGACGCGGTCGCCGCTGACGCTGCGCTTCTGCGTGCGCGACACCGGCATCGGCATGAACCAGGAACAGCTGGCGCGCCTGTTCTCGCCCTTCACGCAGGGTGACCTGTCGTTCACGCGGCGTTTTGGCGGCACCGGACTGGGGCTGACCATCACCAAGAACCTGATCGAGCTGCTGGGCGGGACCATTCAGGTGGACAGTGAGCCGGGCAAGGGCAGCGAATTCCGCTTCACGCTGGGGTTCACTGAGTCCACCGAGGCCGAGCCGGTGCGCACCCTCAACAAACTGCATGTGCTGGTGGTGGACGACAACCGCACCAGTCGCACCTTCATCAGCAAGACCATCGTATCGTGGGGCTGGAGCAGCGACCGCGTGGCGTCAGGCGAGGAAGCGCTGGCGCGGCTGCGCTCCGAAACACACTATGACGTGGTACTGGTCGACAGCCTGATGCCGGACATGGACGGCATGGCCACCATGCGCGCCATCCGCGAAATGGGGCCGGTACCGGTGATTTGCCTGGTCAACGCCTATGCGCGCGGGAAGCTGATGCAGGAAATGGCGGAATCCAGCGCGGCCGCCTTCCTCACCAAGCCGGTTACCGCATCCAGCCTGTTCGACGCCGTGCAAACCGCATTGGCGCCGGCAGCGCCGGATGGTGGCGATGCCGAGGCGCCACCGTTGCCGTCGCTGGATGGCGCGCGCATCCTGCTGGTGGAGGACAATCCAATCAACCAGAACGTCGCACGCGGCATACTGGAACAGGCGGGCGCCGTGGTCACAGTGGCGGACAATGGCCAGCTGGCGCTGGACGAATTGCGCGCCGGCGCCTTCGAGCTGGTGCTGATGGACGTGCAAATGCCGGTGATGGACGGCTTCACCGCGACCCGCAAGATCCGCGAGGAGCTGCATCTGACCCTGCCGGTGATCGCCATGACGGCCGGCGTGATGGAGTCCGAGCGCGAACAGTGCACCAACGCCGGCATGGACGACTTCATCGCCAAGCCGATCGACGTGGAGCAGATGTTCGCCACGCTGGCGCGCTACTTGTCAAGGCTGTAGCAACTCCACACCGTAAGGTTCGAGCGACACCGTCTTGCCGGCCTGCGTGACCTGTTGCGGCTTGGTGGTGGTATTGACGTACAGTGTGCGGCCCTGCACCTCGCGCGCATACACCCCTTCCGGCGTGACCGGTCCCGGCGCGATCCCGAGTTGCTGGTACAGGCTGCGGTAGAGCGCTTGCATGACCGGCCGCTGCGGCGCGGTCGCCACGTAGATGGCCTGGCCGCGTCCATAGTGGTTGAGCGTGATGGCCGGCGGCGCGCCGTCGGCATTAGTCAGGCGCGCCAGCACGCTGGCGCTGGCCGGCTCCAGCACTTCGTAGAAGGTGGTGGCGGTGACCAGTTTCTGGCCGTTGAACTCCACCTCCAGCGGGGTGGCGGCGTTATAGAAGGCGCTGGTACGCAGGCCGAAGACGTCGCTCAGGCTGCCGGGCAGGGCGGTGTTGAACCACTGGCCATGCTCATCGATCTTGGCCGAAAATGCCGTCATCACCACGGTGCCGCCGTCCTCGACATAGCGCCGCAGCGCGGCCGAGCTGCGCTGGTCCATCATCAGGCCGGCGGGAACCACCACCAGCTTGTAGCGCCGCAGGTCTTCGTGGCCGATATTGATGACGGCGGTATCGATATTGTCGTTGAGTACCGGCGCGAAGGCGTTGTGCAACTGATCCATATACGGCACGGAGAAGTAGTTGCGCATGGTGTTGGATGGACCGGGCGGCGTGGATGCGTTGCGGCTGTCGAACGAATAGGCGAAGGCGATCTTTGGCGCCGTGTAGCGCGGGAAGCCCATGCCTTGCAGGCGCTGGAATTCTTTGGCGATGGTGCCGAACTCGTCGAGCCGCCAGGATGGGCGGTCGTCATGGTCCAGCAAACCCATCAGCATCTGCTCCTCGCCGCCCAGATGGGAATTGAAGGTCCACGCCATCACGGCCTGCGATCCCAGCAGCAGGCCCAGGTGGGCCCACATGCGCGAGCGCCCCTTGGTGCCGTAATAGCCGGCCCCGCCTGCGGTAAATTCATTGAACCAGATCGGCGTCTCCATGCCGCCCTTCATCATCAGGGCTTCGAAGCTGGCGCCCACGGCGTCGCCCGGATAAAAGCCCATGGCGCCGTAGTGGGCGTACTGGCGATAACTGGACAGGTAGTCGAAACCCTTGCGCTGCGCGCTATCCCACAGGTTGGAGATGGCCGGCTTGTCGGGCGCATAGCGGGCGCGCACCTGTTCCAGGTCCTTCAGCACGGCGATGGTGTTGTCGGACCAGAAGCGGCGCAGGTCGAGATTGCGTTCGGCCGGGCCGGGACCGTCGGCATAGGGCAGCTCGACCTCCTCCCAATTGCCTACGCGGCGCGACCAGCGCTGGGTGGCCCAGGCGCGGTTGAGGGCGTCGAGCGTGCCGTACTTCCGCTTGAGCCAGGCGATGAAGCGGCCACGGTCGGCCCGCGAGTAGGACATGAAGGTGTTGCCGATTTCATTGTCGAAACCGATGGCGAACACCGCCGGGTGTCTGGCGTAGCGCTTGAGCAGGTGCTCGGCCAGGCGCACCGCCAGGCGCCGGTAGTCGGGATCGCTGATGTCCAGCATATAGCGCTCGGCCGGCTGCACCACGGCCCCCTGGGCGTTCACCAGATTGACTCCCGGATATTTACGATGCAGCCAGAGCGGCGCCGGCGTGCCCGGAATATCCAGGATCACCTTGATGCCATTCTCGCGCATCTGGTCGAGGATGCGGTCAAACGCCGCAAACGCGAATTTGCCGTCCTCCGGCTCAAAATAATCCCAGGACAGGTCGCCCATCCGCACCACGTTGAAACCGGCCTGCTTCATCAGGGCGATATCGGTGCGGATCTGTTCCGGCGTGCGGTCGACCGGCTGGTAGCAGGTGCCGACGTACAGCTGGCCGGGACCGGGCCAGCTTTGTTGGATCGGCGCGGCATCGGTGGCGGACCCAAGGGCACCGCCGCCCGTCAGCAAGGCCAGGGCGCAAACCATGGCGGCTGGGATCTTCATGTATTGACTCCTTTATATGTATTTTAAAGGTGTCAGCTTATGTTCCGGCCCTGCCTGAGACGTAGCGCCAGCGTGGCAATTCCTATCAAAATCCCGAAATTGCCATGATTTTGCCCGGAAATGCTAGCCGGCCTCGGCGGATTGCAGCGCCAGACTACGGAAGGCCTTGGGCGTGCAGCCGTATTCATCCTTGAACAGCTTGTTGAAGTAGGAGACGTTGGCGTAGCCGACCGAATACGCGATCTCGGCCACGGTGGCAGTGTTGCTGTCGGCCAGCAGGCGGGCCGCCTCGGTCAGGCGTAACTTGTTGAGGTAGGCGCTGAAGGTCATGCCCAGCTCCGCCTTCAGCACTTCGTTGACTTTTTTACGGTTGACGGCGGTTTCCGCGACCACGGTTTCAAGATCCAGCTCGGCGTTGGCATAGTTGCTGGCGATGAAGCGCAAGACGGCGGCCTTTTCCTTGTCGCGGTAAGGCTCAAGGGTCAGCTGCCGATAGGCCATCAGCGGCAAATCCTGCTTGAGCTGGGTATTCAGGCTGGCCAGCAATGCGCGCGCATGGGCAAAGAAAAACCAGACGCCAAAAGCCACGCCGCCGACCACCAGGAACACCACCAGCCCGGCGATATAGCGATAATCCCGGCCATTCAGTGAGAGCTCCGAGATTTCCACATAGGAATCAACGTTGCGCGGACTCTGGGAGCTGGTGCCAAAGCCGATCTTGGCCACACGCTCCAGCTTGTACATCTGGTGGGAGATATCCTGTTTCAGCATATCGAACCACCATTGCGGAATGTTCATGTGTGCCAGGTTCAGCTTGTTGCGCACACCTTGCTCATTACAGGCGAAAAAGGTCTGCGGGGACGGGTAGGTCAGCAGCTCGCCACGCCGCGAGAATTGCTCGTCGAAGGTGGGGATGACCATCGTCAGCGCATTGGCGGGGCTGCATTTTGCCACCAGTTCCACCGCGCTGTAGCGGGACAGGTCGATCAGCGCGGGCGCGCCGTTGCGGTCGATGAAGTGCAGGTCGGCTGAGGCGTATTCACCTTCGCCAGCTCCCAGGCTCGCGAGTCTGAAGTCGAAACGCAGTCTGTCGTTCCCGAGATCCACCCGGGCCTGGCGATTGCGGCCCTCCGACGCCAGCGGCAGGCGCCAGGGGAAGGGCGCAGCGTTTGCCGGCAGCAGGGAGGTACGAAGGTAGCTTTGATCAATGCAGACAGCTGTAACCAGCGCGTCCACAAGCAATAACAGCAGCAGGGCCACCAGGGCCCGTTTGTAAAACTTTTGCATAGTCCGGATCGGTAATTGTTTTCCTCAAACGCCTGACCGGATCATAACAGCATCGCTTACGCCACCGGGCGCCACTGCACGCGGTTGCGGCCTGATTTCTTGGCTTGATAGAGCAGGGTGTCGGCGGCGGTGAACAGTTCGGCGGCGGTTTCGGCGGCCGCGCTGTTGAGGGTGGCGCCACCGGCGCTAACTGTCAGCACCGGCGCTACGCCGGATGCTTCGTGCGGAATCTGCAACTCCGCGATCGCCGCGCAGATGGCGCCGACCACCTGCTGCGCCTGTGCCGCTTCGGTGTCTGGCAACAGCAGCACCATCTCCTCGCCGCCATAGCGGGCCGCCAGGTCGGCCGGGCGGCGCAGGCCGGATGCCGCCGTGCGCGCCACCGCCCGCAGCGCGCGGTCGCCAGCCGGGTGACCGTAGAAATCGTTGTACTGCTTGAAGGCGTCGATATCCAGCAGCGCCAGCGACAGCGGCCGGCCGCTGCGGCGGCTGCGCTGCCATTCTGCCTCGTACACCTCATCGAAGCGGCGGCGGTTGGCCAGCTCGGTCAGGCCATCGACGTGGGCCAGGTGCTCCAGCATGCGGCGCTGGCGTACCATCTGCAAGTGCATGGCCACGCGCGCCATCACCACGGTTTCGTTGAACGGCTTGGAAATGTAATCGGCCGCGCCCATCTTCAGGCCATTGGCCTCGTCCTCCGGCCGTCCCAGGCCGGAAATGAAAATCACCGTGATGTGCGCGGTTTGCGCGTCCGCGCGCAGGCGGCGCAGCACTTCGTAGCCGTCCATGTCCGGCATCACCACGTCCAGCAGGATCAGGTCCGGCAGGTGGCGCGCGGCGCGCTCCAACGCCTGTTCGCCATTTTTTGCCAGCAGCACGGTGTGTTCGGGCTTGAGCAGTTCCGCCAGCACTTGCCGGTTGACGATGTCGTCATCGGCCACCAATACTTTTTGGGTTCCCGCAAAATTCATCAGCTTACTTCCAGTTCGTTGTGCAGCGCCCGCGACAAGGCGCCCAGCGGCGCCAGCGCGCGCTGATATTCGATCTCGCCGACGGCCTGCTGGATCGCCGCCAGTTGCTCCGCATGGCGTAAGACCACCGGCAGCGCGCTCAGTTCCGCCAGCACGTCTTCGGCGCGCGCATCGTCGGTGCGCAGATAGGCTTCCAGCCGGGTGATCAGCAATGTCGCATCGCTGTCGCGATAGCGTGGCGGCGCCGCCGTTTCACCCAACTGCGCCAAACCGCCGACCACCAGATCGAGGCCATCGGCCAGCTCGCTGGCCAGCATGGCGATACGGTCGATGCGGTCATTGCGCATGGCCTGTTCCAGCGCCTGCGCCTGCGCGGCCAGATGCAGCGCGCCGATGTAGGCGGCGGTCGATTTCAGATTGTGGGTAAGACTGTACAGCACCTCATGGTGACCGCTGGCGATGGCCTCGCGCACCGTTTGCGCGGCCGGCTGGTACTCTTGCAGGAAGCCTCGGATGCGCTTGTCCAGCCGCCAGCGCTGGCGGTCCACGCTATCCAGCGCTTGTTGCCAGTCCACGCCCGGTACCGATGGCAGCGGCGCGCTGGCGCCGGCGTATTCGGCCGGAGGCGGCGCCATTTGCAGGGCGGCGCTGGACTGGGCACGGCGCGCGGCCAGGCGCGATGGCGGTATCCATTTGATCAGGGTGCGGAACAGATGTTCCGGCACGATAGGCTTGGTAATGTGATCGTTCATGCCGGCCGCCAGGCTCTTGTCGCGGTCTCCAGCCATGGCGTAGGCGGTCATGGCGACGATCGGCAGGTGTTTGCAGCGCTCGATGGCGCGGATGCGGCGGGTGGCGGTCAGGCCGTCCATCTCGCGCATCTGCACGTCCATCAGCACCAGGTCGTAATCGGTATGCTCGACCATGCGCAGCGCTTCGGCGCCATGTTCGGCGACGTCGATCTGCATGCGGGCTGCGGACAGGAAGTCCAGCGCCACTTCGCGGTTGTTGGCGTTGTCCTCGACCAGCAGGATGCGCGCGCCATCCAGCGCCGACAGATCGCGCAGCGCCAGGCCGGCGTTGTCCGAGCGGCGCAGTTCGCGCGCCGGCTGCTGGTGCTGGGGATGCAGCGGCCAGTCGACCGCCGCCGACTGCTGGCCGGCGATGCCGAGGCGGACGATGAAGCTGAAGCGGCTGCCGATGCCGGAGGTGCTCATCACCTGGATGTCGCCGCCCATCAGCTCCACCAACTGGCGCGAGATGCTCAGGCCAAGACCGGTGCCGCCGTATTTGCGGGTGGTGGTGGCGCCGGCCTGGTGGAACGACTGGAACAGGCCTTCCACCTGCGAAGGACGCATGCCGATGCCGGTGTCGCTGACCGAGAAGCGCAGCGCCACGATGTCCGCCGTCTTGTCCATCAATTCCACCGCGACGATGATTTCGCCGCGCTCCGTGAACTTGACCGCGTTGCTGGTCAGGTTGATCAGCACCTGGCTCAGTCGCAGCGGGTCGCCGACCAGGCGTGGCGGCACGTTGCTGTCCACGCGCATCTTGAATTCCACCCGCGCCGCGTCGGACTTGATGACGGTCAGGCTGGCCAGATGGTTCAGCATCTCCTGCAATTCAAACGGCACGGACTCCAGTCCCAGCTTGCCGGCTTCGATCTTGGAGAAGTCGAGGATATCGTTGATCACGCCCAGCAGATGCTCGCCGGCGGCGAGGATCTTGCCCAGATAGTTTTGCAGCTTGGGATTCGGCTCGGTCATCAGGGCCAGGCGGCTCATGCCGATGATGGCGTTCATCGGCGTGCGGATCTCATGGCTCATGTGGGCCAGGAATTCGGACTTGGTCCGGGTGGCTTCTTCCGCCCGCAACATGGCGCTCTGCATGGCCTTGGTGCGCAGGCCGAGGATGCGGGTGAAGATCAGCATGTCGAACATATTCCCGAACTGGAGCGCGTGCATGGTCCAGAAATTGGCGTCCACTTTACCGCTGATAACCTGGCTCAGTATCGCCGACGAAGCAAAGCTCACGCCCCAGCCAAGCAGGAAATAAATACCGACCGCGTCACCACGGCGCGCGCGGAAGTAGGCGCCCGGCAGGCCTAGCAGCATCGGCATCACGCCCAGCGTGCTGACCACCACCACCAGCGTTTCCACACTCATGATGTCGGTGACGTAGGCCAGTGCGCTGATCACGCACAGCGCCGCGCCGGTTTGCATCAGACGGCTGAAGATGCGGTCCTTGCCCGGCCGCGCCAGCGCCTCTTCCACGAACAGGTAGGCGCCGCAGGAGGCCAGCAGCGCGAAGATGCCGCCCGCGTGGATGCTCATCCAGGTATTGTTGGTCCACAGGTACTGGTTGCCAAGGCCGAAGAACTCGACCGAAAACAGGGTGGTGCCGAATACCAGCAGCGCGAACTTGCCGTACAGCGGCTCACGCAAGGTGCTCCACTGCGCCACGCTGTACAACAGCAGGCACAGACTCAGTCCGGTCAGCACGCCTTGCAGCATCTGCTCATTGAGCGCCGCGCCGTGGAAGTTGACCGGGCGCGCAAGGCTGATCGGCAAGATCATGGCGCCGACATTCTGCACCCGCAGCAGCAGGACATGCTCGGCGCCGGGCGCCAGATGCAGCAGCGCGGCCGGCACGCGGCCGCGTGCCACGCCATGGGCGTCCGGCTGCAAATTGCCGATCACCTGATGCTGGACGATCTTGCCGCTGGTGGTCACATAGACGTCGACGCGGTTGAGCACCGCATAGTCGATATTCAGTATCCAGTCGCCGTCGCTGTCGGCTGGCACCGAGACCGGAATGCGCAGCCACACCACATCCTTGTGCACGCCCAGCGTGGCGTAGGCGGAGTTGGGGACGGCGTAGTGTTCAACGGCGGCCAGCGCGGCTTCCGGCGCCAGCTTGCCTTCCGGGTCGCTCATGATGCGCACCACCGGCCACGCTTCGGCGTAGTCGCGCTGCGCGTCCAGCATCAGCGGTCCGGAACCCGCCCAGGCCGCGCATGGCGTCAGCGCCAGCGCGAAGATCAGCAACAAGTAGCGGGTCAGGTGGCGCAGCATGGGATCAGAAGCGGTAGTCCAGGCGCACGTCCACCGTGCGTGGGTCGCTCGGCGCCAGCATGCCGAAGCTGTCGATGTTGACCGGATGGACTTTGTTTTCGATGTTCTTCACGCGCGCGGTCACGCTCCAGACGGCGCCTTGCGGGCGATAGCGCACGGTGGCGTCGGTTTGCGTGTAGGCCGGCACGCGGTATTGCAGCAGCTGCGCCGGCACGGCGATGATGTAGGAAGCGCTGCGGCGCGCGCTGACGCCTGCCGACACTGGGCCGAAGCCGCGTTCATAGCCCAGTGTCAGCGTGCTGGATGGCGAGCGGTCCAGCTTATTACCGGCCCAGTCATGCACGCCATCCGGGCTATAGCGCACATAATGCGCATCCAGCAGCGACAAGGCGTAGTTGAAACGGTCGTGCGCGGTGGGCGCGAACTGGCCTTCAGCTTCCAGCCCTTTGACGCTGGCTTCACCGGCATTGCTGGTGACGAAGCGCGGCGCGCCGGCGACGATGGCGACGCTGGACAGTTGCAGGTTGTTGTAGTCGTACTTGAACACCGACAGATTCAGATTGGCCTTGTTGTCCCAGAAGCGCGTCTTCACGCCAGCTTCATGGGAGCGTACGGTTTCCGGCTGGTAGATCAGCGCCGCCGCCGGCACGGCCAGCGCGGCCGGGCAGCTCAGGCCCAGATGCGTCGAGCCTTCCAGGCAGCCGTCGTTAAAGCCGCCGGCCTTGTAGCCGGTGGAGATGGCGCCGTACAGCAGCGTGGCCGGCGCCAGGTCGTAATCGAGTCCGAGGCGCCAGGTGGTCTGGTGCGTGCTCATGGCGGCATCGTTCAACAGCTTGAAGTCGGTGGCCGGATTGAAGGCGGCGGCCTGCTGGAAGTTGGTCGAGCCCACGCGCGACTTGTCGTCGTTGGTGGCGCGCGCGCCAACGGTGGCGCGCAGCTTGTCCGTCACGCGATAGGTGGCCTGGCCGAACACCGCCTTGCTGGTGGCGATGGTCGGGCCGTGGTCGAACACGTAGTACGGCGGCAGGCCGATCAGATCGAGATCGCGGAAGGTGTATAGCTGTTTCGACTCTTCACGGAAGTAGTATATGCCCGCCTGCGCGCTGAGCGGGCCGTCGCCGTTGGTGGCCAGACGCAGCTCATGCGAATTCTGCGTGTAATCGCCGAGGAAGCTTTCGCGCACGTTGAGCGCCAGCGCTGGCTGCACGCGGTAGTAGAAGTTGGCCAGCTGGTCGTGATCGTAGTTGCGGTGCGAGCCAAGGTAATACAGCGTGGCCGCACCCAGGTCGAGCGTCAGGTCGGCGCTGATGCCGGAGGTGTTCTTGTAGCTGTGTGCCTGCACCGGCGGTGCGATGGCGGCGTTGGGCGCGACGAAGCCGTAGGTCAACTGCGTGTGGGTGCCGCTGCCGTAAGGTAGCGGATTGCCGCTGGCGACGCCGTGATAGAAATTGGTGTCTGGGACGTAGCTGTCGTTGTTGTCATCGACCTTGCTGCGATCGTAGCGCAGCACCAGCGTGGCGTCGCGTGTGATTTTCAGCTTGGCCGACAGGCGCGCCGACACGTCGTCGCGGTCCTTGCCCAGGGCGCGGCCGTTGTTCAGGCCATTGATCAAATAGCTGTCATGCCTGTTCCAGGACATGGCTGCACGCAGCGACAGCATCTCGTTGACGGGCAGGTTGACCATGCCGCTGATTTTGCGGCTGTCGTAGTTGCCGATTTCGGTGGCGATCCACGCTTCAAAGCGATTGACCGGCGTTTTCGAAATCACGCTGACCACGCCGGCGGTGGTGTTACGGCCATACAGCGTGCCTTGCGGGCCGCGCAGCACTTCCACCCGTTCCAGATCGTAGAAGCTCAGGTTCTGCGTTTGCGGACGCGCGATGTAGATCCCGTCCAGCAGGAAGGCGGCCGATGGATCGCCTTTCTCGGTGGTGTCGGCGTTGGAGACGCCGCGCATGGTGATGCGCAGGCCGTCGGTCGCGTAGTCCAGCTCCACGTTCGGCACGCGCGCGCCGATGGCGCCCGGCGTGTCGATGCCGGCGGCGTTCAACTGGTCGGCCGTCAGCGTGGTCATGGAAACTGGCGTTTTCGACTCCAGCGACGGCGAACGCTGCGCCGTGACGGTCACCTCCTGAATTTGCGCTTGCGCGGCACCTGCCAGCGACAGCGACAGGGCGATGATCTTGTTAACCATTGCTATTTTTAAACGATAGTTGCGTTTGAGATGCAAAGCCTGAGAGTGTATCAGCTTGCCTTGCATTTTCGTAGTTGATAAAGCAACTATCTGGATAAAAAACTCACAGTTAAAGCAGCGCCGGGTTCCGTTGCCAGATGGCGTAGCAGAGGCAGGTGGCAAAGCTCACCCAGCCGATGTAGGGAGCTAACAACACTCCGGCCCAACGGTCGCGCCGCCAGAACGCGACGATGGTGGCGGCGATCAAAAGCCACAGCAGGATAATGTCGCCAAACGCCGCCGCGCCATGATGCCAGGCGAAGAACAACCAGGTCCACAGGGCGTTCACCGCCAACTGCGCCACATACAGCGTCAATTCGGCACGCGCCGTACCGGGTGCCGCGACGCGCTGCACGCGCCACGCGGCGATGGCCATCAGCAGATATAGCGCGGTCCAGGCGGGGCCGAACAGCCATGCGGGCGGCGCCCATGACGGGCGGTCGAGCAGAAGATAGAAGTCGGCCGCCTGCGCGGAGGCATAGGCGCCAATCGCGGCGAAGATAAACGTCAGCAGCAGCCAGCCGGCGAGGGCGGGTAGATGCAAAGGGCGGTGTGGTGCGGTGGCGTGCGCAGTCATCGAGTGCTCCTCCTTGCGAATGGCTTAATGATGCGGCCCGTGGCACGGCGGGTCTGTGCGACATGGCACCCTGCGGGTCAACCGGGCCGGCGCCGCCACCAGGGCAGGCGATGGCCGGCATAAGCCGTGCGGGCCAAAAGCGTGATGGTAACGGTGGTGCCCGCATCTGGCGTACCGTCGATCAGCAGCGAGGCACCTATGCGCGCCGCCCGCTCGCGCATGCCGAGCAAGCCCCAGTGGCCGGGAGCCGCCGGCGCCGGCGGCATGCCGATGCCGTTGTCGCGCACCAGCAGCGTGAATTCGCCGGCGCCGTAACTGAGCTGGACCTCGATCTGCGTCGCCTGTGCGTGCTGATAGGCGTTGCGCACGGCTTCGCGGCCGATTTCGCTGATTTCCTCCGCCGCCTCTGCGCGCAAGGCCTGGCGCGCGCCGGTGACGCCGAGCGTGAACCGCACTCCCGGATAGCTGGCCGCCAGCAGGGCGGCGACGTCGCGCAGCTGGCATTCCATTTCATCGGCGCCGGCCGAGCGCAACTCATGTACCTGCGCGCGGCCCTCGCTGATGCTGTCGCGGGCGCTGTGCAGCACCGGCGCCAGCGCCTTGCGCGCGGCGCTGTCGTCGGGCAGGGCGTCGACCGCCGCATCGAGCCTGAGCACCACGCCCTGCACGGTTTGCAGGAAGGTGTCGTGCAGGGTGCGGGCGATGCGTTCGCGTTCGGCCAGCCGCACTTCCATGCGCTCCTCAAGCCGCGCCGTCACCACACGCAGACGGTACAGGTAGAGCGCATACAGCGCCGCCACCGCCGCCAGTATGCAAGCAGCCTTGAACCACAGCGTTTGCGTGAATCCCGGCGGAATTTCGACATCGACACTGGCCGGCTGCACGCTCCATACGCCGTCCTCATTGGCGGCGCGCACCTGGAAGCGGTAGGCGCCCGGCGATACATTGGTGTAGTAGGCGGTGCGGCGCGGGCCGGCATCCTGCCAGTCGCCATCCGCGCCATCGAGCCGGTACTGGAAGCGGACGTTTTGCGGCTGGCGCAAGCTGGCCGCCGAGTAGTTGATGTTGAAGTTCTGCGCGCCGGAAGGTAGCGTCAGCGCCGCCTGGCGTATCGGATAGGCCGCGCTGCCGGCGTGCACGCTGTGCAGGTTGACCACCGGCGCCACCGGATTGCGGGCGATGTTGCGCGTGTCAAAGCGCAGCAGGCCGCCGGTGCTGTTCAACCAGAGCTGCCCGTCCTTGTCCAGCTTTGCGGTGGGATGACGGTGTTCCAGCATGGCCTTGCCGACGTAACCGTCTTCCACGCCGAACAATTCGTAACGCAGCGGTAGGTCGGGGCGCATCAGCGCGTTGTTCCAGGCGTCGCGGGTGACGTGCACCAGGCCTTTGCCGCCGTTGAACCAGCGGTCGCCATCCGGCGTCACGGCCATGCCGGACACGTTTTGCAGCACTTCCGCATCATCCACTTGCAGCATGCGGAAACGGTCGCCGATCAATACCGCCACGCCTTGCTCGCCGCTGGCGACGATATCCTCGCCGGCGAACATACCGCGTCCCACGCCCAGAGAGGGAAGGGAATACGTGGTCAGCTTGTCGTTTTCGTCAATCAGGACCACTTGGCCGCCGGCGCAAAGCAACCAGGTCTGGCCGGGCTTCACACCGGGCGTGCCGAGGACGATCTTGTCCGGCAGGTTCATTCTGGCGCGCGGCACCCATGGGCCGTTGCCGGTCTTGATCACCAAACCTGTCTGGATGGTGACCAGCCAAAGCCGCTTGCCGTCGTCGGTCAGGCCCAGCACCATCAGGTTCTGCGGCTTGCCGTCCGGGCCTGGGAATTCGGGCATGGGGATTTTCTCCACCTTGCCCCGGTAGCGGTGTTCGATGTCGCGCGTCCATGGCAGCAGCAGACCACCCTCGCGGCTTTTTGCGGTGACCCATGCCGGCGTTGGATCGCGCTCCGGCTCGGCGCCGGCCCTCATCTTCCAGATGGTATTGGTATGGGGATTGGATACCCACAGCTGGCCGTTTTCATCGACCGTCATCATGTGCGTGGCGCGGCTGGTGGACAGGCGGTAGCGCTGCATGCGGGTATCGCGGTAACGGTCCAGTCCTTCCATGGTCGCCACCCAGATATTATGCTCGCGGTCTTCGATGATGGTGTTGCCCGCCAGCGCGGCGACGCCGGGCGCGATGCGCTGGTTCTCCGGCGCCGGCGGCGCCTTGATAAGGTTCGTCTTCTCGACCGCATGCGCTGGCGTCACGCACAAATCGCCGGGGCATTTCAGCTGCCACAGATTGCCATCGCGGTCAAAGCGCGCTATCCAGTTGGATCCGTAGCCTGGCGTGTTGATGATGTTCGGCGCCTGCATGGCGATGGAGGGATCGTCCGGCGCGGGCAGGGCTTCCACCTGATCGTAGTCGGCGGTCCAGATGCGGCCGTCGGGGGACTCGATCAGTTCCCCGGGCTTGGACAGTTTGCGCACCAGCTTGAAGCTATCCGTGGCCCGGTCATATAAATGTACGGTGTTCTCGCCGGCGGACCACAGGCGGTTATAACGGTCGATGCGGACATCGCCCGACACCACCGCCATATTGTTTTCGGGGACGTAGCGTTTGATCTGGCCCTTGCGTATGCGGAAAAGCCCAAGGGTGCTGGAGGCCCAGATATCGCCATTGCCGTCGAAGGCCAGCTGCGTCACCGGCGGCAGTTTGCCCAGCGGGACCAGCTCTTCCAGCTTGCCATCCGGATGCAGCACGGCGATGCCGCCAACGCCCGCATACGCGAGGTATAAATCGCCGTTCGGATGGGCGCGCACCATGCTGAATTGGAGGATGAGGCCTCTGTCGTTCAGCGGCATCTTGTACTGCTCGAAGCGCACGCCGTCAAAGTGGTACAGGCCAAACGGCGTCACCATCCACAGCCGGCCATCCTTGGCCTGCGCCATGCTGATGATGCCGGACGGCGCGCCGTCGCGATTGGTCCAGATAGTATGGTGATAGTCCGGCAGCGCGGTGTGTGGATTGAGCGCCTGCGCGAAGCTTGGGAGCAGGGTTAGCAGCAGGAGAAAACGAGATAGCATGATGAATCCCGAAAGACCGGCACGCGCCGGAGCATCCGGGATTCTAGCTTGAAAACGATATCAGGCAATTAAGCTTTTTTAACTCCCAGCTTATACCCCAAGGCCAGTACGCCCAGCCAGACCGGTATCAGATATACCGATAGTTGCAAGTCCGGCGTCAGATACATCACCACCATGATCCCCGCCAGGAAGGCCAGGCACAGGTAGTTGGTGAGCGGGTAGCCCAGGCTCTGGAACTGCGTGACTTGGCCTGCGGCCTTCTTCCGCGCGCGGAAGCGCAGGTGTATCCAGCTGATCAAGCCCCAGTTGATAATCAGGGCCGACACCACAAGCCCCATCAGGAAGCCGAAGGCCTTGGCCGGCATGAAGTAGTTGACCGCGACGCAGATGCCGGTGGCCAGCGCCGATACGCCCAGCGCCGTCAGCGGCACGCCGCGCGCGTTGACTTTCAGTAGCGCTTGCGGCGCATTGCCCTGCCTGGCCAGGCCATACAGCATGCGGGTGTTCGAGTACACGCCACTGTTGTACACGGACAGCGCCGCCGTCAGCACCACCACGTTCAGCGCATGCGCCACCACGTTGCTGTTCAGGGCATGGAAGATCAGCACGAACGGGCTGCCGCTGGTGACCACCTTCTCCCATGGGTACAGCGACAGCAGGATGCCCAGCGCGCCGATGTAGAAGATCAGGATGCGGTAAATGGCCTGGTTGGTGGCTTTCGGGATGGTGTGCGATGGATTGTCCGCTTCTGCGGCGGTGATGCCGATCAGTTCCAGCCCGCCGAAGGAGAACATGATGACGGCCATGGCCATCACCAGACCGCTGACGCCATTCGGGAAGAAGCCGCCGTGCTGCCACAGATTGGCCACCGTGGCCTGCGGGCCGGCGTCGCCGGAGATCAGCAGCCAGGCGCCGAACACGATCATGCCGACGATTGCCAGCACTTTGATGATGGCGAACCAGAATTCCATCTCGCCGAAGGCCTTCACATTAAACAGGCTGATGGCGTTAATGATGACGAAGAAGGCCAGCGCAGACATCCAGGTCGGCACCGCCGGCCACCAGTACTGGACGTAGATGCCGACCGCCGACAGTTCGGCCATGCTGACCAATACATACAGCACCCAGTAGTTCCAGCCCGCCATGAAGCCGGCCCAGTGGCCGCAGTATTTGTCGGCGAAGTAGCTGAAGGAGCCCGCCACCGGTTCATCGACCACCATTTCGCCCAGCTGGCGCATGATGAGGAAGGCGATCAGACCGGCCACGCCATACCCCAGCAGCACGGACGGACCGGCCATCTGGATGGTTTGTGCGATACCGAGAAACAGGCCGGTGCCAATGGCGCCGCCCAGCGCGATCAACTGAATATGCCGGCTTTTCAGGCCGCGCTTTAGTTCACTCATCTTCTTGCCTATGCGAGATTAAAAGTTGATTCTCGCATAACTCAGTCTTCGTGCACAGGCAAAGGCACGAACTTGTAATCGGCGCGCGCAAACTCGTGGCCGCGCTTCACGGTCAGCACCACGGAGCGCAGGTTGGCGATGTCCTGTAGCGGGTCCTGGCGCAGGAACACCATGTTGGCGTACTTGCCCACTTCCAGCGTGCCGAATTCCCGCTGCTTGCCCAAGGCTTCCGCGGCGTTGGCGGTGGCGGCGATGATGGCTTCCTGCGGCGTGAAGCCGGCGTACTTCACCAGTTTTTCCAGCTCGTGGTCCACCACCGGGAACGGGTCTTCGCCGGTGTTGTCGGTGTCGGTGCCGGCAATGATCTTGATGCCCGCCTTGTGCATGGCGCGCGTGATGTCACCGGCCAGTCCGATGTGGCAGTGCGGGCCGTCGCTCTTGTACACGCTCAGAGTGGCGTCCATGATGGTGCCGGACTTCGCCAGCGCGGCGATGTACCGTTGGATGCCCGGATCTTCCGCGTTCAGGCCTTCGTACGATGGCTCGCCGCTGTGGCCATAGGCCGATTTGCCGGCTTCGCGCACATGGCGCGCGATCATGCAGACGTGCGAGACGGAGGTCGCGCCCAGCGAATCGTAGGGCGAAGCAGGGTAGACCTGCATGTGCGTCCATACCGGGAAGTGCTGCGCTTTCGCTTCCGCGATCAGCTTGCGCACCAGTGTGCCGGGCAGGTTGGCGTAGATTTTCATGCCGGTGGCGCCGGTGCCGCGCGCCTGGGCGACGG
Organism: Duganella radicis; assembly: GCF_009720825.1. GTDB lineage: Bacteria > Pseudomonadota > Gammaproteobacteria > Burkholderiales > Burkholderiaceae_D > Rugamonas > Rugamonas radicis. Next base: position 696,793 of record NZ_WNKY01000001.1, on the reverse strand, counting down.
CCAGCGGCAGTTCGGTCTTGTCGTCGACCGCGTACAGCCATGGCACAGTGCCCGGCTGCGTGCCCAGCGCCGCCACCACAGTGCGCGGGTCCTTGAAGAAGCTCGGGCCGGCCACCAGCGAGGCATAGAACACGTCCGGCGATGGAATGCGGTTTAGCAGCGCGTCGCGCGACAGGCCGGCCAGCTCGCGGGCATCGCCGGCCATGTCGCGCACGCCGGTCACGCCGCCATAAATATTGCGCTTCAATTCCGCTTCGGCGTAAGGGCGGTCCGGGTTGGTGGCGTAGTGGACGTGCGAGTCGATCAGGCCTGGCAGCACGTACTGGCCGCTGGCGTCGACCACCCGCGCCCCTTCGGCCTGCTGCGCTGTCAGCTGGGTGGCTGGCAGCACGGCTTCGATGCGGTCATCCTTGACGATGAGGGCCATGTGGGCGCGCGGCGCGGCGGCGGTGCCGTCGATCAGCGTGACGCCACGGTAAATCACGCGGCCCAGCGCCTTGCCATTCAGTTTATCGAGGCGTTCCTGCTGGGTGTTGGCCTGCACGCTGGCGCATAAGGCGGCGAGGGCGATGACTGCATATTTCAATTTCATCTTAGCTCCATACCGCATCGGCTACGCGCAGGAAGTTCGTGCCGAGGATTTTTTCAATGCGGCTGTTGCTGTGGCCACGCTTGGCGAGCAGGTCGGCCAGTTTCCAGAATTTGTCCCTGCCCACCAGGTCCGGCAGGAAGGGCACGATGTCAGGACGCTCGCCCGGGGCGCTGATGCCGGCGGCACGGCGCTGGCGCACTTCGTCTTCCAGATCCTTCATGTAAGTCTTCATGTCGTCGATCCGCGGCACGGTGCCGTCGGTGCCGATGCCAACGTGGTCTTCGCCGCAGATGTTGATGGCGTGCTCCATGTGGGTGATCAGGTCCGTCGCCATCGGCTGCCGGCCCACGGCCAGGAAGGGCATGAAGTAAATGCCGACAAAACCACCTTTTTCGGCGACCAGCCGCAGCTCCTTATCGGTCTTATTGCGTGGCAGGTCGGCCACGGCGCGGCAGCCGGTGTGGCTGATGATGATCGGCGCCTTCGACGCGGCGGCGGCATCGAGGCAGATTTGCTCGCCACTGTGGCTCAGGTCCACCAGGATGCGGTGGCGGTTCAGTTCCGCCACCACGTCATGGCCGAAGTCCGACAGTCCTTTGTTGGTCGGCACCATGGAGCCGTCGCCCAGCTGGTTCGGGCCGTTGTAGGTCAGTTGGATCACGCGCACGCCGCCCTTGGCGAAGACCTCCACGCGGCGCGCGTCCTTGCCCATCATGGCGGCGTTCTGGAAACCGAGGATGATGCCGATGCGGCCATCGGCCTGCGCGCGTTTGATATCGGCCGCGCCGCGCACCAGCAGCAGGTCGGCGGACTTCCTCTGAATGAAGGCGTTCCAGGCTTGTACATCGGCCAGCGTTTTTTCGTACGGATCGCCGTCGCCGAACACATAGCCGATGGTCATGTTGAAGGCGTTCAGGCCGGAGGCTTTTGCGTCCGCCAGTGCGCGCGCGTCGATGCCAAAATCGCTGGCGGCGCTATCGCGGATGGCGGCCGGCAGGTTGACGTTGTCGATGCTGCCCAGCGCATCGATGATGAGCGGGCGCCTGTCGCGCAGCGATGGGGCGGCGTGGGCGGGAATGCCCAGCGAGGCCAGGCCGGCGGCGGCTGCGCTGTGCAGGAAGGTACGGCGGTCGGTCATGCTTGCTCCGTTATTTATTTGTCGGTGCGTAGGCCACGCATTCCACTTCCACCTCGCCGCCCAGCGCCAGGCCGTTGGCGCCCAGCGCGCTGCGCGCCGGCAGGCGGCCCGGCTTGAAGTAGCTGACATAGACCTTGTTGAAGTCTCCCCACTTGCTCATGTCGGCCATCATGATGGTGCACTTGACGACATTGTCCATGCCCAGACCCATGCCCTTCAGGATGTCGGCCACGTTGTCCATGGCCTTGCGCGACTGCGCTTCAAAGCCGCCGGGCACCAGGCCTTTGTCGTCGGTGCCCAACTGGCCGGACAGGAAGACCAGATCGCCGGTGCGCACCGCCAGCGAGAACGGGCGTCCCGGTGGGTTGCCCTTGTTGTAGAACTCCGCATCGGCGGCGTTGGTGGCGGCTGTGCAGGTGAGCAAGGCCAGTGCGGCGGTGAAGTGTTTGAGTGTCATGACGGTCTCCTTTGGCAAAAAATTATAAACAGTTTGTTTAAAAAATGGGAAAATAAACGAATGAATCAACAAATTGTTGGGATGCGATGAAAGCTGTTTCATTAGCCGCCGAGCGCGCGGCTGTCATTAACGCCTTACGGCCGCTGGTGCCGATGCTGGCCGCCATGGCGGGGCCGCATCTGGAGGTGGTGCTGCACGATGTGAGCAAGCCCGAGAACTCGGTGATCGCTATCGCCAATGGCCATATCTCGGGCCGCGGCGTCGGCAGCTCGGTGCTGGAAGGACCGCAGAACGACAAGGGCTTTGCGGCGGCAACGCGCATCAAGTCGAAGGATGGCGCGGTACACAGCATCGTGGAGGATTATGTGACAGTGACGGCGGATGGGCGCGAGCTGCGCTCCGCCTCCGCCATCTTCCGCGATGCGGGCGGCGAGCCGTTTGCCACCTTGTGTCTGAACGCCGACCTGTCAGGCTTCCAGGCGGCGCATGGCTGGCTGTCGCAGATGCTTAAGCCGATGGTGCAGGCGGTGGCGCCGCCGGCGCCGGCGGCTGAATCGCAAATGGATGCGCTGATGCAGGAGATTATCAGCGCCGCCGTCGGTCCGGGCGGCAGTGCCGAGGCCTTGACGCGCGAAGGCAGGATACAAGCGGTGGATGCCATGCAGCGGCGCGGCCTGTTCATCGTGAAGGGGGGCGTGGAGCGTGCCGCAGCGGCGCTGCGCGTGTCGCGCTTCACCATTTATAATTACATGGAACAGTTGCGCCGCCGCGAATAAATCTCCGGCAAGCGGCGCCTTACCTGAGACAAGGAACAATGTATGACGAGTTTTGTTAAAGCGGTTCGCATGATCTGCGTGCCGCTGTTGGCGCTGTGCATGCAGATTTCAAACGCGGCCGAGGCGCCGCCGCAGGGCAACCTGCTGATCGCGGGCGGCGCGGTCCGTCCTGATAACACCATCATTTGGGAACGCCTGGTGCAGCTGGCCGGCGGCAAGGGCGCGCGCATCGCGGTCATGCCCAGCGCGGCCGGCAATCCGGAGCGATCCGGCACCAACCTGGTGAACACGCTGAATAAATTTGGCGCCACGGCTTTCGCGGTGCCAGTGGCGGTGAAGCTGAAGAACAGCGACTACCAGCGCGCCGCCGAAGACGAGACACTGGCACGTTCCATCCGCGAGGCGGGCGGCGTCTACTTCGCCGGCGGCGACCAGGGCCTGATCACCAAGGCGCTGGTGCGTCCGGACGGTTCGCGCACCGCTGTGCTGCAAGCGATCTGGGATGTCTACAACAAAGGTGGCGTGATCGGCGGCAGCAGCGCCGGTGCGGCCATCATGAGCAGCACCATGTATTACGAAGCGAGGACGGTGCTCGGCACGCTGGCGGCCGGCGTCAATGACGGCCGCGAACTGGCGCCGGGCCTCGGCTTCGTCGGCACCGACGTCTTCGTCGACCAGCATCTGCTGGCGCGTGGGCGCTTCGCCCGCATGCTGCCGGCCATGCTGAAGAAGAATTACAAGCTCGGTCTCGGCATCGATGAAAACACGGCGATGGTCATCAACGCCAAACGTGAAGTGGAGATCATCGGCTACCAGGGCGCGCTGCTGCTGGACCTGACCAAGGCCACCACCAACGGCGACATCAAGGAGTTCAACCTGACCAACGCCCGTATCAGCTACCTCGATCGCGGCGACCGTTACAATCTCGCCACCGGCCAGTACATGCCGTCGGCGGACAAGGTGGACGGCAAGCTGGACCCGGCCAAACCGTTCCTGAATGAGCAGGTCTACACAGCCGACATCCTGGCGCATAACATGGTGCTGGTGATGATGGAGAAGCTGATTAACAACACCAGCAACGAGGCGATCGGCATCGCCACCGCGCCGCCGGGCGAGGCGCGCGAGGATCTGGGCTTCGAATTCAAGCTGTCGCGCGACGCCAGCAGCGTCGGTTATGAATCCGCCACCACGGATGCCTACACCATCCTCAACGTGCGGATGGACGTGCGGCCATTGAAGATTACGCGCCCTTGGTATCGTTAAGGGATAATACTAGGTTCACAGTTGCCTGAAATGTACGTATGCTTACACCTTTTTAAGACAACTGGTGCGGCATGACAGCAGGTAGATCGGTTCCGACGGACGTCGCGTTTGTACAATCGGCGCTAGGCAAAGTGCTGGCCAGCGTGCGGGCCGAGGGCTCGGCCTCCCACCGCAGCATCGCGGATTACCTGATGCGCAACCCGATGCGCGGGACCGCCCTCAAGATCGAGGAGATGGCGGAGGGCTGCCAGGTTTCGACCGCCACCATCAGCCGTTTTGCCCGCGACATTGGCTTCGCCAGCTATGGCGCCATGCGCAGCGCGCTGGCCGAAACGCTGCACACGGCGATGCAGCCGGTTGAAAAACTGCGCACCTCGATCGCCCGCCGCAAGGCATCGCTGTCCGCCGGCGACGCCAGTCTCGAACAGGCCAAGGCCAATCTCGCCATCACGCATGGCGCCCATTCGCCGCAGGTGCTGGATGTGGTGGCCAATAAAATCAGCCGGGCGCGTACGGTGTATGTGCTGGGATTGGGCATGTCGTCCTGCCTGGCTTCGATGCTGACGCTGCATTTGCAGCCGTTCTGCCAGCATGTGGTGGAGCTGGCGGTGGCCGGCGGCACCGAGGTGGCGGCCGGCCAGCTGGTGCACATGCGCCGCGGCGATGTGCTGGTGGTGTTGTCCTTCCCGCGCTATTCCAGCGATGCCATGCGGCTGGCGCAGTTCGCGCGCAGCCAGAAGGCCAGCGTGGTGTCGATTACCGATAGCCCGTCGGCGCCGATGGTGAGCTTGTCGGATCATGTGCTGTACGCCAGCAGTTCGCACGGCGTGCTGCCGAGTAGCGGCGTGGCGGCGGTGGCCGTCATTGAAGCGCTGGTAGTGTCGCTGATGGTGTCGAACAAGGCCAATCTGAAGAAGGCGGCGCGCCTGAATGACGTCATTGCCGATTATCTTGTTTAGCTGATTTACTAAACATTCGCCCTTATTCGTTTTCCGGATTGACCGTGAACAGGGCAGGCGCTATAAAGTCGGGATGAGCGCGACTAAACTCCTTTCGGCTGGCGCGGCAGCGCTGGTCCTGGCCATTCCGGCGATCGCCACCGCCCAATCCACGCCTGCGGCGGCGGTCGATGTGTTCATCGGCACTGGCGGCGACGGCCACACCTTCCCCGGCGCCACGCGGCCGTTCGGCATGGTGCAGCTCAGCCCCGATACGCAGGTGCGGCCATTCCGCCAGAGCTATCCGTGGGCGGCCGGTTACCGCTACGACGACGATTCCATCCTTGGCTTTTCCCACACCCATTTTTCCGGCAGCGGCCATTCCGACCTGGGCGACGTGCTGCTGATGCCTTACAGCGCCGAGACCAAATGGGAGCCGGGCTATCCCGAGCGGCCGTTCAGCGGCTATCGCTCGCGCTTCAGCCACAAGGAAGAACGCGCGGAGCCGGGTTATTACGCGGTGCGACTGTCGGACAACGATGTGAATGTGGAGCTGACCGCCAGCGAACGGGTTGGCCTGCATCGCTATCGCTACGCCAAGGGGGCGGAGGCCAAGGTGATGCTGGACCTGCGCGCCAGCATTTACGATTACGCCGCCAAGAATCTGTGGTCGCGCCTGCGAGTGCGCGACAGCACGCTGATCACCGGCATGCGCGAGACGCGCGGCTGGGCGGCTGGGCGTCAGCTGTACTTCGCGATCCAGTTCTCGCATCCGCTGACCGCGCGCTCCCTGCGCAATATGGAGCGCGACGTTGAATACAAAGGCTTTGCCGGTCCCGCCACGCAGACCGTGGTGGAGGGCAAGGCGCTGGTCGGCGCGCTGGAATTCGGTGTGCCGGCCGATGGCCAGTTGCAGGTGAAGGTGGCGATATCGGGCGTGAGCGAGGACGGCGCCATCGCCAATCTCGCGGAGATGCCAGGCTGGGACTTTGACGCGGAACGCGCCAAGGCCAGCGCCGCATGGAATGAGGCGCTGGGCGCTGTGACCATCGAGGCCGGGCCGGAGATGCGCAAGATGGCTTACACCGCGCTGTATCACAGCATGCTTGCCCCCAGCCTGTTCATGGATCGCGATGGACGTTACCGTGGGCCGGACAATCAGGTGCATCAGGCGAACGGCTTCCGTTATCACTCCACCTTCTCACTGTGGGATACCTACCGCGCGCTGCATCCCTTGCTGACGCTGATCCAGCCGGAGCAGCGCAATGTGGACTTTGTGCGTTCGCTGGTGGAATCGCAAAAGCATAGTCCGTACGGCATCTTGCCGGTGTGGGCCTTCCATGGCCTGGAGACGTGGTGCATGATCGGCTATCACGCGGTGCCGGTGATCGCCGACGCGTACATGAAAGGCCTGAAAGGCTTCGATGCCGAAGAGGCGTTGAAAGCCATGACAGCCAGCGCGGAATATGGGCCTTACGGCGGTTTGCAGCACTACATGAAACTGGGCTACGTGCCGATCGACCTGGAGCCGGAAGCCGCATCCAAGACAGTGGAATATGCGTTCGACGACTGGACCATCGCGCGCATGGCGGAGAAGATGGGCAAGAAGGACATCGCCGCCCGCTACTACCAGCGTGCCCAGAACTACCGCAACTCGTTCGATGTGAAGACCGGTTTCCTGCGCGCGAAGAAATCGGACGGCAGCTTCCGCGAGCCTTTCAATCCGGTGCAATCCAACTTCGGTAGCGACTACACCGAGGGTAGCGCGTGGCAGTACTCATGGTATATGCCGCATGATAACGCGGGCCTGATCAAGATGCTGGGCGGCGACGCCGGCTTGCAAAACAAGATCGATCAGGTGTTCGACGCCAAGGTGGACGACAACGTCTACGCGCACATGGAAGACATCTCCGGCCTGATCGGTCACTACGCGCACGGCAACGAGCCGTCGCATCACGTGGCCTACCTGTACAACTACGCCGGCGCGCCGTGGAAGACGCAGCAGCGCCTGACGCAGGTGGTGGCCTCGCAGTACAACGCCACACCGGCGGGATTGTCGGGCAATGACGATCTGGGGCAGATGTCGGCCTGGCTGGCCTTCACCGCGCTGGGCTTCTATCCGGTAGCGCCGGGCAGCAACGAGTACGTGATCGGCCGCCCGTTCCTGGACAAGGCCGTGATGAACCTCCCGAACGGCAAGCGCTTCACCATCCGCGCTGTGGGCCTGAGCAAGGAGAACATCTACATTTCCGGCGTGACGCTGAACGGCAAGCCGCTGGCCCAGACCTATCTGCGCCATGAACAGATCACTGCTGGCGGCGAGCTGGTATTCACCATGTCCAGCCAGCCGAACAAGGACTGGGGCCAGGCGACCAATGCGCGGCCTTACACGCAAACGGCATATTGATTTTGTTTTTTTAGAACCTTTTCTGTGTTGTCTGGAATACACCGTTCCCATCAACGATATTTCGGATAACTGCCATGAAAAATTTCATTCTGAAGTCTCTCGCTGTCGCCAGTGTTGTTGTTGCTAGCAATGCGCAAGCGGTTGCTGATCCCGCCAACGATTTCCTGTCCGTCTACACTGGCAGCAAGGCTGCCGCTTTCGATGTGCTGTCGGCGGACGTGGGGTATAACGCCGCGACCAACGAGTTTGTGTTCCGCACCACCGCTGCGGGTGACATCGCTGGCGTGACGGGAGCGGCCTACGTATTCGGACTGGACGTCGGCGGTTCGACCAATGCGCCGTTCGCGTCGGTCGGCTTGCCTGGCGTGACTTTCAATTCGACCGTGACGTTGCGCTCTGACGGCACCGGCAACGCCGGCGCCAACGCTGTTACCACCCACATTGTCGGCAGCGAGATTTTCGCCACGGTTTCCGCTTCGCTGCTGCCATCCAAAGGCGCCGCATTCAGCGACTACACCTGGACTGTGTGGTCGATCGACAGCCGCGTTTCCGGCCTGGGCCGCCTGGCGGATTTCGCTCCGGACGCCAATATCAAAGTCAGCGCGGTACCGGAGCCTGGCGTCTACGCGATGCTGATGGCGGGCCTGGGCTTGATGGGCCTTGTCGCCCGTCGCAAAAAGCCGGGTTTGGACGCGTGAATTCGCATCACGCGGAGATTTCCGGTTCGCGGTTATAGAAGGTGAGGCGGTTGCCGGCCGGGTCTTTGATGGACATCTCGCGGCCGCCCCACGGTGCTTCTTCCACGCCAGGACGCGCGTGCTTGTATTCCTTGGCGATTAACTCGGCCTGATAGGCGTCGACGTCGGTGGTGGCGATGCGGATGGCGGCGCCGGGCGAGCAGTCGCCAAAGTGGCCCGACAGGTGCAGCAGGCAGCCGTCCTTGGATACCTGCATGTACAAGGGGAAGTTGCCCTCGAAGCGGTGTTCCCAGTCGACCTTGAAACCGAGGAAGTCCACATAGAATTCGCGCGTCATCGCTTCGTCGAAAATGCGCAGGATAGGTGTGACGGTGCCGAGGCTCATGGTGTCTCCTTGATCGAGGTTTATCGCAACGTCGCCCAGATGATGGCGATGCCGCCCATTAGTATCAGATAAAACAGCAGCGGCAGGATCAGGAACCATATCCGTGCCGGGTTTTTGTTGGCCGCGAATGCGGTGGTAGCCGCGCAGTAGCTGGTCCAGCATGACCACAGCAGGAACATCAGCAGGACGATGCCGTTGATATTGGTGGACTGCCACGCCTCGATGTAGTTATCGTAGCTGAACGAATCGACCAGCGTCCACACCATCAACGGCAGCACGTACACGAGGCCTTGCAAGGTGCTGACGGCGCGCGCGCGTTCCGGCGCCACCTCGGCGACACCCGACCATTCCAGCCGCTTGCGGTACCACCAGCCGCGGAAGTACCAGCTGATGACTGCACTGAACAGGCCCGCCACCAGCACCACAATCCAATAGTGCATCCACGACGAGGCGATCCAGCCGGCCAGCCCCTCCGCTCCTGCTTCGGCATTGCGGAAGTCCGCCTTGAGCAGGTTCTGGTCAATGCGTCCCATCACGTCGGCCATGCCGACGATGGCGGCGGCGAGCAGGATGCCGCGCTGGTCCGCCAGCAGGTCCGGCTGGGCAAAGTAGGCGCGGGGAGTGAGCAGCAGCGACACCAGGCGGTGCGGGCTGAAGACGGAAGGGGAGGATTCCGCGCCGGGGATGGCGCGGAGACTGTCGTCGCTGCTCATGGTTGCTAAATCCTGTACTGATGTTGGCAAGCTTAGCACTTTAGCAGCAACAGGAGGATTAATACACCTCAGGCACGATAATTTCTGGCGGTACCGGGCGGCGCACGTAGTCGTCGTGGTATTCGCGCTCCGGCAGGTGGATGGCCGGATGCTCGACTTCCTCGTACGGCATTTGTCCCAGCAGGTGGTGGATGCAGTTCAGGCGTGCTTTTTTCTTGTCCACGCCTTGCACCACCCACCATGGCGCTTCCGGAATATGCGTCCGCTCCAGCATGATTTCCTTGGCCCTGGTGTATTCCTCCCAGCGGCGGCGCGACTCCAGGTCCATCGGACTCAGTTTCCACTGCTTGAGCGGGTCGTGGATGCGGCCGAGGAAGCGCGCGTTCTGCTCTTCGTCCGAAATCGAGAACCAGTATTTGATGACCTGGATGCCGGAACGGACCAGCATGCGCTCGAATTCGGGCACGGTCTGGAAGAATTCCTCGTACTGGTCGTCGGTGCAGAAGCCCATCACGCGCTCGACGCCGGCGCGGTTGTACCAGCTGCGGTCGAACAGCACCATCTCGCCGGCGGCCGGCAGGTGCGAGACGTAGCGCTGGAAGTACCACTGCGTGCGTTCGCGGTTGTTCGGCGCCGGCAGCGCGGCCACGCGGCACACGCGCGGGTTCAGGCGCTGGACGATGCGCTTGATGACCCCACCTTTGCCGGCGGCGTCGCGCCCCTCGAAGATGATGACGACCTTGTGGCCGGTGTGGACCACCCAGTCTTGCAGCTTGACCAGCTCCGCTTGCAGGCGGAATAACTCGCGGAAGTAGAGGCGGCGGGCTTCCTTGGCCTCGTGGCTGCGCTCGCGCTCGACCACTTGCCGGGTGACCGGATCGATCTCGCGGTCTTCCAGCTCCATTTCCAGTTCTTCGTCGTAGCTGTCGGTCAGCTCGCGCTGGACGCGGTCCAGCAGGTCGTGCTCATTCAAATTCACGCAATACTCCTCATTTTGCAATGAGGAGCACCATACGCGAGGATTATGACGCGGTGATGACGATGCCCGGCAGCGCCGGTTCGGCCGGCTGCGGCGCGGCCACGTCTCCGGTGGCCAGCTCCAGTTCTCCGAAAGCGTCGTAGGTCAGCTGCATCAGGCGGTCCGGATCGGGTACCAGATCGGTGTCCACGAACAGCGCCAGCTGGATCTGGCCGGCGTAGGAGATGAAGGCCAGGCCGACACCCAGCTTGCCGGCCTGCGGCACCCAGCAGATCAAATCCGTCAGGCGCGAGCCGGCCAGATAGCGACGGCTGGACGGGCCTTCGATATTGGTCAGCACCACCGAGCCTTTGGAGGTGAACAGATTCAGCGCAAAGTGCTGTAAGGCGGTCGGCAGGCAGCCGGCGATCGACAGGAAGGCCATGGTGGCGCGCGGCTGGTGCGAGCGCTTGATGGCGGTCATGCGCTCGCTGGACTGGCGCAGGCGCAGCGCCGGGTCGTCGACATTGGTCGGCAAATCCACCGCCACCAGCCCGAACTCATTCCCGAGCTGGAAAGCGTTGGCTTTCTCGCGCAGATTGAAGGTGACGGCGGCGCGCAGGGCCCGGCCATCGGGACATTGTCCGCGTTCGCCCAGATACTGGCGCAGGGCGCCGGAGACGGCGGCCACCCAGACGTCGTTCAGTGTCACGCCCATGCGCTTGGACATGGCGCGCACCCGGTCCATCTCCAGCGGTGGCAGCCAGACCAGCTGCTTGGTGCCCGTCATGGGTGCCTTGAACTGCGTGTGCGCATCGGGCCACAGGATGGACAGGCGCGCCACGTGGGCGCCGATCTTCAGCCAGGACAGGCCGCGCACCACCGCCGAACACACTTTGTTGCTGGCGATGGCGCGGTGCGGATGGCCGACCGGCGACGGTGTCTTGCCATGCAGGCCATTGTCGTCGGTGAGATGGTTCAGCACATGCACCAGCCCCAGTCCATCGGTGATGCAGTGGTGGACGCGGAACACGATGGCATGGCCGCCGTTGACGCGGTCCAGCACCGTCATGTGCCACATCGGGCGGTCGCGCTCCAGCGGCAGGTGGGCCAGGCGGGTGAGATGGTCCTGCAATTCGGCGCGGTTGACATCGCGCTCCATGCGTTCCAGCTCGATGTGCCGGCGGATGTCGAACTGCTCGTCCTCCACCCAGTGCGGGCGGCCGCGCTGTTGCACCACTTTCTGCGTGAAGCGCGGATAGTTGGGCAGGCGGTGAGCGATGGTGGAGACCAGCCGCTCCATGTCCACCGGGCCTTCGAACAGCAGAATGCTGTTGATGACCATCAGATTCTTCTCCGTGTCCATGCGATGCCAGGCATAGTCGCGGCGCGTCATGGCGGCCTGCATGGCTTTGGATTTGCGCGGCCGCAGTGCGTAGCGGTTCAGGCCTGTCATGTGGATGCGGCCGAGATAATCGTGCCAGTCGATAGCGCTGGTGTCCACACTGTAACGCGCCCGGTCTTCGCTGCTGAAGCGCTGGGCCAGCGCTTGCAGACAGTCGTTCTGGAATACGTAGCGTGGCGCGGTGTAGAAGGAGAAGGTCAGGGCCAGCAGCTGCGTGGTGCGCAGCGCTTCCAGCTTGGGCGATTCGCCGGCGCCGAGCAGTTTGCGCACGGCGCTCCAGCCGCTGGCGCCAACGCGCATGGCGCGCAGCATCAGCAGGAACAGCGGTCGGCTGACCACGCGGAAGTCGTGTTTGGGCTCGTTGTAGAACAGACGCTCGTACTGGCGCCAGTTGCGCTGCGATTCGCCCTTGATCAAATCGATCACGCGGCCGACCGTTACCGGGTTGCTGGAGCCGGTGCAGGTCTGGTAAATCCGCGTGGCCGGCGCCGATTGCAGCGCCTCGGCGGCGGCCAGCACGATGCTGTTGGCCACCAGATCGGCAGGGATGATGTCCACCACCTCGTTCGGCCTGGCCGGGAAGAAGTTGGTCTTGCCGCGCGCGTAGGCAAGGATGATGGCGTCGGCCACCTTCACCCCTTCGATCCAGCCGGGCACCGGTTCCTGCAAGGTGCTTTCGATGATCGAAGGGCGCACGATGGTCAGCGAGCGGCCGCGCATGGCGGCCATGGCCAACTGTTCGCCCATCCATTTGGTGAAGGTGTAGGTGTCGTTCCAGCCGTGGTAATTGGCTTCGGCGATGCCGAGGTCCGTCAGGCGGCGTGCCAGTTCTTCGGGTTCGCTGGTCTCCGCGCGCACCAGGGCGATGCGATGGTTCAGATGCTGAAGCAAACTATATAAATCGTAATGGCCGTCGGCGTGGCGCGGAATGGCGGCGCGCGCCGGCGAGACGTTATGTTCATGCATCGCACCTCGGTTGTAGCCGTTGACGTAGCAGGTCGATACCTGAATCAGCGGCGCGTGGCCGGCGCGCGCCAGCTCGGTGATGTTTTGCACGCTGATGGTGTTGATGGCCAGCGCCTCGTCCAGCGCTTCGCGGAAGTTGACGCTGGCGGCGGCGTTGATAATCAGGTCGACGCGGCGCGCCAGTGCATGGAAGGCGTTGATCGGCAGGCCGAAGCCGGGCGCCGTCACCTCGCCGGTGACGCATTCGATCTTCTCGGCGAAGAACGCGGTCAGGAAGTCCGGGCGTTCGGCACGCAGGCGGTCGAAGATGGAAGAGGTGGCGATATCGCACTCAAAGCGCTGGCGGGCGTCGGCGCCGTTGCCGCCGGCGCGGATCAGCAGCACGATGCGGCCGATGTCGGGCACGCTGCGGATCAGCTTTTCCAGCACCACTTTGGCCAGGAAGCCGGTGCTGCCGGTAATCAGGACGCGCTTGCCCGAGAGTGCCGCTTGCACATTCAATGCTGGAGTCATAGGTTTCTCAGAAACGGTGTCAGAACTGCAATGAGCCGATCTTAGAGCGAAACCGCGGAGTGACTAGCTATTATGGACTGGCTTGGGAGGCCAAACGCATGGCGTGGGGAGTCAGCACTGGAGCGGCCGCAGGCGTGCGCCTGCGGCATTTGTACAACGGATCAGTTAGCGGCTACCGCGTCGAGGATGAGGTTGGCCACGTCATCCGGACGCGATACGTGAGGCGTGTGATCCGCCGGCAGGCTGACGGTCCTGGCTGAAATATTGCGCGCCATCGCCTTTTGCAATTCCGGCGCGATCATATGATCCTGCTCGCTCACCAGATACCACGACGGTTTGGTTTTCCACGCCGCCGCGCTCACCTTTTCCTGGAAGTTCAGGCCGCGTACCGGCACCTGGGTGGCCGCCATCATTCTGGTTTCCGCAACCGGAACGAACTGGGCGAGATGCTTCTGCACGCCTTCCAGGCTGAGGGTCAGGAAGCCTTCCTTGTCCGCCACCAGATGGGCGAAGCCTGATGGCGTTGGGTATCCCTGCGAGAGGGTGGTAATCGATTGGCCTTCGGCTGGTGCAAATGCCGCCACGTAGACCAGCGATTTCACGCGCTCATGCATGCCGGCCTCCGTAATGACGACGCCGCCCCAGGAGTTGCCGACCAGGACCACCGGGCCGGTCTGCATGTCGAGCACGCGGCGCGTGGCCGCCACGTCGTCGGCCAGTGAGGTGAGCGGATTCTGCACCGCGACCACGTGTAGGCCCTTGGCCTCCAGCCGGGTAATGACCTTGTTCCATATCGAGCCATCGACAAACGCGCCGTGCACCAGCACAACCGTCGGTTTCTGGGTGTCGGCCGCGCTGACTGGCGGCGTAGCGGCAGCCACCGCGCCACTCAGGGTGGCTGCTGCGATTGCTTTGGTGGCGATGTTTTTCATGGGATGTCCTTTCGGGTTCGTTGCGATGTATGCACTGTACATATGAAACGAATAAGGATAAATTGGCTAGTTGGATCAACATAGAAAACAATACATTTCAAATGGATAGACTGACGTGCATGCAGGTATTTGTCCGCGCGGTTGAGCTTGGCTCTATTTCCTCCGCCGCCGAGGATCTCAACATCTCGTCGCAACTGGCGGGCAAGCAGGTGCGCGCGCTGGAGCAGAGTCTGGGCATCAAGTTGCTGAACCGGACCACGCGCCGCCAAAGCCTGACCGACGTGGGGACGGTTTTCTACGAACGGGCCAGGACCATTCTGGCCGAGATGGAGGCGGCCGAAGCGCTGGTCGAGGACGCCCGTGCCCTGCCGCGCGGGCGGCTGCGCATCAGCGCGCCCATTACTTTCGGCAGTCGGGCGCTGGCGCCGGCGCTGGTGGAATATCTGCGCTTGTATCCGGACGTGACAACCGATCTCAGCTTGTCCAACCGGACCGTCGATCTGGTCGAGGAGGGGTTTGACGTGGTTTTCCGCACCGGCGAACTTCCGGACAGCAGCCTGGTGGCCCGCCGGCTGGCGCCGTACCGCATGGCGCTATGCGCCGCGCCCGCTTACCTGAAGGCCGCCGGAACGCCGCATAAGCCGGAGGACCTGCCGCGGCATGAATGTCTGGTGTTCTCCCACACGGCGCTGCGCACGCAATGGGAGTTTGACGGAGTGGAAGGGCGCGTATCGATTGCCATCAATGGCAGGTTCTCCACTGACAGCAGTGAAGCGCTGCGGGCGGCGGCCGTGGCCGGGCAAGGCCTGATCTTGCAGCCGCGCGAGCTGCTGAACGAAGACATGGCGGCTGGCCGGCTGGTGCGACTCATGCCGGATTACGAGCCAGTGGCGCGCGCACTGCACCTGCTTTACACCGCAGACAGGCGCATGACGCCCAAACTACGCAGCTTCCTCGACTTCGCCGTAGAAAAGTTCGGGCCGGTCAACGGCCAGGGAACAGTCCGTCCCACACTTCCTTGATGGTGGCGGTGACGATGCCGGTGGCGTCAGGGTCGCCGCGCAGCAGCGCGCGCAGGTAGTGGACCGCCTGCTTGGGCGAGACGTGCGGCGGCAATGGCGGCACGTCGGGGTCGGTCACCATTTCCAGCAGCGTCGGCACCGGCGATGCAAGCGCGGTTTCCCACGCTTCCGCGACCTGGTCCGGGTGGTTGACGCGGATGCCGCGCAGGCCCAGCAGTTCGGCGTAGGCGGCATACGGGAAGGTGGGCAGGTCCTGCGATGCCGGCAGCTTGGCGTCGCCTTCGGTGATGCGCTGTTCCCAGGTGACCATATTCAGATCGCCGTTGTTGAGGACCATGATGACCATGCGCGGATCGGCCCACTGGCGCCACAGGTGGGCCAGCGTGATCAGCGCATTCACGCCCAGCATTTGCATGGCGCCGTCGCCCAGCATGGCGATCACCGGCCGTTCGGGGTGGACACATTTGGCCGCCAGCGCGTACGGCAGTGCCGAGCCCATGGTGGCCAGGCCGCCGGATAGCGAAGCGCTCATGCCGGGCCGGATTTTCAAGTCGCGCGCATACCAGCTGGCGCAGCTGCCGGAATCGCAGGTGAGGATGGCGTTGTCCGGCAGGCGTGGCGACAGTTCCCAGAACACGCGCTGCGGGTTGAGCGGCCTGGCCTCGTTCATGGCGCGCGCTTCCAGCACTTGCCACCACTCTCTGACATTTTTTTCGACGCGCTCGCGCCAACTGCGGTCGGTTTTCTGTTCCAGCAGCGGCAACAGGGCCTCCAGCGTGGCCGCGCTGTCGCCGGTCAGGCAGACTTTCATCGGATAGCGCAGGTTGAGCATGCGGGCGTCGATGTCGATCTGCACGCCGCGCGCCTTGCCTTCCTTGGGTAAAAACTCGGAGTAGGGGAAGGCCGAGCCGACCATCAGCAGGGTGTCGCACTCGTTCATCAGGTCCCAGCTGGGTTTGGTGCCAAGCAGACCGATGGCGCCGGTGACGTAAGGCAGCGCGTCCGGCACGGCGGCCTTGCCCAGCAGCGCTTTGGCGATGCCCGCGCCCAGCTTGTCGGCGACGGCGATCAGCGCATCGGTGGCGTGCAACGCGCCGGCCCCGGCCAGGATGGCGACTTTCTTGCCGGTGTTGAGCAGGGCGGCGGCGCGTTGCAAGTCTTCGTGGCGCGGCGTGACGGCGTGGCCGGTGTAGCCGATGCCGCTGTGGACCGTGCCGTGTTCGCGCGGCGGCGTCTCGACCGCTTTCATCTCCTGCAAATCGTTGGGCAGGATCACGCAAGTAACGGTGCGGCGTTCGATGGCGATGCGCATGGCGCGGTCGATCAGGTGACGCACCTGTTCCGGCGTGGTGGCCATTTGCACAAACTCATGCGCCACGTCCTTGAACAGCGACATCAGATCCACTTCCTGCTGATAATCGCCGCCCAGTGCCATGCGGCTCTGCTGGCCGACGATGGCCACCACCGGCTGGTGGTCCATTTTCGCATCGTACAGACCGTTGAGCAGGTGGATGGCGCCCGGACCGGAAGTGGCCAGGCAGACACCGACTTCGCCACTGAACTTGGCGTGCGCGCACGCCATGAAAGCCGCCAGTTCCTCGTGCCGCGCCTGCACGAATTCAATGCCCGTGTCGCCATGGCCAAAGGCGCCGATCACACCATTGATGCCATCGCCCGGATAGCCATAAATACGCTTGACGCCCCACGCCGCCAGCCGCTTGAGTACAAAGTCGCCCACGGTTGCCATGACTCACCTCGCTTCGCTCGGATTGAGGCCCGATTCTAGCGAGGAAGACCACAATTGCGCAGCGATAACGTGCGCGGCCCTGCCGCACACTTGCTCGATTCGAGAAACAATCTGTCTCAGCCGCCGCTATTTCTGACGTGAATGAAAGCGGTTAAGCTTGCAAGCATTCTCCCGTAAAGGAACACCATGACCACCTTGCATTACATCTTTGATCCCCTGTGCGGCTGGTGTTACGCCGCCGCGCCGCTGATTTCGGCGGCGCGCAGCTTTCCCGGCATGCGCATCGAATTTCACGGCGGCGGCATGATGACCGGTCCGAACGCCCGCACCATCACCCCGGATTGGCGCGAATACGTGATGCCGCACGACCTGCGCATCAGGCAACTGACCGGCCAGCCCTTCGGCGCGGCTTACTTCGATGGCCTGCTGCGCGACACCACGGCGGTGATGGACTCGGCTCCGCCCACCACTGCCATCCTGGCCGCCCAGGAATTGGCCGGGCAGGGGCTGGACATGCTGCATCGTTTGCAGCACGCGCATTATGCCGAAGGCCGGCGCATCGCCGATTTGCAGGCTCTGGTTGAACTGGCGCTGGAAATGGGGTTGGACGAGACCGCCTTCGCCGCAGCCTTTGCGCGCCTGAGCGGGCCTGCGACCGATCGTCATTTTGCCGAAAGCCGCAAATGGCTGGCCCGCTGCGGCGGCCAAGGCTTCCCGACTGTTGCGCTCCAGCGCGACGATGGCGTGCTGGAGCGAATCGACCTGGGCCGCTGGCTGGGGCGGGTGGACGAATGGCGTGCCTATCTGGATAGCCAGGCGCCATCGGCAAGCCAGCCCTCGGCAGTCAATCCGGGGTGCGATACCGGCGGCTGCGCGATTTGATTGCTGCCCCGCAGCAACGTTGATAAATGCTCAAAACAACAACGGCCGCAAGCGCGGCCGTTGTTGTTTTTATGTTGCAGGAATGGTACTAGTTATCGCGGATGCTCCACGCGCGGTTGATGCTCAGCGCCGCCAGCGAGCTGACCGCGCCCGACAGCAGGTACAGGCCGGCATACGCCAGGCCGAAGTGCGAGGACACGCCCAAGGCCACCAGCGGGGCGAAACCGGCGCCCACCAGCCATGCCAGGTCCGACGTCAGCGCCGCGCCGGTGTAGCGGAAGTGCTGCGGGAAGTTGGAGGTCACCGCGCCGGCGGCCTGGCCGTACGACAAGCCCAGCAGCGAGAAGCCGATCAGGATGAAGGCGTCCTGGCCGTGCTCGCCACCATCGATCAGGAAGGGCACGAACAGGCTGAAGATGCCGATCATCGTCGCCAGCGTGCCCAGCGTGCGGCGGCGGCCGACGCGGTCGGCCACGTAGCCGGAGATGATGATGCCGATCGCCATCAGCGTCACGCCCACCATCTGCACTTGCAGGAAGCCCGCCAGCGAGCGCTGCGAGGTCAGGGTGATCCACGACAGCGGGAACACCGTCACCAGGTGGAACAGCGCATAGCTGGCCAGCGCGGCCAGCGCGCCGATGATGACGTTGCGCGACTGCGATTGCAGCAGCTCGCCCACCGGCACCGGATCGAGCTGGTGCTCGTCCAGCAGGTGCGAGTATTCATGCGTGGTCACCAGGCGCAGGCGGGCGAACAGGGCCACCACGTTGATGGCGAACGCCACGTAGAACGGGAAGCGCCAGCCCCAGTCGAGGAAGTCCAGCGAATTCAGCGTGCCCAGCATGTAGGAGAACAGGCCGGCCGCGATGACGAAGCCGATCGGCGCGCCGAGCTGACCCAGCATGGCGTACCAGCCGCGCTTGTGCTCTGGCGCATTCAGCGCCAGCAGCGAGGGCAGGCCGTCCCAGGAGCCGCCCTGGGCGATGCCTTGGCCGATCCGCAAAATTGACAACAAGATAATCGACCAGGTGCCGAGCGAGGCGTAGTCGGGCAGGAAGGCGATGCCGGCGGTGGACACGCCCATCACCATCAGGGCCAGCGTGAGCTTGGCTTCGCGCGTGAAACGGTGCTGAACTGCCATAAACGCCACAGTTCCAATCGGGCGTGCAATAAAGGCAAGCGCGAAAATGGCAAAGGCGTATAGTGTCCCGTCAAGTCGGCTTTCGTACGGGAAGAACACGGACGGGAACACCAAGGCCGAGGCAATGGCGTAGACGAAGAAGTCGAAATATTCGGAGGCGCGCCCGATGACCACGCCAATTGCTATTTCTCCGGGAGAGATATGCCCATCCCTGGCATTGATGCTGCGTGCACCAGGGCTCGTTTGATGATGTTCGTGGACGCCAGCTGCATGGACGTCACTGATAGAAGTCGTGTTAGCCATAGTCTCTTGTCTCGTGTTAGTTGTTATTACAAGGGCTGTCCAGGCGGGTAGGACAAAGTGTCCAATGGCAAGAACGGTCCTTAGTGATTACAGTAGCATGATCCCAACAATCTGTAACGTACATTACCGCATGATTCCTCCTATCGTTCGTCGTGGATTACTCCTCGCACCGTTAATGTGGCTCGCTGGCTGCGATACGGTCGTGCTGAATCCGTCCGGGGATATCGCAGCGCAGCAGGCACACCTTGTCGTTGTGTCAACCCTGCTGATGCTGTTGATTATCGTACCTGTCATGTTCCTGATCTGTCTGTTCGCTTGGCGCTATAGAAAGTCAAATACCGCCGCTGAATACAAGCCGGACTGGGACCACTCGACCAAGCTCGAACTGCTGATCTGGGGCGCACCGCTGCTGATCATCATCGTGCTGGGCCTGATCACCTGGATTTACACCCACTTGCTGGACCCATACCGTCCGCTGAGCCGCATCGATGAAAATCGTCCGGTCGCCGCCGGCGTCAAGCCGCTGGAAGTGCAAGTGGTGTCGATGGACTGGAAATGGATGTTCATCTATCCGGAGCAGGGCATCGCCACCGTCAACGAGCTGGTGACCCCGGTCGACGTGCCGGTGCGCTTCCACATGACTTCCACCTCGGTGATGAACGCCTTCTACATTCCTGCGCTGGCCGGCATGGTCTACACCATGCCGAGCATGGAAACGCAGCTGAACGCGGTCATGAACAAGGTAGGCGTGTACGACGGCTTCTCCGCCAACTACAGCGGTGCCGGCTTCTCGGACATGAAATTCAAGTACCACGGCGTATCGCAGGCGGACTTCGACGCCTGGGTGGCCAAGACCAAGGCCGGCGCCGGCACCCTGAACCGCGCTGAATTCCTGGCGCTGGACAAGCCGACCATCAAGCATCCGATCATGCACTTCGGTACTGTGGAAAAGGGTATGTACGACCTGATCCTGAACCGTTGCGTGGAAGAAGGCTCGGTCTGCATCAACACCCAGATGCACCAGGATGCCACCCGCATCAAGGCAGCCGCAGCAGCCAAGAAACTGCCAGAAGACGTGTGCGAACCGACCACCACCGTCGCCGCCACTGCTCAACCTACCCGTAAAGAATGACCATGTCTGATCTGAACCTGACCAATCTGATCATTGGACGGCTCTCGCTGGAAGCAATTCCGTACCATGAGCCCATCCTGATCGGCACCTTCGCCATGGTGGCGATCGGCGGCCTCGCGCTGCTGGCCGCCATGTTCAAATTCCGCCTGTGGGGCCCGCTGTGGCGCGACTGGATCACCTCCATCGACCACAAGAAAATCGGCATCATGTACATGGTGCTGGGTATCATCATGCTGCTGCGCGGCTTCGCCGACGCGCTGATGATGCGCGCGCAACAGGCCATCGCGTTTGGCGATAACCCCGGCTTCCTGCCGCCGCACCACTACGACCAGGTGTTCACCGCCCACGGCACCATCATGATCTTCTTCGTGGCCATGCCGCTGGTGACCGGCCTGATGAACTACGTGGTGCCGCTGCAAATCGGCGCGCGCGACGTCTCGTTCCCGTTCCTGAACAACTTCTCGTTCTGGATGACCACCTTTGGCGCCATGCTGACCATGGTGTCGCTGTTCGTCGGTGAATTCGGCAAGACCGGCTGGCTGGCGTTCCCGCCGCTGTCGGGCATCGCCGCCTCGCCTGACGTCGGGGTCGACTACTATATCTGGTCATTGCAGGTGGCGGGTGTGGGTACAACACTATCCGGTGTCAACCTGATCGCCACCATCGTCAAGATGCGCGCGCCCGGCATGTCGATGATGAAGATGCCTGTCTTCACCTGGACCGCCCTGTGCACCAACGCCCTGATCGTCGCGACCTTCCCGATCCTGACCATCACCCTGGCACTGCTGTCGCTGGACCGTATTGCCGGCTTCAACTTCTTCACCACCGAACTGGGTGGTAACCCGATGCTGTACGTGAACCTGATCTGGATCTGGGGCCACCCCGAGGTGTACATCCTGATCCTGCCGGTGTTCGGCGTGTTCTCGGAAATCGTCTCGACCTTCTCGGGCAAGCGCCTGTTCGGCTACACCTCCATGGTGTACGCGACCGTCGTGATCACCGTGCTGTCCTACCTGGTATGGCTGCACCACTTCTTCACCATGGGCTCCGGCGCGAGTGTCAACTCGTTCTTCGGCATCACCACCATGATTATCTCGATCCCGACCGGCGCGAAGATCTTCAACTGGCTGTTCACCATGTACAAAGGCCGCATCCGCTTCACCGTGCCGATGATGTGGACCGTGGGCTTCATGCTGACCTTCGTGATCGGCGGCATGACCGGCGTGATGCTGGCCGTTCCTCCTGCCGACTTCGTGCTGCACAACTCGCTGTTCCTGATCGCCCACTTCCACAACGTGATTATCGGCGGCGTGGTGTTCGGCCTGTTCGCAGGTATCAACTACTGGTTCCCGAAAGCCTTCGGCTACAAGCTGAACGAATTCTGGGGCAAGGTCTCGTTCTGGTGCTGGCTGATCGGCTTCTGGGTTGCGTTCACCCCGCTGTACATCATGGGCTTCATGGGCGTCACCCGCCGCATGAACCACTTCGATGACCCATCGTTGCAGATCTACTTCATCATCGCGGCGATTGGCGCGCTGATCATCGCCGGCGGTATCGGCGCCTTCATCCTTCAACTGTTCCTGAGCTGGAAAGACCGCGCCAAACTGCGCGACGTCAGCGGCGACCCATGGGATGGCCGTACCCTGGAGTGGGCGACCTCGTCGCCACCGCCAGACTACAACTTCGCCTTCACCCCTGTGGTGCACGACAGCGACAGCTGGTCGGACATGAAGAAGAACCACTACCAGCGTCCGCTGAAAGGCTTCGTGGACATCCACATGCCGAAGAACACCGGCGCCGGCTTCGTGATCTCGGCTCTGTCGTTCGCCTTCGGCTTCGCCATGGTCTGGCAGATGTGGATCCCCGCGGCACTGGCCTTCCTGGTCATGCTGGGTGCGATCATCGTCCACACCTTTAACTACAAGCGCGATTACTACATCAAAGCCGATGAAGTAACTCGTACCGAAGACGCACACACTCGTTTGCTGGAAAGCCATGTCTGAAATTAACGCTAACGGCGCCATGAGCGCAGATCCAAGCGCGCGTTACTACGTGCGTGAACACCATCCGGAGAACGGCACGCTGCTGGGCTTCTGGATCTACCTGATGAGCGACTGCCTGCTGTTCGCCGGCCTGTTCGCCACCTACGCAGTCCTGGGCCGCAGCTACGCGGGCGGCCCGTCGGGCGCGGAACTGTTCGACCTGCCGCTGGTGGCCCTGAACACCGGCTTCCTGCTGCTGTCGTCGATCACCTATGGCTTCGCCATGATCGCCTCGCAGCGCAAGAACCTGAAAGCCACCATCGCGTGGCTGCTGGTGACCGGCGTCTTCGGCCTGTGCTTCCTGTACCTGGAGGTGTATGAGTTCCTGCACCTGATCCACGAAGGCGCGGGTCCGCAGCGCAGCGCGTTCCTGAGCTCGTTCTTCGCCCTGGTCGGCACCCACGGCCTGCACGTGACCTTCGGTACCGTGTGGCTGGTGACCCTGTGCTTCCAGCTGGCCAAGCACGGCCTGACCCATGAAAACAACCGCCGCCTGATGTGCCTGTCGATGTTCTGGCACTTCCTGGACGTGATCTGGATCGGCGTCTTCACCTTTGTCTACCTGATGGGAGTCCTGCCATGAGCGCACCACACAACCACCATGAGCACGATGACCACGGCCATCACGGCCACGAGGGCGACGGCCACCACGGCAGCCTGAAGGACTACGCGATCGGCTTCATCCTGTCGGTGATCCTGACCGCGATCCCGTTCTGGCTGGTGATGACCCACCAGTTCGAAAAATCGAGCACCACCGCCATCGTCGTGCTGGCGTTCGCGGCGATTCAGGTGGTAGTCCACATGGTCTACTTCCTGCATATGAATGGCAAGGCCGAAGGCGGCTGGTCGATGCTGTCGACCGTGTTCACCGTCGTGCTGCTGTTCATCGTGCTGTCCGGTTCGATCTGGGTCATGTACCACATGAACAAGAACATGATGCCTTCCATGGGCAACGATGTTCACAACATGCAAGACATGCAATGATGACGGGCGCGAATAAGCGCCAACGTCCCCGCGCCCTGCGCGTCATCCTGGCCCTCGTGGCCGGGGTGATGTTTGCAGGGTTTTTTGCTTTAGGGACGTGGCAAGTCAGCCGGCTGCAATGGAAGCTGGCGCTGATCGAGCGTGTGAACCAGCGCGTGCATGCGGCGCCGGTGGCGGCGCCGGCCAAGGCGGAGTGGCCGAAACTGAACGCGGAGGCGGACGACTACCGCCGCGTGCAGCTGAGCGGCGTGCTGCTGGACGGCGCCACCACACAGGTGCTGGCGTCGCTGGAACGCGGCATCGGTTACTGGGTGGTGACGCCGCTGTGCACGGCGGATGGCATTGTGCTGATCAACCGCGGCTTCATCGAGGCGGGCGTGGGCGGCTGGAAGCCGCAGCCGGCGCCGCAGATGGCGGCGGCCGACGCCTGCGCCGCCGCTTCCGGGCCGACCGTGACCTTCAGCGGCCTGCTGCGGATGAGCGAGAAGGCAGGGCGCTTGCGCGCCAATGAGCCGGACCGCAATTACTGGTACACGCGCGACGTGCTGGCGATTGCGCAGGCGCGCGGGCTGGGCGATGGCACCGCTGTGGCGCCGTATTTCGTCGACGCCGACGCGCCGACCGCGCGGGCGGCGGGGGCGGTGGCTGGCGTGCAGCCGATCGGCGGCTTGACGGTTATTTCCTTCGTCAACAACCACTTGGTTTATGCTATCACCTGGTACGCACTGGCCCTGATGGTGGCCGCTGCGGTAGTCTGGGTTGTACGAGATGCGCGCAAACAAAAATCCTAATCCTTATGATCGTGGCCGGCCCGGCATGCCGGTGGTGGAGCCGCTGGCGGCGGTGAACGCTTCCGCCAACACCATCACCTCGGCGGCCGGCCACAAAAACATGCAGCAGCTGATCCAGCTGCGCTGGATCGCGGTGATCGGCCAGATCACCACCATCGCCACCGCCTCCATCCTGCTGGGTGTGCAGCTGCCGATGCCGGCCATGCTGAACGTGCTGGCCTGCCTGATCGCCTTCAACGTCGCCAGCATCCTGCGCTGGCAAGAGAACCAGGTGGTGTCCAACAGCGAACTGCTGCTGGCGCTGACGGTGGACGTGGCCAGCCTGACGGCACAGCTCTACCTGAGCGGCGGCGCCACCAATCCGTTCGTGTTCCTGTACCTGCTGCACGTGATCCTGGGCGCGGTGCTGCTGGAGACGTGGTCGACCTGGACCATCGTGATCGTCACCGGCATGTGTATCGCCGGGCTGGCGCTGTTCTCGGAACCGCTGCCGCTGCCGCAGGATCATGCGCTGGGCATCTTCAGCCTGTACGTGCAGGGGATGCTGATCTGCTTTATTCTCGATGCGGCGCTGCTGGTGGTGTTCATCACACGGATCACGCAGAACATGCGCGGCAGCGCGGCCAAGCTGGCGGACCTGCGCCAGCGGGCGGCGGAGGAAGAGCACATCGTGCGCATGGGGCTATTGGCATCCGGCGCCGCGCATGAGCTGGGGACGCCGCTGGCGACGCTGGCCGTCATCCTCGGTGACTGGAAGCGCATGCCGGAATTCAAAGGCAATCCGGAACTGCTGGAGGAAATCGCCGAGATGCAGACGCAGCTCAAGCGCTGCAAATCCATCGTCAGCGGCATCCTGCTGTCGGCTGGCGAGACGCGCGGCGAATCGTCGGCGGCCACCACCATCAACACCTTCCTCGATGAAGTGGTGGCCGAGTGGCGCGTGGGCCGGCCGGTGGTCGACTTTGAATTTGAAAACCGCATCGTGCCGGACCATCCGGTGGTGTCCGACTCCACGCTCAAGCAAATGATCTGTAATGTGCTGGATAATGCGCTGGAAGCGTCGCCCGCGTGGCTGCGCATGGAGACCAGCGTGGAAGGCGATACGCTGGTGCTGCAAGTAACGGACAAGGGCGCGGGCTTCGATCCGTCTATACTGGCGCAATTCGGCAAGCCATACAACTCCAGCAAGGGCCGCCCCGGCGGCGGGCTGGGGCTGTTCTTGGTGGTGAACGTGGCGCGCACGCTGGGCGGGGAAGTCACGGCGACCAACTTGTCGCAGGGCGGGGCGATGGTGCGCTTGACGCTGCCGTTGTCCGCCATCGAAATCGAATCGGAACAACAATGACGACAGAAGAAGAGCGCGTACTGCTGCTGGTAGAGGATGATGCGGCGTTCGCCCGTACTTTAGGGCGTTCTTTCGAACGGCGCGGCTACAAAGTGCTGCTGGCCGAGAACGTGGATGAGGCCAGCGCACTGCTGGTCGATAACTCACCCGGCTACGCGGTGGTGGACCTGAAACTGAAGGGCAACTCGTCCGGCCTGGCCTGCGTGCAGATGCTGCACGAGCATGACGAGGAAATGCTGATCGTGGTGCTGACCGGCTTCGCCAGCATCAACACGGCGGTGGAAGCGATCAAACTGGGCGCGTGCCAGTATCTGGCCAAGCCATCCAACACCGACGACATTGAGGCCGCGTTCGAACACGTGGCCGGCGCTGCGGACCTGGAACTGACCACGCGCGCAACCTCGGTGAAAACGCTGGAGTGGGAACACATCCACGCCGTGCTGGCGGAGACGGACTTCAACATCTCGGAAGCCGCGCGCCGATTGGGCATGCACCGCCGAACGCTCGCGCGCAAACTTGAAAAGCAGCGTGTCAAATGAGCCAGCAAGCCTCCCTGTTTGATTTCGAACCGCCGCCCAAGAACACCGACCGCCTGTTCTTTGCCGTCATGCCGGACCAGAATGCGATCGGCTCGATCCGCGCGCTGACGGCGGAACTCAAGGCGCAACATGCCATGAGCGGCCGGCCTATCGATGAAGCCAAGCTGCACGCCACCTTATGCGTGCTGGGCGACTTTCCCGGCATGCCGGATGCGCTGATCAAAACCGCCTCACGCGCGGCGGCGCTGGTGGCCGATAGCACGCTGCCGTTCAAAGTCAGCTTCGACACCGCGCAGACCTTCATCACCGGCCCGCGTCATCGTCCGCTGGTGCTGACTGGCGGCGACGGCGTCGTCGGCCTGAACGGCTTCTACAAAAACCTGTCCGGCGCGCTGCTGAAAACCAGTGGCCTGCGCAACCCGCCGGGCTACACACCGCACGTCACCATGCTGTACGACGACGTCACCGCGCCGCCACAAAGCGTGGCCCCGGTCGAATGGACCGTGCGCGAAATCGTCCTACTGCACAGCCACATCGGCCAAGGCCGCCCCTACAGCATCCTCGCCCGCTGGTCCTTTTAAAAAAAAACAACAACCCGGGGTCAGTTCTTGCAATCCAACACGAGCTCAACCGTAAGCTGCTTAACGGCTGTGCTCGTGTTGGATTGCAAGAACTGACCCCGGATTTGTGGTAGCGTTGGGGTGTCGATTTCTGTCGGGGGCATCATGCAAATCAGGCGTTGTGCTGTATTGTTTGTTGAGCCGCGCGAGGATCTGGATGTCGATTGGGCGGCGCTGTTTTCCGGCCGTGGCGCTATCGGCGCGACGGTGCAGTGGATCGCGCTGGCGCCGCATCTGGGCGAGGAGGTGGCGGTCGATGCCGCCGAACTGGCGGCGCTGGGCGGCATCAGTCTCACGCTGTGGCAGGATCGCGTGGCTTGCGAATCGCAATTCGGCGCCCGGCCGGTCGGACGCTTGCTTGAACTGGGCTTGCTGCTCAGCGATGCGCCCGAGGGCGCGGCCCTGCGCGAGCGCGATGAGGTGCTGCGCTCGCAGCATTGGCGTCCTTTGTCCGCCACCATCCACATGTTCAGCCGCTGGGCCGATATGCGCGTCGACAAGGGCATGCAGTTCCCCAGCTTTGAGGAGCTGGTCGATAATTACGGCACGCCGCCCGGTCCCACCATCGATCGCCGCGGCGACGGCCAGACCATCGTGCTGCCGCAGCCGGAACGCGCGCGCCTCGACGATACGCTGTTTCAACGCTACACCGGCCGCAATTTCGATCAGCAGGCGGTGCTGCCGTTGGCGACCGCATCGCGCCTGCTGCAACGCGCCTTCGGCTCGCAGGGTGAACGTGAAATGGCGCCCGATGCCTATGTGCTGAAGAAGCTCAGTCCCTCCGCCGGCGGTCTGCATCCCACCGAGGTGTATGTGCTGGCGCAGCGCGTTCAGGGCATCGCGCCCGGCTTGTATCACTATCAGCCGGTGCGCCATGCGCTGGAGCCGCTACAGGAGATGGCGCCGGCCGAAACCGAGGAACTGGCGCTGCGCATGGTGGCCGATCAGGACTGGTTCCAGCCGGCGCCGATGCTGGTGGTGCTGGTCACGCGGGTGGAGCGTAATTTCTGGAAGTACCGCAATCACGCCAAGGCTTACCGCGCCGTGCTGCTCGACGCCGGTCATTTGTCGCAGACGTTTTATTTGCTCGCCACCGAGGCGGGCATGCCGGCCTTCGTCACGGCCGCCGTCAACGAGATCGATATCGAACGCGCCCTCGGCCTCGATCCGCTCAAGGATATGGTGGTGGCGGTGTGCGGCTGCGGCCCGGCGTCCGGCGCGCAGAATACGGTGGAGTTACGCTACGAAGAATAAAAAAAGCCCGGTCCTGCAGGACCGGGCGTTCTGCCGGGAAGGAGCATTAACGCTGACCGGACAGGAAAAACGGAATCGCACCGGCGGCGTTTTCCACTTTGCCTTTGATGGCGTGGCGGCTGGCGGCGATCACTTCTTTCGCCGGCAGGCTGCGCGTGGTCGGGATCTGGCTGGCGTCGAGCTTGATGCCCAGGCCGCCCAAGGCCAGTTGCGGGTCTTTCAGGAAACTCTGGCGGAAGCTGTCATCGCCAGACAGTTTGGACAGCAGCAGGTCGAGATCTTGTGGGGAATGCGTGGCCATGTCTTACCTTTCGTATTGGGGAGGAGAACTATGCGTGTGGGGAACGCAACTCCATCGTAGGCCATGCACGATACGATCTCAAGGCATTTCGAGCCTTGCAAATTGCTAGGAAGCGGGGGCGGTTTCGGCCTCGTTCGGCGCCTCCTCATGCCGCGCGCTTTCCATGACAACGTCGAACGCCTGCACAAACGCGCGCAGCAAATCGGCCAGCGCCGCCGGCTCCTCTCTGAGACGGCCTTCCAGCGCGGTTGACGTTTTAAAAAGTTCGTTTGCAGAAAGATTACCCGCCGCGCCGCGGATTCTGTGCACCAGATCGGCCGCGCGCAACAATTCGCCGGAGTGGATTGCATCTTGAATCTGTTGCAAACTGGTGTCAAAGTCGTGGGCGAACACGTTGAGCAATTGCGACAGCAGGGCGTCCTGGCCGCCCAGCCTTTCCATGGCCGCGTGCACGTCGATGCCGGGACGCGGCGTTACCGGCGCGCTCGGCCGGCGCGGCAGTGGTTCGATCTCGGCCGCGGCCGCCCGGCTCAGGTCCGGCGTCACCCAGGTGGCCAGCACGGCGTACAGCGTGTCCGGATCGATCGGCTTGGTGACGTAGTCGTTCATGTCCATTTCCAGGCAACGCTCGCGGTAGCCGGCGACGGCGTGCGCGGTCATGGCGATGATGGGCAGCGCGGCATGTCGGGTCTCGCCGCGGATCAGCGCCGTGGCCTGGTAGCCGTCCATGTCCGGCATCTGGATGTCCATCAGCACCGCGTCGTAGCTGCCGGCGTTGACCATGCGCGCCGCTTCCTCGCCGCTGCCGGCGACGTCCGCGCGCACGCCCGCGCGGTGCAGGATTTCGCTGGCGACCTGCTGGTTGATGGCGTTGTCGTCCACCACCAGCACATGCGCGCCACGGATGCGCTGCACCGCCACCGGGGGCGGCGCTGTCATGGTCACCACCTGCTGGGCCGACTCCAGCCCCAGCGCCGACAGGATGGCGTTGCGCAGCAGCTGCGGATTGGCCGGCTTGTCGATGAAGGGCATGAGGCGGGTCTGTTCGATGGTTTTCTTGTCATGCTCGCGCGCATAGGCGGTCACCATCAGCACCGCCGGCACGGCCGCCAGTTCCGCGTCTTGCGCAATCAGGTGCAGGGTGTCGATGCCGTCCAGGTCGGGCATGTCGGCGTCGATCAGCAATACGTCGAAGCGTTCCAGCTGCATGGCCGCCACCGCCGCCGTGCCCGACGCCACGGCGCGCGCGTTCAGGCCCATGCCCAGCAGCTGGATCTTGAGCGTATGGCGCGTGGTCTCGCAATCGTCCACCACCAGGATGCGCTTGCCCTGGGCGGCGGCCGGCACCGGCGGCAGCGGCGCGGTCTGCTCCTGCGCCGCTTGCAGGTGCACGGTGAAGCTGAAGCTGCTCCCCACGCCCGGTTCGCTGTCGACCTTGATCTCGCCGCCCATCTTGCGCACCAGTTGCTGCGAGATGGCCAGTCCCAGCCCGGTGCCGCCGTACAGGCGCGTGGTGCTGGCGTCGGCCTGCGCGAAGGCCTGGAACAGGCGCGCCTGCTGCTCCTGGCTGATGCCAAGGCCGCTGTCCTCGACCGTGAAGCGCAGCACCAGCGGTCCGCCCGGGGTGACGTTGGGCGTGGCCGCGTCCAGTTCGACCCGCAGTTCGATATGGCCGCTGGCGGTGAACTTGAGTGCGTTGCCGACCAGGTTCACCAGGATTTGCCCCAGCCGCAGCGGGTCGCCCAGCAGGTTGGACGGGACGTCGGGCGCGGACCAGATCACCAGTTCCAGTCCGCGTTCGGCGGCGCGCCATGAGAACAGGTCGGCGATGTGGTTGAGGGTGTCGGGCAGGTCGAACGGCAGGGCCTCCAGTTCCAGCTTGCCGGATTCGATCTTGGAGAAGTCCAGCACGTCGTTGATGATCTGGAGCAGGCTTTGGCCGGCGCGGCTGATCTTGCGGAAGTAGTCGAGCGGCTGCGCCGGCAGGTCGAGATGTGTGCCCAGTCCCGCGAAGCCGAGGATGGCGTTCATCGGCGTGCGGATTTCGTGGCTGATGTTGGCCAGGAAGTCGCTCTTGGCGCGCGTGGCCGCTTCGGCGTTGGTGCGCGCCTGTTCGATCAGGCGCATGGAGCGCGCCTTGTGGAAGGCCGAGACGAAGGGTTCTTTCAGCGCCTTGAGCAGATCGAGGTCGCTGGCGGCAAACGTGGCCTGGTACTGGTAGTTCTCGAAAATGAGATAGCCCTCGACCTGGCCGTCGATCACCACCCGCACCGACAGCAGCGCGCATACGTCGCCCGGCAGCGAGTGCGGATGGTGCACTTCGAAGATGTCCGGCGCGATCATGTCCTGCGGCGGCGCGTAGCGCGTTTCGGCCTGGCGCAGGTCGATGCGGTAGGCGTCGGCGGCGGCGTCGATGCGGCCCCACGCGGCGCGCAGGGTGAGGGTCTCGCTGCCATCCTCGCGCACCAGTGCCAGCGCCGAGTCGATCCCTTTGATGATGGTCGATTCATGCAGGATGGTGTGCAGCAGGGCGTCGAAATCGATTTGCTCGTTGATGGATTTGACGATGGCGTTGAGTTTTTCCAGGTGCTGGGTGCGCGAGTAGACCAGTGCCTGCAAGGCTTCTCCCTTGCGGTGCAGCTGCCGCACGCGCCAGCGCACCAGCGCCCACGCCAGCGCGCAGGTGGCCAGGAAGTAGCCCAGCCATGCCCACCAGGTCTGGTGCCATGCAGGCAGCACCGCCACATGCATGGTCAGCTCGTCGGAATTCCACAGGCCGTCGCGATTGCTGCCGCGCATGCGCAGCAGGTAGTGGCCGGGTGGCAGGTGGCCGTAGTTGACGATGCGGCGCGTGGCGTCGACTTCGGTCCAGCGCTGATCGAAGCCCTCCAGCAGATAGGAATAGCGGTTGCGTTGCGGCGCCGAGAAGTCCAGCGCCGCCAGTTCCACCTCGAAGCCCTGCGCGCCGGGAGGCAGCACCAGCGTCGGCCCGTTCTTGTTCGCCAGCTCGGAGGGCGTCAGTGTGCGCTGGTCCAGCCGCACCGCGCTGATGACCAGCGGCGGGCGGTAGGCCCAGTCGCTCAGGCGTCCCGGATAAACCACCGCCATGCCGGCGGTAGCGCCGAATAACAGATCGCTTTCCTGCGTCACGGTGCTGGCGCCGATGTAGAAGGTGCGGAAGGCCAGGCCGTCCGCGCGGGTCAGGGCGCGTGCGCGCAGACTGCCGGAATCGATGACGGCGATGCTGTCCGAAGTGGCGGCCCAGATGCGGCCCACCGGGTCGGCTTGCAAGGCCATGATGGTGCCGTTTTTCAGCCCGGCCGAGGTGCCCACTCGCGCGAACACCGGCTCTCCCAGCGCATCGCGCCCGGTCATCACGCTGATGCCGGCGCCGTAGGTGCCGACCCACAGCCGGCCGCGCCGGTCCAGCACCAGTGAGCTGATGATGTCTTCGGCCAGCGTGGCCGGACCGGCCTTGACCTGTTCCACCTTGCCGCTGTCCGGATCGAGGCGGTTCAAGCCATTGCGGGTGGCGATCCACAAGGCGCCGTCGCCGTCGGGCACCACGGCGTGGATGCGGTTGTCGGTCAGGCCGCCGCCTTCCTGCTGCCCCTGCACGTAGCGCATCAGCGCACCGGTGCTTGGGTTGTAGCGCAGCAGTCCTTCGAAGGTGCCCAGCCATAGCTCGCCCTTGCGGACCAGAATGGTGCCGATGCGCGGATAGGGATTTTGCTGCGGCAGCGGCACGCGCTTGACGGCGGTGCCCTTGCGGCTGGTGCGGTACAGGCCCAGTTGGGTGCCGATCCACGCCTCGCCCGGTTCCGCCTCGGCCAGCGACAGCACCATGCGATTGGGCAGCGCGCTGTCCGGCTTGTGCGGATCGGGGCGTAGCGCGGCACGGCGCGCGCCGTTGGGCGGCACGATGTCGATGCCTTGGTCGGCCAGGCCGATCCAGACGTCGCCATGGCTATCGGTCATCAGCGCGGAGACGGCGGCTTCCTGCGCCCCTTCGGCGCCGAACACCGAATCGATCGCTTCGCTGTGCGGGTCGTAGATGTCGACCCCGCGCTCGGTGGTCACCCAGATCATGCCGCTGCGGTCGCGCAGCAGGGCGGCGGTGCGGTCGTTGCTCAGGCTGAAGGATACCGCCGGCTGGTGCAGGATGCGCATGCTGCGGTTGCTGTCGGTGCGGTACTCGATCACGCCGCCGCCGTAGGTGCTGGCCCACCAGATGCCGGGCGTGGTCTCGGCCACCGCCAGCACCATGTTGGCCTGTACGTCTTTCACGCCGCGCAAGGTGACGATGCGGCCGGCGTCGGCCACCGCGTCGACCAGGCCGATGCCGCTTTTCAGCGTGCCGAAGGCGATTTGTCCGCGGCTGTTCTCGCCCAGCGTCATGACGGTGTCGCTCCATGTGCCGGCGCCGCCGTCGGCGCTGACCGGGATGCTGGCGATGCTGCCGCCGGGCCGCATGCGCGACAGGCCGGTGGCGCTGCCGATCCACAGGTTGCCGGCGCGGTCGCGCAGCAGGGCGCGGATCTGGTTGTCCGGCAGGCCGGGCGTGTCCTCGTGACTGTAGCGGCGGATGGTCTTGTGGACGATATCGTAGTATTTCAGGCCGTTCGGTGTGCCGATCCACAGATTGCCCTTGTCGTCGCTGCTGATGGCGCTGACCAGGCCCCGGCTCAGCTCATCGTTGAGGCGGACGAAGCGTTCGGTTTGTTTGTCGTACATGGACAGGCCGGCGGCCGCAGTGCCGATCCACAGGCGGCCCGCCACGTCCACATGCAGTACTTGTATGAAGTCGCCGGGCAGGCTGGAGGGATCGCTGGCGTCGTGGCGGAAGCTGCGCACGCGGTAGCCGTCCCAGCGCGCCAGGCCGCTCTGGGTGCCGATCCAGATAAAGCCGTCGCCGTCCTGCGCCAGCGCCATGCCGACCGGATGCGGCAGGCCCTGGTCCAGTCCCAGATGCTCGAACAACGGCGTGGCCAGTTGGTCCCAGCGTTCGGCGCCGGCCAGGGCCGGGCCGCAAATGCCCAGGCAGGCCGCCAGCACAATGGCGGCCCAGGCGGTCCGGGTGAAGGTAAGAGCCCTTTCTATCATCATTCAAGCATACGGAAATGCTGACTGAAAGTCTATGAGGTACAACGGGAAATCCACAGCGCTTGTACAATCACCACAGGCAAACCGGAGTAGGTACGAATATGAAACCTGAAGTATTGGTCATGGCGGCCAGTCCATCGGCCAGCGTCATGGCGCAGCTGGAGCAGCATTTTCAGTGCCATCATTTGTGGCAGCAGCCGTTGGAGCAGCAGGCCGCGTGGCTGCAAGGCGTGGCGGGCGGCGTGCGCGCGGTGCTGACCACCGGTGCGATCGGCATCAACGCGGCGCTGCTGGCGCAGTTGCCAAAAGTGGAAATCGTCGCGGTGAATGGCATCGGCACCGACGCGGTGGACCTGGCGGCGACCCGTTCGCGTGGCATTTTTGTTACTAACACTCCCGGCGTATTGACCGACGATGTGGCCGACCTGGCCCTGACGCTGCTGCTGTCGGCTGCGCGCCGCCTGCCGGCGCTGGACTTCTACGTGCGCACTGGCGCATGGGAGGCGGGCAGGCCGCTGGCGCCGTCGCGCGCCCTGCGCGGTAAGGTGTGCGGCGTGTATGGCTTTGGTCGCATCGGCCAGGCGATTGCGCTGCGGGCGCAGGCCTTTGGCATGGAGGTGCGCTACTTCCAGCCGCGCGCCATCGGCGGCGTCACGGTGCCGCGCGCGGATTCGCTGCTGGCCCTGGCCGAGGCCAGCGATTATCTGGTGGTGGCGGCGCCGGGTTCGGCGGCCACGCGCCACACGGTGAATGCCGAAGTATTGGCGGCCTTGGGGCCGCAAGGTACGCTGGTGAACATAGCGCGTGGCTCGCTGGTGGACGAGGAAGCGCTGATCGCCGCGCTGCGCGATCGTACCCTGGGCATGGCGGCGCTGGACGTCTTCGCCGATGAACCGCGCGTGCCGGCCGCGCTGCGCGAACTGGAAAACGTGGTGCTGACGCCGCACGTCGGTAGCCTGACGGTGGAGACGCGCCACGCCATGGGGCAACTGGTGGTGGATAATCTGCTGGCCCATTTTGCCGGCCAGGCGCTGCTGACGCCTGTCGCATAATCGTTTCACTGCTGTGCTGTAATCATGATGTAAGTCATTGAATATGCTATATTTAACGCAATTAAATCGTTTCATATAGCGTTTCATATGGCTGATGTCTTGCAAATCCTCCGGCTGGCGCGGGTGATCACTGGCGCCGAGCTGCTGCTACGCTTGCAGAAAAGTCGCCCGACGCTCAGCCGCGCCACCATGATGCGCATGGTGCGCGAGTTGGGCGACAAGGTGGTGGTGCGCGGCGCCGCCCGCCGCACCAGCTATGCGGCGCGGCGCCCGCTGCGCGGCAGCAGCGCGTCGCTGCCAGTGTATCGTGTCGACCGCAAAGGACGCGGTGAGCAGATCGCCACGCTGGACCCCATCTATCCGGCCGGCTGCGCGCTGCGCTACGAGCAGCCGCTGGAATGGCCGCTGGCGCCCGAAATGCGCGACGGCTGGTTCCCCGGCCTGCCATATCCGATGGACGACATGCGGCCGCAGGGTTTTTTAGGCCGCAACTTCGCCCGCAACTACGCCAGCCTGCTGCAAGTTGGCCCGGACCCGCAGAAATGGCCGGAAGACGACATCCTCTACGTGCTGGCGAATCTCGGCCACGACACCGCCGGCAATTACATCATCGGCGAAGCCGCCTATCGCCGCCATCTGGAAGCCATGCGCCGCAGTCAGCAGCGCGTGACGGAACCGGATTATCCGCAACTGGCGGCGGCGGCCATGCAGGCTGGCGATGCCGGCTCCTCGGCCGGCGGCGAGTTCCCCAAATTTACCGCGTACCGCGAACTGGATGGCGATGGCGCGCACGTCATCGTCAAGTTCTCCGGCAACGATCACACGCCTGGCGTGCAGCGCTGGTCGGATTTGCTGGTGTGCGAGCACCTTGCGCTGGAAACCATCGCCGGCGAACTGGGATTGCCGGCGGCGCGCAGCCGCATCTGCCGCGCGGAGCACCGTACCTTCCTTGAAGTGGAGCGCTTCGACCGTCACGGCGAATTTGGCCGTTCCGCCGTCTGTACCTGGGCCGCGCTGGATGCCGCCTTGTTCGGCATGGCGGGCGAGAACTGGAGCAGGGCGGCGGCGCGGCTGCTGGCCGAACGCTTCATCAGCGCCGATACGCAGGCACGCATCAACCGCCTGTGGCACTTCGGCCGCCTGATCGCCAACAGCGATATGCACGAGGGGAACCTGGCCTTTGTGCCGGGCGCCGAAGGCCAGTCGCCGCTGCAACTGGCACCGGCCTACGACATGCTGCCCATGCTGTACGCGCCGGTGCGCGGGGTGGAGCTGCCGCAGCGCGAGTATGCGCCGGCCTTGCCGCTGCCGGCGGAGCGCGACGACTGGCTGGCGGCGGCCGATGCGGCGCTGGTGTTCTGGCATGCGGCCGGCGCGGATGAACGCATAGGCGCGGGCTTCCGCGCCGTCTGCAAGGCTAATGGCAGGGAGTTGAAGCGTCTGCGGGCGCTGGTGGTGTAGCGGCTTGCGTGGCCGGCAGCGGCAGCTGGGAATATACTTTGACGCAATTGCGGCCGGCGCGCTTGGCGGCGTACAGCGCCTCGTCGGCACGGCTGTAGGCCAGCTCGAAGCTGATGCCCATGGTGTTCCAGCTCACGCCTACGCTGGCGGTGATCTGGCGGTCGATCGGCGCCTCGAACACCTGGTCGGCGATGGCGTCGCAGATGCGGATGGCGACTTCGCGCGCTTCTTCCACATCGGACGTCGGCCAGATGACGGAAAACTCCTCGCCGCCCACGCGGCCCACCGCCACCTCCGGGCCAAGCAGCGTGCGCAGGCAGCTCACCACGGTTTTGATGACGGCGTCGCCGGCCGGGTGGCCGAAATCGTCGTTGATCCACTTGAAGTGGTCGATATCCAGCACGATCAGCGCCATGTCGGCGGCTTGCAGGCAGGCGCCGGCCTTGTCGATGACGGCGGCGCGGTTCAAGGCGCCGCTCAGCGGATCGTGGGTGGCGCGGTATTCCAGCTGCTGCGCCAGTTCGTGCAACTGGCGGTTCATCTGGTTCATGTCCAGCTCCGCGCGGTCGCTGCGGCGGATCAGGCGGCGGCTCTCCCGCATCAGGCGCTCGTAGTGGACGATCATTTCGCCCAGGGCCGCGCGCGGATCGGCACGCGGATCGTCATACGCCGCCCTGGCATTGGCCAGCGCGGCGTTTTCCAGCGCAAACAGGTCGGCGTCGGCCATGGGTTTCATCAGTTGCTCA
This sequence comes from Duganella radicis, assembly GCF_009720825.1. Taxonomy (GTDB): domain Bacteria; phylum Pseudomonadota; class Gammaproteobacteria; order Burkholderiales; family Burkholderiaceae_D; genus Rugamonas; species Rugamonas radicis. The sequence goes on along the minus strand of NZ_WNKY01000001.1, from coordinate 660,187 downwards.
CTGCGTGGTCGTGGAAGTCGAGCGCGCCGAAATCGTCTTGCAGCTCCTGGCCGAATTCGAGGATGGTGTCGTCGTCCTCGTCGTGATACCAGTTCAGGCGCACCTGATTGCCGGCCATGGCGGCGTTGTTCAGCGCTTCAAAGAAGGTGAACAGCATCTTGGTGCTGGAGCTGTTGAAGTAGGCCAGCGAGACGTTGACGGTGATCTCGGCCTCCTTGCAGCCATCGAGCCATGCCTGCACGCGCGCGATCACCGGGCCGTAAAAGGCGGCGGCGTTTTCCGGATAGGATTCGCCCTTGATCGACAGCGTGTGCTGGTCGAAGCGGAAGTCGACTTCCGGCGAGGTGGGCGAGGCGGCGATAAAAAGTGGTTCCATTTGTCGTTCTCAGTATTTGGTTCAGATAATCGCTTTGATGCAGAAGATGGTCGAGTCGGGATTGCGCGCGTCCTTGACGAACTCGAACTCCAGCGGCTCGCTGGCGTCGCGCGCCATGGTCAGGAAGCCCAGGCCCGCGCCCTTGCTGTCGGCCGGCGTTTCATCGCGCAAGGCCTTCTTGTAGGCGGACTTGATCTCTTCCATGGTCATGGTGTGCAGCGGCTCCAGGCGGCTGCTGATGCGCTCCACGTTGCCGCTGTCGACCGGATTGGCGCACAGCAGGAAGAAGCTGTCGCCCTTCATGCCGATGCAGAACGAGCCGCGGCGGATCTGGTTCTCGGCCTGCTCGTCGGGCGTCAGCGTGTCGGACGAGTAGTGCATGATGTTTTGCGACATTTCGACAAACGACGAGAAGATGCGGCGGCGCGTCGGCCCGGCCGCGCCGGCGACGTCAAGGCGCGCCTTGATGGTCTCCGAAATGGCCGCCACCACGTGCTGTGAGAAATAGCCCACGTAGAAAAAGATGATGTGGCGCTTGCGTGCCACGTCAAAGAAGTCGCTGAATTCTTCGTACAACAAAACGTATTCCTCTCAGGGACGTAAACAGAAAAAGGTCAGGTCGTCGCGGCGCGGCTGTTCGCCTTGCCACGCCTGGTAGTCGTCCAGCATGGCCTGCGAGACGTGGCGCGCGCACTCGGTGCGTTTGGCCAGCAGCACATCGCGCATGCGGCGCTTGCCGTAGGCGATGTCCTTGGCGCCGCCGATCTGGTCGATCAGGCCATCGGTGGTCAGGAACAGCAGGCTGCCTTCGGGGATGTCGATGATCTTGTTGGTCCACCGGTAGTCCAGCGGCGTGTCGGTGTAGCCGACGCCCATGCGTTCGCCGTCCACCGTTTGCACCGCCTGCTGGTCCGGATCGAGCTGGAACAGCGACAGCTTGGCGCCGGCGAAGTGCAGCCGGCGGGTGGCGTTGTCGAACCAGAGGAAGGCGGCGTCCATGCCATCGTTGGATTCGGTGTGGCCGTGGCCTTCCACCTGTCCCAGCATGCCTTTGACGCCACGATTGACTTCCGCGATCAGCCGGGCAGGATCGCGCGGGCCCAATTGCTGCAAGGCCTGCGACAAAGTGGAGGACGAAATCAACGTCATGAACGCGCCCGGCACGCCGTGGCCGGTGCAGTCGGCGATGGCGGCGAACCAGCCGTCTTCGTATTTTGCGAAGTGATAGAAATCGCCGCCGACCACGTCGCGCGGCTGCCATTCGAGATGGGCGTCGTCCAGCGCGTCGGACAGGGCCAGGTTGGAAGGGCGCAGCAGCGAGCGCTGGATCACGCTGGCGTAGTCGATGCTGTGCATGATCTGGCGGTTTTTCTCGGCCTGCATATTGGCCACCACATTCATCAGCTGCAAACCGAAGCCGACACCGGCCAGCGCGCCGTCCCTGGTGACGATGAAGCCGTCGGCCAGCGCTTTCTCGCCGGATTCCACGGCGCGGAAAGTCAGCGCTTCGATGGTCATGGCGGCATCGACGATCAGCGGCTCCTTGTCCATGAAGGCGATGCAGCTCTTCTTGCCGTACAGCTCGTGATAGAAGGGCTTGGACATCTGCGACATGAAGATGTTACGACTGATCAGGCCGATGGGACGGCCGGCCTCGATCACGGGCAGGCTCATCAGGTCGCGGCGCTCGGGGAACAGGTCGAGCACGGCAAAGTTGGTGGTATCGGACAAGACAGAAATGGTTTCCACGCACAAATCGGCCGCAACCGACAAGCGAAAACGGGGCAGGTGCAAACGAGAGGCATTGAACTCCACGGGCGGAAACCTTTATCAATACAGAGCCATGGATGCTAGTAGAAAATTGTTACCCCTTCATTACATCTTAACTAGAAGAAAATACTGTTGTCGCAATTGCCTTACGGTAATGCCGCTGTCATATTCGGTGTGTAAATTGGAGAGATTCGTGCATTAGGCACTTTTCTTTTTTATCGAATTGTTATGAAATTCCCTCAACTGAATACGGGTATGCGTGTGGTGGCGTCGTTTGCGGTGCTGCTGTTGGTGATGGCTTGCATGTCGGGCGTGTCGCTGTGGCGGCTGCAATCGGCCAACGACACGGCGTCCAACCTGGTGAATGAGAAACTGGCGCGGCAGCAGCTGACCTCGGAACTGCTGGGCGTGACCGAGCTGAATGGCCTGCGCGCCATGTCGATCGGCCGCAGCGACAGTCTGGAGGTATCGGACATTTTCCAGGCCCAGCTGACCGCCGGCGAAAAGGTCGCGGCCGAGATGGAGCGGAAGCTTGCGGCCATGCCGGCTGAAGGCGACGAGGGCGCGCTGCTGCGCGCCGCCGCCGAGAAAAAAGCCGCCTTCCTGGCGCTGCGCGGCGAACTGTTCAAATTCAAGGACAGCGGCCGCATTCAGGAAGTAAGCGACCTGCTGGACAACAAATGGCCGGGCGTGTTCAAGGCCTACACCGGCGCGCTGGAAAAACTGCTGACTTACCAGACGTGGCAGGCCAAGGCGCTGGCGGAGGAATCGGCCAGCCAGTTTCAGGGCAGTCGCGCGTTGCTGATCGGCCTCGGCGTGGCGACCTTGGTGCTGGGGGCATTGCTGGCCCTGGCGCTGACGCGCAGCATCGTGCGTCCGTTGACGCAGGCGGTGGAGCTGGCCGAGCAGGTGGCTGGCGGCGAACTGCACGTAGCCATCGCCCACGGCCGCAGCGACGAAATCGGCCAGCTGTTCGATGCGCTGTCGCACATGACCGGCCGCCTGTCGGACACCGTGGGCCGCGTGCGCGATGGCGCGGTGGCGATCGATTCGGCCTCGCGCGAAATCGCCAGCGGCAATATGGACTTGTCGCGCCGCACCGAACATCAGGCGGGCGCGCTGGAGGAAACCGCGTCGGCGATGGAGGAACTGACGGCGGCGGTGAAGCAGAACAGCGGCAACGCGCGTCAAGCCAATCAACTGGCCATGTCGGCATCCGAAGTGGCGGGCAAGGGCGGGGCGGTGGTGACCGAAGTGGTGGAGACCATGGCCAGCATCAACGAGTTCGCGCACAAAATCGTCGACATCACCAGCGTGATTGACGGCATCGCGTTCCAGACCAACATCCTGGCCTTGAACGCGGCGGTGGAAGCGGCGCGCGCTGGTGAACAAGGGCGTGGCTTCGCGGTCGTGGCGGGCGAAGTGCGCAACCTGGCGCAGCGCTCGGCGGAAGCGGCCAAGGAAATCAAAAAACTCATCAACGACTCAGCCGAACGCGTGGCCAGCGGCAGCGAACTGGCCGCGACGGCTGGCGCGACCATGAGCGAAATCGTGACCAGCGTGCAGAAAGTAACGACCATCATCGGCGCCATCAGCGCCGCCAGCGCGGAGCAGGAACACGGCATCGAGCAAGTCAACGCCGCCATCAGCGAGATGGACGACGTGACGCAGCAGAACGCCGCGCTGGTGGAGGAAGCCGCCGCCGCCGCGGCAGCGATGCAAGCCCAGTCGCGCGCGCTGGCCGAGCTGGTCGGCTCCTTCAAAATCGAGACCCGGCAAGCCGCCATCCAGCACCTGCCGCAACGTGCCGCCTTGGCCCTCCCAGCAGCACCCCAACTGCGGCAGGCCGCCTAAAACCAGTTTCGTCATAAGGCGGTCATAAACGTTTGCTATCTTGCAAGCCTTTATAACAAGTCGGATTGACGATATGAACCGTAAGTCTCTTTTGATCGCCGCGTTGAGCGCTGCTTTCCTGGCTGCTTGCAGCAGCAGCGATAACCCGTCCACTTCCACGCCAACCACGCCGCCTGTCGCCGCCGCACCGAAGAATGTGATTTTCTTCCTCGGCGATGGCATGGGCATGACCACCATGACCGCCGCGCGTATTTATTCCGTCGGCGAAGACGGTGAGCTGACCATGGATACGCTGCCGGAGACGGCGTTCGTCAAGACTTTCTCCAACGACGCCCAGGTCACCGACAGCGCGCCTTCCATGGCCGCTTACATGACCGGCGTGAAGATGAATAATGAAGTCATTTCGATGTCGCAAAACACGGTCGCCATCGATCCGATCAACGATTCCGCCGGCAATAAGCTGGGCAACAACTGCGGCGCCAGCAACGGCACCGCCGCCACCACGCTGCTGGAACTGGCCAAGGCCGCAGGCCTGTCGGCCGGTGTGGTCAGCACCGCGCGCGTGACCCACGCCACGCCTGCCGCCACGTACGCCCACATCTGCCACCGCGATCTGGAAAATGACATCGCCGCCGCGGCCGTGCCAGGCGGCACCGGCTACAACAGCGCCCTCGGCACCACCGGTCTCGATGTGCTGATGGGCGGCGGCAGCCAGTTCTTCAAGCCTGTCAAGGACGGCGGCAAGCGCGCCGACGGCCGCGATCTGATCGCCGAACTGAAAGCCAAGAGCTACGCCTACGCCAGCAACACCACCGAGTTCAACGCCATCGACGGCACCAAGACCGACAAGCTGCTCGGCCTGTTCACCTCCAGCCACATGAGCTATGACCTGGACCGCGATCCAGCCAAGGAACCTAGCCTGGCCGAGATGACCACCAAAGCCATGGAGGTTTTGGCCCGCAACAGCAAGGGTTACTTCCTGATGGTGGAGGGCGGCCGCATCGACCACGCGCTGCACGAAACCACCGCCAAGAAGGCGCTGCAAGACACCGTCGCTTTCGACAACGCCATCAAGGCCGCCATCGCCAAGGCCAAGCTGACCGATCCAACCCTGGCCAACACGCTGATCGTAGTCACCGCCGACCACGATCACACGCTGGTCCTGAACGGTTACGCCAAGCGCACCGGCAAGACCACCACCGGCAACGCCGGCGTGCTGGGCGTGGTGAAGAATTACGTCACCGGCGCGGTCGACAAGGATCTGGACGGCGCGCCGTACTCGATTATCGGCTTCGGCAACGGCGAGAGCCGCGTGCAGGCCAGCCGCGCCAGCCAGTCGTCGCTGGACGACAGTGTCACCAGCGGTAACACCTACCATCAGGAAGCAGTGGTGCGCGTCGGCGTCGGCGCCGAGACCCACGGCGGCACCGACGTGTTCCTGGGCGCCATCGGCAAGGGCGCGGACACGTTCAACGGCACCATCGACAACACCAAGGTCTTTGGCCTGGTGAAGAGCGCAGCTGGCCTGTAAATCATTTAAGAACGGAATAACGCACATGAAACGCACTTTTATCGCAGCCGCGCTGACGCTGACTTTCGCCCAGGCTGCCCACGCGGCCGGCGAAGCCAAGAACATTATTTTCTTCCTCGGCGACGGCATGGGTCCATCGACCGTCACCGCCTCGCGCATTTACAAATACGGTGAAGCCGGCAGCCTGACCATGGATACGCTGGAACGCACCGCACGCATCAAGACTTATTCGAACGACGCTCAGACCACCGACAGCGCACCGTCGATGGCCGCTTACATGACCGGCGTGAAGATGAATAACGAGGTCATTTCGATGTCGCCGGAAACCGTGGCCACCAATCCGGGCAAGGACGCCAACGGCAATCTGGGCGTGAACAATTGCGCCACCACCGGTAACGGCACCTCGGTCCCGACCATCCTGGAACTGGCCAAGGCCAAGGGCAAGGCCGTCGGCGCCATCACCACCACGGAGCTGACCCACGCCACGCCAGCCGCCACCTACTCGCACATCTGCAACCGCAATGCGCAGTACCACATCGCGGCGCAACTGGTGCCGGGCGGCGCTGGCTTCAACTCGGCGCTGGGCGACGGCGTCGATGTGCTGATGGGCGGCGGCCGCAATCACTTCACGCCGTACGACGCCACCAGCAACAAGACCGGCCGCGCCGATGGCCGTAATCTGCTGGCCGAGCTGGCGGCGAAAGGCTATGTGGTCGCCGCCAACAAGACCGAGATGAGCGCCGCGGCCGCAGGCAAGAAATTCATTGGCCTGTACAGCAGCAAGAGCCATCTGGAATATGAACTGGACCGCACCGCCACGCCGCCAGTGGGCGAAGGCGCGGCCCAGCCTAGTCTGGCCGAGATGACGGTCAAGGCCATGGATCTGTTGTCGGCCAATAAGGACGGTTACTTCCTGATGGTGGAAGGCGGCCGTATCGACCACGCGCTGCACGGCACCAACGCCAAGCGCGCGCTGACCGATACCATCGCTTTCGATGACGCCATCAAGGCGGCGCTGGACAAGGCCAAGGCCACCGATCCGACGCTGGCCAACACGCTGATCGTGGTCACCGCCGACCACGATCACACGCTGGCCTTCAACGGCTACGGCAAGAAGGGCAATCCCATCCTCGATATCAATCGCGGCTACAAGGATAACCAGCCGAGCAAGGATGCCGACGGCAACACCTACACCACGCTGGTATTCGGCAATGGCCCGAACCGCCCGAACGTGCGCGCGAATCTGGACAGCGCAACCGTGCTGGCGGATAACTACCTGCAAGAGACCGGCGTGCGCCTGGCCAGCGAAACCCACGGCGGCGGCGACGTCAAGCTGTTCGCCACCGGCGCGGGCGCCAAGACCTTCAAAGGCACACTGGATAACACCAAGGTGTTCGCCCTGTTGAAATCTGCCTTTGGATTCTGATGAAGCGTCTGTATCTGTTGATGGCCGCGCTGTGCGCGGCCGGTTCCGCCGCCGCGACCGACCTGGATGTGAAGATCGCTTATTACAGCAAGGTGGTCACGGCGGAAGGTGTCACGCGCGAGGCGCGCTACGAGGAGAAAATGCTGCGCCGCGCCGGTCATGTGTGGACGGCGCGCGTGCTGCCTGCCCATGCCGACGATGATCACAAAGGGGGCGCGCACAAGCACTTCAATCACGTGGTGCTGCCGCGCCATGTGATGCTGGAGAATGGCAAACCGCGTGTGGAATTCATCGATGCGCACAGCCGCGAAGTGGTGCTGGTGCCGCCGGCCGAATACGACAACATCAGTTTCGACGGTTCGTGGGATCACGCTTACTATCTGCTGGACAGCAAGCGCCTGAAAGGGATGCCGTTGTCGTCGCGTGCGTCCACCGTGGCCGGCGCCCGCTGGCGTGAACGCGAAGAGAAAGGCTTGTTCGAGCGCGTGCTGTGGGATGATCAGAAGCAGATCCCGCTGGTGATCGAAAGCGGCGACAAGGCCGCCACCTTCTTCAATCGCACCGAGCTCACGGTGCAAGCCGGCGTCACGCGCGACCTGCCGTGGCAAAAGCTGAAAGGCTATTCGCAGAAAGAGTATTCGGACTTTCTCGACTGACGCCTTTCAGATGATGACATCGACCACGCCGCCGTCCACCCGCAGGGCGGCGCCGGTGGTGGCCGACGCCTGCGGCGAGCACACATAGACCACCATGTTCGCCACTTCCTCCGGCGTTGCCACGCGCTGGATGAGGGAGGTGCCGCGGTGTTCCTTGACGAAGGCATTGGCTTCGCGCAGCGCGGCGTCGTAGCCTTCGCCCGGCGCCACCAGATCCTGCACGCCTTCCGACAAGGTGGGACCGGGCAGCACGGCGTTGACGGTGATGCCGGTACCGGCCACGCTCTTGGCCAGCCCGCGCGAAATCGCCAGGTTGCCGGTCTTGGTGAAGCCATAATGGATCATGTCGGCCGGGATGTTGACGCCGGACTCCGACGAAATAAACACGATGCGGCCCCAGTTCTTTTGCCGCATGCCGGGCAGGTAGGCGCGGCTGGCGCGCACCCCGGACATGATGTTGATCTCGAAGAAGCGCGTCCATTCGGCGTCGGGAATCTCCTCGAACGGTTGCAGTTTGAAGATGCCGAGGTTATTCACCAGGATGTCCGCCACCGGTTCGGCTTTTTGCAGTACCGCGAAGCCTTCCGCGTTGCCCAGGTCCGCCGCCACGCCGCGCAGCTGTGCGCCCGGCACGGCGTCGCGCAGTTTGCTCAACGCCGCGTCGACGTCGGCCTGCTTGCGGCCGGTGATGACCACGGTGGCGCCGGCGCCGGCCAGTCCGGCCGCGATGGCGTAGCCAATGCCGCGCGTTGAACCGGTGACGATGGCGGTCTTGCCTTTCAAATCGATATGCATGGCGCGTCCTTTCAGATGGGATGAATGGTCATCCATCCTAGCTGAAAGAACGGGCGGGATAATCTGCCTTACGGCCTATGCGCCGTTTACCCTAGCGGGTCTGGATTGAGGCTTGCAATGAGATGGCACGCGGCGCCATCGGCAGATCGTAGGGCAGGCTCAGGCCCGGCGCCGGACTCGGTTCGCGCACGTCGGTGTTGAAGACGTTGCGCAGGGCCGCCGAGAAGTTCCACTGGTTGCGGCCATTGCGAGTGGCAAGCGTCAGATCCAGCGTGGTGTAGTCGTGCAGCGGCGCGCGCAGGTCGCCGGCGGCGCGTTTGCGTCCCGCCACCCAGTTCACCTGCGCGCCCGTTTGATAGCCGCTGGCGAAGGCCCACTCGCCACGGCCGTACAGATGGTTGCGCGGCGCGTAGCCGGCGTCGGTGTGGGTGGTTTCGTCGGTCGAGCGCTGCCAGGCGTAGTTGCCGGACAGGCGCAGGTCGCGGTTCACGGTCCAGGTGGACTCGACTTCGACGCCATGGCCGGTCTGGTTGCCGGTGTTGGCGTAGGTGGCGCCGGTGCCGGCCAGCGCGTTCGGCACGGTGCGGATGATGTTCTTCATATCGTAGCGATAGAAGGTCAGGTTGACCGTCGCGTCGTTGCGCGCCTGCCAGGCAAACGATAACTCGGCGGTCGCGTTGCGTTCCGGCTTCAGGTTGGGATTCCCCAGCGCCACCGGATTGGTGATGCCGTAGCTTTCCGCGAAGGCCGGCGCGCGGAAGGCGCGGCCGTACAGCAGCTTGGCGGTGAGGTCGAAGCTGGCGTCCCACACCAGCGCCATGCGCGGATTGGTGGTGCCGCCGAAGTCCGAATACTGATCATGGCGCACGCCGGCGGTCAGGTTCCAGTCGGCGGCGAAGTTCCATTCGTCCTGCAAATACACGTAGTCGATCTTGCGCCGCTGCGGACGGATGAAGGGCGTGGTGTAGGTGGTCTCCACCACGGCAGGCAGCGGGATCGGCGTGCCGTTGGCGGTGTAGTTGAAGTTGCGGTGCTCGCGCACCCGGTATAAATCGATGTCGTCATGGCCGGCGCCCAGGCGCAGGTGATGGCCTTGCAGCCCGCTGTAGTCGGCATAGACGGAGAAGCGGTAGGCGCGCTCCCAGGTTTCGGGCGCCGCGATCATCCCGTCCGGGAAGGCGCCGGTCGGCAGCACCGTGCCCGGCGGCAGCAGGCGATACAGGGTCGACATGTCCTGCGTATATTGCTGGGTACTCAGGCTGGCGCCCAGCCCGAGATCGCGCGTCACCTGCGGTTCGGTCCAGCTCAGGCTGGAGGTAATGCGTTCGCTTTGCTGGCGGCCGACCGGGTCGAGCGCCGAGGCGATGCCGGCGCCGCTGCCCATGTCGTAGCGGCGCTTGTAGCCAAAGCGCGCGCGCCATTGGCCGTAGATCAGGTCCAGGTTGGCGTCGATCGCCTTCAGCTGGTTATTCAGCTGGCCCGGCGCCAGCGAGGCGTGTGTGCCGAACAGTTTGTCGTTGCGGCTTTGCGCATCGGCTTCCAGGTTGCTATGGAAGCCGTCGGTCGAGCCCACGCGCAGGTAGGCCGCCACGTCCACCGCGCCTATCTTGCCGCCGTGTTGCACCCAGCCGTCGTAGGTGCTGAAGGAGCCGGCGCGGGCGCCGATCTCGGTGCCCGGGGTTTCGGCGGCGCTCTTGGTGATGATGTTGATCACGCCGGAGAAAGCGTCCGAGCCATACAGGGCCGAGCCGGGACCGCGGATGATTTCAATGCGCGCGATATGCTCGACCGGGTAGCCGCCCCAGATATTGCCCTTGTTGCCGACATAGGCGGTGGTGATCGGCACGCCGTTTTGCAGCATCAGGATTTGCGGCCCGTACGGGCTGATGATGCCGCGTACCACGTACAGCGGCGAATAGCTGTTGGGCGTGCGGTTGACGTGGATGCTGGCCACGCTTTCGAGGATCTGGTCCAGGTCCGTCGCGCCCATGGCGGCGATATCGGCCGCCGTGACCACCGACGCCACCGCCGGCGCGCGGCGCAGCGATTGCAGGTTGCCGGTGGCGATGCTGACGTTGTCGCCGGCGCCGTAGACCAGCGCCAGTTCGTCGTCTTCACCCACCGGGGCGGCATGGGCTGACATCAGCGGCAGTGCCAGTGCCGCCGTGGCGTACAGCCGTCGGGCGCGCGGCGTGTTCAAGAGGCTATCTCCCTGTTTATTTTTTTAATGACGCGCCGCGCCAGGTCTTCGAACTGGTCCGCCGGGACGGCCGGGCTAAGGTGGTAGCCCTGCATCAGATCGCACGAGCGGCTGCTGAGGAAGGCCAGTTGCTGGTCGGTCTCCACGCCTTCGGCCACCACTTCCAGCCGCAGGCTGTGCGCCAGCGCGATGATGGCGCTGACGATGGCCGCGTCGTCCGAATCCTGCGGCAGGTCCTGCACGAAGGAACGGTCGATCTTGATGATGTCGACCGGGAAGCGCTTCAGATAGGACAGCGACGAGTAGCCGGTGCCGAAATCGTCGATCGACAGGCGCACGCCCAGCTCGCGCAGGCGGTGCAGCGCGGCCAGCGTGTCCTGGGCGTTTTCCATCAGCGTGCTCTCGGTGATCTCCAGTTCCAGCAGATGCGGCGGCAGGCCGGTATCGGCCAGCACCGCTTCCACCGAGGCGGCAAAGTCTTTTTGCAGCAGCTGGCGCACCGACAGGTTGACCGCCACCCGCATCTCCGGCAGGCCGTTGCGGATGAACTGCTGGAGCTGGGCGCAGGCGGTGCGCAGCACCCAGTCGCCCAGCTGGTTGATGATGCCGGTTTCCTCGGCCAGCGGGATGAAGTCGGCCGGCGGTATCATGCCGCGCGTCGGATGGCGCCAGCGCACCAGCGCTTCCATGCCGATGATGTGGCGGCTGGACAGGCTAGCCTGCGGCTGGTAATGGACTTCCAGCTGGTGCTGCTGTTCCATGGCGCGCCGCAGGTCGCTCTCCAGCCGCACGTGTTCGGAGATGGAGTGCTCCATCGACGGTTCGTAGAACTGGAAGCCGGTGTTGGTGCGCTTGGCGCGGTACATGGCGCTGTCGGCATGCTTGACCAGGCTGGCGACGTCGCCGCCGTCATGCGGGAACATGGCGATGCCGACGCTGGCGGTGACGAAGATGTCGTGGCCGTCGATCGGGAAGGGCGCCGCCAGGGCGCGCACGATGTTGTGGGCGGCGGTGGCGGCCGCCGCCGGGCTGTCCAGCTCATTCAGCACCACGGTGAATTCGTCGCCGCCCAGGCGCGCCACCGAATCGGCCGAGCGCACGGTCTGGCGCACGCGCTGGGCCACGCCTTGCAGCAGGCGGTCGCCGACGTCGTGGCCCAGGTTGTCGTTGACGTATTTGAAGCGGTCCAGATCCATGAACAGCACCGCCACCTGCTGGCCAGCCGCGCGCGCGTGGTCGATGCTCTTGCCCAGCAGTTCGAAGAACAGGGTGCGGTTCGGCAGGTTGGTCAGCACGTCGTTGTAGGCCAGGTGGCGGATGCGCTTCTCCGCGCGGTTGGCCTCGATGATGCGACGCACGCGCTGCGACAGCACGGCGTAGTGGATCGGCTTGGGAATGTAGTCGCTGGCGCCGGCGGCGAAGGCGCGCTCCACCGAGGAGTTGTCTTGCAGCGCGGTGATCATCAGTACCGGGATGTCGGCGCCGTTCGGCAATTCCTGCATGCGGGCGCAGGCCGTGAAGCCGTCCATCACCGGCATCATGGCGTCCATCAGGATCACGTCCGGCTGGAAGCGGGTCAGCATGGCCAGCGCCTGCTGGCCGTCCGAGGCTTCCTCCACGCGGAAACCGTCGCGCTGCAAGGTGTGGCGCAGGGTGCTGCGGGTGCTGCGGTCGTCGTCCACCACCAGCACTTGCGGCGTGTCTTCGCTCAGGTGCAGGTCTTCCGGCTCGGCGTAGCTCAGCTCCGCGCGCAGGAATGCGGCCAGCGCCAGGAACTGTTCGTTCATTGGCTTCAACAGCGGTGTGATGTGTTCCGGTTTGCCGGCGGCGGCGAATTGTTCCGCCTCCAGCGCCAGTTGCGCCAGCACGGTGGCGCCGAAATTGCCGGACGAGCCCTTGAGCGCGTGGGCGCGGTTGCGGGCGGTGTTCATGTCGCCGCTGCGCACCGACTGCGCCAGTTCGTCCAGGCAGACCGGCGTGTCTTCCAGGTAGGGCGTGACGGCGTGCGGCAGCGAGTCGCCCAGTACTTCGCGTAATTTGTCGAAGATGTCCAGATCGACCGGCGCGTTGCCGGCGGCCCGCACGGCGTGGCGGCGGGCTGCTTGCGCGTGGTCCAGCACCGGCGTGCCGGCCGGCGCGCCGGCATCGTCGGCGCCGGCGCCGGCGGCACTGGTGGCACTGGTGGCACCACCGGGGGCGCCGTGCGGCAGCCATTTCTCCAGCTTGTGGCGCAGTTCGACCAGGGTGATCGGCTTGGCCAGATAGTCGTCCATGCCGGCGGCCAGGCATTTTTCGGCATCGCCGATCTGGGTGTTGGCGGTCATGGCGACCAGCGGCGTGCGCCGACCCATCGCCTGCTCGGCGATGCGGATGTGGGCGGTGGCTTCGTAGCCGTCCATCTCCGGCATGCTGCAATCCATCAGGATCAGGTCGAAGCGCTCGCGCTGGGCGGCGCGCACGGCTTCCACGCCGTCGGCGGCGAATTCGCACACGCAGCCGTTCATGGCCAGCATGCCGGCCGCCACCATCTGATTGGTGCGGTTGTCTTCCGCGATCAGCACGCGGAACTGGCGCTGCGGCAGGGCGCGCGGCGGCGCATGCGGCACGGTGGCTTGCAGCAGCTGCGCCGGCTGTATGGCTGGGGCCTGTTGCGCGGCGCGGCATGGAATCGAGAAGGTGAAGGTGGTGCCGCTGCCCAGCATGCTGCGCACGCCGATCTCGCCGCCCAGCAGTTCCACCAGTTGCTTGCAGATGGCCAGGCCCAGGCCCGTGCCGCCGTAACGGCGCGTGGTGCTGGGGTCGGGCTGCACATAGGCTTCGAACAGGCGGCGCTGCACCTCTTCGCTCATGCCGATGCCGCTGTCGCGCACCTCGAACGACAGCAGCAGCGGCTCGGCGGCGGCCAGCGATACGGTGATGGTCACTTCACCGCGTTCGGTGAACTTGACGGCGTTGCCGGTCAGGTTGATCAGGATCTGGCGCAGGCGCAGGGCGTCGCTGACGACGCGCGGCGGCACCGCGTCGGCCACCACCCAGCTCACGCCCACGCCTTTTTGCTGCGCCGGACGGGCCAGCAGCTCGGTCACTTCGGACAGCAGCACGGCCAGGCTGAATTCCGTTTCCTCCAGCGCCAGCTTGCCGGCTTCCATCTTGGAGAAGTCGAGAATGTTGTTAATCAGCGCGATCAGGGTGCGCGAGGAGTTCCATGCGACATCGACGAATTCCTGCTGGCGTTGGGTCAGGCGGGTTTCCTTCAGCATGTCCAGCATGCCGACCACGCCGTTGAGCGGGGTGCGCACCTCATGGCTGACAGTGGCCGCGAACTGCGCCTTCATCTGCGCCATGTTGACGGCGGCGTCGCGCGATTCCTTCAGCTCCGCCTCGCGCTGTTCCAGCACATTCATCATCTGGTTGAAGGCCTGGCCCATTTCGATCAGGTCGCGCGGGCCGGCCGGGGTGGCGCGCATGCCGGATTCGCCGGCTTCCGCGCTGCGCATCAGTCGCGACAAGGCGTTCAGGGGATTCAGCATGTGGCGCGTGAGCAGGCGCGCCAGCACCAGCAGAATCACGGCGAACGACAGCGTCAGGCCCAGGTTCCCCAGCAGCAGGGACCAGGTGAGCTGGTTCAGGGTTTCCTTGGACAGCTGGACGTGCACATAGCCCAGCAACTGCTGCTGGTGCTCCTGCAATTCAAACGGCGAGGCTTCGCTCTGGCCGCCGTACACCGGCGCCACGAATACCCAGCCTTTCGCGCTTTCTCCGACCATGCCGGCGCGCGATGGCGGCGCGGCGCTGAACAGCGCGGCATCCAGCTGGGCGCCGTTCTGCGCGCGCGACAGCAGCACCGCGCGGCGCGCGTCCATGATCTGCAAGCCGGCGACGTCCGGGAAGGCCAGCGTGGCGTTGACCACGTCGCGTGCGTTTTCGGCCGAATGGAACAACAGCGCCAGTGTGCTCTGGCGCGCCAGGTTGTCGGCAATGCGCTGGCCCTGGCCGACGAAGTGGTCGCGCATGCGCGAATTGGCGGCCCAGGCGTTCATCAGGGCCGAGAACACGGCCAGGCCGAGAATCGCCGCCGACACCATGATGGTCAGCTGGCGTTGGAACCCGGTGCGGCGTAAAAAATTGCGGAACATATTCATCGCGCTCAGGGTTGGGGATAGACGAAATCGAAGCTGCGCTGCTGGAGCGCGCCCAGATTCAGGCCGATATGGCTGGCGGTACGCAGGTTGATGGCGGTTTGCAGCTCGCGCAGCGGCACCAGCGGACGGCGCCGCACTTCGCCGGCGATCACGCCCATGGCCGATGCGGCCAGCGTGCGGCCCAGTTCCACGTTGTCCGGCACCATGGCGAACAGCGCGCCTTTTTTCACGTGCAGCACATTGCTGGAGAACAGCGGCAGGTTGCTGTTCCACGATTCGCGCAGCACCAGCGGCAAGATGGTGCTTTCCTCTACCGTGGTGCTGTCGTGCGGCAGCCAGACCGCGTCATGGCGGTTGTCGGCGGCGGCGATCAGCTGGCTATACAGCTTGGCGGCGCCGGCCAGGTCGCCCGCCACGTGGGCCGACAGTTCCAGGTTCTGCGCCTTGGCCGCCTCGCGCGCCAGCTTGATCAGCCAGTCCGACTTGGCCGGGTTGTAGACCACGATGATGCGGCGCAGCTCCGGCAGCAGCAGGCGCAGGCGCGAGAACAGCATGGCCGGATCGGGCGTCATGCTGATGCCCATGACGTTTTCCGATTCCGACAGCAGCAGCACGCCGCCGGCCAGCACCGAGATTTCGCGGTCGAGGCCGGCGGTGGCGTTCAGGCCCTGGCGGCCCAGCGCGATCACCACCTTGGTGCCGCTGCGTTTGAGGGTGTTGTTCAGTTCGGCGGTATCGACCCTGGGATCGACCGGATAGCTGCGCACCTTGAGCTTGATGCGGTCCTCGATGCCCTGGATCATGGCCAGGAAGGCGGAGCGGAACGGCTCCTCCACATTGGGGTAGACCACCGCGATGCTGCCCTTGTTGAGCGAAGCCTGCACCTCGGGGCGGCGCAACTGGTCCTCCAGCTGCGCCAGCGTGACCGGACGCACATCGGCGCGCAGCGGCGCCGGAATGGTGACCACGTCCATGATCGGTTCGATCAGCATGCCGGAATCGGCGGCTGTGGTGGCGGCAACGACGCTGGACTGTAGAGCGGAACCAGTCGCTAGCGCGGCCCCGCCCGGTGCCAGCAGCGCGAGGGCGGCGAACAGGGCAATTGTAATATTTTTCATCAGGCTATCGTTGCTGCATCCGTGGGCGGACGGCGCCCGCAAGATGCTTTCATAGTATAAGTCGAGTCTTTGCTAAATCGGAAACTAAATCGCCCCCATTGCGTTGTTGGCTGGCTACATGAGGTAAAGTAACGGAAGTTGCAATAATTCCTAAAATTCACTATGCCAGCCACCAAGCAGCCGATCCGCTCGCCGCCCATGTTCAACCTTGCGTGGCCTTTGCTGGTCGAACTGGGGTTGGCGATCGTCGCCAGCGTGGTCGGCACGGCGCTGGCCTCGCGCATTTCCGACGAGGCGGGCGGCGCGTTTGCCATCGCCAGCCAGGTGTCGGCGGCGCTGTTCATCCTGTTCCGCATCATCGGTGCCGGCGTCAGCGTGGTGGTCACCCAGAACCTGGGCGGCGGCCAGCGCGAGGCGGCCAACCAGGTGGCCTGCGCGGTGGTCGGCGCCAGCACCTGGCTGGGCGCCATCACCGGCCTGATCGCCATGCTGGGCGCCACGCCCTTGCTGCATCTGCTGAACACCCCGGCCGAAGTGTTTCCGCTGGCG
The DNA here is from genome assembly GCF_009720825.1 of Duganella radicis. Classification (GTDB taxonomy): domain Bacteria; phylum Pseudomonadota; class Gammaproteobacteria; order Burkholderiales; family Burkholderiaceae_D; genus Rugamonas; species Rugamonas radicis. Next base: position 643,770 of record NZ_WNKY01000001.1, on the reverse strand, counting down.
GCGCCGTTTCTGGTGGCGCTGGGGCCGGCCATGCTGTTCGACGCCTGGAACGCCTCGATGGCCGGCGTGATGCGCGCCCACCTGCGCACGCGCGACACGCTGGTGGTGCTGATCATCATGCACGTCACCCATCTGCTGCTGGCCCTGCCGCTGATGTATGGCTGGGGGCCGCTGCCGGCGCTGGGCCTGCCCGGCTTTGCGTTCGCGCTGACCTTCAGCCGCATGGTGGGGCTGGCGCTGCACCTGCTGATGTGGCGCGTGCACCTGCATATCAGTGTGCGGCGCGATGACTGGTGGCGCCTGCCGCGGCGCGAACTGGCGGCGGTGCTGCATATCGGCCTGCCGGGAGCGGCCGAGAACATCGCCTGGCGGCTGGCCTTCATGGTCAGCGTGGCGACGGCGGCGGAACTGGGCGCCAAGGCGCTGGCCACGCAAGCCTATGTGCTGCAACTGATGGGCGGGGTGATGATGTTCAGTATCGCCACCGGGCTGGCGGTGGAAATCGTGGTCGGCTACCTGATCGGCGCCGGCCAGCTGCGCGAGGCGCACCGCGTGGTCAGGCGCTCGCTGGCGCGCGGCCTGGTGGTGTGCGTGCTGATTGCCGCCGCCGCCGCGCTGCTGGGCCGCTGGCTGCTTGGCTGGTTCACCCAGGATCATGAGATTATCGCGGCCGGCGCCACGCTGCTGTGGATCACGGTGCTGCTGGAGCCGGGCCGCACCTTCAATCTGGTGGTGATCAATGCGCTGCGGGCGGCCGGCGACGCGCGCTTCCCGGTGATGGCGGGCGCGTTCTCGATGCTGTTCGTGCTGGCCGGCGGCAGCTGGCTGCTCGGCGTGGTGCTGGGCTGGGGCCTGCCGGGTGTGTGGATCGCCTACGCCGCCGATGAGTGGATACGTGGCCTCATCATGTGGCGGCGCTGGCAGACCCACGCCTGGGTGCCGCATGCGCGCACTTCGCGCAAGCGGCTGCGGCCCGCCATTGTGGTGGAGGGCTAGGATTACGGCACCGTCAGGATCACCTTGATGCTGTCGTCCACCGCCGACTTCTCGATGTAGCCGATGGCGTTGGCGTCGGCCGCCACGGCTTTCTTCACCTCCGCGCTGGAGCCGTACTCCTTGGGCGCGGTGGCCTTGCCGGTGAACACCAGCTTGGACCAGATGGCCTTGACCTGCGTGGCGTCCTTGTCCAGCACCTTCTTGTAGAACTCGTTGCGCAGCGGGCCGTCAGCGTGTTCGACCGGCGTGAACAGCGTCGATTTGCCAAGAAAGAACTGGGCGGCCTGCTCGCTGAACATGCGGGTCGCGGGGTTCTTGGGATTGACGATGACCACGATCTCGGTCGCGAACGCGGGCGCGGCGGCCAGCCAGACGCCGGCCGCCAGCAGCAGTTTGCCGATAGTCGTATGCATGGCGGCCTCCTTAGAAGACGAAATCGACCGCGGCCGCGTAGACGGTCACGGGACCGCTGAAGCCTGGCTGGGTGTTGATGAAATAGCCGGCGCCGTCGCGCGGACGGACGCGGTCGATCTGCACCTTGAAGGCGGCCGACTTGTAGAAGTCCCAGCGCAGGCCGACGGCGTCGGTGGTTTGCAGCCCGGCCTTGATGGCGCCGTTGACGCCGGCGCTCAGCGCCGCCAGCGGTCCTGTGGTCGGCAGGCCGGAGAAGCTGCGGATGCTGTCCTGTTTGGCGTTGCCGTGCACGTAGTAGGGCACGAAGGCGCCCCAGCGGTAGCCCAGCATCAGATACCACGAGGTGGTGTCGGGGATCAGGCGGGTGTCGGTTTTGCGCTTGGCATACTCGGCCTGGGCCAGCACGTTCTTGTAGTCCATGATCAGGCCGAGCGAGGTGAACTTGCCGGTGAAGTCGATGACGTTCAACTGGTCGGCAATGCCGAGCCTGGCGGCCTTGACGCCGGCCACCAGTTGCTCCAGGGCGGGGCTGTGGACGCTGACATTGGCGCGCGCATGGCCGAGGCGATAGGTGAACGGGCCGTTCTCCAGTGTCAGTGAGGCCACCTGGGAGCTGGAGTTGACGGTGGTGCCGCCGCGCGAATGGTCCTTGGCGACGCCCAACGCGAATTGGGCGGTGGCGGTGGTATCGCCGAAACTATGCTGGTAGATCACGTCGCCGCCGTTGGCGTTGTCCAGCGGCACCTGCTGGTACACCTCGGTGGGCGGGCGCAGCATGGTGTTGGCAAAGCCGATGTTGCGCGAATCGGAGATCATGTAGATCGGCAGGCCAATGCGGCCCAGCCGCACCGAGAAATCGTCATTGGCCTTGAATTTGGCAAATGCCCAGGCCAGCTCGGCGGTGTACTGATCGGTGTCGCCATGCTTGCGCGCCAGCCCCTGCGCCGTGAACGAGATCTGGTCATTCCATTTGGCCGTGGCCTGCACGCCGAAATCGGAGTCGACCCCGGTGCGGGCATCCTTGCCGGCGCCGGCGGCCTGGCCGGTGCGCGCGAATTCACCCAGGTCGTTGTTGGTCTTGGTGAGTGCCGCCGTGCCGAAGCCGGCGATCGTAACGGGGGATGTGTCTTGCGCCAAAGCGGATGAGAAGGTGCCGCATGCTGCCAGGGTGGATATCGCCAGCGTGGTCTTGATCATTGTTTCCCTCCTTTGTTGTGGTCGCATCCCGGTTTTGGCCCGGGTGCGAGGTCAGTGTGGACCGGAGGGCAGCTTGTGTGTACTCTTTTCTGCGGAATTGTGACATTTCCGTTGTGGTCGGGCAACGACTGGCAACATGAAATCGTATTCACATGATGCAAACGGCAAGCTTGCCGCAAGGGTTTCCGCGCTAGCGGCCGGATGCCGCCTGGCGCGCGGCGGGCAGATTGCGGATGATGACGCGCAGCATTTCGTCGACGTCGATCGGCTTGGCGATGAAGTCATTCATGCCGCACGCGAGGCATTGTTCGCGCTCGGATTCCATCACGCCGGCCGTCATGGCCAGTACCGGCAGATGCAGTCCCAGTTCGGCGCGGATGCGGGTGGTGGCCTCGAAGCCGTCCATCTCCGGCATCTGCACGTCCATCAGCACCAGGTCGTAGCGGTGGGCGTCGGTGCGCAGACGGTCGACCGCGGCGCGGCCGTTGTCGACCGCTTCGATGTCGGCGCCGGCATGGGTGAGCATGCTGCTGGCCACCAACTGGTTGACCGGATTGTCCTCCACCAGCAGCAGCCGCACGCCGTCCAGGCGCTGGCCGCCGGTGTCGGCATCGGCGGAGGACGGGCTGCCAGCCGCTTCGCGCGCGCTGGCCTGCGCCTGTTGCAGCGTCTCGACCAGGCGGGTGCTGGTGACCGGCTTGAGCAGCACCGCATCGGCCGCCTGCGCGCCGTCGGTGTGCAGCAGCTTGCCCTGGCCGAAGGCGCTGATCATCAGGATCACCGGCAGGCGCGCGATGGCGCTGTCGGAACGGATGGCCTGCATGGTGGCCAGGCCGTTCATGCCGGGCATGTCCCAGTCCACCAGCACGCCGTCGTAGCGCACCGTCTGGCTGCGCAGCAGCGTCAATGCCTGTTCGCCGGTGCTGGCGCTGTCGCAGCTCCAGCCGCGCGCGCGGATGGTGCGGCACAGGTAGTCGGCGCTGGTGCTGTCGTCGTCGACGATCAGCAGATGCTGCACCGGACCGAGGGCGGGGGCGTGGTCGGCGCCGGCCTGCAAGGGCACGGTCAGCACGAACTCGCTGCCCGTGCCCGGCGTGCTGCGCACGTCGATCGTGCCGCCCATCAGCGCGGCGATGCGGCGCGAGATGGCCAGGCCAAGACCGGTGCCGCCAAAGCGGCGCGTCATCGAGGCGTCGGCCTGCGAGAACGGCGCGAACAACTGCGCCAGGCGGTCGGCCGGTATGCCGATGCCGCTGTCGCGGATGGTGAAGCGCAGCGTGGCCGGCGCCTCGGCCAGTTCCACCAGCACCGACACCGCGCCTTTTTCCGTGAACTTGATGGCGTTGCCGACCAGGTTGATCAGCACCTGCTGCAAGCGGTGGCCGTCGCCCACCAGCGCCTGCGGCACGCCCGGCTGCACGCCGATGGCCAGCTCCAGGTCTTTTTCGCCGGCGTTGACGGTCATGATGGTGGCAATCGCTTCCAGCATGGCGGCCAGCTGGAACGGCGCCGGCGCCAGCTCCATGCGGCCCGCTTCGATCTTGGAGAAATCCAGCACGTCGTTCAGGATGCTGAGCAGCGAGTTGCCCGACGACCGTATCATGTCCACATATTTGAGCTGCTCGGCCGCCAGCGAGGTATTGCTGAGCAAATGCGTCATGCCCAGCACCGCGTTCAGCGGCGTGCGGATCTCGTGGCTCATGTTGGCCACGAACTCGCTCTTGGCGCGGCTGGCCGCCTCGGCCTGGTCGCGCGCGGCGATCAGCGAGCTTTCCGATTTGCGCAGCGCCGCCGTCATCTGATTGGCCAGCGCCGTGGCATAGGCCTGGCGTGCCGTCAGCGCGCGCACCACGCCAAAGAACAGCAGGCTGATAATCACGCCGGCCAGCAGCACGATGTGCGATTTCTGGCGGTCGATGGAATTCTCGAACGAGGGCTGCGAGGCGAAACGCAGCGTCCACTGGTGCTGTAGCAGTTGCAGCTTGAGCGTGCGCCGATAGGGATTGGGATACTGCTGCGTATCGGCCGGCTCTCCCGCGCTGGCAAACAGCAGCGCACCCGGTGCGGTGCTGTCGCCGTCGAAAATCTCCGTTCGCACGGTCTGGTCGGCGGGGCCAAGCAAGTCCTGCATCAATTCGTCGGCGCGGATCGGGCTGTAGGCAAAGCCCTGCAAGACCGCCATGCGCTGCTCGATGTCGCTGTCGGCCTTCAACTGCGCCTGTTTGCGGTAGATCGGGAAGTACACGAGGAAGCCGGGCAGGCCGCCTTTCTGCTCCTCCTGCACCAGCACCACTTTGCCGGTCATGGCCGGCAAACCGCTGCGCGCCGCCTGCTGCAAGGCGACGCGGCGTATCGGCTCGGACATCATGTCGTAGCCGAAGGCGCGCAGATTGCGGCCGGCGAACGGCTCCAGGTACATGACAATGACCGAGGCGCCGGGATCGTCGGCGCCATTGTTGTTGTTCCAGATGTGGAAATCCTCATAGCCCTGGTAGCGGATCTCCCGCTCCGTGGCCGCGCGCTGGTCGGCGCGCAGATACATGCCGTAGCCCAGTCCCATCACGCCGGGGAAGTTGTTGTGCAGGTCCATGCCCTCGACGAAATCGCGCCACTGGTCGCGGGTTGGCTCCTGCTGCGCCTTGAACAGCGCTTGCGCACCGCGCAGGCCGGATTCGTACAGCACCATGCGGCGGTTGATGCGCTTGGCGATGTCGGCGCATTCGGCGTCGAATTGCTCCTGCGCGCGGCGCTCGGTGCCAACCGACAGCAGGTGCCACACCGCCACCGTCAGGCCGACGCCGATCAGCAGCGTGCCCCACTGGGCCGCGTTGTAACTGGTGGTGTCGTTGCCGGCGCGCTTGCGCTCACTGGCATCCGCGCACAGCACCATGGCGATCAGGCTGCACAACATGGTGAAGCTGGCCAGCGCGATCAGCGCGTCGTTCAAGGTGCCGACCGCGAACGGCCCGCGTCCGTGGATGGTGCCCATCACCGCGCTGCCGGCGGCGATGATGCAGACCATGCCGGCGCCGCGCAGCCCATGGCGGTACGACGACCAGGCGATGGCCAGCACAAACAGGTAAGGCATCCATCCCAGGCCGTCCTCGTAGGAGTAGCGGCGGCCGAACACCAGCCATGCCAGCCCCGCCAGCACCAGCAGCGAGACGGCGATTTCCAGTGCGCCGCGCCAGTTCCACCGCGGCGGGCGGCGCACGCACCAGATCAGGATCGCAGGGCCAAACAACAGCACGCCGGCCGTGTCGCCCACCCACCAGGTGAGGGCGATGGTGTTGTAGGCGGCTGCCGGCGCCAGGCCGAGTAGCACCAGGGTGCTGCTGCCGATGCCGGCGCTGACGGTGGACATGGCCATGGCGACCATGGCGAATTTGTAGACGTTCTGCTGCTGCCCCATGGGCTGCTTGATGTCGAAGTAGCGCCGCACCAGCCACACGCCGGACAGCGCCTCCAGCGTGTTCCCGCCGGCGATCAGTAGCGAGGCCACGGCCATATTCCCGCCGACAGGCAGGCCGTTGGCATGGAAGGCGGCGAGGTTGGCCAGCAGGGCGCCGGCAAAGATGGCCGGCCAGGCGCGATATCCCATCAGCAGCAGCGCCGCGAAGGCGATGCCCGATGGCGGCCACACCGGCGTCGCGTTGGTATGTGCGAACGCCAGCAGCAGGCTGGCGCGGGCGATCAAGGCATAGCACAGCGTGAGAAGCATCAACGCGCGCATGGCGGTTTCGTGGGGTTGTCAACGATGAGCCACTATAGCGTAAATATTGTCAGAATGGTTTGGCATTAAAGCCACGGCCGAGTTATATTTTCTCATCCTGTTCATAGCGAGTCTAAACCTTGTCCCTGCCTTCCAACGATGCGCTGATTGTGTCGGCATCCGTGCTATTCGCCACGCTGGTCGCGCTGCTGTCGGTGGTGAGCATCGCCCGCCAGAAGACCGAGCGGGAGGCGGCGCAGCGCCGCGGCAGCGAGAGCGAGCGGCGCGCCCGGGTGCTGGCCGATACGCTGCCGCTGCTGATCGCCTACCTGGACCGCGACCTGCGCTACCGCTTCGCCAACGCTTATTACCGCACCCAGTGGGGCATCGCCCCCGAAACCATGATCGGCAAAACCGTCAGTGAGGTGTTTGGCGCGGCGGCGGAGCCGTGGCTGGAAGAGCTGCGCGCGGCGCTGGACGGGCGCCGCTTGCATTTCGAGCGCGACTTCCACGGCCCCGATGGCGTGCACCACTTCCTGGTGGATCTGGTGCCGGATCTGGCGCCGGACGGCAAGGTGCTGGGCTTTTACCTGACCGCGATGAATATCACGGACCGCAAGAACAGCGAGCAGCGTGCCGAAGCGGCCAGCCGCGCCAAGAGTGAATTCGTGGCCAATATGAGCCATGAGATCCGTACGCCGATGAATGCGGTGCTGGGCGTGGCCTACCTGCTGGAGAATACCGCGCTCAGCGCCAGCCAGCAGGAGTACGTCGGCATGATACGGTCGTCCGGCCAGGTGCTGCTGGGGATTCTGAACGATGTGCTGGACTTTTCCAAGATCGAGGCCGGCCGCATGGAGCTGGCGCCGGCCGCGTTCCGCCCGCGCGAGGTGCTCGATTCGGTCGCCAATGTGATGACGCTGAACGCCAGCGCGCGCGGCATCGGCTTGTCGATCGGCGCCGATGCGGACGTGCCGCCGGTGCTGGTGGGCGACGCCATGCGCTTGCAGCAGATTCTCATCAACCTGGTCGGCAATGCGATCAAGTTCACTGAACGTGGCGGCGTGACGCTGCGGGTGGCGTCGCAGCCGTACCAGGGCGAGGGCGTGCGCCTGCGTTTCTCAGTGCGCGACACCGGCATAGGCATGGACACGGAACAGCAAAGCCGGCTGTTTTCCGCTTTCAGCCAGGCCGACGCTTCCACCACGCGGCGCTTTGGCGGCACCGGGCTTGGGCTGGCGATCTGCCGCCGTCTGGCTGAGCTGATGGGCGGCGACATCACGGTACGCAGCATGCAGGGCGCCGGCAGCGAATTCGTGGTGACGCTGCCATTTGTGGTCGGCGACGCCAATGCCAGGGTTGAGCCGCCAGTGTGGCAAAACGCGCCGACGCAAGGCTGGCTGCTGGACGAGCCGCAAACCCCGGCGCCAGCTCCGGTGGCGGTCGTGGCGCCGGCCATGGAAGACACGCCGCGCTTGCAGGGCGTTCGCCTGCTGCTGGTGGAGGACCATCCACTCAATCAGGTGGTGGCGCGCGGCATGCTGGAACACGCCGGCGCCAGCGTCGACCTGGCGGAAAACGGCCAGCTGGCGGTGGAGCGTTTGCGCGACCGTGCGGCCGATTACGACATCGTGCTGATGGACGTGCAGATGCCGGTGATGGACGGCTTCGAGGCCACGCGCCAGATACGGCGGCAACTGGGCCTCAAGCTGCCGATATTGGCGATGACGGCCGGCGTGATGCAATCGGAGCAGGACCAGTGCATTGCCGCCGGCATGGACGATTTCATCGCCAAGCCGGTCGATGTGGAGCAGATGCTGGACATCATTTCGCGCCACTGGGACGCGATTCGCGCGCGCTAGGCGCATTTCGTCGCAAGCCGGCGCGGACTGGCGCGGTGCTGGATAAAGTGGCATCACACTTCATCCACACAGGAGCCCAGCATGTCCAGGTTTATTCTCGCCGCACTGTTTGCGGCCGCCGCGCCGGCGTTTGCCGCCGATCTGACCATCAACGTGGAGGGCGTGTCCAGCGCCGACGGCCAGGTGATGGTCGCCATCTACAACTCCGCCGAGACTTTTCCCACCAAGCCGCTGCGCGCCCTGACGGCGCCGGCCCACGACGGCACGGTACAACTGGTGGCGGCGGAACTGCCGGCCGGAGAATATGCGTTCGCGCTGTATCACGACGCCAATGGCAACGGCAAGCTGGATCGCAATCCGGTTGGCATGCCGATCGAGGACTACGCTTTCAGTAACAACGCCATCGGCAAGCGCGGCGCCCCGCACTTTGAGGATGCGCGCATCGTGCTGCCGGCCGGCGGCGCCAGCACCACCGTCAACCTGCGCTAACCGGAGGCTGACATGACCAACCGCCGCCAATTCCTTGGCTTTGCCGCCATGTGTCTCGCCTCCTTCCCGGCGCTGGCCGACAGCGCCGGCGACTTGTCCGGCAGCGCCACCGTGCTTGGCCGCCTGCCGCCGGACCTGAACGGCATCTTCTACCGCAATGGGCCGGGGCGCTATGCGCTGGGCGGCGAACGCTATCACCATCTGTTCGATGGCGACGGCTTCGCGCAGCGCTGGCAGATCGCCGATGGCAAGGTAAGCCACATTGGCCGCTACGTCGCCACGCAAAAGTTTGAGGAAGAGAGCAAGGCAGGGCGCTTTCTGTATCCGGCTTTCGGCACCTATGTCGGCCGCAAGGGCGTAAAGAATAATGACACCATCAACGTCGCCAATACCAATCTGCTGCCGTTCAACGGCGGCTTGTACGCACTGTGGGAAGGTGGCTCGGCCACCGAGATGGACCCGCAAACCCTGGCCACGCGCGGCATCAAGACCTGGCGCAAGGATCTGAAGGCCATGCCATTTTCCGCGCATCCCAAAATGGACCCGGAGGGCGGCTTGTGGAACTTCGGGAATATGCCGGGCGCGGATCAGCTGCTCATCTATCGCCTGAACCAGCGGGGCGAAGTCACCCGCACCGCCATGATCCCGGTGCCCCAGCTGAACATGGTGCACGACTTCGTGGTCAGCGGGCGTCACCTGATCTTCCTGCTGGCGCCTTACGACATGCGCCCAGGCCCGGAGCGCAGCCTGGGCGAAAGCCTGTACTGGGAGGGCGACAAGCGACCGTTGCGCGCGGTGGTGGTCGCCAAGGACACGTTGACGCTACGCCAGGTCTTCGAGCTGCCGGCGCGTTCGGTTTTCCATCTGGGGAATGCCTACGAAGACGGCGCCTGTACGCGGCTGGACGCGGTGCTGCACGATGGCGACGCACTGGTCAAGACGGCGCTGGAAGTGCGTGGACAGATACGCCCGGTCAGCGCGTACGGCAGCAACACGGTGCAGATCACGCTGGATTACGCCAGCGGCCAGGCACGCGAGGCGCGCCTGTTCGGCGTAAGCGAATTCCCGCGCGTGGCGCCGCAAGTGGTGTCGGCGCGCCACCGCAAGCTGCTGGTGCTGGGCGCCAGCGGACGCGAACTGATATTGGACAGCGTGAACCTGATCGATACCGATAGCGGAAAAGTCGACGGCTACGCCTTCGGCGCCGGCTGGGAAGTGGAAGAGCATGTGCTGGTGCCGCGCCGTGGCGCGCGTTCGGAGACCGACGGCTACGTGGTCGGCGTGGCGCAGGACAAGCATCACGGCCAAACCGTGCTGACGGTGTTTGATGCGCACAACATCAAGGCCGGTCCAATGGCGTTGGCGCGCCTGCCATATCGCGCGCCGCTTTGCTTTCATGGTAACTTTCTGGCGACATGAAAAATACCGACCATATTCCCTCGCTGGCCCACCCGTTGGAGTTGATACCGCTGTTTCGCCGCTGGCCGCGTTCAACCGCCCGCGACATGCTGTACACCGTCATCTGGAGCAGCGGCATGGGCCTGACGTTTGCCGCGCTGGAGGCGGTGCTGCTGCGCCAGGACGCGCTGGCCGCGCAAAACATCTGGCCTTTGCTGCTGATGTCCAACCTGATTGGCGCCATGATTCATGCCGGCTCGGTGCTGTCCAACCGCTTCCTGCATGGCTGGCCGCGCCGCGCGCGCGGACTGCCGCGCGTTTTATTCAGCATGGCGCTGATGGGCGTCAGCGTCCCGCTGGGCATCGCGCTGGGGAACCTGATCTGGCGCGGCACCAATCCCCTCAAGCTGCTGACCAATCGCAGCGTGATGACCGAGGCGCTGGTGATCGGCGCGGTGGTGGCGCTGCTGCTGTATATGGTGCGCCGCGCCGCCGACCAGCGCGCCGCCAAGGCGGTGGAGGAGGCGCGCCAGAAGGAATTCCTCGCCTCCAGCGCGCGCATGCTGGCCGAAGCGCGGCTGCGCGCCTTGCAGGCGCAGATCGAGCCGCACTTCCTGTATAACACGCTGGCCAATGTGGTCAGTCTGATCGGCCCGCGGCCAGCGCAGGCGCAGCACATGCTGGAACGCTTCATCGATTATCTGCGTGCCAGCCTGGCGGCCAGCCGCAGCGAGGAAGCCACGCTGGATTCCGAGAGCAAGCTGATAGCGGCCTATCTGGATGTGCTGGCGGTGCGCATGGGTGAGCGCCTGCGCTACCGCATCGAACTGCCGGACGAGCTGCGGCAGTTCCGTATCGCGCCGATGCTGCTGCAACCGGTGGTGGAAAACGCCATCGCCCATGGCCTGGAACCGAAAGTGGAGGGCGGCGAGATCGTCGTCAGCGCGCGGATAGAGGGGGCGCAGGTCGCCATCCGCATCAGCGATACCGGCGCGGGACTGAACGAAGCGGCGTCGCGCAAGCCGGGCGGCGGCGTAGGCCTGAGCAATCTGCGCGAGCGCCTGCGCAGTTTGTACGGCGCCGCCGCTAAGGTAGAATTATCGGAAAATCAACCTTGCGGCATGACGGTGCGCCTGATGCTGCCTTTGAATGCGAGTCCAACATCGATACCATCCGTGCCCTGATCGCCGACGACGAAGCCCATTTGCGGGAATACCTGGAAGGCCAGCTGAAGACTGTGTGGCCCGAACTGCGCGTGGTGGCGCGCGCCGCCAACGGCATTGAAGCCCTCGGCATGATCGATACCGAAGCGCCGGACGTGGTGTTCCTCGATATCCGCATGCCCGGCCTGACGGGGATCGATGTCGCCGCACGGCTGGCCAGCGGCGCGCGGCCGCCGCACATCGTGTTCGTCACGGCCTACGACCAATACGCGGTGGAGGCGTTCGAACATTCGGCGGTGGATTATCTGCTCAAGCCCGCGAGCCTGGAACGTCTGGAGAAAACCGTGGCCAAGCTGAAGGCGCGCCTGGCCAGGCCGGCGGAGGCGGTGCCGGCGGCTGCCTTGCAGGCCTTGCTGGCGCAATTGAGCGGCGCCGCGCCGGCAGTCGTACCCGCCGCCGCGCCGCTGCAATGGATACGCGCCTCGCACGGCGATGAAACGCGCCTGATCCCGATCGAGGATGTGATCTACTTCCAGAGCAACGACAAATACACCAGCGTGTTCGTGGCGGATGGCGAAAGCCTGATACGCACGCCGATCAGCAAGCTGCGCGAGCAGCTCGACGAACAGCAGTTCTGGCAGATACACCGCAGCGTGATCGTCGCCGCGCGCCACGTGGCGGGCACGCGGCAGGACTTTCGCGGACGCTTGATGGTGCAGCTGAAAGGCCGCCCGGAACAGTTGGTCGTCAGCCGTAACTACGTCGATCTGTTCCGGGGGATGTGATTACTTCCTGATGACTGGCTTGACGCGCGATGCCGCTTCCTTGGCGTTCACACGCGCGGTTTCCACGTCGCCGGCGGTGGCCAGCGCCACGCCCATGCGGCGGCGGGCGAACGATTCCGGCTTGCCGAACAGGCGGATGTCGCTGTTGGGCACGCGCAGCGCATCGGCCACGCCTTCAAAGGCGATGCCCGCCGCTTCATGCTGGCCATAGATCACGGCCGAAGCGCCAGGCGCTTTCAGCGCGACGTTGACCGGCAGGCCGAGGATGGCCTTGGCGTGCAGTTCGAATTCGCTTTGCACCTGGGTCGCCATGGTTACCATGCCGGTGTCGTGCGGACGCGGGCTCACTTCCGAGAACCACACCATGTCGTTCTTGACGAACAGCTCGACGCCGAACAGGCCCAGGCCACCGAGGTCGCCGGTCACCTTGGCGGCGATGTCGCGCGCGCGTTCCAGCGCCACCGGGTCCATGCGGCACGGCTGCCAGGATTCGACGTAGTCGCCATGCACCTGCACGTGGCCGATAGGATCGCAGAACTGCGTCACCACCTTGCCGTCTTCGCCCAGCGAGCGCACGGTCAGCAGCGTGATTTCGTAGTCGAAGTCGATGAAGCCTTCAACGATCACGCGGCCGGAATCCACGCGGCTGCCGGCGGCGGCGTAGTCCCATGCGGCTTTGACGTCGGCGGCGGAGTCCACCTTCGACTGGCCTTTGCCCGACGACGACATCACCGGCTTGACCACGCAAGGGAAGCCCACTGCGGCGGCGCCGGCTTCGAGTTCTTCCAGGCTGCTGGCGAAACGGTAGGGCGAGGTGGCCAGGCCCAGCGTCTCGGCGGCCAGGCGGCGGATGCCTTCGCGGTTCATGGTCAGCTGCGCGGCGCGCGCGGTCGGAATGCAGGTGATCTTGCCGGCCGCTTCCAGCTCCGCCAGTTTATCGGTGGCGATGGCTTCGATCTCAGGCACCACCAGATCCGGCTTCTCCTGCTCGATCAGCGCGGCCAGCGCGGCGCCGTCGGTCATGTTGATGACGTGGGCGCGGTGCGCAACCTGATGGCCAGGCGCGTTCGGATAGCGGTCCACGGCGATCACTTCCACGCCCAGGCGTTGCAGCGCGATGATGACTTCCTTGCCGAGTTCACCGGAGCCCAGCAGCATGACTTTGGTGGCGGTTGGAGACAGGGGGGTACCGAGAGTGCGTGGAGTGTTCATGGATTTTCTTGAAGTTAGAAGGAGTAAACCAGCGTTACCGAAGTCTGGGTATCGGTGTTCTTTTTATCGGCCGGCACGTTGGTGTCGTTGCGGATGTTGTAGGCCGCCTTCATCTGCATCGTGCTGTTGATTTTGGTGAGCAGCGCGGTTTCGGCCATCGAGTGGATATTCGAGGTCCCGCGTTCGACGCTCATGGTCTGGCGGAACTGGGCGCTGTCGCTCAGCTTCCATTTCAGGTTGGCCGCGCCACGGATGGTCATGCCGTTTTCGGTATTGCCTTCCGAGCGCACGCCACGGAAGTAGCCCGGACCGATTTCCACGTCCAGCGTGTGGGTGTCCGATTGATAGGTCTGGGTGCCGTAGCCGACGCCGATGGTCGAGTAGCGGGTGTAGGCGCCGAAACGGTCGTCGACGTGGGTGGCGAGGGCGAACAGTTTGCCGTGATCGTCGTGCAGCAGTTTGTAGCCCGCTTTGGCGGACAGCGAATAGCGCTGCGCCGAACGCTCGCGGATTTTTTCGCCGTCGTCGCCGGTGACTTCCTCGTCCTTGAAGTAGCCCGACAGGATGTATTCATTGCTCCACTTGGCGGTTTCCTGCTTGGCGTCGATTTTGCCGGTGACCGAAGTGCCTACCGTGTTGCCCGAGGTGGAGATCGCGCCCAATTCCGCCGAGGTATTCCAGCCGTGGGCAGTGGCCGGGTCGATCGAATCGGCTGCCGCGTGGCCTGCCGCCAGCGCGCCGAGGATGAGGAGATATTTCATTGGGACCTGCGTCATGCTGAGAGAAGGCGATATTGTAACCGACATAGAGCGACAATGCCGCCTCATAGGCGTGCGGACTCGCACAGACGGCGGCCGCGCGCGGGCCGATGATAGTGTCACTTGTTAAAGGGGCATCGATCATGAAACTCATCTTATGCGCGGCATTGGCCGCGACGTGCGGCACGGCTGGCGCCGCGGTGAATAAATGCGTGGACCCGGAAGGGCATGTGTTGTACACGGATGTGGACTGCCCGCAGGGGGCGACCATGCAGGCGCAGGAGGACGAACGCCCGGACGTGCAGGCCGCGCCGCCGGTACTGCCGCCTGTGACCACGCCGGCGCCGCGCAGCCGCTGGGCCGATCTGCCGCGGCCATTGGTGCGCAAAGCCAGCATCGACATGACCACGCTGAAGGCCGCGCACGAAAACATGCAGTTGGAGGAAGCGCTGCACAAGTCGCGCCGGCTGCTCACTTCCCGTTGATGTAATCTTCCAGCCCGGCGGCCAGCGCAGTGTAGACGGCGGAGCAGGCCGGATTGCTGCGCAGGTTTTCGTGCATGGCGAGCCAGGTTTCCAATGGAATGGTCAGCAGGCCGGGAATCACGCGCACCAGCGACGGATCGCGCTCGGCCAGCCGCACCTGGCAAATGCCGATGCCGAGTCCAGCGCGTATCGATGCCAGATGTACCAGATCGCTGTCGCTGCGGACGGCATAGCTGCCGCCTTCCAGGGCGGACAGCAGCGGCATGATATTGCGCGTGCGCGCGCTTTCGCGATCGATGCCGATCAGCGCGTGCCGCGCCAGTTCCTGCCATGTGGCCGGCGTGCCGTGGCGTTCCAGATAATCGCGGTGCGCATGGAATCCCAGATCGATATTGCCGACGCGCCGCGCCACCAGCACATCCTGTTCCGGGCGCTGCATGCGCACCGCGATGTCGGCGTCGCGCCGCAGCAGATTCTCGATGCGGTTGGACACCGCCAGCTCAATCGTGATGCCGGGATGGGTGGCGCGCAGCCGCGCCAATATCGGCGGCAGCACTTCCACGCTGACCACTTCACTGGCGGTGACGCGCACCGAGCCTTTGAGTTGTGCATTTTCGCCGCGCCCCAGGCCGGAGGCGGCGCGCAGCAGAGCGGAGGAGGCGGATTCCAGCGTCTCCGCATATGGCAGCAGGGCGTGGGCGGCGTCGGTGGCGATAAAGCCGGCCTGCGAGCGGGTGAACAAGGACATGCCCAACGCCTGTTCCAGCGCATCGACATGCCGCCCGATCGTGGGTTGCGTCAGGCCGAGCGCACGCGCCGCGCCCGAGAGCGAGCCTTCCCGCAGCACGGCGAGGAAGGAGCGGTAGAGGTCCCAGTTTGGTTCGGTCATACGAAATTGTATAGCGGCTATGCGGCTTTCGGTAATTTTCTTTTAGCTCGCGGCGGGAGACACTGCCTGCATCGACAAACAAGGGAGATCATCATGGAAGCATTGGTACTGGGGGCGACTGGCGGCATCGGTGGCGAAGTGGCGCGTTTGCTGGTGGCGCGCGGCTGGAAGGTGAAGGCGCTGAACCGCGCGCCCAAACAGGGCGACGGCCTGCACTGGATCGTTGGCGACGCCATGAAGCGCGACGATGTCATCAGCGCGGCGCAAGGCGTGCAGTTGATCGTGCATGCGGTGAATCCACCGGGCTACCGCAACTGGGGCAGGCTGGTGCTGCCAATGATGGACAACACCATCGCCGCCGCCCGCGCTTGCGGCGCGCGCATCCTGCTGCCGGGGACTGTCTACAACTACGGCCCGGACGTGCTGCCACATATTCATGAAGATGCCCCGCAGCGGCCAATCACGCGCAAAGGCGTCATCCGCGTGGAGATGGAACGCCGCCTGAAGGACAGCGGCCTGCCGGTGCTGATCGTGAGGGCGGGGGATTTCTTCGGTCCTAAAGCCGGCAACAACTGGTTCGCGCAAGGCTTGATCAAGCCGGGCAAGCCGGTTACGGCGATCGCCAATCCGGCCGCACCGGGAGTGGGCCATCAATGGGCGTATCTGCCGGATGTGGCGGAAACCATGGTGCGGCTGGTGGAGCGCGCGGAAGCGCTGCCGCTGTTCGCCAACTATCAGATGCAGGGACACTGGGATGCGGACGGCACGCAGATGCCGGCGGCGATTGCGCGCGCCGCCGGCAAGCCGGAACTGCGCGCCAGCGCCTTCCCGTGGTGGCTGACACTGGTGGCCGCGCCGTTCGTGCCGGTGTTCCGTGAGTTGCGCGAGATGCGCTATCTGTGGCGCCAGCCGGTGCGCATGTCGAACGCGCGCCTGCTGGCGGTGTTGGGCAGCGAACCGCATACGCCTTTGGACGTCGCGGTGCGCCACACCCTGGAAGGATTGGGCTGCCTCACATCCGGGGTTCGCCCGTCTTACTGTTAACCGCGATGGTATTGCCCGGCGGCGTGCTCATTTGCACGCGGTGGTTCACGCCACGGTAGTTGTAAGTCACGTCCCAGTACTCGGGCGTCTGATTGGCGATGTTTTCGCAGCGGCGCACATCGCGCGAGTAGCTGTTGTTCTGGTTGGCGACGTTGTTGCCGATGGCCGCGCCGGCGATCGCGCCGCCGGCGGTGGCGACATCACGTCCGGTGCCGCCACCGACCTGGTGACCCAGGATGCCGCCGATCAGCGCACCGGCAATCACGCCGCCGGCGTTGGGACGCGACGGCTCCTGCACCTGCTGACGCTCGACCCAGCAGCGCTGCTCGGGTGTGCCGACCACCGCGCGCACCGAATCCACCGGCACCTGCACGATGCGTTCGCTCGGACGGCGGCGCCATTCGTAGCTTGGTTGCGCGATCGGTGGCGGCGCTTCGTTGTCATAGCGGTCACGCAGCTTCACCGGACGCACCGACGAGATGCGGTTGTTCAGGCCCATGCCGCTCAGCGATTCATAGCTGCCACGGCGCAGCACCATGCATTGGCCGCGGAAGTTGGCGTCTTCGCAGACTTCCCATTGGCCGCGATCCACCACGACCGAAGAGGCGCGGTCATTGAAGCCATTGCGCGACAGGTCGCGCACCTGGCTGTTGGCGGTGAAGGCGCGGCCGCGCAGCCCATCGCCTTCATAAAAAGTGATCTGCGCAAAAGCGTGCGCTGTCATGCCCATGGCGGCAGCCGCCACGGCGATCCTGATCGTCTTGTTCATTGTCTTCTCCTTGATGGGATGAAGCTTGAATATGGACGATATCGCCAGGGGACTCTGTACGCTTACGCACAATGTCAGGGTTCGACCGAATGGGTGCGCTTCAGGCAGCGCAGCACGAAGGTGGAGCGGCTGTGCTTCAGGCCCGGCAGCTTGTAGAGCTTCTTGCGCAGGAATTCCTCATAACCGGCGGTGCCGGCCACGGCCACCTTGATCAGGTAGTCGTAGTCGCCAGTCAGCAGGTAGGCTTCCATCACCTCCGGCAGCGTGGCCAGCGCGCGGCCGAATTTCTCAAAGATTTCGTCATCGTGCCGGTCCAGCGTGACTTCGATGATGACGGTGTCGGGGTAGCCCAGCGCGGTCTGGCTGATCAGCGCCGTATAGCCCTCGATCATGCCGCCTTCCTCCAGCGCGCGCACGCGGTTCCAGCAGGGCGTGGTCGAAAGACCGACCTTTTCGGCCAGCTTGGTGTTACTCAGGCGGCCGTCGTTGCGCAGCTCGCGCAGGATGCGGCGATCCAGTTCGTCGATTTCCATCAGGATGAAATTCCATTAAATTTAATCTGAATAGGAGAATCTACTACATCTGAGCGAAATAGACGTAAATTCAGGAAGCCTATTTTTTGGCTTTCTGGCTATGCTGGTAGCATGAATACCACACAAAAAAGCTACCGATTCCGCATCGAGCCGGATGCGCCCATCGCCACGCTGGAAGCGGCGTTGCAAGTGGTGCGTCGCTTGAATATTGAGTTGCGCGCCTTGCGCACCACCGCCGTTCCGCATGGAATGGAGGTACAGATGCGCCTTGCGGCCGAAGAGGAAGATATTCTGACGCTATGCCGCATGCGCCTGCATAACCTGATCGGCGTGCTGCCGATCAGGGAAATGCCGCCGTCAGGCCGCGACGTAGCTGTACTTGATCAGGAAAACCACCGCAATCACCCATACCACCGGCTTGACCTGGCGCGCCTGGCCGGTCAGCAGTTTCAGGCCGGCGTAGGTGATGAAGCCAAACGCGATGCCGTGGGCGATGGAGTAGGTGAACGGGATCACCAGCGCGGTGATCGCGGCCGGCACGCTTTCGGTGGTGTCGCTCCAGTCCACGTCGACCAGGTCGCGTAACATCAGGCAGGCCACGAACAGCAGCGCCGGTGCGGTGGCGTAGGCCGGCACCACGCCGGCGATCGGGGCGAACAACAGGGCCGCCAGGAACAGTAGCGCCACCACCAGCGCGGTCAGGCCGGTGCGGCCTCCGGCCTGCACGCCGGCCGCGCTTTCAAGATACGCGGTGGTGCTGGAAGTGCCCAGCACCGAGCCGGCGACGATGGCGCAGCTGTCGGCCAGCAGCGCCTTGTTCAGGCGCTCCATGCGGCCGTTGACCAGCAGGCCGGCGCGCGAGGCCACGCCCATCAGGGTGCCGGTGGCGTCGAACAGTTCAACCAGGAAGAACACCAGCACCACATTGAACAGGCCCAGATTCAGGGCGCCTTGCAGGTCGAGGTGGAACAGCGTCGGTGAAATCGACGGCGGCAGCGACATGAAGCCGTGGAAGGTATTCCCGCCGAAGAAGAAGCTCAGCACCGTCACGCTGACGATGCCGATCAGCAGCGCGCCCGGTATTTTCAGGCGGTCCAGCGTGACGATCAGCAGGAAGCCGAAGATGGCCATGATGGTGTGCGGGTTGTGCATGTCGCCCACGCGCACCAGGGTTTCCGGATTGGCCACCACCAGGCCGGCGCTCTTCATCGCGATCAGGGCCAGGAACAGGCCCAGACCCACGGTGATCGCCACCCGCAGCGAATGCGGTATGCCGTTCACGATATGTTCGCGCACCTTGAACAGGCTGACCACGATGAACAGGCAGCCGGAGATGAACACCGCGCCCAGCGCCGATTGCCACGGCACGCCCATGCCCAGCACCACGGCGTAGGCGAAGTAGGCGTTCAGGCCCATGCCCGGCGCCATGCCGATCGGGTAGTTGGCGTACAGGCCCATGATGATGGTGCCCAGCGCCGCGGCCAGGCAGGTGGCGACGAACACCGCGTCCTTGGGCACGCCGGCATCGCCCAGAATGGCGGGGTTGACGAAAATGATATAGGCCATCGTCAGGAAGGTGGTGACACCTGCGACGACTTCGGTACGGACGTTGGTGCCGTGCTCCGGGAGCTTGAAAAATTGGTTAAGTGACGGCATGCGCGCTCCTGCAAATACATCAAGGGCGAAGAATAGCATGGATGGGCGCAACACTAGGTGGTGTCAAAAGGATAAAAAAATGTGATAATGAGAAAATAGTTGTATAACGCACGCCAAGGCATCATTATGGAACTACAGCCAAAACAAGAGGGCCGCACGGTTGTCTTGAGCCCCGCCGGCCGCATCGATCACACCCATGCCGATGCTTTTAAACTGGCGCTCGACCCGCATCTGGCGGACTGCCGCAAGGACGGCGCGCCGCTGGTTATCGATTTTTCCGATATCAGCTACATCAGCAGCATCGGCCTGCGCGCGCTGATGGTGGCGATCAAGCAGGTCAAGGGACAAGGTGGGCGCATGGTGCTGGCGGCTTTGCAGCCGCTGGTGCTGGAGGTGTTCACCATCAGCCGTTTCGACATGCTGTTCGAGATTTTCCCTGATCGCGCGGCAGCCGTGTCGGCGGTGGCCGCATGAAAGCACGCATCTGGGGCGCGCGCGGCTCGCTGCCGGTGGCTTTGACCCACAAGCAGGTCCGCGCCAAGCTGGTGAAGGCGCTGCAAGGCGCTGTCGGCCGCGATCTCGATACGCCGCAAAAAATCGAAGACTACATCGATAACGACCTCGGTTTCGAGGTGGCCGGCACCTATGGCGGCAATTCCAGCTGTGTTGAAGTGGAGGCCTGGGATACGGACGCCATCCATGAACACATCGTGCTCGACCTCGGGTCGGGCGCGCGTCCGCTGGCCGGCTCCAAGCTGGCCAGGTACGGGCCGGGCAAGCCGCAGACCTATCACGTCTTCATGTCGCACCTGCACTGGGACCACATCATGGGGTTCCCGTTCTTTACGCCGGCTTACATTCCGGGCAACCGCATCATCATTTACGGCTGCCATAAGGATCTGGAGACGGCGTTCCGCCGCCAGCAGGAGCCGATCAGCTTCCCGGTGGCCTTTCATCAGCTGGGCGCGACCATCGAGTTTGTGACCATGGAACCGGGTGTGCCGCTGACGGTGCGCGATGTGACGGTGACCGCCAAGCTTCAGCTGCACGCGGGCGATTCGTACGGCTACCGCCTGGAGCACGGCGGCAAGACGCTGATCTACTCCACCGATTCCGAGCACAAGCTGGATAACGCGGCCGAACGCGTGGCCTTCGTGGACTTTTTCCGCGACGCCGATCTGGTGATTTTCGACGCCATGTATTCGCTGGCCGATTCGATTTCCGTGAAGGCCGACTGGGGCCACTCCAGCAACGTGGTCGGCGTGGAGCTGTGCCAGTTGGCCGGCGTGCACAAGCTTTGCCTGTTCCACCATGAGCCGATCTACGACGACGCGCAGATTTCGCGCGTGCTGGCCGAAACGCGGCGCTACGCGGAGATTACCGGCGAGGCCCCGCTGGAGATTGTGTCCGCCTACGACGGCATGGAAATCGAGCTGTAAGCGCCGCCATGCTGCGACGTTTGCAAACTCGCGCCTGGGGTGGCGTGCGTGCCGGGCAGGGTCGGCCTCTGGCCTTGCTGTTGGCGCTGGTGCTGGCTTTGCTGCTGGCGCGCGGCGGCGACGGGCCGCTGCCGGCCTTGCGGCTTGCCTTGTTCGATGCCTACCAGGTGCATCTGCCGCGTCAGCGGCTTTCCGGTCCGGTCCACGTTGTCAATATCGATGAAGCGGCGCTGAGCGAGTACGGCCAGTGGCCCTGGCCGCGTACCTTGTTCAAGGAGCTGCTGGCGCAGATCGCGACCCAGCATCCGCTGGCCATCGGCCTGGATATCCTGATGCCTGAGCCGGACAACACCTCGCCCGACGCGCTGGCTGCGCGCATGCCGGAAGGGCGTCTGCATGATGAATTGGCCAAGCTGCCGTCGCATGATGCGCTGTTGGCGGAGCAGATGCGCCACGCGCCTATCGTGCTGGGTACAGCAGGCTTCATGCATGCCGAAGCGGGCACCAGCGACGCCGTGCGCGTGTGGCCTATGCGCGTGCATGGCGCGGCGGCCGGCGGCAACGCGGCGCTGCCGGTGATGCGCTTCCCGCAGGCGATGTCCAGTTTGCCGATGTTGCAGGCGGCGGCGCACGGGCAGGGTTTGCTGTCGGCGAATCTGGAGAAGGGCATTGTGCGGCGCGCGCCGCTGGTGGGCGCGGTCGGCGAGACGCTGGTGCCGTCGTTGTCGATGGAGCTGCTGCGCGTGGCCACCGGCAGCCCGGCCATCGAAATCGAAGCCGATGCCGACGGCGTGCATAGCGTATCGGTTGGCGACCTGCGCGTGCCGACCCTGCCGGATGGCGCGGTGTGGGTGAATTTTTCCGCGCCGGCGCAAGACCGCTACATCTCTGCGCTGGACGTGATGCGCGGCCGTCTCGATCCCTCCGCCTTGCAGGACAAGATCATCATCGTCGCCATGACAGGACTTGGCCTGAGCGACTACAAGACCAACGCGCGTGGCGATCTGCTGCCCGGTGTCGACACGCACGCGCAAATGATCGAGAGCTTCTTCGACGGCGCTTTCCTGCGCCGTCCGCAGCGGATGCGCTGGTCCGAGGTGGCGGCGTTTGCCGCGTGCAGCCTGCTGACCATCTGGCTGCTGCCGCGCCAGCGCTTGCGGGTCGGCGTGCCGATGGCGATTGCGCTGGGCGTGGCCTTGTTCGCCGCCGGCGCCTTGCTGTTCTCGCGTGCCGGCTTGCTGTTCGACGCGGGTGCTGTGGCGCTGGGCTATGCCGCCATTTGTCTCAGCCTGTTGACCAGCATGCTGGCGGCGGCGGTGCGCGACCGCAAACTGTCGGAGCGCGCCTTGCAGCTGGCGCGGGAGTCGGCGGCGCGCACCGCCGGTGAGCTGAATGCCGCGCGGCGGATTCAAATGGCCTCGCTGCCGCAGGCCGCGACCTCATTCCCGGGCGAGCGGCGTTTCGAGCTGGATGCCTTGCTGGAGCCGGCGCGCGAAGTGGGCGGCGATTTGTACGACTTCTTCAAGCTGGATGACGACCGCGTGTTCTTCATGGTCGGCGATGTGTCGGGCAAAGGTTTGCCGGCCAGCCTGTTCATGGTGGTGGCCAAGGCGCTGTCGCGCAGCATCGCCTTGCGCGGCGAGGCCGATATGGCTGCCATCATGAACGGCGCCAATCGTGAGCTGGTGCGGGAAAATCCGGAGATGCTGTTCGTGACCAGCGTGGCGGGCATACTGGATGCCGCCACCGGCCAGGTCACGCTGTGCAACGCCGGCCACGATGCGCCGCGCCGCATCACCGCCGATGGCCGGGTCGAATTGCTGCAAGCGGCGGACGGCCCGCCGCTGTGCGTGATGGACGATTTTGAATATCCGGTCCAGCAATATCGATTGCAGCCGGGCGAGAGCCTGTGCCTCACCACCGATGGCATCAGCGAGGCCATGAACGAGGCAGGGGAGTTGTACGGGAATGAGCGACTGAACCAGCTGCTGGCGGGTGTCGCCACCACCGCGCCGGCCGCCGTGGTGCAGGCGGTGCGCGATGATGTGCGCCGTCACGTGGACGGCGCCGAGGCTTCGGATGATTTGACCTTGCTGGTATTGCGCTGGAACGGCCCTGCTTAACGCACGCGGATTTCGACGCGGCGGTTGCGCGGTTCGTCCACGCCGTCCGCGGTCTGGATCAGCAGTTCGCGCTCGCCGCGCCCCTGCACCACGATCTGGTCTGGCGCAATGCCGGCTTCCACCAGAATACGCTTCACGGTTTCGGCGCGTTTCAGCGACAGGGCATCGTTGTATTCGCGCTTGGCGACGGTGTCGGTGTGGCCGATGACGATGATTTCCGGCGCCGGGCGCGAAGCCAGTTGCTCCTTGATCTGCGCCAGCTGCGCCGACGATTCCGGCGTCAGGTTGTCGCTGTCGGTGAGGAAGTAGACGACGAACACCGCCGCGCGCTGCGGCAGGGTGTCCAGCAGCGCGCCATAGCGTTTTTTGATCTCCGCGCTATCGCCGTTTGTGGCAACCGCGCCATGGCTATCGACGGCGGCGGTTTGATACGGTTTGTCCAGCACCGTGTCCTTGCCGGCCGAGGTGATGATCACCGCGCTCGGTTTGCCATCCTGATTCGGCAGCAAAGTGATTTGCTCGGTCGGTCCGCGTTGTAGTTGCGAGACAGCGGCCAGCAGGCACACAGCCCAAAGCAGCAGGGCCATGGCTTATTCCCCATCCTTGACGTCGATCACAAACTCGGTGCCGCGCACGCCCAGGATCGAGGTCGGCGTGCGGAATTGCACCGCGCCTGGCGACTGCTTGGACAGCTTGCCCGAGATGACGCCCAGCGTCCCTTTCTTCACCGTGGCATCCAGCTTGCCCTCATGCGAGGTCGGATCGAAGGCGTACTTCTCCAGCCACACGTTGCTGTTCGGGCCTACAGCCAGCAGGGTTTCGTCGCGCAGCGTGATGCCCACGCTGCCGTCGGCGCCCGTCACCACGCGGTCGCTGGCCATCAGCGCGGCGCCGGTTTTGGCCGGCGTTTTCTGGCCTTCGCGTTCGATGGCGGCGTTGCCTTTGGCGGTTTTAATCATGCCAGCCGGCAGATCGGCGGCGTTTGCAAGCAGCGAGATGGAAGCTGCAAGCATCGTTATTATTGTTTTCACGGTTCTTCTCCTAGCATAAACATTCCGATAATATGCTTGAATGGACGAAAAAGAAACCGGTATCGCACATCTGCTGCGTTTTCCGGCACGGCTGGATGCTGTTCCCGGCGCCATGGCATTCGCCGCCATGGCCCTGACGCAGTCCGGGCTGGCGCCGGGCGCGGTCGCGCGCGCCGAATTGATCCTGGAGGAGCTGCTGCGTAACAGCATCCTGCACGGCTACGGCGGCGACTCCACTCATGACGTGTGGGTGGGCGTGCGCGGCCAGGTGTTGTGCTACGAAGACGCCGCACCGCCATTCAATCCGCTGACCGAAGGCCCGCCGCCGCCCGATCCGACCCTGCCGCCGGACGAGCTGCGGGTGGGCGGCATTGGCCTGCTGCTGATACGCCAGTTGGGCAGCGCGGTGGCCTATGCCTACAGCGCAGGACACAACCGCATCGAGATCACCTTACAATAACGTCCGCGATCAACATCACACAGGACCACGCATGACCGAGTTTTCCACCGATATCTACACCGAACCGCATCCCATCGACGTCAACACACTGAACAACCTTGGCCCGCTGGCGCCAATGGCCGGCATCTGGAAGGGCGAGCGCGGTCTGGATATCAAACCCAAGGCCGATGGCGCGCGCAAGCAAGCCTACGTCGAGCGCATCGAGCTCTATCCCATCGACCCTGTCACCAACGGTCCGCAGCTGTTCTATGGCTTGCGCTACCTGATCATCGTGAACAAGCCGGATAACGTGAAGACCTACCACGAGCAGGTCGGCTACTGGCTGTGGGAACCGAAGACCAAAACCGTGATCCAGACGCTGGGTATCCCGCGCGGCCAGATCGCCATGGCCTCCGCCGTGGTGGAGCCGGATGCGAAGGAGTTTGAACTGGTGGCGCGCCTGGACTCCGATACCTACGGCATCCGCTCCAATCCTTTCCTTGAATACGGCTTCAAGACGGTGGAGTACCGCATCAAGGTGACCATCAACGACGACGGCACCTGGGGCTACGAAGAAGACACCGTGATGCTGCTGCGCGGCGAGGAGGAATTCCACCACCGCGACCGCAACCTGCTGCACCGCGTGGCCGAGCCGGTGCCGAATCCGCTGGCCAGCGGCGTCCCGGCCTGATGCTGCGGGCGATTTTATGGGATAACGACGGGGTGCTGGTCGATACGGAGCGGCTGTTTTACGAGGCCAACCGGGAGCTGTTCCTGCCACTGGGGCTGGAGCTGAGCGCGCAGCACTTTTTCGACTGGTATCTGGCCGATAACTGCGGCGCATGGCATTTGCTGGAGCCGCGCCTGTCCGAGGCGCAGGCCGAGGAACTGCGCCAGCAGCGCAACCAGCGCTATGCGATACGGCTGGCGTCCGAGCATATCCCTGCCATCGACGGCGTGGCCGAAACGCTGGCCGCCTTGTCGCCGCGCCTGCGCATGGGCGTGGTCACCAGTTCCAATTGCGATCACTTCGAGATCATTCACCAGCGCCTCGACCTGCTGCCGTATTTCGAGTTCGTGCTGACGCATGAATCCTACACCCACAGCAAACCGTCGCCGGAGCCGTATCTGCTCGGTCTTGAGCGCATGGGCGTAAGCGCAGACGAGGCGCTGGTGATTGAAGATTCGCCGCGTGGCTTGCAGGCGGCGACGGCGGCGGGTATCCGCTGCATCATCCTGCGCAATGCGCTGACGCGGCATCACGATTTTCCCGGCGCCTGGCGCGTGGTCGACACCATGGCGCAGGTGCAAGCGGAAGTGGAAGCGCTGCTATGAGCCACATCCACCTGTGCTGGGAGCTGGGCGGCGGGCTGGGTCACGCCGGCCGGCTGAAGATGCTGGCGCAGGGGCTGCTGGCGCGCGGCCACCGCGTGACCATGAGTTTGCGCGATCTGATGGCGACGCACGCCATGCTGGCCGATCTGGACATCCTCAAGCTGCAGGCGCCGGTGTGGCTGCACGATGCGGTGGGTTTGCCGCCATCCGCCAATCTGGCCGAGATCCTGTTCAACTGCGGCTATCTGGAACCGGCCGCTCTGCGTGGCATGGTGGCGGGATGGCGCGCCATGTTCGGGATTTTGGCGCCGGATCTGGTGGTGGCCGATTACGCGCCCACCGCCTTGCTGGCGGCGCGCAGCATGGGCTTGCGCAGCGCGTCGGTGGGCAATGGTTTTTACAGTCCGCCACCGGGGCAGTCCCTGCCGGCGTGGCAGCAAGCGCCCGCGGAGCGGCTGGCGTCTTCGGAAGCGCGCATGCTGGCGACGGCCAATGCGGTGCTGACGGAATATGGCGCGTCGCCGTACCAGCATGCGGCCGATGTTTTTCTGGGCGATTTGCCGCTGCTGTGCACATGGCCGGAACTGGATCACTGCGAGCCTGCGTCGCGTGGCGCTGCGGAGTGGCTGGGGCCCAGCTTCGCGGCGCAAGGCGGCATCGCGCCGCATTGGCCCGAGGGCGAAGGGCGCAGGGTGTTCGCCTATCTGAAGGCCTCGCATGCGTCGCATGGCGCGGTGCTGAACGCCTTGGTGGAGGAGGGCTGCCGCGTGCTGGCCTACGTGCCCGAGGTGGCGGCCGGCGCGGCGCCGCCGCTGGTCAGCGATCGCGTGTTGTATGCGGATGCGCCGGTGGCGCTGCCGCAAGCATTGGCACAGGCCGACCTTTGCGTTTGCCATGCCGGCGAGGCCACGCTGGCGCAATCGCTGCTGGCCGGCGTGCCTTTGCTGATGCTGCCGTCGCATACCGAACAATTTTTAAGCGCGCGTCGCGTCGCCATGTCCGGTGCCGGCTACAACGCCGCGCTGCTGACGCCCGCATCGGACTGGCGTGCCACGTTACGGCCTTTGCTCAATGATGCGAGCTACCGCGAGGCGGCGCGGGCTTTCGCCGCCCGCCACCAGGGATTCAGCCAGCAGTGGATGAACCAAGCGCTGGCAGTACGGCTGGAGCGTCTACTGGCTTAACGCCACGGCGCCCGGCGCCACTCAATTTGAACACGCTGACCGCGCCCACCAGGTTCGACGCCTGCTCCTGCATGGTGATGGCCGCCGCCGAAGCCTGCTCCACCAGCGAGGCGTTCTGCTGCGTGCTCTGGTCCATTTCGGTGATGGCGCCGTTGATATGTTCAATGCCGGTCAGTTGCTCCTGGCTGGCGGAGGCGATTTCGCTCATGATATCGGTCACGCGGCGCACGCTGGCGACGATTTCTTCCATCGTGGCGCCGGCCTGGTCGACCAGCCGCGCACCCGCATCCACCTTGTCGACCGAGTCGCCGATCAATTCCTTGATTTCCTTGGCCGCCGCGGCCGAGCGCTGCGCCAGGTTGCGCACCTCGGACGCCACCACCGCGAAGCCGCGCCCCTGTTCGCCGGCGCGCGCCGCTTCCACCGCCGCATTCAGCGCCAGGATATTGGTCTGGAAGGCGATGCCGTCGATGACCGCAATGATGTCGACGATCTTGCGCGCCGAGGCGTTAATCGAGGCCATGGTGTCCACCACCTGCGCCACCACTACGCCGCCTTTGCCCGCCACGTCGGAGGCCGACATGGCCAGCTGGTTGGCCTGACTGGCGTTGGCGGCGTTCTGCTTGACGGTGGACGTCAGCTGTTCCATCGACGAAGCGGTTTCCTCCAGCGAGCCAGCCTGGCGTTCGGTGCGCTCGGACAGGTCGAGATTACCGGCGGCGATTTCCGCCGACGCGGTGCCGATCGAATGCGTCCCTTTGCGCACTTCGGAGACGATGGAAATCAGGCTGGTGTTCATGTCCTTCAGCGCGGCGGACAACTGGCCGATTTCGTCGCGGGTGCGGATCTGGATTTCGGAACTGAGGTCGCCGTCGGCCACGGTGCGGGCCACGCGCACGGCGTAGCGGATCGGCCGCACGATGGTGCCGGTGACGTACCAGCCGGCGAAAACGCCAAGCCCCGCGCCGGCCACGCCCAGCGCGATCATCAGCAGGCTGGCGTTGCTGGCGGTCGTCCCCGCGCTGGCGCCGGATTCTTTCATCAACTGCGCCTGGAATGCCACCAGCTTGTCCAGCGACGCCACGTAGGCCGCTTGCGCCGGACGCACTTTTTGCAGCAGCAGCGCGGTCGCGGTGGCCTTGTCGCCAGCGCGCGCCGCAGTCACCATCTGGTCGCGCAGCGGCGAATAGGCCGCGCGCGCGTCGTTCACCAGCTGGTACAGCGCCAGCGCTTCCGGGCGATGGATGATACCGCCCAGCTGGTCGAGCAGGGCGCGGATATCCTTGCTGCGTTGTTCGATGGCGGCAAATTCAGCGCCGGCGTCGGCGGCATCGAGCAGCAGCACGTCGCGCAGGCTGCTTGACTGCTGTGCCACGTTGTCCTTGATCTGGTTGAGCAGGCTGATTTTCATGTAGCGGTCGTTGACCGTCAGGTCAACTTCCTTGCTGGTGGCGCGCAGCCCCAGAGCACCGACCACGACCACCATGGTCAGCAACAAAGTGGTCAGGGAAAAGGCAATCGTCAGGCGGTGGCCAATCTTCAGGTTCGCAATGTTCATGAGAGATGGTAGTTGCTTATAGGAATACCAAATGTATATCGGAAAACACATGCCTTGTCAGCAATCTTGCTTAACAACATGAACATATGCGTGGATAAAGCAACAACGCTGATGTATAATGGCTACGTAAGTTATCGCATCAAAAGAAATATCAAAACATTGCCTCTGGTAGGGCTGGATGTTTGAAAGGGCTGGCGCCATCAAGGGCCGGCCCTTTTTGTTAGAATGCCCGGTCTGTAATGTTTCTAGGATGTTATGTTTCTGATTCAACGATCTTTGGCTGTCGCCGCCTTGCTGACGGCCAGCCTGGCCTCCGCCGGCGAATGCCCGGTTCACTATGTCGACGGCCGCCTGCCTGAAATCCGCAATCCCAAAATGACGGCCGCCACCACCGAGTTGTGCTACGGTGTATTTGGCGTGATGCATTCCGGGATCACGCGCACGCCGCTGTGGTCGGCCGAGCACCTGACCGCGCAAAACATCGATGCCGCCAAGACCCTGTCGCGCGAAAATTCCTTCCATCCCGAGGCACGCCTGCCAGCCCGGGCGCGCGCCGAGCTGGCCGATTACGCCCGCAGCGGCTATGACCGCGGCCACATGGCGCCGAACGGTGACATGCCGGACCGCGAAACCCAGCACGAAAGCTTCACGCTGGCCAACATGGTGCCGCAGGACTCGGAAAATAACCGCCACGTCTGGGCCGGCATCGAAGGCGTGGTACGCAAGCTGGCGCAGAAGGAGGGCGACCTGTATGTGATCACCGGCCCGGCCTTCATCGGCGGCAACCTGCAAAAGGTCGGCAACGTGCTGGTGCCGACGCATTTGTATAAACTGGTGTACAGCCCGCGCCAGCGCGCCGGCGCCGCCTTCTTCATCGAAAACCGTGGCGACGCGCAGTATGAAATGCTGAGCGTGGCGCAGCTGGAAGACAAGGTCGGCATCAATCTGCTGCCATCGCTGTCGCCGGCGCAAAAGCAGGTGATGCTGCGCCTGCCGAAGGTGAGACAACGTAAAGACGGGAGCAAAAGATGAGCAAATTCGTGCCTTACAAAAATGAGTCGGACGTGCTGCACATCGGCGGCCTGACCATCGAGAACCGGCTGGACCGCGTCACCATCGCCGGCGATATCGACCTGACCGCCGACCAGGCCGGCCTGAAGGACGCGCGCGCCTTGCAACAACTGCTGACCGAGGTGGTGGCCAAGCTGGAAGCGCAAAAACTGCCGGCCACGTTGCCGCCTGCAGCCAACACCATCGTCGCCAATCCTTTCGAGTAAGCTCAATCCGCGCCCGGCAGACTGATACGGTTGCGGCCCATGTGCTTGGCGCGGTACAGCGCCGAGTCGGCCGTCGCCACTAGCTGGCTGGGATCGTTCTCGGGCGCTGCCAGCGCGGTGGCCGCGCCTATGCTCACCGTCACCACATGCTGTTTGCTGCCGAGATTGGGCAAGTGCAGCTGCTCGACCCGGCAGCGGATGCGCTCGGCCACGATGGCCGCGCCTTTCAGTGACTGGTTGGGCAGGATCACAGCAAATTCCTCGCCGCCGTAGCGCGCCACCAGATCGTTGGCGCGCATTTCGCTGGAGACAGCGGTGGCGATGCGTTGCAGGCATTCGTCGCCGCCCAGGTGGCCGTAGGCGTCGTTGTACTGCTTGAAGTTGTCGACGTCCACCATCAGCAAGGACAGGGGCTGCTGCTGGCGCAAGGCGCGCTGCCACTCGGCGTTGAGGGTGTCGTCGAAGCAGCGGCGGTTGGCCAGTCCGGTCAGGCCATCGCGCGTGGCCAGCTGCTCCAGCGCCACCTGCGCGCGCTTTTCGTCGGTGACGTCGCGCAGGGTTTCCACCACCGCCACCAGCTTGCCGTCGCTGTCGAAGATGGGGCTGGCGTCGGCGGCCAGATAGCGGCGCCGGCCCACGCGCGGCATGTCGCACCAGTTTTCGGCGCACAGATTGTTGTCGGTGTCGTTGCGGCGCGCGTGCTGGCGGTACAGCCGGTGCAGGTCGGCGGCGCGGCCCTGGATCACCAGGTCGGCCAGGGTGGGGCGCTGCTCCTCATAGAAGCTTTTCCAGTGATCCGAGGTACCCAGCACTTCCCACGCCGCCACGCCGGTCAGGCGCTCGCACGCCAGGTTCCAGATGATGACCTTGCCGTTGATGTCGAGGACGAAGGTGGGGATCACCAGCAGCTCCATCAGCTTGAGCGCAAAGCCGTGCTGCTGGTCTGCCTGCGAAAACTCCATCAGGTGCTGGATTTTTTGTGTTCCACTCATGGACGCCGCCTTATATTATTGGATGGGGAAAGACATGGTGAGCGCCGTGCCCGTGCCGGGCGTGCTGGCGATATCGAAGCGGCCGCCGGCCTCGCTGACGCGCTGGGCAATGCCACGCAAGCCGTGGCCGCGCCGGGCCACCGGTTGCGGCAAGCCGACGCCGTTGTCGCGCACGGTCAGGCTCAGGCGCTGGCCGTGGCGGCACAGGCCGACGCAGACCTCGGAGGCGTGGGCGTGGCGGACAATGTTGCTCAGCGATTCTTGCAGTACCCGGTACAGCACGGTTTCCATGCCGTCGCCGGGGCGGGAGTCGAAGGCTTCCGGCTCGGCGTCCAGCCGGCAGCGGATGCCGCTCAGGCGCGAAAACTGGGCGATTTGCTGCTGCACCGCGTCTTCCAGCCCGGCGTGCAACGCTTCGTCCGCCAGGTCTTGCACCACGGCGCGCATGGCGCGGGTGGCCAGCTGGATGCGCTGGTCCAGCTGGATCAGCGATGCGTGCAAGGCCGGATGGCGGGCGGCCAGCGCGCTGGTGTCGAGGCTGAGCGCCAGCAGTTGCTGGCCAAGGTCGTCATGCAGGTCGCGCGCGATGCGGCGGCGCTCGGCATCGCGCAGCGAATGCTGACTGGCGCTGAGACGGCAGATTTGTTGGCGTGCCTCGATCAGTGCGCGCGTGGCGTGAACGCGCTGACGCCACCACAGCAGCAGGCAGGCGGCACAGGCCAGCACCCACGCGCTGGCGCAGACGATATCGATTTCAAGCAGGGGCGGCGCGTATCTCATGGTGTATCTTCCTGTGATGGCCACGAGTCAACATATCGTGCTTGCCCATTGGAAGCATTGTGAAATGTCAATATCAGGCGGTTCTAGCTGGAAACTGTGGTGTGGGATATAATTGAGGGTTGTCCTATCAGGAACTATCGTGACTTACAGCATCAAAGAGATTTTCTACACGTTGCAGGGTGAAGGCGCCCACGCCGGCCGCCCGGCCGTGTTCTGCCGCTTCTCCGGCTGCAACCTGTGGACCGGCCGTGAAAGCGACCGCGCCAGCGCCATTTGCCAGTTTTGCGATACCGATTTTGTCGGCACCGACGGCGAAGGCGGCGGCAAGTTCAAGACGCCGCAGGAACTGGCCGAGACCATCAACGCGCTGTGGCCGACGAGCTATACCGCCAGCAAATACGTGGTGTTCACCGGCGGCGAACCACTGCTGCAACTGGACAAACCGCTGATCGACGCGATGCACGCGGTCGGCTTCACCATCGCGATTGAAACCAACGGCACGTTGCCGGTGCCGGAAGGCGTGGACTGGATCTGCGTCAGCCCGAAAATGGGCTCCGAGCTGGTGGTGAAGAAGGGTAGCGAAATCAAGGTCGTCATCCCGCAGGCGAATCAGGACCTGTCGGTGTATGAACAGCTGGACTTCGAGAATTTCTACGTGCAAGCCATGGACGGCCCGCTGGCCGAGTTCAATACCAAACTGGCGATCGAAACCTGCAAGCGCAATCCGAAATGGAAACTGAGCCTGCAAACCCATAAACTTTTACAGATACCATAATGTTGACCATCACCCGCAAGCTGGAATTCGACGCCGGCCACCGCATTCCCGATCACAAAAGCCAGTGCCGCAACCTGCACGGCCACCGCTACACGCTGGAAATCACCCTGACCGGCAATATCATCGATGTTGAAGGCAATTCCGACAACGGCATGATCATGGATTTCTCGGATATTAAAGCGTTGGCCAAGGAGCATCTGGTCGACGTCTGGGACCACGCCTTCATCGTCTACGAAAAAGACGCTGCCGTGCGCGATTTCCTGGCCACGCTGCCGAATCACAAAACCGTGGTGATCGACCGCATCCCGACCGTGGAAAACCTGGCCCACGTGGCGTTCGCCATTCTGAAGGCGGCCTACAAGGACCGCTACGGCACCGGCCTGCACCTGCACAAGCTGGTGCTGCACGAAACCCCGAACTGCTGGGCCGAGATCACCGATGGTGTCTGATACGGCCTTCATGCGGCTGGCGCTGGAACAGGCGCAGCAAGCGTGGGACCTCGGCGAGGTGCCGGTCGGCGCCGTCGTCGTCAAGGATGGCGAGGTGATCGCGGTCGGTTGCAACCAGCCGATCGGCAAGCACGATCCGACCGCGCACGCGGAGATCGTGGCCTTGCGCGCCGCCGCCGAAAAACTCGGCAATTACCGCCTGCCGGGTTGCGAATTGTACGTGACGCTGGAGCCGTGCGTGATGTGCTCGGGCGCCATGATGCATGCGCGCCTGGCGAAGGTGGTGTACGGCGCCGCCGATCCGAAGACCGGCGCCTGCGGTTCGGTCGTCAACCTGTTCGAGCAGGAACAGCTGAATCACCACACCGAAATCGAAGGCGGTGTCATGGCCGAGGAGTGCGGCGCCATGCTGAAGAACTTCTTTGCCGCCCGCCGCGCAGCGGCGGCCGCTGCCAGACGCGCCACGCAGGAATAAAAATGGTATGCTAAATCCCAGGTTCGATCTGGGAGATGGTCTTGGCTACCGCGCAAGCAAACGGCATCACGATTGCCTATGAAACCAGCGGCAATCCGCTTGATCCACCGGTACTGCTGATCATGGGGCTGGGCATGCAGCTGATCGCCTGGCCGCAGGATCTGGTGGATGGCCTGGTGGAGCAGGGCTATTACGTGGTCCGCTTTGACAACCGGGATATCGGCCTGTCCAGCAAACTCCATCAGCACAAGAAGCCCAACCTGCTGTGGGCTTATGTCAAATCCTTGTTCGGCTTGCGGCCGGCTTCCGCTTACACTCTCAACGATATGGCCGACGATGCGCTCGGCCTGCTCGATGCGCTGGCCATCAGCCGCGCGCATGTGGTCGGCGTGTCGATGGGCGGCATGATCGCGCAAATCTTCGCTTCGCGCTTTGCCGGACGCACACTGAGTCTCACGTCCATCATGTCCACCAGCGGCAGGCGTGGCTTGCCTGGCCCGACAGCGGCGGCGCGCAATGCCATGATGCGGCCGGCCGACCCGAACGACCGCAAGGCCGTGGTCGAGCGGGCGCTGCATGTCTACCGGACGATAGGCAGCCCCTCGTTTCCGACGCCGGAGCGCACGCTGCGGGCCGGCATCGAACGCGCGGTCGAGCGCGGCACCAGCCCTGACGGCGTGGCGCGGCAACTGGTCGCCATCGTGGCTTCAGGCGACCGCACGCCGTTGCTGCGCAAGATACGTTGTCCGGCGCTGGTGATCCACGGCGCCGCCGATCCGCTGGTGCCGGTGGCGTGCGGCGTCGATACCGCGCAATCGATTCCGGGGGCACGCCTGCACGTGATCGAGGGTATGGGCCACGATCTGCCGCAGCAGTTGATCGAGCGCCTGCTTGCCTTGCTCGACCAACACCTGCACGGTAATATGACGCCGGAACTTCCCCCGCAAGCCGCGCATCGTGCCGGCAGCGGCACCCATCACTGACAGAGACATTTTGAGCACATCGACAATCGGCATCGCCATCGCGGCGCCCAGCGGCCGCCCGCCCGACATCGAGGCCTACAAGCTGGGCGTACAACGCCTGCAACAGCAGGGCTTCCTGGTCCACGACTACTACGACGACGACAAGAAATTCCAGCGCTTCGGCGGCACCGACGAGGTGCGGCTGGCGCAGTTGAATGCGGCGGCGGCCGATCCGGAGGTGCAGGTGGTGGTGGCGCTGCGCGGCTCGTATGGCATGTCGCGCCTGCTGCCCATGATCGATTTCCGCCAGATGGCCGACAGTGGCAAGCTGTTTGTCGGCTACAGCGATTTCACCGCCTTCCAGATGCCGCTGTTCAAGCAAACCGGCCGCATCAGCTTTGGCGGGCCGATGATGTGTGACGACTTTATCCGCCCGGAGCCGGTGCGGTACACGCTGGATCAGTTCTGGAACTGTCTGCGCGGCCCGGTGCACACGGTGCGCGGCGCGGTGGCCGAGGGCGGCGCCGACAATCCGCGCATCGATGTCAGCGGCAGGCTGTGGGGCGGTAACCTGGCGATGATGGTGAGTTTGCTGGGCACGCCGTATTTCCAGGCGCCGGAGCAGGGCATCTGCTTTATCGAGGACGTCGGCGAGCATCCGTACCGCATCGAGCGCATGGTGCTGCAACTGTTGTACGCCGGCGCGCTGGACGGTCAACGTGCGCTGGTACTGGGCGATTTCTCGGGCTACAAACTGAACCCGGTGGACAATGGCTATGATTTCGAGGCCGTGCTGGCTTATCTGCGCCAGCGCCTGCCGATTCCGGTGCTGACCGGCCTGCCGTTCGGCCATATCAAGGAACGCGCCACGCTGCCGTATGGCGGCATGGCGCAACTGGTATCGGATGCGCGCGGATTCGACCTGACGATCAGCGATTACCCGACGCTGTAATCACTGCACCCGGCGCACGCGCGGCGCCTGGTTGGCGCCTTCGATTTCCAGGAACATGGTGCCAATGCCGTTGCGGGTGATCTTGACCTTGGGATTTTCCACTTCGGTGACGTAGCCGCTGCTGTCGTCGGCCACGCGCCAGATCTGGCCGTTGGCGAGGCGGAACTGCGTGCTTGGGCTCCAACCTTCGATACGGCCGAGCAGGGTGCTTTCGATGGCGTTGGGCTCATCCGACTTGCGCATCTGGCTGGCGGACAGGCCGAAGTTGGCGGCAGGGTCGGCGGCCGGCGCGGCAACGGCCGCAGGGGCCGCGGTGGCGACAGGCGCGACAGGCACGGTTTTGGCAACTGGTGCGGGAGCGGTGGTGGCGACGGGAATCGCGTCGTAGCAGGCCACACGGCTGGAAACATCGGGGATGGCGCGGCAACGCAACAAGTCGGCGTCACTGGCCAGGGCGGAACCGGATACTGCGAGCAAAACAAGCAAAGCTTTCATCAAACTCTTTCCAGGTAACGGGCGCCGCGAGCAGCGGCGCCCTCTGTTCCGGATTATATCCAGAACAAGCCTGGCAGTCAGGCTTGACGGCGACGACGGGCAGCGAAGCCCACCAGGCCCAGGCCGGCGATCAGCATGGCGTAGGTTTCTGGCTCTGGAACGGCGGTGACGGTGAAGTCATAGCCGATCGAGATTTGCTGGCCTTTGGCCAGGTTGCCGAAGTTGTAGCCCAGCGCGATGCTGCTGTCCGAGTACGAGTCGCCGGTAGCCACGGTGGCCAGGGTGTATGGGTTGGTTTCCCATGGCTGGGTGATGCTGGCATTGGCCGACCAGCCGCCGGTGCTGCTCAGCGTCACGTTGAAGCCGGTGTTGTAGCCCAGGGCCGATACCGCGCCGCCCACGCCTTGGCCCAGGATGGTGTTCTGGGTGTCATACACGCCGTAGGTGTTGGCATCCTGGTCAGGGTCGAAGCCGACGCCATACGCCACGTTGTTCAACGTGCCGCCCGAAACGTTGGTCAGCACCACGTTGGTGTGGATGATGTTCGAGGTGTTGTCGAAGGTGATGGTCTGGGTGATTTTCAGGCCGTTGTAGGTGCCGCCCGAGGTTGCCACATAAGTGGTGCCAGCCAGCGCCAGGCTGCCGGTCCACGAGCCGAAGGTGTTCGAGCTACCGCTGGCGGTTGCGACCGAGCCGTCCACGCCCAGGGAGTAGAAGGCGAAGGGCGTGCCTGGGGTCAGGAAATCGACACCATTGCTGAAGTTGCCGGTGCCGCTAGGGTCATACTGCAAACCGGTAAAGCTGGTGAAGTCGATCAGCGCGCCGTTGTTGCCAACGCCGAACTTCAGATAATCGCCAGTCACCGTAATATCTGCTGCCATTGCCGACGCTGCGCCCATAGCCAGGACCGCCGACACCACTGCTTTGCGTAGAATGTTTTTCACTGCTGTTCCCCTTTAATTAACGTCATTAACATCGTAGGTGAGACTAGAAGTATCCTCGTTAACCCATAACGAGTAGCCATTGTCCAACAGGGTTTTAACTTTTACAACTAAAATATAGAAATGATAACGAATTTGTTTGCATAACGTTATTTGTTCGCCACAGTACATATAAAAAAGCCCGCCTTGTGACAAGGCGGGCTGAATGGCCTGAAAAAGCGGTGTTCAGGCTTGTTTGCGACGGCGGGCGGCGAAGCCCACCAGGCCCAGGCCGGCGATCAGCATGGCATAGGTTTCCGGTTCAGGAACCGCGCCGGCGATGGTGTAGTCATAGCCGATCGAGACTTGCTGGCCAGCGTGCATGTCGCCGAACTTGTAGCCCAGCGCGATGGCGTTGTCACCGTCGCCGACGTTGGTGACGCCGGAGGTCAGGAAGTAAGGATCGGTCTGCCAGTTGTTGACCGAGGCGGTGGTGTCCACCCAGCCGCTGGTGTTGCTCATCGTGACTTGCAGGCCGGTGTACGCGCCCAGTGCGGATACCGATGCGCCTACACCCTGGCCATTGATGGTGTTGATGGTGCTGTAGACCCCATAGCCCGGGGCGTCCTGGTCGGGATCGAGGCCGGTGCCGTACACCACATTTTTCAGCGTACCACCCGAAACGTTGGTCAGTACCACATTGGTGTGGATGATGTTGGAGTTCAGGTCGAAGGAAATGACCTGGGAGAGCTTCAGGCCATTGTAATTGCCGTTCGACGTGATGACGAAGGTCGTGCCTGCGCCGTTGAAGGTGCCGGTCGTCGAGGTAAACGGGTTGTAGGATGGGCTGTAGCCGCCAGCCGTGTCCCAGCCGCCGTTGACGCCGAGAGAGAAGTAAGAAAACGGGATGCCTGGCGTGATGAAGTCAGGGCTGCTGCTGAAATTGCCCGTCCCGGTAGGGTCGAACTGGATGCCGGTCAACGTGCCGAAGTCGATCAGCGAGCCGTTGTTGCCCACGCCAAACTTCAGATAATCACCGGACACCGTGACGTCCGCCATTGCCGACTGGGCCCCTAACAGCATGACCGCCGACACTACTGCACTGCGTAGAATTTTATTCACTTTGTTCCCCTGTAATAGTTGAAATCCTAAGTGAAACTGGAACTACCCTCGTTAACCCCCTTAACGAGCTTTGATTGTCCGCCTGAGTTTTAATTGATGCAACTAAAATGTACTAATGATAATGAAAATTAAGATAGAACGTCATATGTACGCCACATGACATACAGCAACAGGAACCCTTATAGATAAAGGCTTTCTTTGTTAGCGCTAGCCTCGTATTACGCTGCGGCAGCACTCGCGCGCCGGGGCGAAAGTCCGCATCGAATAAACTTCGTAAGTGCTTGTTTTATATATGGCCCGGCACGCGGTTTGGCGTGCTTGCTGTATAATTCCGCCTTTCCGCATTACCTAATCCGCAAAGTCCAATTCCAATATGCTCTCTACAGCAAACATCACGATGCAATTCGGCGCCAAGCCGCTGTTTGAAAACATCTCCGTCAAGTTCGGCGATGGCAACCGTTACGGCCTGATCGGCGCCAACGGCTGCGGCAAGTCCACTTTCATGAAAATCCTTGGCGGCGACCTGGAGCCGTCGGCCGGCAACGTGATGCTGGACGTGAACGAACGCCTCGGCAAGCTGCGCCAGGACCAGTTCGCCTATGAAGAGATGCGCGTGCTGGACGTGGTGATGATGGGCCACACCGAGATGTGGGCCGCCATCGCGGAGCGTGACGCGATCTACGCCAATCCCGACGCCACCGACGACGATTACATGAAAGCCGCCGACCTGGAAGGCAAGGTCGCCGAGTATGACGGCTACACGGCCGAAGCGCGCGCCGGCGAGCTGCTGCTGGGCGTGGGCATCTCCATCGACCTGCACCAGGGCCCGATGAGCAATGTGTCGCCGGGCTGGAAGCTGCGCGTGTTGCTGGCGCAGGCGCTGTTCTCGAATCCGGACATCCTGCTGCTGGACGAACCGACCAATAACCTGGACATCAACACCATCCGCTGGCTGGAAGATGTGCTCAACGAGCGCAACTCCACCATGATCATCATCTCCCACGATCGCCACTTCCTGAATCAGGTGTGCACCCACGTGGCCGACATGGACTACGGCACGCTGAAGATCTACCCGGGCAATTACGATGACTACATGCTGGCGTCGACGCAGGCGCGCAACCAGCAGCTGGCCAACAACGCCAAGGCCAAAGAGAAGGTCGCCGAATTGCAGGAATTCGTGCGCCGCTTCTCGGCCAACAAGTCCAAGGCCCGCCAGGCCACCTCGCGCGCCAAGATGATCGACAAGATCAAGGTGGAAGACATCAAGCCATCCTCGCGCGCCTATCCGTTCGTGCGCTTCGAAGGCGAGAAGAAGCTGCACCGCCTGGCCGTGGAAGCGGAAAACCTCAGCAAGAAATACGACCGCCAGCTGTTTAACAATTTCAGCATCATGGTGGAAGCGGGTGAGCGTATCGCCATCATCGGCGCCAACGGCGCCGGCAAGACCACCATGCTGCGTTGCATCGGCGGCGACGATATCGCCGGCCTGCATGCCGATCACGGCACCGTGAAGTGGGCGGAAAACGCCAATGTCGGCTACATGCCGCAGGATCCGACCGAGGACTTCGCCACCGATATCAACCTGACCGACTGGATGGGCAAGTGGACCAAGGAAGGCGACGACGATCAGGCCGTGCGCTCGATCCTCGGCCGCCTGCTGTTCGGCGGCGACGAGGTGAAGAAGTCGGTGCGCGTGCTGTCCGGCGGCGAGAAGGGCCGCATGATGTACGGTAAGCTGATGCTGGGCCGTCACAACGTGCTGCTGCTGGACGAGCCGACCAACCACATGGACATGGAATCGATCGAGTCGCTCAACATCGCGCTGGAAAAATACGCCGGCACCCTGATCTTCGTGTCGCACGACCGTGAATTCGTGTCGTCGCTGGCCAACCGCATCATCGAGATCAAAGAAAATGAAGTCGTCGATTTCCGCGGCGGCTATGAAGAGTATCTGACCAGCCAGGGTATCGCCTAAGCCATCATGCAAGCCATCGAGATCAAACCCGTCGAGTATGAACATCCACAAGACGGCGCCAGCTGCGTCGCCCACGCCTGGGCGCGCACGCCGGCCACGCCGACCGCCGAACAGCGCGTCGAGCTGAAAGAGCGCATCAAGCGCCTGTTGAAGGAAAAAGAAGCGGTGCTGGTGTCGCACTACTATGTCGACGCCGACCTGCAAGACCTGGCCGAGGAAACCGGCGGCTGCGTGTCCGACTCGCTGGAGATGGCGCGCTTCGGCCGCGATCACCCGGCCAAGACGCTGGTGGTGGCGGGCGTGCGCTTCATGGGCGAGACGGCCAAGATTCTCAGCCCGGAAAAGCGCATCCTG
Source organism: Duganella radicis (assembly GCF_009720825.1). GTDB lineage: Bacteria > Pseudomonadota > Gammaproteobacteria > Burkholderiales > Burkholderiaceae_D > Rugamonas > Rugamonas radicis. Next base: position 603,771 of record NZ_WNKY01000001.1, on the reverse strand, counting down.
ATGCCGGACCTGGACGCCACCTGCTCGCTGGACCTGGGCTGCCCGGTGGATGAATTCAGCGCTTTCTGCGACCAGCATCCGGACCGCACGGTGGTGGTGTACGCCAACACCAGCGCCGCCGTCAAGGCGCGCGCCGACTGGATGGTGACCTCGTCGATCGGCCTCGATATCGTCAAGCACTTGCACGAGCAGGGCAAGAAGATTCTGTGGGCGCCGGACAAGCATCTGGGCTCCTACATTCAGAAGCAGACCGGCGCCGACATGCTGCTGTGGCAGGGCTCCTGCCTGGTGCACGATGAATTCAAGGGCGTGGAACTGGAGCTGTTGAAAGCCCAGTACCCGCAGGCCAAGATTCTGGTGCATCCGGAATCGCCGGCCAATGTGGTGGCGCTGGCCGACGTGGTCGGCTCGACCACGCAGATCATCAACGCCGCCGTGGAATCGGACTGCGACACCTTCATCGTCGCCACCGACAACGGCATCCTGCACAAGATGCGCGCCGCCGCGCCGGGCAAGCGTTTCATCGAAGCGCCGACCGCCGGCAACAGCGCCACTTGCAAGAGCTGCGCACACTGCCCATGGATGGCCATGAACGGCTTGCAAAACCTGGCCGACGTGTTGGAAAACATGGACAACAGCAGCGCAAACGAGATCTTCGTCGATCCGGAAATCGGCCAGCAGGCCGTGACCTCGATCACGCGCATGCTGGATTTCGCGGCGGCCAAGAAGGCTAAAGTGCAGCCCGGTCCGGATCTGGCGAAAGAAGCTAAACTGTTTTCGGGAATCGGTCCTGCATGAGCACTTTGTTGAACAAGTTCGCGCCGTTTGACGACGCGCTGAAATCCGCCTTCGAAGCCAATCTGCTGGCGGCCTTGCTGGAAGACGTGGGCAGCGGCGACCTGACCGGCCTGTTGGTGCCGGAAGGCGGCCGCGCCCAAGCCCGCGTGATCGTGCGAGAAGACGCGGTGCTGTGCGGCGCGCCCTGGTTCGAAGGCATCATGAACTGCATGCAGGCCGGGATTGAAATCGACTGGAAGTACGCGGAAGGCGATTTGATGAAGGCCGACAGCGTGGTCTGCACCATCGTCGGCCCGGCGCGCGCGCTGCTGACGGCGGAACGCGCTGCCTTGAACTTCCTGCAATTGCTGTCCGGCGTGGCCACCGCCACCCGTAAATACGTGGACGTGATTGCCGGCACCCGCGCCCGCATCCTGGACACCCGCAAGACTTTGCCGGGCCTGCGCCTGGCGCAGAAGTACGCGGTGCGCGTCGGCGGTGGCCAGAATCAGCGCCTGGCGCTGTACGACGGCATCCTGATCAAGGAGAACCACATCGCGGCGGCGGGCGGCATCACCAACGCGGTGCTGGCGGCCAAGGCGCTGAACAAGGGCGTGTCAATTCAGGTGGAAGTGGAGTCGCTGGGTGAGTTGAAGGAAGCGCTGGATGCGGGCGCCGTCTCCATCCTGCTGGATAATTTCGACACCGGCATGATGCGCGAGGCAGTCACCATCAACGCCGGCCGCGCGCTGCTGGAAGCCTCGGGCGGCATCAACTTCGACACCGTGCGTGCCATCGCCGAGACTGGCGTGGACCGCATCTCGATCGGCAGCCTGACCAAGGACATCCGCGCCACGGATTATTCTTTACGTATTGTCGGGTAATCAAACTTTATTGTTGAGTTCGCCCGCGCACGATTGGAATTATCAAAAAAAGTATTAAATAAAACAATAAAATCTAGGCTCTTTTTAACAAAGGAGCAATCTAGATGAAACTAAAATACGTTGCGGGTGTAGTGGGGATGTTGATGCTGGCGGGCGTAGCGCATGCGGACAGCTTCGTCAACGGCGGTTTTGAGAATGGCGATACCAGCGGCTGGACCACCGGCGGCGGTTATCGCGGGCTGATCGGCAACAGCGATCTGACGCCCGCGCAGTTTCTGCCAGGCGGCACCCTGAACAGCGATGACGGCAGCCGCGGCGCCGTCATCGACGGCAGCTATGTCGATCCCCACCTGGGCAGCCTGCTCGGCTCGACCATCTATAGCGGCAAATACGCCTATCGCGCCGAGGACACCTCGACCGGCGGCTATGCCACCGCCATCAGCCAGAAAGTCAATAACTACACCGACTCGCAAATCGTTTTCGCCTGGAAGGCAGTGCTGGAGAACGGCGGCCACGAAGAGAACGATTCCGCTGTGATGAAGCTGACGCTGGTCGACGACACCACCGGCCAGTTGCTGGTCAGCCGCACCTACAATGCGGGCTATACCGGTTCGGGTGTCGATTCGCGCTTCCTGAACGACGCCAGCACCGGCTTGTTCTACACCCCGACTTGGCAGGTTGAAACGCTGAGCATCGACTCGTCCTTGGCGGGTCACAACTTCACGCTGTCGTTGCTGGCGGCCGATTGCAGCCCTACCGCGCACACTGGCTATGCTTACCTCGACGGCTTTGGCGCGGCGCTGCCAGTACCTGAGCCGACCACCTACGGCATGATGCTGGCCGGCCTGGGCATGCTGGGCATGGTGGCGCGCCGCAAAAAGTCGGCATAAAATAGTCTCCAGCCGGATCGCCCGGCGCGGGGAGGTCGCTTGATCATGCATGGTTCTGTCAGCCGGCGGCGTGCGTTGATAAGCCTGTGCGGCATGGCGCTTGGCGCCTTGCCGCATTTTTCATGGAGCCGTCCGCCGGCTGAACACGAACTGGTGGTGATCGGCACCCGCTTCGAAAATATTTACGAGCGCCGGCCCAACGGCGAATTCGGCGGCATGGGTGTGGATCTGCTGCGGCTCTTCGCGCAACGCCACGGCTACCAGTTGCGGTTTGAAATTTATCCGTGGCGGCGCGCGCAAGAACTGATCAACGGCGCGCGGGCCGATGTGCTGGTCGGGCCTTACAAAACGGTGGAGCGTACCCGCACCATGCTGTTCAGCGGCCAGGCCTTCTTTCAGGATCAGGTGGCGTTCTACGTGCGCGCCGATGCCATGCCGGTGTGGGAGGGCGATTACCACATGCTGCGCGGCCGCCGCATCGTCACGCTCAACGGCTGGAACTACGGTCCGGCCTTCACCAAGGCTGCGCCGCAGCTGAATATCAGCGTGACCAACTCTGTGGAAAACGGCTTGAAGATGCTGACTGCCGCGCATGTGGAAATGTTCGCCACCAACCGGCGCGACACCGACCCTGTGGTGGCGGCCTTGGGCATGCAGGACAAGGTGATGGCGCTGGCGCCGCTGATTGATGTGCAGGATGCGTATTTTGCGTACCCACTGTCGCCACGCTTTCGCGACATGCCGCGGCAGATGGACCAGATGCTGGCCGAGATGAAGGCGCGTGGCGAACTGCAAAAGCTGGCGCGCCGCTACGGCGTTATTCCACCTTGATGGATTTGCGCATTTTGGCCAGCGGAACTTTCACGTTATCCGGCAGATCCAGTTCGATGTGCTCGACCACCTCGAAACCGCAAGCCATGTAGAGCGGCACGCCAGGCATGGTGGCCGCCAGTTCCAGCGTGTGGAAGCCGCCGGTTGCCGCCGCGTCGGTGCAATGCTGGAGCAGCAAACGTCCCAGCCCTTGCCGCGCCGCCGATGGATCGACAAAGAAGGCGCGGATGCGGGCTGGCTCGCGTGCTGGATCGAGCAGGGGATCGGCGCCTTGCTTGGTGCGGTCGGCGCCGAACAAGGTGCTGCGCTTGCTCCAGCCGCCGCATGCCGCAAGCTGGCCGTTCTTTTCGATGACAAAGTAGGTCTGGTCCGCCACCAGTTGGGTGTCCACACCGAACACGTGGCGCGTGACGGCTTGTGCCTGTTCGGCGGTGTAGAAACCTTCACTCAACGCGATGCCGGAGCGCTTGATCAACGCTTCCATGGCAGGAATGTCGGCCGGGGTGGCGTGGCGGACGGCGATCGTCATTTGCGTCGCGGCGGCGTGAGGATGGTCGGCAGGGCCTTGGCCAGCGTCTCGGGATAGTCGCGGCTGAAATGCAGGCCGCGGCTTTCACGGCGCAGCAGCGCGCTGTTGACGATCAGGCTCGCCACCTCCACCAGGTTGCGCAGTTCCAGCAGGTCGTGCGTGACGCGGAAGTTCTGGTAGTACTCGTCGATTTCTTCCTTGAGCAGCGCAATGCGGTGCTGGGCGCGTTCCAGACGCTTGGTGGTGCGCACGATGCCGACGTAGTTCCACATGAAGCGGCGCAGTTCATCCCAGTTGTGGGCGATGACCACTTCTTCATCGGCGTCGGTGACGCGGCTTTCATCCCAATCCGGCAGGTAGGGCACTTCGCCTTTTTCGCGGCTGGTGATGTCCAGCGCGCAGGCGCGGCCGATCACCACGCACTCCAGCAGCGAGTTGCTGGCCAGGCGGTTGGCGCCATGCAGGCCGGTGCAGGCGGTTTCGCCGACAGCATACAGGCCTGGCAGGTCGGTGCGGCCATGCAGGTCGGTGACGATGCCGCCGCAGGTGTAGTGCGCCGCCGGCACGATCGGAATTGGTTCCTTGGTGATGTCGATGCCGAGCTCCATGCAGCGCGCATAGATGGTCGGGAAGTGCTCGATCAGCCATTCGGCCGGCTTGTGGCTGATGTCCAGGTGGACGTAATCCAGGCCGCGCTTCTTGATTTCAAAGTCGATGGCGCGCGCCACCACGTCGCGCGGCGCCAGTTCGGCGCGTTCGTCGTGCGACAGCATGAAGCGCTGGCCGGCGGCGGTGCCGGCTTCCGGCGGCAGCTTGAGCAAGCCGCCTTCGCCGCGAATCGCTTCAGTGATCAGGAACGACTTGGCGTAGGGGTGGTACAGACAGGTCGGGTGGAACTGGATGAATTCCATGTTCGACACGCGGCAGCCGGCGCGCCACGCCATGGCGATGCCGTCGCCGCTGGCGGTGTCCGGATTGGTGGTGTACAGGTACACCTTGCCGGCGCCGCCAGTGCACATGATGGTGTGTTCGGCGGCGAAAGTGTGCACCTGGCCGGTTTGCTCGTCTTGTACATACAAGCCGTAGCACTTCGGCTGGGCATTGCCTTTTTTGACAGGGTGCAGCTTGTCCGAGGTAATCAGGTCGACCGCGCAGTGATGCTCGAACAGGGTGATGTTCGGATGGGCGCGGACTTTTTCTTCCAGCGTGGTTTGCACCGCGTTGCCGGTGGCATCGGCCGCGTGAATGATGCGGCGCTGGCTATGGCCGCCTTCGCGCGTCAGGTGGAAGCCCAGTTCCGCCGATTCGTCCCTGGTGAAGGGGACGCCTTGTTCGATCAGCCATTCGATCGCTTCACGGCCGTGCTCCACGATGTAGCGGGTGGCGCCTTCGTCGCACAAGCCGCCGCCGGCGATCAGGGTGTCGTTAATGTGCTCGGTGTGGCTGTCGCCCGAATCCAGCACGGCGGCAATACCGCCCTGGGCCCAGTTGCTGGCGCCGTCCTTGAGGGCGCGCTTGGAAATGATCGCTACGGTACGGGTTTCGGCGAGGTGCAGGGCGACCGAGAGGCCGGCCAGGCCGCTGCCGACAATTGCAACATCAAATTTCATGATTACGTGAGTGATTAGACACTAAAGAAGTATGACTATAGACCATTTGTCATAGTCGCGTCACAAATAGCCCTTTTCTTGACGGGGAATGCGATACGGTTGTTGTCGCTCAAAACGGTTTGATACGGCCTCCTCATGATGAAAGTTCTGTCGGGGAGGCCGCCATGATCCGCATCTTTCATCATTATGTGTCCAGGATAGCGTTCATGCTGCTATTGCTGGAGTTGTCGATTCTGCTGGCGGCGGCCGTGACCAGCGCGCCTTTGTGGCCGGCGCTGGCGTTTGCGCTGGTGATGGTGGTCAGCATGGGCACACTGGGCATGTACCAGCACGACCAGTCGCGCGAGGATATCAAAAGTACACTGCTGCGCATTACGCCGTCGTTTGTACTGGGCTTTGGCCTGATGCAGCTGCTGGCCGGGCTGCTGCCGGGGATACGCCTGGGGAGCGTGGTATTCCTGCTGGGCGCCGGCGCGGTGCTGCTGGCGCGGCTGCTGGTGTTCACGTCGGCGCAATCGAGCATACTGGAACAGCGGCTGATTATCGTCGGCGATGGTGCCATCGCGCGCGAATGCATGGAGCTGGCGGGCAGCAGCATCGGCTTTCATCCGTTCCGGGTGGTGGGATTTGTGCCGGTGTCCGGCGAGCTGCGGGCGGTGCCGCCGGCCATGCTGCTACCTTCCGATTTGCCTTTGCTGTCACTGGCGCGGCGCTATGCGGCCGACGAAATCGTGGTGACGGTGGGCGATCGGCGTAATGGCGCTTTCCCCGTGCGTCAATTGCTGGAGTGCGCGCTGGGCGGGGTGCCGGTCACCGATGCCGCCACTTTCTTTGAGCGCGAGGCTTGCCAGATCAGAGTCGACTCGCTGCAACCGAGTTATCTGATTTTCGGCGGCGGTTTTGACCAGAGTCTGATGCGGGCGCTGGTCAAGCGCTTGTTCGATTTGCTGGCCAGCCTTGCCATCGGCTTGCTGGCGGCGCCGGTGATGCTGCTGACGGCCATCGCCATCAGGATGGAGGACGGCGGACCGGTGTTTTACCGGCAGGAGCGCGTCGGGCGCGGCAACCGCCTGTTCAAGGTGCTGAAGTTTCGCAGCATGCGGCAAGATGCCGAAAGCGACGGGCGGCCGCAGTGGGCGGCGCAGGATGATCCGCGCGTGACGGCGGTGGGCCATTGGATACGCAAGCTGCGCATCGACGAGCTGCCGCAGATGTTGAATGTCTTTAAAGGGGAGATGAGTTTTGTCGGCCCGCGTCCGGAGCGGGAGTATTTTGTCGAGCAGTTGTGCGGGCAGATTGCGTACTACAACGTGCGGCACGGGATCAAGCCTGGCATCACCGGGCTGGCGCAGGTGCGCTATCGCTACGGCGCTTCGGTGTCGGACGCGCTGCAAAAGCTGCAATACGATTTGTACTATGTGAAGAACAACAGCCTGTTTCTCGATCTGCTGATACTGGTGGACACGGTGCAGGTGGTCTTGTTCGGCAAAGGTAGCCGCTGATGCAATGGGGCGGCGTACCGGCGGTGGCGGTGGTTAGCCATGGCGCGGCGGTGCTGGCGTTTGGGGCGCTGGCGGCGTGGCTGCTGGTGTGTGGCCGAAGTGGCGCCGGTCGACCCATCTTCCGCACGCGCGGCCATGGTCAGCCTGGCCTCCGCAGGCGCGGTGTCGGCGGGCTTTGGGGCGGCCAGGATAGCGCCGTCGGCTGGGCGGCACTGGCGACTGCGCTTTGGGCGTCGCTGGCGATCGTCGCAGTGCTGAGCGAGGCCGCGGCTCCCGATATGTTGCTGAACGCCGCCGAAGCACTGCGCAGCGCCGGCTGGCTGGCGGTGCTGTTGCTGCTGTCCGGTGCGCGCTGGCGGGTGCAGGTATTGATCCTGCTACTTCCGCTGGCCGGCCTGTCGCTAATGGCAGCTGTGGACTTGCCGCCGTTGCTCCTCGCCGTGCCACCGCTGGCCTTGTCGGTACTGGGCATGCTACTGGTGGAACACGTCTACCGCGCCGCGCCGGAAAAGGCGCGCTGGGGGATTAAATTCGCCTGCCTGGCCATCGGCGCCTTGTTCGTCTTCGATTTTTACCTGTACAGCGACGCCATGCTGTTCCGCCGCCTGCATCCGGACATCTGGGCCGCACGTGGCATCGTCAACGCATTGAGTGCGCCCATGCTGGCCATCGCCATGGCGCGTAATCCAGTGTGGACGCCGCGCTTGCAGCTCTCGCGCCAGATCATGTTCCACTCGGCCGCCTTGCTGGGTTCCGCGCTGTACTTGCTAGCGATGGCGCTGAGCGCCTGGTATCTGCGCTTTGTGGGCGGCGCCTGGGGCGTTCTGATGCAGGTCGCATGCCTGTGTGGCGCGGTTCTGTTGCTGGCGGCCGTGCTGTTCTCCGGCACCATGCGCGCGCGTCTCAAACTCTTCATCAGCAAGCATTTTTACAAAGGCCGCTACGATTATCGCGAAGAGTGGCAGCGCTTCACTCACGCACTGGCCGATGATGCCGCCGGCTTGCCGGAACGCGCCATCCAGGCGATAGCGGGCCTGGTCGAAAGCCCGGCCGGCATCCTGTGGCGGTGTCACGACGACGAGAAATTCCAGCCTGTCGCACGCTGGAACATGCCCTTGCCGCAGGCTACCGAGAGCGCTAACGCGGATCTGTGTGCGTTGCTGGCATCGCGCAACTGGGTCATCGAAGTGCCGGAATGGCACGCGCAGCCGGAGCGCTATGGTCATCTGCCAGCGCCCGGATGGGCCGAGGAGCTTTGGTTGATCGTGCCACTGATGCTGGAACGCCGCCTGTTCGGCTTTGTGTGTCTGGCCCCGCCACGCACGCGGTTGCAGCTGAACTGGGAAGTGCGCGACGTGCTCAAACTGGCCGCCAGCCAGGCCGCAAGCTATATTGCCCATCGTGCTTCGGCCGACAGTCTGGCGGTGGCGCGCCAGTTCGAGTCATTCAACCGCATGTCCACCTTTGTGGTGCATGACCTGAAGAACCTGGTTTCGCAACTCTCGCTGCTGCTGGTGAACGCCGAAAAACACAAAGCCAATCCCGCCTTCCAGGACGACATGCTGGAAACCCTGTCCCACTCGTTGGCCAAGATGAGGCACATGCTGCTGAAACTGCGGCGCGACCAATCGCAGGACGTGAACGCGCCGCTGCATCTGGATCAACTGCTGATGCGCGTGATGCACGTCCATGCAGGTAGCGAGCCTCGTCCCTTGCTGGAGCTGCGCGCCACCGGCCTGACCGTGCTGGCGGATGCACGACGGCTGGAGCGCGTGATCGGGCATCTGATCCAGAACGCGGTGGAAGCCACGCCGCGCTCCGGCCATGTTCTGGTCTGCCTGCGCGTGGGCGAAGGGACGGCCGTGGTTGAAATCAGCGACACCGGCCATGGCATGAGCGAGCAATTCATTCACGAACGGCTGTTTCAGCCGTTCGTGTCCACCAAGGCCGCCGGCATGGGCATCGGCGTGTTTGAAAGCCGTGAATACCTGCGCGAGATCGGCGGCCAGTTGCAGGTCACCAGCGTGCCATCGCAAGGCACGACCTTTCGCGTGACGCTGCCGCTGCATAAGGAGCCTGACCATGGGGAAGAATAAATTGCTGGTGGTCGAAGACGACGCCGGCCTGCAAAAACAGCTGCGCTGGATACTCGACGCCTACGAGGTCGTCACGGCCGATGACCGCGACAGCGCGCTGGCGCAACTGCGCCGTCATCAGCCGGCGGTGGTTACCATGGACCTGGGCCTGCCCCCGGACCCGGACGGCGCCAGCGAAGGCCTGGCCTTGCTGTCGCACATCCTCGCCGCCGCGCCGGACACCAAGGTGATTATCCTGTCCGGCAACCAGGAGCGGGCGTTCGCGTTGAAAGCCATCGCCCTGGGCGCTTACGATTTTCACCAGAAGCCGCTGGATGCCGACACGCTGTCGCTGGTGATCGCGCGCGCCTTTTATCTGCACGCCATGCAGCAGGAGAACCGGCGCATGCTGCAAATCCAGTCCGATTCGCCGCTGGCCGGCATCATCAGCCGCGATCCGGTGATGCTGAAGCTGTGCCGTGTCGTCGAAAAGGTGGCGCCATCGTCGGCCACCGCCATGCTGCTGGGCGATTCCGGCAGCGGCAAGGAATTGATCGCGCGCGGCCTGCATCAACTCAGCGCGCGTCACGACAAGCGATTCGTCGCCATCAACTGCGCAGCGATTCCCGAGCATCTGCTGGAAAGCGAATTATTCGGCTACGAAAAGGGGGCTTTCACCGGCGCGCAGCGGCAAACGCACGGCAAGCTGGAATTGGCGCACGGCGGCACGCTGTTCCTCGACGAGATAGGCGACATGGCGATGGCGCTGCAAGCCAAGCTGCTGCGCTTCTTGCAGGAGCGGGTGATCGAGCGTGTCGGCGGGCGCAGCGAAATCCGTGTCGACGTGCGTGTAGTCTGCGCCACCCATCGCAACCTGAAAGCGATGGCGGCGGAAGGCGCGTTTCGTGAGGATTTGTATTATCGTCTCAGTGAAATTGTGCTGACCATTCCGCCGCTGCGCGAGCGCGCCGGCGACCGCGCCTTGCTGGCGCATCACTTCCGTAACAAGTTCTGCGCCAGCGAGTCCCGTTCGATGCTGGCCTTCAGTCCGGAAGCGTTGGCGGCGATCGAGGCCTACGCGTGGCCTGGCAATGTACGCGAGATGGAGAACTGTATCCGCCGCGCTGTCATTATGGCTGACGGGCCGCAGATCATGCCGGCCGATCTTGGTTTGCCGGACGGCGTGGAGGAGAACCTGAATCTGCGCGCCAGCCGGGAAGCCGCCGAATACCGCGTGATGGTGCAGGCGCTGGGGCGTTCGGACGGGAATATCGTCAAGGCGGCCGAATTGTTGGGCGTGAGCCGTCCCACCTTGTACGATTTGATGAATTACCACGGCCTCAAATAACTCACTCGCGCCATTCTCCGGCGGCTATCAGCTTGTTTTTCAGGCCAGGCAGCGGGAAACCCATGCCATAGGCCTTCTGCGCGCTGGCGCGGGCTTTGTCGTAATCCTTCCTTTTCACGTACAACAGACCGAGATTGTAGTGGGCCGTGGAGTTGTCCGGCTCCAACCGGGCGGCATGTTCCAGCTGTTCCAGCGCACTGTCGGTCTGGCCCAGCGCCAGCAGGTAGCTGCCGTACAGGGCGTGCACGCGGGCGTCGTCGGGTCGATAGCGCAGTGCGCGGTCGAAATAGCATTCGATGGTGTAACGGGCGCCGTTTGGCTTGCGGTTCTTGTCGCGCAGCGCGAGCCTGGACATGGCAGCCAGCGCGCGATGGTGATTGGGAAAGTGCTCCAGTGTGTAGCTGATGTCGGCACCCAGCGCGCCGGTGGCGCCGCGCACCAGTCGTTCCACGTTGGGCGTGAAATGGAAGTTCTCGACCACGGCGAGTCCCTGGCGGTCGTCGGCGTTGGTGTAGTCGCCACCGGGATCGTGCTTGACGTAGGCGGGGCAGTCATCGGCGGCGTAAGCGGCCGTGCAAAGCAGGACCAGGAGCAGGAAGAGGATTTTCATGATGGTTCCTTGTGATGGACGCGATCCAACAGCGCCGCCAGTTGACGGGTGCGAGCCGAGCGCGAATGGTCCTCCATCAGCGGCAACGGCACCAGCGGCGCTTGCCGTTCGCGACAAAGATGAAGGAAGCGGGGAAGCGTGGCGGCGATTTCCTCAGCGGAGTCCAGCCGGGCGATGGTGTCGATGCCGGTCCGTCGCAGGGCGCAGGCGGTGTCGCCGTCCGGATGCGTGAGCGCCAGCAGCGGGCGGTGGGCGCGCAGGTATTCATAGAGCTTGGCGGGAATCTGGTTGTTGCAGTTGGCGGCTTGCAGCAGGAGCAGACCGTCGGCGTCGAGCATTTCGGCCAGACCTTGGTTGTATGGCATCGGCGGAGCCAGTTCGATGATGTCTTCCAGGCCGCGCATCAGGCCTCGCAGATAATCGTCATGACCGGTGGCGCGCAGCACCAACCGGAAATTGGCGGCGTTGATGCTGCCGGTGGCGCGCAGCTTTTCCAGTGCCGCGAACAGGGCGCGCGGATCGCGTTCGGATGGGTAGATCACGCCGCTGTGCAGCAGGCGGAATGGTCCGTCTGACGGCCATCGGGGTGCGCGCATCACTTCGGCGGCGATGAAGCTGGCTTCATCGTAGCCGTTCTCGATCAAGGTGATCTGGCCGGCAGGTGCGGGGAAGCGGGCGTTCAAGTCGCGCACCGCGCCGGGTGTGGTGCAGACAACGGCGGCGCTGCGTTCCATAGCCTGCCGCTCTATCCAGCGGTGAATGCGGAAACGGCGTGGGTCCGGTGGATAATCGTGGTCGATCATCGGGTCGCGCTGGTCGGCAATCCATGGCAGGCCGCTGAGACGATGCAGGGTCAGGCCGATCAGGTGGGCGGTGGCGATCGGATAGCTGGACCAGATAACGACGGGGCGATAGCGGCGTATCAGCCGCAGGCCGGCTGGCACGGCGCTCAGCCACCATGACGCCCAGCGGTCCGGCTGCGCCAGCAGGGAGGGATACCGTCCGCGTATCGCCAGATGGCGCGCGGCGTCCAGCGCAAAGCTGCGGTGTGCCTGCACGCCGGCTGCGGTGTCATAGTCCGGATAGGCGTTCGGCGTCACCGTCAGCACCAGCGGCTCCCAGCCGGAACGGGGCAGATACTGCGTGAAGGACAGCGTACGCTGGATGCCGCTGCCGCCGCGCATGGGCGGGTAGTGATAGGCGATCATGAGCACGCGCTTTACCATGTTCCTATCCATTTCGTGCAGATGTCGGCCACTTCATCGCGCCAGATCTGGCGGGCGAAGGTGTGATTGGCGTTGGCGATGACGGTTTGTCGCATGCGCGGCAGGGCCAGCAACGTGCGCCAGTGCTTGTGCTGTCGCGGCAGTGCCATGAATTCGCGCGCGCCAAGATCGGCTCCGCTCAGGATGATCAGCACCTGGCCGCGAAAGCGCTGGAGCGCGAGGTGCAGGCGATCCGGCAGCGATGCGGCTTGCGGCGACGGGGCGCGCGCGGCGGCGCTGAGTTGGCGCAGCGAGTTCACCGCGCCACGCAAGCCGAAGCGACCACGCGCCAGCTTGCGCCAGAATTCGGCCTCGCGCAATCGTTGCAGGTAATAGTGGCGCAGCGTGGTGCGGGCCTGGCCTTGTTCCGTTCGCACCCATGGATTGGCCAGCACCAGCCCTGTGATGCGCGGATCGCTGGCGGCGTGGAAGGCGGCAGCGGTAGCGCCGTCGCACAGTCCCCACAGCACCAGTTCCTTCATGCCCGGCATGGTGGTGAAGAATTCGCCAATGGCCGCTTCCAGATCGTCTTCGATGGATTCGAAGTCGCGCATGTCGCCTTCGCTGTCGCCCATGCCGCGGTAATCGAAGCGCATGACCGGGATGTGATGTTCGGCCAGATGGCGCGCCAGCAGGACGAACTGGCGGTGGCTGCCGACCCGGTATTGCGGGCCCCCGGTCACAATCAGCACCCCGCGGGTCGATGGCTCGTCCGGCACATGCAGGATGCCGATCAGCCAGCAGCCCTGGCAGCGGAACCGGAGTACGCGTTGATGCGTCATCACGCAGGCTCCGCGCCGATGGCTGCGTTGCTGGCGTCCAGCAGAGAGGAGACCACGCCGATTTCGGCGCTGCTCCAGAATGGCTCGCCGTGCAGCGGATAAGCGTCAACCAGCGCGCCATCGCTGCGCCAGCGGTCGATCAACAGCGACGATGCGGCTTGCAGCGCAGGACGGGCACCGCCTGCCGCCGCCGCATAATCGGCCGCTGCGTCTTGTAAGGGCCAGCTCAGTTCCATCCACTGCACCGGGCAGCGCGGCGTCAGGGCGCCGGCATCCAACTGGTTGATGGCGTTGGACAGCGCAGGCGCCATCAGGTAGCCGGCGATTTCCGAGTCTTGCTCGACGGCCGGCGCGCTGGAAAACAGCCGCGCCGCGCTTTGCAGACGGGCGAACTGGTTGAGATGCGCGCGTCCGCTCAGCGCCGGCTGCCACAGGATCAGCGCCTGCGGGCGCACGCGCGTGGCCATGTCCAGCGCCAGCAAGGCGCCCAGCCGCAGCCCCCACAGGTAGCGCGGACCGAGGTTGCGCTCCGCCAGCCAGTGCCAGGCGCGTGTGAGATCGCTCAGCCAGATGTCCCAGCTGGCCTTGGACAGATCGCCGCTGCTGTCGCCGCAACCGTATAAATCGATTTGAAGCACGCCGAAACCCGCCTGCGCGTAGGTGCGCGCTTGCAGCGCCACCATGCGTCGGCTTTTGTTCAATTCTTCGGCAAAGGGATGGATGTAGAGGATGGCGCCGCGCGCGGGCACGCCTGGTTCCGGTTCGTGATACAGACAAAAGCGCTCGCCCTCGTCGGCGCTGAGGAAGAATGGCAGGGCGCTCAAGGAGGCCGCGTCCACGATCAGCCCATTTTGCTGGCGACGAAGCTCGCGAGCGAGCCGACCGTGGCGAAATGGCGGGCGCTGATTTCGTCGTCCCGCACTTCAAAGCCGTAGTGCTGTTCGAGTGCGATAATCAGGCTGGCCACCGCCATCGAATCCAGTTCCGGCATGGCGCCCAGCAGCGGCGTATGTTCGTTGAGCGGTTGCTGGCCCAGGCCCAGCGTGGTTCTCAGTATCTGGCAGACTTGTTGGATGAGGGGCATGGCGGCTCCTGTGATGGGATGTCGAACACCAGTTGGGGAAAGGATGCGGGATTGCGCGACAGGTGGAAGTAGGGATGCAGGCTGGCGATCATCCATTGCCACGCTCCGCAGCGCAGGAACACGGCGTGGCCGAGCCGCACCACACCGATCCGCGCGTGCGCGCGCAGCGAGGCGGCGTTGAAGGCGGAGATGCGGCTGCATGTCCAGTGCACACCGCGCCGACGCAAACGTTGCCGCGCCGCCTCCCACAAGCGGCGGAATACCCAGCCGAGACGCTGTTCCGGCCGCACCCACACGTCAAAGTCCCAGCCGGCGCGCGATGAGGCAAGGCGGTAGCGTACGCGCACTTCGTCCTCCTGATAGGCGTCCGCAATCAGCCAGAGGAAACCGGCCAGCTCCCCGTTGCGCCAGGCCTCCAGCGTTTGCGCGCCTTGCGCGTAGCGGTCGCGCACCACATGTGGTGGACGCGGATAGCCTGAAGGAAGGCCGTCGCCGGAGCGGCGCTCGCGGATGTGAATGTCGGCGCCGCGCATCGGCGTCAGTGGCATGTCGCTGATGTACTGGGCGACGAAAATGTAGCGCAACAGCGTCCAGCGTCCGCCGCTGAGCCGCGCCAGCAGGCGCGCCAGCACGTACCAGGCGGTATTCAACCATCCCAGTTGCGCGAGGGTGTAACGCAGGCCGGTCGTCATGTCTATCGGTCCAGTGAGGGCGGGATGTTGATTAGACTATGACCTCTAACGATCCGGTTTGCGCCAGCACAAGCGCGCGCATTGTTTGATCGACATCAAGAACGGCTGTGCCGATTGTCCGGATGATGGAAGACCCGTCCATCTTGAAGGCCTATCGTCATGGCGCAGCTTATCCACGAATTCATTTTATCTTCCGCGCGCGAGATGCCGGAGCGGCAGGCCCTGTCGTATCAGGGCGTGGGCCTGAACTACGCGGCGCTGGCGCACATGGTGCGGCAGGCGGCCGATGCCTGGCTGAATCACGGCCTCGGGCGCGGCGAGCGGCTGGCGGTGTTCCTGGAAAAACGCGAGGAGGCGGTGGTGGCGATGTTCGGCGCCAGCGCGGCCGGCGGCGTGTTCGTGCCGGTGAATCCGGTGCTGAAGCCGGAGCAGGTGGCGTACATCCTGGCCGATTGTAATGTGCGCATCCTGGTAACGTCGCGCGAGCGCTTGAACCAGCTGGCTGAGGTGCTGGCCGCCTGCCCGGACCTGCGCACCATCATCGTGATCGGATCGATGGAAGGGCTGGCGCCGCTGGAGGGCGTGCAGTTGCACTCATGGCGGGAAAGCATGGCAACGGCGCCGGCGCGTGCGGCGCATGCCTGCATCGATACCGACATGGCCGCCATCCTGTACACCTCCGGCAGCACGGGCAAGCCCAAGGGCGTGATCCTGTCGCACCGCAATCTGGTGGCGGGGGCCAACAGTGTGTCGAGCTATCTGGCCAACACGCCAGAAGACCGCATCCTGTGCGTGCTGCCGCTGAGTTTTGATTACGGCCTGAGCCAGCTGACCACGGCGTTTGCGGTCGGCGCCTGCGCCGTGCTGTTGAATCATCTGCTGTTGCGCGACGTGCTGGACGCTGTCGACCGCGAGCGTATCACCGGCCTGGCGGGCGTGCCGCCGCTGTGGATACAGTTGGCTGACCTGAGCTGGAATCACGCGCGGCGGCTGCGCTACATCACCAATTCCGGCGGCGTGATGCCGCGGCACACCATCAAGGCCTTGCGCCGCGCCTTGCCACATGTGCAGATTTACCTGATGTACGGGCTGACCGAGGCCTTCCGCTCCACCTATCTGGCGCCGGAACAGCTGGACATCCGGCCCGACTCCATCGGCAAGGCCATCCCCAATGCCGAAATACTGGTGCTGCGGCCGGACGGTTCTTCCTGCGCCCCCAACGAGCCGGGCGAACTGGTGCATCGTGGCGCGCTGGTGTCGATGGGCTACTGGAATGATGTGGCGCGCACGGCGGAACGTTTCCGCCATTTGCCGCCGCGCGACGGTTTGCCGCTGGCCGAGCTGGCGGTCTGGTCCGGCGACACGGTGCGCGCCGACGACGAGGGCTACCTCTACTTCATCGGCCGCAGCGACGACATGATCAAGACTTCCGGCTATCGCGTCAGTCCGGCCGAGGTGGAGGAGGTGGCCTACGCCAGCGGGCTGGTGACGGAAGTGGCGGCGTTCGGCGTGCCACATCCGCTGCTGGGACAATCGATTGTGCTGGTGGCCGTGGGGGATGCGCTGGACGGCGACGCCGTGCTGGCCGCCTGCAAGCGCGGCCTGCCAGCCTACATGCTGCCGGCCCGGATCGAGATGCGCAACAGGCCGCTGCCACGCAATCCCAACGGCAAGATCGACCGCAAGCTGCTGGCGCAGGAACTGGAGGTTCGCGTATGAGCCCGGCACACACGGAACAGCGGCAATTCCCGGTACTGGAGGATTGCCTGCAATTGGGCGGCATCACGCTGACACGGTTGGCCGAGCGGGTCGGCCGCACGCCGTTTTATGCCTACGAGCGCGAACACATCCAGTCGCGTATCGCGCTACTGCGCAGCACCTTGCCACCGGAATTGCAGCTGCATTACGCCATCAAGGCCAATCCCATGCCGGCGCTGGTGCAAATGATGGGCTCGCTGGTGGATGGCTTCGACGTCGCTTCCGGCGGCGAGCTGAAAACCGCGCTGGATGCAGGCATGCCACCGTCCCACATCAGCTTTGCCGGCCCCGGCAAGACCAGTAGCGAGCTGCGTTGCGCGATTGCGGCCGGCGTTTTGTTGCATCTGGAGTCGGAAGAGGAAATGGCGCGGGCGGCGCGCATCGGCGAACAGATGGGCCTGACACCGCGCGTGGCGGTGCGCGTCAATCCGGAATTCGAGCTCAAATATGCGGGCATGAAGATGGCCGGCGGCGCGCGCCAGTTTGGCGTCGATGCCGAGCGCGTGCCGGCCATGTTGCGCAAGCTGGGCGCACTGGGGCTGGATTTCCAGGGCTTTCACTTGTTTTGCGGCGCGCAGAATTTGTCTTCCCGGGCGATCTGCGAAGCGCAGCGCTTGTGCGTGGAGCTGGGATTGCGATTGGCCGCGCACGCGCCTGCGCCGCTGCGCGTGCTCAACATCGGCGGTGGCTTTGGCGTCCCGTATTTCCCCGGCGAACGGGCACTGGACTTGCCCGCCGTAGCCGATGGCTTGCACGAAACCATGCTCGGCCTGACCGCGGAATCGCCGCAAACCCGGCTGGTGCTGGAACTGGGCCGCTATTTGGTGGCCGAGTCCGGTGTCTATGTCTGCCGCGTGCTGGAACGCAAAGTTTCACACGGTCAGGTTTTTGTGATTACCGATGGCGGCATGCACCACCATCTGGCAGCATCCGGCAACTTCGGCCAGGTGATCCGCAAGAATTATCCGGTGGCGATCGGCAACCGCATGCAGGCGGGGCCGCGTGAAATCGCCACCGTGGTCGGCCCGCTGTGCACGCCGCTTGACACGCTGGCCGACAGCATGGAACTGGCACGCGCCGAGCCGGGCGATTTTGTGGTGGTGTTCCAGTCCGGCGCCTACGGATTGACGGCGAGCCCGACCGCGTTTCTCAGCCATCCCTTGCCGCTGGAGGTGCTGGTATGAGCGGCCTGTGCGGTTACTGGAATATGCCGATGCCGGTGGATGCCATCGCCGGGCCGGGTGGCCATCCACTTCTCAAGCTGAGAGACGGCCCCAGCGCGCTTGCTGTGGCGGCGCCTGGCGACAGCGTCAGCCTGCATCAGGCGCCAGGCCTGCTGGCGGCGGTTTGGGGACGGGCCACGCTGGATGGCAGCCGCGAGCAAGTGGCGGCGCGGCTGGCGGCGGCGTGGCGCGCGCGCGGAGCACAGGCTTGCGCCGAGTTGCACGGTCACTTTGCGTTATGCGTCATCGACAACGCGTCCGGACAGGTATTGCTGGCTGTGGACCGCAGCGGCGTGCATGCCATGCACTATCGGCGCGGTGCGCAGGGATTGCAATTCGCCAGCTCGGCCGACGCGCTGCCGTCGGGCGAGCTCGACCCACAGGCCTTGTACAACTACTTGCACTTCCACGTGATTCCGGCGCCGCGCAGCATCTACCGCCATCAGCATCGCCTGCTGCCGGGCGAATATGTGCTGGTGCGACGCGGCCGGATGGAGCGCGGCGTCTACTGGCGCATGCGGTTCCGCGAGGAGGCGGCATCGCCGTTCAAGGTGATGCGGCGGCAGTTTCTCGGCATCCTGAACGACGCGGTTCGCGACGCCGCCGATGGCGAAACCGGCGCCTTCCTCAGCGGCGGCACGGACAGTTCCACGCTGGCCGGCATGCTGGGCAAAGTCAGCGGGGTCGCGCCGCGCACTTATTCGATCGGCTTCGAGGTGGCAGGCTACGATGAGATGGCTTACGCGCGCATCGCCGCCCGCCATTTCCAGACCCGCCATCACGAGTATTATCTGACCGCTGGCGACGTGGCCGAGGCCATCCCGCGCATTACCGCCGCTTGCGATCAGCCGTTCGGCAACTCCTCGTTGGTGCCGGCCTATTTCTGCGCGCAGATGGCGCGTGCCGACGGCGTCACTCGGCTGATCGGTGGCGATGGCGGCGACGAGCTGTTCGGCGGCAACGAGCGCTACGCGCGCCAGGCCGTGTTTGCGCGCTATGAGCAACTACCGTCCAGCTTGCGGCAACTGGCGCTGGAGCCTTTGCTGTTCGGGCTGACGGGCAAGCTGGACTTGCGCCTGCTGCGCAAGGCGCGCAGCTACGTCGAGCAGGCGCTGGTGCCGATGCCGGCACGGCTGGAAACCTACAATCTGTTGCATCGCTACGGCCCCGGGCAAGTGCTGGAGGCGGATTTCCTGGCCGCGGTGGACGAAGGAAATCCGCTGGCGCAGTTGAACGCTTGCTATTGGGAATCTCACGGCCTCAGCCAGATTAACCGCATGCAGGCGCTGGATCTGCGCTACACGCTGGCCGACAACGATTTGCGCAAGGTGACCACGGCCTGCGATCTGGCCGGCGTAGAGGCGGCGTTTCCCTTCCTCAGCGACGACATGCTGGCCTTTTCGGCGCGTCTGCTGCCGCGCGACAAGCTGAACGGCACGCGCTTGCGCTATTTCTTCAAGCACGCGCTGCGTCACCATTTGCCGGCGGAGATCCTGCGCAAGAAGAAGCATGGCTTCGGCATGCCTTTCGGGCAGTGGCTGCTGAAAGACGGCCATCTGCGGGCGCTGGCCTACGACAGCCTGGCCGACCTGAAGACGCGCCGCATCGTACGTGCCGGCTTTATCGACCAACTGACAGGCAAGCTGGTGCAGGAGCATCCGGCCTACCACGGCACCATGGTCTGGGTGCTGATGATGCTGGAGCAGTGGCTACAGCATCACGCTACACCGCGTGCCAGCGTTGTTCCAGCAGACGCAGCAGAAACCGTGGCCGATCCGGCTCCCAGGGCGTGAAGCGCGGCAATTGCAGCAGGTCGCTGCCTTCGTAGGCGGCGCCAGCCACTGTGGTGACGGCGCCATCGAAGCCCAGTTCGCGCACCATGTCGACGTGGCGCTGGTGGTAATCGGCGCCCGGCTTGCCATTCGGGTAGGCGAACAGGCTGACCGGCTTTTGTGTGATGTTTTCCAGCTCGGTGCGGCCTTGCACAATGTCGGCCAGCGCCTCCGCATCCGGCACCGTGGCCAGGATGGGATGGCGGTGCGTGTGGGCGCCGATTTCCATGCCGGCCGCAGCCAGCTTTTGCAGTTGTGCCGTGGTCATCATCAATTCCTCGCCGCGCGGCGGCGCCATGGTGCGCGCGGCCCGCAGGCGCTGTTCGAATGGCAAATACTTGAGTTGTTGCAGCAACTGGTCCAGCGATTGCGGGCTGAGGCCGTTATGGCGCGCGTGCGCGATCACGTCGTCGTTCCACATCTGGCCGCCGTTGAGGTAGCCGCTGGCAATGAAGAAGGTCGCGCTCAGGCCGTGGCGTTGCAGGATGGGAAGGGCAAGCCCGGCGTTGTCGGCGTAGCCGTCGTCGAAGGTGATGGCGGCGGCGCGCGACGGCAGGCGGTTTTGTTGCAGGGATCGCACCGCCATGCTCAGCGGCAGCACGCGAAAATAGCGCTTGAGCAGCGCCATCTGGCGGTCGAAACGACGCGCGTCGGGCAAACTGGGCAGCAGTGGATCGGGCTGAGCCAGTACGCGGTGGTAGATCAGGATTGACAGGCGGGTCATGGCAAGGTCCCGGTTTTGCGCTGCGCCAGCCGCTGCTCGGTCAATGCGCGCAGGGCGACCACGGCGGCCATCAGATAGTAGGGAACATCGAAGTACAGCAAGCTGAGGAAGGCGCCGCCAACCGCAAAGCCGATCAGGCTGGACTGGATCATCTTGGACAGATTGCTGGCCCACACCAACTCCGGATCGTTGCGGCTGTTGCGCACCACCCAGGCTGCGGAGCGCCAGGTCAGCATCCCCACCAGCAGGTACAGGCCCAGACCGATAAAACCATGCTCGCCCAGCGCCTGGAAATAAATGCTGTGCGCGGCGTGCACATCGGCCGGATTGGGCGCGTACTGGTAGAACACGGACGGCTCGGCGATCTCGAAACCGCCGCCAAAGAAGCGGTCCCTGGCCAGGTTGAAGGCCATGTTCCAGGCGTTGATGCGGCCCATGGCGGAATTGTCGGCCTGATAGTCGCCGATGCTGTCCATGCGCTCGGTCCAGCGCTCGGGCATGAACAGCAGGGCAAACGGGGCGAAGACGGCAATCAGCAGCGCGCCCAGCATTTTCTTCTGGCTCTTCATCCACATCAGGCCCATCATGGCGGCGATGGCCAGCAGCGCGCCGCGCGAGTACGAGCCCAGCGCCGCCATGGCCGACAGCAGCATGGCGGCCGTCCAGCCACGCCTGACCCACAGCTGGTCGCTGCTTTGCTGCAAATAGCGCATCAGCGGAATGGCGATGATGAGCGCCAGCGCGATTTCGTTGTTGCCGCCGATGAAGGTGCCGGTCGGTCCCCAGACGCGGAAATTACCGCCTTCGCGCACGGTGAAGATGCCGCCTTTCACGCCGTAGAAGCCCAGTGAAATCGCCAGTACCCAGATCATGCGGTGCACGTCCTGGCGGCTGCGGATGACGATCATGGTCACCAGACTCATCAGCATGATTTTCATGACCTTGCCCAGTTGGAGCAGCGAGGCGGCCGGGAAGATAGCGAACAGGGTGGTGACGTTCATCCACAACACCATGGCCAACAGGGCGAAGGTGATGCCGCTGGCTGGCAGCAGCTTCGGCGCGCGCGAGGTGACCAGGCTGAAGATGGTGACCACAGCAATGATCTGAGCGAAAGGAAAGGTGGTGGCGAAGCCCCAGCCTTGGGTGTGCGGGTTCATGACGCTGATCCAGATCCACATCAACACACCATTGACGGGGTTTTTCAGGATCAGCGGCAAGCTGGCAAACACGATGAGGGTGATGAGGATGTCGCGCATGGCACTCATTGATGCGGCTCAACGATGCGTTTGAGCCTGTTAGTACACTGGCCTTTTACTCTAGCGATCTTAGAACAAGGGAGGCCAGGCTTTGTTGACCGTACTCATGGCAACGCGCGATGGCGCCGGGACTTTGCCCAATGTGCTGGAGGCATACTGCCGGCTGACGCCGCCGCCGGGTGGCTGGCGTTTGCTGGTGGTTGACAACGGCAGCACGGACCTGACCGCCACGCTGCTGGCGAACTACACGCCACGCCTGCCGCTGCGCCGTCTGCACGAGGCCGAGGCGGGCAAGAATCGCGCCTTGAATCGCGCGCTGGAAAACGCGCTGGCCATGCCGGGTAATGGCGGCGACCTGTTCATCTTCACCGATGACGACGCCGCGCCGGAGCCGGACTGGCTGCTGCAATGGCAGGCCTGCGCCGATGCCCATCCGGATGACAGCGTGTTCGGCGGCGCCATCGTGCCAGACTGGGCGGAGGCGCCGCCCTCTTGGCTTTTGCCACTGATTCCCACCGGATTGACCTACGGTCTGACCTCGCCTTCGCTGCCGGACGGCCCGGTGTTTCCCGGGCTGGTGTGGGGCGCCAACATGGCGATACGACGCAGGGTGTTCGAGGATGGCCACCGTTTCGACTTGTGCATCGGCCCCAACGGCGCGGATTACGCCATGGGCAGCGAAACCGAGCTCACGCGCCGGCTGGCGACGCTGGGCTATCGCGCCCGTTTTTGCCGCGCGCCGCAGGTGGCGCACCACATCCGCCCGCATCAGGTACGGATCGACTACATCTTGCAAAAAGCGCGGCGCTTCGGACGCGGCAAGTTCCGGCAAGAGCTGCCCGGCCGGTTTGCCGAATGCCGGGGCGTGCCGCGCTGGATGCTGTTGCGTTACTTGCTGGAGCTGGCGTCGTGGACTGGTGCGGCGTTGCGCGGCGACGCCGGCCGCAAGTTCCGACATCGCTGGGAGCTGGCCTTCCTGCGCGGATACTTTCATGAAGCCTGGCGGGGCGTACCGCGCGCGGGCGCACGGGTGCTGGTGACCAGCTACTCAGGCGAGCTGGGCGGCATGGAGTTGCGCATGGCGCAGGAAGTGCGCTATCTGCAACAGGCCGGCCACACAAGCATGCTGGCCTTGCGCCGCTTCGACGGGCTGGTGGAATGGACGCAGCGCCTGGCGCGCGAGCAAATTATTGCGGCGGAATTCAGCCCGCCGCCATTTTTCGAGAGCGACTGGCGCTGGCGACAGTGGCGGCTCCGGCGTGCACAATGGCTGGCGGCGGACCGCTTGCGTACCTTCGGTGCGGATCTGGTGCACGTCGCCATGTGCTGGACGCATTACGGTGCGTCCATGCTCTGGCTGGCCCGGCATTGCGGCGTGCCGGCCGTGATCAGCGTGCACAACGCGTTTCCAGCGCCTGGCCATACCGATTGGCACGATCAACTGCTGAACCAGGCCTTCGGCGGCGTGCGCGGAATTTATGCGGTGTCGGAATCGGCGATGGCGCATTTCTTGGCCGCATATCGGCCGTATATATTAGCGTCCACCCGGCTGGCGGTGATACCGAACGGCGTGGACGTCGAACGCTTCCGGCCGTCGGCGGCGGCACGAACGCTGGCGCGCCAACGGCTGCAACTGCCGCGGCAGGCCCTGGTGATCGGCACGGTGGCGCGGCTGTCGGCGCAGAAGCGGCCGCATTTGATGATCAACCTGCTGGCCTTGTTGCGCGAGCAGTTTCCCGAACTGCATCTGGTGCTGGCAGGCAGCGGGCCATTGGAGGCGGAGCTACGGACCCAGGCGGAACGCATGGGCTTGCTGCCGTGGATTACCTTCACCGGCTTCGTGGAAGCGGTGCACGAGCTGATGCCAGCGCTGGATTTGCATCTGCTGATGAGCCGCAACGAAGGCTTCGGCATCGCCACCATCGAGGCGATGGCGTGCGGCATCCCGGCGATCGCCACCGACGTGCCGGGTAGCGCGGATATTTTGCGCAACAGCCGGGCTGGCCTGCTGGTTCCGGCCGACGATCTGCAGGCTGCGGCGGCCACGGTCGTGCAATTGCTGGCGGACCCCGCACGCCGTGCCGTCATGGGTCGTCACGGACGGGAGGAAGCCGAGCTGCGCTACAGTCACGCCGTGATCGGACGGCAAGTAAGGGCGTTCTACGAAGGCCTGCTATGACGCCGCGCACCTCCTTCCTGTTCTCGTTTGCCGAGAAATACACGCTGCTGGTGCTGAATACGGCCGGCGCCATGGTGCTGGCGCGCTTGCTTACACCGGCCGAGGTCGGCGTCTATTCCGTCGGCGCGGTGCTGGTGGGGCTGGTACAAGTGCTGCGAGACTTCGGGGTCGGGGCGTATGTGATCCAGGAACAGGAGCTGAACCGCGACAAGCTGCGCGCCGCACTCAGCGTCAGCCTGCTGGTGGCGTGGCCGCTGGCCTTGCTGGTGCTCGTTGCCAGTTGGCCGGCGGCGTGGTTCTACCACGAGCCACGTTTGCGCTTCGTGCTGCAACTGCTGTCGATTAACTTTTTGTTGATACCCTTCAGTGCCGTTGCGCTGCCTTATTTGCGGCGGCAGATGCGCTTCCGATCGATTTTGGCGATCAATGTCAGCCAGTGCGTGGCACAGACCGGCTGCGCGGTGCTGCTGGCGAAGCTCGGCTGGGGTTATCTGAGCCTGGCGCTGGGCGCGGTGGCCGGCGCGGTGGCGACCTTGCTGACCACTTTGTACTGCCGGCCCAGGGATCTGCCCTGGTTGCCTTCATGGCGAGGTGTCCGCCAGATCCTTTCTTTCGGCACCATTTCCACCGCCGGCACCCTGATCGACGAAGCCGGCGTGGCCGCGCCCGACCTGATCATCGGCAAGCTGGCCGGCGTGGCGGAGGTCGGCATCTACGGCAAGGCCATGGGCGTCATCAATGTGTTCAACCAGCTGGTGACGGCGGCGATCTCGCCCGTGATTTTCCCGCTGTTTTCCGCCCAGGCGCGCGAGGGTAGGGATGTGCGGCGTGCTTATCTCACCACCGTCAGTTACATGACGGCGCTGGCTTGGCCGTTCTTCGGCATCGTGGCGCTGATGGCGCAACCGCTGGTGCGTCTGCTGTACGGCAACCAGTGGGACGCGGCCGTGCCGTTGATCCGCGTGATCTGCATCGGCTCGGCCTTGTACAGCATGTTCAGCATGGCGCGCTATCTGTTTGTGGCGATGGGCGAGGTCAGAGCGCAGGCGCGGCTGGATGCGTTCTCGGTGCCGGTGCGCGTGGCGGCGGTGCTGGCTGCGGCGCCTTTCGGATTGTACTGGGTCGGCTGGGCCGTGGTGGTGGGCGCGCTGTTCCGCAGCGGCCTGACGTATTTCTATCTGCGCCGCCTGACCGGGCTGCGCATCGGCGATCTGGCGGGCGCGACCTGGCGCAGCGTGGCATTGGCGGCCTGCTGCCTCGGCGCGACTGTGGCGCTGCAACGATGAGAGGCGGTTATGCGTGTTGGCATCTTGTCCTATCCCATGTTGTTCCAGCGCGAAGGTGGCTTGCAGGTGCAGGTGCGTTCGACCATTGAAGCGCTGCGCCAGTTGCCGCTCGACGTGGCTTTGGTCGATCCCAACCGCGAGCGGCTGGATAGTTTCGACGTGATTCACGTCTTTTCGGCAATCAATGGCAATTACCGGGTGGTGGAGCTGGCGCAGGAAATGGGCGTGCCGGTCGTATTGTCGGCCTTGCTGTCGCCGGGATGGAACCGCCACACGGCACTGCGGGCGCGCATTGCCGAGCGGCTGACCGGCCGGCTGACACAGTGGAGCGTGCAGACCAGCTACGCGCAGACCAAACGCGCGCTGCAACTGGCGCAGTTGGTGGTGGCGCTGGGGCCGGCTGAGCAGACGGCGCTGATCGAAGGCTTCAAGGTCGATCCCAGCCGCATTCGTTTGCTGCCAAATGGCGTGGGCGAGCATTTTTTCCGCGCGGAGGGGTATCTGTTCCGCAGCCGCACCGGCATTGCAGGGCCATTTGTTTTGATGGTGGGATCGATTTCTCCGTACAAAAATCAGCTGGGACTGGTGCGAGCGCTGGCCAGGCTGGACTTGCCGGTGGTGCTGGCCGGACAGGCACAACGCCAGCATCAGGACTATTTGCAGCAGGTGCTGCAATCCCCCAGGGTGCATTGGCTGGGCCAGTTGGATCATCGCGATCCGCTGCTGGTAAGCGCCTATGCGGCGGCTTCGGTGCTGGCCTTGCCGAGCCAGGGCGAAGTCTATCCCTTGTGCGTGCTGGAGGCGTTGGCTGCCGGCACGCCGGTGGTGATGACGGACGAGAGCGCCCTCAGCCTGCCGGGCAGCGACTTCGCCCTGAAACAGCTGCGCTGGAACGACACCGCTGCCCTGTGCCGGGAGATCCAGCAGTTCGTCGCCGCGCCGCCCAGGCGGCAGGAGGTGACGGCGCTGGTGCAGGCTTTTACCTGGCAGCGCGTGGCGCTGCGGATCGCTGACTGTTATCGGGAGCTGGCCGATGCTGTTTAACTCGTTCAGCTTCCTGTTCCTGTATCTGCCGGTGGTGCTGACCGGCTACTTCGCGCTGCTGCGTTGGCAGCCGCGCTGGACCGCGGGCTGGCTGGCACTGGCTTCGCTGTTTTTCTACGGTTATTGGGACGCGCGTTACCTGCCTTTGCTGCTGGGCTCGATCTTGTTCAACTTCTGGTGCGCGCAGCACCGGCGCTGGCTGCTGGTTGGCGTGGCGGCTGATCTGGCATTGCTGGGCTATTTCAAGTATGCCAATTTCTTCATCGACAGCATTGGTCTGCACGGGTATGGCTGGGCGATTGTCCTTCCGGTGGGGATTTCATTTTTTACCTTCACCCAGATCGCCTATCTGGTCGATTGCTATCGTGGCGGCGCCGGCGAATACCGGCTGGTGCAGTACACCTTGTTTGTCAGCTATTTCCCGCACCTGATCGCCGGCCCGGTGCTGCATCACAAGGAAATGATGCCGCAGTTTGACCGCCCGACGCGCTTCGATGTGGCCGATATCGGCATCGGCCTGTCGATTTTTGTGGTCGGGCTGGCCAAGAAAGTGCTGCTGGCCGATCCAATTTCCGTGCTGGTGGGGCCGGTGTTCGCGCCGCACGCGCAGCCGCAGCTGGTGGAGGCGTGGATCGGTACGCTGGCCTACACTTACCAGCTATATTTTGACTTTTCCGGCTACTCCGACATGGCGATCGGGCTGTCGCGGCTGTTTGGCGTGCACCTGCCGCTGAATTTCACCTCCCCGTACAAGGCCGCGAATATCAGCGAGTTCTGGCGGCGCTGGCACATGACGCTGTCGCGCTTTCTGCGGGACTACCTGTACGTCCCTTTGGGCGGCAACCGGCATGGTCCGCTGCAACGCTACCGCAATCTGCTGCTGACGATGCTGCTGGGTGGCTTGTGGCACGGCGCGGGCTGGACCTTCGTGGTATGGGGCGCGCTGCATGGCGTGTATCTGGTGCTGCATCACGCCTGGCAAGCGCTGCGGCCGGGACGGGCGCCGCGCTGGTGGGGGCACTGGCTGACGATGCTGGCGGTGATGCTGGCGTGGGTCGTGTTCCGTGCGCCGGATCTCGCCACGGCCGGCGAGGTGATGCAAGGACTGGCGGGGACCAACGGCGTGTCCTTGCCACGCGGTGCGGCGCCCTGGGCTGGTATGTTGTCGGCCTTGGGCTGGCACGCCAGCTTTGACGGCATCCGGTGGATCGATTTCAGCGGTCCGGCGGTGCCGGCGCTGTTGCTGGCGATGCTGCTGGCGTTCACGGCGCCGAATACACAGGAAATCTTCAGCCAGCCACTGCGCTGGACACCGGCAAAATGGCGCGGCACGGCGATGGCGCTGCTGTTTCTGGGCTGCCTGTTCAATATGAACCGAGTCAGCGAATTTCTCTATTTCCAATTCTGACCATGGACACTCAAGCCGAATGGCGCAGCTACGTCTTACTTTTTTGCGGCGTCAGCCTGCTGGTGACGGGCGCCGTGGGTACGCTCAATTATCAGGTCGATCCGTACCTGACGCATCAGTGGGACACGCCACACTTGCAGCGCCTGCTGCCGGGGCGGGAAAAGCTCAGCCCGTGGGGCAAGACCTACGCGCTGGCGCACTTGCGGCCACAGGTGCTGTATGTCGGCAATTCGCGCACCGAACTGGGACTGCCGGTGCAAACAGACTGGTTCGGCGGACGGCGCGTGTTCAATGCCGCGCTGTCGGGCGCCTCGCTGGGCGATGCGGCGGCGATGGTGCGGCATGCTGCCGCTGTCAGCCGGCTGGAGACTGTGGTCTGGGGCATCGACGCGCCATCGTTTTCCATGGAAATCGGCAATACCGACTTTGACCGCGATCTGGTGGCGGCGGATGGTTTTTATTTGTGGCGGCGCTGGCTCATCAACCTCAAGCGCGCGCTGAGTGTGGACATGACGCTGGATTCCATCCGTGTGCTGCGTGGCACGTTCGGACGGGTGTGCCAGTCCAGCCTGGCCCTGCTTGGCCAGCGCGACGGTCGTTGCGTGCGCGACCGGATCGACAGTCTCGGCGGCACCAGCGCCGCCATCCTGCCGCGCGTGGCCGATTTTGCGCGCGGCGGCGGGCCGACGCCGGATGCCATGCAGGAGCTGGAGCGCAGCGTCGCGGCGTTGTGCCGCGACGGCACGCAATTGCGGCTGTACGTGAATCCCACCCACGCCATGACCAGCGACGCGCTGTACTGGAAAGGCAAGTGGCCGGCGTTGGAATCATGGCAGGGCCGGTTGACGGCGCTGGCCGACCATCATCGGCGACAAGGGTGCGATGTGCGGTTGTTTGATTTTTCCGGTTTTAACAGCGTGACGACGGAAGCGCCGCCGCAGGTCAGCGGCCAGCCGGATATGACGAATTACTGGGAAACCTCGCACTACCGCGTGAATGTCGGCGCGATGATACTTGCCCGTATTTTCGGGCAGAAGGATTTTGGTGTGGAGCTGACGCCAGCCTCGCTGGCCGGGCATCAGGCCGCGCAGCGCGAAGCGCGCGAGCGGTATCATCGTGAACATGCCGCCGAGACCGC
Source organism: Duganella radicis (assembly GCF_009720825.1). Classification (GTDB taxonomy): domain Bacteria; phylum Pseudomonadota; class Gammaproteobacteria; order Burkholderiales; family Burkholderiaceae_D; genus Rugamonas; species Rugamonas radicis. Next base: position 575,044 of record NZ_WNKY01000001.1, on the reverse strand, counting down.
CATGGTCAGATCGGTTTTGTAAGCACGGCGCAGCCTTTTTCGCAGGTGCGCGTGGCATGGACCAGCGCCGGATATTCGCGCTGCCAGCGCTGCACGACGGCGGTTTCATCGCTGCGGGCGGCGTCATCGAGAAAGACGCTTGCTCCGGCGCTCAGACGTGGGAACAACAGGGGGCCGGCGGGATAGCGCGCCATGCTGCCGGTGGCTTGGGGCGGACCGTCGATTACCAGCAGGTCGATGCTCAGGCCGTCGGGCAAATCATCCGTGCCATACCAGGACCAGGCGTCGCCGCCCAGTGTGTGCTCCTGTAGCGGCGCCTCCAGGACCTCCGCCCAGTCCTGCAAGCCGTGATGCCGCAGTTGTGCGCGCGTTTGCGCGGCGTAATGGGGATCGTGTTCCAGACTCAGCACTCGGCCAGCGCCGTTCAGCTGCATGCAGCGCGCCAGCACCAGCGTTGAGGCACCGCTGCTGCATTCCACCACGCTCAGCGGCCGCGCGGTGCGTGCGTGGCGGGCCAGTTCCAGCAGAAAATCCGGCGACGCCGCCCAGCCACGTGTCGGCGGCAGGCTGGTTTTCAGGTCGAGCTCGGCGTACAGGCCTTGCAACGCTTCCAGTTGGCGGAACAGGTCGGCGTTGTCTTGCCGCGACTGGTCGCGCAGTTCAAACAGCAGCAGATGGGCGCGGCGCAGCTTGTGCAGGGTGTAAGCCAGCAGCAAGATGGTCAGGGTGCTGAGGATTAAGGGCATGAGGGCGCTCCCACTTTGCTGATGACGTAGCGATGTTTGCCGGAAGCCTCGGCCGGAATGACCGATACTTCTTCGATCACAATTTCCACCGACTCGCCGAGGCGCGCACGGAACTGGGTGACGATGCTGAGCCGCAGCGAGGGTGGCAGGCCGTCAACGCTCACCAGCAGCACACGCGTGCAGTCGAGGCTTTCCTGGATAATCTTGAAGGCGCGCACTTGCGGCAAGTCGCGCAGGATGTAGATCAGGGCCAAGCCGTGCATGACGGTGCCATCGCGGGCTACGACGAAATCGCTGGTGCGGCCTGCAACCCGTTGCAGCAGCGGCAGGCCGCGTCCGCACGGGCAGGGACGCGGATCGAGCGCGCCGACGTCGCCGGTGGCGTAGCGGATCAGCGGGAAATCACGGCTGGCCAGGTGGGTGATGACGATGGCGCCGTCCTGGCCGGGCGCGACCGGCTGGCCTTGCGCATCGAGAATCTCGACGATGATGTCTTCGGCCGTGATGTGCATGCCGCCCTCCGGGCATTCATGCGCGATGAAACCGGCGTCGCGGCCGCCGTAGCCGTTGGCGACCGGCGCGTTGAAAGCTTCGGTCAGCGTGGCGCGCTGTTCTTCATACAGGCGCTCGGCGGTGACGAACACCACACGCACGCCAAGCCGGTCCAGCGCGACCCCTCGCTGCCTGGCATGTTGCGCGAGCAGGCTCATCACTGACGGATAGCCGAACAGCATGGCCGGGCGCTGCTTTTGCAGGCGGGTGAGATATTCGTCCAGCCTTGCCGGGGACAGGTCGAAGGCAGGCAGCAGATCGCTACGCATCAGCCGGTCGCGGCGCGCGCGCCACAGGTCCTGGGCGTGTAGCTCAATGGGGGAGCCCCACATCACCGCCTCGCGGTCGCCAATGTCGACGCCCCACCAGCGCGTTGCGCGCCACTTGGCGGCCACGTCGTGGCTGATGCGCTGCTTGCCAAGGTAGAAAATCAGCGGTTCACCGCTGGAACCGCCGGTGGTCAAGCGCTTGAGCTCGCCCGCATCGTCCGCAATGAAGTCGTCGCGGTTGTCGTTGATGTGAGTCTTGCGCAGCACGGGCAGGCAGCGCAGGTCGCGCACATCGTGCACACGGGTGGCGTCGAAGCCGATACGGGCAAACATCTGGCGATAATAAGGCACATGTTCCGAGGCATTTAGCAACAGGGCCCGCAGGCGTTCGACTTGCAGGCCTTCGATGTGTTCAAGCGGCCACCACTGGCTGGCCTCCATCGGCCCCAGCAATGCCGCGCTGTCGTGGCGCTTGAAGCGTTCGTGCAACGGAAACAATAGGCTGGACACCAGCGCCGTATAGCCAGAACGCGGCGGACGCCGGAGCACGCGCCGATATTGGGCCTGCAATAGCGGCGCAACCCGTTGCCAGCTGTAGCGTTGCGCGCTTTGCCAGCCTGCCGTTGCCAATCGTTGCGCCTCCGGTGCGCTGGTCAGCAGGCGCAACATGGCGGCCGCCATGGCCTCGGCATCGCCGGGTGGCACCAGCAGACCATCCACGCCGTCGCGGATCAGATCCGGCACGCCACCGACATTGGTGCTAACCACCGGCACACCGCTGGCCCACGCCTCCAGCACGGAATTGGGCATGTTGTCGGCCAGGCTGGGATTGAGCGCGAGATCGGCCTGCCGGTAACGCGAGGCCATGGCGGCGCGATCAGCCTTGCCGGCAAAATGCACGGCGGTTTGCAGTTGCAGGCTGAGCGCCAGCATGCGCAAGCGTGGCAGTTCCGGGCCTTCGCCGCAGATGATCAGCCGGGCGTTTGGCAGGCGCTGACGTAGCAGCGCGAAGGCGTGCAGGGCAGTAGCGTGGTCGTAAAGCGGCTCAAGATGGCGGGCGATCAGAATCTGCGCAGTGCCGGGCCGGCGTGGCGCCGGCCGGAAGCGTGCCAGATCGACGACGTTCGGCACGATTTGCGTGCTGATGCCGTATCCCCTGAACAGCCGCGCCAGGTAAGCGGATGGAACAATGACGGCATGCGCCCGGCGCAGGCTGAAGCACACCAGGGTGGCGCTGCGCGCCATGAAGGCTGGCGCCTCGCCGCCGCGGTAATTGAGCACCACAGCCTTGCCGCGCAGCCACCCGACCCAGATCGCCGGCGCCGCTTGCAGATGCCAGGACCAGCCGGAATTGGCCATCACGTGCAGCAGCTGCGCCCGGCCGGCGGCGCACCACAGTTGCCAGAGATAGGGCGGCAGCCTCAGCGCAGCGCGCACGCCGCGTATCTGCGCCGTCCACGCCGGCCGCCAGGGGGGATTGACCTGCACCAGTTCCACCGTGGCGCCGGCTTCGCGCAACAGTGTGGCCAGTTGCAGGGTCTGATTGGCGATGCCGCCGGCTGGGGGCGGCAACGGACCAATCAGGGCGATGCGCAGGCCTTTCATGGCACGGGCGCCAGCAGGCGCTGGTAAATGCCGGCGTAGCGGCTGACGCTGGCGCTCCAGTTGCGCTCACGCTCGACGTAGTCGCGGGCCTGGCGGCGCAGCGCCGGCCACAGCTCGGTGTGCTGCGCCAGATGGATCACCTGGCTGGCCAGCGCTTCCGCATCGCCAGCCTTGAACAGCATGCCGGTTTTGCCGTGCTCGATCATTTCGCGGTGACCGCCAACGTCGGAAGCGACGATCAGCCGGCCTTGGGCCATGGCTTCCAGCGGTTTCAGCGGCGTGACCAGTTCGGTCAGGCGCATCGGCAGGCGCGGATAGACCAGGATGTCGATCAAGCTGTAGTACTCGGCGATCTGGTCGTGCGGCGCGCGGCCGGCGAAGCGGACTTTGTCGCGCAGGCTGAGGCGTTCGACTAGTGCCCGCAGTTCCACTTCCTGCGGACCGCCGCCGACCAACAGCAATTGCAGCGTCGGCAGGGCCTGTAGCATGCGCGGCAACGCTTGCACCAGCAGCGCCAGGCCTTCATAAGCGTAGAACGAACCAATGAAGCCGATCAGCGGCTGGCCGCGCAATTCCAGCAGCCGGGCCAGCATGCGGTTGACCGGCGGCGCGGCGCGGAAGCGATGGCTGTCGACCGCGTTGGGGATGACAGTGATGTGCGAAGCCGGGATGCCGCGCGCGATGATCTCTTCGCGCAGGCCTTCGCAAATGGTGGTAACTGCGGCCACACGGCGCAGGGCGTAGGTTTCCAGCGCGCGGCTGAGCCGGTAGCGCAGGCCGCCGGGGCGGCTGGTGCCGTGATCGGCGGCGGCGTCTTCCCAGAAGGCGCGGATTTCGTACACGACAGGAATCTTCAGCGCCCGGCCCACGCGCAGAGCGGCGATCGCGTTCAGCGAAGGCGAATGTGCATGCAGCAACTGCGGCTTGGTGGTGCGGGCGATTTGCAGCATGCGCCGGCTCAGGCCGCTGATGATAGACAACTGCCCCAGCAGCGGCAAGCGCGTCCACCAGCGCCGCGCCGGCGGAGTGCGGAAGAAGTGCCAGCCGTCGATTTCCTGTTCGCCGCCGTCCGGACCGTGTTTGGCGCTGGTCAGGTGGATAGTGTGCCAGCCCATCTTGCGCTGCTGGGCCAGGATGGACAGCGTGCGAAAGGTGTAGCCGCTGTGCAGCGGCGCGGAATGATCGAGTATGTGCAGGATGCGCATCATGCCGCCTGTCGTTCTGCGCTGTGCCCGGGTTCTTTCAGCAACTGGCGCAGGAAGGATTCAAACATCATCAGCGACCACAGGGGGGCGCTGTGGTCGCGCCGGCCGCTCTGGTGCTGGTGCAGCAGTTGCTGGATATAGCCGAGATTGAACATGTCGCAGCCGGCCAGCACCGGGCTGGCGAGGCTGGCTTGCAGGCGCGCTTTTAGCGGCCCCCGGAACCAGTCGGCCAATGGCACGGAAAAGCCCATTTTCTGGCGGTACAGCAAATCGCCGGGCAGATACGGCGTCAGCGCCTGCTTGAACAGGTATTTGCCGACGCCGCCTTGCAGCTTCAGGTCCGGCGGCAGCCCGGATATCCATTCGACCAGCTTGTGATCGAGCAGCGGCACGCGCACCTCCAGCCCGTGCGCCATGCTGGCGCGGTCGACCTTGGTCAGGATGTCGCCTGGCAGGTAGGTTTTCAGGTCAAGATATTGCACTTGCGACAGCGGATCGTCGGCCGGGCACGTGGCCGCATGGCGGCGCAACACGTCGATGGCACGGTACTCGCCGAGGTCGCGCTTGAGCGAGGAACTGAAGAGTTGCTCGCGCATCTCGTCTTTCATGATGCTGACGCCGTGGAAATAGGCCGCCACCGAATCGCGCGCCAGCGCCTCCAGCGTGCTCTTGGCACGCAGTGGCCGTGGCGCCCAGTCGGCCTTGGGATAAAGCTTGCCCAGCGCGCTGAACACCGGCTTGCGCAAGCCCAACGGCAACAGCGCACGCATGCGTTCCTCGTGCAAGTGCCAACGGTAGCGGCGGTAACCGGCCAGGTTTTCGTCGCCGCCATCGCCGGACAGGGCCACCGTCACACGCTTGCGCGCGAGTTGGCAGACGCGGTAGGTGGGCAGGGCGGAGCTGTCGGCGAACGGCTCGTCGTAGAGGTTGACCAGGGTGTCGACCAGGCTGGCGTCGTGCTGTTGCACGCGCTCGGTGTGATGGCTGGTGCGATAGCGCTCGGCTACGATGTGGGCGTAGGGCGACTCGTCGAATCCGGCATCGTCGAAGGCGATGGAGCAGGTGTTGACCGGTGCATCGGAGGTTTGCGCCATCATCGCCACCACAGCGCTGGAATCCACGCCGCCGGACAGGAAGGCACCCAGCGACACTTCGGCCACCATGCGGATGCGCACGGCTTCGCGCAGGCGGGTGATCAGCTCGTCGGCCGCGTGCTCGGGACTGATGATGCTGTGCCGCTGGAACGGCACGTCCCAGTAGCGGCGTGGCTGACCCGGCGCGCTGCCGTGGCGCACCAGCAGAGTGTGGCCCGGCTCCAGTTTGCGGATCTGGCGAAACACGCTGCGCGGTTCGGGGATGTAGCCGTAGGCGAAATAGTCTTCGATGGCCAGTGGATCGAGATCGCGGCGCAGCTGGTCGTGTGCCAGCAGGGCTTTGATTTCCGAGGCGAAGATCAGATGGCCGTTGTCCAGCACGGCGTAGTGCAGGGGCTTGACGCCGAGACGGTCGCGCGCCAGGAACAGGCTGCGCTGGCGGCGGTCCCACAGCGCAAAGGCGAACATGCCGCGAAAATGCTCGACGCAACGCGTGCCCCATTGTTCCCAGGCGTGGACGATCACCTCGGTGTCGCACTGGGTACGGAAGATGTGGCCGAACTGTTGCAGTTCGCGCATCAGGGCCGGAAAGTTATAGATCTCGCCATTGTAGACCACCACCACGCTGTGGTCTTCGTTGAACAGGGGCTGCTGGCCGCCGGACAAGTCGATGATGGACAAGCGCCGGTGGCCCAGGCCGACACCCGGCTCGCGGTGCAGGCCGCGCTGGTCCGGGCCGCGGTGTTGCTGGATGTCCGTCATGCGCTGCAACAAGGCTGGATCGATGTCGGCCTGCTGGTAGAGATCAAAAATTCCGGCGATCGCGCACATGGCTATCCTTTCGATGGCTGGTGGGTAAGGCGGTCGTACACGGCCAGGTAGGCGTCGGCCATGGCGGTCATGCTGAACTCGTTCAGGACGCGGCGGCGGGCGCGCGCGCCATGCTGTGCGGCGAGGCCGGGAATGCGGTAGTAATCGGCGATGGCAGCCGCCAGCTCGGTGGGATCGTGCGGCGGCACCAGGGTGCCGGTCCAGCCGCTCTGGATCAGCTCCGGATTGCCGCCGACCGCCGTGGCCACCACCGGCAGACCGCTGGCCATGGCTTCCAGCACGGTATTGGAGGCGCCCTCGGCCAGCGAAGGCTGGACGAAAATGGTCATGGCGCGCATCAGTTGCGGGATGTCGTGGCGCACGCCGGGCAGCCAGGCCTGGGCGGCGACGCCGGACGCGTGCAGCAGTTCCAGGCAAGGCTCGCGGCAAGGGCCGTCGCCGATGATGACCAGCCGCAGCCGTTCGGGATTGAGATGGGCTTGCGCCAGCAGGTCGACAAAAGCGCGCACCAGCGTGAGGTGGTCCTTGACTTCGGCCATGCGGCCCACGCAGCCGATCACGAAGGCTTGCTCGTTGACGAAGCCCGGCGGCCCGATCGCGGCGCGCGGAGCCAGGCGGGGATGAAACTGCAAGCTGTCGACGCCATTGCAAATGTGGGTGACGCGCTGTGGACGCGCGCCGATGCTGCTCACCAGCCAATGCTCCAGCTCCTTGCTGACGGCGATGAAGTGGCCGATCAGCGGCAGCAGCAGCTTGCGCAGCAGGCGGTAGCGGCGCTTGCTGCCGTCGAGATCGTTGATGTCGCGGCCATGCTCGCCGTGGATGCGCAGGCGCACGCCGGCCGCGGCCGCCAGCAACTGCGCCTCGATCCCGGGGAGGTTGCGGGTGTGAATCAGTTGCGGCTGCAAGCGTTTGAGCGTGTGGAACAGGCGCAGGTAGTGGGCCCAGTCCTTGCCTTGCCGTTTGTTGAGGCTGACGATTTCCACGTCCGGCCGCGTGATGCGCAGACGAAAGTCGCTGGAATCTTCCAGGCAGACGATGGCGTGGCGGTAGCGCCCGGGCGGCAGGTGGTTGATCAGGTTGACCAGCCCGTTCTCCAGCCCGCCGACATCCAGCCGGTGGATCAGATGCACGATCAGCGGCGCGCTCTCAGTGTTCGACATGGCGCAGACTCCGGTCGATGGCGGGCAACATGGCGGCCAGCAAATCGTGCATGGCGGCTTCGGCTGAGGCGGGTTGTTCGTCGTAGGCGGCGGACAGGACGATTTCCGCACCGGCGTCGGCACCACCCAGCAGGCGCGACTTGGCCAGCAGTAGCTTCACGTGTTGTGGACTGACGGTTTCCACCCCAGCCTGCCGGTACCAGCGCCACACCAGCAGCTTGTAGCTGGCGGCCTGCTGCACGGACTGGCGCACGGTCAGGAGACGGCTGCCCACGCGCAGGGTGCGCCGCTCGCTGTGGACTTCTTCCCATTGCGGCATGCCGGACACCACCGTGCGCCGTACCGGCGCCAGCAGTTCCGCCCCCTCCGATTGATGGCGGTACCAGGTCAGTTGCAGCGAAACCGCACGATGGCCGTCGCGGTAGGTGTTGGAAATGCGCTGTGGTTGACCGCGATGCATAACTTGCCAGTCGCCGGGCCGCATGGCGCCGGCGCGCCATGGCGGCGGCGGCGGGCCGAGCGAGAGTTCCGGTTCGGATGACAGGTCCGCAGCGGGCGCGCGCAGAACTATGCCGGCCAGCAGCGGCCAGACTGCGCCGATGGCGACCGCCGCCGCAGCGATGCCGGCGAAGCGGCCGCCGGAGGCGCTATGGGCGGCCACGGCGCTTTGCAGCGAAGGCGGCTGAGGCGGATCGCTCCACCCGGCGCCGCACCAGAACAGCAAGGCCATCACGATGCCGAAAAATACCCAGCCGTAGACCAGATGATCGACGCCGGTGGCCAGTTTCATATCGCTCCAGTGGCCAATTAGCACCACGATGCAGGCGCGCAAGCCGTTGGCGATCACCGGCAGCACCAGCGCCACGGCGATGAAAACCAGCCGCTTGAGCGCACTCTGATAACTGACGGCGGCATACAGCATGCCCAGCGCAAGCGAAGCGATCAGGTAGCGCAAGCCGCTGCACGCGTCCGCCACCGCCCAGTTTCCGCTGGGTAGGGAGATGAAATTGTTTTCGTGGAATACGGGGATGCCACTGACCTGGAGCAACGTTACGGTGAAACGGGCGGTAAAATCGATCAGCGGCGGGATCATGACTTCGCCAAACGGCACCGCCAGTAGCGTGTAGGCCAGCGGGAAGGCGATGGCGCCGGCGAGCGCCGGTCCCAGCACGGCGACAACTGAAGTGATGCACATCAGGACCAGGCAATATTGCTGCAACACTTGTACGTTGGCGGCGGCCGACAACATCCAGAGCGCTCCCAGCGCGGTCAATGGCAATAGCGCGAGCGGCCAGGGTTGTAGCGTGACGGCCGCCAGTTGTTCACGGCGGCGCGCGATCAACCAGCCAGCCACGGGCAGGATCAGGAAACCGTGGTTGAAAGTAGGCGAGCGCCACCAGATGCTGACGATGGCACTGGTTGTAGGCAGGTAAATCAGCAGCAAGGCCAGCAGGGCCACGAACAGGGAGACGTGCGCCCAGCTTGTCGATGGCAGCGGCCGCCCAGCCGGCGATGGCGGGCGCGGCGACAGCAGCGCGGCGCGGCCGGCGTTCATGGCGTCGGCTCCATGGCAGGCGCTTGCGCTTCCACGCCGAGCACGCGTCCGAGCCGCTGCAAATTCAGGCTCCAGCGATAGTCGTCAAGAATACGCCGGCGGGCGGCGATGCTGATGCGCTGGTCCGGTGCGTGCAGTTGCTGGCAGATGGCGCTGATAAATTCCGCGCCACCCCGGGCGCAAATCACTTCTTCGCCGGCCGCCGCCTGAATGCCTTCCAGCGCCTGGGGCGAGGCAATCACGATTTTCTGCATCGCCATCGCTTCCAGCACCTTGTTCTGGATGCCGCGCGCAATGCGCAGCGGCGCGACGACCAGCGCGGCATGCTGGAGATACGGCCGCACGTCCGGCACGGTGCCGCTGACGCGCACGCCAGGCCAGCGTTGCAGCTCGCGCACTTGCGCCACCGGCCGCGAGCCGACGATGTGAAATTCCAGATCCGCGTGCTGCGTGCGCAGCGGAGGCATCACGCGCTCGGCAAACCAGCTGACGGCGTCAATATTGGGTTCGTAATCCATGGCGCCGGTGAAGACGATGGCGCGCGCGGCGCCAAACGGCGATGGATGCCCGGCGTGCGGAGAGAAATAGCCGCTGTCGACGCCGTTGCTGTAGTAATCAATCTTGTGCGCGGATTCCGGCGCGCGCTGGCGGAACAGCTCGGCCTCGGCCGGGGAAACCAGCATCACGCGGTCGAATTCGGCGGCGGCCTTGCGTTCGAAATCCAGCAACAGGCGGCCTTCGCGCCGGTACAGGGCGGAAAGCGGCCAGGGCTTGTTGTCGGCATAGCCATGCCATTTTTCGGAATCGACATCGACCAGATCCAACACTCGCCACAGCGGCCCGTGCGGCGAGCTGAACGGCACGTACTGCGCCATCGGCCCAGAGTACGCGAGACAGGCGCTGACGGGGTGTTGCGCAAGCGTCTTGCCAACCCAGCGCTGCAAACTGGCGTTGCGGAAATACGGCAGGCTGAGCGCTTCATCGCGCAGCAGGGCCGACACGCCGGACAGACGCGCCCAGTGCGGCGGCATGCGCACGAAACAGCTGCTGGCGCAATCGGCGGCCAGTTGGTCGGCGTAGCCGGCGTCTTCCTCGCTGTCGATAAAGCTGCCCAGATGCACGCGGAAATGCCGCCGCAGGTATTGCAGCGCGTGGTAAGCGCGGATCTTTTCCCCCTTGTTGGGCGGGAATGGCAGGCGATGGCAGAGGAAGAGCAAGTCGCGCATGATGGCTATCCCAGTTGACGCACGATATGCGGGCCGATCAGGTTGGCCAGCGGCAGCGGCAGCAGGCGCCAGGCCTTGATCAGGGGCTGGAAGCCTGGATTCAGCGGTTGCACATCACGCAGCTTGCTGCCCCGGTACAGCCGGTAGTCGTAGTGCAGCGTCTGCGGCTCGAAGCCCCAGTTTTTCTTGAAGGCAAAGGCGCCGCTGCCGTATTTGCTGCGGCCGAAGTCGAACAGGGTGCAACCGTCGGCGCAGGCGCGCCGCATCACTTCCCAGTACATGAAGTCGTTGCCGGCCAAGGCGCGCGCCTGCTCGCCGCCGCCGCCGTAGTAGGGCAGGATTTCGTCGCGAAAACGGAAGCTGAGCACCGCGCACACCGGCCGCCGCGCCTGCTCGATGCACAGCACTTCGCAGTCCTCGGCAAACACCTGTTGCAGCAGGCTGAAGTAGCGGCGGCTGAATACCGGCGTGCCGAGCCGGTGCACGCTGCGGGCGTAACAATCGAAAAAGCGGCGGGTGTCGGCCTCCAGCGTACTGGAGAGACCGGCTGCCACGCCTTTGCGCACCATGGCGCGCTGCTTGCGCGGGATGGCCAGCATATTGACGTCGGGTTCGGCGTGCAAGGGCTTGCGGAAGGTAGCGTAGATGGGGCGATGTTCCCAGTCGGCATGGCGCGCCTGGGTGTGGCGGTATTCCAGATGGTCGACTTGCAGCCGCCCGGCCAGCTGTTGTGCCGCTTCATCCACCGCCTGGGCGGCGGCCGGGTCGGTAGCGGCTATCCCGCCGTAGACGCAGAACGGCAGCGAGCACAGGGTGTTGCCGAACCAGCGGCTGTTGATTTGCGCCAGCGGCAGGATCGCGCGGATGTGCGCGCCGTCGGCCGCGTACATGAACCAGGTGGGATGGCCAAAGCCTTCTTCGATCACCCGTTGCCAGCCGGCGCGGTGGAAGAAGGTCGCGTCCGGGCAGCGCTGGACGAAATCATCCCAGCGCGCGCGGTCTTGCGATCCCATCAGCCCGACGGTGTAGTGCGGCATTATGCGTTTCCCAGAAAGATGTGGTCCATGCGTCCCCAGCGGAAGTCGGCCAGCAGCCGGTGCAGGCGCGCTTCCGTGCGCCGCAGGTTGAGGTAGTGGCGCAGCCGGGTTTTCAGGCCGATGCCTTGCGGCACAGGCTGGTCTGGATCGAGTTCCCAAGGGTGAAAGTAAAATATGCCAGCTTGCCCATCGCGCGAATTGATGCGGCGCAAAGCCCAGCGCGAGACCGCATACGGCAGCAGGCGAAAGTAGCCGCCACCGCCGGCCGGCAGATTGCGTCCGAGCAGGCGCACGGTGCTGACCGGCAGTTCCAGCACGCCGGATTGCCCGGCCGGATGCCAGGCGAAGCGTGGTGCGTCGGGCATGCCGTAGTGGTCGTGGCGGATCGGGTAAATGCTGGAGCTGTAGCGGTAGCCCGCGGCATGCAGGCAATCCAGCGCCCACATATTGCGCCGACCGATGGAAAAGCTGGGCGCGCGGTAGCCCAGCACGGCCTGACCGGACAGCTGCTCCAGCAGTTGCTTGCTAAGGTCGATGTCGTGGCGAAACTCGGCCGGGGTTTGTTCGCTGGCGCGCAGATGGTGGTAGCCGTGGCTGGCCAGCTCGTGGCCCTGATCGACGATGCGGCGCACCAGGGCAGGATAGCGTTCAGCAATCCAGCCCAACGTGAAAAAGGTGGCGTGCACGCCGTGGCGTTCCAGCAAGCCAAGGATGAGGTCGACATTGCGCTCGATCCGGCACGGCCAGTGCGGCCAGTCGGTACGCGGTATGTGGTCGTCGAAGGCGGAGACCTGGAAGTAGTCTTCAACGTCGATGGTCAGGGCGTTCATGGCCGCCGCTCCCGGCGGTTTTGTAGCCAGGTGGTGGTGACGGCGGCCACCCGCTCGGCGGCGCGGCCGTCCCAGTACTGCGGAATGCGGCCGACCTTGCCCCCGTAGCGCAGGATGTCACGGCACAGCGCCAGAATGACGGACGGGTCGCGCCCGGCGATGGCGTTGCTGCCCTCGGACACCGTGACCGGGCGTTCGGTGTTGTCGCGCAGGGTCAGGCAAGGCACGCGCAGGACGGTGGTTTCTTCCTGCACGCCGCCGGAATCGGTCAGGACCATGCAGGCGTTCTTCATCAGGCCCAACATGTTCTGGTAGGACTGCGGTGGCAGGCAGGCCAGGCGCGGCGCGTCCATCAGATGCGCCAGGCCGAAGTGCTTGAGCATGTTGCGGGTGCGTGGATGCAGCGGAAACAGCACGGGCACGTCCTCGCTGAGCTTGACCATGGCCGTCATCAGGGCACGCAGGCGTTGCGGATCGTCCACGTTGGCGGGACGGTGCAGGGTCAGCAATGCGTACGGGGTGCCGTCGGTGAAGAATCCGGCCAGATGCGCCTGGCGCAGCACATCTTCAGTGGACGGCGCGCTGGGCAGCTGGCGCAGCAGGGTGTCGATCATCACGTTGCCGACGAAGTGCACGCGGTGCGCCGCCACGCCCTCGCGCAGCAGATTGCTGGTGCCGCTGGTCTCGCTGGTGAACAAAAGCTCCGACAACTGGTCGGTCAGCACGCGGTTGATTTCTTCCGGCATGCTGCGGTCGTAGCTGCGCAGGCCGGCCTCGACGTGCAGCACCGGGATGTCCTGCTTGGCTGCGGTCAGCGCGCAAGCCAGGGTGGAGTTGACGTCGCCCACCACCAGCACGGCGCTGGGCACGGTTTGCTCCAGCACTGGCTCGAATCGACGCATGACTTCGGCGGTTTGCACCGCGTGGCTGCCGGAGCCGACATCGAGGCGGAACGCCGGCTGGGCCAGTTCCAGCGCGTCGAAGAACTGGGCATCCATGTCGGCGCCGTAGTGCTGGCCGGTGTGGACCAGAATGGTTTCGACCTGGCTTTCCTGCGGCGCGAAGGCACGCAGCAGCGGCGCCATTTTCATCAGATTGGGGCGGGCGGCGATGACACAGACGATGCGGTAGGGCCGTAGCATGGCGAGCTCCGGTTAAAACGTCATGTTGAGGGCAATGCCGGCGCCGTTTTCACGGTAGTTGCCGCCGGCGCTGCTGGTGTGTCGCACATGGCGCAGGTCGGCGCTGGCGCTGATGCGGCTGGACAATTGGCGCGTCAGGGTCAGCGTCAGCGCGGTGTTGCGGTCGGAACGGCCGGTGCTCAGCGAGCGGGCGCGGCTGTGGCTGGCGCCCACGGTCAGGTTGCCGCGCGCCGACGTGCGCCAGTTCCAGCCCAGTTGCACGCTGTCCTGGCGGGTGCGGTCGGTCAGCGTCAACTGGTCGGGGCCGGTGAGGACGCTGTCGATGGCGCTGCTGGTTTGCGCGGTGCGGCCGGTGCTGGCCAGGTGCAGCGCCAGTGCCGTGCGCGGCGTGCTGTACACGCCGGACAGCCGCGCCTGCTTTTGCAGGTAGTAGCGGTGGCTGAAGAAATTGACGTTGCCATCCTTGCCCATGGCCTGCGAAATCGCCAGGAACAGCTGGATGGTTTTGATGCGCAGTTGCGGGTCCGGAATGCGCGTGGCCCACAGCTCATATAGAAAATCGCTGAGCCCGGTTGGCGGAATGCTGAGGAATTCACCGTGGTTGGTGGTGATGTCTTCGTTGTAGCTCAAGGTCCAGAACATGCTGCGCAGCCGGTAGCTGGCGTCCAGACTCCAGGTCTTGCCGAAATAGCGATGGCCGAGGCTGGCGGCCAGGCGGGTGCGCGGGGATGGCGTCCACACGCCGCCCAGCGAGCCGAACTGGCCCTGCGGCTGGGCGCTGACTGAATGGTAGTCCTGTTTTTCGTAGCCGGCCGTCACGAAGGATGACAGGCTGCTGTTGAAGGGATAGCTGAGCGTCAGGCTGGCGTTGCTCATGGTCACCGGAGGGAGTGCGGCGTCATCCATTTCCGTGCGGCGCAGGCTGAGATCCCAGTTCCAGCCTTTGCCGCCGTTGTCACCGGTCAGCAGCAGGCTGGCGGCGTTGCTGCGCACATCGAGCAAGCCGCCGCTGCCGACCCGCTGGTAATCGTAGCGCAGCGTTGCGGTGGCCAGACCGCGAAAATAGTGGTGCAGGTAGGGACTGATGGCGGTGCTGTGGACGGTACTGCTATTGCCGGTTTGCTGGGTCGGATCGATCAGCTGCGGACCAAAGGCCGATACATTGCGCTGGCTGATGCCGCTGCGGGCGTCGAGGAACAGCCAGTCAGGCAGCACCTCGGCGTGGCTGCTGGCGTCCAGTTGCTGGGCAGTGCGGTCCGGCTGGCGCGTGTAGGCGATTTTTTGCAGGGTGTAGGACAGCGCCAGTTGCAGCCTGGGGCTGCTGGAAATGACTTGTACCCCGGGCGAGATTTCGCTGGTGAATTGGCTGCGTGCCTGTTCGGGCGCGGCCAGGTTCATATTATCGCTGTAGCTGCTGCGCAGGCGCAGGGTGGGCGTGACGTTCAAGTCGGACGGCATCGCGGCCACCGGCAAGGTCAGCAGCACCAGCACGGTCAGGCCACGCGGCTTGAGGCTAATCATAATAACCATGATATTCAGTGCCCGGGAAAGCCGTGCTTTTGTTGTAGATCAGGTGAACGTGCGGGCAGCGCTCAAGATGGCGCAACGCCTCGGTCACGGCGTGCTGGCTGGTGCGCTCGGATTCCACCACCAGCAGCACCTGGCCCATTTGCCCCGCCAGCACGCCGGCTTCGGTGGTCATCAACAGCGGCGGCGAGTCGAAAATCACGATGCGGTCGGCGTAGCGCTCGGCGATTTCGGTCAGCAGTTGGCGCATATTGCGGCTGGCCAGCAGTTCGGTGGCATGCTTGTTGGCGCGGCCAGCGGGCAGGAGACTCAGGGTCGGCACGTTGGTGCGCAAAATGACGTCGGCCAGGCCGGTTTTATCGCCCAGCAGGATGTCCATCAAGCCCGGTTCCGGTTGCAGGCCCAGCACCTTCAGCACCGAGGGCCGCGCCACGTCGGCATCCACCAGCAGCACGGTGATGTCCATTTCCATGGCGATGCTCATGGCCAGGTTGACCGCGCAATAAGTTTTGCCTTCACCCGGCATGGCGCTGGTGACCACGATCAGGTTGCCGTGGTGGACGGCCGGCGTTTCGTGGTCGCCGCGCGCGTTGCGTAGCAGAGGCCGCTTGATGATGCGGAAGTCCTCGGCCACCGCCGTACGGCCGCCTTCCTGCGTCACCATGCCGAGCTGGTGCAGACGGGCCAGATTCAGTTCTACATGGCGCATGCGCATCTCCTAGTAGCGCAACATATTGGCGACCAGCACCACGCCGTAGGCCGCAAACAGGCAGGACAGGGCGATGCCAAACAGGTATTTGCTGCGCCGTTGCTTGCCGCGTTGCGCGTCGGTCCAGTTCATGGACACGGTGCCCAGCACGTTGAGGCCGGTACGATTGCGTAATTCGGCCGGGCTGAGAAAAGTGGGCCGGACCTGGCTGATCAGCAGCGCGGTTGCCACGCCCATCAGCAGCGCCGCGCCCAACGTGACCGAGTACAGCAGCACGCGATTGGGGCCGATGGGCGTCAGCGGCACGGTGGGCGGATCGATGATCTTAAAGCTCATCATCTCGGTGGTGGAGCTGAGGTCCCCCGACAGCTTGGCCGCCTCGCGCCGGCCGATCAGTTTTTCGTAATTGTCCTTGTTGATCTGGTAGTCGCGGTTGAGCTGTGCCAGTTCGGTTTCCACCTCCGGCACGGCGTTGACCTGGGCCAGCAAGCGCTGATGGCGCAGGGTGAATTCCTGCACCCGCGCGGTGATGGCGGCTACCCGCGCCTCGGCCTCGGTCTGCGCCACCTTCAGTTGTTGCAGCATGGGGCTGTAATTCTTGCCGGGGTCGCCGTTCTGCTTGAGCTTGCTTTCTTCGATCTTGCGTTCCTCCAGCTGCGCCACCAGCCGCTTGGCGGCGATGATGTCGGGATGCAGTTCGGTGTATTGCATCCGCAGCGCGTCCAGGCCTTTGTTGAGGGTGGAGATGCGGGCGTCGAGTTCGGGATTGTCGATGGCGGCCGGCGTCACGTCCGCGCCAAGGATGGGCTCGTCTCCGCTGATCTGGTTGGCGATGGCCTTGCGCGCCTGTTCGGCCTCGGCCAGCTCCAGCCGGGCGGCGTTCAGGGCGTCCGACGATTGCATCAACTGACCGCTGTAATCCACGCCCTGGCGCGGCAGCAGGCCGTTGTTTTTCAGGCGGAATTCCTTGACGCTGTTTTCGGCGGCGGTGAGCTTGTCTTCGTAGGCCTTGATCTGCTCGTCAATGAACTGGACCGCCTTGCGCGTCTCGCCGCTTTTGCCCTTGAAGCTGCCTTCCACGAAAATCGTCAGCAGCGACTGCACCACGTCGCGCACCATGCGCGGATTGCGGTTGTTGTAAGTGATGGTGTAGATGTCCAGGTTGCCGGTGCCGTTGATGCGGATCTTGCCCATCAGCTCTTCCAGCTGTTGTTGCTGCTCGCGCGGGGTGCGGGCATTGATGTCCAGGTCCACCATGCGCATCACGCGCTCGACATTGGGACGGCTCAGCAAAGTACGGCTCATGATGGAAACCTGCTGTTCGATATTCGGTACACTGGTCATGCCCGCCAGCAGGGGTTTGAGAATGCTTTGCGTGTCGACAAACACGCGCGCGGTGGTCTGGTAGTCGTCCGGCAGCAGGGTCACCTTGACCCAGCCGGCGGCGGCCACCAGCCAGGCGACCGAAATGGCGTACCAGCGGTACTTCCAGATCCCTTTCAGGCTGGATATCAGCTGGCTGATCAGTTCCTCCATGTTCCGATTCCCCCAACGTAGGCCGCAGGAATTCCGATTATATTTTTCTCAACTGGACAGTCGTTGAGGCATATCAAGCAGAGGCCGGCGGGATTTCTGAATCATGATGGCGAGGAGGATTCATCATGCGTGCTTTGATTTATTTGTTGGCGGCGCTGGCGACTGGCTGCGCCCATCGCGTTGCGCTCGATGTGCCCGAGACGCTTCCGGAACAGCGCGATTACCAGATCGGCGCCGGCGACGTGGTCAATATCAATGTCTGGCGCAACCCCGAAGTGTCGCTCAGCGTGCCGGTGCGCCCGGACGGCAAGATCACCACCCCGCTGGTGGAGGACTTGCAGGCGGCGGGCAAGACGTCCACCGAACTGGCGCGCGATATCGAAAAGGCGCTCGGCAAATACATCCAGCAGCCGATGGTGACGGTGATCGTCACCAGCTTTGTCGGCCCGTACAACCAGCAAATCCGCGTGATCGGCCAGGCGGCGCGGCCGCAGGCGCTGGCTTACCGGCAAGGCATGTCGCTGATGGATGTGCTGATCGCGGTCGGCGGTATCACCGATTTCGCGGCAGGCAACAAGGCCAATATCATCCGCACGGTGGATGGAAAACGCCAGAGCGTGCCGGTACGATTGCGTGATTTGCTGCGCGATGGCGATATTTCAGCCGATATCGCGGTACTTCCGGGCGACATCCTGGTCATCCCGGAGGGCTGGTTCTAGCTTTTGCGAAATTTTTTCAATTTCATGGGAACTTTCTGGCTGAGCGGGGTGTCTCAGGAGTATGAACCACCAGACAGGAAGCCCACCGTGCAACATGAAGACGCTATCGTTTCTTTTGAGGTCAGCACAGGTTTGCGAGACCTCGTGGTCGGCGAAGGCCAGGCCGAAGCCGCATTGGATCATCCCTTGGACCAGCAAACTTTCCACATCCGCATGGCCAACTCGCAAGGCCGGCGCGAGGCAGCCAGCCTGCTGCTAAAAAAAATGTATGGCTGGCGCGGCTACGCCGTGGACCCCGGCGTGATGCATTCGCCGAATAAAATCACGTTGTTTGCCGAAACCGGCGGCGAGACCGTCGGCACCATGTCGCTATGCCTGGACAATGACGAGGTCGGCCTGCCGGCTGACGAAAATTTCCGCGACAAACTCGATGACCTGCGCAGCCAGCATCGCCGGCTGTGCGAGCCTTCCCGGCTGGCCATCGACAAAGGCGTTTCCAAGCGCGTATTTGCTGCGCTGATACACATTTCCTATATTTATGCCCACAACATCCACGGTTACACCGATTACGTGATCGAGGTCAATCCGCGCCATGTGATGTTCTACAAGCGCATGCTGGGCTTCCGCGACTTTGGCGGAGAGCGCGAGTGCACCCGCGTGGGCGCGCCGGCCGTGCTGCTGCGGCTGGAGCTGGACTATATGGGCGAGCAGATCCGCAAGTTTGGCGGCCTGATGGAGCAGCACGGCAACGAGCGCTCCTTCTATCCGTATTTCTTCCCGACATGGGATGAGCCGGGTATCACCGGCCGTCTGGTGGCGGGGCGGCTTTGAGGTAGTTGGCTGGCACGGCGTAGGTGATGCCGCTTGGCGCGCTGATGGCCGACTCCTTCACGCCTTTGACGAACACCATGTTGACGACGCCGACCACCTCGCCGGTGGCCGGGTCGAACAACGGGCTGCCGCTGCTGCCTGGATAGGCGGTGCCGTCCAGCTGGAACACCGCGTACACCGGCTTTTGCAGCTGGCGCGCGGCCTTGGGGTCGAGTTGGCGCGCGGTGATGGCCGGCGTGGCCAGCGGCGTGATGGCGGAGACGATGCAGCGGTGCGTCACGTGGTGCAATCCCAGCACCATGCCGAGCGGAAAGCCGGTGAAAGCCAGCGCCTTGCCCTCGCGCACCTTGCTGGAATCACCGATTTTCAGCGGCGGCAGGGCCGGGCCTTTGATGCGCAGGCGCGCCAGGTCGTGGTCCTTGTCTAGTGTAGCGACGGTGGCGGCGCGGAATTAGGCGCTGTCGCCGGCGCGTATCAGCACGCCCAGTGTGGCGCTTTGGCCGCTGTTGATGAGGTCGTTCACCACGTGGGCGGCGGTGATCACCGTCAGGCCATCGTCGACGGCGAAGCCGGTGCCAACGAAACCGATCGCCGGTCCGCGCATCTGTTGCAGGCTGCCGATGCCGACCACGGATGGCTTGATGTCGGCGATGGTCTGGATCAGTTCGTCGGCACGGGCTGGCGTCAGCAGAAATAGCAGGGAGAGCAAGAGTTTCATGTCGGTTCCTTGGCTTGCAGGGTGGCTGCGCACAGCAGCAGCATGGACAGAAGGGTGATGCGCGGCACCTCGAGCAGGCTGTCGAACAGGCCAACGATGTGGAAGGCTGCGAATGCGGCCAGCAAGGCCGTGTCACTGCGCCTGAGCAGCACGGCGGTGGCGCTGAACAGCAGCAAGCCGTAGGCGCCGAGGCCCAGCCAGCCCGTTTCGAAATACAGGTTCAGGGCAAGATTCTTGAGGTGCCATGGCAGGTGGTTGCGGTCGCTGCTGAAGAACCAACCGGTGTTGGCGTTTGAAAAGCTGCCGTTGCGCAGCAGTTCGTGGCCATCCGGTACGGCGCGCAGGCTGACGTTGTCGATGTCGAGCATGGCTTGCTGGCCTTCGGCGGCGATTTCCAGCTTGAGCGGCAGCTTGTTGTTGCCAAGCGCGCCCGAGTTGATGGGGTAAAAGTAGCGCTGCCATTCCGGCGCGTGCGGGATTTGCCGCAGCGGCACGGCGACGCAGTTTTGTGGATAAAGCAGTTGCCGCTGGCACAGGTTGATGTGCAGGAAGGCTGGCGGGCCGCTGTTCGATACGTCCACCGCCACCAGATATTGCTGGCGAGGCTGCACCGTCACGTCTTGCAGCATGCGTAGCAGTTCGCCGTAGCCTGCCGCGTAGAGACCGGCCGACAGGCGCAGATGGCGGTTGCCGGCCTGGTCGATGAATTGGTAGCCGGGCGGTACTTCGCGCTGCGGATTGTGCCAGTAATAGCGGGTGGGAAAGGTGCCCAGTCCCATGCCGAACAAGCTGTTGTTTACCATTGCCAAGGCGTTTTGCCAATGCCGGACGCGTGTCGCCCAGTCCTTGTCGACGCTGGCGAAACGGACATTGGTGTAGTAGCCGTGATAGATCGGGATGGCGCAGCCCAGCAGCAGTAGCGCCGCCAGCGATATGGCCGCGTGCTGGCGAGCGGCAAGTATGAGCACGCCCAGCAGGAGCAGGAGTGGCAGGAAGGCGCGGTAGCCGCCGGAGCGAAATGCCGCGTCGAGCAACAGAACCGCCAGTGCCGCGCCGATTGCCAGCGCCACAGCGCGCGTCCCCAGTGTCGTCAGCCCGCGAGCGGCGAACATCGCCGCAGTCACAACCAGCCCTAGATAGAGGCCGCGTGAGAAGGTGGCGAGCGCGACGTACCAGGCCAACGGCAACAAGAGTAGCGCCACGGTCTTGCGCAGCGCGCCCATGTGAGGCGCCAACCACATGGCGATCAGCGGGATGGTCAGCGCCAGATAGCCATCCAGCGCGGCGCCGCCTGTGTGCATGGCCGAAAATGGCGCGCTGATGCGGTAGTCGCTGGAAAAATTCAGCAAGCCTGTGAACTGCACGCGCTCGCGAATCGCCGCAGCCGCCACCAACGCCAGGCCGAGCAGCATGCCGGGAATCAGCCGTTGACGCACTCCTTCCAACTGGGGGCCGACGGCCTGGCGCAGCGCCGGCAACAGCACCAGCGCCCAAAACCATGCCTTGCCGACACGCAGGGCGTTGGCCGGGCTCAGGTAGTTGTTGAAGGTGTTGGCGTCCACTGCCGGCCAAGGCTGCAAGCCGCGCCACAGCCCAAGCGCGACAGCCGCACCCAACAGCAGCAAGCCCACGCGAAACAGCGGCGGCCAATGCGGCAGGTCGGTGGCGCCGGGCTGTCGTTGGCCCACCTGGCCGCGCGGCGCGCGATTGCCGGATAGCGAAGGACGGGGATGGCGCCAGTAGGCGAAGCCTGCCGTCAACATGAGCAGCAGATCTATCTCTTCGAGGAAGAACCAGCCGGTGTACGGAGCGAGGTCCAGCACCGGCAACAAGGCAGGCAAGGCAAGCAGCCACAGGTCGGCGCGCCACCACAGCAGGCACGCATAGGCCAGCAACACGACGGGCAGCCATGTGTCGCCCATCGGATACACGCCGGCTGCCCAGACGAAGGCGGCGAAGAAACCGAGCGCCGCCGCGCGAGCCCACAACATCCGCATCACTGCGCCAACAAGGCTTTGACGACGTCGCGCCGTTCGTACTCCTTGAGCGCCAGGAGCGGCTCCAGCTGCACGCGGGCGCCGGCACGATCGCCGGATTTGGCCAGCGCCGCGCCGTAGTGATAGCGGACCTCCGTGCTGGCAGGCGCCAGCGTGGCGGCATGCTTGAGCAAGGGCAGGGCGCGCTCGAACTTGCCTTGCTCCGCCAACAGCCAGCCTAGCGTATCGCAGACCGCGGGATTGTCCGGCGCCGCCTTGTAGGCCTGCTCGGCGTAGGACAGCGCGCGTGGATCGCGTTGCTGCTGGTACAGCCACGCCAGATTATTCAAGGCCACAAACTGGCCCGGCGCCTGCCGCAGCACTTCCTCAAACTGCGCTGTGCTGGCAGCATAGTCCTTCAATGTCAGCAAACTGCTGGCGTAGTACAACCGCGATACCTGATCGTTTCCGTGGTCCGCCAGCCATTTCTGCATGCGCGAGCGGGCATCGGCCGTTTTGCCAGCCTGAATCAGCGCGCCGTACCAGGCCTGCACGGTCTGGGGCGACGGCCTGGTCTCGTAAGCACGTTGATACAAGGCCAGCGCCTTGCCCAGCGCTTGCGCCGCACCCTCGGCATCGTTCACCGCCGTACGCGCCGCAGCCAGGCGCAGCTGAATATCCGGCGACTCCGGCTGTAGCTTGGCCAGCTTGTTCCAGTTATCGAGCGCGCCATCGGCTTGCCCGCTGCTGCCCTGCAAGGAAGCCACCAGGGCCATCAACTGCGTGTTGGACGGATTCGACGCCAGCAATTTCTGCCCCAGCATCAAGGCCTTGGCGGTTTCCTGATTGCGGGCGTAGAAATTCGCCAGCCGCATCGAAGGTTCGAGCACTTCCGGCTGGGCTTGCGCGGCACGCTCGAACCAGCCGCGCGCCACCGTCAGCCGGCCCTGGCTGATGGCCAGGTTGGCGAGCGTGGTCATGATGTCGCTGTTATTCTTGTCCTTGGCCAGCGCGGCTTCCAGGCGCAGGCGGGCTCGTTCGTGTTTTTTGTCTTTGATGTCCATGGTGGTCAGGTTGTCGAGTGCGGGGAAGAAAAGCGGGTCCAGCTTGAGCGCCTGCTCAAAGGCGGCGCGGGCGCCGGACAGATCGCGCTTCACCAGCAGCACGCCGCCCTTGAGGTTCTGCACCATCGGGTTGTCGGGGTGCTGGACTTCCATGCGCTGGGCGGCGGCCAGCGCCTTGTCGTATTGGCGATTGCGCAAATGGCTCAGCACCAGCAGGGTACCGACGCGCGAGGATTTCGCATCCAGTCCGGCTGCCTGTTCCAGATCGGCCACGGCGCGGTCGTTGTCGCCCATGCCCAGATGGCTCATGGCCAGGGCGGCGCGCACCATGCTCGCCTGCGGCGCCAGTTTGCTGGCCCGCTCGAAATAGTCGGCCGACTTGTTGTATTGCCGCAGGCGCAGATACAGCTCGCCCGCGAGCGACATCATTTCCACATCCTGCTGCTGGCTTGGCAACAGCGGTTCGACCAAGGCCAACGCCTGTTTGGCATCGCCTGTATTCAGCAGCGTAGAGGCCAGCAGCTTGCTGGCATAGGCATGCCCCGGATTCGCTTCCAGAAACTTGCGCAGATGCTGCTCGGCCTGCGTGTAAGCGCCTTTGCTGCGCAGCACCGCCCCCATCAGGAGATTGCTGGGCAGATGCTCGGGCGCGGCGCGCAACACCAGCGCCAGATGATCCTGGGCCGCGGTCATTTTGTTTTCCTTGAATTCCAGCAGCGCCTGCGTGTAAATCAGCAACAGGCTGGCCGGCGCGGACTGGCGGGCGATGCTCAGCTCCTTGCGTGCCTGGTCCAGCTGGCCGAACTGAATGTACAAATTGGCCAGATCCACATGCGCCTGCACTTGCGCCGGACGCAGCTTGAGAATCGCCTGATAGGCCGCCAGCGCCTCGGTATTCTTGCCCAGCAAGCGCAGCACGTCGCCTTGCAGGCGCAGGGCGTCGATGTTATCGGCTTGCAGCGTCAGCGCCTGGGCGATCAGCGTCAGCGCCTCGTCCATGCCGCCAGCCAGCAGGGCGATGCGCGCCTGTCCCAGCAGCGCCGGCACGCTGCCCGGATGCCGCAAGCTGATTTGCGCGAACACCGCACGGCCTTCATCAACATGGTTCAGGCCCAGCAGGGCGTGGCCGCGCAACGCCAATAGTTGCGGTTGTTGCTCGTCGGCGGGTAGTTCGTCCAGCAAGCGCTGATACTGGCCTTGCAGCAGCAAGGCCTTGCCGAGCAGCGGCAGCACGTCGCCCGGATTCACCTTGAGTTCCAACGCGCGCCGCAATTCCTTTTCCGCCGATTGCACCTCGCCGATATCCAGATACAGCTGTCCCAGCATCAGCCGCGCTTGTCCATGCGCAGGTGTTTGCTGCAACACATTCTTCAGCTGGATCACGGCCGCCTTGGCCTCGCCACGCGCGGCGTACTGTCGCGCTTGCGCCATCAGATCGGTTTCGCTTTGATGGCGGCCGCAGGCGGCCAGCATTAATAACAACAACATTCGCAGCAGCGGCATGGCGATCTCCCCAAAAGCCCTAGAGTAGGAACGATCGGCGTGGCACTCGTTGATCGACCGCAAACGGCAGAGCAAAAGGCGCTCGTAGAATCGGCTGACGCAGGTCGTTATCACTCTCTTAAAAGGTGCCGATATGGAAGTTGTCGCCGTGGTGGGACTTGGATACGTGGGTTTGTCGCTGGCCGTGGCGTTTGGTGCGCAGCGCCGCACCATCGGCATCGATCTGTCGGCACGCAAGGTGGCCAGCTATCGCCGGGGCGTCGATCCCGGCGGCGAGGTCAGCGCCGCGCAATTCGCCGAAGCGCGCTGGCTGGAAATGGGCTGCGATCCGGTGGCATTGGCCGAGGCCGACTACATCGTGGTGGCGGTGCCGACACCGGTGGATCACGCGCACAACCCGGATTTCTCCGCGCTGATGAGCGCCAGCCAGTCGGTCGGCCGGCATATGAAAGCCGGCGCGGTGGTGATTTACGAATCCACCGTGTATCCGGGCGCGACCGAGGAAATCTGCATCCCCATCCTGGAGCAATGCTCGGGGCTGCAATGGCAGCGCGACTTTCACGTCGGCTTTTCACCCGAGCGCATCAATCCAGGCGATACCGAACACCGGCTGGCCTCGATTCGCAAGGTCGTGTCCGGCGATGACGCGGTCACGCTGGAGCGTGTGGCGCGGCTGTACGAGGGCGTGGTACAGGCCGGCGTGCACCGCGCCTCCAGCATCAAGGTGGCCGAGGCCGCCAAGGTCATCGAAAACACCCAGCGCGACCTCAATATCGCCCTGATGAACGAACTGGCCATCATTTTCGACCGGCTGGATATCGACACGTTGGAAGTGCTGCAAGCGGCCGGCACCAAGTGGAATTTCCTGCCATTCCGGCCAGGGCTGGTGGGCGGACACTGCATCGGCGTCGATCCCTACTATCTGACGCACAAGGCGGTGATGTCCGGCTACCACCCGGACGTGATCCTGGCCGGGCGCCGCATCAACGACAGCATGGCCAAGTTCGTGGCCGAGAAAACCGTCAAGGAAATGGTGCGCGCCGGCTTCAAGCTCAAGGGCTGCCATGTGAACGTACTGGGCCTGACCTTCAAGGAAAACTGCCCGGACCTGCGCAATTCCAAGGTGGCCGACCTGATCCGTGAACTGGAATCTTACGGCCTGCAAGTCCACGTCCACGATCCCGTGGCCGACGCTGACGAAGCCCTGCACGAGTACGGCGTGCGGTTGCGAGCCTGGGAAGACTTGCCGTGCGCCGAAGCCATGATCAGCGCCGTGTCCCACCGCGAACTGTCGGCCAGGCCGCTGCGACAGATACTGGACAAGATGGTCGCCGGCGGTTGTTTCGTTGATCTGAAATCGCAATTCGATCCCGGCCCGCTGCGCGACAGCGGCCTCAGCGTGTGGAGGCTGTGATGAGCGACTACGAAAACGGCACGCCCGCCACCAGCATCTACCAGTTGGTGCGCGAACAGCTGGAGCACGAGCAGTACCGCTGGGTGGTCACCGGCGCGGCCGGATTTATCGGCTCCCATCTGCTGCATACGCTGCTGGAGCTGGGTCAGCAAGTGGTCGGCGTGGACAATTTTCTTACTGGCCACAAGCGCAATCTCGATCAGGTGCGCGATCTGGTGGGCGCAGCCGCGTGGCGCAACTTTGTGCTGATCGATGGCGATGTGCGCGACCTGTCCGTGTGCCGCAAGGCTTGCGTCGATGCCGACTACGTGCTGCATCAGGCCGCACTGGGCTCGGTCGGCCGCTCGCTGGCCGAGCCGCTGCTGTGCAACGACATCAACGTCTGCGGCCAAATCAACGTGCTGGACGCGGCGCGCCTGACCGGCGTGCGACGGGTGGTGTACGCTGCCTCCAGCTCCAGCTACGGCGACCACCCGGCGCTGCCCAAGCAGGAGGCGCAGATCGGCCTGGCCTTGTCGCCGTACGCGCTGAGCAAGCACATCAACGAGCTGTACGCTGGCGTGTATGGGCGCTGCTACGGGCTGGAAACCATCGGCCTGCGCTATTTCAACGTCTTCGGGCCGCGCCAGGACCCGAACGGCGCCTACGCCGCCGTGATTCCGCAATGGGTGGCGGCCATGCTGGCCCGGCGCCAGGTGGTGATCAACGGCGACGGTGAAAGCAGCCGCGATTTCTGTTATGTGGCCAATGTGGTGCAAGCCAATCTGCTGGCGGCGCTGACCGACCGCCGCGCCGCCATCAATCAAGTCTACAACGTGGCCCTGAATGCCCGTACCACGCTCAACGAGCTGTATCTGCTGCTGCACGAATTGCTGGCCGAGCGTCATCCGCATCTGCACGACGCCCAACCCAGCTATGGGCCGTTCCGCCCCGGCGATGTGCGCCACTCGCAGGCGGACATCGGCAAGGCCATGCATCTGCTCGGCTATGCGCCGACCCACGATCTGCGGCGCGGCCTCATGCAGGCCTTGCGCTGGTATGAACAACATCCTGCTGGGTGATATGGAGAGTGCGCGCCGTCCCGCGAAAATCAGCCGTGTGCAAAGTGACCGGCCGCCGCCAGACGCGCGCCACGTAGCGCATCACTTGCTCAGCCTGCACCAGGGCCAAGCCGCGGCCATCGCGCTGATGGTCGTGGCGCAGCACCAGACTGAAGTCGTCGCTCATGCTTTCCACCGTGATGCAAGGTGCGCCGTAATTGTATTTGGGGCCGAGGATGGCTTCACGCACATCGTGAATATCGCGGCTGCTCACGCGGGTGTCGCCGTCGGCGCGCGCCTGATAGCTGAACAGGTCCAGCTTTTCCGCCAGTTTCGCGCTCAGGTGGTTGCGGATGAAGCCGAAATCGTCCTCTTCGGCACAGATGCGGCGCGCGCTTTCCAGGCTGTCGCGCTCGATGATGTCTTCCCAGATCGCGAAGCCGAGGTGGTAGGGATTGATCGCCAGTGCCATTTGCTGTTCATTACCGTAGGGACGGACCACGTCGGAGTGCGCGCGCAAGGCTTGCAGATAGCGTTCGTGCGGCAGGAAGTCGGCCTCGCGCAGCAGGCGTGCGTGCCAGTAGGAAGCCCAGCCTTCGTTCATGATCTGGCAGGCGTGGACCGGGTAGAAATAGAAGGCTTCCTCGCGCACGGCCAGGAAAATGTCGCGTTCCCAGTCTTTCAGCTCGGGGGCATAATGGGCGATGAACCACAGCAGGTCGGCTTCCGGCCGTGGCGGCAGATGCCGGCGCCGCGGCCCGGCCGGCACCAGGTCCGGTTCGCCCGGCAGGCTCCGGTAGCGCTGGCGGAAGACGTCCGGTTGCGGTGGGGTGGCGGTTTCGGCGGGCTCGGGATAGGGAGGCCGGTACAGCGCCTGCTGGATATCGATGTGCGGCTCCAGCGCCAGCGCGGCGTCCAGCACGGTTTCCACCGCGCGTTGGCCGTGGCGCAGCCGGGCCTGATCCAGGCTGTGGGCGCGAGCGGCGCTTTGCTCCAGAATGTGGCCGCCGGCCATGCGCATGAAACGGGAAAACAGCGCATTGCGCTTGATGAAGTCGGCGTGGCCGATCACATGCGCTGTCACCAGCGTGTTTTCGGCCAGCGAATTATTGTCCATCATGAAGGCGCGGCAGGGATCGCCAGGGAACATGACTTCGAAGATGCGCGAATGTCCCATGTGCTGATGCAGCAACTGGTGAATGTAGCGCAGACCGAACGACCAATGGTGCATGCGCACCGGCATGCCGTAGACGGCGATTTCCAGCATGAAGTTTTGCGGCACCAGTTCAAAATCGACTGGGTAGTGGTCCAGCCCGAGTTCGGCGGCCAGTGCCAGCAGCCTGGCGGTGGTGTCGTCCAGATTCATGGCGTGGCCTGGCGCACAAGGAACTGGCGCAGCGCGGTGAAGACGTCGTCGGCGCCGGAGAGCAGGGCGCTGGACATGGGCAGGCCCTGCCGTTCGTAATCGCTCCACAGGCGGCGCATTTCGCTGTCCTGCATGCGCGGCATGCCGGGCAGGGTTTCCACGTAGGCCAGATAGTTCATGTGCCGCGCCAATGCGGCCAGCACGGTGCCGGCCGTCATACGGTCCTCCGAAAAATTGTCGCCGTCCGAGGCGTAAAACAGATAGCTATTCCATTGCGCCGGGTCGTAATGGCGCTGTAGCAGCTCCAGCGCCATGGCAAATCCGGTCGAGGCCATGGTGCCGCCCAGTCCGCTGGCCTCGAAGAAATCGGCCTCGTTGAATTCCCAGGCGTTGGCGGCATGCGCCAGGAAGCGGGTTTCGATGTGCTGGTACTTGCGCCGCAAACCCTGCAAGGCGAGGAAGAAAAACGTCTTGGCAAGCTTGCGTTCTGCGGACGTCATGCTGCTCGACACGTCCAGCATGAAAAACAGCACGGCGCTGCTGCTGGGCCTCGGCTGCGGCCTCAACTGACGGAAGCGCAGATCGTCATTGGTGAACGGCGCCGGTTCGGTCTGCACGGCGCGGCGCTTCACGGCTTCCTTGACGGTGCGGCGCCGGTCCAGCCGCGACGGCGCGCCGCGCTTGTCCCAGCCGGCGCGCACCACCTCGGACTGGTCGATGGCCGCGCGGCCACGCGGCTCCAATTGCGGCAGCTGGAGGTCTTCCCACAGCCAATCCATGATTTCATCAATGGAGAACTCCATCAGCAGCGTGATGGCGCCGCCTTCGCTGCCGGCGCCATTGTCGTCGTCATCGTCGAAGTAGGGCGAGCGCAGGATATCGCCCGGCTGGCCCGGCCCCTGTCCCGCGCCCGTGGTGCTGTGCTCATCGGACAGGCGGAAACGCGCATGCTCCAGCAGCTTGAGCGGCACCTGGATGCCGCGCCGCGCCGGCCCGGTCATCAGGTCCGGGCCGGACAGGGCTTCCGGCAGATGCTGGCGCACCGCCTCCCGCACCTTGTCGTTGTGGCGCAGCCAGTCGCGCGAGCCGCGCGAGAACAGGTCGTACCAATCGTTACGCATATCACTCCTGTGCCAGCAAGGTGGTGACATAATTCAGCGCTTCGCGCGCGGAATGGCTGTCGTAGCCGTACTCGTCCACCAGACGCTGCTCGACGGCGGAAATCTTGGCGCGCACCTCGTCATCCGGGCGCTTGGACGAGCTGACCAGCCGCAGCACATCGCGCCGCTGCTCGAACAGGTATTGCTGCAAGGCGTCGCGTAGCTGGGCGTGGCTGCCGAGGCCGAAACGCTCGCCGCGCTTGTAGGCGCTCATGGCCTTGCGCACCACCTCCTGCCGGAACGATTGCTTGCCGGAGTCGGAAATGTGGATCTTTTCCTCCACCGCGCGCAGGAAGCGCTCGTCCGGCCGCCGCTCTTCGCTGGTGATCGGGTCCTTGACCTGACGGTTGTCCAGCATGGCTTCCACCTCGTCCAGGTATTTGTCCAGCAAGTCCGACACTTCCTGCTCAAACGACACGAACAAGGCCTTGTGCACGTCTTCCTTGACCCAGCGGTTGTAGAAATCCTTGCGTGTCAGCACCAGATAATCGACCCAGCGCCGCTTGCGCGATGCCTCGATGCGGGCATCGCTTTCAATGGCATCCTTCAGCGCCAGCAGCAAATCCATGGTGCTGATGCTGTTGCGCGAGGACTGGATGATGGCGTGCGACAAGCCGTTGATCACGAAGCGCGGCGACACCCCCGACAAGCCCTCGTCCGGCGCCTTCTCCTTGTTACGCACGCGCAGCGCCTCGGACGGATGCACGCCGTCGACATCCTCGCCGCCATGGATGCGCACCCGCTTAGCCAGCTCGGTATCGCGGTCCTCGCCTTCGTGCAGACGGCTGAGCACGGCAAACACGGCGGCGGCATGCAGCACATGCGGATCGAGATGCACATCGCGGAAGGCCGGCGCGGACAAAATCAGCTTGCGGTAAATGCGCGCCTCCTCGCGATAATCGAGGGTGTAAGGCACTTGCACGATGACCATACGGTCCAGCAAGCCTTCGTTCTCGCTTTCCTGCAAAAACTTGCGGAACTCGGCCAGGTTGGTGTGGGCCAGGATGGTTTCGTCCAGATAAATCAGCGGGAAACGGGCCACCTTGACGTTTTTTTCCTGCGTCAGCGTCAGCAGCAGGTACAAAAATTCCCGCTTCACCTTGAGGATTTCGATCATCTCCAGCAAGCCGCGACTGGCCGCGTACACCGTGCCGGACCACGACCACGCGCGTGGATCGCCCTCATCGCCAAACTCCGCCACCCGCGACAAATCCACCGAGCCGACCAGATCGGCGATATCGGCGGTATTGGGGTCGTGCGGCGCGTAAGTGCCGATGGCGCTGCGGCCGGCCTCGGAAATGAAAATACGCTCGACCGGCATGCGCAGGAAATCGCCGCCCAGCTCATGCTCCAGCCGCATCCGGCAATGCGGACAGAGTTCGCCAGCCGCATCCACGCCGTAGCTTTCGCGGAAGCCGGCGCGCAAAGTATGCGGCACCAGATGCAGCGGCGATTCCCGCACCGGACAGCCGGCGATGCCGTACAGGGCGCCGGCCGCGGTGTAGCTGTATTCCTCCAGCCCGCGCTTGAGGCGGATCACCAGGGTCGATTTTCCGCCCGACGGTGGCCCCAGCAGCAACAGCAGGCGGCGGCCGACCTCCGAGCCGGCGGCCGCCGCCTTGAAATAATCCGTCACGCGGGCGAGGGCGGGATCGATACCGAACAGCTCGTCGGCAAACAGGCTGCCGCTCCAGCGCAGCATGTCCCAGATGTATTGATGCGAGCTGCGCGCGAACTGCGCCGGCGCGGCGGGCAGCACCTGATCCATGAATTCGGCAAAGCTGCCGCTCCAGTGGCCGGCGCGATGCTGCTGCGTGAAAGCCTTCAGCTGGTCACGGAACTGCTCCTGAGATGCACTGGCGATCATTAGCTGTCCTCCGAAAGATAGGAGTATCCGCGCTGGCGCGGCATGAACAGATGATCTGCCTCAAACGAAAAAGGGGAACTTCAGTCGGTGATGTCCCACGGCGTGCCGGCCAGCTCGCGCACCAGAAAATCGATCATCACCCGCACCTTGGCGCTGAGATGGCGACGGCTGGGATAGACCGCCAGCACCTCCATGTCCGGCATGTGATATTCCGGCAGCACGCGTTGCAGGCGGCCGGCGCGCAGATCGGCCCCCACCAGGAAGGTCGGCTGCCAGATGACGCCCATGCCGCCCAGTGCCGCCGCGCGCGCGGTGTCGCCGTTATTGGTGTGCATCACACAGCTGACCTTGACGGCGTGCGGCTGGCCGGCGGCATCCAGCATCTGCCATTCGTCGGCGGTGGCGGCGTAGCTGTAGCCGATGCAGCGGTGATGCAGCAAATCCGGCGGCGATTGCGGCATGCCGTTCTGCTGGAGGTAATCCGGGGAGGCGCACAACACGTTGCGCGAGGTGGCCAGCTTGCGCGCCACATTGGAGCTGGAGCCGGCGCGCGAAATGCGCACCGCCATGTCGTAGCCTTCCTCGACGATATCGACCACGCGGTCGATCAGCGACACATCCAGCTGCACCTCGGGATACAAACGCATGAACCTGGCCCACAGCGGCGCCAGGTGCAGTACGCCAAAGCTGAGTGGGGCGTTGATGCGCAGCACGCCGTGCGGCTGCAAGGCGGCGGAGGAAACGATGGCTTCGGCCTCGGCCACATCGTCCAGGATGGCCTTGGCGCGCACAAACAGCGCCTCGCCGCTGGAGGTCAGCGACATTTTGCGGGAACTGCGGTTCAGCAGGCGGGTTTGCAGATGCGATTCAAGATCGCTGATGTAACGGGTGACATTGGCCGGCGAGGTATCCAGCGCCTCGGCCGCGCGGGCAAAGCCATCGCGCCTGACGACTTCCACGAACACTTCCAGTGCACGCAGGCGGTCCATGCGGCGCGCTTAGTGTGCCACGTAGTTGGCAGTCGCGGCTTCCTTGATGACGCGGCTGGCGCGGTTGTCGTGTTCCATGCCGACCAGTCCGACGGCGGCTTGCGCATCGCCGGCACTGGCGGCGCGCTCAAACAACTCCATGGCTTCGCGGCGCTTGGCCGGGTTGGAGAGGTAACGCAGGGCCAGTTCGCGCTGGGCGACCGGCGAACCCTGAGCGGCCCATTCTTGCAGGCGGCGCTCGGCGGCGAGGTGGCCCGACGGGCCGATTTGCATGGCGGCAGCTTCAATCACAGTCGGGGAGGGGATGGCGTCTTCCCGGGCCTGGCAGGCAATCAAGGCACCCACCAGCACCAGCACCGACGATACCAATACACCAGACTTGTTGAATAAATCCATAAATTAAATACCCTTGATTAAAGCATGGCTGCCTGACTTGGCCGGTCACGATGCATTGCACCATTATACTTGCGCCAAAGCAATTTGTAAAATACGCAATAGTACCGAGGTAGGAAACCGGAAGAACCGGCTTGATTACCAAGTTGCTGGCGATATTAGCATGAAGCTTTTATGCAACTCGTACAGAGTTCTGTCGTGCGGGGTAACAATTGTAACCATTCGTTAGTGGCAAGAATTTACGCCAAGGCAAGGATTTGCTGTGCAACGCAGCAAATCCTGGGCTTCATAAATCGTGAACGATGGCAGGTGGGTCAGGCGGCGTTGCGTCGCAGCCAGGCGTCGGCATCCCGTAATACCAGTTGGTATTCGGATTCCAGTGCGGCAAACAGGGAAGGAATGCTGTCGGTGCTTTGTTCGGCGATGGCTCTTTCCAGTTCCAGCGAGGCCGCGACCAGGCGCTTGGCGCCCAGCGTGCCGATCGAACCACGCAGGCTGTGGAAGATCTTGCCGGCATCGGGCAGGCGCTGTTCGCGCAAGGCCGCGCCGGCCTGTTCGAACGGCGCCATGCCGGGCGCGCAGGCGTCGCGCACGATCTTGGCGACGATAGTGCGCGCCTTGTCGTCATTGCCCATGTATTTCAACAGGGTGTCTACAGAAAAAATACCCTCTTCACTCATGTATTGCTCCAGGACAGGTTGCCTTTATCCTATCATACGCCATCAACGCACCGGCCTGATTACTGTTGCCCATCGTGAAATTGTTGCGACAGGGTCTGCAAAGGCGTTTGAGATACCGCCGGTATGGCAATATTGCCGGGAGGCGCCACCCGTACCGGCTTGCTGCCCGTGTTGGCCGAATGCAACACATTGCCTGGCGTTTCGGGCGCGGCGTTCCAGACCGGCGCCTCGAGCCCTTCGAAAACGCGCTTCAGTTGATGACCCCAGGTGCTGCGGATCATCTGGAAATATTCGTTACGGTCATCAATTGTTACAAAATGGGTGACCGCCAGCTTGTCCGCCTCGTACACCAGCAGGTCCAGCGGCAGGCCGACCGAGACGTTCGAGCGCAGGGTGGAATCCATCGAGATCAGCGCGCATTTGGCGGCGTCATCCAGGGTGGTGGCCGGCGTCACCACGCGGTCGATGATGGGCTTGCCGTATTTGGCCTCGCCGATCTGGAAATAGGTGTTCTCGTCGTGCGATTCGATGAAATTGCCGGCCGAGTAGATCTGGAACAGGCGGCAGCGCTCGCCCTTGATCTGGCCGCCAAAGATGATGCTGACATTGAATTCGATGCCAAACGCCGACAGCGACTCCGCATCGCGCGCATGCACCTGGCGCACCGCCTCGCCCAGGATGCGCGCCGCCTCGTACATATTCGGCGCATTCCAGATGCTGTGGCCGTCCTCGGTCTTGAGCTCGGACACCAGCTGGCGGATCGACTGCGAAATCGACAGGTTCCCGGCCGTCATCATGACCATCATGCGGTCGCCGGGGATTTCAAACACACTCAGCTTGCGGAAGGTGCCGACCTGGTCCACACCGGCATTGGTGCGTGAATCGGAAAGAAAGACCAGCCCGGCATTCAGGCGCATGCCCACACAATAAGTCATGGTTGCTCAATATCGTAGAAGAAGGCCCATTTTACTGCGGGACGATCTGGACGTCGACGCTGAGCGACTCGACGCCGCCGCCGCGCCGCACGCCCCGCACCGGCGCCGCGCCGTCGTAGTCGCGGCCGATGGCCAGACGGCAGTAGGCGTCGGTCATCAGGCGCGCATGGGTGACATCGATGCTGACCCAGCCGCTGTAATCCTTGTCGTCCGCCCAGGCGTCGACCCAGGCATGGCTGGCGGCGTGGTCGCTGTTTTCCGGATCGATGTAGCCGGACACATAGCGCGCCGGAATGCCATGCGCATGGCAGCAGGCCAAAAACAGGTGGGCATGATCCTGGCAGACGCCTTCGCCCAGCGCCAGCGCGGCGCTGGCCGTGGTTTCCACCCCGGTCGCACCGCTTTGATACCGGACCGCACCAAAGATGTGCTCGGCCAGGCACATGAGGTCGCGCGTGGCCGCCCGGCCGTCCGGCAGGCAGGAGGCGGCCAGCTCCAGAATGGCGGGGGTGGGGGCGGTCAAGCGGGTCGGCACGGTGAAGATCAAGGGCGATAAGGTATCGCCATTGGGCAGGCGTCCCCGGTCCGGCGCCGTGGTCTCGATCACGCCGCTGGCGACGATGGACAGCGCCTGATGCGGCGTATCCATGGTCATCATGTGCGACAGGTTGCCGTAGGCGTCAGTGTAGGCGTGCACATGGCCGGGCGTGGACAGCTGCCACGACAGCACATGCTGTTGCGCCTCCACCCGCGGCGTCAGATGCAGCTGCTGGATGGTGTAGGCCAGCGGCAGGCTATAGGTGTAACGGGTTTCGTGCCGGATGTTCAGTTGCATGGGATGCCTTTCACGCCGCCAGCGGCACCAGGAAATCGCGGCTGACGCGGTTGCCCAGTTCGTAGATGTCGGCCAGGAAGCGGGTCAGGGTGTCGTGCAAGCCTTCCGCCAGGATGTCTTCGATCTTGCCGAACTGGAGCTCGGCGCGCAGGCGGCCGGCGAAGCGTTCGGTATCAGCCGAAACGTCATTGCGCACTTCGTGCAGATTGGAGACCACCTCGTCCATGCAAGCCAGCAGCGAGCGCGGCATGTCGGCGCGCAGCATCAGCAGCTCGGCGATGCGGGCCGGGGTGATGACGTCGCGGTAAACCTTGCGGTAGATCTCGAAGCCGGACACCGAGCGCAGCATCGCGCCCCAGTAGTAAAAGTCGCGCTGGCTCATGCTTTCGCCGCTTTCGGGCGCGCCGCTGTGGTACTTCACGTCGAGAATACGCGCGGTGTTATCGGCCCGCTCCAGGAAAGTCCCCAGGCGGATGAAATGCACCGCCTCGTCCCGCAGCATGGTGCCCAGGGTGACGCCGCGCGACAGGTGGGAGCGGTATTTGACCCATTCGAAGAATTTGCTGGGGTCGGTTTCCAGCAAATCGCTTTGCAGGCGGCGCTGCATGTCCAGCCAGGTCTGGTTCTGGGTTTCCCACACTTCCGTGGTGAGCGTGCCGCGTACCGCGCGGGCGTTTTCGCGGGCCGCCGTCAGGCAAGCCACGATCGACGACGGATTGCCGGGATCACGCACCATGAAGTCGATCACTTCACGGCCTTCCAGCGACTGGTACTTCTGATCGAAGGCGTATTGCAGCTCGGAGATGCCGAGCAGGGCGCGCCAGCCCTGGGCGTTTTCCTTGTCGGATTGCGGCAGCATGGACGTTTGCACGTTCACATCCAGCATGCGGGCGGTGTTTTCGGCGCGCTCGGTGTAGCGCGCCATCCAGAACAAATGGTCGGCGGTACGGCTCAGCATGATTTATCTCTCCAGAATCCAGGTATCTTTGGTGCCGCCGCCTTGCGACGAGTTCACCACCAGCGAGCCCTCTTGCAGCGCCACGCGGGTCAGGCCGCCCGGCACCATGGAAATGGTCTTGCCGGACAGGACGAAAGGCCGCAAGTCGATGTGGCGCGGGGCGATGCCGCTCTCAACATACGTCGGGCAGGCCGACAGGGCCAGCGTCGGCTGGGCGATATAGCCGTCCGGCTTGGCGATCAGGCGCTGGCGGAAGTCTTCGATCTGCGCCTTGGTCGAGGCCGGCCCGACCAGCATGCCGTAGCCGCCGGCGCCGTGGACTTCCTTCACCACCAGGTCCGGCAGATTGGCCAGGGTGTAGGCCAGGTCTTCCTTTTTGCGGCACTGGTAGGTCGGCACATTGTTCAGCACCGGCTGCTCCGACAAATAAAACTTGATCATGTCCGGCACATACGGATAGATGGACTTGTCGTCCGCCACGCCTGTGCCAATGGCATTGGCCAGCGTGACGCGGCCGGCGCGGTAGACCGACAGCAGGCCCGGCACGCCGAGCGAGGAATCCGGCCGGAAGGCCAGCGGATCGAGGAAATCGTCGTCCAGCCGGCGGTAAATCACGTCGACACGCCTGGGGCCGCGCGTGGTGCGCATGAACACGGTGTTATCGCTGACGAACAAGTCCTTGCCCTCGACCAGTTCCACGCCCATCTGCTGGGCCAGGAAGGCATGCTCGAAGTAAGCCGAGTTGTACATGCCGGGCGTCATGACCACCACGGTGGGGTCATTGATGCCCATCGGCGCGACCGAACGCAGGTTATCGAGCAGCATGTCCGGGTAGTGGTCGACCGGGGCGATCTTGTTGCGGGCGAACAGTTCCGGGAACAGCCGCATCATCATCTTGCGGTCTTCCAGCATGTAGGAGACCCCGGACGGCACCCGCAGATTATCCTCCAGCACGTAGAACTCGCCCTGGCCGGCGCGCACGATGTCGACCCCGGCAATGTGGGCGTAAATGTCCGACACCACATTAATGCCTTGCATCTCCGGCCGGTACTGGGCATTCCGGTAGATCTGTTCGGCCGGGATGATGCCGGCCTTGATGATGTTCTGTTCGTGATAAATATCGTGAATGAACATATTCAGCGCCTTGACGCGCTGGACCAGCCCGGTTTGCAGCTGCTTCCACTCGCCTGCGGGAATAATGCGCGGGATGGTATCGAAAGGAATCAGCCGCTCGGTACCGGCATCGTCGCCATAAACGGCAAAGGTGATGCCGACGCGGCGGAAAGCCAGATCCGCCTCGGCGCGCTTGCGTTCCATGGTTTCCGTCGACTGGCGCTGGAGCCAGCCGCAGAACTCGCGGTAGTGTTCACGTATCTCGGCACTGGCAGTGTGTGCCAGGCCGTCAGCAGTCATTTCATTGAAGAATTTGGCCATATCGAACATTCCCTATTGAGCACGTTTATTCTTCTATCAAGAAGTGTGCCAGTGGAAATGCCCGGTTTTGGTGCGCGAGTGGCGTAAATACTTTATTTTGTAAGCTCGATTTGCCAGAAACCGTTGGCGGCGTCGGTCTTGCGCGCTGCCAGCGCTGGCGGCAGGCTCACTTTCAGGGCTTCCAGCCGGGCCGGATCGACCAGCACGGTCGGCGTTTCCTGGCGCAGGATGGGCAGCACGTCCGGCTTGGTGCGGCGCTTGAGGATTTTCACCGCCTGGGTACCGGCCAGCTGGCCGACCTGCTTGAAGTCGGCGCCGATGTACAGCGCCGCGCCGGGCACGCGCACCATGGCCAGCGTCACCACCGGGATCTTGTTCTCGATGCCGAAGTCGCCCAGATCCATCGAGGCTTCATAGCGGTGCAGGCCGTAATAGGTATCCAGCGGCACGGCGAACATCTCGGCGCCGGCGGCGTACAGTTCTTTCAGCCTGGGCGCGATGTGCTCGTTCTTGTTGACTAGCCGCGCGTTCACATCCAGCCCCAGCGGCTTGCCCTTGAGCGTGGCGGCCGCGACGTTGGCCACGCCGTTTTCATCATCGCTGTGCACCATGCCGATGCGGTGCACATTGGGGAACACGTCCTTCACCAGTTGCAGCGAATCGGTCATGTCGGTGTACAGGGTGGAGCCGGTGGCGCCTTCGCCCGCGTCCACCAGCGAAACGCAGCCGGCATCCTCCGGGTTGGCGACGGCGGTGAATACCAGCGGAATACGCGCATCGGTCATCATGCCGCGTGCATACTTGGTTGCCGGCGTGCCGATGGTCAACACCAGATCGGGCTTGGCCTCGACAATGCGCGCCGCCTCATGGCGGATGCGCATCAGCACGCCCAGCTTGCTCCAGAAGCCGCCGTTTTCCACGTCAAAGTCGATGGTGGTCTTGTGCAGGCTGAGATTTTTGCCGTCCACCAGCCCGCTGGCTTGCAGCGATTTGAGGAAACCGTTCAGCGCATCGCGGTAGGGTTCGATATCGGTGACCTGCAAGACCTCCACCTTGAAGACGCGCGTGTCGTCCATGGTGTCGGCGGGCAGGGGTTCAAAAGCATGCGCGGGCAAGGCCGCGGCCAGCAGAAGGAGTGCGAGTAGTTTGTGCATACGGCGATTAAACCAGAGATGCCCGCCAGGCATGCGTGCTATCGCATGCCTTGGCGAGCCAATGTGTGCGCCGTATAGGCCAGACTCAAATCACAGATTGCCCATATTGCCGCTGCCCGAGCCCCGCGTGCCGCCGCTGCTGCTGCCGTAACCCGGATCGCTTTGCAGGCTGCCGCTGCTGCTGCCCATCACGCTGCCGCTGGCGGTGACGCCGCCGGGTACACTTTGGCGGGTGCCGTAGAAATTGTGCAGTTGCGTGTTGAACTCCGTACTGGCCATGTCCGGCCAATCGTCCTTGTCAAAGCCCGGAGCGTTTTTCAGGTGTTCTTTCGACACGTCCAGCAGGAAGCGCTTGTTGGCGGTGTCCAATTCCAGCGCCTGCCAGGGCACGGCGAACAGCTTGTCGCCCATGCCCAGCCAGCCGCCGAAGGACAGCACGGCATAGGCCACCTGGCCATTGCGCATGTCCAGCATGATTTCCTTGATATCGCCCAGGTCTTCGTCCTGGCGGTTGTAGACATCCTCGCCGATCAGCGTGTCCGCGCCCATCAGACGCGGGCCAGGGCCGGTGGTGTCGTCGTTGCTGTAAATGCCATAGGTATCGCGGTCTAGATAGCTCATGATGGTCTCCAAATGGTTAGTGATGTCTCGCGTCACGCGACGCGCTGACATCCAACATCATGCGGGCGGCGCGACGGCAGAGGTATAGGTGCGCGTGCGGTGTGGCTGTAGGACAGGGCTTAGTTCCGGGGGAACCTAGTGGTACACTGTCGCCCTCGTTAAATTGGAAGATGAAGATGCCAGTCCCCGCCGAACTCCGCACCCGCGCGCTGCAATGCCTGATCGAGCCCGATCCCGCGGCCAAGGTGGCGGCCGTGTATGCGATGGCGGAGGCGTCGCGGGAAGGCGCCTGCATGCCCGATCCTTCGGCGCCATTGTCATCGACAGCGGAGATTCCGGGGCGACCCGACAAGCCGGAACTGGTGCCGCCGCTGCAAGTGGGGCGGCGGGCCATGAACACGCCCGAAGGCCGGGCCATGCTGATCCACGCGCTGGCCCATATCGAATTCAACGCCATCAACCTGGCGCTGGACGCGGTCTGGCGTTTTCCCGGCCTGCCGGCCGGGTACTACACCGACTGGCTGCAAGTGGCGCGCGAGGAGGCTTACCATTTTTCGCTATTGCAAGAGCATTTGCAGCGGCTGGGCTACAGCTACGGCGATTTCATCGCCCACGACAGCCTGTGGGAGATGGTCGAACGCACCTGCGGCGATGTGCTGGCGCGCATGGCGCTGGTGCCGCGCACACTGGAGGCGCGCGGCCTCGACGCCAATCCGCCGCTGCGCGCCAAGCTGGCCCAGGCCGGCGACAAGCAAGCGGCCGCGATTCTGGACATCATCCTGCGCGATGAAATCGGCCACGTGGAGATCGGCAACCGCTGGTACGGCTACCTGTGCCGGCAGCGCGGGCTGGAACTGATCCCCACTTACGCCGACCTGGCGCGCCAGTACCGCGCCCCCACGCCGCGCGGCCCGTTCAACCTGGAAGCGCGCCGCCAGGCTGGTTTTACGGAGGGCGAACTGGCGGCGCTCCAGAATAACAACACTAGCGAAACGCTAGCAAAATAACAACGCGATCCGCATGCTACATTGTCCGGGCCTTAAAAAACTCAGATAGAAAGGGTAGAACATGGCTGCGGACTTCCAGGTTGTAGGTACCAACGATGACGCCCCCTTTGAATTGAAAATCCACCGGGGTGAAGGCATGGCTTTGCTGGCCATGAACTGGCGCGATGGCGAACCGCCCGACGATTTTGTCGGCTTCGCCATCGAGTATCGCGAACCCAGGGGCAAGCGCTACTATCCACTCAAGAACCGGCTGGCATTCCGCAAGCTGGATGGGGAATTCAACCCCAACGCGCTATCCACCTTGCTGTCGCCGATACAGAAATTCCGCTGGGTGCACTTTCCCCGCAACGCGGAACTTCCGGGCGACTTTACCTATCGTGTCACACCATTGTTCATGGACCAGGCGGGATCGCTGAGCTACGGCGAGGCGCAGCTGGCCGATATTCAGCTGGCGCGCGAAACCCATGCCGGCAAGATCAATGTGGCTTTTACGCGCGGCTTCGTGTCGTCCCAAGCCTTCGTCGACCGCTACGAAAAATACGGCCCGATCTCGGAACTGCTGCCGGATAGGGCGAAAGACGGGCTGGATTTCGAGCCCACGCATCCCAAGGCCGCGGAGGCGTACAAGTGGATGGGCTTTGAAGCCCGCTCCGCCATTATCGAAGCGCTGGACAAGGCGGTTGCCGACGAAACGGCAAGTGTCAGGTTCATCGCCTTCGATCTGAACCTGCCGGAAATCGTCACCCGGCTGGAGCAGCTGGGCGAACGTTTGCGCATCATCATCGACGACAGCAAGGACCACGGCGCCCCTGACGATGCCGAAACCGCGGCGGAAACACGCCTGAAAGCGTCGGCCGGCGCGCACAACGTGCTGCGCCAGCACATGGGAGACCTTCAACACAATAAGATGATGGTCATCGACGGAAAGGAAAAGCTGGTGGTGTGCGGCTCCACCAATTACAGCTGGCGCGGGTTCTATATTCAGTCGAATAACGCTGTGCTGCTGCGTGGCGCCCATCCGGTCAAGGTATTCAGCGCGGCGTTCGACCAGTACTGGGACGGCAGCGCCACATTCCGCTCGTCGGCATCGGCCGAGTGGATACCGCTCGACCTGGGCGGCCCGGATCTGCAAGTGAGCTTTTCGCCGCATGGCGACAACAACGCCAAGCTGCATGAAATCGCCGACGACATGGAGAGCGCGAAATCCAGCGTCCTGTATTCGCTGGCCTTCCTGAACCTGATCAAGAAGGGCGGGGTGCGCGCGGCCGTGGAAAAACTGACAGGGCGCGATGACATTTTCATGTACGGCATCTCGGATCGCAAGGTCGGCGGGCTCGATGTGCAAAAGCCGGATGGGACGTTCGCTCCGGTGTATGCCGAGGCATTGAAGAAGGACGTTCCGGCGCCGTTCTCCAAGGAGCCGGCAGGTGGCGGCGGTCCACGCATGCATCACAAATTCGTGGTGCTGGATTTCGACACGCCGGACGCGCGGGTCTACACAGGCTCCTATAATTTTTCCAACCCGGCCGATACCTCCAACGGCGAGAACCTCCTGCTGATCCGCGACCGCCGTATCGTCACCGCCTACATGGTGGAAGCACTGCGCATTTTCGATCACTATCATTATCGGGTGAGCCAGCAAAACGCGCTGATCGCCAATAAGGAACTGGTGTTGAAGCGGCCACCCGGCGAAGGCGAACGCGCATGGTGGTACGAGGATTACAACGACGCCCGCAAGATCAAGGACCGGGAATTGTTCAGTAATTGAATACTCGCGAGGTATCAAAGGCATACTAAATCGGTGTTGGACCGTCTCCCGTAACTTGTCTACTCTGCGACAAAGACAAAAACACGGGAGACACCCATGCAACCATCATTGGCCGCGCAGCGCTGGGCCGATAGTTCCGTATCGGCGATCGCCGCCGGCTTCCTGGCGGTGCTGGTATCGCTGGCCGGTCCGCTGGCGATTTTTTACCAGGCCGCGCAAGCAGGCCAGATGTCGAATGAGATGTTTGCCTCGTGGGTGTGGGGCATCACGCTGGGCGCGGCGCTGGCCGGCATCATCCTGAGCTGGACGCTGAAGGCGCCCATCATCACCGCGTGGTCCGCTCCCGGCACCGCGCTGCTGATTCCTCTTTTTCCCGGGCTGTCGATCCACGAGGCGGTCGGTGCCTACCTGACGGCGTCCTTGCTGCTGCTGGCGATCGGCCTGAGTGGCGGCTTTGAACGCCTGATGTCGCACGTGCCGAGGGGCGTGGCCAGCGGCATGATGGCGGGGATATTGCTACCGTTTGGCCTGAACGCTTTCAAGGGCATGTCCACGCTGCCGCTGCTGGTGTGCGGCATGCTGGCCGCGTACCTGATCTTCAAACGCCTGTATCCGCGCTACAGCGTGGTGCTGCTGCTGGCGGCAGGCATTGCCATCGCCGCGCTGACCGGGCAGACGCATCTCGGCGGCGTGCACTTGCAACTGGTCACGCCGCAGTTCATCACACCGGAATGGAGCTGGTCCAGCACCTTCAGCCTGGCATTGCCGCTGGTGCTGACCACCCTGAGCGGCCAATACCTGCCAGGCATGGCCATCCTCAAAGGCGCCGGCTACGACGTGCCGGTGCGACGCGTGGTGGTGGTCAACAGCATCGCATCCTTCATCACCGCTTTCGCCGGCGGCATCACGATCGCCATCGCCGCCATCACCGCCGCCATGTGCACCGGCCGCGACGCGCATGAAGACCCGTCCAAACGCTACGTGGCCGGCATCGCCAACGGCGTGTTCTACCTGCTTGCCGGCTTGTGCGGCGGCTCGGTGGTGATGCTGTTCGCCGCGCTGCCGAAAGAACTGATCGTCACGCTGGCCGGGCTGGCGCTGATCGGCCCGATCAGCGCCAATCTGGCACAAGTCGCCAACGCGCCGGAGCGCGAAGCGGCGGTGCTGACTTTCCTTGCCACGGCTTCGGGCATGACCTTCCTCGGTCTGGGCTCGGCCTTCTGGGGCATCCTGATCGGCATGGCGGCACATCGCCTGCTGCGTCCCGCGATATGAATTCCACCACCACTACTACAACACGGAGACTAGCATCATGCAGCACATCGACATTCACAAACTAGCGGACAACGCACGTTTCAACCGCTTCCACGCCGGCATCCTGGCGTGGTGCGCCATCATCATCATTTGCGACGGCTATGACCTGGCCGTCGCCGGCATCGCGCTGCCATCCATCATGAAAAGCATGGGCGTGACGGCGCAAAACGCCGGCTTCATGGTCAGCTCCGCGCTGTTCGGCATGATGTTTGGCGCGATTTTCCTCGGCACGGTGGCGGACCGCATCGGCCGGCCACGCGCCATCGCCATTTGCCTGGCCTTGTTCAGTGTCTTCACCGCCGCCGCCGGCCTGACCACCGATCCCTACGTGTTCAGCGCCATGCGCTTCCTCGCCGGCCTGGGCATCGGCGGGGTGATGCCGAATGTGGTGGCGCAGATGACGGAGTACTCGCCACGCAAAATCCGCTCGACCATGGTGACGCTGATGTTCAGCGGCTACGCGGTCGGCGGCATGCTGGCGGCGCTGCTGGGCAAGGGCATGATCGAGGCCTACGGCTGGCAGTCGGTATTCCTGGCAGCCGGCGTGCCCGTCGTGCTGATTCCTTTCATCCTGAAGACGCTGCCGGAATCGATGCCGTTCCTGATCCGTCAGGCCCGCATCGGCGAACTGCAAAGCATCCTGACGCGCATGGAGCCCCAGTATGTGGTCGGTGCCACCGACCGCTACGCCGTGCCGGCGCATGACCGCGCGGAAGGTGCGCCTATCGGTAAGCTGTTCCAGGATGGCCGTGGCTTCAGCACGGTGATGTTCTGGATTGCCTTCTTTATGTGCCTGTTCATGGTGTACGCCTTGAGCTCGTGGCTGGCCAAGCTGATGGCCAGCGCAGGCTACAGCCTT
The DNA here is from genome assembly GCF_009720825.1 of Duganella radicis. GTDB lineage: Bacteria > Pseudomonadota > Gammaproteobacteria > Burkholderiales > Burkholderiaceae_D > Rugamonas > Rugamonas radicis. The sequence goes on along the minus strand of NZ_WNKY01000001.1, from coordinate 531,412 downwards.
GGCTCCGCGCTGACCTTTGTGCTGGTGCTGAATTTTGGCGCGGTGATCGGTGCGGTCGGCGGCGGCTGGCTGGCGGACCGTTTCCACATCAAGTACGTTTTGGTGGGCATGTATGCGCTGGCGGCGGTGTCCATCACGCTGCTGGGCTACAAAGTGCCGACCGAGGTGCTGTATGTGCTGGTTGGCCTGGCTGGCGCTTCCACCATCGGCACGCAGATCGTGACCTATGCCTACGCAGGCCAGTTCTATCCAGCGGCGGTGCGCTCGACCGGCATCGGCTGGGCGTCCGGTGTGGGGCGCAGCGGTGCGATCCTGGCGCCGATTGTGATCGGCACGCTGGTCGGCATGCAACTGCCGCTGGAGCAGAACTTTGTGGCCATCGCGATTCCGGCGGTGATTGCGACCGTCGCCGTGTCGCTGATCCGCCATGGCCGCTCGGCCTCCGCCGCAGTGCAGGCGCCACAAGCGCAAGCCGCTTAAAGCGTCTCGCGGATGTAGCTGATGCCGGCCGCGTCGTACACATCGTAGATCACGGCCAGCATCTTTTGCAGTTCTTCCGTGCGATCCAGTTTGCGCACGCTGAACATCACCGGCGACACCGCATGCCGGTCGGTGAGGGCGCGAAATACCACGTCATCCCGCCGCATGCCTTGCACGCTTTCCGGCACGATGGCCACGCCCTGGCCGGCGGCGACCAGGCCAATCGCGATTTGCAATTCGCGTACTTCGATAATCTTCAACGGCACAATCGCCCGCTCGGACAGCACCGACAGCACTTGGTCGGCAAAGCTCGGGCGCGGCGTCTTCGGATAGACCAGCAGGGTTTCCGATTGCAGGTCGACGAGACTCAAGGGATCGGACGATGCCGCGCGCGGATGCGCGGCCGGCAGCGCCATCACCAGCCGTTCCTCGCGCAACACGATGCGGCGGATGTTCGGGTCTTCGCTTTTCACGCGTCCAAAGCCAACATCGATCACGCCATCCTTCAGCGCCTGTATCTGCTGCATCGTGGTCAGTTCGTGGAAGGTCACATCCACTTCCGGATGCAACATGCGGTAGCGCCGCACGATGCGCGGCAACAGGCCATACAGCGTGGACGCCACAAAGCCGATCGACAAGGTGCGTTCGATTTTGCCCACACGCTGGGTCATGGTTTTGAGTTCCGCCGCTTTGGCCAGCAGCTCCTGCGCATGCGCGTGGAAGAAGGCGCCGGCCTCGGTCAGCTTCACCGGCCGCGTGCCTTTTTCAATCAGTTCCACGCCCAGTTCCTCCTCCAGTTGCTGGATCTGGCGGCTCAGCGGCGGCTGCGCGATATGCAAACGCTCGGCGGCGCGGGTGAAATTCTTCTCGTCGGCGACAGCGACGAAGTATCGTAAATGACGTAATTCCATTGCATACCTTCCGGGTATGAAAATCATGCTAAATCGGTGTTGGACGGCAAGCTTCTTGAAGAATATTGTGTACTTATCCGATCAATTATACAAACTAAATATGATTCAGAACATCGAAGTCATCCTCGCCGAGGTGCCGACCATCCGTCCGCACAAGCTCTCGGTCGCGACGATGAATACGCAAACGCTGGTGCTGGTGCGCGTCACCTGCGCCGACGGTATCGAGGGTTGGGGCGAGGCCACCACCATCGGTGGATTGAACTACGGCGAAGAGAGCCCGGACAGCATCAAGGTCAATATCGACACCCACATCGCGCCGCTGCTGATCGGCATGGAAGCGAGCGAGGTAGCCAAGGCCATGGCCAAGGTCCGCAAGATCATCCAGGGCAACCGCTTCGCCAAATGCGCTATCGAGACCGCGCTGCTGGATGCGCAGGCGCGCCGCCTCGGCATACCACTCAGCGAATTGCTCGGCGGCCGTGTGCGCGATGCGCTGCCGGTGGCGTGGACGCTGGCCAGCGGCGACACCGCCAAGGACATCGCCGAAGCGGAGCTGATGCTGGAGAAGCGCCGCCACCGCATCTTCAAACTCAAGATCGGCGCGCGCCCGGTGGCCGACGATGTGAAGCACGTGCTGGCGATAAAGAAGGCCTTGGGCGACGCCGTCAGCGTGCGGGTAGACGTCAACCAGGCGTGGAGCGAGCTGGAAGCGGTGCAGGGCATCGCCGCGCTGGAAGCCGGCGGCGTCGATCTGATCGAGCAGCCGGTGCGCGCCGAGAACACCGCCGCCATGGCGCGGCTGGCACAGCGCTACGCCGTCTCCATCATGGCCGACGAAGCTCTGCATGGCCCGCAGGATGCACTGGCTTTCGCCAACGCCTCCGCCGCCGATGTCTTCGCGGTGAAGATCACCCAGTCCGGCGGCTTGATCCCGGCCACGCAAGTCGCCACGGTGGCACAGCTGTCCGGCGTCAGCCTGTACGGCGGCACCATGCTGGAAGGCGGCGTCGGCACGGCGGCATCGGCGCACTTGTTTTCGACTTTCACCGACCTGTCGGCCGGCACCGAGCTGTTTGGTCCACTGCTGCTGACCGAGGAAGTGCTGCGCACGCCGCTGGTCTACAAGGACTTCATGCTGCAAGTGCCCACCGGACCGGGACTCGGCGTCGACATCGACATGGAAAAACTGGCGTACCTGCGCCGCAAGTAAGAGGAGACTGCAATGCTGTTCCACGTACGTATGGACGTCCAGCTGCCGCCGGCCATGCCGGCCGCGCAAGCGGATGAACTCAAAAAGAATGAGCGCGAGCTGGCGCAAGGCCTGCAACGCAGCGGCAAGTGGCGCCACCTGTGGCGCATCGCCGGGCAGTACGCCAACTACAGCGTGTTCGACGTCGAAAGCGTCGACGAGCTGCACACGCTTCTGACTTCGCTGCCGCTGTTCCCCTACATGAAGATCGAAGTAAGCCCCATGTGCCGGCATCCATCCTCAATCCGCGATACCGACACTTAAATTCACACACCAAAAGGAGACAAACATGAACCATCAAGAAATCGACGCACTGGTAAAAAGCTGGATCATCGACAGCGCCACCAAACCCGCCAATCCGCGCGTGCAGCAAGTCGTCGCTGGCCTGGTCGGCGCCCTGTGCAAAACCATCGAAGACCTGGACATCCAGGCGACCGAATTCTGGGCCGGCCTGGAATATCTGCGCGAAGCCGGCGTACGCAATGAACTGGGCCTGCTGGCACCTGGCCTGGGCCTGGAACGCTTCCTCGACATCCGCGCCGACGAAGCGGAAGCCAGGGCCGGCCTGACAGGCGGCACGCCGCGCACCATCGAAGGCCCGCTGTACGTGGCCGGCGCGCCGGAAAGCAAAGGCTACGCGCGTCTCGATGACGGAACGGAAGTCGACAAGGCCGAAGTCCTGTTCATGCAAGGGACGGTGCGCGACGAGCAAGGCAAGCCGCTGGCCAACGCCAAGGTCGAGGTCTGGCACTGCAATCTGATGGGCGGCTACTCCTTCTTCGACAAGACCCAATCGCCATTCAACCTGCGCCGCACCATCTACACCGATGGCGAAGGCCGCTACCAGTTCCGCAGCTTCCTGCCGGTCGGCTACAGCTGCCCGCCGGACGGCACCACCCAGCGCCTGCTGGACCAGTTGGGACGCCATGGCCATCGCCCGGCGCACATCCACTTCTTCATCAGCGCCGAAGGCCAGCGCAAGCTGACCACCCAGATCAACATCGATGGCGACGAATACCTGTGGGACGATTTCGCCTTCGCCAGCCGTGAAGGCCTGGTGCCGGCCGTGCGCCACATCACGGATGCCGCCAGGATCAGCGCTAAAGGCCTGGACAAGCCATACGCAGAAATCGACTTCGATTTCTGCCTGTATGCCGAGCGCGAGGCCGCACCGGCAGCGGAAGTAGAGCGCGTGCGCGCCGTGGCATAAGAGGCGAGCCATGATCCCGATCCATAAAGCCAAGCCATCCATCGACCAGTATCTGGTCGAGGATCACGACAAAGGCGATTACCGCCTGCACCGCGCCGCCTTTACCGATCCTGAATTGTTTGAACTAGAGATGAAGCACATCTTCGAGGGCAACTGGATTTATCTCGCCCACGAAAGCCAGATCCCGAACAACAACGATTACTACACCACGCACATCGGCCGCCAGCCGATCTTCATCGCGCGTAATCGACAGGGCGAGCTGAATGCCTTCATCAACGCCTGCACGCATCGCGGCGCGCAGTTGTGCCGCCACAAGCGCGGCAACAAGGCGACCTACACCTGCCCATTCCACGGCTGGACCTTTAACAACAACGGCAAACTGCTGAAAGTGAAGGACCCGGAAGACGCAGGCTATCCGGACTGCTTCAACAAGGAAGGCTCGCACGACCTGAAACGTGTGGCCCGTTTCGAGAGCTACAAAGGCTTCCTGTTCGGCAGCCTGAATGACGACGTGGCCCCGCTCAAGGACTTCCTCGGCGAAGCCGCCAAGATCATCGACATGATCGTCAACCAGTCGGCCGACGGGCTGGAGGTGCTGCGTGGCTCCTCGACCTACACTTTTGAAGGCAACTGGAAGCTGCAAGCCGAAAATGGCGCAGACGGCTATCACGTCTCGGCGGTGCACTGGAACTACGCGGCCACCACCAACCGACGCAAGGAAGAAGCGGCGCGCGAAGACAAGATCAAGGCCATGGATGCCGGTAACTGGGGCAAGCAGGGCGGCGGGTTCTACGCCTTCGAGCACGGCCACCTGCTGTTGTGGACCCAGTGGGCCAATCCACAGGATCGTCCCAACTATCCGCGCCGCGCGGAATACGCCGAGCAGTTTGGCGGCGCCACGGCGGACTGGATGATCGAACGCTCGCGCAATCTGTGCCTGTATCCGAATGTGTACCTGATGGACCAATTCGGCTCGCAAATCCGCCTGCTGCGTCCCATCTCGGTCGATAAAACCGAGGTGACCATCTATTGCATCGCACCGAAAGGCGAATCGGACGAAGCCCGCGCACGCCGCATCCGCCAGTACGAAGACTTCTTCAACGTCAGCGGCATGGCAACCCCGGACGATCTGGAAGAATTCCGCGCCTGCCAACAGGGCTACAAGGGCATCGCGTTGGAATGGAACGATATGTGCCGTGGCGCGAAACACTGGGTGCAGGGCGCCGATGCCGCCGCCCGCGAGATCGGTCTCCATCCTGTGCTGAGCGGTGTGAAGACCGAAGACGAGGGCCTGTACACCATCCAGCACCGCTACTGGCTGGACGTGATGAAGAAGGCCATGAAGGCGGAAGGAGCAGCGAAATGATTCAGGATATCTGCGCCTTCCTCTACCGCGAATCGCGCCTGCTGGACGACGAACAGTGGGATGACTGGCTGGAGTGCTACCACCCGGACGCGCAGTTCTGGATGCCGTCCTGGGACGATGACGATCAACTGGTGACCGATCCGCAGCGCGAAATTTCGCTGATCTTCTATCCCACCCGCCAGGGCCTGGAAGACCGCGTATTCCGCATCAAGACCGAACGCTCCAGCGCCACCATGCCGGACACGCGCACCAGCCATAACATCGCCAACGTGGAGATCGAACAGCAGGAGGGGCGCGTCTACACTGTGCGCTTCAACTGGCATACGTTGAGCCACCGCTACAAGACGGACTTCAGCTACTTTGGCATGTCGCGCTACGTGATCGATTTTTCCGGCGAGCGTCCGCTGATCCTCAATAAATACGTGGTGCTGAAGAACGATTACATCAATCAGGTCATCGACATCTATCACATCTAAGGAGACGACGATGAGCTACAACATCGCCCTTCAATTCGAAGACGGGGTGACCCGCTTCATCTCGTGCAACGAGAATGAAAAGCTGGCCGACGCGGCGTATCGCCAGAAGGTCAACATTCCGCTGGACTGCCGCGACGGCGCCTGCGGCACTTGCCGCGGCCTGTGCGAATCCGGCAGCTACGACATGCCGGAATCCAGCTACATCGAAGACGCGCTGACGTCGGAAGAAGCGGCGCAGCGCCAGGTGCTGGCCTGCCAGATGAAGCCGACCTCCGACTGCGTGGTGAAGATTCCCGCCACCTCGGCGGCGTGCAAAACCGGCGTGTCGCGCTACACCGGCAACCTCGCGACCGTGCAGCAACTGTCAGCAACCACGCTGGGCTTCGCGATAGAACTGGAGCAGGGCGCCGATGTGAGCTTCCTGTCCGGCCAATACGTCAACGTCGAAGTACCTGGCACCGCGTTGTCACGCTCCTACTCGTTCAGCTCCGCGCCCGGCGCGCGCCGCTTCGAATTCGTGGTGCGCAATGTGCCGCAAGGCCGCATGAGCACTTTCCTGGCGAAAGACGCGCAAGTCGGCCAGCCGATTGCCTTCTCCGGTCCATACGGCAGTTTCTATCTGCGTGAAGTGCAGCGGCCCTTGTTGCTGCTGGCCGGCGGCACCGGCATCGCGCCATTCCTGTCGATGTTGCAGGTGTTGGCCGCCGGCGGCATGCGCCAACCGGTGCGCATGGTGTTCGGCGTGACCAACGATGTCGATCTGGTGGCGATCGAGCACTTGCAGCGCATCGCGGCGGCCCATCCGCAGTTCAGCTTCCGCACCTGCGTGGCGTCGGACGACAGCGCCCATCCGCGCAAAGGCTACGTCACGCAGCACGTCGACCAAGAGTGGCTGAACGGCGGCGATGTCGATATCTACCTGTGCGGCCCGGTACCGATGGTGAATGCGGTGCGGCGCTGGCTCAAGGATTGCGGTGTGACGCCGGCGAATTTCTACTTCGAGAAGTTCTCTGCCAGCAGCGAGGTGGCGGCATGAGCGCGCGCCGTTTCGAAGGCCAGGCGGTGATCGTCACCGGCGCCGGACAAGGCATCGGGCGCGGCGTGGCGCTGGCACTGGCGCGCGAAGGCGCGCGGCTGGTGCTGGCCGACCGCTCGGCCATCGTGGAGGAAGTGGCGGCCGAGGTGCGGGAACTGGGCGCCACGGGCGTGGTGGCGCGCGGCGATCTGGAAACGTGGGAGGGCGCGACGGAATTGAATGACATCGCCATTGCCGCTTTCGGCCGCGTGGATGTGTTGATCAATAATGTCGGCGGCACCATCTGGGTGCAGCCTTACGAGGAGTACAAGCCGGAACAGATCGAGGCCGAAATCCGCCGCTCGCTGTTTCCCACCCTGTGGTGCTGCCGCGCCGTACTGCCGCACATGGTGAAGCGCAAGCAGGGTGTGATCGTGAACGTCTCGTCGGTGGCAACGCGCGGGATCTACCGGATTCCGTATTCGGCGGCCAAGGGTGGCGTCAATGCGTTGACCGCCAGTCTGGCGATGGAGCATGCGCAGGACGGCATCCGCATCAACGCCGTGGCCACCGGCGGCACGGAAGCGCCGCCGCGCAAAGTGCCGCGCAACGCGCAGCCGCTGAACGAACAGGAACAGCGCTGGTATCAGGGCATTGTCGACCAGACCAAGGCCAGTAGCCTGATGCAGCGCTACGGCACCATCGCGGAGCAGGTCAACGCCATCCTGTTTCTGGCGTCGGACGAGTCCTCGTACATCACGGGCAGCGTGCTGCCGGTGGGCGGCGGAGACCAGGGATGATGCACTATCGGATTGACGGCCAGCGCGGCAAGCCGTGGCTGATGTTCTCCAACTCGCTCGGCACCGACATGAGCATGTGGGATGCGCAGACCGCGTTCTTCAAAAACGACTTCCGCCTCCTGCGTTATGACACGCGCGGCCACGGCGGTTCCGGCCCCCGGCCAGGACCGGTCACGCTGGCGGGCCTGGGCCAGGACGTGCTGTCGCTGCTCGACAGGCTGGAGATCGGGCGCGTGCACTTCTGCGGCCTGTCGATGGGCGGCGCGATCGCGCAGTGGCTGGGCATCCATGCGCCGCAGCGCTTGAATAAGCTCATCATCGCCAATTCCGCGCCGCGCATCGGCACGCCGCAAGGCTGGCAAGACCGCGCGGCGCAGGTGAGGGCGGGCGGGCTGGATGCGGTGGCCGACGGCGCGGCGGGCCGCTGGTTTACGCCGGATTTCGTGCGGCGCGAGCCGCAGCGCGTCGCCTCGCTGGTGGCAACGCTGCGCAACAGCAGCCCGGAGGGTTATGCCGGCTGCTGCGACGCGCTGGCCGAGGCCGACCTGCGCGCACAGATCCATGGCATCACCATACCCACGCTGTTGATCGCCGGCGCCAGCGACCCGGTCACCACCGCGGCCGATGCCGAAGCCATGCGCCAATACATCCCACATTCGCGCGTGGCGACGCTGGCCGCCTCGCACATTTCCAACATCGAAGCTGAGCACGCATTCAATCAGGCGCTCACGGATTTTCTGTCTGAATAGCCGGGCTAACTCTACCATTTTGATAGTGTTGCGCGAGATTGGCGGATTTAGGGCCAATCCGACAATAGTACAAATTAGCGTACTAAAATTGCTAACACTCTTCGCAGTGGAGCGAGCAAATGGCGAGCAAAATCTATCCCTTCGGCGTCGGCAATCCGCTGGACAACAGCTTCAAGCTGATCCTGGTTGCAGAAGGTTTCACGGCGGCCCAGAAGGCTGACTTTGCCGCCCTGTGCCAGGACTTGCTGGACGCCTTGCTGGCCACCACGCCCTTCAACGTCACGCGTGCCCACCCGGGATGGCTCACTGTGCTCAAGGTATTTGCGCCCAGCGCCAACGCCGGTCCGCGCATCGGCGCCGGAGGCGGCCATTCAACCGTGCTCGGCTCGTTCGTCGATAGCAGCACCAACCGGCTGGTGGTCGACCACGCCTTGCTGTACGCGCTGCTGAACGTTCAGGTGGTGACCGACAGCGCCGGCACCCGCAAGCTGAGCGAACTGGTCAGCCCCGGCGACATCATGATGGGGCCAACCGGCGCGGTGATCGCCGTCATCACGCCGGCCACGGCCAATCCGGCCCAGGGCGCGGACGACCATGTGCGGCCCGTCGACGACACCACCTACCATCTGGTGGCCACCACCGCCAATGGCCTGTGGCATCAAGTGGTGCTGCGCGGCATAGCGGCCGCGCTGGGCCTGGCCGATGAATTCGAGCGCCCCGACGCCGCCTATGCCAGCGCCTCGGACAGCAACAAGGAATTCCTCAACACTCCCAACGTGATTTTCCGCGATACCCCGCCCACCCTCAATTCGGATGTGCCGGCCTGGCGCCACGTCATGTCCGGCACGGAATGGCTGGCGCCGGCCGTGGTGCACGCCCATCCCCCCAATGACCTGCCCAACACCGCCGTGCCGGCCGCGCCCTCGGTGGCAGGGAAGATCGAATTCTGGGAGGGCGGCGCCGGCTACCGGCGCAAGAGTTACCGCTCCGCCGAAGACTGTCTGATGCGGCGCGCGCCCGGCCTCGGCTACCTGCCGGCTCGCAATCAGGCCGTGGCGTTTTGCCCGGTCTGCCTGGTTCATCTGCGTTCCATGCTGAGGTGAGCCATGGCTTATACCGGCGGCAAAACACTGGCCACGCAAACCACCATGTTCGAAGAAATCACCTGGGAGGAGGGCCCGGCCTCCGACTGGGTGCGCGACGCCGACGTCGGCGTCGCCGGCGCGCCGCCCGGCGTGAGCATGGGCTTGCCGGCCACCTCGGAAGAGGCCATCGACGGCCGCACGCCGTACTGGGAGTTTACCTACCGCATCGACAGCGCCGAAGGGCTGGTGATCACCAACGCGGTGGCGCGCGGCACCCAGCACTCGACCAGCGGCACGCTCAGCACGGAACGGGTGTTCCAGCGCATCGACTTCACCGACCTGGTGATCACCTTTGCCGACAACAGCAGCGCCACCTTCAACGTGGGCCGCGCGCTGACGGACGCCCGCTCCAGTTTCCAGTTCCGCCGCCACGGCGCCCGCCACACCGTCACGCCGAATGACCGCCTGATGCAATACGGACTGTGCCTGACCCTGTTCGACAATGTGCTGAGCGGCAGCGGCACCTGCGATGTGCGGCTGGAGATGGTGGTGGTATTCCGCGGCGCGATCAACGATTTCGATCCCGGTGGCGTGCCGGTGGCCATGGGCTGCTACCCGCAGTTGGCCTGGACCTGGTCGGCCGAAAACGCCAGCAAGCGGGTCGAGCGCTTCCGTGGCAGCGTGCGCCTCACGGTCGATAACGTGATGGCCGGCGAGCACACCGGCCACGGCGGCGGCCACGCGCCGGCCGCCAACATCGCCGGGTTGTACGCCGACAGCAACGCCTCGTTCATGAACCTCGGCAAGATGTTCTCGCTGGACGACGCCATCTTCAACAGCCGGGCCTCGGTCTACGGCCTGACCACCATCGGCGGCCGGCTGATGGGCTTGCCCGCGTCGTGGGGCATGGTGTTCGACTACATCAAGGCCAACTTCACCACGGAAAAAGAAGTGGTCGGCGTGTACGGGCCGAACGACGGCAATTTCTACCGCGCCACCACGCTGCGCCGCGCCAATTATGTGTGGCCGGCCGGACCGGTGCTGTTGCAGTACAACGCCTTCGTGGTCATCAAGGTCGACCGCCAGGGCCAGTACGACAATATCCACCTGCACGCCGACATGGGACGGCCCGACAAGCAAGGCAACATCCAGATCCATGCGCCGTTCTGCGGCCACAGCTGCGTGCACATGCACTGGCGCTGGTCCGGCATCGCCGGGCGCGGCGGCGGCGACCGCGCCTGGTACTACAATGGCTGGTCCAATCCGGCGGGCGGGGTGCCGGCCGCCCACACCACGCCCGGGGCGCCGCTGATCCCGCCCAACCAGCGCCTGCACGTGGCCATTTGCGCGCCGCGCGCGGCCCGGTTCAACGTCGACCACATCATCAATCCGGCGGCGCCGGCCGCGCTGCCGGTCCGCAACAAGGTGATCTGGTATTGCTCGGACATCCTGCAACCGGCGGCGGGGCAGAGGCAGGTGATTTGCGAGCACGGCATGGGCTGGGCCTACCGCTACGCCATGCAAAACGAGTCGGCGGCGGTGGATGGCATGACCGGCATCACCGCGTTCCGGCCGCTGCTGGTGTCGGCGCCGGCCACCCAGGCCGAGATGTCGGATTTCTTTGAAGAGTACATCTATCCCGGCTTCCGCTACTACAACTCGGCCGGCACCATGATCAACCAGGTTCCCGACGGCACCTACGACCGCACCCACGTCTGGGGCGGCACCACGCCAGCCACGCCCATCAAAGGGGAGGATCTATGAACGACCTGCTGATCGCGGTGCTGCGCGAGTTCCTCAACATCGTCGCGCCGTTCCGCACCGCCATTTCCGCGCCGGCCGAGATCGAAGCCCTGCTGGCGCGCTACGGCTGGGATGTGGAGGTGGGCGGCAACCAGCTCAATCCGCTGTCGGCCGCGTTCGCGCTCGATCCGCTGATCCAGCAACTGGCTTCGCGCACCGATCAACTGATCAGCGGCACCGACCAGCAGCGCTTGCACGCGCTGGTCGACGTGCTGCAATCGATCAAGGACACGGCCGCGCGCTTCTCCTCGCTGCAAGGCGCCTCGGTGGGCAGCGCGCCATTCAACCAGCCCGGCTTCTGGTCCGAACTGGCCGGGGCCATGCTGGACGATCTGCTGGCGGTGTATCTGGAGCGCCACCAGCCCCTGATTTTCTCCATCCTGCACGCCTTCGGCATCCAGCGCTACGAGCGCGTGACGCCCGCCGGCGCCAACCGCATGCCGTGGACCCGCAGCGTGCTGGACCTGGGCCAGTTGGGCAAGCTGTTCACCAATCCGGGCGGGGTGCTGCGCGATTTGTACGGCTGGGGCGGTCCCAGCCTCAACCATGCACGCCTGTTGGCCACGTTTGAGCGCATCGCCCTGGCGATGGGCGGCCAGGCCACCTTGCTGCCGCCGCGCCGCACCCTGGCCGACGGCCAGATCGCGCTGCCGCTGGCGGCCAGCCAGCACGTCCAGCAGCTGGACTGGATGCTGCTCGATGGCGTGGACAGCGCCACCCAGTCGCGCTGGCGGGTCGGCGTCTCGGTACTGCCGGTGCCGCCCAGCGCCGGCGCCGGGGTGCCGGGCGGCCTGTTGTTCGCGCCGGTGCTGGACGGCGCCGCCGGCCTGACGCTGCCGGTGGGCCAGGATGTCACACTGAAGATCGATGGCGCGTTCGGCGCCGGCGACGCGATCAGGCTGCGCCTGTTCCCCAACGACGTCCATGCAGTGGCCGACGCGGGCGCGCTGGAGCTGGCCGGCAAGCTCAGCGTGCGCGGCGCGCCGGACCAGCCGTTCCTGCTGTTTGGCAAGCGCGACAGCACCCGGCTGGAACTGGACGGTTTTCTGGTGGAGGGCGGCTTTGCCGGCACGCTGGCCAATCCGGAGGTGTTCTTCCGCGCCAATACCGGCGCGGAGCAGGGCAAGCTGCGGCTGTTCGTCGGCTTCACCGAGGCGGACGGCTTCATCAGGAAAGTGCTGGGCGACGGCTTTAGCGCCGATTTCGGCATGGACTTGCTGTGCTCGTCGCGTTCCGGAGTCAGCATCGCCGGCAGCGGCGGGCTGGAATTCCAGTTGCCGCTGAATATAGACCTCAGCTTCTTCAAGCTGGCCACGCTGTACGTCAGCGCCCGCGGCGGCAACAATGGCGTCGACCTGTCGCTGGGCGCCGGCTGCTCGCTGCATCTGGGGCCGTTACAGGCGATGGTGGAAAACATCGGCATCAAATTGTCGCTGGTGCCGGCGCCGGCCGGGCGCGGCGCCATCGGTCCGTTCGATCTGGCGGTGGCCTTCAAACCGCCGAACGGCATCGGCCTGTCCATCGACGTCGGTGTGGTGCGCGGCGGCGGCTATCTGTTCATCGACGCCGACCGCGGCGAGTATGCCGGCGCGCTGGAGCTGACCTTTGCCGGCTTCCTCAGCCTGAAGGCGATCGGCATCCTCACCACCCGCATGCCGGACGGCTCGGACGGCTTCTCGCTGCTGCTGATTATCACCGCCGAGTTCGGCTCCACCGGTTTGCAGCTGGGTTACGGCTTCACTTTGCTGGGCGTCGGCGGGCTGGTGGGGCTGAACCGCACCATGCAGCTGGAGGCGCTGGTGTCCGGCGTGCGCACCGGCGCCGTCAACAACGTCATGTTCCCGCGCGACATCGTCGCCAATGCGCCGCGCATCATTTCCGACCTGCGCGACTTCTTCCCGCCGGCACTGGGCACCTTCCTGATCGGGCCGATGGCCAAGCTGGGCTGGGGCACGCCGACGCTGGTGTCGATTTCGCTGGGCGTGATCATTGAAATCCCCGGCAATATCGCCATCCTGGGCGTGCTGCGGCTGGCGTTGCCGGCGGAAATCGCGCCGCTGGTGGTGATCCAGGTCAGCTTCATCGGCGCGCTGGAGTTCGACCGCCAGCGCATCTACTTCTTTGCCACGCTGTACGACTCGCGCGTGCTGTTCATCACCATCGACGGCGACATGGGCCTGCTGGCGGCCTACGGCGAGGATGCCAATTTCGTGCTCAGCGTGGGCGGCTTCCACCCGCGCTACACGCCGCCACCGTTGCCGTTCCCGGTGCCGGCGCGGCTGGGCATCACCATCCTCAACGAAAGCTGGGCGCGGGTGCGGGCCGAGGGCTATTTCGCGGTCACCTCCAACACGGCGCAGTTCGGCGCGCGGGTGGAGATTTACTTCGGCTTTGAAGTGCTGAGCGTGGAAAGCACCACCAGCTTCGACGCCTTGCTGCAATTCTCGCCGCTGTATTTCGATGTCGAGATTTATTCCAACTTCTCGGTCAAGGTGTTCGGGCTGGGCGTGTGGGGCCTGTCGATCCGCGTGCGGCTGGAAGGACCGGCGCCATGGCACGCGCGCGGCGAGGCCAGCATATCGCTGTTGTTCTTCGATGTCGACGTCTCGATCGACGTGACCTGGGGCGAGCCGCGCGGCGAACCGCTGCCCGACGTGGATGTGCAGCCGCTGCTGGCGGCCGAGGTCGGCAAGCTGGCCAACTGGCGCGCCTTCAATCCCACCGGGCGCGCCGGACTGGTCACCATGCGCAGCATCCCGCCGGAAGAGGCGGGCCTGATCCTGCATCCAAGCGGCACCTTGCAGATCGCGCAAAAACTGGTGCCGCTGGACGTCCCGGTCAGCAAGCTGGGCGGCAGCAAGGTGCGCGACGGCAAACGCTTCACGCTCTCGGTCGCCGGCGGCGCCCTGAACAAATCGGCCGACGTCAAGGAACGCTTCGCCGCCGCCCAGTTCAACGACCTGTCGGACGCCGACCGCTTCGGCGCCCCGGCCTTCGAGCCGATGAACGGCGGCGTGGAGCTGACGCCGGTGGGCCAGACCTCGTTCTCGTCGACCGCCATCAAGCGTTCCAACCGCTACGAACTGCTGACCATCGACAGCACCGGGCCCAAACCGCTGCGCAAGCTGCGCGGCCTGCATCCGCTGCTGTCGCAGCGCCTGCTGTCGGGGGCGGCGGTGTCGCGCTCCACGCTGTCGGCCCACCAGCAGCGCGCGCTGACCCCGTTCAAGGAAAAAGTGGTGGCCAAGGGCGAGGGCTATGCCGTGGCCTCTGCCGCCAACAACGCCCGCCACGGCGCCGCCGAATTCGGCAGCGAAGCCGAGGCGCGCGCCCATCTGGCTGGCCTGTTGCAGGCCAACCCTGCGCTGCACGGCCAGTTGCAGGTGCTGCCATCGTTCGAGCTCGCCGCATGACGGATATCCAGCCATGACCAATGCTTGCTACAGCTTCCTGCCCTGGTACCGGCGCGGCCTCGGCGGCCTGGTGACCGGCGTGCCGCCCGCCGGCGCCCAGCGTCCGACGGTGCAGGTGACCGTGAATGTCGGCGCCGAGCCGGCCGGCGGTGGCGCCGTGCCGGATATGGCGGTGCCGCAAACCCTGTCGTTGTACGGTCCCGGCGACGTCACCGGCATCGATCCGCACGCCGTCATCCGTTGCGAGCCCGGCAAGGGCATCAGCAATGTCGAACCGAATTACCTGGCCAGCATCGAGTTCTACGATGAAGACCTGCCATGGCGCTATTCGCCGGAAGGTCCGACCAACAGCGGCTTGCGGCTGGCGCCCTGGCTGGCGCTGGTGGTGCTGGCCGAGGGCGAATGCAAGGATGGCCGCGACCTGCGCGGGCGGCCGCTACCGTTTGTGGAGGTGGCCGGCTTCGATCCCTTCCCGCCGCGCAGCGAGCTGTGGGCCTGGGCGCATGTGCACGTCAACGCCTCGCTGTCCGGCACCGATGCGGAATTCATTTCGGCCGACATGGCGCAAGTGCTGCCGAGGCTGGACGCCTTGCTGGCCAAGGATGCCGACGCCGCCTATTCGCGGCTGGTCTGCCCGCGCCGGCTGGAGCCCAACACAAGCTACACCGCGCTACTGATCCCGGCCTACGAAACGGGCCGCCTGGCCGGCCTGGGCCATCCGCCGACGACGGCGCCATCGGCCAGCGCCATCGCCTGGGACAGCTATCCCGGGCGGCTCGAAGCGCTGCTGGTACCGTATTACTACCGCTGGCAATTCCGTACCGCCGAGGTGGGCGATTTCGAAACCCTGGTGCGGCGCCTGAAAGCGCGCGTGGTCGACGCCAAGGTCGGCTACCGCGATATCGACGTGCAGCGGCCCGGCTTGCAGTTGCCTGGCATCGCCAGCGAGGAACTGGGCGGCATCCTCAAGCTGGGCGGCGCCTTGCGCGCGCCCGAATCCGCACTCGACCCGGCCCAACTGGCGCTGCGCAAGAAATACGAGGAATGGGATGTGCCGCCGCATGCCTTCCAGGCCGCGTTGGCCGGCCTGATCAATCTGGGCGATGACTACCTGCTCAAGCCGGCGCCGGACGCCCACGCCGCCAGCGGCGCCGAAGTCGGCACCCGCGCCGAGGACGGCACCGAGGAAGAGGTCTCGCCCGACCCGCTGGTGCTGCCGCCGCTGTACGGCCGCTGGCACGCCGCCGTCGACCGCCTGCTGACGCAAGCCGATGGCAGCGCCGTGCCGCATCCGCACAACTGGGTGCACAACCTCAACCTGGACCCGCGCCACCGCGCGGCCGCCGCCGCCGGCACCACCGTCATCCAGAAGGGGCAGGAAACCTATATGGATGCGGCCTGGGGACAGGTCGGCGACGTGCTCAAGGCCAACCGCAAGCTGCGCCACGCGCGCTATGCGATCGAGATTTCAGCCGTGTGGCATGAGCGCCGCTTCGGCAGCGCCGCCAAACGGCCCGAGCGCTACCTGCGGCTGACGCGGCCGGTGCACCGGCGCGTGCTCAGCGGCGCCGCCAGCGTGCGCGCCCAGCTGGAGCGCAGCCGCGTGCGGCCGGCGCTGCTGTCGTACACGGCCAGCCGCCTGCTGCGGCCGGGTGGACGCTTGCTGCGGCTGGCATCGCTCAAACAAGGACTGGACCGCGAGGCGCTGCTCAAGGCCGTCAACGACGGCAGCCTGCGCATCGCCAGCGTCAAGGCGGCGCCGCGCGGGCTGTACACCACGCTGGTGCTGGCCGAGAAATCGCTGCCGCGCGCCATCGAGCGCCAGCAGGTGCCGGCCGGGCGCGCCGACGCCGCGCTTGCCATGGCGCGGCTGCTGTCCGACCGCAAGGCCTCGGCCCAGGCCTTCGGCAAGATCAAGCTGGACGTCATCGGCATCATGGAACCGGGCCAGCGCGATCCGGGACGCGGCAAGAATCCGGAACAGGAAACCCACGACCTGGGCTTGGCCGCCAATGCCTGGTTCGACCTGGTGGGCGCCAGCTATGCGGCCGCCGAGCGCCCCGAGTTGCAAGCCATCGATATCGATGGCGTGGGCAAGGACTTGCACAGCGCCCTCGATCCACGCATCGCGCTGCGCAACCGCACATTGCGCGGGCTGGAGATTCCCCAACGGCTGCTGGACGCCATGCCGGAAGAATTCGACGAAATCTGGGCCCATCCGGTGATCGATACGCCGATGTACCAGCCGCTGCAAAAGGAATCGACCGAATTCCTGATGCCGGGCCTGCATCTGGTGGAGCCGGACAGCATTACCGCCGTCACCACCAACCAGGCCTTCATCGAAGCGTATATGGTCGGCCTGAACCACGAGTTCGCGCGCGAGCTGCTGTGGCGCGAATATCCGACCGACCAGCGCGGCTCGGTGTTCCGCCAGTTCTGGGACGTGCGCGGGCAGGTGGCGCCGCCCGGCGCCGATCCCGACGTGTTCCGCGACAGCCTGCGCGACATTCCCAAGATCCATCAATGGCCGCGCGCCTCCACGCTGGGCAAGCACGACAACCGCGAACCGCCGGGCGAGCAGAAGGAAAACGTGGTGCTGCTGATCCGTGGCGAGCTGCTGAAAAAATATCCCAACATGGTGATCTACGCGCAACGCGCCAAGTGGGGACTGAACGGCAGCAACCAGCCCGATGTGACGCGCGAACGCGAACTGATCGAGGTTGCGGAAGCCCAGATGGACAACCCGCCGCACGATCTGCTGCGCTTCCCGCTGTTTGAAGCCAAGGTCGAGCCCGACGTGTATTTCTTCGGCTTCGACCTCGACGAAGCCGAGGCCAAAGGCCGCGTCTCCGGGCCGCCGACCGCCGACAACGCCGGCTGGTTCTTCGTGCTGAAGGAGCGGCCGGGCGAGCCGCGCTTCGGCTTCGACACCAGCCGCGGCGGCGGGCCGCAAACCGTCAACGACATCATCTGGAGCGATCTGATACCGGCCGGTTCCACCCGCCAGTTCATCGATCCCGCCGTGCCGGCGCCGGTGCTGGCGCCTCTGGGCGGGTCGGACCACGAAAAAGACTTGCAACGCGCCGACGATGTGATCGTCCTGACCGCGCAGGTCTCGGCCGCGCGCTGGGCCTACCTGCTGTACCAGGCGCCGATGATGGTGGCCATCCACGCGGCCGAACTGCTCAAGCGAACCTGACAAGGAGAAGCCATGCCAGATCCCCATGCCGATCCACGCGAAGCGGTGCGCCTGTTGCCGGACCGCGATCCGCTGCTGCTGTTGCCGCTGCGTCTGGAAACCCGCTTCGTCCAGGGGCGGCAAGGCAAGGAATTGTTGGTGCGCGTGTATCCGGACAGCTGTCTGGTCGACAGCCACGACGAGCGCCTGAGCGAGGCCGAACTGGCGTCGGCCAAGCGCTACTGGGCCGAACGCTGGTGCGCGGCCGGGCAGCGCAACGCCCATCTGGCCGCGTGGCGCGAGCTGGTCAACCGCCATGGGGCGGGCCGCGCGCGCCACATCCTGCAAGCCTGGCAGCCGCTCAATCCGGCCGACGAGCCGGTGGTGGCCGGCGATGCCATCGTGCTGGTCATTCCGGTGGCGGCCTTGCCGGCCAAGGCGCAGGAAGTGGCCGACTACTGGAAAGCCGTGTGGCTGGCCGACGGCGCGCCAGCCGGCGTGCAGGCGGCCTACGATCAACTGGCGGCCGCACTGGGCGAGGAGCAGGCGGCGCAGGCCATCGCCGCCTATGTGCCATGGCGCTTCACCGAACGCGGCTCCGCCGGCGGCACCCGCACGCTGGCCGGCATCGCCTGGCTGCAACTGCCGCCCGATCCGGCAACACGGCCGGCCTCGTGGAGCGGTTCGGCGGTGGCCGATCCCATGCCGGGGCGCTTTGTGCTGGTGCTGTCGCGCGGCGCGGTGCGGCGCGAAGTGCTGGGCAATGAGGTGCGCCAGCCGCTGTATGTCAGCTTTGATCCGTCCGGCCTGCTGGGCGGCGGTCCTCCGGCCGCCGACGGCGCCAGCCTCAAGTTCCCGGACGAGACTCGGTGGCTGGCCGATTTCGAGGTGGCGCTCAAGTTCGGCATGGGCTTCCGCGTGCCGCTGGCGGCGGAAGAGGAAGAGGGCTTCGACCGCCTGTACGTGGTGGGCGTGATGATCGAACCCGAGGCCAAGCGCGGCCGGGGGCGGCTGGAAAACTTCCTGACCCACCGCCTGCACTCGCGCGCCGACCTTGAACTGGTGCCGCTGGGCACGCCCACCAACAACACCGAGGAAGAGGGCGCCGGCTTCACCGGCCGCCCCGATCCGGAACGTCTGTTCGATACGCTGATGGGCCCGGGCCTGTTCCAGCCGGCCGGCGATCCGCTCGACAAGAGCGACGGCCAGCGCCTGGCCGAGGCGCTGGGCATCGATCCGGCGCTGATGGCGCGCGTGTTCAATGCCGACGGCAGGGACCAGGCCATCGCCCACGCCATGCGCACCGCGCTGTGGCCCGGCACCATCGGCTATTTCCTGTCGGCGCTGCTGGAGCCGGCGCTGTCGCGCACCACGATTGCCAACACGCGGCGCCACTTTATCGACCAGGTGTGCGGCGGCGGACGGCTGCCGTCGATCCGCATTGGGCGCCAGCCTTACGGCATCCTGCCGGTGACGGCCTTCGACCGTATCGCCTGGCTCAAGCCACGCTCGCGCTGGGGGGCGCGCGAACCCTTGCTGGCCAAACTGCTGCCGCTGCTGCAAACCATGCGCGCGCGCTGGCGCGACTATGCTGACAACGTCAAGCAAGCCGGCGGCGACGGCGATGCCGGCGCGCAGCTGCTGGATGTGCTGGGCCTGAATCCGGTCTCGGCCGAATTCCACTTCCGCTATGCGCAGGGCGACAAGCACCTGCTCAATCTGTTCCGGCTGGTGAGCACCAAATGGGCCGACCTGCCCGAACCCAAGGTGGTGGAAAAACAGGTGATGGATTATCTGGCCGGTCTGGGCGTGGTGCCGGCCGAGGTGCCGCAGATCGCGCGCCTGCTGCTGCATCACCTGCAAGGCGTGCTGGATGGCGGCACGGTGGCGTCCGAGCCGCTGCAAGCCGGCTACCAGACCGAGCATCAGGCCTACATCGGCTGGCTGATCGAGGCGGCCCACAAATCGGTCAGCGCGCTGCGCTTGCAGCAGGGCTTGCCGGGCGGGCAGATTCCGCATGCGCTGCTGTACATCCTGCTGCGGCACGCACTGCTGCTCGCTTACAGCGACGCGGCCGTGGCCACCAAGCTGGCCACCCTGACGCCAGAGGACAAGCCGGAGGTCTGGACCCGCGCCTTGCAGCGCGAGGAGGGACTGCCGCACATTCAGGTCAAGCCCGGCCCGATCCAGGAAAGCCGCTGGGGCCTGCTGTTCAGCCAGTTGCCGGCACAGAGCGTCGCCATGGCCGACTACCTGACCGCCAATATCGGCAAGATCAAGGAAACCGCCGCGCTGGCGGAGCAACTGCGGGCGCTGAAGCTGCTCACGCAATCGAGCCGGACGCAGGCCGACCGCGCCTTGCGCCATCATCTGGATACCTGCTCGCACCGGCTGGACGCGTGGCTGCTGTCCATCCCCAACGCCCAGTTGGCGCGGATGGAACGTTCCGGCATTTATCTGGGCGCCTACGGCTGGCTGGAAAACATCCGTCCCAAGCACGCGGTGCTCAAGCCGGCCGACATCGACGACGCCGACCAGAAACGCCTCGATCCCGAACAGCAGTTGCCGCCGCTGATGACGGATTCCAGCAATGGCGGCCTGATACACGCGCCGTCGATGGACCAGGCGGTCACCGGCGCCATCCTGCGCAGCGCCTACCTGACCGCGCACAACGATGAGGAGCGCGGCGCGCTGGGCGTCAACCTGTCGTCCGAACGGGTGCGCAACGCGCTGGCCCTGATCGACGGCATGCGCAGCGGCCAGAGCCTGAACGCCTTGCTCGGCTACCGCATGGAACGCGGCCTGCACCAACGCTACGCCGAAGCCGAAACCGACGCCTGCATCCTCGACCTGCGCCTGGCCTTCCCGCTGGTGGCGGGCAACCTCAGCGAAACCGCGCCGACGGCCGGCGAGGAGGGGCTGGTGGCGGCCCGCAATGTGCTGGACGGCGTGCGGCTGGTGGCCCACATGCGCCGCACCGGCAAGCGCGAGTATCCGTTCGGACTGGCCCTGCCCAACGCATCGGCCCCGCAGATCAAGGTCATCAGCGAAGAAGCGCAACGGCTGGAGAACCTCAGCGACGCCGTCAGCGACCTCATCATGGCCGAGTCCGTGTACCAGTCGGTGCAGGGCAATTTCGACCGCGCCTCGGCCGCGCTGGATGCTTACGCCAAAGGCGAGCTGCCGCCAGTACCGGATGTGGTGCAGACGCCCAGCACCGGCATCGCCCTGACCAGCCGGGTGGCGGTGCACCTGCATGCCACGCTGGCGGCGGAAGACGGCGCCTCACCGCGTGCCCAGGCCGAGCCGGAACTGAATGCCTGGCTGGCCACCCTCCTGCCGCCGCTGGACCGCGTCGGCTGCCGCGTCGCATGGGACGATCCGGTCAGTGGCCAGCACGAAGACCATCCGCTCACGCTGGCGGCGCTCGGCCTGGCGCCGATCGACCTGGCCTGCCTGTGGCAATCGGCCCAGCCCGATGCGCCGTTCGCCGCCATCGCCAGCCTGGCGGCCGAATATGTGTGGGGCCAGCATGCAGCCGCGTTCCGCGCCGACGCCACGCTGTCGCTTTCCTTCGCCACGCCGCCCGCCGCCGATGCCCTGAGCCTGGTGGAGGCCGGGGCCTTGCTGCATCATGTGGCGGCCGTCGTCAAGCAAGCGCGGCCTTTGCGCCCGACCGATCTGGTGCTGGACCAAGCCGCCACGCTGGACATGACGCGCGGCGTCGACGGCGACGTCTCGGCGCTGAGCGCACCGCTGGCCCAGCTCGGCGTGCTGCGCGCGCAAGCCCAGACCCTCTCGGGTGTCTGCAACACCGCGCTGGCCGATCCGGCGCCGCGCAACGGCGGCGCGCTGGCCGCGCTGGATGGCGTGATCGTCCAGGCCGTGGCGCTGTACGCGCAGGCGGGGCGCTTCGGTATCGAACACAGCAGCCCCGATCGCTTCCGCGACATGCAGCGCCGCTTGCTGGCCACGGTGCAAGGCGACACCGCGCAGCTACGCGACGACTGGCTCCAGCGCCTCGCCCGCTGCGACAGCGCGCTGGCCCAGCTGGCCGGCGCCAGCGCGGACCAGCGCGCCACCATCCTCCGCGCGGCCGATCTGGAATTGCCGGCCAGTGTGCCGGCCGCCGGCGCCGACAGCGCCGCCCTCGAAACCGCCGTCCGCGCACGGCGCGACGCCTTTGCCGCGCTGGCCGCCAACCTGGATGCGCTGACCAAGGTGCGCGGCAGCGGCATCGCCGCCGCCGTGGCCGGGCTGGAAGCGGTGCTGGCCCATCCCGACTTCCGCACCGAACTGGTCGGCACCGACACCTTGCGCAACGAAATCGCCGCCGGCGTGGCGGAGCTGGCGAGCGGCGCGTTTGCGCTGGCGGGCGTGGCGGCGGCGCGCGAGCAGGCCGTCAACAAGGAGCTGGTCAAGCTGGCGGCCAGCGCCGATTCGGCCAAATACGCCGACCTGGCCACGGCCGCCGCGCAGGCCCTGTTTGGCGAGGGTTTCCTGCACCTGCCGCGCTTCCAGTTGGCGGCGCCGGTGCTCGACGCCTTCCAGAGAGCGCTGGCCGACGCCCAAAGCGGCGTGACGCTGAACTACCTCACACAGCAGGCCAAGATCCCGTTCCCGGTCGACGAATGGCTGCACGGCGTGGCGCGCGTGCGGGCGCCGGTGCAGTCGCTGGAAGGCGCCATGCTGTATGGCGAGGCGCTGGGCGTGGCCGAACTCAGCCTGCTGCCGCTGCAATTGCCCTACAAGGAAAACGACAGCTGGCTGGGACTGGAATTCCCCGACACTTACGACATCGACGGTGCGCGCCTGCTGCATACGCTGCACCTGGCGGCGCCGCCCGACGCCAACGGCTATTTCAAGGGTCTGGTGCTGGACGAATGGACCGAGGTGATACCGGGCGCGCGCCGCACCGAGCAGACCGCCGATGCCGACCTGCACAGCGCCAATACCGGCGTGGCCTTCCATTTCGACCGGCCGAACGCGGAAGCGCCGCAATCGTTCCTGCTGGTGACGCCGGCGACATGGGATGGCGCCTGGCATTGGGAAGACATCGTCGGCGCGCTCGATTCGACCTGGGAACTGATGCGCATCCGCGCGGTGGAGCCGGAGCATCTTGCCGACCCGGCCCTGGGCCAGATGCTGCCGGCCACCTACATGGCGGCGGCCTCGCGCGACATCACCATTTCCGCCGTGCTGGCGGCCAATATCCAGGTTGCCAAATACATGAAGGTAGCGCCATGAACGACCGCTTCGTCATCCCCAAGCTCGAAAGCGAGCTCACGCTGCGCAAGTTTCCCACCATGGTGGGCTGGAACCGGCTGGAGGGGCGGCCGCGCACCGACGATCTGAAGGACGCGCTGCGCGCCGAAGTGCACGACGCCCTGTTCATGTGCACGCGCCAATGGCAGATGGGCGAATACAAGGGCGACGACGCCGGCTCGCCGATCGCCGTGGCGTCGCTGGCGTCGGCTGCGCCGCTCACGCGTTATCAGTGCGGGCAGGCGGCGCCGGCCGATCTGCAAGGCGGCATGCCGCTGGAAGCGCGGGTGGAAGCGCGGCCGATTCCGTTCGAGGCGGCGGGGAGGGCGGTGGCGCTCGACTTGCGCTTGCAAATCGGCCGCTACTGGCTCAAGCTGGCGGCCGGGGTGGGCGACTTCGCGGCCGATTACATCCAGCTGTATCCGGTCGACGCGCGCGATCCCGCCGATCCGCGCGACGCCAGCGCCTGCGCCCATGCCGACGTGGTGCAAAGCTTTGCCGCCGCGGCCGGGCGCGCCATGGACGGCTGGAAGCTGCTGCGCCATCTGGACGGCGTTGGCGCCAGGGCCTCGGACGGCGTGAACGCGGCGGCGCAGGCCGACAAGGACCGGCTCGACGCGCTGGCCGAGGTGCTGCTGGCATGGTACGCGCGCCAGTACGTGGCGTCGGCCGCGCCGGAAGAGGACGCGTGGTCGCCGCAGCAACTGGAGTATCGTTTCAGCCTGTCGGGCGCGTCGCAGTCCGGCGAAAAAGTGCTGACCGCCGACAGCTACGCCAGCGGCCATCTGGACTGGTACAGCAGCGACATCGACCGTGACGCCGCCAGCCTGGGCGCACCGGCCGACGTGACGCAACTGGCCAGCGCCGGCGTGCCGGTGCCGATCCAGTTTCCCGGCATGCCCAACACGCGCTGGTGGGCGTTCGAGGACGGCCGCGTCAACCTCGGCGCGCTGGACGTGTCGACCACCGATCTGGGCCGCATGGCCTATCTGGAATTCGCGCTGCTGTATGCCAACGACTGGTATATGCTGCCCCTGACGCTGCCCAGCGGCAGCCTGGCGCAGGTGCGCGGCATCGCCGTCACCACCGTGTTCAACGAGCGCTACTGGGTGCGCCCGACCGGCAGCGGCATCGATGACGACTGGCGGCGCTGGACCCTGTTCACCAACAGCATCCGCGGCAGCGAGCGCGCAATCGCCGACACCGGGCTGCTGCTGGCGCCGGTCAGTCCCAAGATCCAGCAGGGCGCGCCGCTGGACGAAGTCCTGCTGACGCGCGACGAAATGGCCAATCTGGTGTGGGGCATAGAACGCAACGTGCCGCTGCCGGATGGCCGGGTGCGGCCGGGCGCCGAGGCGGCGCGCGAACTGCGGCGCTATTTCGAACAACTGGCCGGCGCCGTGCCACCGGCAGCGGTGATGCCGGCGGCGTCCTTGCGCTATCAGGTCATGTCATCGGTGGCCGAGCACTGGATACCGTTCCTGTCCGCGCGAAAGAAGGATTCCAATCGCGAAACGCTGCTGCAACGCGGCTCCATGCTGCGCCATATCGAAGGCGACGCCGCCAAGCCGCGCCGTATCACGCCCCGCACGCCGACCTTGCGCGAAGGACTCGACCAGCAACAGCCATACTTCATTGACGACGAAACCGTGCCGCGCGCCGGGGTCGTGGTCAAGCGGGCGTTCCGGCGCGCGCGCGGCCACTTCGGCAAGACCTATGTATGGCTGGGCATGCACAAGCAAAACGGGCGCGGCGAAGGACAAAGCGGTCTGGCGTACGATCAACTGCTGCCCCAGGAGTACCAGCGCTAAATATCAGGAAATCCCTACGGCGAGATCAGCATGGCCCGATGGTTGCCTGCCGGCCCCGGACTGATAATATAAAAATGCTACTTACATTGCAATTTTTATAAATCAGATGAGGGGAAAAATGCTTATCCGTGCACTGCTCTCTGGTGCTGGCCTGGCCTGCACGGGTTCATGATCGCCCCGGCTTTGCTCCGGCAGGCGGCGCACCGCCCCGCGCTGTGGGCCATCACCATCCGCGACAGCTTTATCGTCCTGCTGCCGATCACCTTCCTGGGCGTGACCGCGACCCTGCTCAACAATCTGCCGTTTCCGGCGGTGCGTGGTCTGCTGTCCGTGCTGCTCGGCGCCGGCTGGCCGCAGGCGATGCAAGGCGTGATCGACGCCAGCTACGGCGTATTCGGACTGGCGCTGGCGGTGGTGCTGAGCATCCGCCTGGCGCGCCGGCTGGCCAGCAAGGACAGCGCTGACGAATTGCCGCAGGCGTGGGTCGGCATCGCGGCGCTGGTCAACTTCATGCTGTGCGTGGCGATGGCCGGCACCCCCTCGCTTGCGGATCTGGGCCGCCACTCCATGCTGCTCGGCATCGTGATCGGCATCATCACGCCAGAACTGCTGCGACCGCTGGTGGCGATATTCCACGTGGTGCCCGACTACGACAGTGAAGCGACGTTTTACTACGCCGTGCGCATGACGCCGCCGCTGGTGGCGCTCAGCTTGCTCGTCATGCTGGGCGCCGGCGCCACCAGCATGCTACCGGCGCCGGGCGCGCGCTGGCTGGCCGCGTTGCCGGCCTGGCTGCCTGGCTGGGCGGACACCGACTGGCTGTTCAGCATCATCGCCTTGCTGATCAACCATGTGCTGTGGCTGCTGGGCATTCACGGCAACACCGTGCTGGATGAGCTGGCGCCGGTGCTGTTCGCGCCCAGCTTCAACCATCACCTGGCATTGCGCCCGCTGCTGGACGCCTTTGGCCTGCTGGGCGGCTCGGGCGCCACGCTGGGCTTGGCGCTGGCGCTGTTCATCGTGGCGCGCGAGGGGCCGATGCGGCGCCTGGCGCTGGTCGCGCTGCTGCCGTGCTGGTTCAACATCAACGAGCTGCTGATCTTCGGCCTGCCGATCGCGCTCAACCCGATTTTCGTGTGGCCGTTCCTGCTGGCGCCGCTGGCGTTGACCTTGCTGGCGCTGACGGCGGTGCACGCCGGCTGGCTGCCGCTGCACGACCTCGCCGTGCCGTGGAGCACGCCCGCGCTGCTGTCGGGCTATCTGGTCAGCGGTTCGTGGCGCGGGGTGGCCTTGCAGTTGCTGGGCCTGCTGATCAGCACGCTGATCTATCTGCCGTTTGTCCGCCGCGCCGAGGCGCGGAGGGTGCGCGCCCAGGGCGAGACGTTCGACGCCGCCATCAACGCCATCGCGACGCAGGGGCTGCCGTATATACGCACGGTGCCGCGCCACAGCAAGGCCGGGCTGGTGCTGCGCGGCTTGCTGGCCACGCTGGAGCGCGATATCGGCAGCGCCGCCATGACGCTGGTGTTCCAGCCCAAGCATGACCGTCACGGCGCCGCGGTGGGGGTCGAGGCGCTGCTGCGCTGGCGCCACGGCCGCCACGGGCCGATCCGCGCCGACGTCGCCGTCACGCTGGCCGAGGAGGGCGCGCTGATCGTCAGCCTGGGCGCGTGGGTGCTGGAACAGGCGTGCGCGCGCAAGGCGCACTGGAACACGCTGGGGCTGTCGCACATCACCATGGCCATCAACGTCTCGCCGCTGCAACTGGACGATCCGGAGTTGCCGGCGCTGCTCGAGCGCTGCCTGCGGCAGTACAAGCTGTCGCCGGGCGAGATCGAACTGGAGATCACGGAGAGCCAGGCGATCGCGGCGCATCCGGTGGTGGATCGCAACCTGACCCGGATTGTCGCCATGGGGGTGACGCTGGCGATGGACGACTTCGGCATGGGCTATTCCTCGCTGCTGCACATGCGCCGCTTCCCGGTGCACGCCATCAAGATCGACGGCTCGCTCACGCGCGACGTGCTGTCCAACCCCACCAGCCGCGACATTATCCACACCATCGCCGCGCTGGGGTGCTCGCGCCAGCTGGAGGTGGTGGCCGAGTTCGTGGAAAGCGCCGAGCAGCGCGACACGCTGGCCGCGCTGGGCTGCGACGTGTTCCAGGGCTATCTGTACAGCCAGCCCCTGCCGGCCGACAGCTGCGCCCGATACCTGCTGGGGCAAGCACCCTCCTTAGCGCCGGATCAGGAAATCCCTACGGGAAGATCATCCCCGGCTGACATTCCTCGCAGTCAACGATCATTAAAATAATGACATTAGTAACCACATAACAGGGAGAAAAGCATGAAACAAGCAATTTCCGCCATCGCGCTGGCAGCCGCCACGTTCACCTGCGCCCACGCCGCATCGATTGACGGCCTGGTCAACACCGGTATCGGCGCGGCCGGCACGCAGGACACGCACTACGCCCTGAGCGTCGTTTCGGGCAACACGGTATTGCCGAACGATCACGCCTATATCAGCGCGGACAACGTGTGGCCGGTCGCCAAGGCATGGACCGCCAACACCGACAGCTCCAAATGGATCACGCCGACCAGCAATGTCGGCGCCTGGCTCGACCCGGTGGTCGACGGCGTCTACGACTACCGCCTGAGTTTTGACCTGAGCGGCTACGATGCCTCGACCGCCGCCTTCACCGGCCGCTACGCGGCGGACAATTCGGTGGTCGTGCTGCTCAATGGCCAGCAAATCGCCAGCGGCCACAAGTTCGACACCTGGCTGAGCTTTGGCGCCAGCAGCGGCTTTGTCAGCGGCGTCAACACCCTCGATTTCGTGGTCACCAACGGCCATCAGACGGACAACAACCCAACCGGCCTGCGCGCTGAATTCCTGAGCTCGACCGTGGCGGCGGTGCCGGAACCGACCACCTACGCCATGCTGCTGGCCGGACTGGGTTTGCTGGCGTTCGCGGCGAAACGCCGCAAGGCCTGATGTTGTAGTGCCTTTGCCTCCTGCCTTTCCCGGGCAGGCAAGGGCGGCTCCGGCCGCCCTTTTTTTCGCAAGATCGCACCGATCGTCCAAGTGCCGGCCGCCCGTGGCCGCACCTCAGCCCTTTCCGTCTCCGATGAAAATCCCTCGTCCCGTGCTGGTGCTGCTCGTCGTGCTGCCGACCATCATCCGGCCAGAACACGCGCTGGCGCAACAGCTGCCGCTACGCTACCTGGGCCAGCAGGACGGACTGGCCAATCTGTCGGTCGGCGTGCTGGCCCAGGACCAGGAGGGTTACCTCTGGGTGGGAACGGACAATGGCCTGTTTCGCTACAACGGCGCCGAATTTCAGCGCTTTGGCAAGGACGAGGGCATGACGACGACGACCGTCACCGCCGTGTTGCCAGACCGTCGGCGGCGCTTGTGGGTGGGCACCGAAGATGGTTTTTATTTCCACGACGGCCACCGGCTGGTGGAACTGCTGTACCAGGGCCAGACCTTGCCGATTCCGGTTGACTCGCCGCTGGCGGCCATGCCGGAAGGCGGCGTCGCGTTGATCAGTCACCGGCAACTGTTTCACGCGCTTGTGGTCGAGGGCCAACTGGTGGTCCGCCCCTATTTCCCCGCTGATCTGGTCCAGCGTCAGCCGTTGCTGAAAGAACTCGGCGCCGTCATGGCGCAACCCGACGGGCAACTGTGGCTGGGCTGCGGCGCGTCGCTTTGCAGCAGCGCCCCGCACGGCCTGCAAGTGTGGGATGCCGGCGCCGGGGTTCCGGCCGATCAGTGGCGCAATTTGACGCGCGCCGCCGACGGTAGCTTGTGGGCGCGCGGCAAGCACCATGTGATCGTGCTTGAACCCGGCGGCAAACGCTTCATCGACCGCACGCCGCCCGGTGGGCTGATGCGCAAGGCCAACCCGGCCACGGCCATGGCGGAGGACGCCGATCACCGCATGCTGATCACGACCGACACCGGCGTGGCGCGCTGGGACGCCGGCCGCTGGCATTTCTTCGACGGCGCCAATGGACTGAAGCCGGGGGTGTTGGCGATTCTGGTCGACCGTGACCATGGCGTCTGGCTGGGCAGCGCCGGACGGGGCCTGATGCACTGGATCGGCTACGACCACTGGGAAAACTGGACGACGGCGCAAGGCCTGCCGGACGATCAGGTATTTGCTTTCCTGCGCGATGGCGCCGGCAACTTGCGGATCGGCACGCGTTCCGGGCTGGCCATGCTGGGGGCGGGCGCCCCGCGCCGGGCGATGCCGGTTCCGGGCTACCGGCCCGAGCAGTGGGGCACGATGGCGGTCGACCTTCGGGGGCATTTGTGGAACGCCAGCTACGTCGGCTCGCTAATGCGGGAAGAGCGCCGCGGCGGCGGCGTGACCCAGGTCGCCAAGTTGCCGATGATCTTCAAGCTGCTGGCGGACCGCCAGGGCCGGATGTGGATCAGCACCTGGGATGGCCTGTTTGTCATCGAACATCCCGAATCCGGCGCGGCGCCCCAGCGTCCCGGCGGCTTGCCGGCAGAAGCCGATTTGCTGTCGGCGACGACACGGCGCAGCTGTCAGAGCGCCGACGGCATCCTATGGTTTCTCACCGATGACACGCTATGGCGCCTGCGCGGCGACCGTTGGGACAGCTATGGCCTGCGGGCGCCACGCGATCCCGCGTTTGACATGATGGCTTGCGCGGCCGACGGTTCGCTGTGGCTGGGGCAGGGCGCTGGCGGGCTATGGCGCGCGCATGTGGCCGGGTCCGGGCTGGTCAAGCAGGCCCAGCAGATTCCGCTGCTGCGCGACAAGGCCGTGTTCACCATCCACGAAGATCGCCGCGGCTGGCTGTGGCTGGGCACCGATGCCGGGCTGCTGGTCTGGAACCGCGCTCAGTGGCGCCTGTTTGGCAGCGGCGACGGCCTGGTGTGGAATGACCTCAACGCCAGGCCCCTTTACGAGGAGGCTGACGGCTCGCTGTGGCTGCCCACCTCCAACGGCGCATCGCACGTGACCCGGCCCGAGCGCCTGTTCGCGCCGCACCGCCTGTCCGCCAGCGTGGAGGCGGTGGAGCGCGCCGGCGTTGCGCTCGGCGTGCGCGACGGCGAGGCATTGCCGTGGTCGGCCGACGCCTTGCTCGTCACCATCGCCAGTCTCCATTATGAGCACCGGGCCGCCCTGCGTTTTCGCTACCGGCTGCTCGGCCTGGAGCGGGACTGGTCAAGCACCAGCGTGCCGCGGCTGCGCTATGCGGCGCTGCCGCCCGGAGAGTATCGCCTGCAATATGCGGTGGTCAATCTGGCGACAGAGAGCGCGTCGCCGGCGCGCGAATGGCGTTTCACCATCTTGCCCCCGTGGTGGCGCAGCAACTGGTTCCTGCTGGTATGCGCCGTGGGCGCGCTGGCCCTGTTGCGCGGCTTGTACCGCTACCGGGTGCGCGGCCTGCACGCGCGTAACGCGCGGATGGAAGAGATGGTGCGCGCCCGCACGCGTGAACTCGAATTGTCTCAGGAAGCCTTGCGTGAACGGGCGCTGCGCGATGGCCTGACCAAGGCCTGGAACCGGGTCGCGCTGCTGGAGATGATGGAGCAGCGCATGCAGAAGTCGCGGCGCGATGGCGGCACGTTCCTGCTATGCCTGCTGGACCTTGACCATTTCAAGCGCATCAACGATACCCATGGCCATCTGGCCGGCGATGCCGTCCTGTGCGAACTGGTGCGCCGCCTGCACGCCTGCGTGCGGCCTTACGACCTGGTGGGACGCTATGGCGGCGAGGAGTTTCTGGTCCTGCTGGCCGATCTCAACCAGAGCGATGGCGCGCCGCGGCTCGAGGCCATGCGCCGCGCCATCGAGGCGGCGCCGTTCGGTATCGGCGACGGCCACACGCTGGCGGTGACCGCGAGTTTTGGCGTCGCCGCATTCAACCCGGCGGCCCCGGCGGCGGGACTGGAACTGGTGCGACAGGCCGACGTGGCCCTCTACCGGGCCAAGCAGCGTGGCCGCAACCGCATCGAATACGCCGCGCCGGACCATGGAGCAGGGGCGCTTCGCCCTGGCGAACCGGCATGAAGATAACAATGCTCAGGCCGCTGGCGTCGCGGCTGACGCTATGGGTCGTCACCATCCGCGACAGTTTCATCGTGCTGCTGCCGATCACCTTTCTCGGCATGACCGCAGTCCTGCTCAACAATCTGCCTTTTGCGGCCGTGCGTGATCTGCTGGGCGCGGTGCTGGGCAGCGGATGGCCGCAGGCAATACCGTACCTGATCGGCGCCAGCAATGGCGTGTTTGGCCTGGCGCTGGCGGTGGTGATCAGCATGCGCCTGGGACGCAGCCTGGCCGGGGCTGAATCGGCCGACGAGTTGCCGCATGCCTGGGTCGGCATCGCGGCGCTGGTCAACTTCATGTTGTGCGTGGGGGTGAGCGGCCATCCGGCGCTGGCGGACCTGGGGCGCGGCTCCATGCTGCTCGGCATCGTGATCGGCATCGTCACGCCGGAGTTGTTGCGGCCGCTGATGGCGATGCTTCCGGCGGTCCCGGATGACGACTGCGAACCCACTTTCTACTACGCCGTGCGCATGACGCCGCCGCTGGTGATACTTGGCATGGCGATCATGCTGGCGGCCATGGCCATCAGCGCGATCCCGCCGCCGGACATGCGCTGGCTGACGGCGCTGCCGGCCACATTGGCCAACCGCCTCGGCGCCAACTGGCTGTGCGGCACGGTCACGGTGTTGGTCAGCCACGCGCTGTGGCTGCTCGGCATCCATGGCAACGCGATACTGTACCTGCACGCGCAGGCGCTGTTCGGCACCGACTATCAGCAGGCGCTGGCGTTGCGACCACTGATCAATGCCTTTGGCCAGCTGGGCGGCTCGGGCGCCACGCTGGGGCTGGTGCTGGCGTTGTGGATCGAGGCGCGCAAGGGGCCGATGCGGCGCCTGGCCCTGGTCGCGGCTTTGCCATGCCTGTGCAACATCAACGAGCTGCTGATCTTCGGCCTGCCGATCGCGCTCAACCCGATTTTCGTGTGGCCGTTCCTGCTGGCGCCGCTGGCGTTGACCTTGCTGGCACTGGCGGCGCTGCACGCCGGCTGGTTGCCGCTGCACGACCTCGCCGTGCCGTGGACCACGCCGGTGCTGCTGTCGGGCTACCTGATCAGCGATTCCTGGCGCGGGGTGGCGCTACAGTTGCTGGGTCTGGTGATCAGCACGCTGATCTATCTGCCGTTTGTCCGCCGCGCCGAGGCGCGGCGGGTGCGCGCGCAGGGCGAGACGTTCGACGCCGCGATCGAAGCCATCGCGGCGCGGGGAACGCCCTACCTGCGCGCGTTGCCACGCGACAGCAGGCCGGGGCTGGTGGTGCGCGGCTTGCTGGCCACGCTCGAGCGCGATATCGGCAGCGCCGCCATGACGCTGGTGTTCCAGCCCAAGCATGACCGCCACGGCGCCGCGGTGGGAGTCGAGGCGCTGCTGCGCTGGCGCCACGGCCGTCACGGGCCGATCCGCGCCGACGTCGCCGTCACGCTGGCCGAGGAGGGCGCGCTGATCGCCAGCCTGGGCGCCTGGGTGCTGGAACAGGCCTGCGCGCGCAAGGCGCACTGGAACACGCTGGGGCTGTCGCACATCACCATGGCCATCAACGTCTCGCCGCTGCAACTGGACGATCCGCAACTGCCGGCGTTGCTGGAGCGCTGCCTGCGGCAGTACAAGCTGTCGCCGGGAGAGATCGAACTGGAGATCACCGAAAGCCAGGCGATCGCGGCGCATCCGGTGGTGGACCGCAACCTGACCCGGATCGTCGCCCTGGGGGTGACGCTGGCGATGGACGACTTCGGCATGGGCTATTCCTCGTTGCTGCACATGCGCCGCTTCCCGGTGCATGCCATCAAGATCGACGGCTCGCTCACGCGCGATGTGCTGTCCAACCCCACCAGCCGCGACATCATCCACACCATCGCCGCGCTGGGGGGCTCGCGCCAGCTGGCGGTGGTGGCCGAGTTCGTGGAAAGCGCCGAGCAGCGCGACGCGCTGGCCGCGCTGGGCTGCGACGTGTTCCAGGGCTATCTGTACAGCCAGCCCCTGCCGGCCGACAGCTGCGCCCGATACCTGCTGGGGCAAGCACGCTCTATAGCGTCGGATCAGGAAATCCTTACAACAAGATCATCCATGGATGACATTCCCCGTAGTCAATAGTCATTAAAATAATGTTATCCCCCTATCAACCAAAGCACCCATGTCATACAAGAATGTGAAAATTGGCTTTCGGCTGGCGTTGGCCTTCGGTGTGCTGGTAGGGCTGATGCTGCTGCTTGCGGCCCTGACCATCAGCCGCACCAGAGCGATCGCGGAGACCATCGTCCGTGAAAGCGAGATCCGCAAGCAAATGCTGGAACCGCTCTACATCGCGCGCGAGGCGTTGGACCAGACCGGCATCGCGGCCCGCAACGCATTTATTTATGAGGATGAGGCGGCGGCTCAGCGCGAACTGGACATCCTGCAAAAGCAAAAGCAGGTTTATCTGGACGCGCTTGCCAAGGGAAAGCCGTACTTGCAAGGCACGGCCGGCTTCGACAAGGTCAGTGACGGCCTGTTGGCGATGGCCCGGGAACTCGACCGTCCCGCCCAGTACCGCCAGCAACGGCAGATGGAGGGCTATGGCAAATTCCTGGTCGACGAATGCAGCCCGCTGCGGCGCCGCATCGTTGCCGACATCGCCGAGGTGCTGGTCAAGATCGAAGCGCAAATGGACCAGGCCACGGCCGAGGCGCAGGCCGTCGTCTCGCGTTCGACCACGATGATCGCCGCGATCGCGCTGGGCATTCTGCTGCTGAGCGTCGGCCTGGCAGTGCTGGTGACCAGAAGCATCGTGCGGCCGATGCGCCAGGCGGTCGCCTTCGCGCAGGCCGTGGCGACCGGCGACCTCACGCGCGAGGTGGCGATTGACACCAGGGACGAAACAGGGGACCTGATGAGATCGCTCCAGGAGATGCAGCACAGCTTCGCCGACATCGTCCGCCAGGTGCGCACCGGCGCCGAAACCATCTCCCTGGCTTCCGACGAGGTGAGTGCGGGCAACCGGCATTTATCGGTGCGCTCGGAGCAGGCGGCGGGCTCGCTTCAGGAGACGGCCACCTCCATGGATGAGCTGAGCGCCACCGTCCGTCAGAACGCCGAGAACGCCCGTGCCGCCACGGCGCTGGCCGGCACCGCCACCGATGTGGCCGCGCGCAGCGGCGCGACCATCAACAATGTGGTGGAGACCATGTCGGAAATTGACGCGGCGTCCAGGCAGATCACCGAGATCATCGCGGTGATCGACGGGATCGCGTTCCAGACCAACATCCTGGCGCTCAACGCGGCGGTGGAGGCGGCGCGCGCGGGCGAGCAGGGGCGGGGCTTCGCCGTGGTCGCCGCGGAGGTGCGCAGTCTGGCGCAACGCTCGGCGACCGCCGCGCGCGAAATCACCTCCCTGATCGCCTCCTCGGCCGACAAAGTCCAGCAGGGCTCGCAACTGGTCAACGCGGCCGGCGTTACCATGCGCGAGCTGGTCGAGCGGGTGCGGCAGGTCAGCGAGATCATCACCACCATCAGCGTGGCCAGTCAGGAGCAGGCCGGCGGTATCGCACTCGTGAATACGGCGATCAGCGAGGTCGACGCGCTGACCCAGCAGAACGCCGCCCTGGTGGAACAGGCCGGCGCGGCGGCGCAGTCGATGCAACAGGAAGCGGCCTCGCTGGCCAGGCAGGTCAATGTGTTCAAGATCCATCCCGCGACTAAACAAGGCTCGCAACACAGCTAAACTTGGCGGCATTTCAGCACGCCGCGCGAGCGTTGCGGTCCGCGCGGCTACACTTCGTCTCAAATAATGACAGGAGACGATATGAAAGTTCTTGCATGGACGCTGTTGCCGGCGCTGACTCTGCTGGCAGCCTGTGGCGGTGGTTCGGGAGCATCCGCGACGTCTGCACCGGCCACGGCCACCACCAGCACCGTGATCCCCACCGCGACGCCACCGGCGGAAACCTGCGAAGTCAACGGCAAAAGCTGGACGCTGTGCGCGACCGATGGCGGTGGCTGGGCCTTCGAGGGCGGCAATTATTGTGTTGCGCGCAGTTTCTGTCCGGCCAACCGCACCAGCCTGCCAACCATCGCCGGACGCGCCGCGCCGGTGGACCCGAACGCCGGCGCCCGCACCAGATCGCTCTACACCTATCTGCGCAGCATCTGGGGCAACAGCATCATCGCCGGCCAGAGCGACCTGACCTGGAAAGACTCGGTCGATATGGCCGAACGGGTCCACGCCGACACCGGCAAGTATCCAGCCCTGATGGGTTACGATTTCATGAACTACGGCATGACCGCCAGCTGGGCCGAGGGGCTGCATCAGACCGAGGAGGCCATCGCCTACGCGGCCAAGGGCGGCCTGGTGGAATTCAGCTGGCACTGGCGCGACCCGGCGCTGCTGAAAACCGCACAGGTCAACAATGCCAATTTTTACGCCCACGATAGCGATCCCGCCAACAACACCAGCTTCATGATTCCCGTCTCGAAAGGCGCGCTCGACAAAACCAGTCCGGCCTTTCAGCAAATCAATGACGGGATCGATCTGATCGCCGTCCAGCTCAAGCGCCTGTCCGACGCCGGCGTCACCGTGCTCTGGCGGCCGTTGCACGAAGCTTCGGGCTATAAAGGCGACGGCTGGTTCTGGTGGGGCCGCGCGCGCGGCGACGGCGTTCCGCAGGCCTACGCCAACATTCTGCTGTGGCGCCATCTGTACGACCGGCTGGTCAACGTTCATGGCATCCACAACCTGATCTGGGTATGGAACGGCCAGGACCCGGCGTGGTACCCGGGCGATGATGTGGTCGATGTCAGCAGCCTCGATATCTACGACAATGCCGACAACAAGACCTACCAGTCGCAACTGGCCAGCTACCAGCAGACGCAGCGGTCCAGCGCGGAAAAGAAACTGATCGCGCTCAGTGAAAACAGCTACATACCGGACCCCGACAAGATCACGGCCGACGGCGCGTGGTGGCTGTGGTTCATGACCTGGAGCGACGGCGGCGGGGCGGCCGGCGTCTCCGATCCCAACAATTTCTGGACCGGCGAGTATTACAACACCAACGCCCACAAGGTGAAGGTGTACAACCATCCGAAGGTGATCACACTGGATAAGTTGCCGAAGTTCTGAAGTACGCTGCGCTTGCGGCAGGGCGCTCGTCTCGAGCCACCTGAGTTGCCACTGCCTGACTGCTTTTGTATCGTTTTTGCACTTCAAGGTATTTGGGCTTGGACAAAACGGGATGCACTTGTATAAAATACATTGAAACATTCTTACTTCTGCGGCCATGCACCTTGAACCTGGCATAGACTGGTTATTGCGGTACGCGACCGATGCCATGATCATTGCGGATCAGGACGGCATCATCGTTCTCTCCAATCCTCCAGCCGAACGCATGTTTGGATTCCCCGCCGGGGAACTGACTGGGCACACAGTTGAGGAACTGATCCCGGATCGTTTGCGCGGTCCCCATGCCGGTTTGCGTCAGCAGTATGCCTGTCAGCCACGCGCACGCGGCATGGGTGAAGGCCGCGAGCTGTTCGGCAAGCGCCGCGGTGGCGATGAGTTTCCGGTCGAGGTCAGCCTGTCACCACTCCATACCAAAGCCGGCGTCCCGCACGTGATGGCGGTCATTCATGACATCACGCTGCGTGTGCGTGCAGAGCAGGCGTTGCTCCGCTCGCAGTCGGAGCTAAGGCAATTGTCTGCGCATCAGGATCAGGTCAAGGAGCAGGAACGTAAGCGCATCGCCCAGGAGATCCACGATGAACTGGGCGCACTGCTTACCGGTATCAAAGCACATATTTCGGTGTCGATGGAACGGCAGGCAAGGGCAGGTGGCCAGCCCGATCCGCTGCTGGCGGAGGCGATCTCCCTCAGCGACGCCGCGATCCAGACCGTGCGCAAGGTGATCACCGATTTGCGCCCCAGCGTGTTAGACCAGTTGGGCATCTGGGCAGCGCTGGAATGGTATGTCGGCCAGATCCGGGAGCGATCCGGACTGGTTTGCACCTGTACCATCACCCCTCAAGTGCAGGATGTGGTCCTGGACCCCCAGCGCAGCACCATGGTGTTCCGCGTCGTGCAGGAAGCGCTCACCAATGTCATACGCCATGCGCAGGCTGCACATATCGCGGTTTCGGCCCAACTGGCGGGCCAGGCGTTGCAAGTCTGCGTGCGGGACGACGGCAAGGGCATAGACACCGAACGCTTGTTGAACCGTGACAGCTGGGGGTTGCTGGGCATGTATGAGCGCAGCCGTTATTTCGGCGGAGACTTGCGCATCACCGGCACGCAGGGCAATGGCACCATGGTGATGCTGCTGCTGCCGCTGGAGGCCGGGCATGGCCAATAATCCGATCCGGGTTTTGCTGGTGGACGACCATGTTGTGGTGCGCAACGGCGTGCGTCTGATGCTGGGCTGCGAGGACGATATCCTCATCGCGGGTGAGGCGGCAAATAGCCAGGAGGCGCTGCGCCTGGTGCAGGCGCAGGAATTCGATGTCGCGCTGCTGGACGTCGCCATGCCAGGGCGGAATGGCTTGGAGCTACAGCGCCTGATACGTAATGTCAGCAAGCCGCCGGCCATTCTTTTTCTCAGCACTTATGCGGAGGAGGTCTATGCCATGCGTGCCCTCAAGCTGGGCGCGGCCGGCTACCTCACCAAAGACAGTCCTGCGCCGGTGCTGGTTGCCGCTGTGCGCAAGGCGGCATCGGGTGGCAAGTATCTGACGCCCGGATTGGCCGAGAAGATCGCCATTGCCATGGGCGGCAGCCATGGCGCTTCGCATGCGGCCTTGTCTGACCGTGAGCTGGAGGTCATGAAAATGATCGCCGATGGTAACAGCCTGGTGCACATCGCCGCCAACCTGCATCTGAGCCCGAATACGGTCACCACTTACCGTAGCCGGATTCTGCAGAAACTGGACTTGTCCAGCAACGCCGAGCTGACACGCTATGCAATGGAAAACGGCCTGTTACCTTGACCCGGCGTAGTCGATCCCCTATAGCTTCTTGTCCAGATTCATCTACCGGGTTTGACGCCATTCCCTGATGGCAGGCGCTCGTCGCCGCTGCGATACTGGTTCTGTCAGCGTAGGAGAAGCGGCCATGCACACAACGATAGCCATACAGCCGGTCACAGAGAACACCGCTCCAGTTTCGACGGCGGTGAATTGCGCCCGTTGCGGGATGCAGAAATTCTGCCTGCCGACCAATCTGAAGCCGGAGGACGTACAGCGTCTGGACCGCATCATCATGCGTCGTCGTCGCATAGAGCGCGGAACCAATCTGTACCGCATGAACGATGCCTTCAGCCGGATTTATGCGATACGCTTCGGGCACTTCAAGACTTACCAGGTGAACCCTCGCGGGGAACAGCAGATCAACGGTTTCCAGATGCCAGGTGAGCTGTTGGGGCTGGACGCAATCGGCGCGGAGCGGCATCAGTGCGGCGCGGTGGCGCTGGAAGACAGCGAGGTCTGCGAAATCCCGTTCGACAAGCTGGAAGGTCTGCTGGGTGATATTCCCGAGCTGCTGCGGCATTTTCATCGGTTGATCGGCCAGGAGATCACGCGCGAACAAAACGCCATGCTACTGCTGGCCACCATGCGGGCCGAACAGCGCGTGGCGATCTTCCTGACCAATCTCGGCGCCCGTCTTGCAGCGCGCGGCTACGCCGAGCACCGTTTTCAGCTGCGCATGATGCGGGAAGAGGTGGGAAATTACCTGGGGCTGACAGTTGAAAGCGTCAGCCGGCTGATATCGCGCTTTCGCCACAGCGGCCTGTTGCGGGTGGCGAATCGCGAAGTCGAGATACTCGATCCGGTGCGCATGCGGGAGATCGCGGCGGGCGTCAGGCTGGATGCCTGAAGATCCATGCAGGAGGCCCAGACATACGCTGCGCTGCTGCGCCGACGGCGGGACGACCTGCTGGATGAGCTGGCCGGCATCGAGGCCACCTTGCGCCGGCTGGAACAAGGACGTTTTGGCGTGTGCGAATGTTGTGGCCAAGCTATCAGCCGGGACCGTCTGATGCAGTTTCCCGCCACCAGCTGGTGCAGCGCCTGCAAGCGGGATTACGAACAGCGCCGCGGCATTCACCACACGGATGACGCGACATGATAGGAGCGATGGAGATGCCGAACGAGAATATGCCCACCTTGCAGCTGGTCGCCCCCCAAGCCTTGGCGCTGGACGCGGATTTTTCCCCGCTGAGTGTGGCGCTGCACAAGATTCTGCGGCGACGCCGCTCCAGCCGGGAGTTTGGCGCCGGCGATCTGTCACTCCACAGGCTGTCGCGCCTGTTGTGGGCGGCGTTTGGCATCAACCGTCCCGAGCAGGGATTGCGCACGGCGCCCTCGGCCGCCAACCAGCAGGAGATCGATATCTATCTGGCGCTGCGCACGGGATTGTATCGCTTCGATGCGAAACAACTGGCGTTGCACCCGGTCCGCGGCGCGGACCTGCGTGCCGCGACCGGCGGTCAGGATTACGTTGCCGAGGCTCCGCTCGATCTGATCTATGTGGCGACCTTTCATAACGACGGCGTTCCCGCTCGCACCGAACAACAGTTTTATGCCGCCCTGGACACGGGCTTTATCAGCCAGAATGTCTATCTGTTTTGCGCGGCCGAGGGCCTGGCCACGGTGGTGCGCGGCTGGGTGGACCGCGCCGCGCTCGCCGGGTTGATGGGCCTGGCGCCAAATCAGCAAGTGATCGCGGCGCAGTCGGTCGGACATGCGCCGGTATGGCCGCCAACCGACCCCGAGATCTGTCCACCCGAGGACATCGACTGAATGGCGCAGACCAGCGTCATGTCGAGTGTGCCGACAAACCCATGCCTGATCGGCTTGGCGGGCGCTTATGTGGTTATGCGCAGGAATGCCTGGCTGCGGAGCCGGGTGGCAACTTAAGGGGGGAATCATGGAACGTATCGCACTTGTCACCGGCGGCACGCGCGGTATCGGCGCCGCCATTGCGCGCCGGCTGGCGCGTGACGGCTACAAGGTGGCCGCGATCTATCACGGCAATGGCGCGGCGGCGGAGGCATTTCGACAGGAAACCGGGATCCGCGTTTATCGCTGGGACGTCTCGGACTTCGATGCCTGCGGCGCAGGCGCGGCGGCGGTGGCTCGCGATCTGGGCGGCGATATCGATATCCTTGTCAACAACGCCGGCATCACCCGCGATGTCATGCTGCATAAAATGTCACCGACCCAGTGGAACGAAGTGATCGCCAGCGATCTGACCTCGTGCTTCAACATGTGCCGTGCGGTTATCGCGGCGATGCGCGACAAGGGATATGGCAGGATTGTGAACATTTCCTCGGTCAACGGCCAGCGCGGGCAACTGGGGCAGACCAACTACGCCGCCGCCAAGGCGGGCATGCTGGGCCTGACCAAAGCGCTGGCGCTGGAGTCGGCGGCCAGGGGCATCACTGTGAATGCGGTGGCGCCAGGCTACATCGCCACCGATATGGTGGCGGCCATGCCGGACGAGGTGCTGCAGAAAATCAGGGCCCAGATTCCGGTCGCGCGCCTGGGCCGGCCGGATGAAGTGGCACGCATCGTCCAGTTCCTGGTGAGCGAGGAGGCCGGCTTCATCACGGGGTCTACCTTTAGCGCCAACGGCGGTCAGTACATGGGCTGACCGCCCGGTTCGCTATGGCGTGATGGCGACCTTCAGCACACCGTCACGCTGGTTGGCGAACAAATCGTAAGCCTGTTCGATTTCGTCCAGGCGGAAACGATGCGTCACCAGCGGTTCCAGATCGACGCGCTGTGAGGCGACGATGTTCAGTAGACGCCGCATTCTCTCCTTGCCGCCAGGGCACAGCGTGGTGACGATCCTATGGTCGCCCAGGCCGGCCGCGAGGGCGTCGATCGGCAATCCCAACTTGCCGGAATAGACGCCCAGACTGGATAACACCCCCCCTGGCTTGATCGAGCGCAGGCAGCTTTCAAAGGTCTGTTGTGTACCCAATGCCTCGATCGCGACGTCGGCGCCGCGGCCGCCGGTCAGCTCCAGAATCTCGGCTACCGGATCGACCTGTTGGTAGTCGAGGCTGATATCGGCGCCCAGCCGTTTGGCGGTGGCCAGCCGCTCCGGCACCGAGTCGACCACGATGATCTGGCTGGCCCCCTTGAGGCGCGCGCCGGCCGTGGCGCATAGCCCGATCGGCCCCTGGGCATAGACCACCACCGTGTCGCCGATGCGGATGTCGCCGGACTCGGCACCGCCGAAACCGGTGCTCATGATGTCGGGGCACATCAATACCTGTTCGTCGCTCAGGCCGTCCGGGATGGGCGCCAGGTTGGCCATGGCATGCGGCACGCGCAGGTACTCGGCCTGGCAACCGTCGATGGTATTGCCGAATTTCCAGCCGCCGGTGGCGTGCCCGCCGCACTGCGACTGGTGGCCATCGAGGCAGGAATGACATTGACCGCAGGGGGTGATGGCGCCCACGATCACGCGCTGGCCGATGGTGTAACCGGTCACGCCGGCGCCCAGCTCGGCGATCACGCCCACCGGTTCATGGCCGACGATGCGCCCCGGCTCAACCGGGTATTCGCCTTTGAGTATGTGGACATCGGTGCCGCAGATGGTGGTGGTGGTGATCTTGACCAGCGCCTCGCCGGCGCCGATGACGGGAACCGGCCGCTCGTCGAGGACGATTTTGCCGGGCCGGACAAATACCGCTGCTTTCATCATACGCATGGTGCACTCCTCTTGGGTTAGTCTAACGATTTCGGCCCGACCGGCCAGGGAAGGGCCGCGCCGGATGGCCAGGGTGTCGATGAGGGCCGCGCGCGCTTCCGGCGCGATCGCTCCAGCCGATCAGTGCGCCATCAGAACCGGAAGCGTCATGCCGCGCAATACATCGCGGGTGGCGCCGCCCAGCAGGATCTCGCGCAAGCGTGTATGCCCGTAGCAGCCCATCACCAGTAGGTCGGCATCGAGATCGCCGGCCAGCGCCATCAGTGCATGGCCAGCGCCGTCCGGTGTATCCTGCTGCCGCAGCTCGACCTTGATGCCGTGCCGCGCCAGGTACAAGGACATGTCGGCGCCGGCCAGCGCACCGTGCGCGCCATACACTTGGTCGCCATTGAACACCGCCAAGGTCACCAGTTCCGCGCGTCGCAGCAAGGGCAGGGCGGCGCTGAGGGCACGCGCCGCTTCCAGGCTGCCGTCCCAGGCCAGCAGCGGGCGCCGGCCGACTCGCCGGGCCTCGCCATCGCACGGCACCACCAGCACCGGTTTGCCGCAATGCAGGATCACATATTGCAGGGTGGTGTCCGGACCGGGCGACGGGCGCGCGCGGTCGACGGCCCGGGGCAGCACCAGCAAATCGGCATAGCGCGCGTGCATGATCAAGCCCAGGTCGGCAGCGCCGTCGATGCGGCGTGTTTCAAACGAGTTGACGCCGAGGCGCTCGACACGCTGCGCGAAGGTGGCGAGCGCCTGGTCGGCGCGGGCGGTCAGCGGCGTCAGGTCGGCAGGCAGCACCACCAGGCCCGGCGCGGCGGCATTGCACTGATAAATTACCTGGTCGACGCCACTCATGGCGACCCCGACGAGATGGGCTTGTTCGGCAATGGCGATCTGGGCCGCCACTTCGGTGGGGACGGGTTGGGCATCGCAACAGTCGGCCAGGACCAGAATGGTTTTGTAGGACATGACAGCTCCTTGAAGTGATCAGAAAGCCGTTCCATCGTAGGAGATAGCGCAAGGTTTTGCTTGATCCAAATCAAATTCCCGGCAAGTAGGCGCCGCGGCGGCAGAGCAAAATCCGGAAGCACAAATTTTACGGGGATTTTGATGCGGATCAAACCCGACCAGTGACAACAGCGGCGCTGCAACATATCGTGAACTGAGTTCAACTTCGGGAGAGTGACGTGAGGTCCAGACGTTATGGTGTGGTGCTGGGGGCGTTGCTGTCAGCTTGCCAATCCTGGGGCGTCCATCCGCTGGAAGGTTCGTTGATTCCGGTGCTGCCGGGCGTGCCGATTCCGGACCGCTGGTCGCGGACTGAGAACACGGCCGATCACGATCCAGGCAGTTTATCGGCGTGGTGGCAACACTTCGGTGACGCCACCCTGTCCGCGCTGATCGATCGTGCCGTCCGGGAAAGCACGGACATGGCGGTGGCCGAAGCCCATTTGCAGCAGGCGCGCGCGCTGCGCGATCTGGCTGGCGCCAATCTGTCCGGCTATGTCAACGCCGGCGTGGTGGCGCGGAGCGCAAGACCATCCTATGCGGCGACGCTCAACACTTATCAGGCCGGACTGGACGCCAGCTGGGAGCCGGACTTGTTCGGCGCGCGGCGTCAGGCCTGGTCGGCCGGCGAAGCCGAGCTGCTGGCGCGGACCTTGACCCTGGCCGACACACGGGTCAGTATCAGTGCCGAGGTGGCTTTGGCATATATCCAACTGCGCGGCGTCCAACAACGTCAGGCGGCGGCGCGCTCCAATCAGATGCGTTTGCACGTGCTGCGCGATCTGGCCGCTCCTGGCGCGGAGCTGGACCGCGAGCGGGTGCGCGCCGCCCTCGCGCTATCCGGCGCCGATCTGGCGGAGCTGACGCTGAGCCGCGCGCAACTGGAGCACAGCCTGGCGGCGCTGTGCGGCATGGCGCCGCAGGCGCTGGCATTGGAGTTGGCGTTCCATGTACCTGTCCCCCAGGCCGCGTACGGACTGGCCCTGAGCCTTCCCGCGGACACGTTGCGTCAGCGGCCGGATGTGCGCTCCGCCGCGGCGCGGGTCGAGGCTGCCGTGGCCAGGCTGGGAGAGGCCGACGCGGCCCGCAAGCCGCTGGTGCGCCTCGAGGGGTCAATCGGCTTGCACGGTATCGGTGTTGGCGGCGCGGGAGGTGTGTTGCGCGGACTGCTGGGCAGCGTCAGTGGTGTTGCGTTTGACGGCGGTGCGGCACGCGCCCAGGTCGCGGCGCAACAAGGCAGCGTGCTGGAAAGTTACGCCTATTATCGCGGCGCGGTGTTGTTGGCGCTACGCGAGGTTGAAGACGCGCTGGTGAGCGTGCAGGCGGCGCGTGATCGCCTGTCGGCCTTACGCGAAGCGGTTGACGC
This sequence comes from Duganella radicis, assembly GCF_009720825.1. GTDB lineage: Bacteria > Pseudomonadota > Gammaproteobacteria > Burkholderiales > Burkholderiaceae_D > Rugamonas > Rugamonas radicis. The sequence continues at coordinate 487,468 of NZ_WNKY01000001.1, read as the reverse complement.
GGCGCAGAGCGCGGCCGGGCTGGCACGGCGCGATTATCAGAGCGGCGAAAGAGACATGGAACTCGCGCTGGCCACCCAGCAGGTGTTGTTCCACAGCGAGGATGAACTGGCCCGGGCCGCTGTGGCTGACAGCGCGGCGTATGTGCGGCTGTACAAGGCGCTGGGCGGTGGTTGGCAACCCGAGCATTGACTTCGCCGGCAATCAACGGGGGGATAGACCATCGGCGGTATAGATATTGCGTGGGTTCCATAGCATCCAGCCGTCGCTGCCGGCCTGTTCGGCTCCTCTGATCTGGGCGCGGATTTCATCGGCATCGAACAGGCGGCGATCAAAGGCATAATCGCGGAAGGCCTGCAGCCAAGGGCGCAGGCGGAGTGGCGAAATATGGGCACGTTCCAGCGCATGCCGCAATGTCAGGTAGACGATCTCGTAAGGATGCCGGATCGGATCGGCATAGCCGGGAATGCCGTATTTATACCCGGACGGATAGAGCAAGGGCGAGAGATAATCGACGGTCTCCACCAGTTGCAGAAGATCCTGTCCTATGCCGGTGTCGCTCTCGTTCCAGGCCACGTAGCCAAAGATGTCGGCGCCGATGAACACATTGTACGGAGCGAGCCGGGCCCGCGCCGCGGCCAGGAAGCCGGTAATGGCGGCGCTCCGGTTTGCGGCGGTGCCGGGGACGGAGAATTGCAAGCCCTGCGCGTCCGGGAAGCGGACATAGTCGAATTGTATTTCGTCGAATCCCAGCGCCGCCGCCTCGGCCGCCAGCGCCAGCGAGTAGCTCCAGGCCTCCCGGCGTGACGGGTCTATCCAGGCTTGTTGTTCACGGTCACGGAATAACTGGCCTTTTGTTACCTTAACCGCCCATTCCGGGTGACAGTTGGCCAGAGGATGGTCCTTGAAGACCACGATACGGCCGATCAAATAGATGCCATGGCTTTTCAGATACGCGATTACCGCGCTCATGTCGCGCACCGTGGTCTGGCTGCGGGCACCGCACGAGATCGCGCCCGCCACGCCTGAGGGGTACGGTATCAGCCCGCGGTCGCCCTTCACGTCGATCACCAGCGCATTCAATTCCGTGATATCGACCAGCTTGACGGCGGCATCGCGCAGGCCGGCGTCGCCGACGCCATACACCGACAGGTACAAGCCTTTGGGACGCAATGGCGATAAACGCAGCACCAGATGGGACAGGTCGTCTTGCGTCACCGCGGCGGCGCGGCCGTAGCCGATGGCGCGTGCGGCGACCTTTTGCGGCGCCGACGCGAACTGGAAACTGCCGTCTTCGGCGGCGACTGCGATTTGTGTGCCGCCCGCGACAGTCGCGGTAACGATGGCGCCGCGGACGGGTTGACCGTTGATCGCGTCCAGCACATGGCCGTCCAGTGCTTGCGCCGACCGGGCGCGGAACATCCCGGCCGCCAGGATTGATATCGATACCCAGATCAAGGTACGCATGCGCTTGCTCCTCGGTTGTGGCAGCAGTCATGCTACCGAGGAAGTAATGAAATTTGTTTGATTCAGGTCAATAAGGAACGATCTTGGCTGGATTAGGGCCAGTGCGATCAACTTGATCTAAATCAAGGGCAGCATTACCCGACCGCGACTAGCATGCACTTGAGTTCATCGCCAAGTGCCGAGGCTATCATGCAATTGCAATTCTTAGGAGCAACTGGAACGGTCACTGGTTCCAAATACCTGCTGAGCAGTGAGGGCGAGTGCATCCTGGTGGACTGCGGGTTATTTCAAGGTTACAAGCAGCTGCGTCTGCGCAACTGGGAGGAACTCCCGGTTGCGCCAGGCGATATCGGCGCAGTCGTGCTGACGCATGCCCACCTGGATCACAGCGGCTATTTGCCGGTACTGGTCAGGGATGGATTCCGCGGCAAGATACTTTGTAGTGAAGCCACCTATGATCTGTGCAGGATATTGTTGCCTGACAGCGGGCGATTGCTGGAAGAGGAAGCCATACACGCCAACCGCAAAGGCTATTCGAAACATGCGCCAGCGCTGCCGCTCTATACCGAAGCGGACGCGGTGCGGGCACTGGCCCATTTTTCACCGGTGCCGTACGACCAGCCGTTCAGCGTCCGCGGCAAACTGACCGGACAACTGGCGCTGGCCGGCCATATCCTCGGCGCCGCCATCGTTACCATCAATGACGGCAGCCGCAGCATCACTTTCTCCGGCGACCTGGGGCGGGAGCACGACGCGATTATGGTTGCCCCGCATCACATCAACAGCAGCGATTATCTGGTGGTGGAATCCACCTACGGCGACCGTCTGCACGGCCCGATCGATCCAGCGATTCAGTTGGGGGATACCATCCGCAGAACTGCCGCGCGTGGCGGCGTGACCGTGATCCCGGCGTTCGCGGTGGGGCGCGCCCAGTCGGTCCTGTACGCTATTCATCAGCTCAAGCAACAAGGGCAATTACCGCCCATACTGCCGGTTTATCTGAACAGTCCGATGGCGACCGATGCCACCGCCTTATATCGCAAGCATCGTTCATTGCACAGGCTGGACCAGCGCCAGTGCGAGGCCATGTGCCGCGCGGCGCATATCGTCAACAGCGTGGAGGAATCGATCGCGCTCAATCAGCGTCAAATGCCGATGGTGATCATTGCCGCCAGCGGCATGGCCACCGGCGGCAGGGTGCTGCACCACCTGAAGGCCTTCGCCGGCGACGCGCGCAATACCATCCAGTTTGTCGGATTCCAGGCTGGCGGTACGCGCGGCGCCGCGATGCTGGCCGGCGTGAGGGAAATAAAAGTCCATGGCGAATATGTGCCGCTGCGCGCCAGCGTCTGCCAGATCGACAATTTGTCGGCGCACGCGGACGCCAGGGAGATCATGCACTGGCTGGGGCATTTTGAGCGGCCTCCGCGGCGCACCTTCGTCACGCATGGTGAGCCGGCGGCGGCGGACGCCCTGCGTCATCGCATCCAGGAAGAGTTGCACTGGGATTGCCGCGTACCCGAATATCTGGAACTGCAGGAGCTGACATGACCGCCGCGCCCGGCCCCGCCGGGTTGTTGCTACGCCGGCTGGGGATCGACACCTATCAGGAGCCGGTGGCCTACCTGCGCAGCGACTGCCCGGTTTGCAAATCGGAGGGGTTCGAGTCGCGCTCTCGCATCGAGATATGGCGCGGCGACGCTCACATCGTCGCCACCCTGAATGTGGTCCATGATGAACTGATCGACAAGAACCAGCTCGGCCTGTCCGAGGCGGCATGGCGCGCGTTGGGCGGCGAGGAGGGGGCGGCGCTGCGCGTGGGGCACGCCCGCCCGCTGCTGTCGCTATCGTCGGTACGGGCCAAGATATACGGCAGGCCGCTCGGCGCGGAGGCCGCGGCCGCCATCATGCGCGACGTGGCCGAGGGCCGCTATTCCGACATCGAAATGGCTGCACTGATCACCGCTTGTTCGGGAGATCGGGTGGACCTCGCCGAAACCATTGCCCTGACCGAAGCCATGGTGGCCGTGGGACAACGTCTGGATTGGCCGCGCGATATGGTGCTCGACAAGCATTGCGTGGGCGGCTTGCCAGGCAACCGCACCAGCCTGCTGGTGGTGCCGATAGTGGCGGCCTGCGGACTCACCATTCCCAAAACGTCGTCGCGCGCGATCACCTCACCGGCCGGCACGGCCGATGCAATGGGGACGCTGGCGCCGGTGGAGCTGGACATTCCCGCCATGCGCCGTGTGGTGGAGCGCGAGGGCGGTTGCATCGTCTGGGGCGGCGCCGTCTCCTTGAGCCCGGCGGACGATTTGCTGATACGGGTGGAGCGCCCGCTCGGCCTGGACAGCGACGGTCTGCTGGTGGCGTCCGTTCTGTCAAAAAAAGTGGCGGCCGGTTCCAACCATGTGCTGATCGACATGCCGGTCGGCCGCACCGCCAAGGTACGGTCTGAGCAGGCCGCGCATGCGCTGACGCGGCGCTTTCGCGGCGTCGGCGAGGCACTCGGTATCGCCGTTGACGTCATGCTGAGCGATGGTTCGCAACCGGTGGGGCGCGGCATCGGGCCGGCGCTGGAGGCGCGTGACGCGCTGGCGGTGCTGCGAGGGGCCGCCGACGCGCCGGCCGATTTGCGCCAACGCGCGATACAGCTGGCAGCGCGCCTGCTGGAACTGGGCGGCAAGGCAGCGCCCGGGCATGGACTGTCGCTGGCCGCCAGTACGCTGGACAGTGGCGCGGCCTGGCGCAAGCTGCGAGCGATCTGCACGGCGCAAGGCGGCATGCGCGAACCGCCGCGTGCCGATTACACCCAGGTGGTGGCGGCCCTGCACGGCGGCCGGCTGATTGCCATCGACAACCGCCGGCTGGCGCGGCTGGCCAAACTGGCCGGCGCGCCGAAGGCGCCAGCCGCCGGACTGGAACTGCACCGGCCGCTTGGCAGTCAGCTGGAGGCGGGCGAGCCTTTGCTGACGCTGCACGCCGAATCGCCGGGGGAACTGGCGTATGCGGCGGCGTACGCGGCGGCGCAGGACACGCTGTTCACGATACAGGAGGCGGGATGAATCCACTGTCGCTGGCCTCGCCCGGCGGCGAAACCTGCGCAGCCGCGCGGGGCGCACGCCAAGGGACGGGCAATGGGCGAGCTGCCGCCGCGTCATGTTCCGGATGGGGAAAGCTGTCCGCGACTGTCGTCCTCCATCGCCGGTCGCGACGTGGTGCTGGTGGCCGGCCAGGACGTCAGCTCGCGAGAGCGAGCGCTGGGCGGCGCGCGTGGCGGCCGACGCCCCTTGCCCGTCTGCGGTGTCGCGGAAGGTGCGCCACGGCGACCGCGCGGCGGCGATCTCGCGCGATGGTGAAGATTTGATCTGGGTCAAATACCTGGCGGCTCGAAGTCCATCATAATCGGCTTGCTTTCGCATATCGACGAGTGGGGAGGGAAGATGGACGCGAGCGGATGGCGCGCCGACATGGCGTTGGACATACCACTGTTTGATGAGGCTCACCGGGCGTTAACGGAACAAGTCAGGCAACTGCTGGACGCGCCCGACAGCGAGTTCGAGGCGGGCATGGCGGCGTTGACCGCCGCCCTTGAGGAGGACTTCCGTCTGGAGGAATCGTTGATGGAAGCGATCGATTATCCGGCGCTCCGTTCGCACCGCGAACAGCACGCGCGGGTGCTCGCCACCTTGCACGGACTGCCACCCGGCGACCTCCGCGCCGGACGCACGGCGGCCAGCCTGATCATGCCCTGGTTCGAGTTGCATCTCGCCACCGCCGACACGGCGTTGGCGATCGCGCTGCGGGTCGCGGCTGAGAGGGGGCCGGGGCGCGCGCGCCCGCAGCCGCGTCGCGGCTAAAGCAGGGGGGCGCGTGGAGCCGTCTGCCGTCATCCCGCTGACCTGGTGGCAACAGGCTCATTCGCCCGCGGGAGCAGAGACATGTCCGATCTGAAAGGGCTATCCGGCGAAGAAGCCCGACGCCGGCTGGTGCTGGAGGGCGCCAACCGCGTCCCCCAGCCGCGCGGCCGCCTCGGCCAGATTGTTCTGCGCACCCTGAGCGAGCCGATGATCCTGTTATTGCTGATTGCCTGCGGCTTGTACCTGTCCATCGGTGAGCCGCACGAGGGCCTGGTTTTGGGTTTGATGGTGTGCGTGACGATAACTGTGACTCTGCGGCAGCAACAGAAATCCGAACATGCCCTGCGGGCGTTGCGTGACCTCAGCAGTCCGCGCGCGCTGGTGCTGCGGGACGGCAGACCGGTGCGGATCGATGGCGGCGAGGTCGTCCGCGGCGATGTACTGATGGTCGCGGAAGGCGAGCGCGTCGCCGCGGACGCGGTTCTGCTACGGGGCCAGAATCTCAAGGTCGATGAATCGCTGTTGACGGGCGAATCCTGGCCTGTCAACAAAGCCGTATCCGGCGGCGAGATTCCTGGCGCCGTGGCGCGAGGCGAAGCACTGCCTTTTCTCTGGTCCGGTACCCTGGTCGTGCAGGGCGAGGGAGTCGCCGAGGTGACGGCGACCGGTCGACAAACCGAGCTGGGCAAGCTTGGGGCCAGCCTGACCGAACTGGATGTCCAGGACACCCCGCTTCAGCGCGGCAATACCAGAACCATCCGCGTGTGGGCGCTGGTCGCGCTGGCCACCAGCCTGCTGGTGACGGTGCTGTATGGCGCGATGCACGGCGCGTGGCTGTCCGCGCTGTTGGCGGGCATTGCTGTTTCGATGGCGCTGCTGCCGGAGGAACTGCCGGTGATCATGACCATTTTTCCAGCCATCGGCGCCTGGCGCCTGGCGCGGACCAATGTACTGACGCGCCGCCTGGCCGCGATCGAAGCACTGGGCTGCGTATCGGTCCTATGCGTCGACAAGACCGGCACCTTGACCGAAAATCGCATGCGTGTCGAACAACTCCATGCTGCCGGCGTAACACTGCGTCTGGACCGGGAGGAAGCAGTGGCGGGCGCCCCGTTCGAGCAATTGATCCGCTTTGCCTCCCTGGCCAGCAAGCAGCGCGCTTACGATCCGATGGAAACCGCCTTGCACGCCATGGCCGGCGGCATACGGGAGGATGAACCGCTCAGGGAATACCCGCTGTCGGCCGAGCGCAGCGCGATGTCGCAGGTGTGGGCGGATGATGCCGGCGATGCGTCGGTGGTGGCCTGCAAAGGTGCGCCGGAAGCCGTCGCGGACTTGTGTCAAATGAGCGGACCGGCGCGGCATGCAATTGGCCATGGATGCGATGGCGGCGCAGGGCCTGCGCGTAATCGGCGTGGCGGGCGCCCGCCACGCCGGTCGCACGCTGCCCGATGCGCAGACAGGTTTTGATTTTCATTTCATCGGCCTCATCGCGCTGTCCGACCCGTTGCGTCCCGAGGTGCCGCAGGCCGTGCGGGAATGCCGGGAAGCGGGGATACGGCTGATCATGATCACGGGCGACTACCCGGCGACCGCGCTGAGCATCGCGGCGCAGGCCGGCCTGCCCGCGGTGGAAGTGCTGAACGGCGATGAAGTGGATCGGCTGGATGAGGCGGCTTGCGCCGCCGGCTCTCCGCGGTCAGCGTCTGTGCCCGCATACGTCCCGCGCAAAAGCTGCGTATCGTGCAGGCTCTCAAAGCCGATGCGCAAGTCGTGGGCATGACGGGGGATGGCGTGAATGACGCTCCGGCCCTGAAGGCGGCCGACGTCGGCATCGCCATGGGCAGGCGCGGCAGTGAAGTGGCGCGCGAGGCGGCCGCGTTGGTGCTGCTGGACGATCACTTTATTTCCATCGTCCAGGGCGTGCGGTTGGGGCGCCGCATATTCGCCAATATGCGGAGCGCGATGCGTTATGTCCTGGCGATGCACGTGCCGATCGCCGGCCTGGCGCTGCTGCCGGCCCTGCTGGACTGGCCGGTGCTGCTGTATCCCATGCATATCGCGTTCATTGAACTGATCATCGATCCGGCTTGTTCGCTGGCCTTCGAAAACCAGGCTTCCGGGCGCGATGCCATGCGCTTGCCGCCACGTCGTAGCGATGAGCGCCTGCTGGACCGGTCCACCATGATCAGCGCGCTGGCGCAGGGTACGCTGACGCTGCTGCTGACCGCTTTTGCTTATCGCTGGGCGTTGACCGCGCTGCCGGAAGCGGCCGCGCGGGCGGCAGGCTTTGTCATATTGGTGCTGGCCAATCTGGGCCTGATTTTTTCCAATCTGACACCTCGCCCCGGTGCCGCATCCGGATTCGGCGGCGGGAACCCCATTCCGCTGCTGATGAGCGCTTCGGTGCTGCTGCTGTTGGCGTTGGTGCTGTATGTGCCACCAGTGGCGCGGGCGTTCCGCTTCGCGGCGCTTACGGCGCCGGAGCTCGGCGTCGTGGCCGCAATCGGACTGTGCTGCGTGGCGGGAACGGCCGCCGTGAAAAGGCTGGTGGCCAGCCGATAAATCGACGGGGAATTTGACCTGGATCATGCAGAAATCCGAGCCAAATCAATACCATCAATACGCACATCCATCCGGATGCTGTCATTGACATTCAAAAGTGAGGTATACCATGGCTAATAATCTGACCCGTTTCGATCCATTCACGGACATCGCCCGTTTTGAGCCATTCAATGGGCTTGAGGACTGGTTCCGCGACTTCAACTTGCGCCCGGCCCTGCGGGACTGGAAGCTCGAGCCCCGCATCAAGATCGACGTTACGGAGGGCGATACGACGTATTCCGTCAAGGCCGAAATCCCCGGCGTGAAGAAAGAAGACATCAAGGTCGACGTCCAGGGCAATGAAGTGTCGATTTCTGCCGAGCTGAAACACGAGAGCGAAGAAAAGCTCGGCAAACAGTTGCGCAGCGAGTGCTTCCGTGGCGCCCAGCGTCGCAGCTTCACGCTGGCACACGATATCGACGACGCGAATGTCGTCGCGCGCTATGCCGACGGCGTTCTGTCGCTGACCTTGCCTAAAAAAGCTGGCAAGGCCGGCAGGCAAATCGCCATCAATTAAAGCACGGCATCGGCCCGGCTGGCGCCAGCGGCCGGGCCGTTTTAATCGATGAGAGCGGTCAGCATCGGGCTGCGATGCTTGAGATCGGCAAAATGGCGATCGCAGCGATGCACCGCCGCCATGGCCCGGACGACCAGATAACACGCGAGTATCAGCAGGCTCGCCGACAGTATCAGCAGAGGTAGCAAGATCGCCATCACTTCTTCGAAGCGGTAGTTGCGCGAGGTTGCGAGCAGCAGACTTAAAGCCGAGAGCGGCAAAGCAAACACGGCAATCCCGGTCCTGAGCAGCGACAGCGCGGTGCGCTTCTCGGCCAGCAGCAGCTCCAGCGCTTCCGGTAAGGCGGCATCCTCCTGGCTAACAGTCGGTATCGGGGAGCGCATGGTCGGACTCAATTCGCCATCAACAGGGGGACTTCGGCGCGGGCAATCAAGCCGCGGGTGGTGCTGCCCAAGACCAGGTCATGGATACGGCTATGGCCAAAGGCGCCGGCCACGATCAGGTGCACTCCCGCCTCGGCCGCCAGGGAGGTCAGCGCCAGGTCGGGGTCTTCATCGGTATCGCGCCGCAGCAGCTCGACATTGCGGTGCAGGCGCGACAGATACACCGCCAGATCCACCCCGGGATCGCCGCCCACGTCAATGCGTTCCTGTGTCGCGTTGCAAACCGCGACGTAGACTTTTGAGGCGCGGGCGATCAACGGCATCGCGAAGGCGATGGCGCGGCTGGCCGCCTGGCTGCCATTCCAGGCGAGCATGATCTTGTCGAAGCGCACATCGGCCGGCATGTTGGCGGGTACCAGCAATACCGGCCGTGCCGCCTTGGTCAGCAGCGTGTCGGGCAGCCTGGCTGGCAGCAGCATGCCATAGTCCAGCAGATCCGCTTTCCCGGCGACCAGCAAATCGCAGTAACGCGATTGCAGCAGCAGCGCGTCGGCCGCCGAGGTATCCATCAGGCGCGCCTCGAAAGAGGGCACACCATGCGCCTGACATTGCGCTTCAAACTGGCGCAGTTGCTGCTGCGCCTCCTGCCGCAGATCGTCGATGTCGGCCGCCGCCATCACCGCCATGGGCGCACCGGCCGCCATCAGGTAATTCAGCTCGACGACGCCGGTGGTGGCCGTGCCGATCAGATGGGCCTCCATCTGGCCGGCAAGCCTGGCGGCGACGCGCATGGTGGCGCAGACGCTTTCTCCACTGGCAAGATGAACAACAATGGTTTTGTACATGGTGAACTCCGTTTGTTTAGATCCCTGGAGGTATGCTATGCATCCAGGTCGCGCGTTTGTATGATCTAAATCAAACTTTCCCGACCCTTCCCTATTGTGCGGCTGACTTGTCGCAAGAACAGCGGATTTGATCTGGGTCATGGCCTGCGCGATCGCCCGGACGGTACATTCGGTAGCACAACAGTCAACGGGGGCGGCAGCCATGCAATCGGCACTACCAGGCTCGACGCTCGCCAACAGGGAGCGAGCGATAGCGGACAAATACCGCCACCTGCGGCCGGTCTATTTCCCCTATCCGGGGGTACACGCCTTCCGCAAGGATTTCGTCCCCGAGGGTGGGCCGGGAAACCAGGCGACGTGGCCGGGCCATGGCCTGCAATTTGCGGTGAGCATGCCGTGCGCGGTGAGCGGCCCGGATATCGGCCGCTATCATGCAGCCTTGTTGACTGAGATCGCGGACCAGGGGACGCGGTGGGGCGGGGGCGCGGCGGTCACGCAGTGGGACTTCGGTCGTACGCCACAGTTGTTGGGCGACGCCCAGGTGGCGGGCCTGGTCGATGGTCTGCGGCGACATTTCGACGTCCGCCCCGACTGCCGCGGTATGTACCGCCTGGCAGTGACCCGTCACTTCAGCGCCGGGCGGCTGCGCAACCTGCGCTGCATCGGTTTCAATGAGCTGTCCATCGAGAGCGGCACGCGGGAGGACCGCCGACGCGACGCGCAGTGGTTGGCCCGTGCGAGAGAGGCGGGCTACCGGACGGTGCAGTTGGCTATCCATCAGCCCGCCGCATATCGCAATGAATTCATACTGGCAAGACGCCTGCAGAATCTCGTACGGCTGGCGCCGGATCGCATCGCCCTGCGAGGCCGCTGGCTGCGCAAACTGCACCTCCAGGTGCTGGAGGACGGCGGCTACAGACATGCCGGTGTGGACTTGTTTGTACGCGACCAGAACACGGCAGACCTGACCCGTCTGCTGGTCAGCCAGCAGCGTTATCCGCAAGGCGATTGTCGTTTTGCCGGACCGAATCTGCTGGCTGTCGGGGCGGGGGCGATCAACGCCATCGGCGCCAGCCTCAGCCAGCACGCCAGGGCGGCGGCCGACTATTGCTGGCGCATCGAAACCCGGGCGTCGCCAATCGCCGGCGGCATAACGCTGAGCCGCGACCAGCTGTTGCGGCGGATGGCGATGCAGACGCTGCTGTGCGAGTTCGAGTTGCCCACCGCCATGATGGAGACGCTGTTCGGCATCGACTTCGCCGGGTACTTTGCCGCTCAGGCAAAGGTCTTGCGCAGCATGCGCGATGACGGCATGCTGGCGTGGGAAGATGGCTGGCTGTCCCTGCTGCCGGCGGGGTGGCCGCTGGCGCGCAGCATTTGCGGCGTGTTTGCCTAGCGGGCCGCGGCCGCGGTCGGGCAAACTACGCCGCGCCGATTTGCGCGCCGGTGACGAGTCCGTCCCTTAGCAGGCTGGCCAGCGCCGCCGCGTTCAAAGGCTGGCTGAAGTAGTAGCCCTGCGCATGGTCGCAATGCAGGCCGCGTAAAAACTCGCATTGCGCCAGTGTCTCCACGCCTTCGGCCACCACGCTCAATCCCATGCTGTGCGCCACGGCGACAACCGCCCCCGCGATGGCGGCGTCATCCGCGTCATAGGGAATGTCGCGCACAAACGAGCGGTCTATTTTCAATGCATGGATGGGGAAGCGCTTCAGGTAGGACAAGCTCGAATAGCCGGTGCCGAAGTCGTCGATCGCCAGTCTCACCCCCATGTCGCTCAGGCGCTGCAGCGCTTGCGCCGCGCTGTCTGGCCGCTCCATCAGCACGGTTTCGGTGATTTCCAGTTCCAGGCAGCCGGCGTGACAACCGGTGTCGGCCAGGACCCGGGATACCATGTCGTCCAGGCCGGGTTGGCGGAACTGACGCGCGGACAGGTTGACGGCGATGCGCACGTCAGGCAAACCGGCCTGACGCCACGCGACCAGTTGGGAGCACGCGGTCCGCAGCACCCACTCGCCGATGGGCACGATCAACCCGGTTTCCTCCGCAATCGGGATGAACACGTCGGGCATGACCAGCCGCTGTTGCTCCGGATGCCAGCGCAACAGCACCTCCACGCCGACGATGCGGCCGCTTACCAGCTCGACCTGCGGTTGATACGTCAGTTGCAGCTCGTCCCGCTCAACCGCGTGACGCAGACCGCTTTCCAGCGTCAGTCTATGCAGCGTGCTGGCATTCATTTCGCTATTGTAGAACTGGTAGTCGCCGCGGCCCATGGATTTGGCCTGATACATGGCGGCATCGGCATTCTTCAGCAGGGTCTTCGCGTCCTCCCCGTCCTTGGGATAGATGCTGATGCCGATGCTGCTGGCCGGCGCCAGTTCGTGACCGTGTATCAGCATCGGTTCAAACAGCACCGCCAGGATCTGTTGCGCCATGGTGGCGGCAATCCGCTCTTGCGGCAGATCGGCCAGCAGCACCACGAATTCATCTCCCCCCAGGCGTGCCACCGTATCCACGGCCCGTACCGCTTGCCGCAGGCGACGTCCCACCTCGACGATGACGCGGTCCCCGGCATCATGGCCCAAACTGTCGTTAATGGTTTTGAAGCGGTCCAGGTCCAGAAATAGCAGGGCGATATGGTGTTGGTGGCGCCGGGCCTGGGCTATCGCCTGGCCTATATGGTCCAGCAGCAACATCCGATTCGCCAGACCTGTGAGGGCGTCGTGGCTGGCGACGTGCATCAGTTCATCCTCGAATTGCTTGCGCTGGGAGATATCTTCGATTACCGCCACCAGGCTGGGCTGATCAGCACCGGGACGCATGGCCGACAGTGTGACCTTGACCCAGACGTCACTGCCGTCCTTGCATAGATAGCGTTTTTCCCGGCTAGAGCTCTGCAGATCGCCGGCAACTACGCCGCGCATCAGCGGCGCGTCGATTTCCCAGTCTTCCGGTGTGACCAGGTCGGACAAATTCAGTTGCAGCATTTCAGCTTCACTGTAGCCAACGATGTCGAGCAGCTTGCGATTGACCCGCAACCAGTTGCCATCGCAGGAGACCTGGGCCAGCCCGACCGCGGCCTGACCGAACGCGGCACGGAAGCGTGCTTCGCTGTCGCGCAGTTCGGCCCGCGCCTGCATGGGCTCGGTGATGTCCTCGGCGATCAGCAGCAACCGATGCTGGTTGTCGAGCAGGGTACGCGACAGGCAGCAGCGCAGATGGCGCAAAGGCTCCGGCAGGCCGACCGTCACCTTGCCGCGGTAAGTCCGCTGGCGCAGGCCCTCGGCAATGTGCTGGCGCAGCGTCGGATCGGCCACCAGCTCCCGGTAACAGATCTGCGCCGATCTGTCGCCCTGCACCCCCAACATCAGCAGCATGGACTGGTTGACGGTGCGCACGGTTTCATCATCGTCGATCACCATCACGCCGGATGGCATGCTGCTGATAATTTGCTCGGAATAGTTCTTCAGCCCCAGCAGCTCCTGGCGGCCGGCCTGGATATAGGTATCGAGCGCCAGACCCATGTCAAAGTTGACAATCTTGAACAGCGCGGCATAGGTGGGCAAAAAGTCCTGCGGGCGATCCCGCAACAGATCGCGCAGTAGCGGTCCGAGGTCGGCAAGATACTTGCGATAGGCGCCGATGTACCACACCGGCGCCAGTCCGATGCGTTGGTGCACCAATCCCACGCGCAGCCGGTTGCGCACGTATTCCTCGCCATAGTCGCCGGCGGTCAACTCATGGAAATAGGCGCTTTGCAAATGACGCAGGCGCGTGATCGCGCGGTCGTCGCCGAGCAGCTGCCGCAAGGCCGGCACATTCAGCAAGTGCTGATAAAACCCTTCGATCACTGATTGCATGCGTGATCGCAGCAGGGGATGAATCTGGCGCAGGAGCGCAAGGTCGGCCGGCCCGATTTCCAGGTATTGCATGCGCTGCCGCAGGTCGTCGGGGGCCGGCATCATATTGCGGGTGGCCTGGTCTATGTCGAAAAGGTTGATCGCCATCATATGCTGTGCTATTCAGTGTGAAATCAGTACCGGTAATCGCATGTTGTTGAGGATGGTTTGGGTAGCCCCGCCCAGCAGCACTTCGCGCGCGCGGCGGTGGCCATAGCCGCCCATGACCAGCAAATCACAATGCAATGCGGACGCCACGCACAACAAGGCGTCGCCGGTGTTGACACGGGTGTACTCGCACATCACCTCCACCCGCACGCCGTGGCGGGAGAGGAACAAGGCCATGTCGGCGCCCGGGGCCATTCCGTCGCATGCCGTCTGTACCTCGGGATTGAGCACCAGCAGCGTGACCATGCCGGCCTGCTTCAGCAGCGGCAGGGCGTCGCGTGCCGCGCGTGCGGCCGCGCGGCTGCCATCCCAGGCCAGCAGCGGATGGTGCAGGGGGGCGCATGACGGATTGTCCTCGCCGGCCTGATTGGGGACCAGCAGCAGCGGACGTCCACTATGCAGCAACAGATTCCCTGGCAAGTCACGGATCACGCCGGGAGCGGCCTGACGGGGCGTGCCCTGACTCAGAATCAGAAGATCGTGGCAGGGCGCCAGCAACATAAAGGCGTCTTCGGGATCGTCGGTGAGCAGCTTCATGTCGAAAGCTCGCAGCCCCGCTTTTGCGCTATATGACGCGAACGCGGTCAGACTGTCGTGCGCATACGTGCACCATAACCTTAGTTCGTCTTCGACCCGCGGCCACACGCGGTCCGGATCGCCCATTGCGGCGAAGCGGGACAAGCCGGTGCAGGCCAATGCGGTCAGATGCGCGTCGCATGTCAGCGCAAGCTGTATGGCAAAGGTCATGCGTGCGGGGGCGCCCGGCGATTGGTCGGCATGGACCAGAATTGTTTTATAGGACATTTTGACGGATCGGTCAGGGGGCGATCAATGCGACATCAGCACAGGCAAGGTCATTGATCGCAGCACATGGCGGGTGACGCCGCCCAGCAGGATTTCGCGCCAGCGCTGATGACCGTAAGCGCCCATCACCAGCAGATCGGCGCCGATGTCTGCCGCCAGTGATAGCAAGGCGCCGCCGACATCGTCGCCCGGCACCGTGGTCTGCCGCATGACTTCGACATTGACGCCGTGCCGCGTCAGATACAGCGCGATGTCGGCTCCGGGCTCGCCGCCGTGCAGGCTGTTGTGGCGATCCGAGTTGAATACCGCTACCGTGACTCGCGCGCTGCGCTGCAACAGCGGCAACGCATCGGTCAGGGCCCGGGTCGCGGCGCGGCTACCATCCCAGGCGATCAGGGCGTGGCGGTCCAGACGCGGGAAGGTGCCGGCGTAAGGCACAATCAACAGGGGCCGGCCACCATGCAAGGCGAGCATTTCCGGCAGTTGCGGGCCGCTGCCGAATCCGCTGGTTTCCGGCGCCGCCTGACTGAGGACAATCAGGTCCGCATAACGGGCTTGCAACGCCAGCCCGGTCCCCGCCTCATCGTCGCTATACCGCGCCTCATGGCTGATATCGAAGCCGCGTGCCTGCGCTTCGAAACGCTCCAGTGCTTGTTGGGTGCCTTGTTTCAGCTGATCCAGTTCGCGCTGCGACAACGGACCGCCATCGGCCACGCTGCGATTCCGATAATACGCCATGGTTATCCCGGTCAGCCCGGCGCCGATCAGATGCGCCTCCTGCGTGCGCGTCAGGCGAGCGGCCAATTCGATGCGTGCCGGGGCGAGCGGCGATTGGTCGACATGGACGAGGATGGTTTTGTAGGACATGGAAGCCTCCGGGTTCGTGGTCGCTATGCGGACCGGGATGAGGTTAGCAAACACAATCTCGAAATTTAATGATCCAGATCAAATCCGCGCTGGTTCGCTGACGTCGCATATTGCGCATGATCGCGAAGGGATTTGATCTGCATCAAATACCGGAACAGGGCAGGGTCACCATAATCGACGCAACGTTTATCCGGGAGTTCCATGTGAAAGCCGCACCATTATCCGCATCAGACGCCTCGCCCTCGTTCATCGCGCCGGCTCCGCCGCACAACCGGCAGGTGCTGGATATTTTCCTGCGGAGCCAGATTGCGCGGCTGACGCTGGGCATTTCGCCGGCGGCAATGTGGCTGGCCTTTCAGGACTGGTGGCAGCATCTGGCCGTATCTCCCGGAAAATGCACCGAGTTGGCGGGCGATGGTTACAGGAGCCTGTTCGACGCCACTCCGGCCACCGTGGTCGAAGCGGACGGGCGCTTTGCCGGCGCCGGCTGGCGCGGATGGCCGTTCTGCCATTATGTACAAGGGTTCAAGCGACTGGAACGCCTGTGGGAACAGGCCACCAGCGAGGTGGCCGGCGTCGCACCGCATCATGCCCAGGTGGTAGCCTTTACAGCGCGCCAGCTGCTCGATATGTGGGCGCCATCGAACTTCCTGTGGACCAATCCCGAGGTGCTGCGCGCGGCGGTCGAGAGCCATGGCGGCAGTCTGATCGACGGCATGCTGAATTGGCGTAACGACCTGTGTCGCCAGTGGGCACCGCCAGGCTCGGTACTGTCGGAACCGCCCGGGCAGCGTTATGTGCCGGGCATCGATGTGGCTTGCACGCCAGGGGAGGTGATCTACCGAAACGACTTGATCGAGTTGCTTCAGTATGCGCCGCAGACCGACAAGGTGTGCCGAGAGCCTGTGCTGATCGTGCCGTCATGGATTATGAAGTACTACATCCTCGATCTGTCTCGGCACAATTCTCTGGTGCAATACCTGGTGCGGCACGGGCATACCGTGCTGATGATTTCCTGGCGTAATCCGGGAGCCCAGGATCGCGCGCTGGGCATGGAGGATTATCTCTGGCACGGATTGTTTGCGGCGCTGGGGCAGGCCAGCCAAGTGAGCGGGGGCGCCCCCGTGCATGCCGCAGGCTACTGCTTGGGCGGTACGCTGTTATCGATCGCCGCCGCCGCCATCGCTTCGGGAGAATATCCGGCATGCGTCAAGCTGGCTTCGCTGACCTTGCTGGCGGCGCAAACCGATTTCAGCGAACCAGGCGAGCTGGGACTGTTTATCGACGACAGCGAGCTGGCTTTCCTCGACGCACTGATGTGGGATCAGGGCTACCTCGACGGCAAGCAAATGGCCGCCTCGTTTCAACTGCTGCATGCGCGCGACCTGGTGTGGTCCCGCATGATGCGCGAATACCTCCTCGGCGAACGCAGCGCGCCCAATGATCTGCTGGCCTGGAATGCGGACACCACCCGGCTGCCGTTCCGCATGCACAGCGAGTATCTGCACGGCCTGTTCCTGCGCAACGATCTGGCGGAAGGGCGCTATCTGGCAGGCGGCAAACCGGTGGCCTTATCGGATATCCGTACGCCGATGTTCGTGGTGGCGACCGAACGCGACCACGTCTCGCCATGGCAATCCGTCTACAAGATTAATCTGCTGTGTGGCGCGCCGATCGAATTTGTTCTGGCGTCGGGGGGGCACAACGCCGGCATCGTTTCCGAGCCCGGGCACGCGCACAGGAGTTATCGCAGCCTTCCGGCCAGGTCGCCCTCATCGGGGTATCGCAGTCCGCAGGAATGGCTCGATAGCGCCGAACGCAGTGACGGCTCCTGGTGGCGACACTGGCAACAATGGCTGTCGCGTCATTCGGAGCAGGTACTGATCGGACCGCCATCCATGGGACAAGGCCGGACATTGGGGCCGGCGCCAGGACTGTATGTGACGTCAGGCGGCGCCGACGTCCGGCATTGATCGCAAACGTCTTTTTCCAACAACAAGGAGGTCATCATGTTCAAGCATATCCTGTTTCCCACCGATGGCGAGGCGCCGTCGGTGGCTGCCATCGGCCCCTGTATCGCCTTTGCCAAAGACAGTGGCGCGCGGCTGAGCGTACTGCATGTGCGCATGCCATTCCATTTTCTGAGCGCGCATCCGGCCATGGTGTCCGACACCCCCAAGGAATACGCCCAGCATAGTCAGCAACGCGCCAGCGCCTGCCTGGAGCAGGTCGCGGCCGCCTGTCGCGCGCAAGGGGTCGCGTGTGACACGCTGTCGGTCGAACACGAACTGCCGAATCAGGCCATCATCGACGCCGTGCGCGAACACGGCTGTGATCTGGTGGCGATGGCCTCGCACGGACGCAAGGGTATGGAAGCCTTATTCCTGGGCAGCGAGACGCAAAAGGTACTCAGCCGCAGCCCGGTTCCAGTGCTGGTATTGCGCTAAATCGGGATCAACGCTTCCTTTCACGGGAAGCGTGCGAGCAAGTACATCGCCGTTCAGGAAATAGCGGTGCGCCAGACCGGCGACTGCACGCAGGCCCGCGAGGATCTGCAGCAGATTGGCCGCGCGGGGAGCGTCATGGGGAAACGCGTCTATGGTTTGCCCAAGGCACCACAGAGCATTAGCCGTGCCTCGACAACTGGGCGTTTTCGAAACGGATGGTTCTGACTGAGTGAATTCTGAATCGCTTGCGGCGTTTGGTAGCGCTCCAACATAAAGTCTATGGCATTCCTTGAGGAATTTAGCGGATGCGTACGACAGAAGCACTGCTCTTGCTGAAAATAAAGGGGACGACTTTACGTCGACGCGGAAAATGAATCGTTTTGGATTCGACGTAATTCGGTGTACACGGAGAATCGCCGATTTCGATCGACGAGATGCTATGACACGGGGAACAGCGACAAAAAAGAGGGGCGGCCGGGATTCGTATTTTTTACGCCAAAGTTAAGTTAAGTCGATGATTTATAGGGAGAAATCGACTTTATAATTTGTGCGATTCACAGACATCATTTCAATTTTCGCAGCTGCAGTTCGGCCCGGTAGTTCTGCTCCTGGATGCGCTCTTTTGAAGCATCAAATTTGGCGCTGACTTCCTCCCAGATCAGCGTCTTGTCCGAGAGTTCGGTGAGGCGCTCGACCGGCGTCTTGCCATCAAGGGAGCTGTGCGGCCTATCCCAGTTGTAGTATTGCTGCCATTCCGCCAGCAAGTCAGGAAGTGACGGGTCTTTGATGTCGACCGTGGAATAGAACTCGTCCAGGTCTGTCCTTTGAGACCGCTCTACTTTGCCGTTAAGGTGGGGCGATGCTGGCTTGATTGGCCGAAATTTGATTCCCCATTCCAGTAGGCGCTTCTGGAATTCCCTGGCGAAGAATTCACGACCATGATCGGTTTGAATTCGTTGGATAGCAAACGGCATTTCTTCAATCACTGCATCCAAAAAATCCATCGTGTTGCTCGCCGTCCTGCGGCGATAGAGACGTAGCACCTTGTAGCGAGAGCAGTCGTCAATGGCTGTGTACTGGTAAATGCCTGGTGCGATCTTGCAGACGTCCATCTGAACGCGGTCGCCGGGTATTGGCCGGCTGTACCTGTTGACCTTTTCCCTGTACGCGCGCTTGTGATTCAGTATCGGCTTGCCGAGGCGCTCGAGGACCTTATGGATCGTCGCAGTCGATAACGAGATCCCGTGCAGGCGCCGCAGCTCATTTTGAATCCGTCGATGCCCCAATTTGCGTTTGCGCAGGTCTGCAATCAGCCTCTCATGCTCTGGCAGCACTTTCTTGGCAGGTGAGGACTTGGGGGCGGCGGCTTTCCTCTTGTAGACCCGCCTCTCCATGTTCTTGATACCGTGACCACCACTTACGTAATGTCGGCCGGGAGATACCGCAACGCAGGCAAACAACGCCCGCGTTGCCGAGTTCTGCGTACAGCTGAACCCATCGTAGCCGCTTCCTGATATCCTCGTTCATGAGGCCATTTTAGTTGAAATGATCTCCGTGAATCACACACCTTAGCCCTTATAGTCAATTGAACAAGATTAAGCTTGACTGCATGATTTCACCTTGTCAACGGATAATTCATGTTGCGCTTTGTTCGCTGACAATCGTCGTAACCTGGTATAGAGTGCTGGCAGTTCCTTTTGCGCCTGCTGAGCTGCGGCACGGCCCATGATTTCCAACGTTGGAAATTGGCCTCTGCGCGTCGAGCACCGACCTTCTTCACAAGCCCCAAATGACAGACGATGAAACATCCCAGTCGGCATAACGCGAGACTATTATTCCGCCGCATTCCCGCCGGCCGATAGCTCTGCCCAATCCAATTCTTGAACAAGCACGCGAAAGGCCTGATCACCGATGATCTCCAACTTCCGAAGTTCTATGGCCTTATGCCGAGCCTGCGCCAGCGCGGATCTTATCAACGGCCCACCGGGAACCTCATTAAGCGGGTGAAAACGATCGCCACCGTCATTCAGATCAACGATCGCCTGATACTCCTTGCGCAATAGCTTCGCATGCAGAGAATCGTCGTCCTGGATGAAGTCAATCAGGGCCTGGTACATTTGCGCTCGACCAAGTCGTACTTCACTCACCACTGCGTCATCTTCATCCAGCTTCAACATGCGAATAATCGGCTTCATGGTGAGGCCCTGGATTACCAGCGTCCCAAATACGACCGAGAATGCGCTGAGCAATATCAAGTCCCGGCAGGGGAAGGCTGAGCCGTCTGGTAGGGTTTCCGGGATCGCGAAGGCGGCCGCCAAGGTGACGATGCCGCGCATCCCAGCCCATGACACGACAACACTACCGCCCCAGGTTCGCTTCGCTCGTTTGTCAGCTGGGCGCCCCGGTTCCTGACGCTTGGCAATTGCACTGTAGGTCATGACCCAAAGAAAGCGGGTCGCTATCACAACGACTAAAACGGATACTGCAACAGTGATAGATTCTACGCGCCCAGGGCCGTTATCAAGCCGCTCCCAGATCGGCCGCAGCTGCATGCCTATCAAGACAAAGGCCAGTGCCGCAGGCCTACGCCAACATTCTGCTGTGGCGCCATCTGTACGACCGGCTGGTCAACGTCCACCGCATCCACAACCTGATCTGGGTGTGGAACGGCCAGGACCCGGCGTGGTACCCGGGCGATGATGTGGTCGATGTCAGCAGCCTCGATATCTACGACAATGCCGACAACAAGACCTACAAGTCACAACTGGCCAGCTACCAGCAGACGCAGCAGTCCAGCGCGGAAAAGAAACTGATCGCGCTCAGCGAAAACAGCTATATACCGGACCCCGACAAGATCGCCGCCGACGGCGCGTGGTGGCTGTGGTTCATGACCTGGAGCGACGGCGGCGGAGCGGCCGGTGTCTCCGACCCCAACAATTTCTGGACCGGCGAGTATTACAACACCAACGCCCACAAGGTGAGGGTGTACAACCATCCGAAGGTGATCACGCTGGATAAGTTGCCGAAGTTCTGACATCGGCCAGGCACATGGACTGTGCTTGCAATAGCCGGCGTTGTTGGGAATTTAACTCAGCCAGAGAGATATTTTTCCCTTTGTTATCAATGGCTTGACTTCATGAACTGCCTCCGGAAGCTTACCGTAAGGTAAAGATTTTGTTGCCATAATAGAGTTCTCCTCACCAACGTTTGTCATTTGACAACCCAGAGGAGAACATCATTAATCATCCCGCCCTTTCATTGATACTGCGGCCGGAGACCGCGCCGTCGAGCGTGCCGCCATGCCCGGACGAGGCCGTCCGCGCCGCTTTGAAACTTGTCATTTGCAGCAAACAATTTGCCAAGGCACATCGTTGTAGCGCATTGTTGAGCTATCTGATCGAGCGTGCCCTGAACCGCGAAGACGGTACCTCGCCTCCGGAGCAGGAGATCGGTGTCGCCGTTTTCGGACGCGATCGTAATAGCTATTACCCCGGCGACGATCCCATCGTCCGCGTGCAAGCCGGGCGCCTGCGCCTGAGACTGGCGGCCTACTACGCGGACGAAGGCAGCGCCGATCCCCTGCGCATCACCGTCCCGCTCGGCAGCTACCTGGTGCGCATCGCCCTGGCCGAGGTCAAGCCGGACAGGCCGGCCGTCGAGGCGGCCCCCATCCTGATGTTCAGCCCGCTTACCTGCTTGAGCGGCGAGGTACCCGCCAGCAGCTTCACCGCGGGCTTGAATGATGAACTGGGATACCGGCTCTATCGCGACTTCGCTTCGTTTCGCCTGGCCGGCCAGGACAGCCTGGCGCGCGAGGCGGGCCGTCAGCCCACCGTCCACGTGCTCGAGGGGACAGTGCGGCAAGACGCGGCGCGGCTGCGGGTGTCGCTGCACTTGCGTCATGTCGAAGAGGGCACGGTGATGTGGTACGAGCAGTTCGACAATGCCGGCGACGGTTCGATCGCCAGCCAGGAACAGATGGCCGAGCGCTGCGTGCAGGCGCTGCGGCGGCACATGCTGGGCTGAGGCGCGCGGCGCGATCAGATAGGTGGGCCGGCAGTTGATTGACCACCGGGTCGTATTCGGCAGGTTTTTTGCATGGCAGAGCGCCTCAGCGCCGGGCCAGGCCTACTTGCATGCCCGCGTAATCGAAAATGCAATACAGCGTTTCGAGGAACATCGACCCGACCAACAGCATCCCATCGGGCATGCCGTCGAGCACCTCGATGCCCAATTCCCAGTATTCGTCGTTGAGCTTGAGGAAATACTGATCAGGATGCAAGTCATATGTTTGCTGGCCGAGCGACAGGGAGATCACCGGATAGTCAGCCAAGGCCTGTGCCGATGCCACATAGGTGGGAAGGCGACCATTGTTGGTGACGGCATTGCGCAGGGTGTCGATCAGCGCGGCTGGTCCCTTGAAATAGGACGAGCCGGTGTCCAGCGCGAACTGGGTGATGCCGGCCTGTACCGCTTTCCCATCGACCTTGAAAGCTTGAAGCGCGACCGACCACAGGTAGCCGAGGCCGGAGTCACCGGGGTTTTGCAGCGCCAGCCATTGCAGTGTCGCGCGCTGGTATTTGTCCGGATCGACCGCGCCAAAGACGCATTCGCCCACGCGGTCGTGCGGGTCGCACCAGAAAGCGGCCACGGGATAGGCGATCTTTTTGTCCTTGATTAATTGCAGCATCAGCGCTTCGGCCTGACTGGCGCTGCGATAGGGTGAGGGAATGGCAATGCCGCCGTCGCAATCGAGCTGTTGGAACGCACAGCCGGTGTAATGGATGGCCGCCTCGAAGTTCATGGGTTCGACGGTGAGCCCGGTACGGTATTGTTCGCCGTCGAAGTGCTTGAGCGTGAAGTTGTCGGCGCCCATCAGCACGGTCATCTTGCCCCAGGGGCCGAAGTTGACTTCTTTGGGCTGGGCATCGATTTCCCGGTAAGTCCCGGAGTTGCGCGGGTTGAAGCGCTGGTGGGCCAGGCAGGCATTCGAGGTGCATTGTATGGAGGTGACCCAGGTGTTCTGCGTACCCGAGTCGAGCATGAAGCGCAACGTCTGAGCCGGGGTGCCGATGCCGGTCCGCGCCGTCCACGGGGTGGCGCCATTGTTGGACAGGGCGCCGCGCGTGAGCGCGAACACAACGTGCGGCGCGCGCATGTCAGCCGGCACCTGCGGCGTGCGGGTGAAAGCAGTGACGGCGACCGCGGTGGCGCCCCAATCATCGGCAGGCATGGTATTCGATTGCAGCAGGTAAGTGGTGTTCATGACGAGCTGGCCTTCGATGATCTGCAACTGGCCGGCGAAAGCGGAGACCCAGTTCGCGTCTTTGGGACCGCCGTCCAGGTCGCGCCACGAGACGGCGAAGGCAACGGTCTGGCTATTGTCATTGCCGGGTTGCTGGTCCGGCCTGGTGTCGGTCAGGCCCGTGACCCGGTACCTGCCGTTGGCGCCGGTGCTGGATGCGTAAGTGCCGCCGAAAATTCCACTGTCCGGATCGACCTCGGTGATGTCCATCACCGAGCCGAAATTGTTCGTCCATTTGCCCTTGATATCGATGTAATTCATGGGTAGCCCTCCTTGGTATAGGTGTAAAACGCGCTCACGGTCCGAGCGCGGCCCTGTCTTGCGCGTAGCGGGCGAGGCTGTCCGTGGCCCGCGCCGTGAAACCCGGTTGTTCTTGTGCCCGACTGATTTCAATCGCCTGGCGGTAGGCGTCTTCAACCTCCTCCGGGGGCGCACCTTGGTCGGCCAGCAGTTCGGCGCGCAGGCGGTGCAGCTCTGGAACGTAGCAGTGCTCCGTGCATTCGTGCGCCACGGCCAGGCCCCGGTCGACGCTTGCCAGCGCTTGTTCCGGCTGGCCGGCGCGGATCAAGGCTTCGGCCAGCATCACGCAGTACAGCGAGTGGGTGGTCCTGCCGCCGTCCTTGCAGATCCATTTGGTGTAGCCTTCTTCCATCTGCCGGATCGCCGCCGTCGCGTCGCCTGTCATGGCGGACAGCCATCCCTCATACACCATGGCCAGGCCCAGGTAGATGGGAAAATGGTATTCACGGCACACTTGCAGCAGGCGGTCGGTATGGGCGCGCATCGCCACCAGATCTTGCAGGTGGTAGTCGATGGTGGCCGCGCCGTAGAGCGCGATGGCGAGCGTGAAGTGGTGGGCCAATTGCTCGGCCCGCGCCATCAGCTGCGCGCGGTACTGCAGCGCCTGTTCCGGCGCGCCGAGCAGGCAGGCGCAGAAGCCCAGGAATATGAGCGTGAGCACGCCGGGGTCCTGGCCGAAGTCGACAATGTAGTCGCGCTCCTGCACGCATAGCTGGCTTGCTTCGGTGAGGGCCTCCATGGCAGCGGGCAGCCGGCCCATCCAGAACAAGGTGTTCGCCAGCGCGAAGTTGGCGTGCAACAGCAAGTCGGCATTGCGCGACTGCTCCGCCAGCGCGTGGACCTCCCTGGCCATGAGCAAGGCTTGCGGTAATTCGAGGCGGATGAGGTGGATGGTCCACAGACCGAACAGGATAGGGGCAAGCCGGTGCTGCAGCTGCGGACTGTTGCACAACTCGCGGGCACGGTAGGACGCCGCCGTCACTTCCGGCGAGTCCCAACCGCTGATGGCGCGGTACAAGGCGCTCAGCGCCACCTGGGCATCCAGTTCGAGGTGATCGCGCGTATCGTCGGGCGGCAGTTTCGCCAGCAATTCCATGGTATGCAGCAGTTGCAGCCTGGCCTCATCGTAGGCGCCCAGGCGCATGGCCAGCCCGCTGGCGCGGATCAGGCATGCCGCCGCCTGTCCGGGCTCGTCGGCGAGATCGTAATGGCGCGCCAGGTGCAGCAGTGCGGCGTCGCGCTGGTCGCGGTAGAGATTTTCCAGCAGGCGGGCCACCTCGCCATGCAGAAGCATGCGCTGGCGTTCGGGCAGCTCCTTGTACAGGTACTGCTGGAACAGCACGTGCGAAAAGCTGAATTGGGAGAGCCAGTTCTTGCCGACCTTCTCGGTCAGTCCTTCCTTGACCAGGCGATGCCGCTTGTCCAGTTCCTGGGACAGGCATTTGAGGACGTCGCGCTCGCTCATGTCTTGCAATTGAGCGACGATTTGCGCGGTAAAGTTCAGCCCTTCGATGCTGCTGGCGACCAGCACGTCGCGCATCGGCTCCGCCACGCGCCCGATGCGTTCTTCGATCACGCCTTCGAGGCGGGGCGGCAGGACGGCCCAGTCGAGTTGCTCGCCCTGGATCCAGCAGCCATCGGCATCGGTGCGCAGATTGCCGTTTTCCTTGAACGATTGGAGCAATTCCACGGTAAATAGCGGGTGTCCGTTGGTATGGGAAAAAAGCCGAAGGCGGAACTGCTCGTCCAGCCGGTTCGCTTGCGCATCGATCAGGGTGTCGATGAAACCGCGTCGCGCCTGTTGGTCGATCGCTTCCAGGTCAATCACGATATCGCCGTACAGGCGCTTGATTTCATTGAGCGCAGGGATCAGGGGATGGCGCGCGTCGCCGCGGTTGACCGCCAGGTCGTTGCCGCGGTAGGTGCCCAGCAGCAGGACCGGGCTGTCGCGCAGCTTGACGCTCAGATGGGAGAACAGATTGATCGAAGCCGCGTCTGTCCAGTGCATGTCGTCGAGTATGACGATCAGCGGGGTCTGGCGCGATACATTGGCGAGCAGGTCGGTAAATTGCTGGTAGATCTTTTGCGAGTTCAGTTCGCTTGGAAGTGCGCTCTGCTGCGCCCCCGACGCGCTATCCAGCAGGGCCAGCGCGCCGGTTTCCTTGACAATCGACTGGCCGATCCTGGAGAGCAGGGAAGCGCCTGGAACGAAGGCGGCGATGATGTCGGGGGCGAAGTCGAGCAGTATTTTTGCCGAACTGCGGGCCACCTTTCCCAGCCTTGTCGCGTTGTTGTCGGACAGCGCGTTTTGCTTGCTGCTTGCCATGCCGGCCAGCAGCCCCAGGATTTCCATGAATGGCAGATAGGCCTCGCCCATCCCCGTTTGCGCATTGCTGCGCCCCAGGACCACGGTCACGGACTCATGCCGCAGCTGCACCTGGCGCACGAATTCCTCGAGCAGCGCGCTCTTGCCCGACCCGGCTTCGCCGGCGATGAAAGCGGTCCGTCCGGCGCCGGCCATCGTTTCCTGCTGCAGGGCGTGCAGTGTGCCCAGTTCCGCCTCGCGCCCGACGAAAAGACCATCGCTCATCCACCCCTCCATCCCGGTTCGTTCGACGGTCTGCGCCACTGAAGCGGCCAACCCATGCCATGTAGACAGCATAGGGAGGCTTGGCTGGCGCGTGAAGTAACAGCACGTAACGTCCAGCTGCGTAACTGCCCGTGTAACGGTAAAGATACTTTTGACCAACCGGCAGCGGGGCTAAGGTGGCTACCTGGCACAGCAAGGGGAGGGCGATATGATCGGCGCGGCAATCGGGCATCTTGCCTTTCAATTGAACCAGCAATTCAAGAGCAATTTCCAGTTAGTCGAGGACGTGGTCGTGGTGTCCAACCTGATCGAACTCGACGGTAGCGTGGCGCCAAACGCCACCAATAAGCTGGTGTTAACACTGATGAACATCGAAAAAGACACGCTGCCTTTCCGTGCCAATGCGGAGGCGCGCGGCCGTGACGAGCGGGTCTTGCAATACAGCGCGCCGCTGTTCGTGAACCTGTATCTGATGATGTCGGCCAATTTCGGCGCCGGCAATTACAGCGAGGCGCTCAAGTACATTTCGCATGCG
The DNA here is from genome assembly GCF_009720825.1 of Duganella radicis. Classification (GTDB taxonomy): domain Bacteria; phylum Pseudomonadota; class Gammaproteobacteria; order Burkholderiales; family Burkholderiaceae_D; genus Rugamonas; species Rugamonas radicis. The sequence goes on along the minus strand of NZ_WNKY01000001.1, from coordinate 460,879 downwards.
ATCGCCTTTTTTCAGCAGCACCCGGTGTTCGACCAGCACAACAGTCCAGGACTGGACGAGCGCATCGAGCGCCTCGCGCTGGACATCGAAAACCTGCCGATTGCCGAACTGAACAATCTGTGGAGTCTGCTGGGCGGCCGCTATCTGCCGTCGATGTATTACAAGGTGCGCATGATGACGATCGACGCCAGGGCGCTCACCGGCCAGGTGCCGGTGATCACCGACCAGCGCCACGGCGTGGCAAGGTGAGCCGGCCATGTCTCGCTACCTTCGCCTGTTCACGCTGGTGATCAGCCATGAATACCTGGCCGATATGCCAGGCAATATGCGCTTCGTGCCCAGCGCCGCTTGCGCGGCGTTGATGGAGCGCGAAGGCCTGCTGCTGCGCCATACGCCGCACGGCGCCGAGCTGTGGCGCGAGGAGCGGGCGCTGCCGGCGTCGGACGCATTGCTGCCGCTGGCCTTCGCGGTGTTCAGTTGCGATCCGCAGTTGCAGTATTGCACCGACTGGCCGGTGGCGCCGCCGCTGCGCTATGTCAGCAACGGTGGAGACGAGTTGCTGCGGGCCGAAACCCTGGCCGGTTCGGGCGCCGCGCGCCAGCCGCTGTTGTCGGTCGAGATCGATCACCGGCAGGGGGCGCGCGGCGACACCGGGCATAAGACCTACCGTATCGCGCTGGCGTCGAAAAAAATCCACTGGAAGTATTTTTTCACCGGCAACCTGGCGGGCAAAAAACTCAGCATCGTCGACCTCGATGCGCCTGACGGCGACCGGGGCATCGGCTTTGCGGCGTCGGCCATGCCGGCCACCGAAGACGGGACCGCGTACACATCGGAAGGGCCGCTTCCGATGCAAAGACTACCGCAGCAACGCTTGCAGTTGCGGGAAGAGGGGGGCGCAGGGAAGGTGCTGATCAGGCGTTTACCTAACGCCAACATGGAAAAGCTAGGCAAAGAGCGAGGGCGCGACGGCCGCTCCATGATCGTCGCGGAAATCTACATTCATCAATAATTTTCAAAGGAAACACTATGGCTGGCGCGTATAAAACCCCGGGTGTCTATATCGTTGAGAAAAATGCTTTCCCGAATTCGGTGGTGGAAGTCGCCACTGCGGTTCCGGCATTTGTCGGCTATACCCGGATAGCCGACAACAAGGGCACGAGCTTGCACCGCAAACCGTGGCGCATCACGTCGCTGACGGAATTTATCAATTACTTCGGCGGCGCCCCGGACGACAAGTTCACCATCGTGCCCAAGAAGGATGGCGACACGCCGGGCGACTTCAAGATCGGCAGCGACGAGTACTTCCTGCAGCGCGAGAACGACAAGCCCGACACCTTCCGCTACTACCTCTACCACAGCATGCAGCTGTTCTTCCAAAACGGTGGCGGTGCCTGCTACATCGTCTCGGTCGGCACCTTCAGCGCCACCGGCGCCGAGAAGCCGGCCCTGCAGGATGGCATCGACTTGCTGCGCAAGGAACAGGAGCCGACGATGGTCGTGGTGCCGGACGCGATGTCGCTGTCCGAAGGCGACTGCATCGCCCTGCAGCAGTACAGCCTGATGCATTGCGGCTCGCAAATGAAGAACCGCTTTGCCATCCTCGACGTGCATGACGGCTACCGCGAGCGCACCGATCCCGCAGGCGACCCGGTGGTGGCCTTCCGCGGCGACCTGGGCACGAACTTCCTCAATTTCTCGGCCGCCTACTACCCGTGGCTCAACACCTCGATCGTGCAGACCACCGACACCGGCTTTGGCAATTTTGTCGACCTGAAGGCGGTCAAGGATCTGCTGCTGCAGGCGGCCGGGCCGAACGCGCCGGCCGACTTCCAGCAAATCCTCGCGCAAGTGGGCGATCCGGATCGCGACCGCACGCTCAAGACCTATCTGTCGGACGACGAGCTGCACAAGATTCTGTTCTCGGTCAGCCCCGTCTACGCCAATATCCTGCTGGCGATCAAGCGCAAGCTGAACCTGCTGCCGCCGGCCGCCGCCATGGCGGGCGTCTACACCATGGTCGACAATGCGCGCGGCGTGTGGAAGGCGCCGGCCAACGTCAGCCTGGCCTCGGTCATTTCGCCGGCCGTCAACATCACCCACGACGAGCAGGAAGACTTGAACGTCACCACCGCCGGCAAGTCGATCAACGCCATCCGCACCTTCATCGGCGAGGGCACCCTGGTGTGGGGCGCGCGTACCCTGGACGGCAATAGCCTGGACTGGCGCTACATCAACGTGCGCCGCACCATGATCATGATCGAGGAATCGCTGCGCCTGGCCACCAAGGCCTATGTGTTCGAGCCGAACGTGAGCGGCACCTGGGTCACGATCAAGGGCATGGCCGACAATTTCCTGACCAGCGTCTGGAAGCGCGGCGGCCTGGCCGGCGCCAGCGCCGAAGATGCGTTCAACGTCAGCGTCGGCCTGGGCGCGACCATGACGCCGGAGGACATCCTCGAAGGCATCCTGCGTGTGACGATCCTGGTCGCGCTGAGCCGCCCGGCGGAATTCATCGAGATCACCTTCCAGCAGCAAATGCAGAAGTCCTGACCCGTTTTTCACTCACTAATTCATTGAGGAGTTTGTTATGGCAGATGATGGATCGAAACAATCGGAGACCGTATGGCCGATGCCGAAGTTCTTCTTCAGCGTCACATGGGGCGGCAATGAAATCGCCTTCCAGGAGGTCTCGGGACTGGATGTCCAGTCCGAGGAAATCAAGTATCGCCACGGGAACAGCAAGCAATTCTCGGTGATCAAGATGCCGGGCATGAAGAAGTACGGCAATGTCACCATGAAAAAAGGCGTGTTCAAGGGCGACAACAAGTTCTGGGACTGGCTCAAGCAGATCGAGATGAACACGATCAAGCGCGTGCCCGTCATCATCAGCTTGCTTGACCAGGCTGGCTCCGCCGTCATGGTCTGGACGTTGACGAACGCCTGGCCGACCAAGATCTCGGGCACCGATCTGAAGTCCGAGGGCAATGAAGTGGCGATCGAGACCATTGAGATCGTGCACGAAGGTCTGACGATTGAAACGAAGTAAGGGCTGAGCCATGAAAGATCAAGCCTCCAGCGACTATTTCGAGAACGAATATCTAGAGCGCGGCTATCCGCCGCCAGCGTTCTATTTTGCCGTCAGCATCGGCAACGGCAGCAAGATCGACGACACCGCGTTTTCCGAGGTGTCGGGGATCAGCACCGAGTTCGAGACCGAAGCGGTGGTCGAGGGCGGCGAGAACCGCTTTGTCCACCAGTTGCCCAAGCAGGTCAAGCATGGGCAACTGGAGCTCAAGCGGGGCATCGCCAGAATGAGTTCGCCGCTGGCGGCATGGTGCAAGAGCACGCTCGAGGGCGAGTTCGCCACGATGATCGCGCTGCAAACGGTCATCGTCAAGCTCACCGGCGCGAATGGCCAGGTGCTGCGCGTGTGGCAGTTCAACGACGCCTATCCGCTCAAGTGGAGCGTCGACCCGTTTAGTTCCACCAAAAACGAAGTCGCCGTTGAGAAGATCAGCCTGGCGTACTCCTATTCTCAGCGCAGGGCATAAACCGGAGATCGCGATGTCGATAGAAATCAGGGAGTTGGTGATCAAGAGCACCATCGTCGACCGTCCCGCCGAGGGCGGCAAGAACATCGTGCCGTTTACCCAGGCCCAGCGCGAAGCCCTGCTGCGCGAATGCCGCCAGCTGGTGACGAGCCTGCTGCGCGAGCGCGGGGAGCGCTAGTCATGGCCGGCGAGAAAGCACTGCTCAAAATTTCCGGCTGCTCGGTGTCGAAGAGCGGCAAGATCAGTGTCGACGGATCGCGTCCGGTGTTCAAGGCGCTGATCAATCCGTCGGGCTACGACCATGAGTGCTCGGTCCGTTATAGCAAGAACGAGAGCCTGGGGCAGTCCGGCGACGAGGCCAAGTTCCATGCCGTTCAGCCGGAAAAGCTGAGCCTCAAGGCCCTGGTGCTCGATGGCACGGGCGCCGTCCCGGGCAGCAAGCTGCCTGTCAAGCAGCAAGTCGAGAGTCTGCGCAACACGGTCTACGCGTATGTGGGGACCAAGCACGAGACGCCCATCGTGCAGGTGGTGTGGGGCAGCCTGATGTTCTACGGCCGGGCCGAGAGCTTGAAATTCGAGTACACCCTGTTCGCGCCAAACGGCGAACCGCTGCGTGCCAAGACCTCGCTCAGTTTCGTCGAATACCAAAGCGCGGCCGAAGAGGTCAAGCAAAAGAGCGCCAGCTCGCCGGACCTGACCCACCTGGTGCTGGTCAAGGCGGGCGACACTTTGCCCCTGCTGTGCGAGCGCATCTATCGCGATCCGCTGTATCACCTGGAGGTGGCGCGCGTCAACGGCTTGACCTTGCCGCGCCAGTTGGAGCCGGGCATGAGCTTGCGCTTTCCGCCGCTGTTCTGAAGCGCGTTTTTAACTGACTACCGAAAGCACCTCATGGCCACCTCACCGATGACCGGCAGCGACGGCGTCCTCAGCTTCACCATCACCTGTGATGGTGCGCCGCTGCCCGATATCGTCCAAGTGGTGTCGATCGAGACGAATCACAGCACCAACCGCATTCCGTCGGCCACGATCACCGTGCTCGACGGCGATATGCCGAACGCGGCCTTTCCGGTGGCCGACCAGGGCAACTTCAAGCCGGGCACCGAGGTCGTCATCAGCGCCGGCTATGGCTTGACCGTCAAGCCCATCTACACCGGCGTGGTGGTGCGCCACAGCGTCAAGATCACCGGTGAGAACTATGCGCGCCTGATCATCGAGTGCCGCGACAAGGCGCTGGCCATGACGGTCGGGCGCAAGAATGCGAACTATGTCGACAAGACCGACCATCAAATCATCGCGGCCCTGATCGGCGCCCACGCGGGCCTGAGCGGCGCCGTCGACAGCACCAGCGTCACCTACAAGGAACTGGTGCAGTACTACGTGAGCGACTGGGATTACATGCTCGCGCGCGCCGAAGTGAACGGCATGCTGGTGACGGTCGACGCCGGCAAGATCACGGTGGCCGCGCCCGTGGCCAGCGGCTCGCCCGTGCTGACGGTCACCTACGGCGCCGACTTGATGGAGTTCCAGGCCGAGCTCGACGCGCGCTGGCAACTGGCCTCGGTCACCGCCACCAGCTGGGACCTGGCGACCCTGGCCGTGGTGCAGAAGACCGCCAAGCCGCAGGCCCTGACGGGCCAGGGCGACCTGAGCTCGGCCACCCTGGCCGGCGTGCTGGGCGCCGGTGACTTCGGCCTGCAAACGGCCGCGTCCCTCGACAGCGCGGCCCTGGCGGCCTGGACCGGCGCCCAGCAAACCAAGGCGGCGCTGGCGCGCATCCGCGGGCGCATGAAGTTCCAGGGCAGCGCGCTGGCCAAGCCCGGCGTGCTGCTGACCCTGGCCGGCGTGGGCGCGCATTTCAACGGCAACGTCATCGCCAGCAACGTGGTTCATCGCCTGGAGCAGGGCAACTGGACCACCGAGGTCGAGTTCGGCATGCCCAGTTACTGGTTCGCCGACGAGCACCAGCTGCATGCGCCCGAGGCGGCGGGCTGGACCGCCGGCATCGCCGGCCTGCACATCGGCCTGGTCATGAAGCTTGATGCCGATCCCGAAGGCCAGTACAAGATCCAGGTGTCGCTGCCCCTGATGAAGGCGGCCACGGCCGGCGTGTGGGCGCGCCTGTCGACCTTTTACGGCTCGGCCGGCTTCGGCGCCTTCGTCGTGCCGGAAGTCGGCGACGAAGTCATCCTGGGATTCTTCAACAACGATCCTTCTTGCCCGGTCATCCTGGGCAGCTTATACAGCAGCAAGCATGTGCCGCCCTACGAATTGACGGCTGAGAATAATTTCAAGGCGCTGGTCACGCGCAGCAAGCTCAAGATGGAATTCGACGACGAGAAAAAAGTCATCACCTTCATCACGCCGGCCAGCAACAAGGTCGTGATCAGTGACGATGCCAAGTCGATCTTGCTGCAAGACCAGAACGGCAACAAGGTCGAGCTCAGTCCCGGCGGCATCCTGCTCGACAGCCCCAAGGACGTCACCATCAAGGCGGCCGGCAAGGTGGCCATCTCGGCCGTGCAGAACGTCGAGGTGGCGGCCCAGACCGACGTCAAGGTGAGCGCACTGAACATCAACAATAACGCCAACGTCGGCTTTGTCGCCAAGGGCGCCGCCACGGCCGAATTGTCGGCAACCGGCCAGACCACCGTCAAGGGTGCGCTGGTCATGATCAACTGAAACAGGACGACGCCGATGCCACCCGCAGCCCGTATCACCGATATGCACGTGTGCCCCATGGTCACGCCGGGGTTGCCGCCGATTCCCCACGTGGGCGGCCCGATTTCCGGGCCTTGCGTGCCGACCGTGCTGATCGGCGCCTTGCCGGCGGCCGTGGTGGGCGACATGTGCGTGTGCGTCGGCCCGCCGGATTCGATCGTCAAGGGCAGCGCCACCGTCATGATCGGCGGCAAGCCCGCCGCGCGCATGGGCGACACCACCGCGCACGGCGGCAGCGTGGTGCTGGGCCTGCCGACCGTCATGGTGGGCGGCTAGCATGCCGGGGCGACCGATGGAGGCCGATATTTCCTTCCTGGGCACGGGCTGGAGTTTCCCGCCCGAATTCTCGATCCGCGCGGGAGTGCGCATGGTCAGCGCTGAGGAAGACATCCGCCAGAGCTTGCACATCGTGCTGGGCACGGCCGCCGGCGAGCGCGTCATGCGGCCGGCTTTCGGCGCCGGCCTCAAACAGCAGGTCTACGAGAGCATCAACGAGACGACCGTGACGATCCTGAAGGATGCGATCGGGCGCGCGATCCTGTTTTTTGAGCCGCGCGTGGTGGTCGAGGCGATCTCCGCCGATACCACGCTGGCCCCGGAAGGACGCCTCAATTTCTCGATCGACTACACCATCATCAGCACCAACACCCGTCACAACATCGTCTATCCCTTCTACTGCCTGGAGGGTAGCGATGTCCAACTCTAAGCGGTGGCCGTGATGACGGAGAAATTTCGACTGATCGTCAGCGACGGGCGCGACCAGCAGCATCGGCGTCCGCCTGCGCTGTGCGGCAATTATTTCCAGCCGGACGAAATGACGTTCGAGCAGCTGCTCGCGCTGGCCACCGAGTATGCGCGCGTGGTCCGGTTCTATAAGCTGAACATGGCGCCGGAAGGTCATTGGCAGCAGTTTTTCAGCGCCGACGAAACCATCTTCATGGCCTCGGTACTGGCCATCGACACCAGCGCCATGCTGAACGGCTTCGAGCAGCGCCTGCTGGCCGCGCCCGACTACAGCGCCTGGTTCGGGATCGACGCGCTGCGCGGCTTGCACGGCAGCTACCGCGACCGCCTCGATTCGCCGCTGCTGGTGGCGCGCACGCTGGATGTGTGGATGAGCACGGTCAGCACCTTGCCCGGAGAGGGCGGGCGCGAAGTGCGGCAACTGCTCGAAGGCATACTGAGCGGATTGAAGCGCGAAATGCGGATACTGCTCAAGCACGCGCCGGCCTCCTTCATCGGCGCGCAGCAAGTCTTCGGGCCGCAATTCATGGCGCTGACCGATGTGCCGCAGGTCACGCAAGGCGGTGCGGACGAGGCGGAGCCGACGCCCTTCGGTCCCAGCGACATCCGCCACAATTTCCATACGTTCACGCAAGCGGTGCGGATGCTGCAAAACGGCATACGCGCCATGCTGCCCGCTTCGCTGCTGAGCGAGTCGCACGATCCGGGCGCCAGCCTCCTGATCGGCTTCGTGCGCCTGTTCCAGCAATTGCAACAGCGCCTGAACCGTTTCGGCGACAAGCGCATCGACTTTTACTTTGAGCGCGTGCTCGGCATGCGTGCCCAGGAGCAGAAGGCCGACAGCGCCTTCCTGGTGATCCGGCCGACGGCCTCGGCGCGCCAGATCCACATCGACGCCGGCACCGAGTTCATTGCCGGTGTGGACGACGCGCAGCGCGACATTATCTATGCCACCGAATGCGCCGCCACGCTCAACGACGCCCATGTGGAGGCCCTGCACACCTTGTATTTCGAACGCCAGCGCAATGCCGTGCCCGGCGCCAAGGGCAGGGTGGCATACAGCACCACCGGCTGCTACGCGCGCGAGGTCGAATTGCTGCGCCTGGACGGCGATGAGAGCGAGCACCAGAAGCTCACGCCGGTGCCCTTGCTGGGGGCGCCAAAGCCGGGCGAGGCGCAGCACGGCGGCGCACCGGCGCGCTTCGGTTTCGCCCTGGCTTCGCGGGTATTGCTCATGCGCGAGGGTGAGCGCAGCGTGCGCGTGCTGTTCCAATACCGCGATCCGGTGGCCGCGTCCGAAGCGGACGGGTTGGCGACCGGGCCGGCACCTGGCCCGGACCAGGACATGGCGGCCAGGTCCGTATCTGCGGCGCGCCGCCATCCGATCGAAGACAGCCTGCGCGCTGTCGTCACCAAATTGCAGCAGGACCACCGCAGCGACGAGCGGCCGGCCAGCGCGGTGCGCGCGAGCGACGTGTTCGTCAAACTGTTTCGCGCCATGTTTCGCGTGGCCTTGACCACGGCCGACGGCTGGCACCAGGTGAGCGAATACCGTCCCGAATACCAGGGCTTGAACGCCAGCCTGGACAAAGACTGCCTGTCGATCCAATTCGTGCTGCCGGCCGGCGCGCCGCCCATCACCAGCTACCAGCCCGCGCTGCATGGCGGGGGATACGACACCGAGCTGCCGGTGCTGCGCTTCGAGATGACGCAAAATGAATACAGCTACCCCTACGACATTTTGTCGCAATGGTTTTTGCAGGACATCCGAATCGAGGTCGAGGTGCGCGCCGTGCGCCAGCTGCTGCTGCATAACCAGATCGGCCAGCTGAGCGCCTCGTCGCCGTTCATGCCCTTCGGTCCCTTGCCGGCGCTGGGCTCCTACCTCATCGTGGGCTGCGAGGAAATTCTGTACAAGCAGTTGCGCGATGTGTCGATCGACATCGAATGGAACGACCTGCCGCCGGGTCTGGGCGGATTCGCGGGCCACTATCGCGCTTACGATGCGCCCCTCAAAAGCGGCGATGTGCGCGCCAGCCTGGCCGTGCTGGCCGACGGCAAATGGGTCAGGGCAGGGGGCGAGGCCAGCCTGTTTCGCTACGAGGTCCAATCGGACGGCAGCCCGAGCAACCTGACCAGCAGCGAGAGCTGCGTCAGCTTTCAGCCGACCGTGCAATTCTACAAACCGCTGGCGGGCTTTCCCCGGGAAGGCGAGCCGGGTTTTCGCTACAGTTCGGCGAGCATGAATGGCTTGTTCAAGCTCACGCTGGAAAGTCCCGATGGCGCGTTCGGCCACCAGGCCTATCCGGCGCTGCTCTCGCGCGTGCTGACCCATAACGCCCGCGTGAAGAAGCCGCAGCTGATGGCCCCGCTGCCCAATCCGCCCTACACGCCACAGATCGGGCGCATCGCGCTGAACTACAAGGCGGTGGCGACCATCGACTTTGAAAGGAAGCGCACCGCCAGCAAGCCGGCCCAGCTCGACAGCTTCATTCATTTGCATCCGATGGGCCACCAGACCATGTACCTGGGCGACACCCGGACCATCCCGCAGATCCCCATCTACGAGGCCGCAGGTTATCTGTTCATCGGCATCGAAGGCAAGCAGTTGCGCGGCACCCTGTCGTTGTATTTCTACCTTCGTGAGGATTCACTGCCCGACAAGCGGCACGCCGACAGCGGCCTGGCCTGGTCTTACCTGAGCGGCAACCGCTGGCGCCGGATCGACGCCAACCAGATCCTCGACGACTCAACCAAGGGCTTCATGACCAGCGGCATCGTACTGATCAGGTTGCCGGAAGAGATCGACACCGGGAACACGGTCATGCCCGCCGGTAAATTCTGGCTGCGCGTGTCCGCCGACCGGGGCGTGGCCAATTTTTGCAGCTTGTATGCGGTCTACGCCCAGGCCATCAAGGTCACCTGGCAGCCCGATCAAGGGAAAAAGGCGGAGCCGGTGTTGCCGGGCAAGCGCATCACGAAAAGCCGCAGCAATATCGCCGGCGTCGACAGCATCCACCAGATTCGCCGCTCGTTCGACGGCAAAGCCGCCGAAAGCGCATTGCAGTTCCGCGTGCGCGCCAGCGAGCGCCTGCGCCACAAGAACCGGGCACTCACGGCCGCCGACTTCGAGCTGCTGATCCTCGAGCAGTTCCCGCAAGTGTACAAGGTCAAGTGCTTTCCGAATATGGTCTCGGCCGACGATCCCGCGCGGCGTCTGCGCCCCGGCCATATCCTGATCGTCGCCATTCCCCATCTGAACGGCAACGGCCACATCAACCAGCGGCCCACGCTGAGCGGCCACCTGATCGGCGAGATCGCGCAGTACGTGCGGCGCTACGCCTCGCCCGACACCATCATCAGCGTCGAGAATCCGGTCTACGAGCTGATCCAGGTGCGCTGCACCGTCAAACTGCGCTCGCAGCTCAGCAGCGGCCATTTGAGCGAGCGCATCAACCAGGCCCTGTGCGACTACCTTTCGCCGTGGAACGCGAGCGGCATTTCCCAGCATTTCGGCTGGACGCTGCGTCAGCACGACGTGGTCTCGTTCTTGCTCGAACTCGACGTGGTGGAGGAAGTGAGCGGTGTGTCGCTGCTGCAAATCGCCCCGGTGGGCGAACCGGCCGAGCTGCTCTATGCGATGCGCGACAACGCCAAGCATGCGACTGAAAAAACCATCTATCCGAGCTATCCCTGGAGCATCGCCGTGCCCATGCACCAGCATTGGATCGTCGTGGACGGCAAGGCGACCATCAACCATCCGAAGCCGATCGGTATCGACGAATTGCGCGTCGGATCGACCTTCATTATTCCACGAGGAGAACCAACATGACCCGACGCCGCCGCAGCATGCTCAAGGAGCGCTTCGCGCAGGGAAAAATGCCGACCGAAGTCGATTTCGGCGACCTCATCGAATCGATGCTCAATATGCTCGACGAGGGTTTCGAGAAGACCCCGGAAGCCGGCTTCAAGGTGGCCCAGGTGCAGGACGGAAAGCTGCTCAGCTTTTACCGCGACATCAGCACGGGCAACGTGCTGTGGTCGGCCGGGCTGGACAAGGGAAGCAATCACCTCAGCTTTCAAGACGAGAAGAACCAGGCGCTGCTGACGCTGGCCAGCCAGACCAGCGCGGACGGAATACAGCGCGCGGCCGTGGGCATCCGCCAGTGCGATCCGCAGCACGAGCTCGACGTGGCCGGCACTGTTGCCTGCCACGCGCGGGTCGGGCGCCGCGGCGAGCTGGCCGTGCCGGCCGACGGCAACTGGTACGACGCCACCGAGTACATGACCGGCTGCCAGGCCTGGGAAGTGGTCGCGGGAGTGGGCGCCAAGGACAGCGACGGGCGCTACGCGCTCCTGCACGCATTCGCGCTGAACGCCTTCGGCAGGAACGGCAGCATCACGCATCACCAGTCCCATTTCGGCAACAGGTGCAGCCGCATCGAATTGCGCTGGTTCCGCAATCCCGACGACAGGTTGTTTGAATTTAAATTGCAGATGCGGGTCGGTTGCACTTACGGAGAGGACGTCTGGATCCGGTATCACATGACGCAACTGTGGCAAGACACGCTCATGCTCGAGAGCGCGAACAAGCCGCTGCGCCAGCCCAGTCCGCAGTATGACGCCAAGGGCAAGGTCAGGAGCTAAGCCCATGAAAACCACTGCACGGCGCGACATCGCCCTCGAATTGAGCCCGGAACAGTGCAGCCTGATCGTCGAAGGCCTGGCGGAACGGCCGTTCCGGCAAGTGTTCGAGCTGATCGGTCAACTGCACGCTGGCGCCCACGCTGGCGGCGCCAGTGCGCGCCTGACCTTCAGCCCGGCACAGCTGCGGCTGATCCTTGACACCCTGGGCGGCATGCCGTTTTCCCGCGTGAACCGCCTGTTGCAAAGCATGCAGCAGCAAATGCGCATGGACCAATACTGACACCGTGATGATTTCGAACCACATCAAACGCCAGCTGAGCGATCCTGACGGCCTCGATTTCGACGGCCTCAGGCGCAATGGCATCGATCTGCTCCAGTCTTTGTCAGGCAAGAAGTGGACCGATTACAACCTGCACGATCCGGGCGTGACCCTGCTCGAGTTGCTGTGCTATGGCTTGACCGACCTGGTCTACCGCACCGATTTCGACGTCGCCGACTTCCTCACGGACGCCTCCGGCGCGATCGACTTTGAAGCCCAGGCCCTGTTCCCGCCCCAAGCGATCTTTCCCAACCAGCCGGTAACGGACATCGATTTCTGTAAGCTCATCTACGACCGATTGCCCGAGGTCGATGATGTGTGGATCAACGCCGGCAGCACGGGCGGGCGCCCCAACGGCCTGTTCTCGGTGTTCGTCAAGCCGCGTGAATCGCTGTTTCACGCCAGGGAGGTCAGCGACGAAGACTTGCGGCAATCGGTGCTGGCATTGTTGTCGCAAAACCGCAATCTGGGACGCGACGTGGAAGAGGTGCGCATCGTCGCCTCCAGGCCTTACATGCTGGCCGGCGAGATCGAGATCGACGACAGCCGGCCCGCCGCCGAAATCTACGCCGATCTGTATTTCCAGTGCGCGAAAATGATTTCGTCGGGCGGCCGCATCTCGCGCTTCGAGGAGATGCGCGCCAAAGGGATGCGCTGGGAGGATATGCTCGAAGGACCGCTGACCGGCCACGGCTATATCGAGGACGGCCACTTCTCGGTGCCCAATTATGAGATCGACTCCATCAAGCTGATCGCGTTGGCGCACCATGTGCCGGGCGTGAAACAGGTCAAGAAATTGTGCCTGATGACCCGCAAGGGCAAGGAGATCCCGTGGATACGGCTGGCCCAGACCGAGGCCGTGTGCCCGGTGCTCGAGTTCCCCGAGGATCCCGCCCTGGCCCAGGAATTGCGCCTGGTGCATGGCAAGGCGCCCGGCCGGTTGCCGGAAGGCGCGCGCGAGGACGATCCGAAAATGCACGGCCGGCATGCGGTGCAGTTTCACGAGCAGGTGCGCCTGTACATCAAGAAGTTCGAATTCGAGCATGAGGCCTTTCGCAGCGGTGACGGCAACCTGGCGCGCCTGCTGGACCTGCCGCGGGGACAATACCGTCCGCTCGACGCGTATGGCTCGATCGGCGAGCACACGCCGGCCATTTACGGCATCAACCACTATGGCGTGCCCAAGTCCGAACCGGCGCACGTGCATGCGCGCGCCCTGCAGCTTAAAGCCTATCTCTATCCGTTCGAGCAGATGATGGCCAATTACCTGGCGTCGCTGCAAGGCATCAAGCGGCTCTATTCGGTCGACGCGACGCTCGACAAATCCTATTTCGCCAAATTTCTGGGAAATGAAGAAATTCCCAAGGTGGAGATGTTGTACGTCGACGGTATCGCCAAGGCCGATATCGACGCCGTGTTGCGCGAGCAGGACCCGTTTGCCCAGCGCCGCAACCGTGTGCTCGATAGCCTGCTGGCGATGTACGGTGAAGTGTTCCCCGACAACGCGCTGCGCCGCTACGACCTGTACCACGCGGACGGGCTTGATCTGCACCTCATCGAGTGCAAGATCGGACTGCTGCGCCATTTGTGCGCGCTGAGCGCCAGGCGCGGCAGCGCCATGGACCTGCAGCAGCCTTATGGCGACGGCAACAACTACCCGGCGATCATGCATCGGGTGCAGCTGTTGTCCGGCGCGGACCCGCGCGCGCTCGGACGCTCTCTCACCGGCGATATCCTCCACGGTGAAGTCAAATACATCAGCGACGCGCGCTACCTGGAAACGCTCGCGCAACAAGAGGACTATCCCCAGCAGCTATCCTACGAACAGACGGAATTGCTTGCCACCGGCGCCGATGTGCCGCCAGGCGATGCGGCGCCCATGCCGCTGCCGCACGGGGCCGTCGCGCCGACGCTGATGCTCGCTGGCATACATAGCGAGAATTACCGGTTCTACGCCACCGAAGACGGACAAGGCTGGCTGTGTCTGAACGCGGCCGACGCGCAGTGCTGGCCGATCATGCGCCTGCCGCTCGACGCCATGGTCGCGGCCGGGCAGTCCATGCGAGGCCAGCTGATCGACTTGAACCGGCGTTGCGAGGGCTTCCATTTGCTCGAACATGTGCTGCTGCGCCCGCGTGCTGCGGATGCCACCCGTGCGGTGCCGGAAGAATTCTATGCGCACCGGGTCAGCGTGATCCTGCCTGCCTTTACCGCCCGGTTTGCCGATCCGGGATGCCGCGCCTGGATCGAGGAATTGATCGCGCAGAATTTACCGGCACACATACTGCCGCAATTTTACTGGCTCAATTTTCCGTTGCTGGCGCAATTTGAGCAACGTCAGGCCAACTGGCTGGGGCTGCTGCGCGAAGCGAGCATGGGCCGGCCCGCCGACGGTCTCGACGAGGCCGCAGGCCAGTTGATTGAATTTCTCAACAAAAATGCGCCGTATCACACCAACCGGGTATGGGTATGAGCATGAGCGACCTGGACCTGATCCACGCACTGACCTTCGAGATGGCGTTTGACGCCAAGCCGGCCGAGAGCGCGGAGCTGGCCGACTGGATCCAGGCCGACATGCTGCCGGTGATCGAGCAAGTGCTGGACCTGTATCGGGGCAAGCGGAGCCGGCGCATCGAGCGGCTCGAGATCGACCTCGGCACGGTGCCGGCCGCGCAGGCGCGTAGCGAACTGCCGCGGCGCTTGTTCGTGCAACTATCGAGCGCTCTGGAAGATACCCCGGCCCAGGCTGGTACCGCGGCCAGCACCCGGGACACGCCAGGGCCGGCCGCGGATATGCTGGCTTTTTTGCGGCATGGGACCATGCCCTGGGCGCGGGATGCGCATGCGGCACACACACAATTGCTGCGGCAAGTGATCGATACGCGGCAAGCCCACGAGGTGCTCAGCGTGGCGTTGCGCGAAGCGCCCATGCTGACCCGATTGATACGCCAATTCGACTCCCAGGAGTTGTTCGCGGCAGCGGGGGCGCTGTGTCATGCATGGACCGAGACCGAACGCGCCGCCACCCTGGCCTGGGCCGAGGATGAACTGCGGCGCCGCCGGCAAGCCGGGAGCGAGACCGAATCGTTCTGGCGCTGGTTCCTGCCGCAATGTACCCAAGCTGCCAGCCCCGACATGTTGCGGACACGATGGGAGCGGGCCTGCCGCGGCGAGCCAGAGGCTGAACCGTACACCACGCCGCAGGCGGCAGCGGTGCCATCGCCGCAGTCCATTGCGGGCTTCGGCGCGGACGCCATGTCCGTCATCGAGCAAGGCCTGGAAAACGCTGACGCCGTCTTGCTGGCGCCGTACTGGGATCGCATCCTGGCCAGCGCGCCGCAGTGCATACGAAATGCGCATCCAAGGCTGTGGCAGCGTTGGTTGAATGCGTTTGATGCCGATACCCTGGTCGACATTCTCGGCGTGATGCAAGCTGACTTCGCCTGGCTGATCGAATGCCTCGCGACGGTCGTGCCGCGCGCGCGGCTCAATGCGCTATTGCGGCCGGCGATGCCCCGCTGGTTCGCTGAGCCGGCGGATAGTCTCGCACCTGACGCGGTGCTGGCATGGGTCAAGGACGCGGTGCCGGAGCATGCCGCGCGCATCCTCGCCTTGTTCGCGACGCCCGATTCCGAGGATGGGCCCGATACGGACAACGTAGCGCCCGTCGCGGACAGCATCGCGATCCGGCAGCCCGATGCATCGATGCCATCGATCGCGTTTGATCAGATCATGCACTGGCCGCCGGCGCAGCGCGATGCGGTGCTGGCCCGGGCCGGCAAGGCTAGCGCCCCCACCGTAGGCAGCGCCGGTTTCACGCCTGCGGAAATGCATAGCATCGAGCAGGGTCTCGAAACGGCGGATTTCGCATTGCTGGCGCCGTACTGGGACCGTGTGCTGTCAAGCGCGCCGCAGTTGCTGCGGACCATCCACCCGCGGCGGTGGGAACATTGGCTGCGGAATTTTGACGACGAAGTCCTGACCGACATACTCGGCGTCCTGCAGGCCGATTGCGCCGGCTTGATCGAGCGACTCGCGACGGTTGTGCCTCGGCCGCGCCTCAATGCGGTGTTGCACCCGGCCTTGCCGCATTGGCTGGCCGCGCCTGCCGGTAGTCTTGCGCCGCAAGCGGTGCTGGCGTTGATCACGCAGTCACTGCCCGAACAGTCCGACCGTATTCTTGCTTTCCTGGCGGCGGAAAAGGTAGAACAGGATCTGCACAGCCGCGAAAAAGTGGTCGATGCGAGCGCCGACAGGTATCGGCGGTCCGATGCTAAGGAGCCATTCATGCAAGGCGGGCCGGCGCCGGCCGATTCTCATTCTCTGGCCAGCGCCCTGGCACCGCTGCCGGACGCCGGTTTGCCTGGCCTGCTCGCCGACTTGGACGAAGCGGGGCGTGGCCTGCGCTCAAGTCCATCGTCGCGTAGCCATGAGCAGTTGCGCAAGGAGCTGGCCAAGCCGCAGGTGCTCGCCCAGTTGGTTCCGCGACTCGATGTGCAACAGCGCCTGATGACGGCGCGGGTTCTATTCAACAAGTGGCCGGAGCCGCAGCGCTGCGCTGTGCTGACCTGGGCCGTGGATAAGCACGACCGCCTGCGTGAAGCCGGGGCAGATGAAACTTCCTTTTGGGTATGGCTGCTGTCTCGGCACGCCGAACCGGCTACCCTCGACGCCGTGGTGCGAAGCTACACCACCACCGTCGAGCGGGAGACGCACGCCGCACCAAGCCCGGCAGGCGCGCTTACCGCTTCGCCCGCCATGCTGGCCGCCGGCAAGGCGCAAGAGCCGGCGGCCGACCGCGCTGCCGGCGGCAAGCAGGGCGCCGTCGACAGCAAACACTTCCGTGAGCCGCTGCGCGTGCTCGGTCCTATCTTTGCCCGTGCCGAGATCATCACCATCAGCAAGTGCCTCAATGCCGGCGAGTTTCAATTGTTGGCGCCGTATTGGGACCGTCTGCTGGTTCTGGCGCCACATTGGCTGCGCAGCGAGTATCCACGGCTGGCGCGCACCTGGCTGGCCGGGTTCAGCGATGAGGTAAGGATCGATATTCTGTCAGTGGTGCAAGCCGAGTGCTGCGCGCTGATTGAAAGACTCGCCAGTGTCTTGCCGCGCGAGCAGTTTCATGCGGCATTGCGGCCCTCGCTGGCGCGCTGGTTCGACCTTGGCCTGGACCAGCTGACGCCGCAAGCGATCATGGAAGACGTGCTGCGCACGACGCCTGGCCAGAGCGCCGGACTCCAGGCCTTGCTCGGTGCCCAAGTGCCATCGGCAGTGGCAGGCGGTACGAAGGACACCGCCCCGATGTCGCTGGAAGAACTGCTCGAGCGCGGCGATGCGGAGCAATGGCGGCGCAATTGGCCATCGATCGTCATTGCACAGCGCGCCCAACTGCGCCGCCACTGGCAGCAGTTGTCGAAGGAAAAGCGCTACCAGGCCATCGCCGGCATCACGACCCGCTTGAACCTTGCGCAGCAGCTTGACCTGGCGGTGATGCTACAGCCGGGATTGGCGCCGCTCATGGCGGAGTTGTTGCGGGTGCTTGGCGAACGCAGCGAGCGTCACGACGTGCTGCACACCGCCTTGCAATTGCTGCTCCATGCCGAGGTGGCCAGCATCGTTCCCGAGCGGCTCATGCAGTACCTGCTGGAAAAGCATCGCTCGCTTCGCGCTGATCTGCCCAGCGACCCGACGCGCCACATCGCTGCCGCCTTGCATGCCATTGGTCCCGCTCCTGGCCCGCGCCCGCCCGAGGGGCAGGCCGCAGCCCTGGCATCGGCGACACTGTCGGAAGCTGCCTTGCGCGCCTATCTGGGCGACCGCCAGG
The DNA here is from genome assembly GCF_009720825.1 of Duganella radicis. Classification (GTDB taxonomy): domain Bacteria; phylum Pseudomonadota; class Gammaproteobacteria; order Burkholderiales; family Burkholderiaceae_D; genus Rugamonas; species Rugamonas radicis. The sequence goes on along the minus strand of NZ_WNKY01000001.1, from coordinate 443,070 downwards.
CCCAGGAGGCGCGGTTCAGCACGCTCAATTCGGCCCAACTGCATGGGCTGGTGCAAGCCTGGGCGGGGTTTCAACAGGCCGGAGAGGGCACAAACGCCTTTCTTTCGGCGGTCGAGGAGCGGGCGTTGTGTGCCGCAACGCCCCATGCGTTTTTTGGCAAGGTGCTTCAACAAGCCATGCTCGGCGAACCCATCGACCTGGACCAGATCGGTGCCGACTGCGGCGCCGGCGTGACAGCGTCTTTTGTGCAGCCCATCCCAAGCGAGGAGCTCGCTGTCCGTCATGTCGAGCGGGATCCATCCGCCGCGCCCGCGCATCGCGAGGCGTCACCCTTGTCGCCCATGCTATGCCAAGCCTTGCCGCAGCGTCTGGCAGACGCGATGCTGCGCGCGGACCTGTCGACGCTCGACGCGCTGTGGGCCGACCTTGTCAGGTACCACCCGGACCTGCTGCGCCAGGCTGCGCAGCGCTACCTCGGCCGCGCAGAAGCGCGGAGGCACCTGATCGATCGCACCGACAGCGGCAAGATGCATGAGCTACTGGGATGCCTGTCGGGGTGGACGGCGCGGCTGGCGGCGCCCCTGCTCGACCTCGCTGCCCGGTTCGGCATCATGCTGCCCATTCCTCTGGCGCCTGACGCGTTTGCGCAGCACGTTTTGCGCTTCGCCTTCACGCAAGTGATGGAACGGCCGACATCGACTGAACCTGCCGAGTGGGTATCGGACTTGCTGCGCTCGCTGTTGCCGGCCTCACCGCAGCGCTCCGATGTGGTGTTCACGCCGGTGGCGCACGCCTGGTACGAATTGCTGCGCGGCGAAGATACGCCGCTCAAGGCGGCGTTCGAGCGCGCCTTGTTTGGTAACGTGTATCTGGACGTGGCGCGGCAGCGTTTGCGCGGCGGGGCAGGGGATAGCATCGACGCCGCGCTGCCGGAAGCGCTGCAACAGATGTTGACGATGGAATTGTGCGACAGCCATCCGGCGCTGACCGACCAATTGCTGACCGATGACGATTTTATCGATGCGAACGCGGCTGTCTTTAGCGCTGGGGAATGGCAAGCGTTGGCGCGGGCGCAATTGCCGCGTCAAGAGCCAAAGCAGCAGTTGGCGTTCTGGCGCGCAGTTGCCGCGCAGTTGCCCGCACCGGCAAGCGATAGAAGCGCAGATGAAGAGGAGGTGCAAGCGGCATTTCGCGCAGCATTTGGCGTCCTCGGGAAGCCGGCAAGGCAAGCGGCCGATGCGTCCAGCCTGGTTTTCAGCCCAGACCAGGCACCGTGCTTGCCTGCCAGCGCGGAGACCATCGCCATCTTGCTGATGCGCGAGCGCGCACCGGATCAGGCCGTCAAAGCGAGCATCACTTTGCTGATGCAGCGCTTGCTGGCCGATGCCAACGCCGACACCGACGCGCACGTAGCATTGCACAGCGCGCTATCTCACCATCGGGTGCTTGACCGGTTGCTGGATATTGTGCCTGGGCCGACGTTGGCGCGCCTGCTTTGTACACTGCGGCCCCGGCTTGCGTGCGCGCTGCCGGCGGTGCTGCGTGCTCTCAGCGACATCTTGCCGACTACCTTGCCGCCTGTCCCCGCTATGCTGGACGGCGCAATCTGGCGCGCCGTCTTCGACACCATCTTCATCGGCGCCGCACCCGCCAGCGCTGGCGACATGTTCAGCGCTTTGGTCGCGCGACTGGCCGGCGACCATGCGCAGGAAGGACCTGCATGGCAACAGAAGATCGATGCGCTCCGGCTGGCCCCCGCACCCGGCGCGGCACAGGCCACGCCAGCCGAAGCGATGGCGCAGTTGCTGCGCCCCCTGACGGGACCACAAGCGCAGCAGGCGGCGGCCCGGACAACGCCCGTCGACCAGGCGCCGGCGCCATTTACGGGCGACGCCAACCTGCGCAACGCCGGGCTGGTGATCATTGCGCCCTACATCGAGCGCCTGTTCGCCTTGCTTGACATCACCAAGGACGGTGTATTCGTCAGCGAAGAAACACGCCAGCGCGGCGTCCACATTTTGCAGTTCGCGATTACCGCCGAAGAGACGACGCCGGAATATCTGCTGGTGCTCAACAAGCTGCTGTGCGGCATACCCGCCGCCGTGCCGGTGGTACCGGGCATCAGCATGACTGAAAAGGAGAAGAGCACCATCGAGCAAATGCTCAAAGGCGTGATTGCCCACTGGAGCGCCATTGGCGCGAGCTCCATCGAAGGCCTGCGCGAGACCTTCCTGCAGCGCGAAGGCTGCTTGTACTACGAGGAGGAAGCCTGGCATCTCAAGATTCCGCAGCGCACCTTCGACATGCTGCTCGACCGGCTGCCATGGAGCTACAAGATGATTAAATTTTCCTGGATGACGGCGCCGCTGAACGTCACCTGGCGATGAATACCTACTTCACCTACACACCATGAATAACGACATCGCAGCTTGCCTCGAACGCGAAGTGCTCTGGTTCACCCAGGTCTGCAACGCCCGCTTCGAAGCATACTTCAAGGAAGACCGCTCGGCGCCCGACTTCGCGGCCCTGTATCCGCCTCCGCGGCTCGAAGGCGACACCAGCCCGTACGCCGCGCTGGTACGCGAACACAATATGAATTTTTCGGAACGCGTCGTGCTGATGCTGGCCTTCATGCCGCACCTGCGCCCGCAAGTGCTGGATTGGTTCTTGCTGCAGAATTCGGCGCTGCAACGCGGCTACAGCGAAATCGGCGGCTGGCGCGGCAAGGTGCACTCGGGCTTTTTGCCGACGTGCGAGACCGCTGCCTTCCTGCTCGCGGGAACCGATCTGGCGCTGCGCTTCGAGGTGGCCAAGCTGTTCAAGGACGAGCATTTTTTCACCCGCAGCGGCATGCTCAAGTTCGACCACCAGGCCAGCGGCGAGCCGCACTTCGGTTCGGCGCTCATGCTGAGCAACGAGTACTTGCAGCGCCTGTCCGATGGCGAGGTCCACAAACCCGATTTCAGTGCCCACTTTCCGGCCAAGCTGATGCAGACGAAACTGAACTGGTCCGATCTGGTGCTCAACGCCGAGGTGATGGAGGAGGTCGATCATATCGTCACCTGGCTGCGCCAGCCCGGCCGCATCCTGCAATCATGGGGGCTGGACAAGTCAGTCAAGCCGGGCTACCGCACCTTGTTCTACGGGCCGCCCGGCACCGGCAAGACCCTGACGGCTAGCCTGATCGGCAAGGCCGTGGGGGCCGATGTTTACCGCATCGACTTGTCGATGGTGGTGTCGAAGTACATCGGCGAAACGGAAAAGAATCTGGCCAATGTCTTCGACCAGGCGCAAAACAAGAATTGGATACTGTTTTTCGATGAGGCCGACGCGCTGTTTGGCAAGCGCACCCAGGCCAGCAGCTCGAACGACCGCCACGCGAACCAGGAAATCTCCTACCTGTTGCAAAGGGTGGAGGACTTTCCTGGCGTGGTGATCCTGGCCACCAACCTGAAAGCCAATATTGACCAGGCATTCTCGCGCCGCTTCCAGAGCGAGGTGTACTTCGCCATGCCCGATGTGGAGCAGCGGCGCCGGCTGTGGCAAGGCTTGTTTTGCCAGCCTGAGCGCTTGGGCGGCGACGTCGATTTCCGGCACATCGCTGAAAAATACGAGCTGGCTGGTGGCGCCCTGTTGAACGTGGCGCAGTACGCGGCCATCCGCGCAGTCAAGCACGGGCGCAACTACATCGTCCAGGACGATTTGATCATGGGCATCGGTAGAGAACTGATGAAGGATGGGAAAACATTGTGAAACCACATTTCAACACGCAAGCCATGCGGACGATGGGCCAATGGGCACTGGTGGCCTGCATCGCCCTCGCGCCCGCCACCGGTCTTGGAGAGAGCGGGGCCGCGTCCGCGCCGACCGCGTCCGTGAGCGCACCGGTCGCCAAAACCGCACAGACCTACACCCTGGTCGGCTACGACCGCAGCATCCGGAAGGAGCATTTCGCCGGCCTGGGCAAACCGACCGTCTTGCGCATGCAACAGCAGCTCGAAGTCATCTACCGCAATTTGGCGGACTGGCAGCATGATTTTGCGCTACGCGAGCGCCCCTTGAACGATGGTATCGTCGGCAGCGTCACGCTATCCTGGTTGCAGCGATACGCCTACAACTTCAAGTTCAACGTCGGGGCGGAGGTCGGCAAGGATTTTCCCGCGCACATGGAGCGCATGGCCGCGTTCGCCGTCGCACATCCAGCCGAGCTCGAGGTCTTGCTCGACAAGCAGTTCGAGGCGTGGGATAACGCCAATCCCGCAGCCATCAAGGCGCAGGATTTTGCGGTGCGCCGCCAGGCCGACGCGGCGCCCTTGATTGAACTGGTTAATCGCTACCGCGCCAGCCGCACGGCGCCGCAGCCGGCCAGGTCCGGACCGGCGGACAGCGACGGCGCCGCCATGTATGTCTTACGGCAGGAAGATCTGGACGCACTGGGCAGCAAGGTCAGTGTGGGCAAGATACTGGCCGGCTTCAAGGACAAGCCTTACGCGTCCAAGGAAACGCTGAAGGTGGCGCTCGAGCAAACCTTCAAGGACCGCCCCCATATGCTGGTCGCGCTGTGGCCGGTCATCGACAAGAGCCTGCGCCCCTTTAACGGTTATTTGCTCAATGCGGCCAGCCGTGCCAGCCTAAAAAAGGATGGCATGGACGATAGCACGCTCGATGAACTGGCCGCTTTCGGTACGGTGTACCTGAAATCACGCGAGGCCTTCGACACCTACTTTGCCGACAAGATCGGTTCCGGCGAGCTCACCATCACAGATGACAGCTTGCCGCAACTGGCAACGGCCACCAAGGTGTTCGACAACTTTCATCTCGATCAACAGGCGCTCGACTCCATCGAGAAGCAGCTGAGCGGGAGTGCTCGCTATGTCGGCGTGCCGGGCGCCGTGGTCAAGATGCTCGAACAGATCAAGGGCGTCGACTATCCCGACCTGGAGATCTTCCATAGCGCGGTCAAATCGAAAATCGCGTTTGGACTGGGCATGTGCAAACTCAATACGCCGGTCAATAACGACTACATGAGGTCGCTCACCATTTCAAATGACGAACTCGCTTCTTTGCAGAAGGAGCTGGAGGCACTGCGGCCATCCCTGGCCGACGCCGGCGGTGTCGCGGTGCCGGAGCTCGGCAAGCAGTTCGAGCAAATCGCTGCGCTCAGAAACCTCCCCCGGCGCTGTGAAATAGACGAGAAAGATTCCGCCGACGAGATCGTCAAGCGGCTCTTTGACACTTACCTGATGGTAGCCATCGACAGCGCGGCCCGCAAGCAGATGCCGGCCGACATTGCGCCGATCCAGATCAAGGGCGGCAACTGCGGCTGCGCATTGGACGACCTGTCCGGTGTGGTGTATGGCTTCTATCCTTACTGGGACCAAAAGAAGGGCGGACAGACGATCAATTTCCGCGCGCTCAATCGGGTGGCTTACTACGGCCTGACGGTCGACAACACGGGTGAATTCTACTTGGGCAGCAATAGCTTCGACGTCCATGACGGCAGCGCCAAACCCAATGAATTCGTTCGCGTCGCCCGTCAACATAATTCCAAGGTCGATTGGCTGATTCAGAAAGACGACTGGCGTGGCGCATGGCTCGCCTTGAATTCCCAAAGCAAAAAGGCGATGCTCAAACGGATAGGGGACAATATCATCGACTTGCTCAACGCACCGCTGAGCAATCCCGGCGCCAAGGTGGCGAGTTTGATCGCCTTTGCCGGGGCGACGCATCCGCGCCGAGGCGATGGCGTGACCCTGTATTTCCCCAACTACCCGGAGGACGAGGAATCGACCGCGCTGTTCAACGAGTTCTATCTGAGGCTGCGCGCCGAGATGAACAAGCACGACCTGTGGCTCAATATCCTGGTGACGCAAAATACCCTGGCCAGTGGTAAAAATGGGATGGGCGGCGCTTTCGGACTGGCCAATCTGATCCACTTGCGCAAGCTGCGAACCGCTGCCGAGCAGGGTGGCCGCCCTGGTGCGCAAGACAACGGCGAGTATCTGCTGGTGCTATTGAACGAACCCAGCTCCGACGCCAAGAAGACCCTGCGGCTCGATATGGAAAACGACTCGATGCTGCATGGCGCCGATCGTGCTGATTTCCTGCGCAGCATACTGCCTGTCATACACTTTGACGACCGCAACTGGCAACAGCTCGAAGACGATATCGTCTACGCGCGCGATAACTTCGGCGGCATGGGATTCTGGGCGCCCGACTTCGATAATCTGGCGCTGCCGGTCACCGATGCCAGCCAGTCGTGCCTGAAATCGCAGCAGATCTTCGTGTGTCTGTTGAAAAACTACCGCGACCAAAATTTGCATGACGGCTTGCCTGGAGCGATAGAAGTATTCGCCTGCGTCCACCGGTGGTTGCTGCAATCGCTGATGCTGTTTTTGATGATAACGGGAATTGTCCTGATCGTCCTTTTCTTCAAGTTCTGCAAGGTCCAGGAGTTCATCAAGGTTCGCTTTCTGTGGGTGCAGTTGCTGATCGTTTTGCCGGCGCTGCTGGCTTTCATCCTGCTGTTGCTGTACGACCCTTACATGCAAAGTCTGTCGGAAGGAAACATGCCGTTCTTCTTTTCGGCCGGCATCATCATGATCGGCGTCGGCGTGGGTTACCGTTTCTGGCGCGCTCAGCGTCAAGTGCCGCAGCGCGAACGGGGCATGCCGCAGCGCCAGGGCATGGGCTTTCCTATCCTGGTGTGGACGATCGAAAGCGACCAGCGCGGTTTCCAATGGCTGATCGACAATCGTGGCAGCGGTTACGCGATCATCAAGAAGGTCGAGATTCTGCTCGATGGCAATCCCGTCGCCGATGCCAAGACTGCGCTGGAATCTGTCATGGAGTCCGACAACAATGTGCTGTGGAAGAGCGTGCCGCTGGTGGGGCAAAAACTCGATCCCGGCAAGCAGCTCGTCGGCTTGAGCATTCCCAATGGCGAAGCGGCCAAGGCCTTCGCGCAAAAACTCAAGGCGCACGATCTGGCGGTGAAGATTACATACAGCGGTCCGAATAACGAGCATTGGACAAGTGATGGTTCGGGGATCATGTCGGTCGCCGGTTTGTCGTAGCAAGCGCTTTGTTCGAGTTTCATTCCTTCCATTTTGAGAAAGAGAGTTTACCGTGAAAATACGTTCGACCAGCCGGTCCCCATCGACCGAGGAACGCCGCAGCGCCGCCGATGCGGGCACTGCCGCACAATTGAGGAAAACACCGGCCGCTGCCATGCCAGATGCACGCGCCGCTTCGTTGGCGCAGTTGCAGCGCCAGCAGATGGTAAGCAATTCGAGCATGGCGGCGCAGCTCAAGGAACGCGCCGACCTGATGGCTGGCCGCGGCAACGACCCGGCCGTGCAGCGTGTCGAGGATGAAGAGCTGTTGCAGGGGAAATTCGAACCGGTGCAGCGCATGGAGGAGGACGAACTCTTGCAAGGAAAATTTGCCGCGCAACTGAAGGAAAAATCCAACAATACAGGCATGCCGAACCAGCTTAAAGCCGGCATCGAATCGCTGTCGGGCATGAGCATGGACCACGTCAAGGTGCACTACAACTCGGACAAGCCAGCGCAGCTGAACGCACACGCCTATGCCCAGGGCAGCGAGATCCATATGGCGCCCGGACAGGAACAGCATCTCCCGCATGAAGCCTGGCATGTGGTGCAGCAGATGCAGGGGAGGGTGCAGCCCACTACTGCGGTGGGCGGGATGCAGGTCAATGACAATTCGGCGCTGGAAAACGAAGCGACATACATGGGCAATCAGGCTCTGCAACGCAAGGTGGACCCTGCCCCGAATTTGTCTGTTGCTGCCACTTCGGCCGGCACGGCGCCAATTCAAAGGCAGTTGATCGGCACCGTTAATGTTTTTGTTGATGGCGCGGGATACCCGGTGTGGACGCAGGAGGATGAAACCTGGCATATGACGATGAAGGATACGAAGAGGTGGCATATCACAAAGAGCGATCGAAGCATGAGCTATTGGTTTATCGTCGACGCGGGAACAGTGACGTCAACCAAGCCGACCAAAAAGGAGTACGGCGGTCACAAAGAAAAACATGCCCCCTCGACGACGCGCTGCCGGAAGTCAAGAAATTTGTTAAGGAGAATATCTCAGCGATCATCAAAGTGACGGACCCGCTGCAATGACTTGATCCTCATCGGACCCGAGACCATCACCCTCCGAGAACGGGAGTTCACCCATGCAAACACGTTTGACCAATCGCTCAACTTCGGGTGGGGACCGTCGGGGCGCCGGTAAGCCGAGGCTTGGCGCGCAACCGGGGGAAACGCCGGCCGGGGCCGTCGCCGATGAGCGCGTGGCGTCGCTGACGCAGCGTCAGCTCCAGCAGATGGCCAGCCATTCCGTCCAGGTCGGGCAACTCAAGGCGCGCGCCGACATGATGGATGGCCGACATGCCGGCTCGCTGAAGGAAACATCGTCGACGGCGCAACTGAAGCCCGTTCTGGGGCGAGTCAGTTGGGGGGTGACACATGCGGTTAAAGAGGTCAACGGCAGCATCTACGGCAACGGTACTTACGAAGAAGGCGAAATCGGACCGTGGGGTGAGCTCAAGCTTGGCGATATCGTTACTGTGGATGACGCCGATCTTTTCATGTCCCGCAGGGGCGCCAATCAAGAGATCGACGAAATCAGAATTGCGGATGGACGGGGACAACCGCGGGTAGAGTGGATCAGGGTCCTGCGGATCAAAGGTGTCGATGTCACTGCCTTAAATGTCTTCGTCCGGCGCGCAACGGTCGAGATCGGAGAGCACATCGAGGATCCGGAATCGCAGTGGGCCAAGGTAACGGTCAGGGATGTTCATTGGGACGATGCCGCCATGCTGAAGGGGGTGGCGAGGATCGGCCGTGAATACGAAGAAGCGACCGCCGGGCGCATCCCGGAAAAGGGCAGGAATATTTGCTCGACTGCGGAAATGAATCAGGATGATGAGGGAGCCGAGGTTGCGAGGGAGCTTCCCAAATATCGCGATTTGACGGGCGACGGAGTCGACCACCGTACCAGGGTCGCCGAGGTTCAGGGCAATACCTTAATCGGCGTCATGCAAATCACGGTGCGGGAAGAAGAACGGACACAGTTTTTGTACATCAAGTGGCTATTGGGGAGTAGAAGCGTCAGCGGTGGGGGCGTGGCATTGGTGCGAAGCGCGCTCGAATATGCGATCAGGAAGCACATCATGGCAGTGAAGGTGGAAAGCGCGATGTCCGCTGTGAGCTGGTACCAGAAACGGGGCTTTTCAAAAACTGGCAATGCGCAGCACATGAACGATGCAGGCGAGGATCCGCTGCCAACGGGCGAAACTGAAGAGACCATCGATTGTGGATGTGCCGAGATGGAGCTCCAATTCCGATGGGGCCGGGAATAAAAGCGGTGACGGCCAGCGCGTACCATGCTGCGCAATTGTGACAAACATCCGCTGCGGCCATGAGATGCAGGGAAGGGTTCAGCCGACGATCAGCAATGTGGGCAAGTCTATACATGGATACGAGAAGGGCGCAGCAGTGAAACTTTGCTTTGCCCTTCGTTCTGTCTATCGTGCTTGCATGCGGCTCAATGGCCGCCGGTGCCGATGGCAGAGTTCTTGATCTCCGGATCTGTGGTGGCGATCAACTGCCGAACTGGGTATCGCGTTGAGTCTCCATTTAAGGGATCCGTTTGGGTGAAAATCAAGATCAGTCCGCGCGTCGTATCTTTGCTCACATTGATCGTCAAGCTCCCATCCGCATCGATGGCGTAATAGCTCTTGAGCTGATCGGGCTCCCCCAAGGTCTTCGCCACACCGCAGTACAGCGAGGCGGTCCGGTCGAGCTGCGCGGGGGATAGATCCGTACTTGCAAGTATTTGATCCTCGCTTGGTTGGATCAGCTTGACCAGTCCGGCATTGCAGCCCTGGTTATGGGCGTTCAAATCTTTTTTGGAAACAGATTTCCATTTGGACTTTAGCGGCCCTTCGTAATACAACACGGATTCTATGCCGATGTCCGGCGTGACGGGGACGACATAATAGGTGGCGATTTTTTGCGTCTCTGGCATTGCTTCTGCTGTCGTCATGGTGTAGCTCCTTGTTTGAACTGCGTTAGAAACTGTATCGACCGCGGGCGATAACCTCCTGCTGTCAGCTGGTGCAACTCGGTCCGGGCAACGGCCGCGCCGCCGGCGCAAACGCGTGCCGCGAGCCACGCCTCGAGGACGATGCCGGCTTGGCCAGAGTCGATGGCCGGTTGCAAGGTCTCGCGGGTGGAGGCGCACTGTTCCGCGACAGACGGCGCTGCTGTGGCGCCAGCCGGTCCGCGCATGAGCAGCAATCCCGCATGCGCCTGCAATTCGCGTCCCTGCCACAGATAGGGTTGACGTGCCATCAAAGTGCCCAATTCCCGCAATGCGGCGCTGGCGCCATCGTGCGCGGCCGGCCAATCGTTTCTGGCCGCCGCCCACTCGGCGTCGGCCAATCCGACTTGCACAATGGCGAATTGCCGCATTTGCAAATTGGCCTGCTTGGTATTGTTCTGCGCCGCCAATTGCCGGCGCAGTAGGGCCGCGCGCTGATCGACGGACACGCCCGCTTCGACCTTGGCCAGCAAGAGGGCGCTCTCGGCAAGCAGGCGTTCGGCTTGCCAATACACGTTGTTGACGCCGTTCACCGTGGCCTTTTCCAACCAGAGCACCGCGGCCTGTCTGGCTTGTACCGTGTCGGCGCCACGGCCCAGGGCGTGCAAGGCTTCGGCACGCCGCAGTTCCAGCACACCCAAGTCGCGCAGCCGTACCGACTCGCCGGGACGCTCCGTCATCAGCCGCAACTGCACCGCGTGCGCAGCGTCATATAGCGCCAACGCCTGCGTCGGCTGGCCTTGAATGTGCGCCAATTGTCCCAGCCAGGTGCGTGCGCTCGCGATCGCATCGAGCGCCTCGACGTCGCCAGGATGGTCGGCCAGCACCGCCAGCTTCAGCGCCAGCGAGGCCTCGAAGCCGCGCCGCGCTTCATCCCAGGCGGCGCGTTTCATGGCGATCGAACTGAGGCTGCTGAGCGCATAACCGAGCTCGGCCCTGGCCTGCGGATTCCCCGGCGCTGCGCGTAACCATTGTTCGCTCGCCTCGCGATAGCGCGCCATCTGCTTGCTCGCCTCGTCCATCCGGCCGGCGTCATAGGCAATTTGACCGAGCCAAAACGCGCTCGCGCCCAGCGTCTTGTAATACTCGCCGGGATCGACGCCCGGGGCCTTGCCCATGGATACCAACAAATCATAGGCGCGCACCAAGGCGACTGTCGCCGTCTCAATATGGTTCTTGCCCCTGGTGCTATTGACTTCACCGATGACCACGAGTGCCTTCGCTCGCTGCAAGGTGTCGACCGCGAGCTCGTCGCGCGAGTCCGTGGGGCTGAGCAATTTCAATCCCTGTTCGCCGATGCTGTTCAACAAATCGAGTTTGCCGACCGGGCGCAACTGATCGGCCAACTCGCCGAACATGAAGGTGGCCAGGCGACGGCTTTGCAATTCGCGCGCGGACACGGTTTTTGCGAGCTGGGCGTTGCGCACGGCGGCCACGCCGGCCACCACGGCCAAGGCGACCGCACCGGCCGAGGCGGCCCAGCGCCAGCGCGTCTGCGACTTGATCCTGGCAAGCGAGCGGGCCACGAAATCCTGTTCCTCGCCGCTAAACAGATGCGGCACTGCCGCCACCGCGCTGCCCGACTGCCACAACAAGGTCCCGCGCGGCAGCAACAAGGCATTGGCGCGCAGCCCCTCCTGCCAGCGCCGCACCCACGGCGCCAGTTCCTCGCGCGCCGCCAGCGTGACGCGGTGCTGGGCCACCCAGGCAGTCACCCGGGGCCACCGGCGCAGCAGCGCTTCATGCGCTACCCGGAAGCCGATCACGCCCGCCACCCGGTCGGCCACCAGCAGGCGCGCCTCGACCAATGCATGCACCAGGGCGCGCTCGTTGTCGTCGGTCAGACTCGCTCCGGTCACCGAACGGCTGGTCGGCGAGGCGTCTTCGATGGACAGGGCCACCAGGCGCGGCAGCAGGCGCGCCAGCGCGTTTTGCTGGGCGCCGGGCAAATCCGCCAGGATCGCTTCGGCCCGGCTGCCAATGGCGCCTTCCAGGCCGCCAAGTTCATCGTAGGCGGCCCAGGTCAATTCATTGCCAGGCTCGCGCTTGAGATAGAGCGCTTGCAGCGTGTATTGCAGCAGCGGCAAGGCGTCGCCCGCTTGCATGGCGTCGGCGCACAAGCGATCATCAAGTCGGTTCAGGCCGCTCGCGTCGTATCCATAGCTCAAATTGGCGGCGCGCGCGGGCAGGCGGATCATTTGCGTGATCGCGTCCGCATCGGGCGGCGCCAAATCCATGTGGGCACCGTGTTCCTTGTCGTGCATAAGCAAGCGATGGCAGGCAAGGCTGGGATAGAAATCGTTACGGCACACCGCCAGCACGAGCATCAGGCGGCTGCGCACCAGGCGCTCCACGCAATTGAGAAAGGCGAGCACGTCAATCCCAGCAGCTGCCTGGAACAATCCTTCAAGGCGGTCGAGCACCAGCAGCGGCGGGCCCGCATCATGTTGCGGGCGCAAGCCGGCCTGCAACTGGCGCAGCAGTTCATCGGATTGGCCGCGCAATACTTCGGTCAGCGAAGCGACGCTGTGGCCCGACAATATGGGCGTCCCAGCGACTTCCCAGTCGAGTAGGGCACGCGCCAGTGCTTGCCATGGCCCGGTTTCGTCGAGCGCGCCAAGGTCCATGGTCGTCACGGCGCAGGCACGCAGCCGGGCGCTGCCTGTTGCTGAACCCGCCAGCATGGCAGGCACCAGGCCGGCGCGCACCAAGGATGTCTTGCCGGAACCGCTAGGACCCAGTAAGACGACCAGCGGGTGTCCGCGTTCCCATTGGCCCTCCAGGTGGGCGTGCAATTTCTTCACGGCGGCGTCGCGTCCGAAGTAGACGCTGGCATGTTCCGTATCGAAGGGCTCGAGCCCGCAAAATGGTGACTTCCCGCGCCAAGCACCGTTCAGGCTGCGCGGCCCCTGGTCGGACAAGACGCGGATCGGTGCGATGACGCGGTAGCCTTGCTTGCGGATTGTTTCGATATAACGTGGTGTGCTGGCGCTGTCCTGCAAAGCGCGCCGTAGTCCGGCGATGACTTTGTGCACCGGGTTATCACTGTACGTCTGACCTGGCCAGCAGGCTTCAAGCAGGGCGTCCGCAGTGAGCACCTCGTTCGAGTGGCGGCAAAATTCGACCAGCACGGCCATCGGCCGGGGTTCAAGCACCACGACCGTGTCGCCGCGCTCGATGCGATGCGCGGCCACGTCGACGACCCAATCGCCGAGCAAGAAACGCCCGCTGTCCAAGGTGCTGTCGCCGCTAGGTAACGGCTGGGGGAAGGGATGGGATTTCAAAAAGTGCCCTTTACACGAGTGAGGCCAAGCCGACAGCCGACTGAAACATACGCGGCGTAGCCTGCTATGTCCAAAGCAAATATGGCATGCGTGAAATTTTATGTCAACTTGTCAATCTTAACAACAAGTGTAGAAATGGCGGTCATATTTTCAAATTGCTAAAACAGGCATGACAACTTTGCTGCAACACCAGTTCTTCGCAAACCGGCGCGCCGCCGTCAGATGGACATTGTGGGTATCGATATCGAAACAGTACAACCCTCTGGGATGAAAAGCGCGCTGGTAATCGCTGCGCGCAGTATCAGCACCAGTTACCGGGACGTCGTGACGCCAGAGATGCCCGGTCGATTTGCCCCTCCCTCCATGTCCTGGCGAACGCCGCGACCCTGTCGTAAGCCCCCTCAAACCCCAATTCTTTTAGGTCCTCGTGGATCTGCTTTAGCGTGCGTCGCTGCTTGCGCGATCGTGCCGCTTCAGTCTTGAGCATTGCCGAAAGTTGGAAAGCGTATTGGTCGATGGCGCGGTTGGAGCGCCGCTCAGCGTAGGCTGGCTCTATGGTTTCCGAGCGCAGATAGCGCCGAACGGTGTTTCGCGAGATGCCTAAACTAAACGCCTGGCGATCTCTCGTAATGGAGTCGATTATTTGAAGAACGGTGTTGGAATTTATCCCCGTACCTTCAACCAATAAACAGTAGCACAAAAGGAGGGCCGGCCAACGGTTGCACAAATTCTACATGTCTCCGTAGCTGATTACTTGACCGCATTCAGATATCAAGTCGGCGATAACCCAGGACTGCATCGTCCGTTCGGACGATCCTTGCTCTGGCCTTCCCACGCCATACTTGGGCGATGGAATTCAACGACAAAAAAACGATTGTTCGTATGTGGTGCATCTATGTCTGCGGCTGGGCTGCCTACCTGCTTCTGGTTGGCTTGGCACTGCAGCTTGATGAGTTGCGGCAGGGGAGGTTCGACACGCGCGTCGTGATGGCACTGCTTAAAAGCACGCCGAACGCAATGCTCCTGGCTCTGCTGTGGCCTCTAAGCGGCTATCTTGAAAGCATGCGCCTGGCGTTGTGGAGGATATTTCTCATTCACCTCTGCTGTGCGCTCTTTTACTCTGTAACGTGCTACCTGTTGATATGGTTCCTGCTCGGCCTGAGGCAAGAGCCAGCATGGTATGTCTGGCCAGCCCTTTACGCCATGATGACGTATTTTGTGATTGCCGCCATGTTTCATATGGTCCGTGCTGACAATGCACGCAGGCGCCAGACTAGCGCCGCACAATTGGCGCAAAACCTCGCGGTTGAATCCGAGATGAATGCGCTACGCAACAAACTCAACCCCCATTTTTTGTTCAATACCCTGCATTCGATTATCGCGCTGACTCGTAAGAGCCCAGGCGCTGCGGAAGCAGCCCTGTTCCAGTTTTCAACCATGCTGCGCTATATCCTCGATACCGAAAAAAGGGGCTGTGATCAAGTCACGCTCAACGATGAGTTGGGTTTCGTGCGGGACTACCTTGAGCTTGAGAGTTTGCGACTAGGCCCTCGGCTGCAAGTCGAGTGGGACCTGGATGACGATATCAACGGATGCACACTGCCGGCCTTGTTATTGCAACCATTGGTGGAAAACAGTATCAAGCACGCATTCAATCCACATAGCCGACCAGGAAAAATAGTGATCAGGACCAGCGTTGATGAGCTGACTCAGACACTGTATGTGCGGGTGGCGGACAATGGGCCAGGCACTGACCCGGTGGCCCTCGGACAGTCGAACGGACTGGGTATTCGTACTTTGGCCAGGCGCCTTGAACTCGAATATGGCGCGCGCGGCACCCTTGCCATCAAGACCGCTCCCCGCGAGGGCTTTATGGTCACGATATCAATGCCTTTGGCATTTTCCTGATTCAGGAGGTTCAATTGCGTTATAGAAATGTGTTCATTGCCGAAGACGAACCCTTGGCGCGAGAGGTGTTACGTGATTCAATTTACACGCACGCAGGACTGCGGCTGATAGGCGAGGCCGCTGACGGTGCAACTGCACTGTCGCAAATAAACGCGCTCCGTCCGGATATCGTCTTCATGGATATTCAGATGCCGGAGATGACGGGAGTGGAGGTCTTGTCGCGCCTGGACTATGCGCCGGATATCGTCTTCACCACGGCATACGACCGCTATGCCGTGGCCGCTTTTGAGCTCAACGCAGTAGACTATTTGCTCAAGCCTTTTACGCGCGCACGTTTTGATGCAGCCGTGGCGCGGCTAATGGAGTACAGCCGCTCTGACAACGAGGTGAGTATAGACCTCGGTCAAGTTATGACACGAACGCCGCATCAGCTCAAGCGGATTTTTGTGCGCGATCGCGGCCAGATATTCGCGCTCGCACTCGACGAGATTGAGTACATCAAGACCGACTCCAAATACACGGCCATCGTCGCGCGTGGACAAACTTTCCTGGTGCGGGCAGGAATTATCGAGATTGAGGCGCAACTGGATTTAACGCGATTTTTTCGCGTTCACCGCTCCGCGCTGATCAATCTTGATTTCATCGACTCAATGAAAACTGATGACCGCTCAAAGCTGGTGATACGTATGCGGGACGGAAGCAGCCTGACTGCCAGTCGCGAGACCGCCAAGGTCTTGCGCGACATGGCGTTTTGATTCCGTATTGTTGCGCTTTTGCTCACCCCAATAATTAAATCTACGATGCCGTATACTTTGTAAAAGATCTGGCGTATAGTGACTCTACGCTGATTCGAAGCTGGAGCTAACCGGCGGTGTTGAATCGGGCGATGACCGCTTCTGTTATTTTTCGTCTGGAAGGACATTTCATGAAATTTCGTAACATTTCGCTCGCTGCCTTGCTGTCCGTGATCACCGCGATGGCGGCTGCCCAGGCGCCTGCGCCAGCGCCGGTGGCCGCGCAATCGAGTGCAAGCTGCGTCAAGCAAAAACTGAGTTCCGAATCGCTCGTATCGGAGTTGCTCGATGAGCCTGCAGCTCGGGAAGTCCTGTATAAACATATCCCGGAGTTGCGCGGTAACGACCAGTTCGATATGGCACGTTCCATGCCACTGCGCGCGATCCAACCATATTCCGAAGAGACGTTCACCGACAAAGTCCTGGACGCCATTGACGCCGATCTGGCCAAACTGCCGATCTGTAAATAATCTCAATCGTCTCCAGTGCCGTCTAGTGCACTTTCACAGGACGCGGTCTGAGGCAGCGTCCTTTTTTTGCTATCATCATGCCCGGACTTTTTTTGCAATCGGATGCCTCATTCATGACCAAAGCCCAGTTGTCTCCAAATCAGCGCGACCAAGCCACCCCGGCAGAGCCAGCCGTCGAGCGGACTAAGCTGCGAGGACGGCCTCCGAAGGATCAGGCTGGGGCGATTGACGCCGATATTCTCAAGGCGGCCATTGCGCTGTTCGACGAATTGGGCTTTGACGGTGCGGCAATGGAGGCTATCGCAGCGCGTGCCGGCATTTCCAAGCGCACGCTCTATATGCGCTATTCAGATAAAAAGGCAATATTAAAGGACGTTATTACGTCCATAGTCGCCAGCGCCCGCCAACCCGATCCTCCCGCATTTCCGAACATGCGCGCTTGTCTGAGTTTTCACGTCGAGAATTGCTTCATGATTTGCGATGACCCGGGCATGCGCGTGCTGATGGCAATGGGGGAAAAGTCCTCGGCGACGATCCGCGAATTATCCTCTTACGGAGAGGAAATCACGCAGGACCTGGGGGTGCGTCACATCGTGCAGACCATCGTCGATACGTCGGCAAAGCTCGGCATAACGGTGCACGAGCCCGCGTTTTATGCCGCATCATTGCTCGACCTGACGATGGCGCATTCCAAGCGTTATCGTGCGCTGGGAGCGCTCGTGGACTCCCCCAAGGTCGCGACTACCCGCATCGTCAAGCTGCTGCTTGCAGGCATTCAGAGCGATTGCGCTGCCCCCGATCGATAAGCAGGCTATCAGGCTGCGCCGGTCGGCGCTCTAATCCACCACGTTTCAACTGTTGCCATCCCGACGATAGGGCGGGCGGCATGCTGTCGCCATTACGTGACAAATGCATGTTGTCCTGAGGCTTTGCGTATTGCAAAAATTAAACTGCTGTGTATACTTATTCCAGCTTTAAAACAATTATCAGGAGATTCAACAATGAAGATGACTCGGCGAACGCTGTTGGCCACCACGGGTCTGGCACTGGCATTACCGGCGCTGGGCGCCTCGCTGCCCGTCTACAGGCGCTCCGGCGCTCCCATCTCCGAACGCGTACGCGATCTGCTCGGGCGCATGACCTTGGATGAGAAGGTGGCCCAGCTTTGCTGCATGTGGATGACCAAGGTCAGCATTGTTGAACGGGAGACCTTTGCTTTTTCTCCGGAAAAAGCTGCCCGGGTGATCCCACATGGCATCGGGCAAATTGCCCGGCCATCGGATCTGGCCGGCAGTGGTCGCTTCCAGACCAAGTCATTCCGCGAGCCAGAGGACGCAGTTGCGTTCGTGAACGCCGTTCAGCGTTTCGCGATCGAGCAGACCAGGCTGGGTATTCCCGTACTGTTTCATGAGGAAACCGCGCACGGACTGGCCGTGAAGGGGGGCACCTCGTTTCCGATTCCGCCTGCGTTGGGCAGCACCTGGGATCCCGTTTTGGTGGAGCAGTGCTTCGCCATTGCCGGGCGGCAGGCGCGTCGCCGTGGCGTCACGGTCGGCCTGAGTCCTGTACTTGACTTGCTGCGCGACCCACGCTGGGGACGTAGCGAGGAGTTCTTTGGCGAGGACCCATACCACGTCGGCCAGATGGGGGCGGCGGCGGTAAGGGGATTGCAAGGAACCGCGCGGCCGATTGGGCCGGACAAGGTATTCGCCACACTCAAGCATTTTGTGCACGGCATGCCGCAGAATGGCCTGAATATCGGACCGTCCGATATGTCGGAACGTACGCTGCGCGATAGCTATCTGCCGCCGTTCAAGGCCGCGATCGACGCCAAGGCTGCGATCGTCATGCCGTCGTATAACGAGGTAGGCGGTGTTCCATCGCACGCCAATACCCAGCTGTTGCAGCAGACCGGGCGTGGTCTGCTTGGCTTCCAAGGCGCTTATTTCAGCGACTACAGCGCTGTTGGCGAGATAGCGGAACTGCATGGCATGGCGGGGGATGCCGAGGGCGCCGCCGTGCTGGCGATGCGGGCCGGGGTGGATGCGGATCTGCCAGAGGGCAGCTCTTACCAGAAGCTGGCCAAGCTGGTGCAGGCTGGCCGTGTGCCGCAAGCAAGTGTCGATGCTGCCGTCGGGCGTATTCTTGCGCTCAAGTTCGAAGCCGGCCTGTTCGAACATCCGTATGCCGATCCGCAGCGTGCAGCCGATGTGCTGAACGATCCTCAGGCGGTGACACTGGCGCGCACCGCCGCGCAAAAGGCCGTCGTGCTGCTCAAGAATGATGGGGTCTTGCCGCTGGATGCGGCGGCCGGCACCCGCATCGCGCTGATCGGGCCAAATTCGGTGAAACCGATGTTAGGCGGCTATTCCGGGTGGCCCAAGGCGGCGGTCGGGGTACTGGAAGGGCTGCGGCAGGCCGGCGCCAACGTGACCATCGAGCAGTCCGACGGTGTCTGGATCACGCCACCGCTAGCGGAAGGTGTACGCCCCGAAGCGCCGGTAATACGTCAGGTTCCTGCGGCCGATAACCGTGCCCGCATCGCGGCGGCAGTCGAGGTTGCGCGACGCTCGGACTTGGTGGTGCTGGTCGTGGGCGATAACGAACAGGTGACGCGCGAGGCGGTCGCCGCTGTTCTGCCCGGTGACCGCAATTCGCTCAACCTCTACGGCGACCAGGACGCGCTGGTGGAAGCCATATTCGGCTGCGGCAAGCCGGTCGTCGGCGTGCTGTTGAATGGACGTCCGCTCACCGTCAACCGCCTGGCGGAGAAGGCCAACGCGCTGATCGAAGGATGGTATCTGGGGGAGCAGGGCGGCAATGCTGTCGCTGACGTCCTGTTCGGCAAGGTTAATCCTGGTGGCAAACTTGCGGTGAGCTTCCCGCGCTCGGTCGGCGAACTACCGGCGTTCTACAACCGCCATCCGTCCGCAGACAGGGTGCCATATGTCGAGGGCAAGCGTACGCCGTTGTATCCGTTCGGTTATGGCCTGAGCTTCACGACCTTCGAGCTGTCGGCGCCACGTCTTGCGA
Source organism: Duganella radicis (assembly GCF_009720825.1). GTDB lineage: Bacteria > Pseudomonadota > Gammaproteobacteria > Burkholderiales > Burkholderiaceae_D > Rugamonas > Rugamonas radicis. The sequence continues at coordinate 423,447 of NZ_WNKY01000001.1, read as the reverse complement.
AAGACCGCATCGGTAGTGGCGAAGGCTTTTCGGTGGAGGTTGAGGTGGTCAACACAGGCAAGCGCGACGGCGACGAGGTGGTGCAGGTCTATGTGCGCGACCTCGTCAGTTCTGTCCCGCGCCCCGTGCTGGAGCTGAAAGCCTTCCGCCGCATCGCGCTGCCCGTCGGCGGCCGCACCACAGTGCGCTTTGACCTCGGCCCGGACGCGCTGGCATTTTGGGACGCCGCCATGAAATGGGTGGTCGAGCCGGGAACCTTCGTGATTAGTGCTGGCAACAGCTCTGATCGTCTCAAATCGGTGAAGCTGGTCGTTGTCTGACACTCTTGCTTGGAGGTTTCGGATCATGGGCTCATTAGTTACCCCTTTTGCGCAAGTTCCCGTGGAGCGCCCGGAGTTGATGAACGAGGCGATTCATGCGATTTATCAGTCCGTGCTGGAGGCCGAGCCTTGGCGCTCCAGCATGGCATTGATCTCGGAATATATGGGCTGCACCAGTACCACGATCGTGGTCCGCCCCAGTTCTTCCACTGACTTGGGGTATCTGGTGTGCCACCCCACGAACGGAAAAGAGTTCGAGACCGCCTACAAGACCAAGTGGCATCTCTTCGATCCTTTTGTCAATTTGCCCCATGAACGGGTGGTCCTCATTTCCGATGTCATGACCGACCGCGTGTGGCAGGACAGCAGCTTTTTCCAGGATTACCTGAGGTTCGGCATGCCGGCCGATGCCGACCACGGCATGGGTGTGGACATGGTTACCAGCGCTGGCACCGTGTCCCGGCTGCGCCTGTACCGCTACCCCGAGTTGCCGCCATTTAGTCAGGAGGACAAGCGGCGGTTGAGCATGCTCGTGCCGCACATCAAGCAGGCGCTGACGCTGACCGCCCAAATGACGCGAAATGAAGCGGTACGCGAGATTTACGAGGAGGGGCTGGACCGATTGAACATTGGTGTGCTGGTGCTCGATGAGCACGCCCAGCTGCTCCGGGCGAATCCGGTTGCCTGCCACCTGCTGGCGGCGGGCGACGGGCTACGTCTGGTGGGGCGTGAACTGGAGACTTGCACGCCGGCGGAAACACGGGAGTTGCGACGGCTGCTAACCGATGCAGGTACGGTCGCCGCGATGTCTCTGAGCCGTCCATCGGGCCGCCGCAAGATGGCGGCGGTGGTGCGCAGGATACCGATGGTCGAAGAGTCGGACGGCCGGTGCCGGCCGACGCATGCCATCTTCTTGCGCGATCCCGATGCGCAAGCCCGACCGGCACAGGAGATTGCTCGGCAGTTGTTCGATTTTACCCCGGCGGAAGCGAATTTCTCCATCGAGCTGGTCAACGGCCTGAGTCTTGACGATGCCGCGGTCAAGCTCGGGATACGCCGTAACACGGCACGTGCACACCTGCGGGCGATTTTCATGAAGGCCGGCGTCACGCGCCAGAGCGAACTCGTCAGGGTGCTGCTGAACGCTGTGCTTGGCCTGGAAGTCGCGCGGGACTAGGTATCCATTTCATACACTTTCAATTACCAAAGATAAAAAAATGTTGAAACAATTCGTGGGAACTGTGGCGCTAGCTGCGGTATGCATACACGCGGCTGCCGCATCCCTGCCAAGGCTGGAGCAACGCGGCGCGTCTATGCAATTGATCGTCGACGATAAGCCTTACCTGATACTGGGTGGCGAACTTCATAATTCGAGCGCATCGTCGGCGGAGTATATGGCCCCGATCTGGCCGCGCCTGAAGCAAATGAACCTGAACACGGTGCTCAGCACCGTCAATTGGGACATGATCGAGCCGGAAGAAGGCCGTTTCAATTTTAGTTCCCTCGACAGGCAGCTCGATAGCGCGCGCGCCCAAGGCATGCGCCTGGCGGTAATCTGGTTCGGCGCCTATAAAAACGCGCGCTCGACCTACGCACCCGGGTGGGTGCGGCGGGATACGACACGTTTTCCGCGTGTGAGCATGAATCGCGGCAAGCCGGAATTCATGAGTTATGAAGGGGCGATGCCCATGGCGGTGCTGACGCCGTTATCACCACAGCTGCAAACCGCTGAACGGCGCGCTTTCGCAGCCTTCCTCGCGCACCTGAAAGCGGTTGACCCACAACATACCGTCATCCTGATTCAAGTCGATAATGAAGTGGGCATGCTGGGTGACAGCCGCGATCGCTCGAAGCTCGCACAGGAAGCGTGGGATGCGCAGGTTCCAAGGGCGCTGATGAACTACCTCGAACGCCATCGTAGCACTCTGCGTCCAGAGTTGTTGGCCATCTGGAACCGCCAACAGTTCCGCCGCAGTGGCACCTGGGAGCAGGTCTTTGGCAAGGACGCGCAGGCGGAGGAAGTCTTTATGGCTTGGGCGTATGCCAGCTATGTCGAAAGCGTCGCCCAGGCCGGCAAGAAGGAATTGGCACTGCCGATGTATGCCAACGCCTGGCTGGGACCGCAGCCAGGCCAGCCGCAGGCGGGGGATTACCCGAGCGGAGGGCCGGTGGCGCGCATGATGGACGTGTGGAAGGCCGCTGCACCTTCGATCAGCATGCTGTCGCCGGACATCTACGTAGACGACGTCAAGGGCGCCTTGGCCGATTTCGACCGTGCCGACAACCCGGTCTTTGTTCCTGAAGCCCGATTCAAGACCGTGAATATCTTCCGGGCGATTGGTACACACAAGGCACTGGGCTGGTCAATCTTTGGCGTCGAGGACTTATTCCCCGGTAAGCAACTGACGCAGGTATACGAGGTCCTTGGTTCCATGACCGATATTATTCTTGGTGCGCAAGAACGCGGCATGCTGCACACCGTGTTGCTTGATCGCGACGATCCGGTACCGGCATCGCTGGCTGGCTACTCGATGAGCATTAGAGGGATGACGGCGCAGATCAAGAAAATGATGTTCGACGCTGGCGTGGCGGCCCCGACTGGAGCCTCTGCCACAGGCGGCGGGGCGGCCGCCCCTGCGCCGGCCAAGAAGGATCCGACCTCGTTTGGTTTCGTCATTGCCGGTGGCCCTGGTGAATTCTTTCTCGTTGGCCAGGACTTTATGGTGGACTTCGGGCGCAACGGTAAGCTCGCAGAGATTGATTTTGTGGAAGAGGGGCGATTCACGGATGGGCGCTGGATTCCGGGACGCCGCCTCAATGGTGACGAGCTGGTCATGCTGCTGCCCGCCCAGAGCATAGGCCTGATCCGCGTGAAACTACTGGAACCGGGACGTTGATGTTACTGTGCCGCCGGCCCATCTAGTCCGCTTTAACGATGACAGCGGCAATCGGGTCTTCATAATGCATGGACCTAGTTGACGAGGACATCCATGAACACCTATGACGCCGCGATGCGCTTGGTCGGCTTGCCGGCCACACCTACCAGCCGTGGGCAGGAACTGCAAGATCCCTTGACTTGCTTTCCAAGCTCGGTCGTACTGGTCACCTGCGGACAGGGCACCGACGGCATCGGCGTATTGGCGCGCAGTTTCGCCATATTGTCGCCCGCATCAGCGCTGGTGGCGTGGACCATTGAACGCCACGTCGCCGGCGCGTCTGCAGTGGAACAGGCCGCGCGGTGGGAGGCCCATGCCTTGGCCTATGATCAGGCTGAACTGGCCAGGCGGATTGCCGCCGCGTCCGGCCACGGCTTGGCCGACATCTCGTTGCGTGCTGGCGCGAACGACATTCGCGTGCTGGAAGGGAGCGCGGTCACTTTGTCGTGCGAGCGCGTTACCTCTTTTGCTTGTGAAGATAGCCTGATTGTTATTGGCCGCGTCAGCGGCTTTGTCCGCAGCGACTTCCCTCCTTTGATCCGGCACGACAATGCCGATGCAATCAGTATCAACATTGGTGGACATCCGTTAGGTTTACCGGCTGAGACCACGGCGACGTCGCTCAGTTATCTATTGGGATCGGCGTTCTTCTATCTATATGGCCAGATGCGGGATGTCGGCGGGCGGCTTGGGTACAACAATATCGAGATGTTCGTTATTACAGCGCTGGGCGAACGTGGCGGGCGCACGCGCCTGGAGATTGAAACGCTGCTGGCTTACAGTGCGCACCCCACCGGCCTGCAGGCCATGGACGATCTGGAAGCGCGCGGCCTGATCGAATCCCATGACGCAGTCAACGGCGTACTGTCCGACTTGAGTTACGATCTGACTCCTGCCGGGCGCGCAGTCTTCGAACAAGCGTGGCAGGCCGGCCTGCGCGTCGAGACGGAGATGGCGAGTTTGCTTGGCGTCCCCGAAACAGTGGCGTTGCGCGCATTGTTGTATCGGTTCGTCGGAAAAATCGACCGGTATGCTCCTGCCGCGTGGCTCTGACAGCGATGGACCGGCCTTGCGACCGGACATCACTTTTCTACTGCGTCCAGCCCAGGCCTAACGCTTTGTGCAAGGAGACGAAGTCGTTGGTAAGCGCGGCTTCGGCCAGCGCAAGGCGTTGCTCGGCATTGATTCTGGTACGTTCGGCATCCAGCAGGTCCATCGTGGTGGCGGTACCTCCACGCTGGCGCGCACGCGTTAGCTCAGCGGCGTGCCCGGCAGCCTGCGTGGCCCGTGCCAGCGTAGCTACCGTAACCCGGCGCTGGCGGAAGCGCGACAGTGCGTCCTCCGTATCGCGCAGCGCCGCCAGTACGGTTGCACGATAACGCGCCTCGGCTTCATCGCGCGCGCCCTTTGCCTTATCAAGGTTTGCGGCGTTGCGGCCAAAGTCGAGGAAGTTCCAGCTCAGCTGTGGTGCGCCCAGAGCGACAAAGTCGTCAAGGTGCGTCAGATCGGACAAATGCGTCCCGCCGATGCCGATCAATCCCATGAGATTCAGGCGCGGGAAGCGGGCGGCGTCGGCTTGTCCGATTTGCGCGGTTCGCGCAGCCAGCGTGCGTTCGGCGGCGCGGATATCGGGACGGTTTCGTAGCAGCGCGGCAGGGTCGCCCACCGCCACTGCGGCCGGTGGCAGCGGCACCGGTACCGGTTGGGCTAGCTCCCTGTCCAGCCCCCCCGGCGGTACCCCCAGCAAGACGGCCAAAGCGTTGTGGTAGCTCTCAAGCTCAGCCACTAACGGCCCGTTGTCGGCGCGTGTCGATTCCAGCTGTTCCTGGAATCGCGCCAGATCGAGCTCGGTTGCTGTGCCTGCTTCGCGCCGGCGCTGGGTCAGGTCGAGCATCCGCAGCTGGTGCGCAATGGCCTCCTGATTCAGCGCCTGGCGCCGCTGGCAGCTGCGCAGATTGACGTAGACCTGTACCACTTCGGCCGCCAGGCTGACCTGCATGTCGGCCAGATTTGCTTCGGCTGCTTGCGCTGAGGCGGCGGCGGCTTCAACAGCGCGGCGCTGGCCGCCGAACAGGTCGATTTCCCAGCTAGCGTCAAATCCCAGATTGTATAAGTCCAGGCGCGATGGCAACTGTGGACTGTCTGCGCCGCCGTCTTCCAGCGACGGCAGGCGCGCGTGGGCGTATAGTAGTTTGGCGCCGCCGCGTGGCGACTGGTTCGCGTGTTCATTGTGAAGTACTGCTCGCGCTTGCCGGAGGCGTGCTTGTGTTCCAGCGAGTCCAGGATTCGCCACGAATGCCCGCTCCACCAAACCGACAAGAACAGGATCGTTTAAGCCGATCCACCACGTCGACGCCTGTAACGCCGTGCCGTGGCCGGCGGCGCGGACAAATGAATTGGGCAGCGGCATTGCGGGGGCGCCCGCATAGTCGGGGCCGACGGTGCTACAGCCGGCAGCGAGACCGCCCGCAAAAAATGACAACAAAATTCTTTGATACATCCAGTGCTCCTTAATGGGTGGCCAGGGGGGCGTGCTTGTCCAGCGGACGCAGGAAATAGACCAGCGGTAGCGTGCAAATCACACCCATTGACAGTATCCAGAACAGGTCGATATAAGTCATGCTCAGCGCCTGCATCTGGATTGTTCCAGAGAGTGCGCGCAGCGCTTGCTCCGTTCCGCCTACTGCCTGCGCCTGTGCCGCGAGGTAGTCGTGCAGGCCGGTGCTGTTCGCGTTCAGGGTTTCTTCCAGTCGGCGGTTGTGGAGCCACATGCGCTGGTCCTGCACGGCGGCGATGCCTGCCAGCGCCAGAGATCCGCCCAGATTCCGGGCAGCGTTGAACAGACCTGCGGCGTCGCTCGCGTATTCGGATGGGACCGACTGGATTGCTGCCTGGTTCAAGTACAGCATGGCGAAGATGGTGCCGACGCCACGGATCAGCTGCGAGTACAGGAACTCCGGTCCGGTGGACTGTGCTGTCAGGAATGTGTCCATGTAGGCACTTCCACCCAGCAGCACCAAGCCGAAAGCGACGGCCAGGCGAATGTCGATGTAGCGGATCAGGAGCGGTACCAGGGGCATCAGCATCAGGCTCGGTATGCCTGATAAGACCACGACACCGCCGGCCTGCTGGGCGTTGTAATTGGCAATGTAGGCGAGAAACTGCGGAATGACGTAAGAAGTCCCGTAGATCACCATCCCAACCATCGTTCCCATGATGACCACCGAACCGAATTGCCGGTCCAGCAGAATACGCAGGCGAATGACTGGCTGCCTGGCCGTGAATTGTCCTGCCATCATCGCCAGGAAACCCGCCAGCGACAGGGCCGTTAGCCAGAGGATATGGCGCGACTCAAACCATTGTTCGCGTTCACCTTCTTCCAACACTATTGTCAGGCCTCCAAGAAAGGCGGCCAGCCCTACGATACCGAGCCAGTCAGCTTTGGCAAGCTGATCCATCTGGGGTTTCCGGTGCGGCAACCCGATCCAAAGCAGCGCCATCAGCGCAAGGCAGATCGGCACGTTGAGGAAAAAGGCGTAGTGCCAGCTCAGGTTCTCCGTCAGCCAGCCACCAATGACGGGGCCAATGACCGGGCCAAGGATGGCGGTGGCGCCGAACATGGCCGTGCCTACTGGCTGCTGATGACGCGGTAGCCGCGTGGCGATGATGGTCTGGGCGGTGGGGATCATGGCGCCACCGGTGAGGCCCTGGCCGACGCGACCGATCACCATCATGGTCAGCGATGTCGATAAGCCGCACAGCACGGAGAACCCAGTGAACAACGCCGCCACCAGCAGCAGGAAGGTGCGCAGGCCCAGCAGGCGCTCAAGCCAGCCGCAAAGCGGAATGATGACGATTTCCGCCACCAGATAACCTGTTGCGATCCATGTTCCTTCCGTGCCGCTTGCGCCGATCTCGCCCTGAATCGTCGGCAGCGACGAATTGACAATCGAGATGTCCAGCGTTGCCATCAGCGCGCCTAGCGTACCGGCGGCCACGGCCAGCCACGCGCCAGCGTCCGCACGTGGGGCCGGCGTCGCCGTCACTGGCGGTCCTCAGCGGTCGCGATCTCTACTTTTGCCGACAGACCGGCCACCAGCACCTGGCGAGCGTTAGCGTCGGCATCGAGCGCGATGCGTACCGGAACGCGCTGTACGATCTTGGTGAAGTTGCCGGTGGCATTTTGTGGCGGGAGCAGCGAGAACTGCGCGCCGGTGCCCGGCGCGATACTCTCGACATGGCCGTGAAAGACCTGATCGGGCAGGGCATCAATGGTAATCTCTGCGTCCTGGCCCACGCGCATGCGGCGCATTTGCGTTTCCTTGAAGTTGGCTACGATGTAAAGGCTATTCGACGGCACCAGCGACATCAGGCGTGTGCCTGGCTGGACAAACTGGCCTTCACGAGCGGTCCGGTCTCCGATGCGACCGGCGGCCGCTGCGACCAGCGTGGTCGATGCTACGTTGACCTTTGCTGCCTTGAGCTGTGCCTCGGCGCTAGCCGCCTGCGCTTCGGCCTGACGGACCTGCGCCCGCAGCGATGCGACGCGTTTTTCTACGTTGGCGAGCGCGGCCCGCTGGATGCCAACTTGCTGCGCGCTCTGCTGTGCCTGGTTGCGTCGTGTGGCCAATTGTTCCGACGTTTCGGCGCCGATCTCCGCCAGCGGCTCGTAGCGACGGGCCTCTGCGGCGGTGAAGGCGGCACTCGTTTGCGCCGTCTGTAACTGGATGCGGGCCTGTTCGACCACCGATGCCTGCTCGTCGATCTGTGCACGCACTGCGTCCGCATTGGCCCGGGCGATGGCGATTTGCGCTTGGTACTGGTCGGCCTGGGCACGGTAGTCACGCGGATCGATGCGCACCAGCGGCTGCCCCGCCTGGACATGTTGGTTATCCTTTACCAGCACCTCCAATACATAGCCGCTGAGTTTCGGGGCGATGGTGACCGTGTCAGATTGCAGGAAGGCGTCGTTCGTTTCCTCGTGATAGCGGCCGACCAGGAGATGGTAGGCCAGCCAGGCAGTGCCGGCGAGCGCCATGATAGCTGCGGCGCCGATCAGGCCGGGCTTGGCGCGGCGCTTGCTCGATGATTTTTCTGGTGCGGGCGCTTGCTTGCTTGCGGGGGCGTGGATGAAATGCGGCTCGGTCATGAAAATCTTTCGTGCGTCAGTGGTTTATTGCTGTTCGAAGGTGGTCGTCAGCGTCGCCTTGGCGTCTGTGCCTACCCATACGTCAAAAGTACTGGCCTCATTGACCTGGCTGCGCGTAGCCGCGCTCCAATATCCGAGTTCGCCAGGGCCCAGCGTGAAGCGCACCGTTTTCTTCTCCGCCGGACGCAAAGTCACACGTTCGAAACCCTTTAGTTCGCGTGCGGGCCGCGACGCGCTACCGTAGCGTTGGTGGATATACAGCTGGACCACTTGGTCCGCCGTAACGGCGCCCGTGTTTTCAATGACGGCGGTCGCTTCCAGTGAATCGCCGGCGCGCAAGACTGATTTGCTCAGGCGGAGGTCGGTGACGGAGAACGAGGAATAGCTCAGGCCATAGCCGAACGGGAACAACGGACTGCTGGGCTCATTCCAATAGCGACGGTCCTGCTCGGATGGATCCTGGGTCAGGTTGTGCCCGTAGTACAGCGGGATTTGTCCCACATTGCGCGGCCAGGTGAACGGCAGCTTGCCGCCTGGGCTGGCGTCTCCGAACAGCAGGTTGGCCGCAGCGGCACCGCCCTGCGCGCCGGGATACCAAAGCTCAAGGATCGCCGGTACGTGCGTGCTGGCCCAAGTGAGGTCAAGCGGGCGGCCATTCATCAGCAACAGCACCACCGGCTTTCCCGAGGCCACGACCCGCTCCATCAGCCGTTGCTGGTCGCCCGGCAGTGCCAACGTGGAACGCGATGCCGATTCGCCGATCATGTCCTGTTTCTCGCCCAGGGCAAGAACTACCACATCGGCACTATTTGCCAGTGCGACGGCCTTGTCGAATTCGTCGGCCGCGCGCGCCGCATCCCAGGTCGGCGGGGTTTTTTCCTTGAAAATGGAGGCAAACGGTGACGGCGTGGTCCGTTTCAGCTGCACGCCGGGCGCGATGTCGAATGCGACGTTGTTGGCCAGCTTGGCGCGCAGCCCTTGGGCGACGGTGACAGTGTCTTTCAGGTCATGCGCGAAAACCCACGGCCCCAGGGTATCCTGGCGCGCATCGGCCAGGGGACCGATGAGGGCGACGCGGCGATATGTCGCCCGGTCGAGCGGCAGGAGTTTGCCCTCGTTGCGCAACAAGACCGCCGAGCGCTCCGCAGCGGTCCGCGCCTCTGCCTGATAGGCGGAAGCCTGTGCCGCTATCGCGCGCCCCTTGGTCTGGTCGATGTAGGGCTGTTCGAACAGCCCAAGTTCAATCTTGGTCGCGAGGATGGGGCGCACGGCGATATCGACCTCCGCTGCACTAATGGTTCCCTGGTCCACAGCTTCGCGCAGGTGGGCGTAGGCGTTGACGTAACTGGCCATCTCCATGTTGACACCTGCCTTGAAGGCGCGCACGGCGGCTTCCCGCTTGTCGCCGGCAAAGCCGTGTGGTTCAAGGTCGTTCACGGCGTTGTTGTCGCTGACCACGAACCCGCCGAACTGCCACTCGTCGCGCAGCACGTCGCGCAACAGCCAGCGGTTGCCGGTGGCGGGAACATCGTTCAAGTCCATGTAAGCACTCATGATCGAGCCAACACCGGCCTTTACGGCGGCGCGGAACGGCGGTAGATAGACATTGTGTAGCTGCGCATCTGACAGATTGGCGGCATCGTGATCCCGGCCGCCCTCGCTGGCCCCGTAGCCGGCGAAATGCTTGACGGTTGCCAGCAGGCGGCCCGGTGTTCCGAGGCGTGGTCCCTGGAAGCCGCGCACCTGGGCTTCGGCCATGATGGCATTCAGGTACGCGTCCTCGCCGGCACCTTCCACGATGCGCCCCCAGCGTGGGTCGCGCGCGACATCGACCATCGGCGCGAAAGTCCAGGCGATGCCGTCCGCGCGCGCCTCGGTGGCGGCGATCGCCGATACGCGCTCGACCAAGCCACGATCCCAGGATGCGGCCAATGCGATCGGCACCGGGAAGATGGTTTTGTAGCCGTGCACCACATCACTGCCAAACAACAGGGGAATGCCCCATCGCGATCCTTCCACGGCGAGGTGCTGCAGGCGGTTGATTTCCGCCGGGTCGGTGACGAACAGCACCGAACCAAGTTTGCCTGCGCGTACCATGTCATCCAGCTTGGACGATCGCCGGAACTGGAACAGCTGATTCAGCTGGCCCAGTTTTTCATCGAGGTTCATCTTGCGCAGGAGGACTTCCGTGCGCGCCAGCGTGGCCGGGGAAAAAATGGCGGGAGACGTTGGTTCGGGGGCCGGCGAACTCGCTGGTGTGGATGCTGCAATGGCTGAAAATGCAAAGGCGACCATGCCGCACGCCGCCCGGATTAATGGGCGGACAGCAGGAACGGGAACACGGCGAAATACACGATGAATTGGCATAAAAGAGTTTCCTTGGATCTAAGCGTGATGCATTGCCGGCAGGGTCACCACCAGAGGCCGTAGCTGGCGACGACCACGAAGTAGATTGAGAAAACAAGCGCATCAAGGGAGGAGAAAAGGTTCATCAGAAGGGTAAATCGTGGATGGCGAGCGGATCGGTTGGTTGGCATGCCATGTTGCCGCTGAAAGGGCGGCGCCACATCGTCCGTTCAGACGGTCCGCCGCCTGCCGTTACAGCCCATACTTGCGTTGGGATCATTCTTTATGTGGGTATACCGAAATGTTAAAAGTCAAAAAAACCTTGCTCGTCGCCGGTCTCGGACTGGTTGTCGCGTCATCCGCATGTTTTCCGGCCAACGCAGCGGACCGCTTTGCCACGTATGCCAATCCGGTGGATTTGCCATATCGCTACCAGTTCCGCTCACTCCGCGAGGCCGCCGATCCTACTATGGTGTGGTTCAAGGACCGTTACTGGCTGTTCGCCTCCCACTCCAAGGGCTATTGGTGGTCGTTCGATCTGCTCAAATGGGAGTTCGTTGAGCCAACCGGCTTTCCCGTCAATCGTTATGCCCCGACGGCACTGGTCATGAACAATCGGCTTTACATGACGGCAAGCGAGAACACGCCCGACATCTGGACCACGGACGATCCATTGACGGGCAGCTGGAGCAAGGCCGCCGACATCCGGCCTGGCTACAACGATCCTTGCCTGTTCCTTGACGACGACGGCCGGTTGTACATGTACGAAGGGCTGAGCGGTAAAGATGTCCTGCGGGTATATGAGCTTGACCCGGTGACCTTCCAGCCACTGCGCAAGGCCGATGTACCGGCGTCGCGGAACAAGGCGCAACGCGGTTGGGAGGTCGTTGGTGACAATAATGAGATCGACAGTGCGGAGAGTTTCGTTGAAGGCGCATGGATGACGAAATACCAGGGGAAGTACTACCTGCAATACGCGTCGCCCGGAACGGAATACAAGACCTACGCCGATGGCGTGCTGACTTCCAACTCGCCGATGGGGCCGTTCAAGTACGAGCCCTACAGTCCGTTCTCGTTCAAGCCGACCGGATTTGCCGCTGGCGCGGGGCATAGCAGCACCTTCCAAGGGGCTGACGGCCAGTGGTGGCACATCGGCACAATGACGATCTCCAAGCGATTCAAATTCGAACGACGCCTGGGCCTGTTCCCAGCTTCGTTCTCGGAGGGGGGCGCATTGATGGCTGATACCTATTTGGGCGACTATCCGCGCTACATCGGTGGCAAGCGTGAGTTGACCGGCTGGATGTTGCTCTCACGGCACAAGCCAGTGACAGTGTCGTCGACGCTGGAAGGATACCCGGCGGAGAATGCGAGCGACGAGGATATCCGTACAGTGTGGTCCGCCCAGACCGGAGAATCGACGGAATGGCTGCAAATGGATCTACGGGGGCTCAAGACTGTCGAGGCTGTACAGCTTAATTTCGCCGACCAGGACAGCGCTGGCCGCGGCATTAGCCGCGACGTGTACCGCTATGTATTGGAAGGCTCGGACGACGGCGCGAGTTGGCGTATCTTGATCGATCAGTCGACGGGCGGGCGCGATGCGCCGCATGATTACCGCGTACTGGCCAAGCCCGAGTTGGTGCGCTACATTCGGATTAAAAATGTCCATACACCTGATAACGGCAAGTTTTCCTTGTACGACTTGCGGGTGTTCGGTCATGGCCAAGGCCAGCGACCCGTCGCGGTAGGTCAGGTCACGGCGACTCGTCAACAGGACGACGCGCGTCGCGCCTCAATATCGTGGAAGCCCGTTAAGAACACGGACTTCTACATTGTCCGGCTGGGGGTAGAGCCCGACCTGATGAACCAGAATTTTCAGGTCTACGATGGCGCATCGACGGTGACCGTTGGCAGTCTGAACAGTGGGCAGAAGTATTATGTCGCGGTTGATGCTGTCAATGAGCAGGGCATCACGAGGGGCAAGACGCAGCTTGTGCTACCTTGAAGGAAAGGCGCCGGCATTTGCCGGCGCCTTTTTAGGCTGCGGTCCTCGCGTGCTTCAGCACCAGTCTAACGGGACCAAGCAAACCAGCGGGTTGCGGTTTAAGGTTTTTGAGCCCGGGTTTTTTCAGGTCGATCATGGCATTATTCGGGCTGTTAAAAATCCCGATTTGCAGCTGATTCCGCCCTGGGCGCAGCATCGTCGTGATATTGGCCTCGAACGGCGGGGCGAACAGCGTCAACTGCTGCTTGCCGGCGGTGGTCACAATGGCCATATCGTGCACGGCACCCAGGTCCAGCATCACTTTACTGCCGACCTTCAACCAATCGGCGGGAACCGTTACGTCAACGCGATAAGTGCCCTGCCCGGAACAGTCGGCCAAGCCGTCTATGGCACGCCAGTCGCGCAGCTGGTCGAGCGTCAGGCTATGTTGTACGGCTCTGCCATTCTGCCCGTGTCCGTCGATTTGCAGTGTCCACGGCCCTGCGCTGAGGTCGATCCGGTCGGCTGGCAGCCAGGCAGGCGGCGGCGCCAGGCGGCGGTCGGTGAAGACAATCAGTGCGGCACCACCAGCCTCGATGTCGACAGTGATTTCCGTTCGACCGTCTTTGATACGTGCATGCAATCCCGTCCGCTCGCCATTGGCGGGATTCCAGCGTTCCGGGTAGCCTGCTGCACGGGTGGTGAAACTGATGGTCTCGGCTTGGTCCTTCGCGTTGTGCAGGAAGTATGCGGAGCGGCCGTCCAGCGTTTTCTCGATGAACAGGCACGATGCGCTGGTAAACGCCAGATTGTCCGGAATTCTGGCCTGGCGTAGCACGGCTGCCAGCGACTCGGACTTGGCGGTGCGCGCACCTGCATGCAGCGCGGCCTGCACGGACTCGCGGACCAGCGCGTCCTGCGCCGCATGGTCACGATAACCGGCCGCATGCGTTGGTGGCTGGTCGGTGAAAAAGATTGGTAAGCCTGCTTGAGCGAATCGCGCCAACTGCGTTGCCGACGGCGCATGCAGGCTCGGGCGCGCAGGCAGGATTAGCGCGCCGTAGCGAGCACCGCCGGGTGTGACCAGCGCACCATTGACCACGCGGCTGTGCGCAATACTGTCGTCGTTGATGCGGTCGTAGTCGTAGCCATTGTCCAGTAAATGCGCGATTAACTCCTCGGTTGACTTGGGTTCGATACCGTGGAAATACGTGCTATCACCCAGGTAGACGGCCAACGGCACGACATTGTCGCTGTTCTGCATAATGCCTTGGACTCCGCTGATATAGGTATTGAGGCTACCGATCGCGTTCCATAGCGGATTCGCTTCGTTGATCATGCTTGTGAAGCCCGGCAGGAAGGGACTCGGAGCGAACGGATACCAGCCGGGCCAGGCCTCTCGGTGCAGCGCGTACGGAAAACCATGCACGACGATGGCATTGACTCCGCTCACAAACAGGAGATTGACGCGCGCCTGCCACTGCGCCGGCGTTATTTCGAACGACTGCAAAGGCCAGCACAGGCTTTCGCAACTCACCCGCTTGCGGCCGTACAGGTTGGATGCTGCGCGCGCCATACGCAGGAAATGCGTGTTGCCAGTGCCTTCCAGATCCTCGGTTTCCGGTATGTCGGCAAGTCCATAAATCTTTAACAGGTCGCCTGGAGCGCCATGTGCCTGGACGCGGGCGGACAATCCGTTGCTATGATTCCAGTCCACAAACGGACGGTAGAAATTCTCAATAATCAGTTCCGACAAGGTGAGCCGGTAGTCGGACCGGATGCGGTCCCCTGCGGAGCCAGCGTCGAAATAGGGCAGCGATACGTGCGGGTTCCACGATTCCATCCAGCCTGGCTGCAGCAGATGCGGAAGGTACGGTGTCAGGTCGTAGCCGCGCCGTGCCTTGAACTCGGCCAACAGCTCTTCCGACCAATACAAGTCAGGCATTAGCTCCAGGCTGTCAACAAAGGTGGCGCGTAGTGCCTTTGCCGGCTTGCCATGCCGTGCCAGCGGAGCGCCGACGCGCAGCGCATGCGCGTCGAATGCGGCGCGTTTAAAATGGTCTAGCACCAATTGCGGACCTTCTCCGACGCCGGCCAGCACCGGGCTATCGACCACGAACTGCTTGAACGCGATGATTTGCCAGTGTCCAGCGCTGGGCGGTACCCAGTTCAGCACGCCATCTGGACCTAATCTATCGGTGACGACAATACCCTCAACCTGATCGGCCTTGCCGGCAGCCTTGACCACCGACGAACGGAAATTTTTGTCATTTTCCAGTACCGGTGCCGTACTCTTGATGGCGACCACGGCAACGAGCTTTTGCCGCGCCGCGATGCGGTCGCGCCAATCTGCGGCGCGAGGATCCTTGGCGCGGGCGTCGAGCGGAGAGAGCGCCCCCATTTTCTGTGTGCGCACGGGGAGGTTGATGCGTATCGGTGTGCTCAACGGTGCTTGAACGCTGGTCACCGCTGGCGTGAGTTCAAGCAATGCCAGCTCTGGCGTGATGGCAAAGCCGCCCCCGGATGGCCACGCTGAGCCGAACGTCAGGTCGATCTGCAAGCCTTGTTGCAGGGCTTCGTCGGTGCACGCATCGACATGCGCGTAAAAGGCTGGGTTGGCGTAGTCATTGACTTGTACGCGCTCCTGCTTGCTCAGATGCGGAATCCCCGGATTAAAGGCTTGAATTTCGGCACCGCCAAATCCGGCCGCGTTCAGGACCTTAAGCTCCCGACGCAACTCTTCATCGACCACGGCGCCGCCCGGCCACCACCAGCGTACCCACGGCCGCGCATGAGCGGACTGCTGAGAAAGCAGTTGCGGGAAAGTCTTGCGGGTGCTGACGGCATTGGCAATGCCAAGTGGCAACGTCGCCGCGCCAGCCAGAGCTGTTATTGATGAAAGAAAATATCGGCGGGTCAAACTCATCTAGGGTGTCTCCGGTGGGTTGCACGGCTGTCGTGAACCATTCGACGCACTCACAGCAGCCGCTGGTGCATTGTGAGCGCGCGCTGGCCCGCGAGCATCGTCCGTTCAGACGGGGATGGCTAGTCCCCGCTATCGCCTGTTCAGATTCGTCACGGCTGACCGCAGGCCCGTCAGTGAGGTGCGCACCGCATCTAGTTGCCCCATGCCGTCGGGGTACTCTTCCTGCTCGACGATGAGCCATTGGGTACCGCCGACTTGATGCGCAGCGCTGACCAGTCCCTTCCAGTCCGTGCCGTCTTGGCCGATCAGCGGCTTTCCTGCCGCGCCTACGGGTAGTTTAGCCTTTAAGTGCATGCTGACAGAGCGGCCCGGGTAGCGTTGCACGTAGGTGACGGGGTTCTTGCCTGCGAATACCGTCCAACCCACGTCTTGCTGCAGTATCACCTCAGCCGGAGTGTTCTGCGCAATGAGATCCCACGGCGTGCTGCCCATCGTGCCGGCCATTTCCTGCGCGTGGTTATGGTATCCGATGCGCATGCCTTGGGTAGCCAGCGTCGCAGACAGGGTAGTCAGTTCCCTGCCTAGTTCCGTAACCAGCTCCGGCGTGGTGCCACGTCGGTCCGCCGAGATCACCAGATTGTTACAGCCGAGCGTACGGTAAAACGCTGTAGTCGCTTCGAAGTGTTGCGGCGCCAGTTGCCTGATATCGACATGAGCGCCGGCGCACGCCAAGCCACTGCGATCGAGTAGTGCCCTGAGGGCCACCGGATTCTGTCGGTAGGGGCCGAACTGGCCGGCGAATTCAACACCTTGAAATCCCATCTGTGCAAGCTTGATCAGCACCCCATCGAAGTCCCGTCGCAGTTCGTCTTTGACGGACCATAGTTGCACGCCCAGGCGCGGCGCTACTGGTAGCGTTTCCCCTCTCGCGCTCGGGCCAAACAAGGCCAGCAGAAGGGGCAGGATGGCTCGTTTTGTTTTCACACTTCCTCCATGTCGGCATCGATATCGGTTGTTGGATTGAATTGTGAAAGCGGTGAGGGCGTCATGCACCGTCCAAATGGACGATGACCGTCGGGAATAAACGACGGACTATGATGGAGGAGATATTACCGAAAGGATATGTATGAAACGGGAAGTGATTGCTTGCCAGCAACGGCCAAGACGGAACCGCTTAGTTGTCGCAGCTTGTCTGCTAGCATTATATTCGGTGGGGATGGCGGCGTTGCCTGTCATGGCGCAGAGTGCCTCCGAGGCCTGGGCGGACTCGGTTCTGAAACAGATGACGCTGGACGAAAAGTTCGATCTGGTGCGCGGCACTAACCCATTTGCGGCAAAGCCCAAGCTGGGTGCCGACGTTGCGAAGGGAGCCGGTTACGTGAAGGGCGTGCCGCGCCTGGGGGTGCCGTTCCTGACGGAGAGTGACGCCAGCGTCGGTATTGCCAACATGATGGGCGGGCTTCGGCCTGGCGACGTGGCGACCGCGTTGCCGTCAACTGCCTTGCTGGCAGCCACGTGGGACCCCAGCCTGGTCGAGCGCGGCAGCGCCATGATCGGAGCAGAGGCCCGTGACAAGGGCTTTAACGTGCTGCTTGCAGGCGGCGTCAATCTGGTGCGTGAACCGAGGAACGGCCGCAATTTTGAATATTTTGGTGAGGATCCGCTGCTGGCCGGAACGCTGGCAGGCCATGCCATTCGTGGCGTTCAGTCGAATCATGTGATGTCGACCATCAAGCACTTCGCTTTGAACACACAGGAGACTGGCCGCACTATCCTCTCGGCGGACATGGAGGAGGGCGCGTTTCGCGAGAGCGATCTGCTGGCATTCGAGATCGGCATCGAGATCGGCCAGCCGGGCTCGGTGATGTGTGCTTACAACAAGGTCAACGGCGTGTTTGGTTGCGAAAATGCGTTCTTGCTCAACGATGTCCTGCGCCGCGATTGGGGCTACAAGGGTTTTGTCATGTCCGACTGGGGAGCCGTACACGGTCCGTCCATGCCCCAGGGACTTGATCAGGAATCGGGTACCACGCCTGGCGATGCCGGCCATTTCGGGGCGCGGCTGCGCGCCGCGCTGGCCGCCGGCACGGTCAAACAAGAGGACCTGGACCAGTCGGTACGCCGCATCCTGTACTCGATTCATGCTGTAGGCCTGGCTGACCGTCCGCCAGCGCAGAAAGCGATTGACTACGAGGCGAACGGGCGCATTGCCCAGGAGGTGGCGGAGGCCGGCATTGTACTGCTCAAGAACGAACGCAAGTTGCTGCCCATTGCTAGCTCCGTCCGTCGCATCCTCGTTGTCGGTGGCCATGCCGATGTCGGTGTGCTCGCTGGCGGCGGTGGCTCTTCGCAGGTCAACCCGGTCGGCGGGGCTGTGCTGAAGGTGCCAGCAGCATTCGGCAAAAAGCTGTACAGCAATTCGTCGCCGGTGGCTGCCCTGCGCAAGGCCGTGCCGCAGGCAACCATTTCATTTGACGATGGCAGTGATCCGCGCCGGGCCGCCGAAGCTGCAGGCAAGGCCGATCTGGTCATCGTGATTGGCGAGCAGTTCACGACCGAGACGATGGACGTGAAGAACCTGAGTTTGCCGGACAATCAGGACGGGCTGATCGCGGCTGTTGCGAGCGCCAACCCTGCCACGGTGGTGGTGCTGGTGACCGGCGGTCCGGTCCTGATGCCTTGGCTGGACAAGGCCGGCGCCGTACTGGAAGCCTGGTACCCGGGCCAGCGCGGCGGTGAGGCGATTGCGCGCATATTGACGGGGGCGGTCAATCCGTCCGGCCGGCTGGCGATGACATTCCCGGCCAGCGAAGAGCAACTGCCGAATCCCACCATCCCCGGCTACGACATGGCGGGCGAGACCGTGCAGCGCGACCTGTATGGTTTGCCGAAAGACATGAAGCCGTTTTCCGTGACCTATCCGGAAGGTGCTAACGCCGGCTATCGCTGGTTCGACAAAACCGGGGCGAAACCGCTGTTCCCGTTTGGCCACGGTCTGAGTTACACACGCTTCACTTACAAGAACCTGCGCATGGCTGAGGGCACGCGTCCACGCTTGTCGTTTGCCATTGCGAATGTCGGTAAGCGTCCCGGCGCTGACGTTGCCCAAGTATATGCTCGTGTCAACGGCGTCAAGCGCCTGATCGGCTGGAGTCGTGTGGATCTCAAACCGGGCGAGAGCCGGCAGGTGTCGGTCGAGGTCGACCCGCGCGTCATGGCCAGCTTCGACTTGGCGGCGAACAACTGGCATGTTGCTGCCGGGACGTACGACATCGAGGTCGGCGCCAGCGTCAACCAGCCAGTCCTGAAGGCGAAACTGCGCCTCAACGAACAACGGATCAAACCCTGACTATGACTATGGACAATCTGAACGACACTTCCCCATCCAGCCACGCGCGCCGGAATTTTCTGGCGGGCTCCCTGGCGATGACCACCATCGGCTTCAGTCTGCCTGCCTTCGCTGCCGCGCGGATGACAGCCGAAGATCCCTACATTGAGCGTTTGCTCAAACGCATGACGATCGAGGAAAAGGCCGGCCAGTTGACGATGAACGGTGCCCAGGGCTTGGGGCGCCTCGTCAATCCCGACACGGGGCCGGAGCCGGGTCTGCAGAGCACACTCGATGAGATCGCGCAAGGTCGCCTGACGGGCCTGTTCAATGCCGACGACGTGAAGCTGGGGCACGCCATGCAAAAAATCGCGGTTGAGAAGTCGCGGCTGGGTATTCCGCTGATCTTCGCCGCTGACATCATCCACGGCTTGAAGACGGCGTTCCCGGTCCCCCTGGGGGAGTCGGCGAGTTTTGATGCCGACCTGTGCTCCCGCACTGCACGCGCGACGGCGATTGAGGCCACGGCATTTGGCGTGCACTGGACGTTTGCGCCAGCGGTCGATATCGCGCGCGACCAACGCTGGGGGCGTGTCGTTGAAGGCGCCGGTGAAGATCCTTGGCTGGGCAGCCTCCTTGCTGTGGCGCGCGTGCGCGGCTTTCAGGGCAACGATCTGCGCGCAAACGACTCGCTGTTGGCATGCCCCAAGCATTTCGCCGGCTATGGCGCCGTCCAGGGTGGCATGGACTACAACACGGCAGACATTCCAGAGACCACGCTGCGCGAAGTGCATCTGCCGCCGTTCAAGGCCGCCTTTGACGCTGGGGCATTGTCGACGATGGCAAGCTTCAACGATACGGGGGGAGTGCCGTCCACGGGCAATCGGCATCTGCTGACCGGCATCCTGCGCGGCGAATGGGGATTCCGCGGTCTCGTCGTGTCGGATTTTAATTCTGAAAAAGAATTGGTTGAACACGGTTATGCCGCCGACGATGCCGATGCTGTGTATAAGGCGGTCATGGCTGGCTGCGACATGTCGATCCAGGGCGGCCTGTATCTCAAGCATATTCCGGCATTGGTCAAATCGGGACGGCTGAAGGTGGCGGTGGTGGATGAGGCGGTACGGCGCGTGTTGCGCGTGAAGAAAGCGCTGGGTCTGTTCGAGAATCCGTATCGCTCGCTCGACCCGGCACGCATGGCCACGGATATTCGCCGGCCCGAGGCCATTGCCCTGGCCCGCGAGGCAGGACGCAAGGCCATTGTTCTGCTGAAAAATGACCGTGGCCTGTTGCCTTTGCCTAAGTCCGGCAAGTCGATCGCATTGATCGGCCCGTTCGTTACTGACAAGAACAATGCGCTGGGGCCGTGGATGGTCTTCCCCGACATGAAGTCGGCCGTGACGCTGGAACAAGGTGTGCGTGCCGCGCTGGGCGCAAATGCCAACGTGACTGTGGTACAGGGAAGCGGCATAGAACGCCCGCTCGATGGCGGAATCGACGCTGCCGTAGCAGCGGCCCGCGCAGCCGAGGTGGTGGTGGTGTACGTCGGCGAAGCGACCAATATGTCGGGCGAGGGAGCTTCCCGGGTGGATATTACTATCCCCAAGGTGCAGATCGACCTGATTGACGCGGTGGCCGCTGTGGGCAAGCCGATGGTGATACTGCTCAAACATGGGCGCGCGCTGGAATTGCCGAACTCGGTCAAGAATGCGCAAGCCATTGTCTGCACCTGGTTCCTTGGTTCGGAATCGGGTAACGCCATCGCTGACGTGTTGTTCGGTGACTTTGCACCACAAGGCCGCCTGCCCATCAGCTTTCCGCGCCGCGCGGGGCAGCAGCCGTTTTACTACAACCACCGGGTCACCGGCAGGCCTAGCTTGACCGAAGGGCCACCGATCGGGGCGCGATACCGGGAAGTGTCCACCAGCGCGCTGTTTCCTTTCGGGCACGGGCTTGGGTACTCGACTGTTACCTACAGCGCGACTGAAATTGACCAGCCCCGTATTTCCAAGAGTGGCAGGGTGGTGGTCAAGGCGCGCGTGACCAATACCGGGACGCGCAAGCATCATGAAGTCGCCCAACTGTACCTGCGAATCAAGGTCGCTGAAATCGTGCAGCCGCTGCGCGCGTTGAAAGGTATCCGGCACCTCGACCTGAATCCCGGTGAGAGCGCGGCCATCGAATTTGTGCTCACCGCGCAAGACCTTGCCTATGTCCATGCGGACGCCAAGACACGCGCGGACGCTGGTGAGTACGAGGTGGTGATTGCGCCTGATTCGACCGCAGGCAAGCCTGTGTCCTTCGTCCTGTCTGGCACGTAAGCCAATCTGCTTTCGGCACTGTGGTTTTTTGGTTCATTCCGGCGGAGTGAACCGTTTTACCGTCTGAATGGACGATGCCTGCCACGTCGTGCAGGTTCAGGATGGTGGTGCAGTTGGCAACAATAAGAACATCTGCATCAGCAAACATACGGATTTTTTGGAGACAAGATGAAAAGTAACGATGCTGCAATCAAATTGACGCTTTGCGCGACGGCGCTGGCGCTGGCGTTTCCGGTTATGGCCCAGCAGGCGTCCAGTCAGGACGATGGCAAGATCCCCGAAGTCATTGTGACCGCGAACAAGCGCAAGGAAAGCATCCAGTCGGTGGCCATGTCGGTCGATGCGGTGAGTGGCGACATGCTGCAAAAAATGAATATTCAGCAGTTCCAGGACGTTGAGAAGCTGGTGCCGGGCCTGGTGCTGGATCCGGGCGACGGGCGCGGCCAGACGGTGACCCTGCGCGGGATTAGCTTCAATCCGGACACGGGAACCAGCCCGTCGGTGCAGATCTACTGGAACGAGACGCCGATCTCGGCATCGAATGCCTTCCGCGCCATGTTCGATATCGGCCGTATCGAAGTGCTGCACGGGCCGCAAGGGACGCTGCGCGGACAGACCTCGCCGGCGGGCTCGATCACCATCGCCACGCAGCGCCCGGACACCAGCGCTGTCAGTGGCCGCGTGAGCCAGACCTTCGGCTCCGATCATATGCGCAACTCGCAGGCCGCCGTCAACGTTCCGCTGATTCCCAACGAGCTGGCTTTGCGGGTCGCAGGCATGTACAACTACAGCGAGAATGGCGTGCACAATATCGTCAATGGCGCCACCGACAGTGATCGTGGAAAGGGGGGGCGCATCTCGGTGCTGTACCAACCGAACAAGTCGCTGGAGGTGTTGTTGGTGCACCAGGTACTGACCTCCAATGTTGTCAATGATCCGATGAATATTGGCCAACCATTTGACGGACAGCCCGGGCCGGTGCTTGGCTACGGCGACCGTGCCGCCGTTGTCGACGGTCCTTACCGGTTCTATAACCATACCAAGCTGACGTCTCTGAACGTCGGTTGGGAATTCGCCGGCCATAAACTCAGCTATATCGGCGGCTTCCAGCGCAGTGCGGAAACCGATGACCGCGACACTGACGTTAGCAACATCATTCCCGGTTGGTCCAACCAGCAGTTTGTAAAATTCTCGACCCAGCAGCGCACGCACGAACTGCGGTTCGAGTCGACCGGGGCACGGCGCTGGAACTACATGGTCGGCGCCTATTATTCCCATACAGACGGGCCCGCTGAATTCACGCAAAAATTCCCGTACTACTACCCGACGCCTTTCACGCCGCCGTTGGAAGTGACCCTGAAAGGAACCACAGCAGACGGCAGCTACGGTAAGGGAACTGCGCTGTTTACCGACCACACGCTGGCGTTGACCGATGCCGACCAGCTGGAGCTGGGCGTGCGGCTGCAAAAAAATAAAGGGTATAGCCAGCAGTATCTCGAGGTTTTTGGCCAGAAGCAGCAAGGCTTGCCGGACGACCGTGCGCATACCGACACCAAAGCCTGGACCGGATCGGCCAGCTATCGCCACAACTTCAACAAAAATGTTATGGCCTACGTCAGCGCAGGAACCGGCTATCGCGAGGGCGGTACGACGGCCTTTGTCACCACGCCAGGGCTGTCTCCGGATCTGATCACTTATCGTCCGGAGAAATCGCGGTCGATCGAACTGGGTGTCAAGTCCACTCTGCTCGAACGTCGCTTGGTACTCAACGCTGATATTTTCCAGCAAAATCTGAAAAACTTTATCGGCCGCATGAACGAGCTGTCAGTTCGCGCTGCCGCCAAACCCGGGGAGCCGGCAGGTCCGGGCGCTGGCGGTAGCTACCCGGGCGACGCGAGCGGCACGATTAACCTCAACACCAATGGCGATTTGATTAGCCGTGGTATTGAAGCCAATGCCGTTTTACGCATTTTGCCGAACTGGCGTGCTCAGGCCTCCTTCAGCTATGTCGATTCCCACTATGACAACGCAGAGCTGTACTGTAACGACTCGAACAATGATGGCGTGCCAGATCGTCTCGGCAATAGTGTTCAGCCGGGGCGCCAGGTGTCGGTCTGCCGCAGCAACGGTGCGCTGACCGACGAGTTTGGCACCCAGAACGGCAAGTTCAACATGACGCTGCAGTCGGAATATACGCACGATATCGGCAATCTCGAAGCATTCGCTCGTGGCCTTGTGCGTTATACGCCGGCGCGCTACAACCAGCCAAACGATCAGCACATCGCTTCGTTTACGCCAGTAGACCTGTTCTTCGGGGTGCGCAATCAGAACCAGGATTGGGATGTGACCTTCTGGGTGCAGAACGTGTTCAACCGTTCGCCCAAGCCATTTCATGCTCCCGGCGTCGCATCGAACGGGCTGGTCGGCGGCTATAACCTTACCGGTATTCCACCAGAGCGCAAGCTTGGCATGACGGTGCGTTACGACTTCTGACCGCGTAGGAATTGCCAATTAAAAAGCCAGGACTGAGGTCCTGGCTTTTTTACACTTGCTTGCGACACAGTGCCGCAAGCTCGTGCAGGTGAAGAGCTAAAAAATATAGGCGCCGAGTTTCACTTTAAGGATCACCGGGCGGTTGGTGAAGTTGAGGCCATAGTCAGTCTGATCACCGTTCCAGACTCGCGACATGACCCATTTGCCGTTGACGAAGCGACCTTCCTCGACACGCTCGAAGATCGCGGCGCGGTCCTTGACGTTTTTGCTGACGCTAAACGTGAGGCGCGCATTTTGGCCCGTCACCAAGTACTCGTTGGCGCTGAGCTTGGCCAACGCGACGCCACCGCCAGGAACGTCCGAGCCCTTCGGTAAATCATCCTTCTTGCGCAGCCAGTAGGCTTCGCCCATCTCCCATTGCCGGTAGCTGACCTTGGCCGCCCAGACTGGGCCGAGGTCGATGTCCTGGGCGCTGTGGTCATCCGGCTCCGAAACACCGTACACTTCGGATTCAAAGCTTAGCCGCGCCCATTCGCGGGCCATAGGCGCAAACAGGCTATAGACGCGGCTGAATGGCTTCACCGCTTCAGGTCCCCAATCCTTCGCACCCAGCGGATAGTTGCTGTAGCCGGTGTAGTCGAAGCCGAAGGGATCGAAGCCGATAGCGCCTTGACCCAGCACGGTGAAGATGTAGCGTGCGTAGATGTCCTTGCTGCCGCTTTCGGCGATGTAGAGCGCATTGTCGGGACGGCGGTAGTGCTTGAGCTGGGCCTCATAAGCATCCGATTCGGGCACGTATATGTCAGGTGAGAGGAAGTCGATGTGCGGCGCCGCAACCTTGTAAATGTCGATGACGTTCCAGGTCGGACCGCCGCTGCCGTAGAACAGGCCGGGTACCGATTTCTTGGTCGTGTCCGGATCTCGCGGCGATGCGTTGACGTAGGTTGGCAGCGGGTAGATGGCCTTGCCGGCAGCTGCCACCTGGTCGATATAGGAAGCGATGGACCAGGCGTGGAAGAATTCGTCGGCGTCAGCGCCAAATACTTGTTCCCACGTGCCGGGCTGCTTGTTCAGACGGGTTAGCAGTGCTTGTGGGACGGGCTGTTGGAATAGGGCATTCGCGGTGGGAGAATAGTCGCGAACGCTACCGAAGACACCTGGTTCATTTTCAGGCTGCATCAGTATGACAGTATGGCGCTGGCCGTCGACTTCCTTGAGGTGCTTCATCAAGGCGGAATAGGCAGCGATGTCCGCATTCAGCGTGGTTTTGGCGTGCGGCGATAAGGCGTTGGAAGTCTTGCCGTCCTTTTTGATCAGGCGCGGAAAGCGCCGGTTGTCCAGCTTTACCCATGCAGGGGTGTAGTTGGGATTCGTGTTTTTCCAGGTGCCAAACCATAGCAGACAGAGGCGGACGTCGTTCTGACGTGCCTGGCGAATGAGTTCGTCCACCCATTTGAAATCGAACTTCCCTTCCTCAGGCTCAATCTGTTCCCAGGCGACTGGCATCGCCAGCGTATTGGCTTTCATGTCGCGGATAGCTGACCAGACGCTCGGCAGCACATCGACATAGTTGCTTGAGTTGTTGGCCTGGCCGCCAAGAATGAGGTAGGGCGCGCCATCGACCATCAGGGCGAATTTGCCGTTTTTATGGACGATATGCGGTAGGGGGGACGGCGCCGTGCGCACGGGGGCTGCGCTGGTTTGCGCTATAGGCACAACTGCAAATGATGCCGCGATAGCCAACGTGAGGCAGCGCAAACGCTGGCGTGGAATAAGGGTCATGATTTTCCCGGACGTAAGTAGACACGCACGTATTGATACGTGCGGTCTCATCAATGAAAGAGGTCGGCCGACCCACGGTACAACTGGCCTCTATCATAAAATAAATTTACTGCATCGTATACTTATTCGAGCGCTTCGAGGCCAAGCAGCAGGCGGAACACGCGTTAGAGCGCTTCGGCTTACTGTGAGTGTTTGGAAATTTTTTCCAGATCCACATAATTTGACATAATATAAATTATGCGAAAGTCGGCCTTGCAGTAAAACGTAACAATATACCCATATAGCCTCCTATTCGGCGTTTTGATTTTGACAAGCCCACGTTATCGTGGGCTTTCTTTTTATCTTATCAAGGAGTTAATTTGCGTTACCCAAATTTAAGATACGGCAGTCCCTCCGAACTGGCTTACTACATCACCACCGACCACGGCACCGTCCGCGACGTTGCCCGCCGCCTGCGTCGCGATGAACGCACGGTAAAGGACTGGGCCAGCGGCAAAACACGCGTGCCATGGTGGGTTCCGGAAATCATGCGCCTGCAACGCATGGAATCGGATCAGCAACTGCGCCAGATGGGCATCAGACCACAGCGCGGGCTTGGCGTCGTCACGCACGAAGGCCAGCTTGAACTACGCCGGCCGGCAGAAAAGAAAACGCCGCAGATAACCGATCTGCGGCGTGATGAATTTAACCCAGTCGACCGGGTTATGCTGGCTGCGTTGCCTTCGCGCTGAGCGCCTTGATCGCATACAGCACCGCCAGCAACATGGCGACTTCTTTGATGTGAATTTTCATGCTTACTTTTTGCGCTTTTTAAAGCGGCCGTTCGCGTTGCGCGGTGGAGTCTTGCGCTTAGTCTTTGCCATTTTTCACCTCCTGCTGTTCCAGCTTTTGCAATCGCAGTTCAACCCCTGCGGCCCAGCGTAAGGCACCCAAACCCTGTGCCAGTACGCCCGAGCCGATCAGACCGACCACGCCCAAAATTACCTGCGCCCAATCGACGTTCATTACTTGGCCACGTCCTGCGCTGGCGTACCCTTTTCAGGCACCACGGCGGCCACCGCGCCGGCCACGACGGTCAGGCCGTCAATCACGGCAGCATGCTGCGGCAGGAAGGCTTTCAGCGCTTGCAGGATGCCCGCCACGCCCGCCCAGGTGGATGCTTCTTTGAGTCGTTTCATCATGTTCCCCTTGTTTTAGAAAAGTATGTTGTTACTGCTATCTTTGACCGTGATGGATTGGCCCGCCACGAAGTCACGGATTTTTGGAAAGCGCGACAGGATGAAGGCCGCGATCAGCAGGCCGCCCAGCACGGTCAGCGCCTCGCGTCCCACTTCGACCGGTGCCGGGATCAGTTTTGACAGGTTTGCAGCCATCACCAGCCCTCGCCCGGCAGCACGCCGAAGTCGCCATCGATCCGGTGCATCACGCTGGCCTGATTCCAGTTTGGATTGCCAGTAATGAGCTGGCCGGCCGCGTTGATATAGCTGTCGATAAGGCGGGCCGGCGCATTGATCGCGTCTTTCAGGTCAACGTCCTCTGCTGTCGGCTTGAACACCTGCCCTACGTTTTCTATTGCATGGGCCGCTTCTGTGTAGATTTCCTTGACGGTTCCTTTCGCGCTGTCGCGCAGGCCCGCCAACCCCTTCTTCGCGTACCAGCCCACAGCCAGCACCACAGCGCCGGCAATCCCGATTGCGATCAGATCACCCTTGATGCTCATGCCAGCCCCGCAATGTCGTTCCAGTCGTATCCGCGCGATCCGCCGCTATCCCAGTCCAGCACCGGCATGGTGGAGCCGGCGCCCGGCAATTCATAGCCGCCCATCGACGGCAGGTCTACCGCATCGCCCGCCTGTAGCTGGTAGTAGAAGCTCAGCGGGTCGCCGCCGTTGATCGGCTTGCCGTCGCTGGAGGTGAGCTGGCCGAATACGTTCTTGCCGATGGCCGCGCTACCGGCCGCCAAGTCCGTAAAGCCCTTGCCGAGCAGCCGCGTCCACATGTCAGCGTTGACGTTGGCCGACTGCTGCCGGCCGGCGGCAACCTGCTGCGGCGTCAGCACCTTGACGGTGCCGCCCGGATTGACCGAACTGGCCTTCGCCTGTTTCTGCACCACGAGGAACACGGCCGCGCCGATGGCGACCGCCAAAAGTACATTGTTACTCATGCGTAGTTACCCCCTGCTTTCGCCAGAATGGTCGTGTAGTAGTCCACGGTTTCGGCCGGCGCGACGGCCAGCCCCTTGCGGGTCACGTTGCCGATGCCCCAGTTGTATGCGGCCAGCGCTTCGGCCCACGTATCCACGCGGGCTTTCAGCTTGGCCAGATAGCGCGCCGCGCCGGGGATAGCCAGCGCCGGATCAAGCGCAGCATCTGCACTCCCCAGCTCCTCGGCCGCCGTCGCCGGCATGAACTGGGCGATGCCCATCGCGCCCACGGCCGAGCGCTTCGCGCCGCTGATGATGTTCGGGCTGTAGCGGCTTTCCTTCCACAGCAGCCACGCCAGAATGGCCACCGGCACGCCGTAGGCGCTGGCCGCCGCCGTGATCGCGTCCTGATATGGTCCCGAGCCGATAGGCCAGTCGCTGATTTTGCTGTTCATGTCTTCCAGTCCATCCATAATGAAATTCGATTCGTCGTCGCCGGCCGTTCCGCCGGCCTCGTCATCGCCCTGGCTGCGAGGCCATGCGTAGTAGATGACCGCGCCGGCCAGCACCAGCGCCGCCGCCACGGTCACGGCACGCATCAGATGACTTCCTCGCGGAAATCGAAAGTGATGTCGCCCGCGCCGCCGGTCGTGTTGCCCGGGCGGTAGATCAACGCGTATCCCGGGGGGATCACCACCGGCTCTTGGAACACCACGTCGCGCGGCGTGCCGTTCACATTGTCAAAGTGCATGGCCAGCGGATTGCCGAAGGCCGCCACCGAGGCGAGCTGTGCGGCATCCAGCACGGCCGACGACACCGCGCCGCCGCCTTTTTTGTTCAGCGCTTTCGTGTTGCCGGCAGGCGTGTAGAGAGCAAGGAACAAGGTCAGGTAAGTGCCGCTGACACTGCTGCACTTGACCGACTTCACGACGACGTTTTTGGTGTTGCCGGCCGGGTTGGCCAGCGCCGCGATATTGTGCGTGCCGGCGTTGGCAATCGCGCTGGCCGACCCCATGAAGCAGTTGAGGTTGTTCGTCCAGTTCATGCCGCCATCGGCCACGCTGACGGTCCCCGGAATGGTCTGGTCGCGGAAGTCGTACGCGCCGGCCAGCAGTACCCCGGTGTTGGCGTTGCCGCTCCGGTCTTGCACCGTCAGGCGCGTGAAGTCCACGCCCCACACGCCCTGACCCGGCAGCAGATCGATGTAGCCGCCCTTGCTGGTGACGACGCGAATCGCCCCGGTGCCGGACTTGTACTTGATGAAGCTGCCCTGCACGTCGATCTGCATGCCGCCGTTGCCGCTGAGCTTGAAATCGTATTGCATGTGTTCCCCTTACTTTCGCATCGTGGCCAGCGCCATCACGGCGGCCACGGCCAGCACGGCGAAGATGATTTTTTGCTGCGCGCCGCTGGTGCCCTTGGCGTCCGCATAGGCCGACTGCGTGGCGGCCTGTGCGTCCGCCGTGGCCACCTGCGCCGTCTTGAACGCCGACAGGATGGAATCGGTCGCCGTGTTCCACGCCGCGCCGACCTGTTTCGTCGCCTCGGTGAACGCCGACTTCGCGCCGTTCAGCGCGTCCGACTGGATCGCGGCCGCATTGCCGTAGGCGTTGGCCACCTGCTTGGTGGCGTCGGAATACGACGCCCGCGTGCTGGTCAGCGCGTCGGACGACAATTCCGCGGCCACCTTGAAGGCGTCCAGGCTGTTGTTGTTGACGCCGTTGGCGTACACCGTGGCCGCGTCGAATACGTTGTCCGCGTAGTCGTACGCGCCCTTCGTCGCCGCCGCCATGCCGGCAATCGCGCCGCCGTCCAGCAGGTTGACCACGCTGGTCGAGTTGTCCACCTTGGTGCTGTTGTCCGACAGGTCATAGTTCTTCGTGTCGCTTGTGATGACCTGTCGATTGTCGTAATTGTTGTTGGTGGTGCTGTTGGTGCTTGAGCTGTTACCACCGCCGAAGAGGCCCATATTCGTCCCTTGTTACTTGTGTTTGAGATACAGGAACAGCGCCAGCCCCACGACAATGACGGTGACGGGGCTGCTCAGCAGTCCCGCCACGCCATTGACCACATGGCCCACCGACTGGGGGACCGTTGGCGCGTCCGTCTTGCTGGTCGCCACCGTGCCGCCGCCGATACTCACTGCGAAGCCCGAGTTGTCGAACACTGCGGTTGAGCGGTTGGATGCGCCCGACGACACCGGCTCCTGCTTGGCAATGCTGCCAAGCGCCATGAACCCCGCGCTCCACGGGTCGGTAGGAACCGCCGCCATTATTTCGCCACCATCACGATGGCACCGACGATCAGCACCAGCAACAGCAGGTTGTTGTTGCCGCCCTTGGTGGAGTTCACTTGGGCGACAACCTGCGAGTTCGTCTGACCGAGCTGATACAGGTTGCCGTTGGCGTCCATGCCGTAGGCCTGCGCCGGGTCATAGCCGAGCTGAGGCCGGTTCAGCGTGCGATCCACCCACACATCAATGGCGTTGCCCAGACGGGCATTGAGCCATGCGTTATCTGCGGTTTCATCCATGCCGCCCTCCCTTTAGAACGCGCCCAGCGGTTCCAGCAGTTCGGACTCGATGGTGATGGTTTCGCCGGCCGAGAAGGTGGCCAGCACTTCCATGGTCTGCGCGTTGCGGGTGTTCAGCACTTGCGACTGGATGTCGTCAATGATGAAGTCCACCATGTACAGGCCGGCCTGTGGCACCTTGCGGTATTCGCCTTGATTGAAGTCGTTCAGCGCCTTGATCGAGTCTTCGATCACGATGCCGTTTTTCTTGATCAGCATCGCGGTCATGTTGGACGAGTACACCGCGATGCGCTTCAACAGCGAACCGCCGTCCTGCGGCGACAGGTGCGGCACCGACAGCGAGAAGGTGCCGGCCGCGCCGATGGTGATCGTGGAGCTGTGGATTTTGGCGATCAGGCCGCGCGTGGCCGCCTGTGCCGGGTCCATCTGCGGCGCATTCACTTCCGCGAAGCCGGCCAGCGTCGGCGCGGTGGCGCCTGCGACGTTGATTTCCAGCTTGAGATTGCTGATGCCCTGCGTGGTGTCCAGGCAACCCAGATTCTGGCCCAGCTCGGTCTTGGCGCGGATTTCCGCGAAGTCCAGCGTCAGGAAGCTGGCGTTGGCGGTGATGCCGCGATACTGGTTGCGGGTGTCGGTGCGCGGACCGGTGCTGTCCCAGATGATTTTGCCGTTGGCTTTCAGCTGGATGCCGGTAACCATGGACTTGGTGAAGGTGGTGCCGCCCAGCTGCAAGATGATGCGCTCGACGGTGAAGCCCAGCAGGTTGGACAGATCGCAGGTGGCCAGACCGGTGGCCACGACGTTGTTGAACGGCAGGAGTTTGATACGTGCGCCCATGGTGCCTCCTTACGCCAGTGCGTCGGTCAGCACAGGCACCTTGCGGGCCACGATCACGCCGCCCACGGCCAGCGCGGCGGTTTTGACCAGCGGATTGCCCACGAACTTGTAGGCGGCGAAGCAGATGCCGAGCGCCATGCCCAGCTTCATCATTTCGGTTTGCGTCATTTTGGGTGTCCTAAAGAAAAAAAGAGTGAATTCGTTGCGACGGACTCACTCTCTTCCTTAGGCGCGCAGAGCGCCAATTTCGTGCCTTAGGCACTGTGCCTAAGGCACCCTGACGCGGCCCATGACAATTTTTTTCGTCCGCACGTCTTTGTGGAAGTATTGCAACGGCTCCAGCCCCTTGATGTCGTCTATTGTTACGCCCAGCACCTTGGCCATGGTCTTTTGATCCTCCTCATAGTTGAGGAAGCCGCAATGAATCTCTGTGCAGTTCGACCAGAACGCCTTGTCCACCTGCGCCGGCCGCTGGCTGGCACCGATCACGCGCAGCCCCTTGTGGCGGCCGACCGACGACACCATTTTCCAGCCGGCCGGCGCGAACGATGGCGAGGTAACAAAGGACAGTTCCTCGACCACCAGCCTCACATCTCCGGCGTGCACGGCCGCCTTGCAGAACATGTCGAACTGCTGCTTGCGCACGGCGTCATCGAACGACGGCTGAAAGGCGGCGCGGAACTGCGCGCCCTTCATCGCGCCGATGACCGGTTGCAGATTTTCGGTGGCCATGTCCACGAACGCGCTGTATTCCCGCATGTAGTCCCAGATCAGCAGCCGCTTGTCCGATTTCTTGAGGGCGTAGTTCTTGATGTAGACGCCCTTCCCGCTCCCGGTCGCGCCGATGACGGCGATGACTTCCGCCTTGTTCGCCTGATTGGTGATCATGCTCCGCTCAGCTCCGCAGGCGTGCCCAGCGTTTCCACGGCTTTGCCGGCCTCTGGCGGCGCTTCCGGCGCGCGGTAGGCGATATCCCCCGGTTTCGCTGCCGGCCCAGCTGGGAGCGGTTTGGCGGGCTGCTGTGGCGCTTCGGCGCGCGCCGCGATGTCGGCCTTGACGGCCTGCACCGTCGCCCATGCGATGGGGCCGCATACGAGCGCGGCGGCGATTTCCTCGCGGTAGTTGCCGCCGAAGTCTTTCAGGTCGATGCCATGCTTGGCCAGCAGGGGGCCGACCGTCTCCGCGATGGCGGCCTGCGCCTCGTCCGTGTAGACCGCCAGCAGGGACGGATACAGCTTGCCCAGCACCGGCAGCGCGGTCCCCAGCACCAGCAGCACGCCGCGCTTGTTCTCGTCCGCCACGCTGAGCAATACCTGTTGTTCTTCCGCCGCCTGCACCGCTTCCGGCGCGGTGGCGGCGATCTGGGCGTCTACCGCCCCGGCCTGCATCATGAGTGCGTCCAGTTCGTTGCTCATGCGACCCCCTTAGCGAAGTAGCCCAGCGGATCGAACGGCGCGGCTTTTTTGGGCTTCGCTGGCGGGTCGCCAGCAGGCTGCTGGGCGGGTGCCTTAGGCACAGTGCCAGACGGCTGCTCGGCGGGCGCTGGCGGCGTCTCCGCTGGCGGCAGCTTGGCCAGCCAGCGGCCGGCCGCCGCCGTGCCTTTTTTGGCGAACGACGACACGTCGCACTCGTCGCACCCCATGGTTAAAGTTCCGGCCTCGTTCTGTTTGAGGACGGTCAGGTGGCCGCAGCAATCGCAAGGAATGCGGCCCAGCTTGGTCTTGACTGCGGCCATGGTCTTACAGCCCTTTCACTTCGGTTTGATCGAACTCGTACACCTCGCCGTCGTCGTCCAAGCGGACGCTTACCTTGCTCTTGGTGTCGGTGTCCAGCACGGCCTCCACCACGTGGCCAGCCTTGCCGTGCGCTTCCAGCTTCTCATTGTCGATTTTCACCGACTGCATGACTTGATAACCCATCTCTTGTTACTCCTTTTCGTTGATTTTCGACCGCAGATCAATTACCTCAGCGCGCAGGCGGTCTATCTCCGCGCCGTATTCCAGAAGCGCCGACTGAATATCTGCCGGCACGTACATTTTTGCCATGGCGCTGAGCTTGCCCAGCGCCGCCTTCATCAAACCGTGCATTGTTACTCCCTTAGGTAGTGTTTCCGGCACTCGTCGGTGCCGAAGTAAGCGAAATCGAAATTGGCATACCACTCCGTATCGTCGTGCGGCTCGACCGGCGTGGGCCGGGCGGCGAAAAGCACCCAGTCCGGCGTCTTCTCTGCGGCATGCTCCGTACAGTTATTGACACGAGTCCAAGGGGCGGCTTGCGCCGCCGCGCCTGTGGTTCGTTTCCATTCGTAGCGAGTGCTGGCGTAGACGATATCTGGCGCCGTGCGGCAGTAGACGCCGGCCGGCATGGCGCGCATTGTCAGGCCATAGCGCCCTTCCCGCTCGGCCACAGGCGCGGCGATGGCGATGGCGTAGCGGCGGCCCATGTTCACGCCACCCTGCGCCCGGATGTATCGCGCAAAGCTGGCCGTGCTAGTCGCGGTGACCTCGCCTGTTTCTTCGTCCACCTCCTCCACGCGCTGGCAGGCTTCCCACGCCTCGCGGATGTGGTCCGGGGCGTGTTCCACTTGTTCCGCACCGACCCGGCGCAATTCGCGCCAGATCGTCACGGGCGGCTGTCCAATCGGCTGGAACTGGCGAATCCCCCATGTGGACGCCCACGCCTCGACGCGCTGGGCTGGCTTCACGATCTCATCGCCCACAAGGTCGGCCGGGATCACGTTGCCGTCGTTGTCCAGCTGGTCGCCAACATGCTCGCCGTCGATGTTTTTACCAACGTACTTGGCGATGTAGCCTGCCGCCGTTCCTTTTTCGGCCTCTATGCGGACGATCTTGATGCGGTTGCGCTTCGCTCCGGGTTCTTCGCCGTCCTCGGCCAACGCGTAATCACGCATGATCGATTGCAGACGGCGCGCCTTGTGCTTCGGCACGAACAGCAACATATGCCAGTGCGGGCATCCATCGTGATGGGGCTCAGCAATCCGGAAGCCGTAGGGACGGATTCCGTAGCGGTGCAACGCCGAACGGATGCACGCCCACACGTTCACCAAGTATGCTTGCGCCTCGCGCGCCGTGGCATCGTTGTAGTTCGGGTTCGTTGTTCCGGACGCGGCCAGCACGGCATGAAATTTTGACGGGCAGGTGAGCGTCACGAACACGCCCGCGTGTTCCAGATCGTTTGCAATCTCTTCGCAGCCGCGCATGCGCAGCATCAGCTCTGCGCGGCGTATCGACTTGTTGGCGACGCTCTTGAGCGCCAGTTCGGCCAGCGCGTATTCATGGCCAAGTTCGTTCGTCATGGTGACGCTGGCGAGCGTCCTGGCATTGCGGCGCTTCGCTCCTGCATGCCTCGCCACGGTTTCGTTGCTGGCGTAGGCACCATTGCGGATACTGACAAAGCCCAGCCGCATGGCGGCATGCTCAAAGGCGCGGCCGTGGACCCGGCGCAGGCCGCGACGCCACCACGCCGGATCTACGCACCGGAGCATGAATTGGCGGTCGTTCTCGATCTGCGGCGGCTGTAGGCCGCGATTCGTCACCATCCACGCCAGACGGGCGCGCAGGGCTTTCGGATCGTGGATCATCGCCGCCACGCTGGCGCACTCGCCCGCGCTACGCTCAGCCAGTATGACCAGCTGGGCATCCGTGGCATCGATAGGCAGCGGTGCGTTTGTCACCTCGTCCAGAATGGCCGACAGACGCGAGTAGCGGGCCGGCATCTCACCCAGCACCTTGCCAGCGCGGGCTTCCGTCAACTGCTGGTAGGCACGCTTGCCCCAGCGCTGAGGCAAGCCTTTGATGGTGCGCTGGCCGCGCTCTTGCTGTACGGTCGGCATCAGTGGGCGCGGACCACGTAAAAGCGCTCTGCGCACTGCGCGACGATCTGGGCATCGCGCTCCAGCGTGCTTGCCGCCGCCCAGATGGCGGTGCGTTCTTCAGGCGTGAAGCTGTCCAGATGGTCATCCGCGCGTTCTTTCGACATGCCGGCGATCATCAGGACGGCAGCGCGCACCGCCCGCGAGGTGAGCGGCCACAACGACACGCGGGCCAGTTCCATGCGGTGTTCCTTGGTGATGGCGTTCATGCTGCTACACTCCTCATTTTATTAACAGGAGGAAAAATGGAAGATGCCGCACCGGCCGCCGAAAATGCCAAACCAGAGGCGTTGCCACCACCAAAACCTGAGCCCTCTCCGGAAGAGAAAGCAGCAGCAGAATCAGCCGCGATGGTGCAGGCTCTTATGACAGCACTCCCGGTCTTAGCGCCTGCATACGTGCAAATGAAGTCCCAAGAGCTTGACGCGATAAAGGAAAACAACGCGAAGCAAGCCGCGTTGTGGGAAAAGGCCTTAACCCTTGAATCAGTATTCATTGGCCTAGTCCTTTTTGGAGGATTCTTCGCCACCGCTATGCTGGCTTACGTCAACCAAGTCGCCAGCGCCGAAAAGGTCGCTTTTGCCCTGTTTGGCTTTATCGGTGGCCGGGGCTTTCTGCATATTCGCGGCCTGATTAATTCCGCGACAAAGCGCGACTGAGAAGCCCGGCCGTGTTGCCGCTACAACGAGCATCCCAGCCATGAATGCCAAAAGCGCGGCCGGGTTTTGGCACGCGACATACGCCACAGCCTTGGCCACCTCACCTTCCGTCGTCTTGAAATCCGAATCACCCATAGTCAGCGCTTCCTCAACAGCTGTGATTGAATGAGCTTGGCCAGCACGGCGCTGATGCCCTCGCCTTTCTTTTCCAGCACGGCCTGTAAGCCGGCGTCCACGTCGGCCGGCAGGTGGATCGTGCGCACCACCACGTTGTTGCGGGCGCGGTAGGCGGCCTGTTTTTCGGCCTTGCTGGCGTACAGCTTGGGGCGCGGTTTCGGCAACGGCCTCACGCCGGGGATTTCCGCTGTGATGTGGTCTTTGGCGTCGCGCATGGTCAGCCTTTCAGCCAGCCGAGGGCTGACAGGATGGGACCGGACATCATCACCAAGCAGCCGGCGACAATCTGCAATGCGTCCATGATCGCGGCCTTCATTCGACCACCTTGCGCAGATACTTTGCGACGTAGACAGCTACTTCGTTCTGGTTGCGGTGATCTATCGTTACCGCCTCTTTTGCCAGCGCCGACCGCGCGGCGGCTAGCTTCTCGCCGTTTTCCTTGGTGCAGCGGAAGCAGTAATTCTCGTTGCACTGGTCCTCGTAAATAGCGAGCGCGGCACGCACGGCCTCGTATTCCGAATGAGTTAACGTAAGAATTTTGTAATCTTGTGTAACAGACATTGCGGCCTCCTCAGGCGGTTTTGCGTAGCTTGTTACTCCTCAGGCGAAGGTCGGATAGGCAGCGCGGAGCGCGATTTGCCTGAGGAGGGCGACATTTGTTGCCCATCCGACATGCGCAATGTATGTCAGGCATATCTTGACTGTCAAGTCATTCCTGACGGTTGCGCGTTGCCTGACACTTGACTATCCTTCGTTTACTGCGTTTAAACGCATCCACAGCCCTGAGGAGAGCTATGAAAACCACCATCGAATACCTGGAGTCCGTCCGGGCCAAACTTGATTTGCCTTCCGACTACGCCATTTCCAAAGCTCTGGGCGTGACGCGTGAATCCGTCAGCGGATGGCGTAACGGTAAATCGCCGTTCGGTATCGAAACCGCTATGAAGATCGGGGAGATTTTGGGCGAGGACGGCCATGCGATCTATGCGCACGGCCAGATTGAGCGAGCCAAAAAGCCGGAAATTGCCGACTTTTGGAAGGACATTTCGGAAAAATTTTCCGCGTCTTTTCGTAACCTCCTATTGGGCTACGGCCCGCATGTAGCCTAGTTCTACGTGCGCCAATAGGCAGTAAAAGGCCGACTTAGCAGTCTATAAATTATGCGAAGATTGTGTGGCGACTACTTCGTCACTGGAGTTCGGTATGCCAAAACCCGAGACCACCACCATGTCGATGCAAGAGCTGGACCGGCTCAAAACGGTCCAAGCCGTCGTCGCCGGCCAGATCAAGGCCAGCGCTGCTGCCGCACGACTTAACATCACGCGGCGCCAGATTAATCGGCTCATTCAACGATACCTTGACGCTGGTGCCGCCGGCTTGGTTTCGCGCAAGCTCGGCAAGCCAAGCAACTTCCAATTGGCGCCCGGTATCGCCGCCAGCGCGCTGGCCATTATCCGCGAGCGCTACCAGGACTTCGGGCCGACGCTGGCCATGGTTATCTGGCCGTGGACTTTTTCTTCGCGCTGTTCGGTTTCGTGATCGGCTACGCATATGACGACCGCTGGCGCAGCATATCGGGCGTCAAGCGGCGCCTGATCCGCCTGCACCCGATGATCATCGTGGGCAGGCTGATCGATCCGTCGACGGGCCTGTACAACCGCCGCCATTTCCAGGACTACATGGCCAGTCTGCAGCCGCCTGCCGATGACACCGTCGGCGCCCTGTTTCTGCTTGACGTCGACCACTTCAAGCACGTCAACGATACCTACGGCCACGCCGCCGGACATGGTCAAAAATAGGTGGCGGGCGTGCCCCGGATGCCGATTTCGGCAACGCCGCAGGTGGCGCCTGCGACGGCGGTCAAGCGCAAGCGCAGCCGGCGTCCGGTGACGTTGTCAACCGCGATCTCCAGCGTAGCGGCCGTGGCCTGCGCCTGTGCCAGTGGTCGCCAGATGCCGCCCATGTCCTGCGTTTCGGCACTGAAGTCGCAGCGCCCGCCCGGCGCGAACTGTACGCTCAGGCGGCGGTAATTCAGGATCCGCTCGGGATCGACCACGATCCACGGCTCGCCGTCGCCGGCCGCCGGCGCCCACCACGAGCCAGCATCGCCATCATTGGCCAGCGAGGAGGCATGGCCGCCAGCACTGGAGCTGGATTGGGTCGGATTCTTCAGGCCGAAGGCCTGTTCCGGCCCCACTTCCACCTTGCGCGCCACATACGGCCGCTCCGGCGCCAGCGGAGTGACGCCTTCCACGTAGCGCGGGCCGTCCAGCGTCGCCACCGTCAGCACGCCATCGGCCAGACCGGGCGAGGTGGCGCGGATACGCGTCACGCCACGCTGCCAGCTGCGCATGGCGATGGCCGCCTTGCCATCGCGGATGGCGATGTCGCCGTCCGGTGTGAACTGGATGTTCCGCCCGGTCGGCAGTTCGCCCGGGCCTGCTTCCAGTGACAGACGCACCGGTGGGCTGTCGCTGAGCTGAGCGCCGCTGGCATCGACCACGGTCACCACCAGTTGCACGTCGTCGGTGCCGTCGGCGTGGCGGATCGCCGGGCTGCTGGCGGTCACGCGTAGCGCTGCCGGCTTGCCCGGCTGCGGCCAGGCCGGCGGTGCGATGCCGCGGTAGGCGTTGCGGTACCAGTACCAGCTGCGCTTGGGCAGACGGAAATAATCGACCAGACCCATCGAGCCGAACTTGCCGGCGATCGAGCCGTGATCGTAGCCAGCCCAGATCACCTCCCCCGACCGCCACGGGAAACGCCAGCTCGACGGCTCGCCGCGCCTGGCGCCCGGCGTGTGCTCAATGTCGCCCCAGCCCGGATCGTACGCGCCCGGGCGGTCGGAAATGGCTGAGTTGTACTCGGCCACAAAGTTCGGGATGCCGGGATTGGGGAACAGCACCGCGCCGTCGCCGTTGTAGCCGGCGATGTCGCCAATGCGGTCGATCTCGCCGCGCTGGGCGCCGTCCACCGCCGCGAGCCGGGTCGGATCGAGACGGTGCGACAAGGCCACCTCATCCGCCAGCAGCTTGCGCACTTGCGGCAAGGTGCTCTGGTCGGTGAAGAACACCTCGTTGTCCATGCCCCACGCCACCACTGACGGCCGGTTGCGGTTGATGCGGATCAGTTCCGCCAGCTGCTGTTTGACGCTCTCCTCAAACGCGGCCTGATGTTCCGCTTCGGGCGGATAGGCTGAGCGGCCCCAAGGGCTGGCCATGCCGGCCGTGCCCCAGAACGGCGCTTCCGGCAAGAACATCATACCGAGGCGGTCAGTGGTTTCGGCAAAGTGCGGATCGTGCGGATAATGCGAGCCGCGGATGAAGTCGAAACCGGCATCCTTCATCATTTGCACGTCGCGCTCGATGGCGGCGTTGGTCACGGCGTCGCCCCATCCGGCCTGGTCCTGGTGCACATTGGCGCCACGGAAGTAACGGTGCTGGCCGTTGAGGAAAAAGCCCTTGTCCGCAGTCCATTCGATGGTGCGGAAACCGAATTCCGTCTCGTAGCGGTCGCGCTGCCGCCCCGCCACCTCCAGCGTGGTGACGGCGCGGTACAGCGTTGGCGTCTCCGGACTCCACAGGTTCAGGCCCGACAGGTGCGGCGATTCCTGCACGACCTCCTGGGTTTGACCTGGCGGCAGCTGGACGGTCGCGTCTGGCAACTTGGCGACGATGGCACCGCGCGCGTCGGCGATGCGCGTGCGCACCTTGACCAGCTCGGCCCGGTTGCCGCCGTTGCGCACTTCGGTCGCTACCCGTACGGCGCCATCGCGGCCCTTGAGTCCGGGCGTCGTGACAAAGGTGCCGGTCCACGGGATGTGCACATCGTCGGTGGTCACCAGCCAGACGTCGCGGTAGAGGCCGCCGCTGAAGATATGCTCGCCGGCGCGCGGCGCCAGCGTCGGGTCCCACAGGTTGTCGACCCGGACCGCGATGCTGTTGCGTCCTGGCCGCAGCGCGCTGGTGATATCAACCGGGAAGCCGGTATAGCCGCCCCGATGGCGCGCGGCCTTGGCGCCGTTGACATACACCTCGGCGGTCTGGAACGCGCCTTCGAATTCAAGCGTCCAGCGGCGCCCCGCAGGCACAGCCGGCAGCACCAGGTCCTTGCGATACCAGCCATGGCCGACGTACACCTCGGGCGCCAGGAAGTACGGCGTGCTGAAGCTGTGCGGCAAGCCCACCGCCTGCCAGTCACGGTCGTCAAAGTCCACTTTCTCGGCGCCGCCGATGTCGCCCAGGTGGAAGTGCCAGCCGGCGTTGAAGTTCTGCCGCTGCCGCGCCGCGGTCTCGCTGGCGTTGGCGGCGCTGGTGGCGGCCACGCCAGCCACCACGGCCAGCGCCAGCAGGATGCTGGCCGCATAGCGAGCCAGCACAGTCGTTGTTAATCGCATTGTTGCTCCACGTATCAGGGTTGTCATTTGGCGGCCGCCGGTAGCGAGATCCGGTCAATGACCACACCTGGATCGACAGCTTGGATCTTCAGCTCGTGCTTGCCCGGCGACAGCGCTGGCAGCGGTATCCGCGCCCGGACAAAGTTGTTTTGCACACCTTCCTGGCGGATGCTGCCGGACTCGTCTTCTTGACCGCCCGAGCCTGGCACCTCGACCAGCACGGGCGCCTGTCGATCGACCATCACGCCGACGCGCAGTTTCCGGCCAGGGTAGAGACGGAAAGTCGGCATGAAGTCGATCAGGACCTCGCCGCTGGCGGCCGATGAGCCGACCTCAAACTGCAACGCCAGCGTGGGCGCCTTGCTGTCGCCCGCCTCCCACGACGAGCTGAGGCCGGCCGGTTTGAGTGCCACCGCGCGGCCTGTATGCCCCAGGCCGGCGATCGGCGTCCAGCGCGCGACGCCGCTCCCGGATTGCAGGACCATCTCGGCCGCCGCCCGCCAGATACGCCCCTCGTCAAGCGACGATGCCGGGCTGGCGGCCTGGCGTGGCTGCTCGCCCCAAGGCCAGCGCACCTGGCTGTTCCAGGCGCCGGGATTTTGTGCCGTAACCAGTCCCGGCATCATGCCCTTCCACTTGCCGTTGGCGACCGTATCGTTGTAGGCGGCCACCTGCTGTTCCAGGAAAATGCGCTGACGCGCAATCTCGGCGGCATGGGCTTCGGGCTGCTCATTCAGCTGGACGGCACGATCCGCCATGAAGATGACGCCGGTGGCGCCCAGCACCCGCGCCGGGAAGCCGATCATTTCAAAGTAGGCATCGCGCATGGCGGTTGGTATCGCGGCGGCCAGCGCCGTCTCCCGGGCCAGCAGACGCGCATAACTGCCGCTCAGCTCGACGGCCTGATCCCTCGGCAGCGACAGCGCCCACGAACGTATCATCAGCTCCGGCTTGCGGATGGTGCCCAGCCGGTAGAATTCCGTCAGCAGATCGGCCACGGCCGGCGCCAGCGTCTCGCCGAAGTGTTCGGCCGCAAAGGCGCGCAGGAAACGTGGCTGCGAGTCCGGTCCGGAGGCGGTCGGCTTCCAGGCAAACCGGGCAAAATAGTCCATGCCGATTTCCATCGGTTTGATATCGCCCACGTTGATGACCCACATGGTGCGCGCTTCGTTCTCCCACGCCTTGTGCAGTTCCTGCCACATCAGCGCCGGCGCGGTCGAATTAATCCACAGATAGGAGTGCGGGCCGCCGTAGTAGGACAAATGCCAGTACACGCCGGCACCGCCGCTGCGCTGGCGCTCCTCAGGCGAGCTCAGACGGCGGAGGTAGCCGAAATTGTCGTCGGTCCACATCAGCGTGACATCCTCGGGCAGGGCCAGCCCGGCATCGTAGATCGGCAACACTTCCTTGTACGGCACGAAAGCCTGCGCCACCGTGCCCCATTTGGGCGTGACGTGCTGCCTGATCAGGCTGCGCTGATCCTGGATCACCTGCTTCATCACTTTCAGCTTGCCCGGCATATCGCCGGGCGGCGTTTGCATGCCTTGATCGTGAATGCCGCGGATGCCGAGCGTCCAGACCGCCTCCATACCGCCACGCGCGCTGGCCTGCTCTTCCCAAGTCTTGAAAATGGCGTCGCGGTTGGTCAGGTAATTCCACGGCCCCCGCTCCTTCTGATTCCAATGCACATTGTTGTAGAGCATGGGTTCGCAATGCGAGGCACCGGCCACGATGCCGTACTTGTCGGCCAACACAATGTTTTCGCGCACCGAATGGAATTCGCGGCTGACCTCGTGCATGGCAGGCCAGATGTAGTTCAGGCGCAGGCGCAACATGAGTTCGAAGACCTTCTCGTAGGTTTTCGGCCCGATGCCGCCGGCCTCAGGTTCGAAGGTCTGTTTGGCCCAGGCGTGCATGCCCCAGTCTTCGTCATTGATGAAGATGCCGCGGTAGCGTACCTCCGGCATCGTAACCTCCGGCCCCGGCGAACGGATCGCCAGAACGGACCGCGATCGCACCGGCACATCGCCCCACCAGTACCAGGGCGACACGCCAATCTGTTCCGACAGCTGCAGCAGTCCATACGCGGCGCCGCGCCGGTCGCTGCCGACGATCACCAGGGCGCGCTCCACGTCCGGGAACGGGCGCTCGACCATCTGGGTCACGGTGGCTTCCCAGCGGCCGCGGATCTGGTCCAGCGCCTTCAGCTTGCCCTCGGCCGCCAGTTGGTCGATCAGCCGGCTTTGCCCCAGCGTGCCGGCGATGAGTAGTTGGCGCCCTCCCTCCGCCCTGGCCAGCACGGCCGGACGCTTGCCGCTGACCCGCGCCACATCGCCGGCAAACATGCGCGCGGCAAATTGCACCAGCGGGTCGTCGCCGGCATCGACCGCAACGGCGGCAACGCTGGTCCCGCGCACCAGGCTGAACGCACCTGGTTCCGCAGATGCGGCGCTGGTGATCTCCAGCGCCCGCGCCACTGGCAACGCCGCCAGCCAGGCGAACAGCGCCACCGTGGCGCCAAGGCGGAGGTGGCGGTTCATGATGCGGCGCGACGGCGGTACAACAGGCCAATCACCGCCAGACCCAGTCCCAGCATCGGCAGGCTGCCGGGTTCCGGCACCGCGCTGGCCAGGGTGAAGTCATCCATCACGAACC
Source organism: Duganella radicis (assembly GCF_009720825.1). Lineage (GTDB taxonomy): Bacteria > Pseudomonadota > Gammaproteobacteria > Burkholderiales > Burkholderiaceae_D > Rugamonas > Rugamonas radicis. Next base: position 380,572 of record NZ_WNKY01000001.1, on the reverse strand, counting down.
AGCCCTTGTCGCGCGTGACCGTCAGGCGCGAGACACCGGCGAAGTTTGCCGCCACCCAGCTGTAGCTGCCATTGATGGCGACGTTGCCGGTGCTGCCGATGACGTGATTACCGGCGTCATAGGCGGTGATGTTGATCCAGGTCGCCTTGGCGCCGTTGGTGGCCGGCGTGGCGAACCAGGCGCCGCTGAAACCGAAGGCGTTGGCGCTGCCGACGCTCAGGTTGTTGACGCCGAAGCCGTTGGTCAGGAACTGGTGGCCCGAGTGCGCCGCGTTGCTGTAGCCGGCCACGCTGTCCACGCCCAGGTACCAGCTGCTGTTCCAGGTCAGGTCGGCGTAAGGGTTGTTTTTGGACATGCTCGACAGCTTGCCGCCGGCGTCCAGGTCGTCAAAAGTGACCACGGCGGCGTGGCTGTGGGCTGCCAGCATCAATGCAGCGGCGGCGAGGAAGGCGTTGAATGTGTTTTTCATGAGAAGTCCCGATTAGTTGCAGACGTCACCGCTGACGGTGGGGATGGCCGAGCCGGCCACGACCATGCCAAAGCTGGCGGTGGCGCCTGGCGCGATAAAGGCGTTCCAGCCCACGTCCGAGGCCGAGTAATGCGGGCTGCTGCCGGTCAGGTTGGCATTCCACAGGCTTTGCACCACCGAGTTGTCGGTATAGCTCCAGTTGACCGACCAGCCATTGATCGGCGCCGCGCCGTTGTTCTTGATGCTGACATTGGCGATATAGCCGCCCTGCCACGCGGTCGCGATATCGTAACGGCATTCGTTGGGCGGGCCAGTGCGTACTGGCGGTCCGGCGGTCACCGGCGTGGCGATCACTTCGCCCTGCCCGGTCGGCTTGCCGTAAGCGACGCCACGGCCGTTGGTGCTCATGTAGACCTGGCCGTAGATATTCATGTCGCCGGTCACGATATGCGAGGCGGCGGCGCCGCCGTACTGGTGGGCGTCGTCGTTCAGGCGCACCCAGCTGGCGCCGCCATCGGTCGAACGCATCATGCCGGACACGCTGCCGACCGTGCCGAACATATAGATAGTCGGGTAGTTGCTGTCTGGCGCGGCCTTGCCAAAGCCGACCGCGGTGCACTGGTTGACGGTGCCGATCTTGTTGAAGGTGGCGCCACCGTCGGTCGAGCGTGTCAGGCCGCGGCTGTTCAGGCACACCCACAGGTCGCCCTCATGCCCCGGCGCCACGCGGATCACGTCCGAGCCGCTGGATGGCAGCGTGCCCTTCAGTGCAAACGAGGCGCCGCCATCGGTACTGGCCATCAGCTTGCCGGTGGTGTCGTAGGCATAGAATTTGTTCGGGTTGACCGGATCCGCCACCACGCGCGCATTGGTGACGCCAAGGCCGCCGACCGCGCTCCAGCTGGCGCCGTTGTTGGTCGAGCGGTAGGTAGTGGCCGAGTTAGCCGGGCTGTGCAGCAGCACCAGACCGTTGGCCGACAGCGCGACATTACCCTGCGTGCCGTTGAGCACTGGCGCCTTGGCCCAGTTGGCGCCGCTGTCGCTGGTGGTGTACAGCGCGCTGCCCACGCGCGCCCGGTAACGGTTGTCCTGCGCCGCGACGGCCAGGCCGGTGGTGGTGCCCATGTGCGGCTTGTGCTCCACGCCGTATTGCGAGGGATCGGTGTTGACGAAGCCGTCGAAGTCGCCGATCACCGTCACCAGCGTGCCGTCGGTCAGGCTCTGGATGTCGTATGCGCCGCTTTCCTCCATGCCGCGCACCATGAAGCCCCATTTGCCGGTGGTGGCGTCAATGTCGGTGGTGCGGAACACGCCGTTGCCCGAGGTGACCCACACGGTTTTGGGATTGAAGGGATCGAATTCCACCGAGCCGGCCCACTGGATCATGTAGCCGTTGTCGATCCAGGGAATGCCCATCGGATCCAGTTCAAAGCCGCGCCGCACCACATTGGTCCAGTGGCGGCCGGCGTCGGTGCTGGTGAAGATTTGGTCGCCGTAGCTCTTGCCCTGGGTCCAGTAAGTATTGGTGGTGGTCAGCACCAGGCGCTTGGGATTGGTCGGGTCCATTGCGATGCCGGCGTACGGGTGGGCATATTCGATGGTCGGGGTGATGTTGGTCCAGTTGCCGCCCACCGCGTCGTATTCCCACACTTGGCCGGCATCCATCGGCTCGCCGTCGGCCGAATGTGGGCCAGCGCCGTTGGCGTAGGTGATGTACAGCAGGCCGTCCGGCGACAGCACGGCGCGTTGCGGCATCAGGCCGGTTGGGCCGCCCTCGACCGGCACGAAGCTTTCGCCGCCGTCATAGCTGAAATACAGGTTGGGGCCAACCGAGTCGAAGCGCGAGATGCCGATGAACATGCGCTGGGCCGCGCCGCCGTCCACGCTGGTTGCATCAAGCAGCACGAAACTGATGCCGTTGCCGTTGGGCGTGGTGGCCACCTCCAGCCCGGGCAGCCGGTTCCAGCTGGCGCCGGCATCGACGCTGCGGAACAGGCCGTTGTCGCGGCTGCCGGCGTACAGCACATCGCTGTTGCCCGGATCGACCTGCAGCTTTTCGCCGTTGCCACGGCCCATGCCATTGCCGTGGATGTGGAATTGGCTGGTGACCTCGGTCTGGGCGAAGGTCTTGCCGTAGTCGCTGGAGCGCAGCACCACCGATTTGGCGCCGCTGTTATAGCTGGTGCCGGCCAGCATGTAGACCTTGGCGGCGCTGCGCGGATCGACCGCCAGCGACTCGATGCCCATCAGGCCGTTGTCGGCTTCGCTGATCCAGTCGGTCAGCGGAATCCAGCGGGTGTTTTGCGCGTCCCAGCGGTAGGCGCCGCCGACGTCGGTGCGGGCGTAAATGATGCCACGCTCGGTCTTGCTGGCGATCAGGCCGGAGACATAGCCGCCGCCGCCCATCGCCACCGTATCCCAGTGATAGTTTTCCGCGCCTGCGGCGGATGGCAGTCCCAGCGCCGCCACCAGCAGCGCCAACATCGGTTTGATTTTCATGGTTCCCCGCGTCTTTCTCATTATGTGCCCGCGCACAGGCGCGCGTGCGACCATTCTCGGAAGTCGGGGTGCGGCGGTCAATTATGAAATTGAGCAGAGCGCAAAACAATATTTCGGCGAGGGCGCATGCTCAGCGCGTCGGCCCAATGTCACTATATCGCTGTCGCCACAAAACTTGACCACGGAAAGTTTGGTGCTGCCGTTGTCGAGGAAAATCAACTCGCCGGCTCGCATCAGCGTGGCGCCAGTTGGGCTTGGTCGACCATGATTTTCAGTGCCGCAGCGTGTTCCATCCGCAGCTGCGGCGGCAGCGCGACCACCAGCGCATCGTCGCGCTGGGTCCATTTCAACGCCACCTTGTTCCCCAACAAATACACAGCGCGGATCGGCGTGGCGATGTGGCCTGCCCGCTTGCCCAGCGACTGGATCGTCACCTGCCGGTCCGGGACACCCAGCGTGATGGCGTACACCGCGTCGCCCTTGGCGGTGAAGCGGATATCCTGAGGGGTGTATGCCGTGCCCTCCTTCATCGCACCGGTGGCGGCCTCGGTCGGTCCTTCGCCAAACACTTTCCATGGACGGGTGCCGTAGATCGCCTCGCCGTTAACGCCGATCCAGACCGCCATCTCGTCCAGGAACTTGCGTGACTCCGGCGGCAAGCTGCCATCCGGATACTGCACCACGTTCAGCAGCAAGTTGCCGTTCTTGCTGACGATGTCGGCTAGCATGTGGATGATCTCGGTGGTCGATTTGTACTTGTAGCCATCGCTATAAAACCAGTCGCCGATGGAGGTATCGGTTTGCCACGGCAAGGGATTGATGCCTTTTAACACGCCCCGCTCCACATCCTGCACGCCCGCCTCGGCAATGAATTCACCGCCGTCCTTGTGGTTATACACCGCGTTCAACTTGCCGCCGTGGGCGGCCATGTTGGCGTTGTAATAGTTCGCCAGCAGAGTGCGGCCGACCACGCCGAACGGAATACCGCCATCGGAATACAACAAATCGGGGTGATAGGTGTCGAGCAGATCGCTCACACGCCTGAACCATTCACGATGCCATGCCTGATCGGTGGTGTACCAGTTGTCGCCATAAATTGACATCGACAGATAGGCCTCGTTACCGGAATGATAGAGCTCCTGGTTGGCCGGGTTGGCGCCGTCATACGGCACGCCGGCCATGGGCCCGCTCTTGTCATGGCCATGGCTGGAGGCGAACCAACCAAAGCTCGCGCCCAGATGCTCGGACACCCCGAACGGCAAGCCGGCTTTCTGCGCGGCCCGCTGCCAGGCGCCGACGATATCGCGGTGCGGTCCCATGTTGACGGCGTTCCAGCTGTGGTAGCGCGAATTCCACAAATCGAAATTGTCGTGGTGGACTCCCATGCTGACGAAATACTTGGCGCCAGCCTTCGCGTACAACGCCATCAGCGCATCGGGATCGAAGCGTTCGGCCTTCCACAAGGGAATGATGTCCTTGTAACCGAACTTGGATGGATGGCCGTACTGTTTCAGGTGCTGCTGATACTGGGGCGTATCCTCGAGATACATATTGCGGGCGTACCAATCGCCTGCGCGCGGCACGGCTTGCGGCCCCCAGTGCGACCAGATGCCGAATTTGGCGTCGCGGAACCAGTCCGGGGTGCGGTATTGCTTCAGCGATGCGGGGGTGGCGTTGAACTGGCCGGGCTGTTGCGGCGGGGTGTAATCATCCCCGTGCGATTGCCCCAGGCTGCAAGCCAACAGGCCAAACATCCCCCATCGCGCGATGCCGATAGTCATAGAATTGTCTCCATTATTTTTTCGAGATGCGCAAGCGGGGGATTCTAACGGAGGGGATGCCACTGTGCCTCGGCTTGAGGAATTTTGTTCTGCGACTGGTAAATTTCGTAACCTCATCCGCATGGATTCAGGTTAGCGCACTATACCGAGCCACCGTGCGCGGCGAGGAACATGGCGACGGCCGAGCGGCAATAGGATTCGATTTCATTGTCGTCCCCTGCTCTCGCCTTATCAAAGCGCGCGATAATCAGCAGATCGGAACCTTTGAACAGCGCGGCAAACAGGCGGGCGGACTGGAGCGGATCGGGAACGTTCAGCACCGCCTTTGCGTGCAACCGGCGTAGCAGGGCCTCGATTTGGGCGATGACATGGGCGGGCCCGGCTTCGTAATGGCGCTTGCTTAACAACGCTTGATTCGTCTTGTCGGCCATGACCATGGTTTCGACACCGCTGACGTCCGGGTTCAACAGGGTGCGCAGCAAGGATGATCCCACCGCCATGAGCTGATCTTCGGCCGAACCCTCGACACCTTCAAAAAGCGCCTGTGGCGCGAACTGGTGGCAGCGGGCCGAGACGGCCGCGCCGAACAGCGCCTCCTTATTCTCAAAATGCCGATAGATGCTGAGCTTGGATATCTTCGCCCGCTGGGCGACCTTGTCCATTGTGGTCGCTTGAAAACCCAATTCCACAAAGAGTTCGTAGGCGGCGTCGATGATCGTCTGACCCAGCGCCTCGTTGGCTGGCCGGCCGCGCCGGCCCTGATTATTTTCGGTCACGATAATTCCAGTACTTGACAGTATTCATATTCAAGAATTAGGATACCACACAGTATTTAAAATTCGCAAGCCGATGCACCAAGCTTGGTGTCCCTTCCATCCACAACACGGAGTTCATTGCCATGAATGACGTCATCATCATCGGCGGCAGCTTTGCCGGCCTCGCCGCTGCTCTGCAACTCGGCCGCGCCCGCCGCCAGGTCACCGTGCTCGATACCGGCCGGCCGCGCAACCGCTTCGCCGGCCATTCGCACGGTCTGCTCGGCCACGATCACAAGCCGCCGCTGGACATCCTGGCCGAGGCGCGGCAGCAGCTGGCACGCTATCCAACGATCAAGCTGGTCAACGCGCGCGCCGAGAGCGTGTCCGGTGCAATCGACGATTTCTCGGTCGTCACCGACGATAACGAGTGCCTGCAGGCGCGCCGCCTGATCCTGAGCTACGGCGTTACCGACCAGATGCCTGATGTTCCGGGCTTTGCCGAAAGCTGGGGCACGTCCATCGTGCCCTGCCCGTATTGCGACGGCTTTGAGGTCGCCGGCCAGCACTGGGGCCTGCTCTGGACCGGTCCGCAATCGCACCAGTCCGCCAAACTGTTCGGGGATTGGACCGACAAGTTGACTGTCTTCGCCGACGGCCACGACATTCCGCCCGATATCCAGGCCGATCTCGGGCGCCGCAAGGTCGCCATTATCGACGGCAGGATCGTCGAGATCGCCCATCATCAGGGCCATCTCGCCACCGTCAATCTCGAAAACGGCCGCCATGTCGCGGTCGACATCCTGTTCGCCCAGCCGCGCAACAAGCCATCCGCAAGCCTGCATGCGTCACTGGGCCTGGCCACGGTGGATACGCCCACCGGCACCGTCCTCCAGGTCGACGAGCGCCGCCAGACCAGCATGCCCGGCATCTACGCCGCCGGCGACCTGACGACGCCCTTCCTGCCCTCGGTCACCCAGGCATCATCGCAGGGCGCGATGGCAGGTATCTTCGCCCAGCAATCGATGCTGGTTTGAGCGGTCGGAACAAGGAGATGTCATGACGGAGCAACATGCCTATCAGGTCGCCGACTGGAACGGCCAGAGCGGGGAGCGCTGGGTCGCCAACCAGGCCCGGCTCGACGCCATGGTGGCGGTGTTCGGCCAGGCCGCGATCGAAGCCGCCGCGCCATCCGCAGGCGAGCGCGTGCTGGATGTCGGCTGCGGCGCCGGATCGTCGAGCCTGGCTCTTGCCGCGCGCGTCGGCGCGGGCGGCCACGTGCTGGGCGTGGACATATCCGAAGCGCTGATCGAGCGGGCGCGTGCGCTCGCGCCACAGGATGCGCCGGTTCTGTTCCAGCTGGCCGACGCCGGCAGCGCGGAGCTGCCCGAGGGCGCGTTCGACATCCTGTTCTCGCGTTTCGGGGTCATGTTCTTCGACGATCCGACGGCGGCCTTCACCCATATGCGACGCGCGCTCCGGCCGGGCGGGCGGGTCGCTTTCGTCTGCTGGCGCGGCATGGCCGAGAACGATTGGGTGCGCCTGCCGATGGGCGCGATCAAGGGCATCCTCCCGCCGAGCGCGCCGCCCGGCCCCGAAGCGCCCGGGCCGTTTTCGTTCGGCGACCGCAGCCGGGTAGCGCGCATCCTGACGGCGGCCGGCTTCACCGATATCGTAATCGCGCCCTTCGACGCTTCCGTCCCGTTCGGCGAGGGCGCGACACGGGAGGCTGCGATCGACGACGCGGTGAGGATGGCGCTGGAGGTCGGTCCGCTGTCGCGCGCGCTCGCTGATCAGCCCGACGACATCCGCGCCCGCGCCTCGGTCGCGGCGCGGGCCGCCTTCGCGGGCCTCCCCGGCGAACGGTCGGTGATGATCGACGGCGCGGCGTGGATCGTCATGGCACGGAATCCGGCCAGCTGACGGGGATTGGGGAAAATTTGACTGAGATCAAGTTTTTCTCCCCAAAGCGGTTGTTACAATTGGTGAGAATCTATTTGAAAGTCACCAATGAAACTGCGTGCCCCGTCACCGGCCGATGCCGCCGCCATCCTGCGCCGCGCCGTCCGGCGCTATAGACCACCCGGCGCGGCGGCCATGCCGCCGCAGGCCGAGCGCGAGATGCTGGCGCGGCACGACGGCGACGTCGCGCGCTGGCTGCCGCCGCTGGGCGCCCTGTTCGGCGCGCTGGTGGTGCTGTTCGGCATCTGGGACGCGCTGCTCGACCGTTCCCATTATCTGCTCAGCCTGACTTTACGCCTGACCCTGGTGCTGGCCGGCGCCCCCGCCCTGTGGAACACGCACTGGCATCCCGGCCTGCGCTGCCTGCTTCTGTACTGGAGCCATTGCGGCGCGGTGGTGCTGGCCTGCTTCGTGCTGGATGGTGGCGTGCTGTACGGCATGGCCGGCATGACCGCCTGCGTGGCCATGGCGGCCGTCATGACCTTGCGCCCGCGCATCCTGCTCTCGCTGTTCAGTCTGCCGTTCGCGCTGTACCTCGCGCTGGGCGCCTGGCGGCTGCCGCCGTTCACCTATCTGAGCGGCCTGATGCAATATCTGCTGGCGATGGCGCTGGCCACGGCGGTCATGCTGATCATCCGCTCCTTCCACCGGCGCGCCTTCCTGCTGGAGCGGGAATTGCTGCACAGCGCGCGCCACGACGGCCTGACCGGCGCCTGCAACCGCGCCTATCTGGACCAGATGGGCGAGCGCGAGCTGACGCTGGCCTTGCGCCACGGACGGCCGCTGGCGGTGGCCATGCTGGACATCGACCACTTCAAGCGGGTCAACGACAACTACGGCCACGACGTCGGCGACCAGGTCCTGCGGGCGCTGGCGCGCACCTGCCAGGACACCCTGCGCGGCGTCGACCATTTCGGCCGCTATGGCGGCGAGGAGTTCGTGTGCATTTTGCCGGAAACCGCGCGGGCCGAGGCGCTGGCCTGCGCCGAGCGCCTGCGCCTGGCCCTGGCGGCGCTGGCGATCGAGACCCCGGCCGGCCCCTTGCGCTTCACCGTCAGCGTCGGCGTGGCGCTGGCCAGCGCGGACCAGCCCGGCTGGCCGGCGCTGCTCAAGCGGGCCGACACCGCGCTGTACCGCGCCAAGAACAGCGGGCGCGACCAGGTGGCGCTGGCGGGCGCGTGAGCGCCGGCCAGGGCTGTCAGCAATCGGCCCCGGCCGCCCGCGGCAGCGCGAGCGGCAGTTGCGGACCGGCCAGCAGGCGCTCGAACTGCGCGGCCGGCTGCGGCCGGCCACTCAGATATCCCTGGACCTGGTCGCAGTCGTGCCGCCGCAGGAACTCCAGCTGCGCCATGGTTTCCACCCCTTCCGCGACCACCTGCATGCCAAGGCCGTGGGCCAGGTTGATGATCGCGACGGCGATGGTCGAACTGTCCTTGTCGTGCAGCAGTTCGCGCACAAAGCTCTGGTCTATCTTCAGCTGCGTGATGGGGAAGCGGCGCAGGTAGTTCAGCGAGGAATAGCCGGTGCCGAAGTCGTCGAGCGCCAGCTGGATGCCGGCCGCGCGCAACTGCTCCAGCGTGCGGGAGGCCGCCTCCGGCTGGCGCACCAGCAGCGATTCGGTCAGTTCCAGTTGCAGCCAGCGCGGGCCGACGCCGGCCTCGCGCAGCATGGCGCGGATGTCGCCGGCCAGCGTCGGCAGGGCGAACTGGCGGGCCGACAGGTTGACCGCCAACGGCACCATACGCAGTCCGCGCCGCTGCCAGCCGGCCAGCTGGCGGCAGCTCTGCCGCAGCACCCAGGCGCCGATCGGCAGGATCAGGCCGGTTTCCTCGGCGATCGGGATGAACTCGGCCGGACTGACCGCCCCCAGCGTCGGATGCTGCCAGCGCAGCAGTACCTCGGCGCCGGCCAGCGCGCCGTCCTCCAGGCTGAACTTGGGCTGGTAATGCAGCAGCAGTTGGCCGGCCTCGAGCGCCTGGCACAGGGCCGATTCCAGTTGCAGCCGGCGGCTGCTGCCGCGGGTGAAGTCGCGCGCGTAAAAGCACAGCGCGCTGTTGCCGTCGGCCTTGGCGCGGTACATGGCGGCGTCGGCGTTGCGCAGCAGCGCGGTCAGGTCCTCGCCGTCGTGCGGGAACATCGCCAGGCCGACGCTGCTGGCCGGATAGATCGACTGCCCGCCGGCCTGCAACGGCATCGCCAGCGCTGACTGCAACTCCTGCGCCAGCTGCGCCGCCTGCCGCTCGTCGGCGACCGGCGCCACCACCACGAACTCGTCGCCGCCCAGCCGGGCCACGGTGTCGCCCGGCCGGATGTGCGCCGTCAGGCGCTCGGCGATCTGGCGCAGCAGGCAGTCGCCGGCGCCATGGCCCAAGCTGTCGTTGACCAGCTTGAATCGGTCGAGGTCGAACAGCATCAGCGCCACCCGGCCGGCCGCGCGCCGCGCGGCGACGATCGCGCATTCCACGCGGTCTGCCAGCAGCACCCGGTTGGGCAGGCCGGTCAGGGCGTCGTGGGTGGCCTGGTGGATCAGCTGGGTTTCCATCCGCTTGCGCGCGCTGATGTCGGTCAGCACCCCGACCATATGGCTGACCTCGCCCTCGGCGTTCAACACCGGCGCGATCGCCAGCTCGCTCCAGAACGGCGCGCCGTCGCGGCGGCAGGTGCGCAGTTCGGCCCGGGCCGGGCGCGCCTCGGCCAGCGCCTGCCGCAGCGCGGCCAGGGCGTCCTGCCCGACGTCGCCGGCGTGCAGGAACAGCGCGTCGCGCCCCAGCGCCTCGTGCGCGGCGTAGCCGGTGATGCGCTCGAACGCGCTGTTGACATACACCAGCGGCGCGCCATCCTGGCGGCTGTCGCTGACCATGATGCCGTCGCTGCTGGCGTCGATCGCCCGCCGCATCAGGTGCAGGTCGCTCTCGCGCGCCTTGCGCGCGCGCTCGCCGCGCTGGCTGACGATGCCGTAGGCCAGGTCGGCCGCCAGCTCGGCCAGCAATTCCAGCTCGGCCGCGTCGAACGCCTGCGGGTTGACGCTGAACAGGCTGAGCACGCCCAGCGCCGCGTCGCCCGCCAGCAGCGGCAGGCTGGCGATCGCGCGCACCCCGCTGTCGGCCAGGCTGGGCGAGCGCGCCCCGTCCGCCAGACGCTCGACCACCGGTCGGCGGCCATGCAGGGCGCGCAGCGCCGGACCGGTCCAGTCGTCGTCGCATCCGTCGCCGGCCGCCGCGAAACCGCGCCGGGCCAGCGTCGCCAGCCCGTCGCCGGCCGGCGCCGCGATCCACAGCATGGGGTAGCCGCCCGATTCCGACAACATGTCGCACATCGATTCGAGCAAATCCTCCTCGCTGGCCGCGCGCACCAGCAGCGCGTTGCAGCGGCTGAGCACGCGCAGCGTGCGGTTGACCCGTTGCAGCTCGGCCTCGGCCAGTTTTTTGTCGGTGACGTCCTCCTTGATGGCGACGAAATTACAGACACGCCCTCTGGCGTCAAACACAGGTGCGATCACTTCCATTTCCCAATATAGTTCGCCGTTCTTGCGGCGGTTAAGCAACTCCCCCTGCCAGATGCCACCCGCCAGGATGGTGTTCCACAAGGTCGCGTAGACCGTCTGCGGCGTCTGGCCAGAGCCCACGAAGCGCGCCATCTGCCCCACCACTTCCCGTTCCGCATAACCGGAGGTGGCGCAAAAGCGCGGGTTGACGTATTCGATGCAGCCATGCACGTCGGTGATGACCACCGCCGCCGGGCTTTGCTCGACCACCCGCGACAGCTTGCGCACCTGGCTTTCGGCCGTCAGGCGCTCGGTGACGTCGGTGGCCATGCCGTCCACCCTCACCGGCCGGCCATCGGCGTCGCGCGAGACCTTGCCGGACAATTGCAGCCAGCGCCGCGCGCCGTCGGCGCGGACGATGCGGATCTCGATCAGCGGCGTGTGGCCGTCCAGCACCCGGTAAAACCAGCGCAACAGGGGACGCCGGTCCTCCCGCTGGACCACCCGGTGCCACACGGTGCCGATGGCGGCCGGCCGCAGCGCCTCGCCCAGCAGCACCTCGGCGATCGGACTCAGATAGAAGATGCGCCGGTCCGACAGGCGCACCGACCAGATCGCGGCGGACAGCGAGGCCACGATCCCGCTCAGGCGTGGTTCGTCATCGTCCTGCTTGGCAAGGCTGAGCATGGGACTCCCGGTCGAGATGCGATACGGCACAGGCTAATGCGGTTGATCAATAAATAAATTGATGCAAGTCAAAATTTCCGGACGTCATGCCGGACCTGTTTCCTTGTAGCCACAAACGCCGTCTAGCCCGAAGCAAAGGTGCCGTTTTTGATTTACATCAAAGGTTTTGCGGTTGTCCTTACTTAGCATCAACACCGACCGCCATGTACATTTTTTTTAGAGAGGCCCCCCATGCTGGAAAAAAGTAACAGGAAGTGGAAAGACCTGGTCACGGGCAAGCTGGAGTTCCGGACCGACAATTTCGGATTGCAAATGTTCCTCAAACGCTCGGTGACGCGTTTCGCCACGCCCCAGGCGCCGGGCGAACTGGAGAAAACGGTGGAGGAGCTCTACAACTTCTTTGTCAAATACGAGCGCATCCTGACCAAAGAGATCGCCCTCATTTCGAAATAAAAGGACCCCATGAAAACCCATACTCTGTTGACGGTGGCCGAAGCGGCCGCGCTGATCGACGCCGGAAAGGTGCTGGCCCTGGCCGGCGACGAAGCCCTGCTGGCGCAACTGCCGAAAGGCCACTGGATCGGTGGCACCATTCCCTATTTCATCGCCGACCAGGGCGGCACCGAGACCCGCGAGCGCCTGTACGCGAGCGAGCTGACGCAGGCCAAGCCGTCCGCCATCGCGCTCAAGACCTACACGCTGGACACCATCGCCCGGATCGCCAGCGACGCGCCCGACAATGGCTACACCATCGTCATCCTGCCGGCCGGCAGCGCCATCCACACCGAATACGCCAACCACGGCCGCGACTACGCCGACATGTTCATCAAGCCCATCGTCGGTTGGATCGCCGGCGTCCACTTGGACGACCTGGGCAGGGTCGCGCCCAAGGTGGTCAACGGCGTCGCTGGCGGCCTGCTGAGCGAGGCGGCGGTGGCGCTGCATGTGACCCTGCCGGCCGAGCGCATGGCCGAGATCCGCATCCTCAACCTGTTCCGGCAAGATCCGGAAGGCGACGTCATCACGTTCGCCGAGGCCGGCTTCAGCGCCAGCGCCTGCCTGGTCAACGGCAAGCCGGCCATGCTGGCCGACTATATCGCCGCGCGCGGGCTCGACCTCAAGTTGCCGCTGGTGGCCGACTACCACGGCGCGTCCATCAACACCTCGTTCCAGGGCGTGGACGCCGACGGCCGCACCGTCCGCTTCTACGCGCCGGTGTTCCCCGGCATCGAATATCGCCAGGCGGCGCCGCTCGGCGATTATGTCCAGGCGTTCGAGATGCTGGCCGGCGGCGCCCACGGCGAGGTGGAATTCAGTTGCAACTGCGTCCTGAATTACCTGTACGGCGAGCTGCGCGGCCGGCGCACCGGCGACCTGTACGGGCCGGCGACCTTCGGCGAGGTGGCCTACCAGCTGCTGAACCAGACGCTGGTGTACCTGGACGTGCACACCCCATCCTGAATTTTCTCACTGGAGTCAAGCATGAGCGACATGATGAAAGCCGCGGTGGTGCGGGCGTTCGGCCAGCCACTGCGAATCGAGGAGTTGCCGGTGCCGCGGCCCGGCGCCGGGCAGATCCTGGTCAAGATCGAGGCCTGCGGCGTGTGCCACACCGACTTGCACGCCGCCGACGGCGACTGGCCGGTCAAGCCCAATCCGCCCTTCATCCCGGGGCACGAGGGGGTGGGCTATGTGGCGGCGGTGGGCGCCGGCGTCAAGCACGTCAAAAGCGGCGACCGGGTCGGCATTCCCTGGCTGTACTCGGCCTGCGGACACTGCCCGCATTGCCTGGGCGGCTGGGAAACCCTGTGCGAGTCGCAGCAAAACACCGGCTATTCGGTCAACGGCGGCTTCGCCGAATACGCGCTGGCTGACGCCGGCTACGTCGGCCACCTGCCGCCGGCGCTCGGCTTCGTCGACGTCGCGCCCATCCTGTGCGCCGGCGTCACCGTCTACAAGGGCCTGAAGATGACCGACACCAAGCCGGGCGACTGGGTCGCCATCTCCGGCATCGGCGGGCTCGGTCACATGGCGGTGCAGTACGCGCGGGCGATGGGCCTGAACGTGGTGGCGATCGATGTCGACGACGGCAAGCTGACGCTGGCGCGGCGGCTGGGCGCCGCCCTGGTCATCAACGCCCGCGCGGCCGACCCGGCGGCCGTGATCAGGAAGGAGATCGGCGGCGCCCACGGCGTGCTGGTGACGGCGGTCTCGCCCCATGCCTTCTCCCAGGCGCTGGGCATGGTGCGGCGCGGCGGCACCATCTCCCTGAACGGCCTGCCGCCGGGCGACTTCCCCCTGCCGATCTTCGACATGGTGTTGAACGGCATCACGGTGCGCGGCTCGATTGTCGGCACCCGGCTGGACCTGCAGGAATCGCTGGCGTTCGCCGCCGAGGGCAAGGTCCGCGCCACCGTCTCGACCGACCGCCTGGAGAACGTCAACCAGGTGTTCGAGCGCATGCGCCGCGGCGCGATCGAGGGCCGGGTGGTGCTCGACCTGGGGGCGTGAGCCGGGCGGACGCCTCACGGCGGCGCGGCGTACTCGATGCGGTTGCGGCCCAGTTCCTTGGCGCGGTACAGCGCCTGGTCGGCGCGCCGGATCAACTCCAGCCCGGCCGCCGGCCGCGCCGGGTCGAACTCGGCCACGCCAAAGCTGGAGGTCACCGTCAGCGCGCCCTGCTCGCCGATGTCGAACGGCACCGACGCCACCGCCATCCGCATCGCCTCGACGCGCGCGGCGCCATTCGCCTGCGTCAGGTCGGGCAGCAGCACCAGGAATTCCTCGCCGCCATAGCGTCCCACCAGATCGTAGGGGCGCACGCACGCGTTCAGGCGCCGCACCAGCTCGCGCAGCACGGCGTCGCCGGCCAGGTGGCCATGGGTGTCGTTGATGCGCTTGAAATGATCGAGGTCCAGCAGGCACAACAGGAAGCGGCCGCCGTCGCGCTGCGCCTTCTGTATGGCCTGGTCCATCATTTCCAGCATGGCCGCGCGGTTCCAGGCTTTGGTCAGGCCGTCGCGCAGCGCCCGCTCGCGCAAGGCTTCCTGCGACAATTCCAGCTCGCGCGTGCGCGCCTCCAGTTCCTTGCCGCGTTCCTCCAGTTCACCGGTGCGCTCGCGCACCAGGCTTTCCATCTGCGCATTGCGCTGCTGGAGTCCACGCACGCGCCGGCGATACAGCAGCAACAGCGTGGCCGCCCCCAGCACGCCGCACAGCGCAAAGAACCACATGCTCAGCCACCAGGGCGGCACGATGGTGAAGCGCAGCTCGCCCGCCTCCGACTCGCTTTGCGTATCCAGATTGCTGACCGAGTATTGCAGGCGGTAGCTGCCGGGCGGCAGCGCCGCGTAGCGCAGTTGCGGCACGCTGGTGGTGGTCCACTCCTGCTCCAGCCCCGCCATGCGGTAGCGGAAACGCAAGGCGTTGCGGTGCTGATAGCTCAGGCTGGCCATGTGCAGGTTCAGGGCCGAGGTCGACCACGGCAGTTTGCCGCCGTCGCGCAGGTGCAGCGATTCACCGTCGCGCTCGGTCGCCTCGACGATCGCCGACAGGGGCGACGGGGCGAACAGGCGCTCCGGCCGCAGCACGTGCGAGACGCCGTTGGTGCTGGTGATCCACATCGTGCCGTCGGCTTCCTCGAACAGCTGGCGCGAGTTGAGGTCATTCCACACCAGCCCGTCGCTGCTGTCGAACTGGCGCCACTGCCGGCGGTTCCACACCACCAGTCCGACGTCGGTGCTGACCCACAGCCAGCCCCTGCGGTCCGCATGGAGCGACTGGATGGCGTGGTCGCGCAGCAGCGGCGAGCGCACCTGGTGCCTGACCAGCCCGGACGGTCCCAGCTGCGCCTGCCACAAGGTGCCGCTCTGCCCCAGCCACAGACTGCCGTCGTCCACGCACGCCATGGCGTCGAATTCGCCGCTTTCCTCGGTACTCAGGTCATGGCCGGTCCATTCTGTACCGCGCAGGCGCCACAGCATGCGCGGCCGCAGGAACCAGAGCGTGCCGTCGGGACTCTGGCAGCTGCGCCGGGTCATTTCGCTGACCAGCCCGCTGCCCGCGGGCAGGCCCGGCGCCACGCGCGGTGCGCCGGGGACGCGGGTATCGTCGATCACATACAAGCCTTCCGCCGTGCTGATCCACAAGCGCCCCTGGCGGTCGGCCAGCAGCTGGAAAATCATCGGCAAGGTCGCCACCTGGGTCACTTTGCCGCTGGCGAGATCCTCGCGCATCAGCGAACCGACGTAGCTGCTGGTCCACAGCTGTCCCTGAAGATCCGTGACCATGCTGTTCCACTGCTCGGCGCGGTAGCCGGGCACCGGCACGGCGCGGGTCGCGTCCGGGGTGGTCAACATGACCAGCCCGGAGCGCGTGCCGATCCGCAGCCGGCCCGCACCGTCGCGCCGCACTGCAAACACTTTGTCGTCCGGCAGTCCCTGGCCCGTGCCCCAGTTTTCCCAGTTGTCGTACCCCATCCAGCGCGCCAGGCCATGGCCGCCGGTGCCCAGCCACAGCCCCTGGTCGCGGTCGACCAGCATGGCGGTCACGCCGCTGCCTATCTTCAGACCGTTACCCGGGCCGAACATTTCCCAGCGCCCGACACCCCAGCGCGCCAGACCGGAGTCGATGCTGACCAGCACGCGATGATCGCCGTCCTCCACCAGGCTGGTGCCCATGGTGGCCTTGCGCATCACATCGCCGGGCGGGGTGCGATCGACGAACTGTTGCGCGCCAGCGGGCAGCACGATCACATGGCGCTTGCCGCGCACCCACAACGTGCCATCGGCGGCGCGCAACATATTCTGCCATTCGTCGGCCGGCACGCCGGCACGCGTGCCGAACTCGGTGACGCCGCGGCTATCCTGCACACAAAGCGCCGCGCCACAGCTCAGCCACAACCGCCCGCCGGCCTCTGGCAGAAAGGTCCGGACCTCGTACAATGACGGCATGCGCCGGATTTGCTCCTTGGAGAACAAGCGGTGCACGGCAAACTGTCCGCCGGATTCGGTGATCCGCAGGAGTTCGATACCGCTTTGCACCAGCACGCTGCCGTCCGCCGCCAGCGCCAGGGACTGGCTGGTATCGGGTGCCGCGCCCCGATCCCCCTCGAACGGCACCCGCTGGAAGCGCCCGCCGGCCTGCACGTACAAATGCTCGCGCGTGCCGACCCACAGGCGCTGCTCGCGGTCGAACATCAGCGCCACAATCTCTGTGTCCATCAGGCCGTCTTTGTGCGCATAGCGGCGGAACTCCGCGCCGTTGTAGCGGAACACGCCGTTGCTGGTGCCGACCCAGAGGTAGCCGGTGGCGTCCTGCACCAGGGTGTTGACGGAAAGATTACCCAAGCCATCCTGCTGGGTGAGATATTGGATCGGCAATTGCTGGGCAAATGCGCCGGCCGCAGTCATCCACATCAGCCATGCCGCCAGTGCGGCAGAGACACACCACATGAATACTCCCAGGAAATTAGTCGGTGGTCGACATTGTGCACTTGGCCAGCGCCGCCCGCAACTCGCGGATTTTGGGCGGCTTGCTGAGGACCTGATCGACATTCACCGGGCCGTCGTCGGTGTCCGGGATAAGACGCTGACCCCAGCCGGTCAGCAGGATGACCGGCGTGGCCGGCGCGATGTGTTTCACGGTCTCGGCCACCTTGCGGCCATCGACATACGGCATGCCCAGATCGGTGATGACGACTTCGTAGCCCTGTCCGGCGTCCTCGGCTTCGCGGAAGCGGTCGATGCCGGCCTGGCCGCTGTCGGCCTGTGTCACCCGGTGGCCGTCCGCCCCCAGAATGTTGCCCAGCGACGCCAGCAAGGTCGGATCGTCGTCGACGATCAGGATCTTCAGGCTGCCGGCCGGCCGCAACGCGGTGATGTGGTCGGTTACCGCGTCGGTCCGCGGCGCCACCGGGAAGTACATTTTGACGGCGGTTCCTTTGTGCGGTTCCGATTCGATCGCCAGCCGCGCGCCGTGCCGTTCGGTCATGCCGTACACGGTGGCCAGTCCCAGCCCGGTGCCGCGCTCGCCCTTGGTGGTGAAGAACGGCTCCATGCAGCGCCGCTGCGTGGCCTCGTCCATGCCGGCGCCGTTGTCGCTCACCTCGATCAGCACGTGCGCGCCCTCGGCGCCGTCCAGCTGCGCGACATGGCGCGTGCGCAGCGTGACCACGCCGCCCTCCGGCATGGCGTCCACCGCGTTGAACACCAGGTTGGTCAGGGCTTCGCGGATTTCGCCTTCCACGCCCAGAATCATCGGCAAGTCCGCGCCCAGGTCCTGCCGCATCTCGATCACAATGCCGCGCTGTTGCGGCATGTCCGACCAGCGCGCGCGCGTGAGGTCGACCACGTGCTGCATGATCTGGTTGACGTTGACCGTGCTCAGGGTCAGCTGCGGCGCCCGCTGGCGGTAGAATTCGCGCATGCGCGCCACGGTGGCCGCCACGTCGTCGATGGCGCGTTCCATCACTTGCAGGCTGGCCCGGCCGCGCTCGCTCAGGCCGGGCTCGGTCTCCAGCAGCGATTCCGCATACAGGCCGATCGGCGCGATGGCGTTGTTGATGTCGTGCGCAATGCCGCTGGCCATCTGGCCCAGCGCCCGCAGGCGTTCCTGCCTGGTCACCTGGGCCTGGCTTTGATGCAGGTCGTCGTAGGCCTGCTGCAAGGTGCTGTACAGGCGCGCCTGATTGGCCGCCAGCGCCACGTGCTCGCTCAGCTGGCGCAGGAACTCGCAGTCGCTGCTGGAAAAGCCTTGCGCCTGGCGGCGCGCCACCACCAGCACGCCGAACACGGTGCTTTCGGCCAGCAAGGGCGCCAGCACCATGCACGCCAGGCCGCCCTTGGCCAGCCGCCGCGGGAACGGGAAGTCGACCGTGGCGATCTCCGGCTCATACACCAGTTCCCCGGCCACGCAGCGCGACAGGCCGTTCTGGTCGATGGCGACGTGCGCCGCCTCACCCATGGCCAGCGCCATCGACAGTTCATAGCTGCGCACGCCGACGCCGCTGACCACCAGCTCGCCATCCTGATACATCAGGATGGCGCCGAAATCCACCGGCAACTGGTCTTCCAGGCTGCGGATGACGACCTGGAAGATGCTGCGCAAGTCCTGCCGCTCGCCGATGGAACGGGTGATCTGGTGCAGCAGGCTCATACGGGCCAGCTGCGCCCTCACCCTGGCTTCGGCCGCCTGCCGTTCGGCCACCTCGGCCTGTAGCGCCTGGTTCGCTTGCAGCAGCTCATTGCGCGAGACGGTGGTTTGCCGCAGCCGCTGGACCATGTGATCGAAGGACCGCGCCAGGCTGCCGATCTCATCGTCGGAGCGCAGCTCCAGCGCAAAGTCGAGACTGCCGCCGCCCACCACCTCGGTGGCGCGGTGCAGGCGCGACAGCGGCGCCGTCACGCTGCGGATGGTCAATCCCATCGCCACCAGCACCACCAGCAATATCAGTCCGCCCAGCGCGGCGCTGGCCGTCATGGCGTCGTTTTGCGCGGCCAGGATGCGCTCGCGGTTCAAGCGCGACAGCGCCTCGGCGTCCGACATCATGTTTTGCGCGCGATTCATGATCAGGCCGGTGAGCCGCGCTTCCAGTTCCTGAAGGATGGCTTCCCGGCCCGGCGCGCGCTCGCCTTCCGCCTGCAACCCTTGCAGCTCGCCGAACAGGCCGCCGATCGATTGCGCGCGCTCGCGCAAGTCGGCCAGCAGTTCCAGTTCCGCCGCGTCGTCGAAGCTGCCGTTGGAGGCGATCAGCTGTTGCAGCGAGGCGTGCCGCATCAGCCATTGCAGGCGGCTGCGCTCGCCGTGGTGCTGCACGTATTCCAGCGACAGGTAGCGCAGGCCGGCGGCGGCGCGCAGCACTTCGCCGGTGACGGCGGCCTTGGCGACTTCGGCCCGCATCTGCAAGGTGGTGCGCGCGAAAATGACCGCCATCACCGCCAGCAGCACGATGCAGATCAGTTGCGCGAACTTGAGGCGGGTGGCGATTTTCACGCGTGTTCCTAGTAGATGACGGTGACTTCGGCGGGATCGACCGCCTTCATCGCGTCGAGGTAAATATAGTCGAGGAAATTCGGCACGCCGCGCGCGCTGCTCAGGCCTTGTTTGATGGCCCAGCGCGACTGGTCTTCCAGCACCAGCAGCAGGCTCTGGTCCAGCTCCAGCCCGAAATGATGCGACGGCCACGCCGCCAGCATCGCCGCCCTGCCCTCCGGCGTCAGCTGTTTCAGAAAGGCCGAGGCCTCGGCCGGATGCTCACGGCAATAGCGCTCGCCCTGCGCCAGCGCCCGCAACAGGCGGATCGCGGTCTGCGGATGCTGCCGCAGGTAGGCGGTGGGCGCCACCATGTTGTAGATGCTCTCGTAGATCTCCTTGCCGGAAAAGCGCAAGGCCTGCGCGCCCAGCCGCTGCTCGATCAGGCTGAGGAAAGGGTCCCAGGCGCTGACCGCGTCCACCTCGCCGGCCTCCAGCGCCGCCAGCAGGCGGTCCGGCGCGTAGTTACGCAGTTGCACGTCGTCGCTGTCGAGACGCAGCCGGTTGAGGAAGACTTCCAGCGCGAAGTGGCCGGAGGTGGTCAGGGTGACGCCGATCAGCTTGCCCTTGAGATCGGCCGCGCGCCGGATGCCATGGTCGCGCCGCGCCACCACGCCATGGTCCTGGCTGGTGCGGAAGATGGTGCCCACCACCTGCACCGGCGTGCCGCTCAGCGCCGCGAAGGCGATCGGGATGTCGGCCACGGTGGCAATATCGGCCTGGTTGGACAGCACCGCGCCCAGCGCCTGCTTGCCGCTGCTGTGCGGCTGAAGCCGGACCTGTAGCTGGTGCGCGCTGAAATAGCCCTGGTCGCGCGCCGCCACCACCGGGCAGGCGCCAAGGTAGTCGGTGTTGGTGGCGATGATGAGCGACTCGGTGGCCGCCGGCGCGCCCGCCGGCCGCAAGCCCAGCCACAAGCCGATGGCGATGCCCGCCAGCAGGGCCGCGCCGGCGGCCAGCCAGATCGCCTTACGGCCGGAGCGATGCATGGCGGCTCCCGTGGGTGTTGGCGGCCGGCGCGGCGGCCCCGTGCAGCGGCAAGTCGATGCGGAAGGTACTGCCGACGCCAGGCTCGCTTTCGACTTCGATGGTGCCGCGCATGGCCTCCACCAGCCGCTGGGTGATGGTCAGGCCCAGTCCGGTGCCCTCTTCCTTGTTGTCCTCGCGCCCGGCGCGGCTGAACGGCAGGAAGATGCTGGCCAGTTGCGCCGGGCTCAGGCCTTGCCCGCTGTCGCTGACGGCAACCGAGCAGTGGCCCTCGTGCTGCATGCAGCGCACGCTGACCTTGCCATGCTCGCGGTTGTACTTGACGGCATTGGACAGCAGGTTGACCAGGATCTGCTTGAGCCGCATCTCGTCGGCGGCCAGCTCCAGCCGCGTCTCCGGCAGCGGCGCCAGCGTGACCTGCCGGGCCTGCGCCAGCGGCCCCACGATCACGTAGGCTTCGCGCAGCGCCGCGTCCAGCGCCACCGGGGCGATGGTGAGCGGGATCTTGCCCGCTTCGATCTTGGCCAGGTCGAGTATCTCGTTCACCAGCGATAGCAGGTGCCGCCCCGACTGCACAATGTTTTGCGCGAAGCGCTGGCTGTCGCCCTGGCCCTTGGGGAATTTGTCGCTGGCGAGGATTTGCGCAAAGCCGAGAATGCTGTTGAGCGGCGTGCGCAGCTCGTGGCTCATGCTGGACAGGAAGGTGGATTTTTCCTGGTTGGCCCGCTCGGCCTCCTTGCGCGCGGCGTCCAGCACGGTGTTCAGGAAGCCCAGCTCTTCCACGCGTTCGCGCAGGGCCGCCTCCAGCTTGACGTTCTGCACCCGCAGGCGGCGCGATTCGATGGCGCGGTCCAGGATGGGCAGCAGGGTGGCGGCCTTGAACGGCTTGACTACATAGTCCATCACGCCAATCTTCATGGCCTTGACGGCGGTGTCGACCGTGCCTTCGCCGGTCATGATGATGCAGGCAATATGGGGGTCCAGGGCGCGCGCGGCTTCGATCAGCGCCAGGCCGTCGATGCCCGGCATCACCAGATCGGTCAGCAGCACGTCGAAATTGCCGGTGCGCAGCGTGGCCAGCGCCGCCTCGCCGGTGGCGCAGCCGATGGCGTCAAACCTGTGTTGGCCCAGGATGTCGCACAAGGCCTTGAGGTGCGACAGCTGGTCATCCACCACCACAATGCGCGCAGCTGAGACAGGTTCTGACATTTGCGCTCCCCTCAGGCAAGGTCAGCAATATTAAACATTATGCCAGCTATCTCCATGGGCAATTGTCACCAATTTTCACCGGTTTTTTGGCGGCGGTGGGCACAGAATCGCCTGCACCGGGGTGTGCGTCAGCGTCTCCAGCGCCGCTTGCGGGCTGTCGGCGCGCAGCAGCTGGTATCCCGCCGCCTGCAAGGCGCGCTTGAGCTCGGCCACCATGTCGGCGTCATTGTCGACCAGCAGCACACTGCGCTGCTGTCCAGGCGCGAGCGGCAGCGCGATACCCTGGCCGGCGCTCAGCATGGCGGCGAAGGCCGCCGCCGACACCGGCGGACTGAAGTAATAACCCTGGATCAGGTCGCATCCCTTGCTGCGCAACAGTTCCAGCTGTTCCGCCGTCTCCACCCCTTCGGCGATCACCAGCATGCGCAGGTTGTGCGACATGGCGATGATGGCCGAGGCGATGGCGGCGTCGTCCGGATTGGTGGTGATGTCGGTGACGAAGGCGCGGTCGATCTTGACGCTGTTGAAGGGGAAGCGCTTGAGGTGCGCCAGCGAGGAATAGCCGGTGCCGAAATCGTCCAGCGACAGGTGCAGGCCGAGCGCGCGCAGCTGGTGCATGGTTTGCCCGGCGCCGGCCGGATCGCGCATCACCAGCGATTCCGTCAGTTCAAGCTCGACCAGGTCGCTGCCGAGCCGGTGGGCGGCCAGCTGGCTGGCGACCTGGGCGGCCAGATCGCCCTGACCGAACTGCGCGGCCGACAGGTTGAGCGCCACCGGCACCACCGGCACCCCGGCCGTCTGCCAAGCGGCCTGCTGGGCGCAGACGCTGGCGATCACCCAGGCGCCGATTGCCAGGATCAGGCCGCTTTCCTCGGCCAGCGGAATGAACTGCGCCGGCGAGACCATGCCCCGCTCCGGATGAATCCAGCGGATCAGCGCTTCGGCGCCGGCGATGCGGCCGCTGCCCAGGTCGATCTTGGGCTGGTAGTACAGCACGAATTGCTGCTCCTCGCAGGCGCGCCGCAGCAGGCTCTCCAGCTCCAGCTTGGCCATCATCGCCGCGTTCTGCTCGGGTGAATAGAATGACAGCCGCTCGCCGCCGCTCTTGGCCTGGCGCAGCGCGGCCTCGGCATGCGCCAGCATGGTGTCGGCGTCGGCGCCGTCGCGCGGGTAGCTGGCGATGCCGCCATGCACCGTCAGGTGGATCTCGCGGTCGTGCAGCGTGATCGGCGGCCCGATCAGCGCGGCCGCGTGCTCGATCAGCGGCAGCAGATTCTCGTTGGCGCCGCACGTCCCGGCGATCACATACACGTCGTTGGCCAGGCGCGCCACCGTGCACGGCCGGTCCAGGCCATCGACCAGGCGCTGCCCGACAATGCGCAGCACCTGGTCGCCGGCGCGCGAACCCAGCGCATCGTTGAGGCGCTTGAAGCGGTCCAGGTCGATCATGAAGACAAACGCATGGCTGCCGTCGTGCTTGCATGACTGGATGATCTGGCCCAGGCGGTCGTGGAACAGCGCGTGGTTGGGCAGGCCGGTGGCGGCGTCGTAATACGACAGGTAGTTGACCCGCTCCTCCTGCGCGATGTATTCCATGGCGAACGAGATGTCGGCGGCCAGGTCCTCCAGCAGCGCCAGTTCCTCGGCATCGAAATAGCCGGCGTCGCGCGCGTACAGCACCATCACGCCGGCCGCCCGCGTGCCCAGCATCAGCGGCAGCGCGGTGAGCGACAGGAAGCCATGGCCGCGCGCGTCGGCGCAGGGGGCGCCGCCCTGGCCGGGGGCGCTCAGGTCGTTGCAGCAGGCGGCATGGCCGTACGCCAGCGCGCGGCGCGGGGCGCTGAGCTCGTCGTCCGGCTCCTGCGCCATCGCCGCCAGCACCTGCTCCAGCCGCTCCGCGCTGGCGCCGCGCCAGGCGGCGGGACGCAGGCGGTTGCCGTCGCGCAGGGCGATCCAGACGGTGTCGAAGCCGCCCGCCTCGGCGGCGATGCGGCAGGCCTCGTCGTACAGGGCGGCGCGGTCGCGAATGCGGATGACGGCCGCGTTGATGCCGCTGAGGACGCTCTTGATGCGGCTGAGGCGGGCGATTTTCAGCTGGTGCGATTCCAGCTCCCGCACGTAATGGGTCAGCCGGTTGGCGTGCACCAGCGACATGTGGGTGCGCACGCGCGCCCGCACCAGCGCCGGCGACACCGGCTTGACGATGTAGTCGACCGCGCCGCAGGCAAAGCCGGCCGCCTCGTCGCCGACCTCGCTCATGGCGGTGACGAAGATGACCGGGATGTCGCTGGTGTCCGGCTGCGCCTTGAGCTGGCGGCACACGGCGTAGCCATCCATGTCCGGCATCTGCACGTCCAGCAGGATCAGCGCCGGGTGATGCTTGCGCGCCGCCGCCAGGCCTTCGGCGCCGTTGCGGGCGAAGGCCAGCGCATGCTCCGGCGCCAGGATGGCGCGCAATGTGGCCAGGTTGCCGGGTTCGTCGTCGATGATCAGGATCGGGGCGGTCATTGCGCACCTGCCGGTCGGTCGCGCAGGGAGGCGATCAGCGCGCGCACCGCCGCTTCGGCGCCGCGGAAGTCGAAGCCATCCAGGCGCGCCCGCACGGTGTCCAGCGCGCCGCCCGGCAGCCGGGCCGACAGCGCGGCCAGCAGGGAGGTGGCGGCGTCCGGGTTGTCATGGTCGAGGCAGGCCAGCAGCGCGTCCAGCAATTGCGGCACCGATTGCGCCGCCAGCGCGGCCGGCACCGGCGGCGATGTGCCCTGCCCGGCCGCCTGGGCGGCCAGTGACGCGGCCGATGCCAGCACCGTGGCCAGCGCCGCGCGCAAGGCTTCGATCAGCCCGGCGGCGTCGCCCCCATGCACAGCGGCCTGTTGCAGCGCCGCCGCCAGCCGGGTCACCTCCGGCAAGGCCAGATTGCCGGCCACGCCTTTGAGTTGATGGCTGGCGGCGTCGAGGCCGGCGGGGCCGCGCGCCGCCAGTTCGGCCGCCAGGCGGTCGGCAATGTCGCCAAAGTCGGCGGCGAAGCGGTCCAGGATGGCGCTGTACTGGCGCGGCTCCTTCCAGACCGCCAGCGCGCGCGCCAGATCGATGCCGGGCAGCTCGGCCGGCATGGCGCTGGCGCCCACAGCGGCAGCAGCAGTGGCTCCGCCGGGCGCAACGGGAGCGACGAACGCGGCTGTGGCGGCAGGCGCGGTGGTGGCGGCTGCATCGGTGCGCGCGGCGGTGGCGGTGTGCGCGGCGTCGGCGGACGCGGTAGCGGCGACCTCGGTGGGCGCGGCAGCGGCTCCGGTCCCCGCCTGATTCGGCGCCGGGCCGCCGCGCGCCAGGTTCCACACCACGTCCATCAGCTCATCGACGTTAAACGGCTTGGCCACAAACGCGTCCATGCCTGCCTCGCGCGCCTCGTCCTGCTGGCTCTTGAAGGCGCCGGCCGTCAGCGCCACGATCGGCAGGCCGGCAAACGCCGGCATCTGGCGCAGCAGACGGGTCGCCTCGTAGCCGTCCAGCACCGGCATCTGCACATCCATCAGCACAAGGTCCACCGCGTCCGGATGCTGCACCAGCCAGTCCACCGCCTCGCGGCCATTGCTGGCCAGGCTGACGGTGGCGCCCTCGGCGGTGAGGATGCGCATGGCGACCTCGCGATTGATGTCGCTGTCATCGGTGACCAGCACCCGCACCCCGGCCACGCGCGCGCTGGCGGTGCGCTCCGGCAGCTTGTCGCCGTCGCCGCCGCGCCGCTGCTGCGCCCGCGCCAACGCGTTGTACAGGCAGGAGCTGGTGACCGGCTTGGTCAGCACGCCATCCACCAGCTCAATGTCCGGATGACGCAGCAACTCGTCGCGGGCATAGGCGGTCACCATCATCAGCATGGGCTGCTGCTCGGCGGGATAAGACTGGCGGATGGCCTGCGCCAGCTGCATGCCGTCCATGCCCGGCATCTGCCAGTCCAGCAGCAAGGCGTCGAAATGGCTGCCCGTCTGGTGGCGCTCATGCAGCCTGGAGATGGCCTGTTCGCCGGACTCGGCCTGGCTGGCACTCCAGCCCAGCCCGCGCGCCATGAGGGCGATATTCTCGCGCGAGATGTCGCTGTCATCGACCACCAGCACATCGAGATTGGTCAGCGCCGCCGGTTCCACCTGGCCGGCCGCCACGCAGTCGAACGGAATGGTGAACCAGAATTCGCTGCCGCGTCCCGGCACGCTGTTCACGCCGATCTGGCCGCCCATGTGCTCGACCAGGTAGCGGCAGATGGTCAGGCCCAGCCCGGAGCCGCCGTAGCGCCGCGTGGTCGAGCTGTCGGCTTGGCTGAAGGCCGAGAAGATGTGCTGCTGCTTGTCGGCCGGGATGCCGATGCCGGTATCGGTGACGGCAAAGCGCAGCACCGCATGGTTGTCGCTGTGCTCCAGCAGGGTCAGGCCGATGCCGACCGCGCCGCGCGCGGTGAACTTGATGGCGTTGCCGGTGAGGTTGATCAGCACCTGTTCCAGCCGCAGCGCGTCGCCCACCAGTTGGCCCACGTGCGGCGGCGGCGCGATGGTCAGCTCCAGTTCCTTGTCGCCGGCGCTGGCCGCCATGATGCTGGCCAGATTGTCGAGCACGTCCGACAGATCGAACGGCACCCGCTCGATCTCCAGCCGCCCGGCCTCGATCTTGGACAGGTCCAGGATATCGTTGATGATGGCCTGTAGCGAGCGGCCGGCGTTGCGGATCTTGCGCACCAGGTCGGCGGCGTCGGCGTCCAGCTGGCGCTGCTCCAGCAGATAGGCCAGGCCGAGGATGCCATTCATCGGCGTGCGGATTTCGTGGCTCATATTGGCCAGGAATTCGGCCTTGGCGCGGTTGGCGGCCTCGGCCTCCTCGGTGCGCGCCTCCAGCGCGGCATTGGCCACCCGCAGCTCGCCGGTGCGCGCCGCCACGCGCGCCTCCAGCCCCGTGTTCAGCGCGCGCACCTCGGTCTCGGCGGCGGCGCGCTCGGTGATCTCGTGCTCCAGCGTTTGCAGCATGCCGTTGAAGGCGTCGGCCAGCTGGCCCACTTCGTCCTCGCTGTCTTTCGGCGCGCGCAGCCGGTAGTTACGCTCGCGCACGATCTGGCGGGCGATATCGCTGACCCGGGTGATCGGCCCCGAGATCCAGCGCTCCAGCAGCGACGACAGGCCCAGCCCCAGCAACAGGCTGCCCAGCAGCACCGCCGCCAGGATGGCCAGATAGCCGCGCAGCCATGCGCCCAGGTCGTAGCGCTCGCGCAGGTAGACCGTGCCGCGCACGCCTTCGGCATCGGTGATGCGGCGGAACACGGTGAGGTCGCCGGTGCCGAAGCTGGCGCCATCGCCCGGCTTCAGCGAGGCCGGGGCGGCCGGCGACTTCGCGTCGCGCCGGTAGCTGGCGAACAGCTGGCCGCTGGCCGTGTAGATGGCCCCGGTCAGAATATTGGCGTTGGCGCGCAGCAGCGCCAGGTTTTCATTGGCCACCTTGGCGTCGTCAAACTCGATCGCCAGCACGCTGCCCTGGCCGAGGATGGCGGCGATCGAGGTCAGCTCGCGCACCGTGGTGTCGCGGTTGTCGCCGAGGTCGTGGTACAGCAGGCTGATCCCGGCCAGCGCCAGCGCGCACAGATTGGTCGCCAGCACCAGCAACAGCAGCTTGTGGCGCACCGAGCGTATCCGCAGCTTCATGGCTTCTCCCCTTCGATTTTATGCGCCACGGCCAGCAACCGGGCGCTGATCTTCAGGCCGTTGCGCTCGGCGTGCGCCAGCGAGACGTCAAAGCGAATCCGGTTGTCGATCTGCACAAAGCTGATGGCGCTGCCGGCGGCCAGCGTGCCGGCCCCGTCCGTGATGGCCAGCACGCCGGCGCCGGGCGCCGCCTCCAGCGTGCGTTTCAGGCGCCCGCCGTCCAGCGCGCCGATGTACAGCACCTGGACGCCGCCGGCAGCGTCGCCGGCGCGCAAGGTACGCACGCTGACCGCGCGGCCCTTGATCTGGCGCGTCTGGCGCAATTGGTTCAGCTCGGCGGCAACCTGCTCGGCCTCCACCACCGCGATCGTCAGCGGCGCGGTGGGACTGGCGAAGGCCTCCGCCGGCCACTCGATGTGCTCGGCGAAGCGGTAGATGTACGCCGCCTTGACCTGGGCTTCCACCGTGCCCACGCCGGCCTCGCCTGCCGCCGGCCGCTGCGGCGCCGTCAGCAGCGCGCATCCCAGCAGCAACGCCTTGGCGCGCCGCCGCATCCCCATCCATCCGGTGCCGATCGCCACGTTCAGAATCGCCACGTCAGTTTCAACAGCGCGCCGCGTTCGATCACGCTGCGGTTCGGCAGCGCGCCAAACTCGGGATGCGAACGGTGCAGCAGATTGCGCCCGATCAGCGCCACCTCCAGGTTGGGCTGCGGCTGCCACATCCACTGGCCATCCATCTCGTAATAGGCCGGCACGACCGGATGCGGCAGCGCGCTGACGTAGCGCAGCGTCAGCTCCAGCGTGCTGCGGTCGCTCAGGTCGTGCGAGGTGCGCAGCAGCCAGTGGCGGCTGGGATCATTCGGCTGCAAGCCGAACACGGGCATGGCGTCGCGCACGCCGGGCAGCAGGCGCTGTTGCACCCGCTGCACCACCAGGCCGGCATTGAGCCGCCAGGCCGGCGTTGCCAGCCAGCGCCCCCACAGTTCGATGCCGCGGGTGCTGCCCTCGGCGCCGTTATCGAAAACGTATAGCGCCGGCGCCGTCCTCGGCTGCGGCTCCAACGTGCGCAGCTGGCTGTAGCGGCTGTAATACGCCGTGGCCGACCAGGACAGGCTGGCGATCGGCTGGGCGCGATATCCCAGCTCCAGCACCCGCGCCACCTCGGATTCGAAGCCGGGACTGGCGCCCACCACATACACGCGCCGGCCGCCCATCTGCACCGGCGCGCCCGGCGAATACAGGTCACGGTCGAAGCGCGATGGCGCCCGCACCGTGCGCGCCAGGCTGCTCCACAGCAGTTGGCCGGGGTCGGGCGTCCACGCCAGCCGCAGGCTGGGCAGATACTCGGCGCCGGTATAGTCGTTGTGCTCGACCTTGGCGCCGGCGGTCAGCTTGAGATCCGGCGTGACCGCGTATTCCTCCTGGGCGAACAGATTGGCCCAGCGCAGGTTCACATCGTCCGGCAGGAAAGCCACCCCGGCCAGGCTGTCCACCTTGTCCCGGCTCTGGCGATAGCCGCCGCCCCAGGTCAGCACGTTGCTGGCATTGAGACGCAGGTCGTGCTGGGCCTCAATGTCCAGCGTCGACAGGCGCTCGGCAAACTGGCCGGGCTGGTTGCGCTCGGTGTGGTCGAGGATGAGCTGCAAGCGCAGATTGGACTCGGGTGACAGCTTGCGGATGTAGCGGCCCTGGAGATTGACGCCGGAGATATGCACCGGCAAGGCGGCAAACTGGCCCAGCTGGCCCTGGTAGCCGTCGCCGAACAGGCTCAGGCTGCTCTCCCCCAAGGCCCAGTCGGCGCGGAAACCGGCCTGCGAGCGGTGCATGCCGGTACGGGTGTTGCGGCCGCTGTCGGTGACGGTGTCGTCCAGCTGCTGGTATTTGCCATACACGCGATAAGTGCCGCCGCCGGCCAGCGCGCCGCCATAACGCGCCGCGCCGTTCTGGTCGCGGCTGGCGCCGGCATAGCTGAGCAGGCCACCCTGGGTGTCGGCCGACGAGCGGGTGATGACGTTGATGACGCCGTTGACCGCGTTGGCGCCCCAGATGGTGGCGCCGGGACCGCTGATCACCTCGATGCGCTCGACGTCTTCCAGCACCACGTCCTGGGCATCCCAGAACACGCCGGAGAACAAGGGACTGTAGATGCTGCGGCCGTCGATCAGCACCAGCAGTTTGTTGGCGAACGGGCTGTTGAAGCCGCGCGCGCTGATGGCCCAATTGCGCGCGTCGACCTGGGCCACCTGGAGATTGGGCGCCAGCCGCAGCGCCTCGGGCAGCGACTGGGCGCCGCTGCGGCGGATGTCGCTGGCGCTGATGATGAAGACCGATGCGGCGGCGCTGCCGAGCCTTTCCTGCTGGCGCGACACCGAGGTCACGATCACGTCGCTCAGCTGTTCCAGCGACATGTCGGCGATGGAATCCGGCTCCACCACCCTGGCGTGCGCCGGCACAGCGGCCAGCGTGGTTGCAACCAATAGTCCTACAGAATAGCTGGCGGTTCTGGCCATAAAGCCCTCGTGGTTGCCTGCTGTTCACCGCCGCTGGCGGCGGTGGCATTTGTCCTGAACAGGCGCGAACTGGCTATCGCGGCCCGGAGGATGGGAAAATTATAGCCACATCCGGGACACTTCCCTTATGGAATTTAACAGTTTGTGCAAGATTGCAGCTTGATATGTATGAAACGCAACAACCTGCCCCGCTCGCCTAATCCGCTTCCTCCGCCGCGGCGTACTCCACCCGGTTGCGGCCCAGTTCCTTGGCGCGGTACAGCGCCAGATCGGCGCGCCGCACCAGCTCCAGCCCGGCGGCCGGATGGGCCGGATCGAACTCGGCCACGCCAAAGCTGGCGGTGACGGCCAGCAGGCCCTGCTCTCCAAGGTCGAACGGCGTGGCCGCCACCGCCATGCGCATCGCCTCCACCCGCGCCGCGCCGTTGGTCCGGCCCAGGTCGGGCAGCAGCACCAGGAATTCTTCGCCGCCATAGCGCCCCACCAGATCGTAGGGCCGCACAGATTCGCTCAGGCGCCGCACCAGGTCGCGCAGCACGGCGTCGCCGGCGAGGTGGCCGTAGGTGTCGTTGATGCGCTTGAAGTGGTCGAGGTCGAGCAGACATAACAGGAAAGTGCCGCCGTCGCGCCGCGACTTCAGCGCGGCCTGTTCCAGCATTTCCAGCATCGCGACACGGTTCCACGCCTTGGTCAGGCCATCGCGCAGGGCCCGCTCGCGCAAGGCTTCCTGCGACAACTCCAGCTCCCGGGTGCGCGTCTCCAGCGCCCTGGTCCGGTCGCGCACCACGGTTTCCATGTGCGCGTTGCGCGCATGCAGCCCGCGCACCCGGTAGCGGTACAGCAGCAGCAAGGCCAGTACCGCCAGCAGACCGCACAACAGGAAGAACCAGCGGCTCAGCCACCACGGCGGCAGGATGGTGAAGCGCAGTTCGCGCACCTCGGACTCGCTTTGGGTGTCCAGGTTGAGCACCGCGTACTGCAATCGATAGGCGCCCGGCGGCAAGGCGGCATAGCGCAGCTGCGGGATGGCGGTGGTGCTCCATTCCTGCTCCAGGCCGGCCAGCCGGTAGCGGAAGCGCAAGGCGTTGCGGTGCTCGTAGCTGAGGCTGGCCATCTGCATGGTCAGCGCGCCGGCCGACCAGGGCAGCTCATCGCCGTCGCGCACATGCAGCGGCTTGCCGTCGCGTTCCACGTTCTCGACAATGGCCGACAACGGATACGGCGCGAACAGGCGCTCCGGCCGGATCACGTGCGAGGCGCCGTTGGTGCTGGCCAGCCAGATGGTGCCGTCGTCTTCTTCGTACAGCGGACGGGCATTCAGGTCGTTCCAGACCAGGCCGTCGCTATCGTCGAACTGGCGCCACTGCTGGCGGTTCCAGATCAGCAGGCCGACATCGGTGCTCACCCAAAGCCAGCCATGGCGATCCTCGTGCAGCGCCACCACCAGCCTGTCGCGCAGCAGCGGCGACGGCTGCTCGCGCTTGACCAGGCCGCTGGCGCCCACCTGCGCATGCCACACCGACGCGCCCTGGCCCAGCCACACGCCGCCGCCTTTGGCGCAGGTCATCACCTCCAGATCGGATTCGTTTTTCTGGCGCGCCAGGTAGTCCGTCCATTGCCCGTCGCGCAGGCGCCACAGGCGGGCGGCGGTCAGGAACCACAGGCTGCCATCGGTGCCTTGGCAACTGCGGCGCGTGACCTCGCGCGCCAGGTCGCTGCCGGCCGGCAGCCCCGGCGCGACCTGCGGCGCCTGTGCCGAACGGGTGTCCTCAATGACGTACAGGCCTTGCGCGGTGCTGACCCACAGCCGGCCCTCGCGATCAACCAGCAGATTGAAGATCATCGGCAGCGACGCGACCTGGGTCACGGCGCCGCTGTGGCCATCCTCGCGCATCAGCGAACCGACGTAACTGGCGGTCCACAGCTGGCCGTGGGTATCGATCACCATGCTGTTCCATTGCTCCGCCCGATAGCCGGGCAGCGGTACGGCGCGCGTGGCTTGCGGCGTCGGCATCATGACCAATCCCGAGCGTGTGCCGATCCGCAAGCGGCCGGCTGCGTCGCGCAGGAAGGCGAACACCTTGTCGTCGGGCAGGCCTTGGCCGGTGCCCCAGTTTTCCCAGTTGTCATAGCCCATCCAGCGCACCAGGCCGTGCCCGCCCGTGCCCAGCCACAGGCCGTGGTCGCGGTCGACCAGCATGGCCGTCACGCCGCTGCCGATCTTGAGGCCGTTGTCCGCGCCGAACACCTCCCAGCGCCCGCCGCGCCAACGCGCCAGGCCTTGATCGACGCTGACCAGCACGCGGTGATCGGCGTCTTCCACCAGGCTGGTTTCGATGGTGGCCTTGCGCATCAGCTCGCCCGGCGGGGTACGGTCGATGAAGCGCCGGCTGCCGGGCTCCAGCACGATCACATGGTGCCGGCCGCGCGCCCACAGCGTGCCGTCGGCGGTGCGGCGGATGTTGCGCCAGACGTCCTCGGGCACGCCATCGCCGGCGCCCAGCATGGTCAGGCCGCGCGCGTCATGCACGCACAGCGTCTTGCCGCAGCCCATCCAGAGGCTGCCGTCGGCATCGGCCATCAGGCTTTCGATCTCGTGCAATGCGCGCGTGGCTGCGCGTTGCGGGTCGCTGAAGAACCGGCGCGCGGCAAAGCCGCCCTCCTTCTCGAACACCTGGAACAATTCGCGTCCGCTCAGCAAAATGATGCCGCCGTCCGTGCCCTCCACCAGCGACTGGCTGGAATCGGCCCACAAGCCCTGATCGCCAAACCGCACCGGCTGGAAGCGGCCTTGCGTGCCCACATACAGTTGTTCGCGGGTGCCGGCCCACAGCCGCTGGCGGCGATCGACCATCAACGCCAGGACCGCCGTATCGGCCAGGCCCTCGGCCGGCCCATGGCGCCGGAATGCCGCGCCGTTGTAGCGGAACAAGCCGTTCTCGGTGCCGACCCACAGATAGCCGGTGGCATCCTGCACCAGCGCGTTGACGGAAAGATTGCCCAGCCCGTCGCGCTGGGTGAGGTATTCGACGGGTAACTGCTGCGCGGAGACGCCGGCCGGCGTCATCCACGTCAGCAGCGCTGCCAGAGCGGCAGCGATGAAGAGTCTGATGCGCATCTCACTCCCATGCCGCCAGCGGCATGTCTGCATGCGGATTAGCGGCGGCGACGCGCCACCATGGTCATGCCCAGCATGGCGGCCAGGCCGGTCAGCAGCATGGCGTAGCCGTCCGGCTCGGGAACGGCGCTGATCGCCACGTTGTCCAGGAAGGCG
The DNA here is from genome assembly GCF_009720825.1 of Duganella radicis. GTDB lineage: Bacteria > Pseudomonadota > Gammaproteobacteria > Burkholderiales > Burkholderiaceae_D > Rugamonas > Rugamonas radicis. The sequence goes on along the minus strand of NZ_WNKY01000001.1, from coordinate 347,247 downwards.
CCGCGGTTGTCGCCGCCGCGGTTGTGGAAGCTGAACTGATAGACCGCAGAAACCGTCGGCTTGAAGTCGATGGTGTAGGTGGTCAGGGCGTCGGCCTGGTGCATGAGGTAGGGTTTGCTCACATTGCCAAAGGTCACGTCGACGGTATCGTCGCCCCAGTTGCGCTGGTTGCCCGCCAGGCCGAAGCTCAGGGTGTAAGTGTAGCCGGCGGTCAGGCTGATGCTGTTGCTCAGCAGGCCGGCCTGGTTGGTCGAGCCGTCCAGGTCGACATAGTGGCCGTGGCCCGGCAATTCATTGTGGACAAAGCCCTGGCCGTCCAGGTCGACGGTGCCGTTGCTGACGGTCCAGCCGTGCACGAACTGGGTGACGTTGTTGGTGGTCTTGTCGGCATCGAAGTTATCGTTGAACACGATCACCGCCGCCTGCGACGATGCCGCCATCAGCACCAGCGCGCTGGCGCTGAAAAATTTACGTAAAAACATATATCCCTCTTTTTTTAGATTAATATATAACAACTAGAGTTTCACTTTAACAAGAAAATGACTACTTGGCGACCTGATTTATGGGTCAGGATTTCCCTACAATCAAAAGCGGTGGCGCCCTATCGGCAGCCGCGGATCGTCTGTATAGACTGCATGGTATTCGGTACCCCGTCCCCCTTGGAGGCAGCATGGCCCGTCCTTTTGATCTGAAGACCCGTTTTTTCCTGATGCTGGCCGCCTTTGGCACCGGCTTTATCCTGTATGGCGCCTGGTCCGTGAAGGTGTTGCGCGACGTGCGCGTCAACGGTCCGATTTACGAGCGCATCGTGGAAAGCAAAGACCTGGTGGCGGACGTCCTGCCGCCGCCGGAATACATCATCGAGTCTTATCTGGTGGTGCATGAGCTGCTGGCCAGCGACAATCCCGGCGAACGGCAGCAATTGCTGGCGCGCCTGCAAGTGCTGAAGCAGGAGTTCGAAACCCGTCACCAGTATTGGCGCGGGCGCCAGCTGGAGCCGGCCTTGCAGGAGGCCCTCCTGCAACAGTCCGCCACCGCCGCGCGGGCTTTTTATCAGATCGCCGAGCGCGACTTCGTGCCGGCCTTGCAGCGCGGCGACCATGACGCCGCCGCGCAGGCCGCCCAGCGCATGCGCGTACATTACCAGCAGCACCGGCAAGCCATCGACCGCGTGGTGGAGCTGGCCAACGCCCGCTCTTCCGCCGATGAAGCCACCGCCACCGCGTCCATGCTGGCCGCCAGCTGGCAAATGCTGGCGCTGTTCGTGCTGGCGCTCGCCTTCAGCGCGGTGGTGGCCGCCAACATCCTGCGCACGCTGTTTCGCCAGCTGGGCGGTGAACCGTCCACGGCGGCGGCGCTGGCCGGGCGCATCGCGGCCGGCAATCTGGCGGTGGGCATCCACCTGCGCCCCAACGACAGCGGCAGCCTGCTGCACGCCATGCAAGACATGCGCAACGACCTGATACGGATTGTGTCGCGCACCCGCGACGCCACCGAGGCGATTTCCAGCGCCTCGGCGCAAATCGCCAGCGGCCATCAGGATCTGGCCAGCCGCACCTCCGACCAGGCCGGTTCGCTGGAACAGACCACGGCCACCATGCGCGAGCTGACCGATACGGTGGCGCAGAACGCCGGCCGCGCGCAGCAAGCCCATGAGCTGGCCGACAGCGCCGCCGCCACCGCCCAGCGCGGCGGCCAGGTGATGCAGGAGATGACGCAGACCATGGCGGCCATCGACAGCACCGCGCGCCGGATCGAAGACATCATCGGCGTCATTGACGGCATCGCCTTCCAGACCAATATCCTGGCGCTGAATGCCGCCGTGGAAGCCGCTCGCGCCGGCGAACAGGGGCGCGGCTTCGCGGTGGTGGCGTCCGAGGTGCGCAATCTGGCCCAGCGTTCGGCCGGCGCCGCCCGGGAAATCAAGGGGCTGATCGGCGACTCCATGTCGCAAGTCAACGCCGGCAATCAGCTGGTCGAGCAGGCCGGCAGCACCATGCAGGAGGTGGTGCACAGCATCGAGCAAGTCGCGGCCATCACAGGGGAAATCACCCAGGCCAGCTACGCGCAGAGCAATGACATCACCGAAATGCATCAGGCCCTGCGAAAAATGGATGCCGACACCCAGCAAAACGCCACCCTGGTCGAGCAAACCGCGGCGGCGGCGTCGTCGATGCGCAGCCAGGCGGCCCAGCTGGTGGAGGTGGTCAGCGTCTTCAAGCTGCATGAAGGGGCCGACCCGGCGCGCCTGCCAGCATTGAGTTAAGTGACTTAAGGCCTTGATTTTGCTATAATTCCCGCCTTCATAAGTAAGGAATCAAGCCATGTCTCTGCTAGCCCACCAGCTTGAACTGCTGTCGCCCGCCAAAACCGCCGAAATCGGCCGCGAGGCCATTCTGCACGGCGCCGACGCCGTCTACATCGGCGGCCCGGCCTTTGGCGCGCGCCATAACGCCAGCAATTCGATCGAGGAAATCTCCAGTCTGGTGGAGTTTGCGCACCGCTACCGCTCGCGCATTTTTGTCACGCTCAACACCATCCTGCATGACGCCGAACTGGACGCCGCCCGCAAGCAGATCTGGCAGCTGTACGACGCCGGCGTCGACGCGCTGATCGTGCAGGACATGGGCTTGCTGGAAATGGACCTGCCGCCGATCCAGCTGCACGCCAGCACCCAGTGCGACATCCGCACCATGGAGAAGGCCAAATTCCTGGGCAACGTCGGCTTCTCGCAGCTGGTGCTGGCGCGCGAGCTGACCATCGAGCAGATCAGGAAGATCCACGCCGAAGTCGACACGCCGCTGGAATACTTCATCCACGGCGCGCTGTGCGTGGCGTACTCGGGTCAGTGCTACATCTCGCACGCCGACACCGGTCGCAGTGCCAACCGCGGCGACTGCTCGCAGGCCTGCCGCCTGCCGTACACGCTGAGCGACAACAAGGGCCGCGTGGTGGCGTACGAAAAACACCTGCTGTCGATGAAGGACAACGACCAGAGCGCCAACCTGGAAGCGCTGGTGGACGCCGGCATCCGCTCGTTCAAGATCGAGGGCCGCTACAAGGACATGGGCTATGTGAAGAACATCACGGCCCATTACCGCCTGCTGCTGGACGAGATCATGGAGCGCCGCACGGAATTCACGCGCGCCGCCAGCGGCCACACCAGCATCCTGTTCACGCCGGACGTCGACAAGACCTTCCACCGCGGCCACACGGATTATTTCGCCAACGGCCGCCTGGATAACATCGGCGCCTTCGACAGCCCGAAATACGTGGGCGTGGAACTGGGCACGGTGCTGCGCATCGGCCCCGATCACATCGACCTCAACACCAACGCGCCGATGGCCAATGGCGACGGCCTGAACTATCTGCACAAGCGCGAAACCTTCGGCATCCAGGCCAACACCGTGAAGAAGCTGGGCGAGGATGAAGACGGCCAGCAATGGCGTGTGTTCCCCAACGAGCAGATCAGCGCCCTGCCCGGCCTCAAGATCGGCATGACCATCATGCGCAACCGCGATCACCATTGGGAAGGCGCGCTGAACAAGAAGTCGTCCGAGCGCAAGGTCGGCCTGCACCTGACCCTGAGCGAACACGCCGACGGCCTGCGCCTGTCGCTGTGCGACGAAGACGGCCTGACGAGCGACACCGACGCCGCCATCGCCTTCCAGCCGGCGCAGCAGGCCGAACAGGCGGAAGCGGGCCTGCGCGCCAGCCTGGCCAAGCTGGGCAACACCATGTTCTCGGCCGAGAGCGTGACGCTGGACCTGTCCAGGCCATGGTTCGTGCCGTCGGCCGCCATCAACGCGCTGCGCCGCGAAGCCATCGAACGGCACGAGGCCGTGCGCCTGACCGCCTGGGATCGTCCGCAACGCAAGGCCGCGGCCGAACCGCCGGCCATCTTCCCGGATACCCAACTCAGCTACCTGGCCAACGTCTACAATGAGAAAGCACGCGCCTTCTATCACAAGCACGGCGTGCAGCTGATCGCCGCCGCCTACGAGGCGCACGAGGAAGCGGGCGAAGTGCCGCTGATGATCACCAAGCATTGCCTGCGCTTCTCGTTCAATCTGTGCCCGAAACAGGCCAAGGGCGTGCAAGGCGTGCAAGGCCAGGTCCGTGCCGAACCGATGACGCTGGTCAGCGGCGAGGAAACCTATACCCTGCGCTTTGACTGCAAGCCATGCGAGATGCACGTGGTCGGCGCCATGAAGCCGGGCATCCTGAAATCGCCGCCACCGTCGAACATTCCTTACAGCCCGATCACCTTCCACAAGCAGCGCCCGCGCGCATGAATTGTTTTCATGCACCCGGCCATGCGCCGGGTGTCGCGTTCATATACCTCTAAAGATGTTTTGTTCTGTTGTCCAAATGGCTTGACGGACAATACAACGCAAGCTATCTTCACGCCCATTGCTGCACGGCAATTCATCTAACTGAATCAGTCGTGCGCGGTGAGAACTTTTTCTGCTGCACAATGCGCGGCGCCACGGTGATACACCGCCGGCAACCTTTCATTCCAGCCAAAAGCCAAGGGGATAGCATGAAAAATTTGCGGTATCGACAGCGGTCGATGGAAACGTTTCACAAGATGGGCGGCGCGGGGGTGCCGCTCGTCCTGAGCCTGCTGCTGGCCGCGTGCGGCGGCGGTAGCGACAGCACGCCGGCCACCCAGCAGCGCGCCGCCAGCGCCATGAAGATGGGCGTCACCGCGTCGGGCTCGACCGAGCCGGAAGTCGCGTTGACGCCGGTGGCCGCCACGTCCAGCGGTTCCGAACGGGGCGATTTGTCGGCCGCCGCCGCCATCGACCACAACCCCGGCACGCGCTGGGGCAGCCTGTTCAGCGACGATCAGTACCTGACGCTGGACTTCGGCGTCTCCAGGCCGATCAACCGCGTCCACATCGAGTGGGAGAACGCCCACGCCATCCAGTACCTGTTACAAGTCTCGGAAGACAACGCCAGCTGGACCACGATCAAAACGGTGGACAACAGCCAGGGCGGCACCGAGGACTGGACCGGGCTCGGCGCGCAAGGCCGCTACCTGCGCATGAAGGGCGTGAAGCGCTCGACCAACTACGGCTATTCCATCTTCGAGATCCAGGCCTATTCCGGCGGCGCCAGCGTCACCGAACCGACCGATCCGACCACACCCACCACGCCGGACCCGGTGCCGGTCGATACCACCAAACCGGGCGTGACGCTCAAACCGGTGGGCGCTTCGGCATCGCCGGTGGAAGGCGGCAACGTGGCCGCCAACGCCATCGATGGCAAGACCAGCACGCGCTGGGCCAGCGCCTTCGACGACGGCGCGTGGATTCAGTTCGACTTTGGCGTGAAAACCCAGGTCGGCTACATGAAGCTGCTGTGGGAGAACGCCTACGCCAAACAATACAACCTGCTGGTGTCGGACGACGGCCAGAACTGGACGCAGATCCGCGCCATCACCAACGGCCAGGGCGGCACCGAAGAGTTCTACAATCTGGGCGTGAACGCGCGTTACATCCGCCTGCAAGGCGTGCAGCGCTCCGGCCAGTACGGCTACTCGCTGTTTGAAGTGGAGTTCAAGACCCCGGGCAGCGACAACACGCTGGGCAGCTCGGCCACCTCGGCCTTCAAATTCCCCGCCAGCGGCGCCGGCTGGGCGCCCTTGCCTGCCGCCGCCGAACCGATCGAGTCGCTGCAATTCACGCTGGCCGACGGCACGCTGGTCACCCGCTTCGGCGCGCGCGGCCTGGCACGCCACGGGCGCGAACGTGGCGAGGAATGGAATGAGATCGGCTACGGCCCCAACGAGACGGTCGATCCGGTCACCGGCTTGCCGGTCGACAAAGGCCCGGGCAATTACCTGACCTTTGTGCCGCAGTACTTCAAGAACCGCACCTGGGGTGTGGAGATCATCGACAACAGCAAGGTAGCCGGCGTGGCCAAGCCGCAGCTGATCGTCAACCAGTACACCACGGTCGATTTCCTCAACGGCGGCGTGGCCTTCTTCCGCGCCATCGACCGGCCGGGCGTGACCGGCTACGGCTGGATGGCGCCGGGCCAGCTGGTGGACGACAGCGTCAAGGTCTGCAAACCGGTCGCCTACCCGGCCAACAACAAGCTGGCCAGCACCAATGGCATCAACGGCGCCTGCACCTTGCTGGTCAAGGAGTATCCGGGCATGAACGCGCTGGACGCCAACGGCTTCCCTGTCGCCGGCAAGAACATCAACGCCCGCCCGCTGGTCCAGGGCGATGTGATCGAGGTGTCGCCGTCGATGTTCTCGACCACCGACTCCATGCTGTCCAAGGGCGACAACGGCGGCATCCGTTACTACTCGTATGAGTGGGTGTACGTGGTTAGCCAGGGCATCAAGCCGTGGTACGGCGTGCAACCGCGCCTGAACTCCGTGCCGCTGCCGGCCGAGACGCTGTCCGGCGGCATCGGTTCTGTGGGCTACAACTACTCGGACAATGCGCTGTTCATGTTCCAGCAGCCGCAGACCAACATTGGCATGCAGAATATGCAGCGCTTTGTCGAGGGACGCCGCCTGTTCCACACCAACTTCACCACCGGCGATCACAATGAGCCGGGCAATGACCGCTACGATGCGGCGGTGGGCTTGCAGGGTGCGCACTTCAACCAGTCGTCGTGCTTCGCCTGCCACGTCAACAATGGCCGCAGCGTGGCGCCGGCCGCCTTGAATCAGAAGCTGGATTCGATGTCGGTGCGGGTGGCCATCACCAATGCGTCCGGCCAGCAATTACCGCATCCGGTGTACGGCTCCACGGTACAGATGAACGCCATGTCGTCCAGCGGCACCCCGCAGAACTGGGGCACGGGCGTAACGGTGTCCGGCTTCGAGGCCACCACCAGAAAACTGGCGGACGGCACCACGGTGGAACTGCGCAAGCCAAAGCTGGCGTTTGAAGGTCCGGTACCGGATACCGTCTCGCTGCGCGCTGCCCAGCCTATCATCGGCGCCGGCCTGCTGGAAGCGGTGGCGGAAGCCGATATCCTGGCACGCGCCACCGGCACGCCGGATGTCGATGGCGTGAAAGGTGTGGCCAACTACGTGTTCGATCCGGAATCCGGCGCGGTGCGCCTGGGCCGCTTCGGCTGGAAGGCATCCAAGGCGACACTGCGCCAGCAAGCCGCATCGGCCCTGTTGCAGGATATGTCGGTGACCTCGCCGGTGTACCGCAACCGCTCGTGCAATAGCGATCCTGCCGGTTGCTCATCGGCCGCCGCGCAGAAAGGCATCACCGAGGCCGACCTGCAATCGCTGGCGCGCTATCTGGCGCTGGTGGCGGTGCCGGCGCAACGCAGCCTGGCCAGCGGCTTCCCGAAAGGCGTGGCGCCGATCGATGAGCTGAACGTCGATCCGGCCAAGGTGGCGGCGGGCGCCAAGGTGTTCACCGGCATGCGCTGCGCTGCCTGCCACACGGCGGAAATGAAGACCGGCGGCGGCCACCTGTTCGCGGAACTGCGCAACCAGACCATCCGTCCGTACTCCGACCTGCTGTTGCACGACATGGGCACGGGACTGGCCGACAAGTTCGTCGAAGGCCAGGCCAAGGGCAATATGTGGCGTACCGCGCCGCTGTGGGGCCTGGGCTACACCGAGAAAGTGATGGGCAACAGCGCCAAGGTGGGCTACCTGCACGATGGCCGTGCACGCAACCTGACGGAAGCCATCATGTGGCACGATGGCGAAGCCGCCAAGTCGCGCCAGCGCTTCGAGGCGCTGTCGAAAACGGACCGCGAGGCGTTGCTGGCGTTCCTGAAATCGCTGTAATGCCGGATGCCGGGCGTGCAATGCGCCCGGCATCTCCCGCCAGCACAAATCTGCCGACCACGTTGGCCAGCGAGGCAGCCTGATTCTGCAAGGATTCCGCTGCCGCCGCCGATTGCTCCACCAGTGACGCGTTCTGCTGTGTCACGCCATCCATTTCCACGATCGCCTGGTTAACCTGCTCAATGCCGGAGCTCTGTTCGCGGCTGGCGGCGGCGATGTCGGAAATGAGCGCGCTGACGCGGCTTACGCTGTCGACTACTTCCTTCATCGTGCTGCCGGCATGGTCGACCAGCTGTGTGCCGGAATCCACCTTGCTGACGGAGTCGTCGATCAGCGCCTTGATTTCCCTGGCCGCCGCCGCGCTGCGATGGGCGAGACTGCGTACTTCATTGGCCACCACGGCAAAGCCGCGTCCCTGTTCCCCGGCGCGAGCCGCCTCCACCGCGGCGTTCAAAGCGAGAATGTTGGTCTGGAAGGCGATGCCGTCGATGACGCCGATGATGTCGGCGATCTTCTTGGACGAGGCGTTGATCTCCTCCATCGTCCGCACCACATTGGCGATGGCTGCGCCGCCCTTGCTGGCGACCTGCGAGGCCATGGCCGCGAGGCTGTCAGCCTGGCGCGCGTTATCATCGTTCTGCTTCACTGTGCTGGTCAGTTCTTCCATGGACGACGCGGTTTGTTCCAGCGCGCCGGCCTGCTGCTCGGTGCGCCCCGACAGATCCAGATTACCGGCGGCGATTTCCTGCGAGGCAGTACTGATGGCGTCAGTGCCGCTGCGCACCTGGCCGACGATGGACTGCAAACATTGATTCATCTCTTTGAGGACCGCCAGCAGGGTACCCGTTTCGTCGCTGCTGTCGACCACGATCTCGCTGGACAGATCGCCGCTCGCCACCGTCTGCGCGATGGCGACCGCGCGCCCGATCGGCACCACGATGCTGCGGGTGATCAGCACCGAGACAGCGCCACCCGCCAGTACCGCGACCACGCCGATACCGATCATCAGATTACGTGCCTGCGTGTACCCGGCATCGGCGGCGGCGGTTTCTTCCTGATTCTGCCGGTGTTCGGTCGCCACCAGTGCCGCCAGCGCCGTTTGCCATTTATCGTGAACAACGCGCAGTTCACCGATCAGGAGCGCCGTGGCTTCGGCGTTCTTGTTTTCCAGGCACAGCGCCTCGATGCGCGCGATCAACGGCGCGGCCACGGTGGCCTGCGACTGGATTTCCGCCATCAGGACGCGCTCATCGTCCTCCATGCCGTGGGCGGTAAACGTATCGCGCAGTTTGCGCTCGGTAGCCTCGTAGCGTTGCGACTGCGCGCGCATGCGCTCGACGTACTCGCGCATCTGCGCCGGATCTTCCAGCAAGATGATGTTGCGCAGCGCGAGCATGCGGTCTTCCACATTCAGGCGCATGTCCTGCGCCAGCTCGGCTTCCACGTCATTGCCCTGCGTGATCTCGACCATGGAATGGCGGATCGCCGACATGCGGTTGACGCCCACCGCCGCGACCACCATCAACAGCACCAACAGCACGCCAAACGCCGTGGCGAGGCGTGTCCCTATTTTTAGATTCGCGAAATGCATGCACAGCCTCCTGATGGGAATAATTCTACGTTAGTCCCATCAGGAAAATTTCATCCTTTCCAAAAGGATAGGATTGATACCGCATGATCGTTTATTCCTCAAAAACGGCATTCTCTACGGCTGCGAAGCGTCTAGGAGGATGGTGGCGATTCATAATGTTTTTTCCGTCGACCTCATCATCCAGCCTATTTGAAATCCCTCAGCTCGGGTACTTGCGGAGGCGTTCATAGCCACGTTTGCTAAAAACCCAAATCGGGTGACAACGAGTCGCCACCGAAATAGCTGTCGATGACCTTGCCATTCTGAACGAAATTTATCATCCAGGTAAGCTCGCCCTCACGCGAGGGCATCAAACGATCAATTTCATGTCCCAGCTGCGCTCGTTCTTCTGACGTGAAAGTTGAAGTGGTGTCGTACGGTATCGACACCAATAAAAACTGGAAATCGTCTTGGAATTCGAATCCTAAATTGTGCCGGACCGACGGCAGTCGATCAATGATTTTCTGAGCGATTACCTCGGCGAGCGCTGACGAAATTAAACGTTGCTGTTCCATATCCAATGCCCCGATCACATACAACCCATTGATCTGGCTTGCGCTTTTGCGCGTTCCAACCCCACTCGCAAACCTTCGATTTGGGTGAGATGTCCAACATAAGTTCCCTTGCCCGCAAGATCCCCGCCGGGGTTGGTGTCATATGCGCGATTGTAGAGATCATGGGTGGGATTTGCCAATTGCCGCTCCTTCGAAGCCAGCTTCTGTTCTATTTCTCTGATTTTCTTCCTAATTTCTTCGCAAGGATCTTTTTTGTCTGGCGGACACTCATCACGGCTTCTCGCCTGGGCCGCAGTCTCTCGTCCCCGCCCCCTGCCAGCGCCGTCATTGGCCATGGCATTCGGGCTGGAACCCGCTCCTGACGCGGGGCTGTATCCCGGCGCCGGTAGCGGTGGCGCGGGAATCGCAAAGGCCTGTAACCCGTTGGGGTCAATGTGCGATAGAGGGTTACCGCCAACATAACCATACGTATTAATACCGCCTTCGATGCCAATCGGATCGGACTGGATGTACCGCCCGGTCTGCGGATCATAGTCCCGGAAGTAGTTGTAGTGTAGCGCAGTCTCGGAATCAAAATACTGGCCGGGGAAACGCATATTGAAGCCAACCCTCGCCCCGGACAAAGTTTCGTTAGGCTGGGTCATGCCAAACGGATCAGTATCGATCCAGTTCCACACCACGTTGTTGGAAGCCGAGTCAGTGATGACTCTTGGCGTCGCCAGGTGATCGTTGTAGACATAATAGATCGCAGGAGACGGTGTTCCCGATGACTTCAGCACCACGACAGGCTCGCCGTCAAGCCAGATCGTTTCCTGGAGTGGCGCGCCCGACACGTCATACTCACCAATTAACCTACCCGCCTCATCAAAGATAAACTCGTTGCTGCCAGAAGGCACCGCGCCACCATGCTTGCTCACACGCTGGCCTAGCCCGTTGTACAAGTAATTCGTGGTAAGACCCGCTTTGGTTGCGCTCTTGAGCCGTCCGCGATCACTGTAGACAAAATTCGTCGTTCCATCGGAGGTGAGATTGCCGGCGTTATCGATGGCGTTCGTTTTGGCCGGCAATGGCCCGGTGGTGGCGTTCAGCCGGTTGCTGGTGGTACTGATTGCATTGGTAAAGGTCGTGCCGCCGATCGACAGGCCGACGCGGTTACCGCTCGCGTCGTAGCCGTAGCTCTGGCTGCTGGCAGCGGTCACAAAACTCGTCAAGCGCCCCAGTCCGTCGTAACCGAAGGTTTGGTCATAGCTGGCGGCGGTCGCGCTGCCACTGTGCGTATATCCGGTGATGCGATTGGCGGCATCGTAATTGACTGTCCGGATAAGGCCCTGCGGGGACAGCGCTGGATTCCCCAGCGGGTAACTCTGCAAACGCCCGTCAAGATCAAAGCTGCGGCTGTACAGGTTAGGCATGGTGGCGGTACTGTTCCCCCACGACCAGCTCTGCGCGGCCCCAAATGGCGCATAAGTGATTTGATCCAACAGAATGGTAAAGACGCCAGCATCGGTCCCGCCATTGCCATCGGGCGGGTTAAGCACAAGCTGGCTAATGCGTCCGTTCGCATCATAGGCATAGTTCACGCGACTACCGCTCGGATAAGTCATGCTAAGCAACTGGCCATTGCTCGCGTAGGCATAGCTTATCTGGCGAGTGACGGTGGCCGCAGGGTTGACTGTCGTTTGCACCTTGCTTAGCAAGCGTCCGTTCTGATCATAGCTATAACCGGTCTGCCCGGACTCGTCCGTCATCCTGGTCAGGCGGCCGACGGCGTACGCCGCGCCCGAAGGCCCGCCATCGTACTCGAAAACAATCGGCGTGCCGCTCGTGTAGCTGATGCTGGTTACACGATTCAGGGCGTCATAGGTGTATGTGCTCACCTTCCCGCGCGCATCGGTGCTGGTTAGCAAATTGCCGGCCGCATCGAAGGTCCTGCCGCTGGTACCGGTATCCGGACTAATCAGAGTAGTCTGGTTGCCGAGACCATCGCTGACATAGGTCGTCGTCAAGTTGCGCGGATCGATCACGGTACTTGATTGACCCAGTCCGTCGTAAGTGAAATTACTGGTCGGCCGCGCTACGCCCGCTACCGGTGCAGGTTGTATCAACTGCTTCACCCGCAGCAGTGGATCGTAGTTGGTTGTGGTGACATTCCCTAGCGCGTCCGTCACTTGGGTGGGATTACCCATGTTGTCGTACTGATAGGTGTAGGTCGTGTTTTGCGTTGTTTGCGCCGAAGCCGTGGCGAGAGTGAGGTTACCCAGCACTGGCGTGTGTGACAGACTAACGATTAGGGCACTTGCAATGGCCCGTTTGATATGGCGGTTCATTGCATACCTCCGGTACGGCTTTTCAGTTGCCCCAAAACGTTGAAGACCTGAGCCACTTTGCGAGCGAGTATCCCGTTTGCGTCCGCAGCCTGCACTGCCTTCTGGTTGCCTTTCGCGTCCAGCGTGTAAGTGATGCTGTTGCCAAGGCTATCCGTGACCTGGGTCAGCCTGTGGGCGGCATCGTAGATGTAACTGAGCTGCGAACCATTGGGCAGCGTCACCTTGGTCAGCTGCCCTACTCCGTCGTATTCAAAGCTGGTGCTCTCGCTGCCCGTTGTACGGCTGGCCAGCCATCCGCGCGGTGTGTAGGAAAAATCAGTCGCCAGTCCATTGGGATCGACAATCCGCCCCACCCTGCCTGCGGGATCATGGTTCGAGTAGGTTGTCGTATGGCCCAGCGCATCGGTTTCCGAGGTCAGATTCCCTTGCGCGTCATAGGTAAAGGTAGTGGTGTCATCCACATCAGTGCGCGGACCTTTGACCGTCAACATTTGACTCAGTGCGTTGTACGTATAGGACCAGACCTGCGCTACCCCGGCTGCGGTGGCGCTCATGCCGGAAGCACCGGTGGCATCCGTTGTCGGTTGGATGACCTTGCTCAGCACATTTGCATTGTCATCGTATGTGTAGGTGGTAATGCGTTTCGGTTCAGCTATCCTGGCCGGCAGACGCCAGCGGGTATCCCAGACCGTGGTGGTGGTGATGGCACTGGTGGTGCCAAATGCGCTTACCTTGGTAAGCGGCAGGTTGCGGGCCAGATCATAGGTGTACTTAGTGACATTCCCGTTGAAGTCGGTATAGGTCGCGAGGTTGCCATTGGCGTCATACGTCATGCTCAATGGAACGGTGGAAGCACCATCTGCTGATGGCTGTCTAATTTCAGCGGCTTTACGGAACGTCGCCGGCTTTTTGATGAAGTAGGTGCGGACAGCGCCCAGCGGATCTGTCACGGTATTGAAGGTGCTCCCGCTGGTGTAAGAAACCGTGTATTTCTCGGCTCCCAACGCGTGCTCTGTCGAAATTGCCGTGCCGTCGACGTTGTAGCGGAAAGTCGCAAAACGGCTCTCGTTCTCATCCACGATGCCCGTCAACGCAAACGGTAACGAGACGCCGTAGTTAATGTTCGCCGATTCGTTGTAGAGATATCGCTTCACTTTACCGCCGGGGTAGGTAACCGACGACAAGGTTCGCGCGACGCCATAGTCGTAGATGTAGACCTGCCCAGCGGGATCCGTCATCGTGTGCAGCAGACCATTGGCATCATAAGTGAAACTCAAGGTCCGGCCAAAAGCATCGGTCACCCTCAACAAATATCCGGCATCCGGCGCAATCGTAGCGGGCGTGCTCAGGTCGCTGTAAACGAATGTCTTGACACGGCCGTTACGATTCCTGATCTCCATCAGCAGGCCGAGCATATTGTACTTTTCCACTGCGTCCGAGAGGCCATTCACGACAGTCCATCCCACCTGCTCGCCGTTGTCCGTCCAGGCAGCAATACGGTCATTGACGTCCGCCGCCGGCAGCAATGAATTGGAGGTGTTGAAATACAGCGGTGCGCCTCCGGGCCGGCGCACCATTACCGCTTTATCGGCAGTAATCGAAATATAGGGATAGCAATAAGCTCCGCCTATCCCGCCCATACCGCTAAGGCAGTTCGCTCCTCGGCTGGCATATGGTGATGCAGTCTGCTGAATATTGCCGGCAGCCATCTGATAGCTGAATTCCCAGCGGTTAGTATCGCTGCGATAAATGCGGCTGAAACTCAAACTCCCTGTCGGATCCAGATAGTCGGTTTCGACTTGCCGCTTGGCGGCAGTACTGATTTCGATGGGATTGCCCGCCGTGGGATTGGTGCTATCTTCCTCGCCAGGAGAGTTGGAACTGCACTCGCAAGCGTCTGAGTCGAGTGGCGGCGGCGACGAAACAGGTTTATCTGCTGCCACGCAGACTCCGGGCATGGCTTTATCCGCGTATTTCGTAAATCCGGACGGACATTCATAGGTAACAAAACTTCCGATCGCCATTTGGGCTGGAGTCAGCACTGTAGTAGGCGTAGGAGGATCGTCAGGCGTGGCGGCGTAATACATTATTCCCGTCCACCACCAACTGGCGGCGCTGTCGCTATAGGATTCGCTGACGTATGCCCCGGAGCAATTGATGGCGTGTCCGCCACAGTAAGCTTTCGCCGTCAAGCTCGCGGCCTCCGCTCCGGTTTTGACGTTTCGCTGAAGGGGCGTTACAAGATAATATTTTCTTGCCAACACATAAGTATCCGCAACCGCATCATTCCCAAGACAAAGCAGCAACGGAAGCAAAACAGGTATTCTGTTTATAAGGGCGTTTCGTACGGTGGCTGAGGCGACGAAGTTTGAGTTTGGTTGGTTGGCTGTCATGATAAAGGATGGTTATCTGTAGAGGAAATCCTTAAAAATTCCCCCATGGAAATTTCACTCATCCTATCATGTTGCGATGCGGAAAAACTATCGAATTGTCACATGCCTCTACCAGGATACCCTTTGCCCAGCAGTGTATTTCGCAGCGATTTTTTGCTTGACCTGTTCACTGTGCTTCAACATGAAAACCCCGATAAATTGAGGTCAACTTATCGGGGGCGGTTTTCTGTATGGCTGTTTGCGCTTACTTCTTCATCTCGTCTTTTTTCATCTCGTCTTTTTTCATTTCATCCTTCTTCATCGCGTCCTTCTTCATTTCGTCCTTCTTCATGGCGTCCTTCTTCGCCGGTTTCTTCATGGCGTCCTTGCTCATTTCTTCTTTCTTCATGCCGTCCTGCGCGTAGGCCACGCTCGACATGGACAGAACAGCGGCGATCAGTGCGATGGTAATCTTTTTCATGATGGTTCTTTCATAAAGTGAGTGAAGGTTCAGCTTCCGCCGAACCAGTTATACCCCTGGTCTTCCCAGTAGCCGCCAGAGTAGGTATTGGTGACAAAAATGGCTTGTACGTGCTTGGGATTCTTGTATCCGAGCTTGGTCGGTATGCGCAGCTTCATGGGGAAGCCGTATTTCGGCGGCAAGGGCTGGCCGTCATAGCTCAAGGCCATGATGGTTTGCGGATGCAGCGCGGTCGCCATGTCGATGCTGGTGAAATAGTCGTCGGCGCATTTGAAGCCGACATATTTGGCAGTCAGGTCGGCGCCGACGCGGCGCAGGAAATGCGCAAACGGCGCCCCGCTCCACTGGCCGATGGCGCTCCAGCCTTCCACACAGATGTGGCGCGTGATCTGCGACTGCTGCGGCAAGGCGCGCAACTGCGCCAGCGTCCACGGCTTGCGGTCGGCGATCAGGCCACTCAGCTCCAGCCGCCATGCCTCGCCATCGACCTCACGAATTTCTTCTTCGCCGTAGTAGGCGTTGAACGGGAACGGCCGCGTGATCATGCTGGCCGGGTATGTGGGCGCCAGCCGCGCCGGGTCGAACAACCAGGCCTGCGCGCGGTCGTTGAGACGCGATATCGCGGTCAAGGCACGGTCAACGCTCTCCTCGTTATCGACGGCGCAACCGGTCAACAAACTCAGGCCGCCGAGCGTCAGGCCGTTACGCAGGAAGATGCGGCGGGAAGGCAGGATGAGGTCAGGTTTTTCAGATATTTTCATGGTGGTGTCCTGTTCATTAACGGCCACGCAGCATGGCCAGCAAGGTGCGCGGCACCAGCGCCACCATCACCACGTGCACCACGACGAAGGCGCACAGCCCTGCCATGGCAAAGAAGTGCACGCGGCGCGCGCCTTCATAGCCACCCAGCAGCTCGCGCAGCAACGGAAACTGCACTGACTTCCACAACACCAGTCCTGACAGCACCAGCAACACGCTGTCGAGCATCACGAATACGTAGGCCAGCCGCTGCACGCTGTTGTAGTGACGCGGATCGGCGTGGGACAGCTTGCCGCGCAAAGCCGCGCCCATATCCAGCAGCAGCTGGCGTGGGGCGATGGGGAAAAACTGTCGGCGCAAGCGGCCGGACAGCAGGTTAATGAGCAAGTACAGCAAGCCGTTGGCCATCAACAGCCACATGGCCGCGAAATGCCATTGCAGCGCGCCGCCCAGCCATCCGCCCAGCGTGATCTCGCGCGGTATGGTAAAGCCGAGGAAGCCAGTGGCGTTGTAGATGCGCCAACCGCTGGTCACCAGCAGCACGACGGCGATGGCATTCAGCCAGTGGGCGCAACGCAGCCATGCCGAATGGACCGGTTTTGACTTGTCGGCGCCAGTCGGCTTATCATGCTGACGCGGATTTGAGTGTTTCATTGCGTGTTACCTGTTTGTGTGGACAGTGACAGGTAATTCGCTGCAACAGCAAACAAGGTTACAGCGGCAGATAAATTTTTTTAAACTGTCACCAAACACGTCAATGGAACGAATAACAGAGCAGAATCCGCTGCGCCACACCGAATTGCGCCTGCACGCGTTGTTCTTGCAGGGGCTGGAGGGCGATGCGCCGGCTTACCGCGGCTTCCTGCAAGCGACCACGCCCTACCTGCGCGCCTTCCTGCGCCGCCGGCTGAGCGCATGGCCGGACCAGGTGGAGGATCTGGTGCAGGAGTCGCTGCTGGCGATACATAACCAGCGGCTTAGTTACGACACCGGTTTGCCGGTGACGGCATGGATTTACGCCATCGCGCGATATAAACTGATCGACTGGCTGCGGCGTCATGCGCGCCAGGACAGCCTGCACCAGCCTATCGATGACGAGGACGCACTGTTCGCCAGCACCGACCAGGAGGCCGGCGATGCGCAGCGCGACGTCATGAAGTTACTGGCCACGCTGCCGGACAAGCAGCGCGACGCCATCGTCCACACCAAGCTCGATGGCCTGTCGGTGCGCGAGGCCGCACAGCTGTTGGACATGTCCGAAGCGGCAGTAAAAGTATCGGTCCATCGCGGCTTGAAAACCCTGGCCGCAACCCTGCGAGAAATAAAATGAAAACTGATGACTTGATCGATATGCTGTCCACCGGCCCGGATGCCGGCGCCGCCACCCGCCCGCAGGCGGCGCGCGCGCTGCTGCTGCCCGTGCTGGGCGGGCTGCTGGCCAGCGGCGCGCTGATGGTGGTGTTGCTGGGTGTGCGTCGCAATCTGCTGGAGGAGCTGACGTGGCCGGCGTTCTGGGGCAAGCTGGTATTCTCGTTGGCCCTCGCCGCCGCCGGCTGGCTGGCGGCCAAGCGCCTGTCCGCGCCCGGCGCCCGCACCGGCGTGCTGCCATTCTATCTGGGCGTGCCGGTGCTGGCCGTATGGATCGCGGCCGGCGTGGCGTTGTCGAACGCCGCGCCGGAGGCGCGCGCAGACCTTTTCTGGGGCGCCACCTGGCGCTATTGCCCTTTGCTGATCGCCTTGATTTCGCTGCCGATGTTGGCGGCGGTACTGAACGTGATGCGCAAGCGCGCTCCGACCCGGCCGCGCCTTGCGGGAGCGGCGGCGGGCCTTGCCGCTGGCGCCGCCGCCGCTGTGGTCTACTGTCTGCACTGCCCCGAACTCAGCATCGTGTTCGTCGGCTTCTGGTACCTGATCGGCATGCTGATTCCGACCGCGCTTGGCGCGCTGGTCGGACCGCGTGTGCTGGCCTGGTAAGCTTACTTGGCAGCGTTGACGATGGCGCTGATCACCGCGGGATAAACCTGCGCGCCGGTGGAACGGTTGAACAGGCCCGATTGGTGATTGGCCGTCGGGCCATTATCCCAGTACACCGGCACCATGCCGTGCTGGTACGCCGACTTGGTGATGTACTGGTCCCAGTACTGGCGGTATTTGCCGGCCGCATCGTACTCGGTGCGCACGCTGGCCGCGAATTCGCCCAGGACAACCGCCACACCTTTGTCGATGAAGCGCGTTTTCATTTTCTGGAACTGCGCGTCCACATAGGCTTCGTTGGCCCAGGTTTCGGTCGCCGTGGAATCGGTGGCGATCGAACCCCATTGCCAGATCTTGCTGTCGGTGTTCAGGGTGAAGTTGTACGGATCGTAGAAGTGCACCTCCATCATCATGCGTTTGCTGGCGGAGTCGCTCGGCACGGTGTTGGTGGCGTAGGTGTAGTCGATGTTGGTGTTGTAGCCCTGGACGATCAGGTGGCGCTGGGCGTTGTTGCTGCCGGTGCCGCGCACGGTGTTGACGAAGACCTGATTGAAGCCGTTTTGCACGGCGATGTTTTCCGCCGTCGGCGCGCTGTACACATTGGTCACCATCACCTCGTTGGTGCCGGCGAACAGCAGATAGTCATCGTAGTATTTGAAGGTGTTGGCGATCTGCGTCCAGAACTTGGCCAGGCGCGCATTGGCCGCCGATTGCGCGGCGTAGGTCGGTTGCAGCCAGCCGCCGTCCCAGTGGACGTTGATGATGACGTACAGGCCGGCACTACGGGCCTCGTCCACCACCTCCTTCACGCGCGCCATCCAGCTGGCGCTGATGTTGTAGTTGGCGTCAGCGTACTGGCTCCACGACAGCGGAATGCGGACGGTCTTGAAGCCGGCCGCTTTCACGGCGTTGAACAAGGCCTGGTTGGCGGGCGGATTGCCCCACGCGGTTTCACCGCCGATGGCTTCCAGCGAATTCCCCAGATTCCAGCCCGGCGACATTTGCGCCGACAGCTGCACGCTGGTCAGGCTGCGGATCACGCCCACGCGCACCGCCGTGGCCGAGCCGGAGCTGGAGCCGCCGGTAGCGGTGGTGAATTTCACCCAATACCAATATGGCACGCCGACGGCCGGCGTGGTGTCGGTGTAGGTGGTCGCGCTGGCGCTCGGAATGGCGATGCGGCTGCGGCCAGTGGCGTCGCTGTCGGTGTCGCGGTAGATTTGCAGGCCGGTGACGGCGCCGCTGACGGTCCAGTTCAATTTGATGTTGTCGGACGAGCCGGTAGCGCTCAGGCAGACGGTGGCGCCGCCACCGGTGCCGCAGTTTTGCGCCTGGGCCGCACCGCAGGCCACTGCCAGCAACGCGGCCGGCAGCAGCGCCGCCTTCGCGCCGCGGCGGCGCGCGGCAAACGCCACTACCCCCAGCCCCGCCAGCAGCATCAGGACCGTGCCCGGCTCCGGTACCGCGCTCTGGACGGTAAAGTCATCCATCACGAACCAGCCATCGTCACGCGCGATGTTGAGGCGCGATACGTTGGCAAAGTTGGCGGACACCCACTGGTAGCCGGCGCCGATGTTGACGTTGCCGGTGCTGCCAATCACGTGGTCGGCGGCGTCGTAGGCGGTGATGTTGATCCAGCTGGCAACCGCGCCGTTGGTGTTGGGCGCGGCGAACCATGCGCCCTTGAAGTTGAAGGCGCTGGTGCCGCTGACCGACAGATTGTCCACGCCGTAGCCATTGGTGAGGAAGGACACGCCGGAGTGCGCGCCATTGTCGTAGCCTTCAATCGTGCTGTCGCCGTAGTACCAGTCTTCGGCCCAGTTCAGGCCCGCGTAGGGACTGGCCAACGCGGCGAAGTCGCCATCCGCGTGCAGGTCTTCGAAATCCACCGGCGCCGCTTGCGCCTGGGTTGCCAGCAGCAGGCTTGCGCCGGCAAATAAACCGATCAGGAATTTTTTCATGGTCTCCCCTTATTAATTGCACGCGTCGCCGGTGACGACCGGTATGGCCGAACCGCTGACCGTCATGCCGAATTCCACCGTATTGCCCGGATAGATGTCGTGGTTCCAGGTCTGGTTAGGTGTCGCTGTATAGGTCGGGCTGCTGCCTGTAACGGCGGCGTTCCAGTACCCTTGCACCACTGAGTTGTCTGTATAGGTCCAGCTGACCGACCAGCCGTTGATCACTGTGTTGCGATTGTTGGTGATGCGTACCGCCGCGTTGTAACCACCGCTCCACGAAGCCGTCACCACGTAGCTGCACTGGTTGACCGGTTGTGGCGTGACCGGCGGGCCGGCGGTCACCGGCGTGACGAGCACGTCGCCGTTGTCGTCCGCGCTGCCGTAGGCGATGCCGCGGCCCGCGGTACTCATGTACACGCGGCCGTAGACATTCAGGTCGCCGTTGATCATGTGGGCGTTGCCGCTGCCGCCGTACACGTGGGCATCGTCGTTGATGCGCACCCAGGTCGCGCCGGCATCGGTGGAGCGCAGGACACCGCGCGTGCCGCCGACGGTGCCCAGCAGGTAGATGGTCGGATATGCCGCATCAGGCGCGGCCTTGCCGAAACCGACGGCGGTACATTGGTTCACGCTGGCGATCTTGGTGAAGGTGGCGCCGGAATCGGTGGAACGGGTCAAGCCGCCGCCGTTCAGGCACACCCACACGTCCCCTTCCCGGCCAGGCGCCAGCCGGATGATGCTGGAACCGCCGCTGCCCGGATTGCCGGCCGCCGCGAAACTGGCGCCGCCGTCCACGCTGGCCAGCAGGCCGCCGCCATCGTAGGCGTAGAACTTGTTCGGGTTGACCGGGTCCGCCACCGGACGCGCATTGTTGACGCCCAGACCGGCGATGGCAGTCCAGCTGCCGCCAAAGTTGGTCGAGCGGTAGCTGGTGCTGGAATTGGCGGGGCTGTGCAGCAGCACGGCGCCATCCGCCGACAAGGCCAGTTGTCCTTGCGAGCCGTTGAACGACGCCGACTTGTTCCAGCTTGCGCCGCCGTTGGTGGAGTAGTACAGCGACGAGCCAGCGCGCGCCATGATGCGGCCATCCTGCGGCGCGATCGCCAGGCCGCTGGTGGTGCCCATGCCAGGGCTGTGCTGGACGCCATATTGCGCCGGATCGGTGTTGATAAAGCCGTCGAAGTCGCCGATGGTGGACACCAGCGGGCCTTCCGGCACGGTCTCGAAGTTGAACGGCACGGTTTCTTCCAGGCCGGCCACGTTGAAGTTCCAGGTGGTGGTTGGCGCATCGATATCGCTGGTTTTAAACAGGCCGTTGCCGGAGCCTACCCACACCTTCTTGGTGTCGAACGGATCGAACTCGATCGAGCCTGCCCAGTGGATCGACTGTCCGCCGCTGATCCAGTTGGCGCCGCCGTTATCGAGCGCGAAGCCGCGCGCCACCACATCGGTCCAGCTGCGGCCGGCGTCGAGCGAGGTCAGGATATGGTCACCGTAGCCGCTGCCCTGCGGCAGCCAGGTATTGATGGTGGATGCCACCAGATGCTTGGGATTGGCCGGGTCGACGCTGATGCCGCCAAACGGGCGCGCCAGGCCGGCCGGGGTGATATTGACCCAGTTGCCGCCGACCGCGTTGTATTCCCAGATCTGGCCATTGTCCATTGGTTCGCCATCGGCCGGATGCGGGCCGGCGCCGTTGGCGTAGGTGACATACAGTTTGCCCTTGGATGAAATGGCGGCGCGTTGCGGCATCAGGCTACCGGTCGGCCCGCCTTTCACCGCCGTGAAAGTGGCGCCGGCGTCGGCGCTGAAGTACAGGTTGGGCGCGTTCGAGGCGAAGCGCGACACGCCGACGAAGATGCGCTTGGCCACGCCGCCGCTCACGCTGGACGGATCGGGCAGCACAAAACTGATGCCGTTGTCGTTCGGCGTGGTGGTGATGTCCAGCGAGGCCAGACGGTTCCAGGTCGCCCCCGAATCCACGCTCTTGAACAGGCCATTGCGGCGCGTGCCCACGTACAGCACATTGCTGGAGCCGGGATCGACTTGCAGCCGCTCGCCATTCTGGCGTCCCATGCCGTTGCCATGGGTCTTGAATTGCGTGCTCACGTCGGTCACGGTGAAGGTCTTGCCGTAGTCGGTCGAACGCAGGATGGCGGTCTTGCCGCTGCTGAAGTAGCTGGTGCCGGCCAGCAGATAGATATTGGCGGCGTTGCGCGGATCGATCGCCAGCGACTCGATGCCGAGCAGGCCGATGTCGGCCTCGCCAATCCAGTCGGTCAGGGCGATCCAGCGGGCGGCGTTCTGATCCCAACGATAGGCGCCGCCGACGTCGGTGCGGGCATACACCATGCCGCGTTCGGATTTGCTTGGGATGATGCCGGTCACATAGCCACCTCCCCCGATGGCCACCGAGTCCCAGTGGTAGTTTTCCGCCGTACAGGCGAGCGGTGTCGTCAGCGCTGCAAGCAACAGCGCCAGGCTATGTTTGACCTTCATTTTTTGTCTCCGTCGATTTATAGTTATTACGCATTGCTGCGCGCGAAACCATTCTGCAACTGGTTTCATGTCGCCGCAATTATGAAATCCACCAAATCCGGGAACGAAATTTGGCAAATCACACATGAACATCGCCACCACCATCGCCTGTTTTGGCTTCGCCGGCCTGTCCGCTTTCCTGTGGCAGCGCCAGCGCCGTGCGCGCCGTGAGGCCTATATCCGGGACTTCATCCTGCCGCATGGCCTGTTTGACAAGCTGCGCGCGCGCCATCCGCAGCTGAGCCTGAAAGACTGCCAGTTGGTGGCGCAAGGCTTGCGGCAGTTCTTCCTCGCCCATCTGAAAAGTGGGCGCAAGTATGTCTCCATGCCGTCGCAGGTGGCGGACGACTTGTGGCATGAGTTCATTCTCTATACAAGGAACTACGATCAGTTCTGCCGGCGCGCGTTCGGCCGCTTCCTGCATCACACGCCGGCGGCGGTGCTGAGCCCAGGACAGCAAGGCAACGCCGGCATACGGCGGACCTGGTTTCACGCCTGCCATGAGGAGAACATCAATCCGCACAAGCCCGCGCGCTTGCCCTTGTTATTTGCGCTGGATGGCAAGCTGGATATCCCGAATGGATTCACTTATGTCCCGGATTGCAGCGGCTTCCAGCGCAAGGATGACGGCGGCGCGGCGCCGTATTGCGGCGCCGACCTGGGAAGCGTGTCCAGTGGCTGCGGTGGCGGTGCGGATATCAGCGGCTGTGGAGGGAGCGACGGCGGCGGGGATGGCGGCGGCGGCGATGGCGGCAGTTGCGGTGGCGGTGGTTGCGGCGGAGACTGATGCGATCATAAAAATGATTAGATCGCGCAGGCGGTTGACACCTTCCGCCTGTATCCCGATACTAGCCCTGCACTCCTTCCCCGCCGGTCTACACTCTCCCTCGTCTCTTCGGCCGGCGGGATTTTCTACTTAATCCAGCGGCGTCAACTCCACATGACGCAGTTCGTAAGGCGTTCCTTCCAGCTGAAAGCCGATCCGTCCCGATGCAGGCGATACATGCGACACCCGGTTTTGCGGCACGCCGTTCAAGCTCACTTCCACCACGCCATCACGGCTGACGATATCGCACTCGTTCCATTCGCCCGCGGGCTTCTCGCTATCCGGCGCCGTACGGGCCTTGATGCGCGTCTCGGCCCCTGGTGCGCTGGTCAGCGGCTCGGCGAAACTGCCGGCCGCCATCGGCAGCAGATCGCCGGCATTGCCAAATTTGGTTTGCACCTGCAAACTGACAGGCCACACGCGGTCGAACGTGCCGGGACTGATGTGCAGCAGCACGCCGCCGTTACCCGGCTTGCCGGTCCAGCGCCATTCCACGTGCAGCTTGTAGTTGCGATAGTTCTCCTGTGTCGCGATGAAGCCGGACGGCTTGCCGGTCGATGCGATCACGCCATCCGGCAGCACGCGGAAGGCGTCCGCAATCGCGGCCGCCGGTGTGGTTTGCAATTCCCAGCCGCTGAAATCGCGGCCATTAAACAGCGCTACGGCGCCCGCGCTTTGCGCGAACACGGTTAAGATCAGGGCGCCCAACAACTTGTTCACTAAACTCTCCTCCATGAAAAAAATACTGCTTGTTTTAATGCTGGGCGCCGCCGGATACGCCTCCGCCGCCGCCAATATGATCCCGCTTTGGCCGGAAGGCGTGCCGGGCCAGCGCAACATCGGCCCCGAAAAGGTTGGCGACGGCTACACCTCCAACGTCAGCGAGCCGGCGCTGACCATGATCGGCCCGGCGGTCGACCATCCTAACGGCACAGCGGTGATCATTTGCCCCGGCGGCGGCTACGTGCGCATGGCGACCGCGCGCGAAGGCGATCAGTATGCGACCTGGCTCAGTACCCTGGGCGTGACCAGCTTTGTGCTCAAGTATCGCATGCAGGAGTATGGACATCCAGCGCCATTGCAAGATGTGCTGCGCGCGGTGCGCATGCTGCGCTCGCGGGCGGCGGAATTTGGTATCCGCCCGGACCGCATCGGCGTGATGGGCAGCTCGGCCGGCGGCCACCTCGCGGCCAGCGCCGGTACACTTTTCGATAACCCCGCTGGCCGTACTGGCGCGGCGCTGGACAACGTCAGCGCCCGGCCGGACTTCCTGATGCTGATGTACCCGGTGATTACCATGCAGGACCCGGCCGCGCACGCCGGCTCGCGCAAGGCATTGCTGGGCGCTGCGCCGTCGGCGGAGACATTAAATTTGATGTCGCTGGAAAAACAGGTGACGCCGGCCACACCGCCGACGCTGCTGATTCATACGCAGGCCGATACCGCCGTCCCGGTGGAGAACAGCATCCTGTTCTATCAGGCCCTGACCAGGAACAAAGTCCCGGCCGAGATGTATTTGCTGGAACACGGCGGCCACGGCATGGGCATGCGCGATGGCCTTGGCACCTCGTCGCTATGGCCGCGCCGCGCGGAAGAATGGCTGCGCGATCGCGGCCTGCTGAATCAGGCGAAGTGAAACATCTGCTGTAACGGCCACTCGCGTGGCCGGTTGCCCGGTTCGACTTCCATCAGGTCCGCCATGTAATCCCACCAGCGTTGCATGACAGGCTTTAACGGCAGATCCTCGATCTTATGATCCGGCCACAGCTTGAAGACTGCGAACAGCTGCAAGCTCTCCTCATCCAGAAAGATCGAATAATCGTAGATGCCCGCGTCGCGCAGCGCCTTGCCCAGATCAGGCCACAACTCATCGTGCCGCCGCTTGTACTCGGCGGCGGCACCTGGCTTGAGCTGCATGCGGAAAGCGCGCATGGTCACACAATGCCGCTGCTGCTGGCGCCAGCCCTGGCCGGACGCGCTTCCGCCGCCCGGTCGCGATAACCGCTGCCGCGGTAGAACGCCACCGGATCGATGGCGCCGCCGGCACGCAGCCGTGCCATCGCCAGGATGGCACTGACATCGGTGCGGTAGGCGTGCTTGAGCGCCTGCGCCGATTGCAGCGCATCATTGGCTTCCTGATGCTGGCGCAAGGCCGCGCGATCGACCAATTGCGCCTGCACGAAAGCGCGTTGCACTTCCACTGCGCTGTTCATCAGGCTTTCGATCGGATCGGTGACATTGTGCGACTGGTCCAGCATGTAGGCTGGCTTGAAGGCCGCGCCGTCACGCTCCGCCGCATCGGCCAGCTCGTTAAACACCAGGAACAGCTGGAAGGGATTGATGCTGCCCGAATCCAGATCGTCATCACCGTACTTGCTGTCGTTGAAGTGGAAGCCACCCAGCTTGCCGAATTGCGCCAGCCGCGCCACGATCATCTCGATATTGGTGTTTGGCGCGTGGTGGCCCAGATCGACCAGGCAGCGCGCCTTGTCGCCCAGCGTCTGCGCGCAGGCAAAGCTGGTGCCCCAGTCGGCGATGGTGGTGGCGTAGAACGCCGGTTCAAACAGCTTATGCTCGATGAACATCAGCCAATCCGCCGGCAAGGCCGCGTAAATTTCGCGCATGCTGCCCAGGTAGCGCTCCAGCGCACCGCGCAGATTGTGCTGGCCGGGGAAGTTGGCGCCGTCGCCCACCCACACCGTCAGCGCCTTCGACCCGAGCACGCGTCCCAGCTCGATGCATTCGATATTGTGCCGCACCGCCTGCGCCCGGGTGTCGGCATTGATGGCGGTCAGGCTGCCGAATTTATAGGTATGCTCCTGCCCTGCCTGATCCTGAAAGGTGTTGGAGTTCACCGCGTCGAAATACAGGCCATGGCTTTCCGCCTGCTGGCGCAACGCGGCCGGATCGGTGGTCTTATCCCAAGGGAAGTGCAGCGACACGCCCGGCGTGACGCGCGTCAGTTGATGGATAACCGCGCAGTCGTCCAGTTTTTCAAACACGTTGCGCGGCTCGCCACGCCCCGGGAAGCGCGCAAAGCGCGTGCCGCCGGTACCGACGCCCCAGCTGGGCAAAGCCACGGCAAAGCCCTGCGCGGCGGCGGTCAGCTTTTCGATATCCACGCCGCGCCGGGCCAGCATGCCGCCCAGCGCTTCGTAGTCCGCATTCAGTCCGGCGCGCAGCTGAGCGTTATGCTCGGCCAGGCGGCCGCTGTCGATGATGGTGCTCACATTGTCTCCTTGATTCTTCTTAGCGCGTGAATGCGCCCGCGTTGCCGGCGTCCACGTTCAGGATATTACCAGTGCTTTTGGCAGCCTTGTCGCTGGCGAGGAAGTACACCGCCTCGGCGATATCCTCCGGCAGCACGCTCAGTTTCAGCATGCTGCGATCACGGTAAAAGGCTTCCACGTCATCGGCGTCGATCTTGTTCGATTGCGCGCGCTCCTGCTTCCATTTGCCGTCCCAGATGCGCGAACCACGGATCACCGCATCGGGATTGACCACGTTGACGCGGATACGGTGCGGCGCGCCTTCCAGCGCAACGCAGCGCGCCAGATGGATCTCGGCCGCTTTGGCGGTGCAGTAGGCCGACGCGCCGGCCGACGCCACCAGGCCATTTTTACTCGCCACGAACACCATGCTGCCGCCCAACTTTTGCTGCTTCATGATGCGGAAGGCTTCGCGGCTAGCGAGGAAGTAGCCTTTGACCAGAATGTCCTGATTGCGCTGCCAGACGTCCATGGTGGTGTCTTCCAGCGGCGCCGACGAGGCGATGCCCGCGTTGGACACCAGCAGATCCAGCCCGCCGAAGCGCAGCGACGCGGCTTTCAGCACATTTTCCACCTCGGTTTCACTGGTGATGTTGGCCACCACGCTGCCCACATTGTCCTTGCCGCCGGCCTTGGCCAGCTCCTTGTGCGCCTGCTCCAGCGCCTCCTGATCGATATCGGTCAGCATCACGCATGCGCCCTCTTGCAGCAGCTGCTTCGCCACCGCTTGGCCGATGCCGCCGGCACCGCCGGTCACCAGCGCGATACGGCCGGCCAGGCTCTTAGGCTTGGGCATGCGTTGCAGCTTGGCTTCTTCCAGCAGCCAGTATTCGATATCGAAAGCCTCCTGCTCCGGCAGGCCGACGTAGCTATCCACGCCGTTCGCGCCGCGCATCACGTTGACGGCGTTGACGTAAAATTCACCGGCGATACGCGCCGTCGCCTTGTCCTTGGCGAAGGACAGCATGCCGACGCCCGGAATCAGGTATATGATCGGATTCGCGTCGCGCACGGCCGGGCTGTTGGCGCGCTTGCAGCGGTCGTAGTAAGCCTTGTAGTCGGCACGGTAGGCCTCCAGCGCGTCATCCAGACCGGCCACCAGCTTGTCGAAATCGCCGTCATAGTTGATCACGAAGGGGCGGATTTTGGTGCGCAGGAAATGATCCGGGCAGGAGGTGCCCAACGCCGCCAGCGGCTGCAAATCGCGGCTGCACACAAACTCCAGCACCGCCGCACTGTCGTCGAAGTGACCGAGCTTGTATTCGTCGCGGCTGATTTTCCCGCGCAGTACCGGCATCAGCTTCGCTGCCAGCGCGCTGCGTTCTTCCGCCGGCAGCGGCGCAATGGCGGCGCCGCCGAACACCGGCTGCCTGACGTTCGCCGCCAGCCATTCCTCGGCGCGCTTGATGATGGCCAGCGTGGTTTCATAGCAGGACTTGGCGGTATCGCCCCAGGTGAACAAGCCATGGCCTTCGAGGATGATGCCTTTCAGGTGAGGCTGCGATTGCGACAGCGCTTCCAGCTTCAGGCCCAGGTCATAGCCGGGACGCTGCCATGGCAGCCAACCCAGCTCCCCCTCAAAAATCTTTTGCGTCAGCGCCTGGCTGCTGGCGCAGGCGGCGATCGCGATCACCGAATCCGGGTGCATATGGTCGACGTGCTTGCGGGCGATGTAAGCATGCAACGGCGTGTCGATGCTGGCGGCGCGCGGATTCAGGTTGAAGGTGCAGTGCGGCAGATAAGCCACCATCTCGTCTTCATGCGCCAGCCCGCGATAGCGGCCCTTCAGCGCTTGCAGCTTTTCCATGTAGAGCGTGGAGAAGCCGTCGATCTTGATGCTGCCCAGGTCACCGCCGGAGCCCTTCACCCACAGCACCTCCACCTGCGCACCGGTGAGCGGATCTTCCATCATCACCTTGGCCGAGGTATTCCCGCCGCCGAAATTGGTAATGCGCAGATCCGATCCAAGCAGATTGGAACGGTATAGCAGCAGCTCAGGCTCGCTCATGCTGGCGGCTGCGGCGTCGTCCCACAAGGAAGTGATCGGGGGTTCTTTCATTGCTGGTCTCCGTAGTTGTGTTTTACTCTGTTCAGTAGAAACCGGCGCGCCAAGGGTGTCAATGCAGAAGCAATCAAGATGATGAGCAAGAATCAAATAATCAAGCCGATGATCAGATTGTGTTCAAAAATGAAAACGCTCATCGAAACAATCACCGAATTGATCGATCAGTGATTGACGAGCGATTTGGAAGTGTTTAGCCTTTGTCACTAATAAACGGGCACACCGCAGCAATGGCGGTAGTAGCCCAGAATAAAAGGAGACTTAAATGGTAAATCACAAGCGTCGCAAGCGTTTGCTGAAACTGCTTGCCGAACATAATACGGCCAGTGTGCCGCAACTGGTCGATTGGCTGAACGCTTCGCCCGCCACCGTGCGGCGCGATATCAGCTGGCTGGCCGCCCGCAGCCTGCTCACCCGGACGCGCGGCGGCGCCGCCAATCTTGAGCAGAAAAAGCGCGGCTTCACGCTCACCAGCGAAACCTTCCAGAACAATATCCAGTGCCGCGCCGAGCACAAACGCGCCATCGCCCGCTACGCGGCAGGCATGTGCAACGAGGGTGAAACCATCATCATCAACGGCGGCACCACCACCTTCATGATGGCCGAATTCCTGACCGACCATCACCTCAAGATCCTCACCAACTCCTTCCTGATGGCCGAGCGCCTGCTGGTCTCCAGCGAGAACGAGATCATCGTCCCCGGCGGAAAGGTGTACCGCGAGCAGAACGTCATCCTCAGCCCCTTCGACAACGACATCACCCAGCATCACTACGCCGCCAAGATGTTCATGAGCGTCTACGGCCTGTCGCTGCTTGGCCTGATGGAGGCCGACCCGCTGTTGATCCAGGCCGAGAAGCGCCTGATCTCGCAAGCCGAGGAATTGATCGTGCTGGCCGACAGTTCCAAGTTCGCCAAGAAGGCGGGCCTGATCCTGTGCGGCTTGAACCGCGTTTCGACCGTGATCACCGACACCGAAGCATCCGATTCGGCCGTGCAGCTGCTGGAACAATCCGGCGTGCGCGTGGTGACTGTGGAGCGCGAAGCGCTGCCGGTGCAAATGGCGCCGTCGGCCTTCAACGCACCGTATGGCTATG
This sequence comes from Duganella radicis, assembly GCF_009720825.1. GTDB lineage: Bacteria > Pseudomonadota > Gammaproteobacteria > Burkholderiales > Burkholderiaceae_D > Rugamonas > Rugamonas radicis. Next base: position 317,656 of record NZ_WNKY01000001.1, on the reverse strand, counting down.
AAGCCGTGGGCATGTTCCAGCCGGAGGCGACACATTGAAGCTCAGGAAGATCGTATTGGCGGCCGTTGCCGCCGGCCTGCTTACGGCCATCGCGGGCTGCAAAGAGAAAGCGCCTGACCACATCCGCATCGCCATGGTGGTGAAAAACCTCGGCAACGGCTTCTTCGACGCCGCCCACACCGGCGCCAACGACGCCGCCAAGGAATTGAAGAATGTGGAGATCATCTACACCGGCCCCACCACGCCCAGCGCCGAAGGCCAGATTGAGATCATCAATTCGCTGATCAGCCAAAAGGTCAACGCCATCGTCATCTCGGCCAACGACCCGAATGCGCTGGTGCCGATCACGAAGAAAGCCATGGCGCGCGGCATCAAGGTGATTTCCTTCGACAGCGGGCTGGCGCCGGAAGGCCGTTTGATGCAGCTGAATCCTTCCAACGCGGAGCTGATCGGCGAGAAGCAGATTCAGATGGCGGCTGACGCGGCCGGCGGCGCAGGCGAAATCGCCATCCTGTCCGCATCGGCGCAAGCCACCAACCAGAATATCTGGATCGGCGTGATGAAGAAAACGCTGGAGAAGCCGGAGTACGCCAAACTGAAACTGGTGGCTACGGTCTACGGCGACGACCAGTCGGACAAGAGCTACCGCGAAGCGATAGGCCTGTTGCGCAGCAACCCGCATCTGAAGGTGATCATTTCGCCCACCACGGTGGGCATCAACGCCGCCAGCAAGGCCGTGGTGGATGAGCATTTGGTGGGCAAGGTGTTCGTCACCGGACTGGGGCTGCCGTCGGAGATGGCGGGTCACGTGAAGAGCGGCGCGGTACGCGAGTTCGCGATCTGGAATCCGATCGATCTTGGCTATGCGGCGACCTATGCGGCATATGACTTCGTGCAGAAGCAACCGACGGCGCGCCCGGGCGGCAGCATCTCCGCAGGCCGGATGGGCAGCATCGCCATCGATGCCAATGGCGAGGGTTCAATGGCGCCGCCATTCACCTACGACAAGAGCAACGTCGATAAATTCTCCAAGATCTTCTGAGCCGGGCTTTTTATGACCTCCAATACAAGCCCGGTCCTGCAACTGACCGGAATATGCAAGCGTTTTGCGGGCATCGTCGCGCTTAATCAGGTTGCGCTGACGGTGCGCGCCGGCGAAGTGATGGCGCTGATCGGCGAGAACGGCGCAGGCAAATCCACGCTGGTGAAAACGCTGACTGGCATTTATCAACCGGACGAAGGCAGCATCACGCTGGCAGGCCAGCCGGTGGCTTTCGCCAACGCGCAGGACGCCATGCGGGCCGGGATCACGGCCGTGCATCAGGAAACCGTAATGTTTGACGAGTTGACTGTGGCGGAGAATATCTACGTCGGCCGCCAGCCAGTACGTGGCGCGCGCATTGACTGGAAGCTGATTGAAGCCGAGGCGGAAAAGCTGTTCGCCCGGCTGGAAGTATCGCTGCCTGTACGCGCCCGGGTGAAGGATCTGAGCGTGGCGCAGCGCCATTTTGTGGAGATTGCGCGCGCCCTGTCGCAGGATGCGCGCGTCGTCATCCTCGACGAGCCAACCGCCTCGCTGTCGCAACGCGAGATTCAGGAGCTGTACCGCATCATCGGCCAGTTGCGTGCCGCCGGCACGGCGGTGATTTTCATCTCGCACAAGTTTGACGAGATTTTCACTGTGGCGGACCGCTACACCGTGCTGCGCGACGGCCAGTTCATCGCCGAGGGCGCGCTGGCCGATATCACGGAGCCGGAACTGGTGGCGCTGATGGTTGGCCGTTCGGTCAAGGAAGCCTATCCCAAGGCCGACGTCACGCCCGGCGAAGTCGTGCTGGAAGTGCGTAACCTCAGCCACCCCACCGAATTTGACGACGTCAGCTTCTCGCTGCGCCAAGGCGAGATACTGGGCTTTTACGGTTTGGTCGGCGCCGGCCGCTCCGAAGTGATGCAAGCCCTGTTTGGCCTCACGCCCGGCGTGCGCGGCTCGGTGAGCATCAATGGCAAGCCCGCCGCCATCGGCTCGGCTGCCGATGCCATCGCGCACGGCATCGCCTACGTGCCGGAAGACCGCCAGCACCAGGGCGCCCATTTGACGCTGCCGATCCTGCACAACATCACACTGCCGATCCTGTCACGGGTCGGCTTCTTCCTGCGCGGACGGCGCGCACAGGAGACGGCCATTGCGCGCCACTACGCCGAACAGCTGGAATTGAAAGCGGCACACCTGACGCAGAACGTCTCCGAGCTTTCCGGTGGCAATCAGCAGAAGGTCGTGCTGGGCAAATGGCTGGCGACCGATCCCAAAGTGATTATTCTCGACGAGCCGACCAAAGGCATCGACATCGGCTCCAAGGCCGCGGTGCACCGCTTTATCAGCGAGCTGGTAGCCAAGGGTCTGTCGGTGATCCTGGTGTCGTCCGAGCTGCCGGAAGTGATGGGCCTTGCGGACCGCATCATCGTCATGCATCAGGGCCGGATTGAGAGCGAATACCTGCGCGGCGCGGCAACGCCGGAAATGATTGTGGCCGCAGCTTCCAGCTGCGCGCTGCCTGTGGAGGAATGCGCATGAAGGCACTGTTGAAAATGCGTGAAACCCAGCTGGCGCTGTGCATCGTGGCGCTGATTGTGCTGGTGGGCGCACGCGCCCCGGTGTTCATCACGCCGGGCAGCCTGGCCAACCTGCTGACCGACAGCACGTTGCTCATCATGCTGGCGCTGGCGCAAATGCTGGTCATCGTCACGCGTGGCGTGGATTTGTCGATGGCTTCCACGCTGGCGCTATCGGGCATGATGTCCGCCCTGCTTGCGGCGCGCTTCCCCGAGCTGCCGCTGGTGCTGGTGGTTCTGGCGGCGCTGGCTATCGGCTTGCTGCTTGGCCTGGTCAACGGCTACCTGATTGGCTACCTCGATCTGCCGCCCATCGTCGTCACGCTGGGCACCATGAGCGTGTATCGCGGCATGGTGTTTGTGCTGTCCGGCGGTGCGTGGGTGTCCTCGCACCAGATGCCGGCCGACTTCATCGCATTCCCGCTGGCGCGGCTGCTGGGCATCACGCACCTGGTGTGGATCGCGGCGTTGACCGTGCTGGCGGCATGGTACGTGGCGCGTTATAGCCGCTTTGGCCGCGACCTGTACGCCATCGGCAACCAGCCATCGTCGGCGCGCTACGTCGGCATTCCGATTGCGAAACGGCTGATGTGGACTTACGGCCTGTCGGGCGCCATGGCCGGCTTGTGCGGCTACCTGTGGGTGGCACGCTACGCCGTGGCCTACACCGAAATCGCCTACGGCTTCGAATTCACCGTGATCGCGGCCTGCGTCATCGGTGGCATCAGCATCGCCGGCGGTTGCGGCAGCGTGGCTGGCGCGGTGCTGGGCGGCTTGTTCCTCGCCGTGATCGGTAACGCGCTGCCGGTGGTGAAAGTATCGCCGTTCTGGCAAAGCGCGCTGACCGGCATCGTGATCCTGACCGCGGTGCTGATCAACGCCCGCAACGGCAAACAAGGCGGCCGGCAAATCCTGCCGCTGCATGGAAGGAGTGCAGCATGAACACCATGGCGCATAGCGGCTCGCGCTACATCATCGCCGATCGTCCCGGCTTCCGCATCCGCACCGCGCTGGGACGCCGCGAAAGCCTGCTGGCCTTCCTGCTACTGGCGGCCTTTGTGGCGAACGGCATACTGCTGCCCAACTTCCTCGATCTGGATAACCTTGCGGACGGCACCTTCAACTTCAGCGAGAAGGCATTGATCGCGCTGCCGATGGCATTGCTGATCATCTGCCGCGAAATCGACATCTCCGTCTCCGGCATCCTGGCGCTGGCCTCGGTCGCCATGGGCTGGGCCAATGCCAACGGCGCACCGCCGGAAGCGTTGCTGCCGATCGCGCTTGCCACCGGCACCGCCTGTGGCTTGCTGAACGGCGTGATGGTCACGCGCTTTGGATTGCCGTCCATCGTCGTCACCATCGGCACCGTTTCGCTGTTCCGCGGACTGGCCAGCGTGGTGCTGGGCGATAAAGCCTACACCGGCTATCCGCAATTGATGGCCGACTGGGGCCAGGGCTACTTCTTCGACACCATCCCGCGCGAATTTATCATCCTGCTGGCATTCGCCGCCTTGTTCGCGGTGATGCTGCATGCAACGAGCTGGGGACGCCGCATCTACGCCATCGGTAACAACCCGGTTGCCGCGCGCTTCTCCGGCATCGCCGTGGACCGCTACCGCCTCGCCCTGTTCATGCTGACCGGTGCCATGGCCGGCCTGGCGGGCTACCTGCTGACGGGGCGCATCGGCAGCACCCGACCCAACATCGCCATGGGCTGGGAGCTGGAAATCATCACCATGGTCATTCTCGGTGGCGTCAGCATCGCCGGTGGCGCGGGCACCATCGCCGGCGTGATGCTGGCCGTGCTCACGCTGGGCACCGTGACTTATGGTCTGTCGCTGGCGAATATCCCCGGCATCTACATGACCATCGTGATCGGCATCTTGCTGCTGGCGACCATCGCCCTGCCACGACTGCTGCGCGGACGGAAGAAATGAGCGCCACCATCATTCTCGATATCGGCAAGACCAATGCCAAGCTGGTGCTGCTCGACGACGCCGGCGCGGTGCTGGCCGAGCAACGCAGTCCCAATACCATCGTGCGCGAAGGGTTGTATCCTCACCACGACACGGAGCGCATCTGGGAATGGATGCTGGAGGGGATGCGCGCTTTCGCACGGCAAGCGCAAGTCAGCGCCATCGTCCCCGTCACGCATGGCGCCACCGCCGCCTTGGTGGATGACGAAGGTCTGGTACTGCCGGTGTTGGACTACGAATACGCGCTGCCGGTATCGCAGCAGGCACATTACGCAGTGGAGCGTCCGCCCTATTCCGCCACCCATTCACCGATGCTGCCGGCGGGCTTGAACCTTGGCCGCCAATTGGTGTGGCAATCGCAAGCCTTCCCCAAGCAGTTCCGCCGCGCGCGCCACATCCTGATGTATCCGCAGTACTGGGCCTGGCGGCTGTGCGGCGTGGCAGCCAGCGAAGTCACCTCGCTGGGCTGTCATACCGATTTGTGGCAGCCGGCGCGCAAACAGTATTCGTCGCTGGTGGAACGCATGGGCTGGAACCGGCTGTTCCCATCGCTGCGGCCTGCGTGGACACCGCTGCACACCATCAAGCCGGAGCTGGCGCTGCGTACCGGATTGCCGGCCGGCTGCCGCATCATCTGCGGTATCCATGACAGCAACGCCTCGCTGCTGCGCCACCTGACCGCGACGCCGCAGCCCGCCGTGCTCTCCACCGGCACCTGGGTGATCGCCGCCGCCCCCGGCATGCCGCTGGATGGCTTGCGCGAACAATCCGACATGCTCGCCAACAGCAATGCCTTCGGCGAGGCGGTGCCTTGCATGCGTTTCATGGGCGGGCGCGAATTCGCCGAGCTGGCGGGCAGCGACGCCGAACCATGCGGCATCGCCGATCTGCAAACCCTGATCGGGCAAGCCACCATGGCGCTGCCCAGCTTTGCCGGCGCCAGCGGTCCGTTTGCCGCACGCACCGGCAGCATCGACGGGCCACTGCCGGCCAACAGCAAGCAGCGTTACGCCCTGGCCACGCTGTACTGCGTGCTGATGAGCGACTACTGCCTCGATGCGCTGGGCGTCAACGCCGATGGCGCGGACATCGCCATCGAGGGCAGTTTCACCGGTAACCAGTGGTTCGGACCTTTGCTGGCCGCATTGCGCCCACAACAAACCGTGTACAACACAGACGACAGCAGCGGCACCGCATGCGGCGGCTGGATGCTGCATCACTGGGGCCGCTCGCCGTCCACCAGCAAACATGTCGCCCAGGCGCTGATGCTGGCGGGATGGGAGGAATACAAACAACGCTGGCTAAACGTCTTACTTTAGAATCTGGCGAACGGAGAAAAAATCGCGCTAGACTATGGCGCATGGCCATCTACGACACCTTCAAGACCCGCACCGCCCAGGCGCTGCCCAAGCTGACGTCCGCAGAAATCAAACGCATCCAGCGCTTCGGCGCACTGGTACATTTCAAGGACGGTGAACGCCTGTTCGAGGCAGGGCTGACCTACTTCGGCATGTATGTGGTGCTGAAAGGCGGTATTTGCATCAGCCGTTACGACGGCTTGGGGAATACTTCCATCATCACCGAACATGGTCCCGGGGAATTTGCCGGCGAAATCAGCCAACTGGCCGGCGCACCGACGCTGGTCAACGGCCACGCCATCGGTGAGGTCGAAGCACTGTTGCTGAGCGTGGAATCACTGCGCGCGCTGATCGTCGCCGAGGCGGAGCTGGGCGAACGCATCGTCCGCGCCTTCATCCTGCGCCGTGTGGAGCAGATCGAGAGCAAGGACGGCGGCCTGGTACTGGTGGCCACGCCGGGCCATCCGCGCATGCACGCCTTGCAGGGCTGGTTGTCCAGCAACGGCTTGCCGCACCGGGTGCTCGATCCGCGCGGTGACGAACAGGCGCGCGCACTATGCGAACACTATCAACCACAACCCGGGGACTGGCCGCTGGCAGTGTGTCCCAACGGCGACGTCAAGAAAAATCCTTCCGTGGTCGATCTGGGCCGCTGCCTTGGCACCTTGCCGGAACTCAGCCCGGACGATATATGGGACGTGATCGTGGTCGGCGCCGGCCCTGCCGGTCTGGCGACCGCGGTATATGCGGCATCGGAAGGCTTGTCGGTGCTGGTACTGGAAACGCGTGCCTATGGCGGCCAAGCCGCTGCCAGTGCGCGCATCGAAAACTACCTCGGATTCCCGACCGGCATATCGGGTGGCGCGCTGGCCGGCCGCGCGTTCGTGCAGTCGCAAAAATTTGGCGTCAAGATGGCGATTCCGGCGCCGGCCGGGCGCCTGCTGTGCGACACTTATCCGCTACAGGTGGAAATGTGCGGCAGCCTGACGCACCTGCAAGGGCGCAGCATCGTACTGTCCTGCGGCGCGCGCTATCGCCGTCCTTCGCTCGCCAATCTCAAGCAATTTGAAGGCAAAGGCGTGTACTACTGGGCTTCGCCGCTGGAGGCCGGACTTTGTTCGAGCGAGGAAGTGATATTGGTCGGCGGCGGCAATTCCGCCGGACAGGCGGCGGTGTATCTGTCCGCCCACGCGGCCAAGGTGCATATCCTGATCCGCAAGGACAGCCTGGCCTCCACCATGTCCAGCTATCTGATCGAGCGCATTGAGGCGACGCCGAATATCGAATTGCATGTGGAATCCGAAATCATCGCGCTGGAAGGCTCGGACGAGGAAGGCTTGCAGCAAGTGCGTGTGCGCGACAACCGCGGCATGCTGGAAAAAGACTATGACATTTGCCGGGTGTTCCTGTTCATCGGCGCAGATCCGAACACCGGCTGGCTGGGCGACTGCGGTGTGCAGGTCGACGATAAAGGCTTTATCCTGACAGGTTACGACGTTCCCGGAGCGCCAGCCGCGCGGGCGGCACTGGAGACCAGCGTGCCAGGCGTGTTTGCCATCGGCGACGTGCGCGCCAATTCCACCAAGCGGGTAGCGGCTGCGGTGGGCGAAGGCGCGGCGGTGGTATCGCAGATCCACGCCTTCCTGGCCCGCCCCCGCTAGTCGTCCCGGTGATGCAGCGGTATCGACAGGTGCAGCGCTTTACCGCGATGGAACACGCCGCGTAGCTGGTTGCAGACGTTCCAGACCCGCTCGTACGGGTCCGCCACCTCCACCAGCGCCCACGGATTGTCGTCCTGGCCCTCCCTCACCATCTCCACATGAACGACGTGCAGGTAGGTGGCAAGTTCCTGCTTCACGCTTTCCTCGCAATCGTCAGCGTGCAAGCCTCTCAGTATCAGCTGCATCCGGCGCTCCTTTCAGGCGATGATATTCAAGCCGCCGTCCACATAAACGATGCTGCCGGTTAGCCGCCTGGCGTACGGCGACGCCAGATAGGCGCAGGTATTGCCGACATCGACGATGTCCACCAATTCGCCCAGCGGCGCGCGGCTTCCAGTGCCGCCTTCACCGGCCCCATCACGTTATAGTTGGGGACCACTTTATCGGCGCCGTGGTAGCTCATGGCGAACATGCTGCCGCCGTCCCTCATCAAGGGCGCGGCCAGTTTGGCCATGCGGATGAAGGAGTGGCAAGATACATCCATCGCTTGCAGGAAGCCGTCCAGCGAACAGTCCAGCAACCCGCCTTGCAGGTCGGCCTTTGGCGCGAAGGCGATCGAATGCACCAGGATATCCAGACTGCCCTGCCCCGCCAGCTCGGCGAAGACGGCTTCCAGTTGGCCGGGCTGCGTAACATCCAGTGGCAGCAGGCGCGCATCGATTTGTTCGGCCAGCGGGGCAACGTGTGGCCGCGCCTTCTCGTTCAGGTAAGTCAGGACCACCTCCGCTCCGAGTTTGCGGAAGGCCAGCGCGCAGCCCCAGGCGATGGAATGCTCATTCGCCACGCCAACCACCAACGCGCGCTTGCCGGACAAAATGGGATACACCGTTTCCGTGTTCATGACGCCTCCACCAGTTCCAGCGCATGACGCGCGATCATCAATTCCTCGTTGGCGGGCACCACCCACACCGCGACCTTGCTGCCAGCGGCGCTGATGCGCGTCACGCCGCGCGGGCCGGTGGCGGCATTGGCCGCATCGTCCAGCTGCACGCCCAGCCAGGCGGCATCGCGGCAAACCTGGGCCCGCAAGGACACGCTGTTTTCGCCTATGCCACCGGAGAACACCAGTGCATCCAGGCCGCCCAGCGCCGCCGCCAGCGAGCCGAGTTCACGGCCAATGCGGTACACCATCAGATCGATCGCCGCCCTGGCACGCGGATCGGCGCTCTGTTCCAGCGTGCGCATGTCCGACGAAATTCCGGATACGCCCAGCAGGCCGGACTCCTGATACATCAAGCGCTGCACCGCCGCCACATCCATGCCCAGTTGCTGCATAAGGTACAGCACCACGCCCGGGTCGAGCGCCCCGCAGCGCGTGCCCATCGGCAGGCCGTCGACCGCCGTGAAGCCCATGGTGCTGGCCACGCTGCGGCCGGCGTCCATCGCACACATGCTGGCGCCATTGCCCAGATGCGCCGCCACCACGCGCGCATGCGCCAGCCCGGCGTCGGCCCGCGGCAGCACGCTGGCAATGTATTCATACGACAGACCATGAAAACCATAACGCCGCACGCCCAGTTCCGTGATCCTTGCCGGCAGCGCAAACTCCTGCGCCTCGCGCGGCTGGCCGACGTGAAAGGCCGTATCGAAACAGCCGATTTGCGGCACATGCGGCGCCATCGCCAGCACCGACCGCACCGGCGCCAGATTATGCGGCAGATGCAAAGGCGCCAGTGGCACCAGCTTCTCCAGCGCGTCCACCAATGCCGCGTCCAGACGCTGCGGGCCGCTGTACGCCACACCGCCATGCACGATGCGGTGGCCAACCGCCACCACGCGATGCCCATCCAGATGCGTCTGCGCGAAATCGACCAGGAAGCGCATGCCGCCTTCATGATCGAGCGGACCGTCGCGCCACTGGCGTTCGCCCACGGTGCCGCCCTGCGCATCCTGCGCGACAAAGCGCGCCACGCCGCTGTAAAGGTTCTCGATCTTGCCGCGCAAAGTCAGGGCCAACGACGGTCCGCTGAACATCGAGAACTTGATGCTCGACGAGCCGGCATTGATCACAATGATGCAGTCGTTGGCCTGCATGCTTTCACCTCCCGGCGCTATGCGCCACCAGCACAGCTACCGCACACGACGCCAACCGTGCCTGTACAGTATCCGCACGGCTGGTCAGGATCACCGGTACACGCGCCCCAAGCACAATGCCTGCCGCGCTGGCGCCTGCCATGAACGTCAGGCTCTTGGCCAGCATATTGCCGGCCTCCAGATCCGGCGCCACCAGCACATTGGCCTGCCCGGCCACCGGCGACACCAGATGCTTGATCGCTGCGGCGCCGGGATCGATGGCGTTATCCATCGCCAGCGGGCCGTCGATCAGCGCGCCGGTAATCTGGCCGCGGTCCGCCATCTTGCACAAGGCCGCCGCCTCGATGGTCGATGGCATTTTCTCGCTGACCGTTTCCACCGCCGCCAGAATCGCCACCTTCACCGGATCGAATCGCAGCACATGCGCCAGATCGATCGCGTTCTGCACGATATCGACCTTGTCGCTCAATGTGGGCGTGATATTGACGGCGGCGTCGGTGATGATGAGCGGTTCGGTGCGGCCCGGGACATCCATCACAAAACAGTGGCTGAGACGTCGCGAGGTGCGCAGCCCGGTGGCGGTGGCGACCACGGCGCCCATCAATTCATCGGTATGCAAGCTGCCCTTCATCAGCGCGGACGCCTGGCCTTCGCGCACCAGCGCCACGGCGCGCGCGGCGGAGGCGTGGGAATGTTCAGTGTCGATTAAAGGGAATGCCGAGATATCCAGCCGCGCCTCCTCGGCAACCTGGCGGATGCGTTCCTGCGGTCCAACCAGTATCGGCTTGATGATGCCAAGACTGGCCGCATCGAGCGCGCCTTCCAGCGCATTGCGGTCGCAAGGATGAGCCACGGCCACCGTCGCCGGCCCCGCTTGCCGCGCCGCGGCAATCAATCTGTCGTAATGCGGATGCAGTACTTCCATGCGAACTCCTTAGTAGACGGCACGGAAATAATAGCAACTCATGCAAATAAATCAATCGTTTTTTTGTGCGACGCCACAAAGCTATTTAATGGTTTTGGCGACATCCAGAAGGAACAGTCCTATCGCGCGCTTCGCCGCATCGGCCTCGCTGAAGCCTGTCAGGTATGCCACTCGGTCCACCGACTTCATCAGCGATGGCGCCATATCCATGAACTTGTTGTATCGATTCACCAGATCGAGCAGCTCAAAGTTGTACCACTCATAGCGCTTGTTCAGCTTAAAAAACTTCACCATCTTTTTTGATTCCGGACACACCCCATCAAAGGAAAACGAAAAATCCGCAGGTGAGGAAATGCGGTTCGTTATTGTCAACGACTTCCACGAAGTCGCAAACGCCAGCGCTGGCGTATCGTTGAACGGATGGGCAAGCCGGTCAAGCAGCGGATTTTTTGCCAGTTTGATGCGGCTATTGCATTGTTCACAGCTGGGGATCAGGTTGTAGAGCGAAATCGCCAGATAGGGATAAACACTCTTCGGATAAAAATGATCCAAGGGCGGCCGCATTTTCAGGCTTTTGTCCGTCATGTGGTAATTCACATGATGCATCTGGCAGTATGGGCATATGCGCTGACGGTGCGCCTTGACCAAGCCGTATGCGCCTGTCGGGCCGGCTTTCTTGCTCAGCTTACCGTAATTGAAGAGTCGCTCCACCAATGCACACAACGCCTCCATTTTTTTGTTTTTTGCCTTGCCACGGGGACGCGGATTACAGTATGCGGCGAACTTCTGGAAATCAGGATGCGCCTCGATGATGCCGATCTGCGTCTCCAGTTCGCTGGGCGTCCCGCCATACAAAGTGTCCCGGTTGGCGCGTAGGTGATCGATAAACGGCTGCGCCCAAGGCAGCTTGGTTGCGGCGACATCAAAGTTGGCCTCGGCTTCGACCTCGTCGAACTTCGCATTACGCGCAGCGACATAGTCGTCCTTGTATTGTTGAGACAGACGCGCCAGCTTAAGCATGCTCTTTGCTCCTGCGATCCCTGATGACTTCGTTCACGTAGTTTTTCAGATCAGGGTCCGCCAACGCCTCGACAATCTGCCTGACTTCCTGGTTTGCTTTTGCCTTCGGCTCGCGCAGGAACTTGGCTAACTTCTCGATTTTTTCGGCCGTGTAAGCACCGGCGAAATCGTCGATATGATAGACGTCGGTCAGTACCGCCTTGGGTCCCAATCCAAAGCCGTTGTTGACCTCAAGCCACTGGACATCGAACAGCGTCCGGGGCGGAGCATCAGCCGCGACAATCAAGGAGTGGGTCGAGATCATGAGGTGAATTTTCCTGCCCAACAAATTACACTTCTCGACGTAATTCAGGAGCTTGCTGATATAACTTCCCTGCCACGACGGATGAAGGAACATTTCGCCTTCGTCGATTAACAGGAAGACTGGTGTGTTCACGTCGGCGGCGGTGAGCTGTTTGAGGCCCGATCCAATCGCGGCGAACAAAAACAGGAATGCAAATTCGCCGGAACTCAAGGTATTTGCGGTGAATTGCATAAAATCGTAATTCACTACAAAGCGCGCGAGTTCGCCAGATTTATCGGTTTCCGCAATTGCCTCCGCCAGTTTGCCCGGTGTAACCTTGCGTTTGAATCGATACGCTCCGACGTCTCCGCCCAGACGACGGCCGAGGCGCTGGATGAAGTCAAGCACTTGCGCGCCGTTGAATTTGATGCGCGCATCCACAGCCACAGTTTCGCGACACAGTTCAACAAATGGTTTCCATCTCGGCACCGGCGGCGACGGAGCACGGACTTCAGATATCAGCCGCGCTAATCTGCGAATAAAGATATCGATTTTTTTCCCGTAACGTGCGTTATTAATAATAAGGATGAGGTTCGCCAGCGTGGCAACCGAATCCTCCTTAGGCATGGCCTGCATCCATTCACGTACGGCTGCGACGATAGCCTCCCGGGAAGGATACTTGCTGTCGAATTCCTTCAACAAATCATCAACCAACACGTGCGCTTCATTCTCGTCGCTGATCCAGCCGCGTACTTCAATCTTTGCGTCGCGCAAAAACTTTGGCTGTTCGATGATGTGATGAAGATTCTGGCATAGCGCCAGTCCGTCAAAGGCGAGGCCTTCAGTGAACTTGGGACAGACGTCGATGATGCCAGGCCTGGAAAGCGTTGCCTTCAGCCGTGCATTCTCAAAGGGCGAGCTGGAATAGAAAATCGAAGTGAGAGCTGGCGCTTGCCTGACAATTTCAATGTCAACACTATCGGGGCTGACACGCCAACCGCTTAGCGCTTCGCCTGGATGAAGGTAGCACTTCCCGCCCTCGCTGTACAAGACGCCAAGCCGCTGTCCCTTTTCGCTCTGCGAAAAAGTCTGGCAAACCTGCATCATAAGTTCCGTCTTACCGCATCCATTCTCGCCAAAAAGGGTCGTGAATGACGCCACGCGTTTCTCCGTCAGTGGCCGATTCGCCCTGTCGGTGACGACCAGCACCTGCTCTGCGCGATGATTGAGATCGTATCGGTGACTAAGATTGATGACGCCGGTATTTGAACCTTTTTTTAAAAAGATGGCGTGGATTTCGCAGCTGGACAAGAAGTATCTCCGGAGTTGGTCGCTCCGTCACTATAAATGTCTACTGCTGGTTGCACAATCATTTCGGTTTGCGCCACAGGCCAAACCCAGCGCTACTCGCGTACCGCTTCGGTATCGGCGACTTTCGAGTTCTAATAAATCTCGCGCCGCAGGCGCTGCATCTGCTGGTCATGGCGATCGACCCATCGGCGGGCATCATCCAGCTGGCGCTCCAGTCGTTGCAGGTACTCGGCCAGTTCGCGCCGCTCCTGTTCGCGGCGTTTGTCCTGTTTGGCCGTTTCGTCGTTGACGGGACGGTCTTTCGCTTCCTGGCTGGCGCGGATCTCGCGCTCCAGTCGTCCCAGACGCCCACGTGCATCGCGCACGCGGTTGGCCAGGTCATTGGCCTCAGCCACCGCCTGGCGGTGCTTGGCCGCCGCCACTTCAAAATCCTGACCACTGACGTAGGCGTGCTTCATCTGGTTTTGTAAAGCCGGCGCGCACACTTCCACCGCCATGCCGCTGTTGGCGCGGCCGCGCTCGAAGGCATTCTCCGGCGTGCAGTAGCGCGCATTCTCCGCCCGCCATGCATTGGTATACGCGTCCTGCGTGCCGGGAATGACGAACACGCCGTCGCGACTCGCATTGCTGATCCGCTGCTCCAGCATGAAGGGATGGCCGTAGCCGTCGGCCGCGCCGGTGTCGCGCCAGTAGGTCAGCAGGCGCGCTTCCCACGCTTCGCGATATTCCTTCTCGTAGACTTTCAGGCCTTTGGCTTTGGCCTCGCGCCCGCGCGTGCCGAACTCCTTGCCGCTGGTGGCGTCCTGCGTGCCGAGATTGCGCCAGTAGTTGACGATTTCCGCGTTCCACGCGGTGCGGTACGAATCTTCCTGCACCTCGACGCCGGCGCTGCGCGCGGCCGCCGCCCGGTGACGGAATTCGCTGTCCGGAATGCCGCCGCGGGCATCGCTGTAGCCTGCGTCCGACCAGAAGGTGCGATTGCCGGCGCGCCAACCGTTGGTGTAAGCCTGTTCGTCAAACCGCAGTTGGGCGGCGGAAGCCTTGCCGCGACTGGCTTCCTTCTGCGTCAGCGGCTGGCCGGCGGCGCCTTCGCGCTGGCCGATATCGCGCCAGTAATCGGAATTCCCGGCCGTCCATCCGGCGTCGTAGGCGGATGGGTTGAGCGGCGTCTTGTGGTCGCGCACATCCTCGCTGGCGGCGTGACGATCATACTGCGCATGCGATCCCGCATTGCCGTCCGTGCGGCCAAGGTTGAACCACAGGTCCCGGTTCCCCTGGGTCCAGCCGGCGGTATAGCGCGCGGCGGCGTCGGCGACGGCCGGCTTGTCGGCGTGGTCGTCGCAGAAGTCCTTGCGTTCGGCATAGTTGGCCGGCTCGCCCGTCACGCCGTCCTTGTGACCGATGGCGGTCCAGTCGCCGACTTTGCAATCGGCGACGCGCTGCATGTGGGACTGGCAACCGGCCAGCAACAGGATGAGGGGAATCAGGCGCAATGAGGTTTTCATGGCCTGAATTATAGTGCCAAATTGCTATCCTCAGGCGGCAATCGCCATGTGGCTGTCCCTGTACTGAATGGCGTGATCGAGGAAGGCGGCTGCGCTGAGCGGCTTGGCGAAGTGATAGCCCTGCGCCAGGTCGCAGCCCCAGTCGCGGATCAGGCCCAGCGACCGTTCGGTCTCCACGCCCTCCGCCACCACCTGGTAATCCAGCTCGCGCGCAAGGCCGATCAGCGAGCGCACGATGCGCTGGTCGCGCGGATTGGCGTCCACGTTGCGGATCAGCGATTGGTCGACCTTGACCACGCTGGCCGGCACCTTCTGCAAATACGCGAAGTTGCTGTAGCCGGTGCCGAAATCGTCCAGCGCCAGGCTCATGCCCAGATCGCGGATGCCGTTCAGCGCTTTCAGGATGCCAGCACCTTCCATCCAGACGCCTTCCGTACACTCGATTTCGACATAACGCGGGTCGACGCCAAACTCGCGGCAGGTCGCCGCCAGGCGCTCGACGATGTCCGGCTCTTCAAAATTGTAAGCCGACAGGTTGATCGCCACCTTGATCGGATGGCCCGCCGCATGCCATTCGGCGATCTGCTTGATGGCGGTGCGGATCACCCAATGGCTCAACGGTCCGATCAAGGCAGTCTTCTCGATCAGCGGGATGAACTCCGCCGGCGAGACCGGTCCCAGTTCCGCATGCGTCCAGCGCAGCAAGGCTTCGGCGGCCAGGCAGGCGCCGTTGCTCAGCTCATGCTTGGGTTGATAGACCAGTTCAAAGTGGCCGCTGGCGATGGCGTGGCGCACGTCGTTCAGCAGGCGGAAGGCACGTTTCTGCTTTTCGTCCTCCGCATTGCTGTAATGGCTCCAGCGCTGCTGGTTGACCAGCGACTGATTGACGGCGGCAGCCGCCTTGCGCGGCGCGTCCTTGGCGGAGTTGGTGCACAGCTCAAATGGCACGATGCCGCCAAAGCTGGGCAGCACCATCGGAATATTCAGGCTGTTGAACGGCGCTTGCAGTTCCGGCTCAAGCGTGTGCAGGTAATCGATGAAGCGTTCGGTGTCCTCATCGTTCGAGAGCACCGCAAAGCGCGCGTCGGTCAGGTGATACACCTGCGCCCTGCCCTCGAACAGTCGCAGCAAACGCGCGCCGACTTCGCGCACCAGTTCATCGTAGACCGGCACGCCCAGCACGCGGATGATTTCGAAGGCCTTGGCGGCATCCGGCATGTCGATGTCGGTCAGCACGCGGCGCTGGCCGCTGTTGTCGCGGGCCTGCGCGGTCAGGTCTTCGAACAGCTGGTATTTGTTCGGCATGCCGCTGACCGAATCGACGTGGCCGACCGCGCGGCCCAGCGTGATGTGAGACATGACCATGCCGGCCAGCGTGGTGAGTTTGTCCTTTTCGGCGGCAGTCAGGCTGCGTGGCTGGGTGTCGATCACGCACAGCGCGCCGATGGCATAGCCTTCTTGCGTGATCAGCGGCGCGCCGGCGTAAAAACGCACGGCTTGCGGGCCGGTGACCATGGAGTTGTTGACGAAACGCTCGTCCAGCAGCGTGTCCTCCACCATCAGCACACTGGCCTGCTGAATGGTGTAGGTGCAGAAGGTCTGGTCACGCTGCGTGTTCGGCGGGCAGAAGCCGACGGTGGACTTGAGCCACTGGCGGTCGCTGTCCAGCAGCGAAATGTAGGCGCCGGCCACGCCGTACATATCCATCGTCAGGCGCGTGATGGCGTCGAAGTATTCACTGGTGTTGGTATTCAGGATGCCCAATTGGTGCAGCGCTTGCAGGCGCTCGGGCTCGGAATTCTTCAGCATGATGTCCCGCATGCTCACGCTCCCGCGGGCGCCGGCAGCAGACCTGCCGTGGCGCGCGCGCTGCCCGTGGCGCCGCTGTGGGCGCCGGCAGCGGCGGCGGCCCGCCCATGCCAACCATCGCGCTGGGTCTTGAACACGCTGACGGCATGATTCAGCTGCGCCGCCTGATCCTGCAACACCTCAACCTCGCCGGCCGCGTGTTCGACCAGCGCGGCATTCTGCTGCGTCACCTGATCCATCTGCGAAATCGCGCGGTTGACTTCCTCGATGCCCTGGCGCTGCTCATCGCTGGCCAGCGTAATCGCTCCCACCATATCACTCACCTGCTTGACGCTGTTGACAATGTCGCGCATTGTACTACCAGCGTGCTCCACCAACTCGGTGCCGGCGTGGATCTTGGCCACCGATTCATCGATCAGCGCCTTCACCTCGCGTGCCGCCGTCGAACTACGCTGCGCCAGGCTGCGCACCTCGGTCGCCACCACGGCAAAGCCACGGCCTTGCTCACCGGCGCGCGCCGCTTCCACCGCCGCGTTCAAGGCCAGGATATTGGTCTGGAATGCGATACCGTCAATCACGCTGATGATCTCTTCGATCTTGCGCGAGGACTCGTCGATCGCGTTCATGGTCTGCACCACTTCGCCGACAATCTCGCCGCCCTTGCTGGCGATATCGGACGCGTTCTGCGCCAGCGAATTGGCGTCGCGCGCGCTGTCGGCATTCTGCTTGACGGTGGCGGTCAATTCCTCCATCGCCGATGCGGTCTCCTCCAGCGAGCTGGCCTGATCCTCGGTGCGGCTGGACAGATGCTGGTTCTGCTCGGAGATCTGGTCGCTGATGCTGCCCACGGCGGCGGCGGCATCATGCACCTCGGTCACCGTATGGCGCAGATTGCGACTCATCTTGACCAGCACCGCCATGATGCTGTCCTGGTGCTGGCCGCGCAGCGCGATCTCGTGATACAGCTCCCCGCGGTCAACCGCATTGGCCAGCGCCTTCACCTCCGCCGGCTCCGCCCCCAGAGCGCGCAGCAGATACTGCGTCACGCGCCAGGCCACCACCACGCCGATGGCGATGGCAATCGCCACCGCCACCAGGGCCAGCGACTGGAAATTGTGCGCACCGTGCCGCGCCAGCGCCGATTCGGCCTCGGTCATGTCTTCTTCCTGATCGATAAAGCCGTTGATGCTGGCCAGCCAATCGACGAAAGCCGGCTTGGCCGACTCCAGCATCATCTTGCGCGCGCCTTCGATATCGCCGGCGCGGCGCGCATCGATAATCTTTTTGATCAGCGGCGTGGTACGGGCCTCGCTTTGCTTGATCTTCTCCAGCCAACTGCGTTCCTCGGTGGTGATTTTGGCCTTGGCGTCGCTGAACAGGGCGTCCAGCGGCCGGGCCGATTGCTGGTAATCGTTATCCAGCTTGTCGATCAAAGCCATCACGCCGGACAGCTCGCCATCGCTGACCAGCGTCACATCGCGCAGCGCGATCGCGCGGTCGTGCACGCTGCCGCGGAAATTGATGGCGTAGCGCTGCTTGACGTTGTTGACCTCACTGATGTGCTGAAGGCTGTTGTCGATGCCGTTCACCTTGAACACGCTGAGCACCGATAACACCAGCATCATCGCCAAAATAATGCCAAAGCCGATCCCTAGTCGCGCGGCCACGCTGATTTCTTTTTTATTGACTTCCATTCCAGCTCCTCTGGCAGATTATGAAACTGGATGAAACTTTACTACTTGAAGCCAGTAAAAACACCTCTCTAACGGGGGATGCCGTGTCGGCATTTAAAAGCGCCAGCGCAGCGAGATTGTCAGGCTGCGCTCCTTTTGTACCTGCGGCTCGCCGATCAACACACGCGCCGAGCGATCGCTGCGCACCAGCAGCGCTTCCGTCA
Source organism: Duganella radicis (assembly GCF_009720825.1). Taxonomy (GTDB): domain Bacteria; phylum Pseudomonadota; class Gammaproteobacteria; order Burkholderiales; family Burkholderiaceae_D; genus Rugamonas; species Rugamonas radicis. The sequence goes on along the minus strand of NZ_WNKY01000001.1, from coordinate 299,207 downwards.
TCAGCGACAGATTCCCGGCCAGCGGCCAGTCGTAAGCCAGCGCCACGCCATAACCGGTTTCATTGTTGGGGTCCGAGGGGAGGATGTCATGCTCGCTGGTGCTGAAGCGGTCGTAGCGCAGCGCCGCCGTGCCGGGGCCGAGCGGATGACTGGCCAGCGCGAACCACGACTGGAAGTCCAGTCCCACGCCGTTCCACCCCATCAAGGTATCGCCGCGCATGGACTGCATCGCCAGTTCCCACTGGCCGTAAGGGCGCCACACCGCGCTGATGTGGTCGAAACGTGTGCGCCAGCCGTACTGGCCGTCCTTCACTACCCGAGGGTCGGTCAGGTTATCGTAGTGCAGCGCCGCCAGCTCAAGCCGCGTGCCGAAGTTCATGTTCGCGCCGACGTAGTAGCCAAGCTTGCCATCGATCTCGCGGAACGGATGAATCTCGCGCCACTGCTTGAGCAGGATGCCCGAAGGCGGCCGGTACACCGGCAAATCGGCCAGTTTGGCGCTTTCGAAGCGGCCGGCGATGCGGTCGCTGATCGACCAGCCGCGCCAGGCCAGCAGTGTGCCGGTGGGGTCATTGCCGGTATAGACGGCGGCCAGTACACCCACATCATAAGGCGCCCCACTGTACCGTCCCAGCCGGCGCGCACTCCATTCCACGCCGTTGGTGCGCAGCTCCTCGCCGATCCAGCTGTTGATGGCGGAACTGGAGATGGTGTGCTTCGGCACCCAGCCGACGCTGTCGTAATCGATTTCCACGCTGGTCGGCGCGAAGAAGAAGCCGGCCCGCACGCGGGTTTTCCACGCGCCGTCCGGCACCGGACTCCATGTCAGGAAAGCTTCGCGCACATCGACCACGCCACGGTGCTGCTGGTCGGCGCTCAATTCCAGCGTGCCGCTGATGCTGTCGCTCAGGTCGGCGTCGCCGCGCAGCACCGCCTGGCCGATGCTCAGGCGCGGGGAGTTTTCGTCATAACGGGTCTTGGCCAGGCCGCTGTCCAGGAAACTGCGGCCGGCGTCGGAATCGACCGCGCGGATATCGAGCAGGCCGCGCCATTCAGCGGCGCCAGCGTTGACGGCGTTGACGGCCAGCGCCAGCAAAATCGGGGTGGGTAGCTTCATGCCTGAATCATACACGGCTATAATCCAACGTCCTCAACCTAGACGAAGAAAGAAGCTTCGGATGAAGAAAAGTTTGCGTACCGCCGGTGCGGCGTTGCTGGCCTGCCTGTCCGGTGTGGCCATGGCTGAGACCATCGAGCCCGCGCCCTTGAATGAAGTGTGGCTGAATGGCGGCTTCTACACCTGGCACTTCCAGCGCGACAAAGACCTGAACGGCGCCAACGGCGGCCTCGGCGCCGAATGGCGTTTCAACACCGTGGCCTCGGTCACCGCCGGACGCTTCTACAACAGCGACCGCGCCTACTCCAATTATGTGGGCGCCTTCTACCAACCCTGGAAGGTCGGTCCGGTGCGCATCGGCGCGGTGGTCGGCGCCTTTGACGGCTACCCTAAAATGCGCAATGGCGGCTGGTTCCCCGCCGCCATCCCCACCCTCAGCTACGAATACGAACGCGTGGGCGTCAACGTCGCCATCATCCCAACCTACAAGGACCGGCTGTACGGCGGCATCTCCATCCAGCTCAAACTGAAAGCGTTCTAAATCAAAACAAATGATTTTCAATGGAAAAAATACTTATTAAAATATGTTCACTTTGTGACAATATCTTTTTGGAAAGTTATTCTTTTGTCACTTTTCCTTTGGAGTCCACATGCGCATTAAATCGCTTCTGCTGTCCCTGTCCGCAGCCGCCGCACTGGCCGCCGGCGCCGCCCAGGCCCAGCCGGCGGCAACTTCATCGCATCGGACGGCGCCTTCCAGGAATCGCCACTGACCCAGACCGTCAACGGCCTGGTCGCCGGCCAGCAATACAATCTGACCTTCTACTGGGCCGGCGCACAGCAGCAAGGCTTTGACGGCGCCAACACCGAGCAGTGGAAAGTCTCGCTGGGCGGCGAAACCCATGCCACCGGCGTACTGAGCAACGACAGCCATGGCTTCACCGGCTGGCAGAAAGAAACGTTCACCTTCACCGCCACCGGCGCCAGCGAAGTGCTGAGCTTCCTGGCAGTCGGCACGCCAGCCGGCGTACCGCCATTCTCGCTGCTGGATGGCGTATCGCTGACCGCCGCCGTACCGGAACCGGAAACCTGGGCCATGCTGGGCCTGGGCCTGGGCCTGATCGGTTTCACCGCTCGCCGCCGCAAGGCTGACGCCAAAGCAGCGTAATGCAGTACGTCCTCGCCCATCTGTCCCACCTGCCGCTCGACATCGCGCGGCTGGCCGTCTGGCTGGTGCTGCTGTCGCTGATCTTCGTTCCGCTGGAACGCTGGCTGGCGGTGCGGCACACCAAACTGACAGGACGGATGCTGGCGCTGGACCTTGGACTATATCTGTTGAACGGACTGCTGCCAGCGGCGATACTCGCCGCACTGATGTCGCTGCTGGCGGTGGCCGTGCAGGCCGTGATTCCGGCGGCCATACCCGCCACGCTGGGCGCGTTGCCGCTGGTCGTCAAGCTGCCGCTGTCCGTCTTGATCGCCGAATTGGGATTTTATTGGGGCCACCGCCTGAGCCACCAGATTCCCTGGCTGTGGCGCTACCACTCGGTGCATCACCAGCCCGAGCACCTGTACTTCCTGGTCAATACCCACGCCCATCCGGTCGACATCATCGTCACCCGCATGTTTGGTCTGGTGCCGCTTTATATCCTGGGCCTGGCCGGCGCCAGCATGGGCGGCGCGGCCACGCCGGCGCTGGTGATCGTGATCGGCACCGTGTGGGGATTCTTCATTCACTCGAATCTGCGCGTGCGGCTCGGCCCATTGGAATGGCTGATCGCCACGCCGGGTTTCCATCACTGGCACCACACCAGCGCCGAGCCATTCAACCGCAACTTCGCGCCGACCTTGCCGCTGGTCGACAAGCTGTTCGGCACCCTGCACCTGCCGCCAAACTGGCCGGCAGGTTACGGATTGAATCAGCCGCGAACCTTGGATACCGCGATCTGATCCAGGATGTGCTTCGGTACTTCCGCGTAGTGCTTGAACTCCATGGTGTAGGTCGCGCGGCCCTGCGTCAGTGAACGCAGGGTGGTCGAGTAGCCGAACATCTCGGCCAGCGGCACCGAGGCGCGGATGATCTTGCCGCCGCCGCCCGGGATCTCGTCCATGCCCTGCACCATGCCGCGGCGCGCCGTCAGGTCGCCCATGGCGTTGCCCATGAACTCTTCCGGCGTTTCGACTTCCACCTGCATCACCGGTTCCAGCAGCACCGGGCCCGCGCGTCTCATGCCTTCCTTGAAGGCCATCGAGCCGGCCATGCGGAAGGCGTTCTCGTTCGAGTCCACGTCGTGGTACGAACCGAAGGTCAGCGTGGCGCGCACGTCGACCACCGGATATCCCGCCAGCACGCCGCTGCGCAAAGTCTCCTGGATGCCCTTGTCGACCGCCGGGATAAATTCGCGCGGCACCACGCCGCCCTTGATGGCGTCGACAAATTCATAGCCCTTGCCGCCGGCCTCCATCGGTTCCAGCGTCAGCACCACGTGGCCATACTGACCGCGGCCGCCGGACTGTTTGACGAATTTGCCTTCCACATCGGTGGCGGTCCTGGTGATGGTTTCGCGGTACGCCACCTGCGGCTTGCCGACCGTCGCCTCCACGCCGAATTCGCGCTTCATGCGGTCCACCAGAATCTCCAGATGCAGCTCGCCCATGCCGGACATGATGGTCTGGCCGGATTCCTCGTCCGTATGCACGCGGAACGACGGGTCTTCCTGCGCCAGGCGATTCAGGGCGATGCCCATCTTCTCCTGATCGGCCTTGGTCTTCGGCTCCACCGCCTGCGAAATCACCGGCTCGGGGAAGATCATCTTTTCCAGCACGATCACGTGGTCCGGCGAGCTGAGAGTATCGCCGGTGGTCACCCCCTTCAGGCCCACCGCCGCCGCGATATCGCCGGCATACACTTCCTTGATCTCCTTGCGCTCGTTGGCGTGCATTTGCAGGATGCGGCCCAGGCGCTCCTTCTGCGCCTTGGTCGGGTTGTACACCGTGTCGCCGGAATTCACCACGCCGGAATACACGCGGAAGAAGGTCAGCTGGCCGACAAACGGATCGGTCATGATCTTGAACGCCAGCGCCGAGAACGGGTCGCTGTCGGTCGGATGTCGCTCGATCGGCTGGTCGTCTTCATCGTGACCGGCGATGGCCGGCACGTCCACCGGCGACGGCAGATACTCGATCACCGCGTCCAGCATGGCCTGCACGCCGCGATTCTTGAAGGCGCTGCCGGCCAGCATCGGCACGATCTCGTTGCGGATGGTGCGCAGGCGCAGGCCGGTCTTGATCTCTTCCTCCGTCAGCACGCCGCCGTCCAGGTATTTTTCCAGCAGCTCGGGCGTGCCCTCGGCGGCGGCTTCCACCATCTTGTCGCGCCACTCCTGCGCCACGGCTTGCAGATTGGCCGGGATATCCTCGTAGGTGAACTTGACGCCCAGCGTCTCGTCATCCCAGTTAATCGCGCGCATTTTGACCAGGTCGATCACGCCATGGAAATTATCCTCGGCGCCCAGCGGCACTTGAATCGGCACCGCCACGCCTTTCAGGCGATTGGCAATCTGCTCGCGCACGCGGAAGAAGTCCGCGCCCACGCGGTCCATCTTGTTGATGAAGGCGATGCGCGGCACATGGTATTTATTCGCCTGGCGCCACACGGTTTCCGACTGCGGCTGCACGCCGCCGACAGCGTCGTACACCATCACGGCGCCATCCAGCACGCGCATCGAGCGTTCGACTTCAATCGTGAAGTCGACGTGGCCCGGCGTGTCGATGATGTTGATGCGATGCTCGGCAAAATTCCCCGCCATGCCTTTCCAGAAGGCGGTGGTGGCGGCCGAGGTGATGGTGATCCCGCGTTCCTGCTCCTGCTCCATCCAGTCCATGGTGGCGGCGCCGTTGTGCACTTCGCCGATCTTATGGTTAACACCGGTATAAAACAGAATGCGTTCCGTGGTCGTGGTCTTGCCAGCGTCGATGTGGGCGCTGATGCCGATGTTGCGGTAACGCTCGATGGGGGTCTTGCGGGTCATCACAATCTCCTTAGTGTGCGACATGATTAACGGCAACTAATGTAACCTCTTGCCTAACTCTACCTATTTGGGACTGATGGTATGCAATTGCAAGCGAAAAACATTCTCTTCCTATCCTTGGGCATGGCCCCGGCTCTGGCTTTAGCCCAGGCCTCCGACCTGGAACTGCGGCTGGAGCGCTGCGCCGTGCTGGGCGACGCCAGCGCGCGCCTTGCCTGCTACGATGTCCTGGCCAAGACCACGCCGGCGGTGCAGGCGGCCGGCGACAATGCCATTGCCGCCCCGGCCGGCGGCAGCGAGCCGGTCCGCACCCAGCCGGCGGCGCCGCCGCCCGCGCCGAAAATTCCGGCCAAGGTCGCGGCGCTGACCACCATTCCGCCCGAGGACACCGTCTCGCGCATGGTGCAGGAATGGGAACTGGACCGCTCCGCCAAGCGCGGCGTGTTCAACTTCCGCCCGCACAAGGATACCTATCTGCTGCTGGCCAATTACAGCACCAGCTCCAATGATGCGCCTTTTCGGGACTTTACGCCCGCCGGCATTAAATCCAAGCACGTGGAATTGACCTACCAACTCAGCTTCAAGATGAAGCTGATCGAACAGTTGATGAGCACGCCCGTCGACCTGTGGTTCGGCTACACCCAGAACAGCTTCTGGCAAGCCTACAACCGCGCGGCCTCCAGCCCCTTCCGTGAAACCAACTACCAGCCGGAGCTGATGCTGACCACGCCGCTGAACCTGGACCTTGGCGTGCTGGACATGCGCTACCTGACGCTGGCGCTGAACCACCAGTCCAACGGCCAGACCTCCACGCTGTCGCGCAGCTGGAACCGGATTTATGCGGAGGTGGGTGCGGAGAAAGGCAAGTTCGGCGTCTCGTTCCGCCTGTGGAAGCGGCTCGATAACGCCCGCTCGGACAACGACAACATCGACATCACCGACTTCCTCGGCCATGGCGACCTGACCGCGACCTACCGCTTCGACGGCCACGAGCTGTCGGTGATGGGACGGCGCAATTTCAGCACCCGCCACGGCGCGCTGAAGGTGGGCTGGGCCTTCCCGCTGGCCGCCAATCTGAAAGGCTATGTGCAAGGCTTCAGCGGCTACGGCCAAAGCCTGATCGACTACAACTACTCGCAGAAATCCGTGGGCGCCGGATTCCTGGTCGACTTTTAACGGGGGCTGCCGCCCAGGATGCGCGCTGGCAGCATGACGATGGCGCGCAACAGCTCAAACAGGCCTTCAACGCCGATGCCGATCAGGCGGAACGGCAAGGTAATCAGCCACAGCAGCGGATACAGCACCAGCGCCAGCAAGGCCAGCGGCCAACAGAGGAACAGCAAGCCTAGCCACAGAATAAAACTCAGCATGAGACGCTCCCGATACGATTGAATTATTGTCTATAATGTCACTTTAATGGAGTGGCGGGCCGGGTGCAATCAGCGTGCGACCAGCTGCATATAACGGCGATTAATCGCCGCTTTTCGGGGACAAACGGAAAAATGAAGCTGAAACCTTGGTACGCGGCACTGCTGCTTGGCAGCGCCAGCCTGATGAATGCACACGCCCAGCAAGCGGCGCCGTCGGTGGTGGTGGCCGGCCAGCGCAACGCCTCCGAATGGTTCCGCGTCGAGAGCCAGCACTTCGTGGTCTATTCCAACACCAGCAATGACGCCGTGGCCGTGCTGCTCAACCAGCTGGAGCGGCTGGACTTCATGCTGCGGATTTACACCCAGCCCTTCCTCAAGGCCAGCGGCGCCGAAGCCAAGCTGACCTTCTACTACCATGACGGCGCGGTGGCGCTGAACGCGCTGGCCATCGACCAGCCCGCCAACGCCATCGGCCTGTACAGCAGTTGCACCTCGGGCGTGCAAGGCTTCGGCGTGCAGCTCGATCCCAGCGAGGAAGGCCTGTCCTATCTGTACGAGGCCTACACCCGCCACTTCATCTACCGCTACACCGACATCCGCGCGCCGATCTCCTTCATCGACGGCCTGGCCCACTACTTCGCCAGCGCGCGCTTTACCGATAAGCAGATGTCGATCGGTAAAACGCCGCTCACCGTCGGCCGCTACCTGGCCTTCCTCGACGGCGGCCGGCGCTACAGCCTCGACTACAAGGACGTGCTGGAGCAGAACGACTCGCGCGGCGTGAACTACGCCTCCACCGCCGGCATCAAGCTGGAGTTCGCGGCCAAATCGTGGGCGCTGACGCATTACATGCTGTCCAGCGAAGACAACCGCAAGCGCATGGTCAATTACCTGAGCGCGGTGTACCGCGACGTGCCGATCACGCAAGCGTTCGAGCAGGCCTACGGCATCAAGGTCGGCGACCTCAGCAACACGCTGTGGCGCTACCGGCTGCCGGGGATGAAGGTGCTGCTGGTGGATGTGCCGGAGCTGCCGATCGCGAGCATGGAGTTCAAGGCCTTGCCGCAATCGTCGGGTGAGTTCGTGCTGGCCGAGGCCGCGCTCAAGTCCTGCCCGGACCGCAAGCAAGGCGAAGCGCTGCTGCGGCGGACCGCCAGCGCGGCGGCGCGATACCCGTCCAACGATTACGCCCAGCGCGTGCTGAGCCGCGCGCAGGTGGACTGGGGCAATCCGCAGGACGCCTTGCCTTACCTGGGCGCCGCCGCGCAAAAACCCGATGCGGAGGCCGCCTATCTGCTTGGCCAGGCCAATCTGCGCCTGGCGCGGCTGGATGCGGCGCGCGGCAATCTGCAACGCGCGCTGGAGCTTGATCCCAAGTCGGCAGAGGCGGCTTACGCGCTCTACCAGACCGGCCTGCAATCGGGCGCCGCGCCGGACGACGCCACGCTGCAATCGGCGGTCTCCGCCTTCAAGAGCGCGCACGAAGTCAACACGCTGGCGCGCTCGGCCGCGCTGGCCTATGCCTATGCGGGCGACACCGCGCGCGCCCGCAACGCCCTCAAGCTGATGGCGCATAACATCCGTGAACCTGAGCTGGCGGCGTGGGCGAAAACCTGGCTGGCCAAGCTGAACGCAGGCGTGGGTCAGGCCGACGTGTTGGCCGAAATGCGCGTGCAGCCGAAGGCCGGCAAGGCATTCCGGGAATGGACAATCGCAAACGCGGTCGTCATGCAGGATGTGGAGCGCAACGCCGGCTTGCAGGATGCGCGCGGGCGGATCGTGCAGGAAAGCCTGAATCCGGCCAATCCGGATCAGGCTTTGCAGTCGGCGCCTACCACCCGATGATCAGGCGTAGGCCGGCATGCGCGCTGCTTCTTGCAGCGTGGCTTCGTACAGGATCTCTGCTTTCAGCGAGGCTTGCAGCGAAGGGATGGAGCCGCCGGCGCGGTACTGGAAGCTCACTTGCAGCACATCGCCCTCGCGCGCCTTGACCGGCGTGGCCAGCGGCAGGGTCATGTAGTGATTCAGCCAGTCGATGGTGGTCGAACGCTCCTGCACCACGGCCAGGATATTCTTGGTGACGAAGCGCATGGCGTTGATCTCGCCGTTCTTCTCCACCACGAACTTGCCTTGCCAGGTGTAGATCAGGTCATTCGGCTGGTTGAAGTCGATGATGCTGTAGACGGCCGGCTGCGCCATCTCCACCGTGCCGGGATAAATCACCGTGGTTTCCTGGAACTGCACGATCGGCGCGTAGAAACCTTCGAAATCGTACTCCTGCTGGAGCGGCTGCACGGCCATGATCACGGCCTCCGGCATGAACACCGGCAGCGGGCCGCCGAAGCGTTCGGCATAGCGGCGCTTGAAGGATTCGATCACCTCCACCTGCTTTTCGCGCAGCATGCCGACGTGGATCATCTCGCAGATGACGACGTCGACCGGCTCCGGCGGCAGGTACTCGAAGGCATCGGCGTGGACCACTTCCACCTTGTCGCCGTTGGGATTCTTGGCGAGGAACTTGCGGGCCTCCTTCACCATATCGGGATTGAACTCGACGCAATACACCTTGGACGCCTTGGCGGCCGCGAACCACGACAGCACACCGGTACCGCCCCCCAGCTCCAGCACCTTCGCGCCCGGCTTGACGGCGTAATCGATGGCCGACTTAAAGCCGTGCATGCGGTTCTGATCCATCAGCATATTGTGATGGTAATGGACTGGAATAAACTGCCCCAGATAACAGCTTTCAATTTCGCGTTCGTTCAGCATGGTGGTCCTTGGTGAGTGCTCTGGAGCCATTATCATCAAGATTGCCACCTCACCATGCACCGAACTGGACAATAAACACCCGCCAATTCCACTTGAAGATATTAAAGCCTGCTTTAGTATGAATTATCGGATTAAAGATTTCTTTAATATGTCACGGATATCCGGCACCAATGTGAGCAGCCGCGCGGCTATCCGCGTTACATCGAGCTGCTGTCGCGCGACTAGCGTTTTTGCACGGCAAGGAAGGCGTTGATGGTTTTGGCGATCCAGGGTTTGTCGGCTTTGAGGGCGAATTCGGCGGCGGTGAGGTGGAAGCCGCCGTCTTTCAAGGTGGCGTCGGCGCCCTCTTTCAGCAGCAACGCGACCACGTCTTCCTGGCCTTCGCGGGCGGCGATCATCAACGGGGTCATGCCGGAAGGGGTCTCGGCGTCGATGTAGGCGTGCTTGTCCAGCAGGATGGTGGTGATTTCCACGCTGCCTGCGGCGGCGGCGTAATGTAATGCCGCCCAGCCTTTCTGATTCACTTGTGCGCCACGCTTGAGCATCTCCAGCACGGCGGTTTTATTTTTGCGGAAGGCCGCCATCATCAACGCGGTGTTGCCGTTCGGCGCCTTGGCTTCCAGGTCGATGCCCGGCTGGTCCATCAGCAGGCGCGCCACGTTCAGCGATTCGTAACGCATGGCGACGATCAGGCCGGTCTCGCCATTCGGATCGCGCGCGTTCGGATTAACGCCGCGCATCAGCGCGGTCGCCACGCGGCTGGTGGCATCCAGCTGGGCGGCGCGGAAGAAGTCGACTTCGTCGTCGCTTTGTACGGGGTCGGCGGCCAGCACCGGCCCCAACGCACAAGCCAGCGCCGTGGCGGCCAGCGCACGCAATACCAGGCGGCGTCCGTTGACCATCATGCCGGCACGCTGAACAGTTTGCGGAAGTTGGCGGTGGTCTGCGCCGCCACTTCTTCCACCGGCACGCCCTTCAGCTTGGCGATGTATTCGCCCACGTGCGCCACAAAGCCCGGCTCATTCATCTTGCCGCGATACGGCACCGGCGCCAGGTACGGCGAATCGGTCTCGATCAGGATCCGCTCCAGCGGCAGCTCCAGCGCCACCGCCTGCAATTCCTTGGCGCTTTTAAACGTCACGATGCCAGAGAAGGAAATGTAAAAGCCCATCTCGATGGCGGCGCGCGCCACCTCCAGCGATTCGGTAAAGCAGTGCATCACGCCCGCCACGCCGCCCGCCTCCGTACCCGCGCCCTCTTCGCGCATGATACGTATCGTGTCCTCGCTGGCGTTGCGGGTATGGATGATCAAGGGCTTGCGCGTCATGCGCGAGGCTTTGATGTGGGTGCGGAAGCGCTCGCGCTGCCATTCCAGATCGCCTTGCAGACGGAAGTAATCCAGCCCGGTCTCGCCGATGGCGATGATCTTGGGATCGTCGGCCAGCTCCACCAGCTGCGCCACCGACGGCTCCGGCGTGTCCTCATAATCCGGATGCACGCCCACCGAGGCGTAGATGTGCGGATACTGGTGCGCCAGCGCCAGCACCTGCGGGAAATCCGGCAGGTCGACCGACACGCACAGCGCATGGGTCACCTTGTTGTGTTCCATCTGGGCCAGGATATCCGGCATGCGCGCCGCCAGCTCAGGGAAGTTGATATGGCAATGGGAATCGATATACATGCCGCGATTGTACCCGATACCACACTCCCCAAGAAATCGCTTTCAAATTTGCCAATTCTTGGTTAGGATGCAAGCACATTACGTAATTACATTACAAAAACGAAGGGGACTTATGAGTACAACAGAAATCTTCCTCCTGGCGATGTTGCTGATCTTCACGGCGCCGTATCTGGTCTGGCGCTTCTTCAAAACCGAATATTTCGCGCCACTGGTGGTGGTCCAGATCATTATGGGTATCGTACTGGGACCGGGCGTGATGGGCGCCCTGTTCCCGGACTACCACAAATTCGTCTTCAACCCTGATGTGACCAAGACCCTGAACGGCGTCGCCCAGTGGGGTGTCATGCTATTCGTAATGCTGGCCGGCGTTGAACTGGACCTGAAAAAAGTCTGGCAGTACCGCCGCGAGAGCGCGACCACCGCCGGCCTGTCGCTGGGCGTGCCGCTGGTATTCGGCTGCGCCGCCGCCGTGCTGTTGATGAACTACCAAGGCTGGATGGGTGCCAAGGCCGCTAACTGGCAATTCATGCTCGGCACCGGCATGGCCTGCGCCGTGACCGCGCTGCCGGTACTGGTGCTGTTGCTGGAGAAACTCGACATCCTGCGCCAGCCCATGGGCCAGCGCATCATGCGTTACGCCAGCCTGGACGACGTCGCCATCTGGGGCGTGCTGGCGCTGATCATGCTGGATTGGGAACGCGTGGGCCGCCAGGCGGGCTTCCTGGTCGCATTCACCCTGCTGACGTTTGCTTTCCGCAAGCTGATGGCGCGCCTGAACGCGGAAGACCGCTGGTACGTCGCCCTGATCTGGCTGATCGCCTGCGCCTTTGGCGCGGACTGGGCTGGCCTGCACTTCATGGTCGGCGCCTTCCTGGCCGGCGTGGTGATGGATGCCGAATGGTTTGGCATCGAGAATCTGGATCGCCTGTTCAACAGCGTGCTGCTGGTGCTGATGCCGGTGTTCTTCCTCAGTACCGGCCTGCGTACCAAGTGGGACATGGGTGGCTACTCGGTGTTCTTCGTGGCCGGCCTGCTGCTGGTGGCCTCGGTCGGCGGCAAACTGGCTGGCGCCCACATCGCCGGCAAAATGCTGAATTGGAAGAGCGGCGAGGCCTCGATTATCGGCTGGCTGCTGCAATCCAAGGGCTTGATCGAAATCGTGTTCGCCAACATCCTGCTGGACAAACAGATTATCACCAACGAGACGTTCACCGCCCTGTTGCTGATGGCCGCCGGCAGCACCATGTTGACGATTCCTATCGTGCACCCTAAACTCAACCGTGCACAGAATCGCGGACTGGTGGGTCAAGCCAGCTCCTGAGTTTTAAGAGGAAAAAGTCATGGCGCGTACCGGATTAACCAAATCACAAGTCAGAACCACGCGGGATCAGTTACTGGCCGAGGGACGCTATCCGTCCGTTGATGCGGTCCGCCATGCCTTGGGCGATACCGGCTCCAAGTCCACCATCCACAAGCACCTGAAGGAGCTGGCGGAAGACGACAGCAGCACCGGCACCAGGCGCGAAGACACGGCACGCAGCCTGCAAACGCTGGTCGAACAACTGGCCGACAAGCTGCACGACGACGCCGAGCGCCGCTTTAACGCCCTGCTGGAAGAGAAAGACCGGGAATTGGCCGAGCTGCGCCGCAAAGTACAGCAGCTGAGCGCCCGCATCGAAGAGCTGGAAATCGACGCCGACGCCGAGCTGTCGCACGAAAACGGCTTCGGCAATTTCAGCAATCTGTTTGCCAGCTCACGCAGCGGCCAGCGCGACGATACGCCGTTCAACGTGATACTGGCGGGCGGCCGCAGCATGACGGTCGACTTCGACAGCCCGCAGATCCAGCTTACGCCACGCGTTTTCCAAGGATAATCAGGTCGCGCTCGATGCCATCCAGATTCGCCACCTTGGGCAGATGCGCCCAAGTCTCAAATCCAAACTTGCCGAACAGGCCGAGGCTCGGCTTATTGTGGCCAAAGATAAAGCCCAGCAGCGTGTGCACCTTGATCTGCGGCGCGTAGGCGATCGCCTGCTCGATGCAGTAGCTGCCCACGCCCTTGCCACGCGCGGTTTCGGCGATGTAAATCGAAATCTCGGACGTGCCCGCGTAGGCCGGACGACCGTAGAAATTCGAGTACGACATCCAGCCCAGAATCTCATCGCCCTCGGCCGGGTGGATGATCCACAGCGGACGCTTTTCCGGCGTGTGATCGTGATACCACTGCAAGCGCGACTCCACCGACACCGGCTCGGTATCGGCAGTCACCTCGCGCGAGGCGATGGTGCTGTTGTAGATGGCAACGATGGTGGGCAGGTCTTCAGGCGTGGCGAGGCGATGGCGGAAAGTCATTTTCAAAAAACAGAGTTACAGTGTGTGAGTGGCGCGCGACGAGCGCAGCGCGGCGCCGAGGATTTCTTCAATGCGCAGGCGGGCGCGCTGGCCGCTCTCGTCGTCCGGGAAATGCACGCCGATGCCCTGTGCCTTGTTGTTGTGCGCGCCGGGCGGCGTGATCCAGGCGACCTTGCCTGCGATGGGGTATTTGTTGGGATCGTCCATCAGGGCGAGGATCAGGTAAATCTCATCGCCCAGCTTGTACGGTTTCTGGGTCGGCACGAACATGCCGCCGTTCTTCAGGAACGGCATATAGGCAGCGTACAGCGCCGCCTTCTCCTTGATCGCCAGCGACAACACCGTCGGCCGTGGCGTCATCGGCACGGTGTTCGGGTCGAGTGGGCTGGCAGCGGACATTACTTACCTTTCAGGTGCAGCTATTGGCGTAGTCAAGCAGCATATCCTCCAGGAACAGCTTGGGCGACAGCGGGTGGTCCGCCGTGGCGCGCCGTTCGTTCGCGCCCTTGATCGCGGCCAGCAGGCGGCTGACGTGGATCTTGTCGGCCAGGCCGGCCAGCTCTTTCTGGTAGCGAGGATAATACCGGATGTTGCCTGCCAGTTTGTAGGAAAACACATCATAAAGCCAGCGCTGCAACCATGAAACCGGTCCGGCGAGCGGGACTTTTTGTAACTTATCGGCCACTTTCAGCGCGCCTTCAATGCTGGGGTGGGCCAGCAGTTGCAGCAGCGTCTCCAGATCCTCGCGGCTGCCGGCTTCGGCCTGCGCCATGGCGGCCAGCGGCGCGCCGCCCTGCTCGCGCAGCCAGCTGTCGGCGTCCGGCACGCCTTGCGCTTTCAGCCAGGCCAGCGCTTCGGCATGGGTCGGCATCGGCATGGCGAATTTGCGGCAACGCGACAGGATGGTCGGCAACACCCGGTCCAGGCCGTTGGAGGCGACCAGGAACACCGTGCCCGGCGGCGGCTCTTCCAGCGTTTTCAGCAAGGCGTTCGAGGCCGGCATGTTCAGCGCCTCGGCCGGATACAGCACCACCACGCGCAAACCCTGGCGGTGGGTGGAGATATTCATGAAATCGGCCAGCGAGCGGATTTGCTCGATCTTGATTTCCTTGGATGGGGTCTTGGACTTGGCGGCCTTCTTGGCCTCGCCATCGCCCTCTTCGCCCTCTGCCGGCGGCTCGTCTTCCATCGACTCGGGCCGCACGCGGCGGTAGTCAGGATGGTTTTGCTGCGAGAACCAGCCGCAGGATGCGCACTGGCCGCAGGCATGGCCGTCCGGCAGCACCGCCTCGCACAGCAAGCCCTGCGCAAAGCGCTCGATGAAATCGGCCTTGCCTATCCCGGCGGCGCCATGGAACAGGATGGCGTGCGGCATGCGCTGGCGCAGCGTTTGCAGCTGCTGCCACGACGATTCTTGCCACGGGTAGATGGAATTGCTCATTACTCAGTATTGTATTTCAAAAACAGGCGTCGAGGATGGCGGCAATTTGCAACTGAATCTCGGCGATGCTCTGGGTGGAATCGATCACGCGGAAGCGCTGCGGGAACTGGGCCGCGCGGCGCAGATACTCGTTGCGGGTGGCGGCGAAGAAGTCGGCCTTTTCCTGCTCAAACTTGTCCAGCTCGCGGCTGGCGTCAAGACGGGCGCGTGCCACGTCCAGCGGCACATCGAACAGCAGCGTCAGGTCCGGTTGCAGATCCGGATGCACCCACTGTTCGAGCGCGTCCAGCTTGGCCAGGTCGAGGCCGCGGCCGCCGCCCTGATAGGCGAAACTGGAATCGGTAAAACGGTCGGAGATGACCCAGGCGCCGCGCTCCAGCGCCGGCTTGATCACTTGCGCGACGTGTTCGCGGCGGCTGG
Organism: Duganella radicis; assembly: GCF_009720825.1. Classification (GTDB taxonomy): domain Bacteria; phylum Pseudomonadota; class Gammaproteobacteria; order Burkholderiales; family Burkholderiaceae_D; genus Rugamonas; species Rugamonas radicis. The sequence goes on along the minus strand of NZ_WNKY01000001.1, from coordinate 284,026 downwards.
CAAACACCAGCAGCGCCTCGGTTTCGAGGTGCATTTTTTCGTGCAGCACCAGCTCGCGTAGCTTCTCGCCCAGCGGCGTGCCGCCCGGCTCGCGCGAACTCACCAGCTCGACGCCGCGCCGCTTGATGTAATCGGACACGAAGGCAATGTGCGTGGACTTGCCCGCACCGTCGATGCCTTCAAAGGTGATGAATTTACCCATATTCTTATTATCGTTGATACTTATCGTTGATACTGATTGACTGCACGATTGTGATCGTTCAGGTTGTCCGAGAACTGGCTGGTGCCATTGCCCTTGGAGACGAAATACAGCGCGGCCGTCTTGGCCGGCGCCAGCGCCGCCGTCAGCGATTGCACGCCCGGCAAGGCGATCGGCGTCGGCGGCAGGCCGGCGCGCGTGTAGGTATTGTAGGGGGTGTCGGTTTCCAGGTCCTTCTTGCGGATCTTGCCGTCGTACTTCAGGCCCATGCCGTAGATCACGGTCGGATCGGTTTGCAGCAGCATGCCGATCTTCAGCCGGTTGACGAACACGCCGGCGATCATGGCGCGCTCGGATTTCTGTCCGGTCTCCTTTTCCACGATCGAGGCCATGGTCAGCGCCTCATACTTGTTCTTGTACGGCAGCGCCGGATCGCGCTTGTCCCAGGCTTCGGCCAGCCGGGTCAGCATCATGGCGTGCGCCTGCTTGTAGATTTGCAGGTCGCTGGAGCCCTTGGCAAACAGATAGGTATCGGGGAAGAACAGGCCTTCGGCATCCTTGTATTCGGAGGCGATGGCACTCATCACCTCGGCGTCGGACAGCGCAATGGTGTCATGCTTCAAACCCTTGTGGGCGGCGATGGCGGCCCGCATCTGACGGAAGGTCCAGCCCTCGATGATGGTCAGTTGCTCCTGCGCGTACTCGCCGCGCGCCAGCTGGTCGATCAGGCGCAGCGGCGTCGAGCCCGGCTTGAGTTCGTAAGAGCCGGCTTTCAGTTTCGAGCTCTTGTTGGTCACGCGCGCCAGCAGGTTGAACAGCAACGGCTGGATCGGCACACCGGCTTCGGCGATCTGCTGGCCGGCGGCATGGGCGCCGCTGCCGGGCGTGATGCTGAATTCAATCGCTTCCGCATCCTCGGGAATGATGGGCTTTTGCGACCAGTACATGAAATAGGCACCGCCGAGAATGGCGAACAAAACACACAGACCAATTATTTTTTTGATAAAAGCCATCATTAAGCCGAATGGGTGGATCGAGGCGATCTGACGCGAATTTCGCGACATCACTATAATAAGCCCGTAATGATAATGCCTTCCCAGTCAAAATATTGAAAATTATGTCCGCACTGAACACCACCCACCTCGCCGCGGGATTTTTCGCCCCGATCACCGACCTCGGCCTGATCGCGCTGGACGGCGAAGAATCGGCCAGCTTCCTGCACAATCAGCTGACCAACGACGTTGAGCACCTCGGCCCGACCGAAGCGCGCCTGGCCGGCTACTGCTCGCCGAAAGGCCGTCTGCTGGCCTCGTTCCTGATGTGGCGCAACGCCTCGACTATCTTCCTGCAACTGCCGCGCGAGATCCAGGCGCCGGTGCAAAAGCGCCTGTCGATGTTCGTGCTGCGCTCCAAGACCAAGCTGAGCGACGCCACCGAAGCGCCGGCCAACCAGGTGGTGCTGGGCATCGGCGGTGCAAGCGCGCCGGCCGTGCTGCAAGCGTGGTTCGAGGCCCTGCCCGCCAAACCGTACGCGAAAATCGATCACGAACTGGGCACGCTGATCCGCGTGGCCGATGCCTTCGGCGCGCCGCGCTATCAATGGCTGATGTCGCTGGATACCGCCGAAACCGTGAAGCCGGCGCTGGCCGCCAAACTGGCCCTGGGCGACACGGCCGCATGGCAGCTGTCCGACATCCACGCCGGCGTGCCGCAAATCGCCAAGGCCACGCAGGAACAGTTCGTGCCGCAGATGGTGAACTACGAGCTGCTGGGCGGCGTCAACTTCAAGAAAGGCTGCTACCCCGGCCAGGAAATCGTCGCCCGCAGCCAGTACCTGGGCAAACTCAAGCGCCGCACCACCCTAGTGTCGATCGCCGACGCGGGCGCGGTGGCGGGTGCCGAAGTGTTCGCCACGGCCGATCCGGAACAGCCATGCGGCATGATCGTCAACGCCGCGCCCAACGACAATGGCGGCGTGGATGCGCTGGTGGAAATGAAACTGGCCGCCATCGAGGCAGGCTCGGTGCGCCTGGGCTCGGCCGAAGGCACACCGCTGACCTTCCTCGACATGCCCTACGTGCTGGAACCGCTCGACCTGTAAGCTCCGGCATGGATCTCTACATCTACTACAAAGTCAAGGATGCCGACGCGGCGTCCTTGCAAGCGGCGGTCGCCGCCATGCAGGCGACGCTGGCGCGGCGCCACGGCGTTGCGGGCCAACTCAAGCGCCGTCCGGAAGCCAAAGACGGCGTGCAGACGTGGATGGAAGTCTACGCGTCCACGCCTGAAGGATTTGCGGCGGAACTGGAACGCGCGGTCCACGAGGCCGGCGTGCTGTCGTGGATTGCCGGCCTGCGCCACACCGAAGTTTTTATGGATGTCGTGCCATGTGCCTGATTGTCTTTGCATGGAAGGTGGTGCCGGCGGTGCCGTTGATTGCCGCCGCCAACCGCGATGAATACTACCAGCGCGCCACCGCGCCGGCCGCGCCATGGCCCGAGCACCCGCAGATTTTCGCCGGCCGCGACTTGCAGGCCGGCGGCAGCTGGATGGGCATCACGCAACCGGGCGAGGACGGCGGACCGTCGCGCTTCGCCGCCATCACCAACATCCGCGCGCCGTCCGAACACAAGGATGAGGCGCCGTCGCGCGGCCAGCTGGTCGCCGACTACCTGGCTGGCAGCATGACGCCGCAGGAATACGTGGCGTCGATCCGCCCGAGCGCCGACCAGTACAACGGCTTCAACCTCGTGCTGGGCAACCGCGACACCCTGATCTGGTATTCCAACAAAGGCGACAACGATCCGCGCAACGGCCAACCGCTGGAGCCCGGCGTCTACGGCCTGTCGAACGCCCTGCTGGATGCGCCTTGGCCGAAGGTGTTAAAGACCAAAGCCCAATTCGCCAGCCTGCTATGCCTGGGCGCGCCGGACGAAGCCTTCTTCGAAATGCTGTCCGACACCACCCAGGCGCCAGATTTGCGCCTGCCCGAAACCGGCGTCCCGCTGGATCTGGAACGCATGCTATCCGCCGTGCGCATCGAAAGCCCGAGCTACGGCACCCGCACCTCCACCGTCGTCAAACTTTACGCCGACGCTCCCGCCACCCTGCATGAAATGCTGATTCACTGATCAGGCGCGCGCGGCCGAGGCGCGCGCCAGCAAGGCGCGGAAGGCGTTGAACACACGCTGCATGGCAGGCACCTTGTAAGGGAACAGGTCGGCCGGGTCCATGCCGTGCACGATCATGGCGTTGTCCACTTCGAAGATCAGCAAGTCGCCATTCGGCATCTCGGCGCAGTCGATGCCCAGATAAGGCAAGCCCATGCGCTGGTGGATGGCCGCCAGCGCGGCCTGGTGGCGTACGGCGAAGCCGTCATCGAAGGCGGCCATGCAGGCCGCCTCCTCGGCACGCTTCGCCGCGCTTTCGGTCATGCCGGCGGTCGGGTAGTGAATCATCCAGTGCCGCGAGATGGCGAAATGGCAGATAAACGGCTTGCCGTCGATCAGCACGATGCGATATTGGCGGAACAGGCCATCCACGTTGCGGTAGTCGACAAAGCGCGAGATGTAGAAGTGCACGCCCTCGACCGCGTCCAGATAGGCCGCCAGCGCCGCCGGGGCGGCGATCTTCTCCAGATCGGCGCCGCTGTGCGAGCCCAGCGGGCGCACAATCATCGGGAAGCCGTCATCGCCGAGCAAGGAGCCGAGCGCGCGCGTTCCAGCCGCTACCGCGTTCAGCGCGCCACGGTCGACGCGGACCGACAGCGGCAACGCCAGCCCCGGCACGCCCTGCAAGGCCGCGCACACGTTGTCACGCGACAGCTGGCGGATGCGCTCCGGCCGGTTGATCACCGGCCGCGGCCAATCGCTGACGTAGTCCGCCAACTGCTCCAGCAACAGCTGGTTGGCCGGCGACTCGGCCATGCTCCCGGTTGGCGGGAAGACTGTATAGCTGCTGCAAAATGATGGCTTCCGCCTGCACCGCCAGCGCGTCGTCGCGATTGCCGGTCAGTTGCAGCACGGTGGAGAAGTCCATGTAGGCGTGGGCGTCGTTGGGATAGGTTTGCGCGCGTTCGAGCAGGGTCTGGCCAAGCGGCGTCAGGTCTTCGCCGGCAAAGGCACGCCGCATCAGGGGCGCAAGACCGATCAGCGGAGCGTTTTCAGCACCGATTTCATTTTTCTTTGACATTTAACTCAATTTTTCTTCAGACCTGCCGTTATCACCGGTAGCGGAGTAATTTATTCCACTTCATCGAAGGAAAACGACCACCATGGACACGAGCAGCATCAACCGACTGGACTTGCTACCCGCCGCAACGGCGCCGGTATCCGTGCCCGCGTCCGGAAAAACGGTGGACGCCGGCACGGCACAGGCTATTGTCGCCGGTAAAGACGCGACCGCGGCACGTGTACCGAGTAAAACTGAGTTAAGAAATTCCGTGGACGCGATCAATCGCTTCCTGGAAAACACCAGCGAAGTGCATTTCAGTATCGATGAGGATAGCGGAATTTCCGTAGTGAAAGTAATCGATACTGAAACGAAGAAGGTATTGCAGCAATTCCCATCCGAGCAATCGCTGGAAATCGGGAAAAACCTCAGCACCAAAGGTTTGCTGATTAATAGCGAAGCCTGAGCCTAGAAGGTGTACTGCATATTGATGTGCGGGATGCCGGCCTCGAAAAACTCTTCCCCGTCGATACTGAACCCGTGGCGCTGGTAAAACGGCGCTGCGTGCGTTTGCGCGCTCAGCACCACAGCCTTGTCGCCGCGCGCCCGGGCCTGCGCCATCAACGCTTGCAGCAAGGCGCCGCCGATGCCATTGCCGCGCCCCGGCTTGCGCACCGCCATGCGGCCGATGTGGCCGTCCGGCAGCAGGCGGCCGGTGCCGACCGGCACGCCGGCCTCGTCGTAGGCGACCGCGTGCAGGCACACGGCGTCCATGTGGTCCATCTCCAGTTCGGGCGGAACGTTTTGCTCCTGCACAAACACCTCAAAGCGGATCAGCTTGGCGTCGGCGTTGAGCGTGTTCCAGTCGCCCAGTGTGATCATCGTGATGCTCCCTTGATTTTGGCACGCAAGCTTTCGCGCAGTTGCGGCGCGGCGGCGTAAGGATCGGCCGGATTGATGCCGGCAACGATGTGCTCCATGCGCTCGCGCACACCGGCCAGCGCGTCCGGGTGCGAGTAAATATAAAACTGGCCATCGGCAATGGCCTTGAAGGTGGTTTCCGCCACCGCTTCCGCCGACACTTTACCAGACGTGACCGCCTTGTCGGTCATGGCCTGGGCGGCCAGTTGGCTGGCGGTCGGCCGGTCCGTCATGCGCACATCGTCCGGACGGTTGCGGTGCGACTGGCTGATGCCGGTCGGAACAAAATACGGGCACAGCACCGAGGCGCCGATCGGCGCGCCGACCAGCTGCAAGTCCTGGTACAGCGTTTCGCTCAGCGACACCACGGCATGCTTGGAGACGTTGTACACGCCCATGGCCGGCGCGTTCACCAGCCCGGCCATCGACGCCGTGTTGACGATGTGGCCTTCAAACGCCGGATCTTTTTCAGCCGCCGCCAGCATCAGTTTGGTGAAGATGCGCACCCCGTGGATCACGCCCCAGACATTCACGCCCATCACCCATTCCCAGTCGGCCTCGGTGTTTTCCCAGATCAGGCCGCCCGAGCCGACGCCGGCGTTATTGAACACCAGATGCACGGCGCCGAATTCGGCCACGGCGGCATCGGCCAGCGCCTGCACCTGCTCGCCCTTGCGCACATCGCACAGGCGGCCGATGACGCCGGCGCCCTGCGCGCGCAGCTCTTCAACGGCGCGCTCCAGCGCGTCGGCCTGCACATCGGCCAGCACCAGCTTCATGCCCTCGCGCGCCGCCACGTTGGCGAATTGACGGCCCAAACCACTTGCCCCGCCGGTGATGACGGCGACCTTGTCCCGGAATGTTTTCATATGAGCTTCACCAGTTGTTTGCCAAAGTTATGCCCTTGCAGCAGGCCGATAAACGCTTGCGGGGCGGCGGCCAGGCCCTCGGCCACCGTCTCGCGGTATTTAATTTGCTTGTTGGCGACCAGCACGGCCAGCTCCTGCAAGCCCTGCTGCCAGTATTCCATGTGTTCGGTAATGATGAAGCCACGCAGCGTCAGACGATTCAACAACAAGGCGCGGGCATTCTTGATCGACATGTCGGCGCCAGTGAAGCCGCCGATCAGGCCGCACAACGCGATGCGGGCAAAGGCGTTGGTGCGCGCCAGCGCAGCGTCGAGGCAGGCGCCGCCGACGTTTTCAAAGATGGCGTCGATGCCGTCCGGCGTGGCGGCGGCCAGATCGGCCTCCAGATTGCCGGCCTTGTAGTCGACACAGGCGTCGAAGCCCAGCTCGTTCACCACGTAGGCGCACTTCTCCGGCCCGCCGGCGATGCCGACCACGCGGCAGCCACGCAGGCGCGCCAGTTGGCCGACCACGCTGCCGACCGCGCCACTGGCGGCCGAGACCACCACGGTTTCGCCGGCCGCCGCTTCCATGATCTGGTTGAAACCATACCAGGCCGCCATGCCCGGCATGCCGACCACGCCCAGAAAGGCCGGCAGCGGAATGCGCGTGGTATCGAGCTTGCGCAGCAGCAGGCCGTCCGACACGCCCATCTCGGCCCAGCCCAGCATGCCGTTGACGTAGTCGCCTTCCTGGTAAAAAGCATTGCGCGAGGCCACCACCTGACCGACCGTGCCGCCGATCATGGTTTCATCCAGCGCCTGCGAGGCGGCGTAGGTGGCCACCTTGCTCATGCGTCCGCGCATGTACGGGTCCAGCGACAGGTAATGATTGCGGATCAGGACTTCGCCATCGGCCAGTTCAGGCACCGGCACGGTTTCGAGACGAAAGTTCTCCGGCGCCACCGCGCCGCGCGGACGCGCCGCCAGCACGATGCGCTGGTAGGTTTCGGGAATACTCATACCGCCGAGACGCCCCCGTCCACCGCCAGGATCTGGCCGGTGATGTGCTTGCCGGCGTCGGACGCGAACAGCACCGCCGCGCCTTTCAGGTCTTCGTCGTCGCCGAGGCGGTTCAGCGGTGCGTGCTTGGTCAGTTCCTCGCCCATCACCGACAGCAGGCCCTTGGTCATCTTCGACGGGAAGAAGCCCGGCGCCAGCGCGTTGACGGTGATGCCGTGACGGCCCCATTCGCCGGCCAGTGTGCGCGTGAAGTTGACCAGCGCGCCTTTCGAGGTGTTGTAAGCGATGGTCTGCATGGTGCCCGGCGGATTGCCGGCCAGGCCCGCGATCGAGGCGATATTGATGATGCGGCCGTAGCCGCGCGGGATCATCGAGCGCTTGCCCACCAGTTGCGACACCACGAAGATGCTGCGGATGTTCAGGTCCATCACCTTGTCCCACGCTTCGACCGGATGGTCTTCGGCGGGCGCGCCCCAACTGGCGCCGGCGTTGTTGATCAGGATGTCGATATGGCCGAGATGGGCGATGGCGCCATCCACCAGTTGCGCGGCCTGCTCGTCCTGCGACAGATCGGCGGCAATCGCATGCGCCTTGATGCCATGCTGCGACAGGAAGGCCACGGCTTCATCGAGGTCGGCCTGCTTGCGCGCCGATACCACGATATTGGCGCCCTGCTCGCCCAGCGCCAGCGCCATTTGCAGGCCCAGCCCGCGCGAGCCGCCGGTCACCAGCGCGGTCTTGCCGGCCAACGAAAACAGTTCTTGGGTAGTACGCATTGTGTCTCCTTATTGTAGTCAGAACCACACGTCCTGCATGTCGAGCGTGGTGGTGTCTATGCTGGCCAGCAGCTCCAGTTGCGGTCCGATCTTCGGCAGTTCCCAGCGGAAGAAATAACGGCAGGCTTGCAACTTGCCGCGATAGAAATCCGCATCGCCGTGCTGCATCGACGCGGCGGCCAACAAGGCTTGCTGTAGCCAGATCCACGCGACCACGATGTGGCCGCACGCTTCCAGATAAATGCTGGCATTGGCCAGCGTCTTGTTCATGTCGCCGACAGCATACAGCTTCTGCGTGGTTTGCTCCAAGGCCTGCCACGCCCGTTCGAGCGCGTCGGCGTGAGCCAGCAGCTCCTTGCCGATATCGGCATAGCCCACCGGCGCCACGTCCGGCGCGCCCACGCTGCCGCGCACCTTGCGGATGGTCTTGCGGATTTCGCTGCCGAAGGCCTTGAACAGCGCGCCATCCTGCATCGAGACTTTACGGCCCAGCAGGTCCAGTCCGTGGATGCCGTGCGTGCCTTCGTGGATGGCGTTCAGGCGATTGTCGCGATAGAACTGCTCGACGTTGTATTCGCGCGTGTAGCCATAGCCGCCGTGCACCTGAATCGCCAGCGAATTGGCCTCCACGCACCACTGCGACGGCCACGACTTGGTGATCGGCGTCAGGAACTCCAGCAAGCGCGTGGCATGCTCGCGCGCTTCCGGCGTTTCGGCGCTGTTTTGTTCGTCCACCAGGCGGGCGCTGTACAGCACCAGTCCCAACGCGCCTTCCACGTAAGCCTTCTGCGCCAGCAGCATGCGGCGCACGTCGGTGTGTTCGATGATGCGCAGTTGCGGCTGGGTTGGATCTTTCTGCGCCGGATGGCGGCCCTGCGGACGGTTGCGGGCGTAGTCCAGCGCATGCAGATAGCCGGTGTAGCCCTGCACCGCGGCGTTCAGGCCGACGGCGATGCGCGCCTCGTTCATCATGTGGAACATATTGGCCAGGCCCTGATGCGGCTTGCCGACCAGATAACCGATGGCGCCGCCCTTCTCGCCAAAATTGAGCAGGCAGTTGGTGGTGCCGCGATTACCCATCTTGTGATTGAGGCCGGCCAGCGCCACGTCGTTGCGCGCGCCAATGCTGCCGTCATCGTTGACCAGGTACTTCGGCACGATGAACAGCGAGATGCCTTTCACGCCCGGAATCAGCTTGCCGTCCTCGCCCGGAATCTTGGCCAGCACGAGGTGGATGATGTTTTCCGCCAGCTCGTGTTCGCCGGCCGAAATCCACATCTTGTTGCCGGTGATGCGGTACTGGCCCTCGCCATCCGGCAGCGCGCGGGTAGTGATGTCCGACAGGCTGGAGCCGGCCTGCGGCTCGGACAGGCACATGGTGCCGAAGAAGCGGCCTTCCAGCATGGGGTTGACGAAGCGTTCGATCTGCTCCGGCGTGCCGGTCTTGAGCAAGGTGTTGGCGTTGCTCATGGTGAGGAAGGTGTAGGCCGAAGTGCTGACGTTGGCGGCCGTGAAGTACGCCGCCAGCGCCTTGTCGACCACCACCGGCAGCTGCATGCCGCCACGGTCGTAGTCCTGCCCGGCCGCCATCAGGCCGGCGGCCGAGAAGGCGTCCAGCGCCACCTTCACTTCAGGGATCAGCCGCACCTTGCCGTCCACTACATGCGGCTCGTGGTGATCGGCCTTCTTGTTGTGGGTCGCGAACAGGTCGGTGGCGAGGCGTTCGGCGGTGTCGATGGCGGCGTCGAAGGTTTCGCGATTGTGGTCGGCGAAACGGGCGCGTTTGTTCAGCGCCTCCGCGTCCAGCCACTCGTACAGCATGAACGCGATGTCGCGGCGCGACAGGATGGTCGAGTCCATGCGCTTACACCACTTCGAACAGGCCTGCCGCTCCCTGGCCGCCACCAATGCACATGGTGACCACCACATATTTCACGCCGCGGCGCTTGCCCTCGATCAGCGCATGGCCGACCAGGCGCGCGCCCGACACGCCGTAAGGATGGCCAACCGCGATCGCGCCGCCGTTCACATTCAGGCGGTCCATCGGGATGCCCAGCTTGTCGGCGCAGTACAGCACTTGCACGGCGAAGGCTTCGTTCAACTCCCACAGGCCGATGTCTTCGACCTTCAGGCCGGCTTTCTTCAGCAGCTTGGGAATGGCGAATACCGGGCCGATGCCCATCTCATCCGGCTCGCAGCCGGCCACGACGAAGCCACGGAACACGCCCAGCGGCTGCAAGCCCTTGGCGGCGGCGGTCTGGGCGTTCATCACGATGGCCATCGAGCCGCCGTCCGAGAACTGGCTGGCGTTGCCGGCGCTGATCACGCCGCCCGGCATCGCGGTGCGAATCTTGGAGACGCCTTCGTAAGTGGTGTCGGCACGGATGCCCTCGTCCGCCGAGATGGTCACTTCGCGCGACAGCAGTTGGCCGGAAGCCTTGTCGGCCACGCCCATCACCGTGGTCATCGGCACGATTTCGGCGTCGAACAAACCGGCGGCCTGGGCGGCGGCGGCGCGCTGCTGGCTTTGCACGCCGTATTCATCCTGACGTTCGCGGCTGATGCTGTAGCGCTTGGCGACGGTTTCGGCGGTTTGCAGCATCGGCCAATAGATTTCCGGCTTGTGCTGCGACAGCCAGACTTCCTTGTACATATGCAGATTCATTTCCTGCTGCACGCAGGAGATCGATTCCACGCCGCCGGCGGCATAGATATCGCCCTCGCCGGCGATGATGCGCTGGGCGGCGGTGGCAATGGTTTGCAGACCGGACGAGCAAAAACGATTGATGGTCATGCCGGCGGTGGTCACCGGGCAACCGGCGCGGATGGCGATCTGGCGGGCGATATTGCCGCCGGTGGCACCCTCTGGATTGGCGCAGCCGACCAGCACGTCCTCGACCTCGCCCGATTCAATGCCGGCGCGCGCGATGGCGGCTTGCAGGGCATGACCGCCCAGCGTGGCGCCGTGCGTCATATTGAACGCGCCCTTCCAGGACTTGGCCAGGCCCGTGCGGGCGGTAGATACAATGACGGCGTCAATCATGAGAGTCTCCTGTGGAATGAAGTGTTATTCAATCCAGAATAGCATATTTTTAGTACGGTCGTTCGCAAATATTTTTGTAAGTTTCGCGTAAGTTTCGTGAAAGAATGACGTAAGGTTAAGGGTACAGACTGAGAGCAAGCTGACGAAGTAGTAACTATCTCGGCTGGGGAAAAAACATCCTACAAAATCAAAGGAGACACACATCATGGCAAATACAGGAACCGCTGATCCGCGCGCGCCGGGCCGAGCCAGCCCGATTACCGCCGAAGAGCGCAAAGTGATCTTTGCGTCCTCGCTCGGCACCGTGTTCGAATGGTACGACTTTTATCTGTACGGCTCGCTGGCGCCGATCATCGCCAAGCAGTTCTTCATAGGCGAACCGACCACCACCTTCATCTTCGCGCTGCTGGCGTTCGCGGCGGGCTTCATCGTGCGTCCATTCGGCGCGCTGGTGTTTGGCCGCCTGGGCGACATGATCGGCCGTAAATACACCTTCCTGATCACCATCCTGATCATGGGCGCCTCCACCTTCATTGTGGGGCTGCTACCCGGGTACGCGGCGATCGGCATCGCGGCGCCGATTGTGCTGGTGACACTGCGCATCCTGCAGGGCCTGGCGCTGGGCGGCGAATACGGCGGCGCGGCCACCTACGTGGCCGAGCACGCACCGCACGGCAAGCGCGGCTCGTTTACCTCGTGGATTCAGACCACCGCGACGCTGGGCCTGTTCCTGTCGCTGCTGGTGATCCTGGGTACCCGTACCGCGATCGGCGAGGAAGCCTTCAACGCCTGGGGCTGGCGCGTGCCGTTCCTGGTCTCGGTGCTGCTGCTGGGTATTTCGGTGTGGATTCGCCTGTCGATGAATGAATCGCCGGCCTTCGCCAAAATGAAAGCCGAGGGCAAAACCTCGAAAGCACCGCTGAGCGAAGCCTTCGGCCAGTGGAAAAACCTGAAAGTCGTGATCCTGGCCCTGATCGGCCTGACCATGGGCCAGGCGGTGGTGTGGTACACCGGCCAGTTCTACGCCCTGTTCTTCATGACCCAGGTGCTGAAGATCGATGGCGCCAACGCCAACATCATGACCGCGCTGTCGCTGGCGCTGGCCACCCCGTTCTTCATCTTCTTCGGCATCCTGTCGGACAAGATCGGCCGCAAGTACATCATCCTGGGCGGCTGCGTGCTGGCTGCCGCCACCTACTTCCCACTGTTCGGCGCCCTGACCCACTACGGCAACCCGCAGCTGGAAGCGGCGCTGAAAAACTCGCCAGTGGTGGTGTACGCCGATCCGGCATCGTGCAACTTCCAGTTCAACCCGACCGGCCAGAAGAAATTCACCTCCTCGTGCGACATCGCGACCAGCATCCTGTCGAACGCCTCGGTGGCCTACACCAAGCAAGACGCGCCGGCTGGCAGCGTGGCCAAAATCAAAGTGGGCGACAAGGAAATCACCGCCTTCAACGCCGTGCTGACCCCGGATGGCCTGAACTTCGACAAAGCCAGTAAAGACCTGGACGCGGCGCTGAAAAAAGAAGTGGCGGCGACCGTGAAAGCGGCCGGCTACCCAGCCAAGGCGGACGAAGCGCAGATCAACAAACCGATGATGGTCCTGATCCTGTTCATCCTGGTGCTGTACGTGACCATGGTGTACGGCCCGATCGCGGCCATGCTGGTGGAAATGTTCCCGACCCGCATCCGCTACACCTCGATGTCCCTGCCATACCACATCGGCAACGGCTGGTTCGGCGGCCTGCTGCCGACCATCTCGTTCGCGCTGGTGGCGTTCAAGGGCGACATCTACTACGGCCTGTGGTACCCGATCATCGTCGCCCTGATCACCGTGGTGATCGGTGTACTGTTCATCGGCGAAACCAAGGACAACAACATCTACGCGGCCGACTAACCCTGCACGGCCGCAAACCAAAGCCGCCTCCGGGCGGCTTTTTTAATACGGGGTCAGTTCTTGCAATCCAACACGGCCTCGGCACTGGTACGAATGCGCTCCGCGCGCCGCACTATCCTGCTGACTGTGGCGTACGAAATATGGAAATGATCGGCAATTTGCGCCATGGTGTACGCCGTCGAGAAATAGGCGTGGGCGATCGCCATATCTCGCTCAGGAAATTGGGATTGATATTCTTCCAGCGAAAGCGCCAATGCCCGGCGCTGCGTTTTCGTCACTTCCATCAGCGAAAGAGCGCCTGCGGTGGAGCGATGCCTGGCGATAAAGGCTTCATCACCTAAAAACAGCTGATGCCGCTTTGCTTGCATCGGGCTGCTGACACCAAGGCCATCCGCCACGAAGCGACGATATGCCGCGATGGCGTCCACGCGGCTGCTTGCGAATTGCGCCAACATCCAATCGACCTGCATCCAACATGGCCCGTGAGCCTCTTCGGCCACGAGACGATAACTACTCCACGGCCAATCTCCAGCCGCTGCAACCATGCCGGCGCGCACCGGATTCAGTACCACATACCTCGCCAACTCCATCAAGTAAGACTCTTTCTGAACCAGCAAGGCTTGATAGCGGCCTTGGAACAGATGCCCGACCAGCCGATGACGTCGATTGAAGTATTGCGCGTATCCAGCGTTAAGCTGACGCATTCCGAACGAGAGGTTGGCATCGCCAGTTTCGAGCAACAGATGATAGTGATTCGTCATCTGACAGAAGCTATGCACGGAAAAATTTGAGCGAGCGCATACCTTTGCCAGAATATCCAGCCAAACCAGGCGATCTGTATCGTCGCGATAAATTGCCTGCTGCCTGTCCCCACGCGCGGTGACGTGATACAGGGCTCCGGCAGATTCCAGTCGTAATGGGCGGCTCATGCGTCAACCGTACACCCGCTTGCCGCCGCAAGCCATGCGCCTGCTCAACAGATAAGTCCGTGTTGGATTGCAAGAACTGACCCCGGGTTGGGGTGGGCGAAAAAAAACCGCCTCGTGGAGAGGCGGTTGAAAAATTAACCCAAGGAGTCCCTTACTACGATACTGCTGTACTGCTTGCTACTACTGCTTGCGGCGGCGCGCAAAGGCGCCGACCATGACGAGGCCGCCCAGCAGCATGGCGTAGGTTTCCGGTTCCGGAACCGCCGCGATGCTCGACGAACCAAACTCCACCCGCAGGCCGGTCGGATTCCCGCCGTTCTGCGCCCAGTTGGTCACCACGAAGTCCAGCTTGTTGGCGCCCGGCACGAAGCCGCTGTTGGCGCTAAAGCTGGTCCAGTCGGTAAAGCCGCTACCGCTGCCGATGACGCTGTTGTTCAGTTTGACCACCACCGCGTTGTCCGCCGCCATCCGGCCGCTGAACGAGGCGCTGGCCGCGTTGAAGCCTGTCAGATCGAACGACAGGCTGTAGGTGTAGATGCCGGCGCTCCAGGCGTCAAAGCTCTCGCTCTGGCTGGCGGTCGGGGTGATCCATTTCGAGGTGCCGTCGTTGGCCAGCCATGGACCGATTGGCCACTGGCTGTCGTAGGTGATGACCGGGGTGCTGCTCACGGCCGAACTCAGGGTGTAGTTGCTGTCGGCATTGCCGCTGGCGCCCAGGCCGGTATTTTTCAGGCCAGTGATGGTGGCGGCGTGGACGGAACCGAATGCGGTGAGCGCCAGCACGGCGGCGGCGACGAGTTTGCGTTGCATGGAGAGCCTCTAAAAAAAGATGGTTAGCGTGTCAGCCAGCATCAACATGGATGCCTGGATTTCATCGAACCGTTTTTTAGGGCTTCGAAAGGAAGGGTGCTGTTGAGAACAATTATAACGGGCTTTTGCGGAAAATGCTCACATGCCATTTAAATTTCTATTGAGCATGTGAGCATTTCTCCACACCGCTTATTTTTGCTTGCGGCGACGTGCCACGGCGCCCACCAGCGCCAAGCCGCCCAGCAGCATGGCATAGGTTTCCGGTTCAGGCACGGCGGTCACGCTGGACGAGTCGAACTCCACCCGCAGGCCGGTCGGATTGCCCGCGCCCAACCGGTAGTTGGTGACCACGAATTCCAGCGTGTTGACGCCGGCAACGAAGCCGCTGTTGGCGCCAAAGTCGTACCACGACTGGAAGCCGACGGCGCTGCCGATTTCCGCGCCGTTCAGCTTGACCGCCACGGCGTTATCCGCCGCGACGCGGCCGGCGAACACGGCGCTGGCCGCGTTGTAACCGCTCAGGTCGAAGCTCAGGCTGTAGGTGTAAATGCCATCGGCCGCTGCATCCAGCGATGCCGCCTGCGACGCGGTCGGCGTGATCCAGCGCGACACGCCGGTGTTGTTCAGCCAGGTGCCGTCCACCGGCCAGACGCTGTCGTAAGTGATGATGGGGGTGCTGCTTACAGCCGAGCTCAGGCTGTAGTGCGCGTCGGCGCTACCACTCTGGCCAAGGCCGGTGTTGTACAGGCCAGTGATGGTGTCGGCGTGGGCGGCGGACAGGCTGGCCAGCGCCAATGCTGCTGCAACGATAGTGTGCTTCATGGATACCCCTTTGTTTATTAGTATGAGAAGCGCCCACCAGGACTGCCAACCGTTTCCGGGCGCTGGAAACTAAAAACGGCCGGGTTCGAGTATAACGAACCCCGCCGCCAAAGTGAACATAATACTAACGACTATGTCGCATTTGCAACACATGCTAGCTGTTAAACAACTTTCCTTCCTCTGCCAGCCTGACCAGCAGCGGCGCCGGTTTCCACGCTTGTCCCTGATGGCCCCTGGCGTATTTGTTGATGGCGGCCAGCACGTTCGGCAGGCCGACCGTGTCGGCGTAGAACATCGGGCCGCCGCGGTGCAGCGGGAAGCCGTAGCCGGTCAGGTAGACCATGTCGATGTCCGAGGCGCGCAGGGCGACGCCCTCTTCCAGGATCAGCGCGCCTTCGTTGACCAGCGAGTACACCAGGCGCTCGACGATTTCCTCATCGCTGATCTTGCGGCGGGTGATGCCCAGATCCGCCGAATGTTGCACGATCATGGCGTTGACCTGCTCGTTCGGATAGGCCTTGCGGTCGCCGGCCTTGTAGTCGTACCAGCCACCGCCGGTTTTCTGGCCGTAGCGGCCCATTTCACACAGCAGGTCGGCGGTTTTCGAATAGGTGATTTCCGGCTTCTCCACATAGCGGCGCTTGCGGATGGCCCAGCCGATGTCGTTGCCGGCCAGGTCGCCCATGCGGAACGGCCCCATGGCGAAGCCGAATTTCTCGGCCGCCTTGTCGACCTGCTCCGGCAGCGCGCCCTCTTCCAGCAGGAAACCGGCCTGGCGGCTGTACTGCTCGATCATGCGGTTGCCGATGAAGCCATCGCACACGCCCGACACCACGCCGGTTTTCTTGAGCTTCCTGGACAAGGCCAGCGCGGTGGCCAGCACGTCCTTGCCGGTTTCCTTGCCGCGCACGATTTCCAACAGCTTCATCACATTGGCCGGCGAGAAGAAGTGGGTGCCGATCACGTCCTGCGGACGCTTGGTGAAGGCGGCGATCTTGTCGACGTCCAGGGTGGAGGTGTTGGTGGCCAGAATGGCGCCAGGCTTCATCACCTCGTCCAGCTTGCGGAACACGGCTTCCTTCACACTAAGTTCCTCAAACACGGCTTCCACCACGATGTCGGCCTGGCCGATATCGTCGTAGGATAGCGTGCCGCTTAGCAGGCCCATGCGCTGGTCCAGTTTTTCCTGGGTCAGCTTGCCCTTCTTCAGGCTGCTTTCGTAATTCTTGCGGATGGTGGCGATGCCCTTGTCCAACGCTTCCTGCCTGGTCTCCAGCAGCGTGACTGGAATGCCGGCGTTGAGGAAGTTCATGGCGATGCCGCCGCCCATCATGCCGGCGCCGATCACCGCGGCCGACTTGATGCTGCGCACCGGCGTATCGGCCGGCACGTCCGGCACCTTGCCGGCCACACGCTCGGCAAAGAAGGCGTGGCGCAGCGATTTCGATTCGCTGGTCTGGATCAGGTGCATGAAACGCTCGCGCTCGAATTTCATGCCATCGTCGAATTTTTTTGTCACCGACGCGGCCACGGTTTCCACGCATTCCAGCGGCGCCGGGAACGGACCGGCCATGGCTTTGACCGTGTTGCGCGAGAATTGCAGGAAGGCTTCGTGGTTCGGGTAATCGACCTTGCGGTCGCGCACTTTCGGCAGCGGGCGCACCTCGGCGATTTTTTCCGCAAACGCCACGGCCGATTGCACGATGTCGGCGTCGGCGGCAAAGATTTCATCGAACAGCGCCGGCAGTTTTTCCGACGGCACCGGATTGCCGGACACGATCATGTTCAGCGCCGGCTCCAGGCCCAGCACGCGCGGCAGGCGCTGGGTGCCGCCGGCGCCCGGCAGCAGGCCCAGCTTGACTTCCGGCAGCGCGATCTGCGCGCCCGGCAGCGCCACGCGGTAATGGCAGCCCAGCGACAATTCCAGTCCGCCGCCCATGCACACGGTGTGGATGGCCGCCACCACCGGCTTGGTCGCACCTTCGGCGGTGGCGATCAGGGTGTGCAGGCTGGGCTCGGCCAGCGCCTTGGGCGTATTGAATTCCTTGATGTCGGCGCCGCCCGAGAAGGCTTTGCCAGCGCCGGTGATGACGATGGCCTTGACCGCGTCGTCCGCCAGCGCCTGCTGGATGCCCTTGACGGCCGCCGTGCGGGTGACCAGGCCCATGCCGTTGACCGGCGGATTGTTCAGCGTGATGACGGCAACCGCGCCGTGCACTTGGTATTCAGCAGTCATGTCTCTTCCTTGTTCTTGGTTGGAATGCTAGCCCGCTCACTATACCGCATAAAAAGAACGGTCGTGTTATTTTTTTGCAGGCGTGCCGGCGCTTTTGAACGCGGCTGCAGGACTTTGTAATGCCGCGAAAAGAACGCCGCTTGTCGCTTGCAGAATACATTTTATATTGCTGAGCTTGCGTCCAATTTGAATAAAGGAAATAATCGATTCACATCGCGCATATTCCCCACCCCCGAATATCCAAGTAAATTCTCTCTAAATATCACACTTATCGATATTTAGTATCTCTTACATAATACAGGGACTCCCATGAACGCTCCTAGCCAGGTAATCCAGACGCAGGATGTAGAACTCCAGGCCATCCATGCCGCACTCAACCGCGTGCAAGCGGTCATCGAGTTCGATCTGGAAGGAAAGATTTTGCACGCGAACGATAATTTCCTGCGCGTGCTCGGCTACGCTCTGGGCGAAGTCCAGGGCCAGCATCATTCGATGTTCTGCGAACCGGAGTTTGCCGCCTCGCCGGCCTACAAGCAGTTCTGGAGCGGCCTGGCCAGCGGCCAGTTCCAGCAGGGGGAATACAAGCGCGTCGCCAGGGACGGCCGGGAAATCTGGATCAATGCCTCGTACAATCCAGTGATGGATGCCGACGGCAAGCCTTACAAGGTGATCAAGTTCGCCACCGACATCACCGCCAACCGCGTGCGCAATGCCGAGTACGAGAGCAAGGTCAGCGCCATCAGCAAGGCCCAGGCGGTGATCGAATTCGACATGCAAGGCCATGTGCTCGATGCCAACGATAATTTCCTCGAAGTCATGGGCTATTATCTCGACGACATTAAGGGCGAGCATCACCGCATGTTTTGCGATCCCGAATATGCCGCCAGTGCGGAATATAAACGCTTCTGGCAAAAACTGAATCGTGGTGAATTCGACAGCGGTCGTTATAAGCGTCTTGGCAATAATAAGAAGACTATCTGGATACAAGCCACCTATAATCCCATTCTCGATTTAAATGGCAAGCCTTACAAAATAGTCAAATACGCAAGCGATATTACCGCCCAGGTCGAGCTGGAGGAATCGGTGGCCGCCAAGGCCAAGTCCGACAGCGAGAAAATCGCCCGCCTGCTGGAGTCGGTGGCACGCGCCGCCAACGGCGACCTGACCAGCAATATCACGGTCGAGGGCAATGAGCCGCTGGACCAGCTGGCCGAAGGCATCAGCAAGATGATCGCCGACCTGCGCAAGGTGATCAGCGACGTCGTCATGTCGGCCAGCGGCCTGGCCGACGCCTCCACCACCATCGCCGAGCGCTCCAACGGCGTGGCGGTCGGCACCCAGGCGCTGGGCGCCACCGTGGAGGAAATGAACGCCTCCATCGACGGCCTGACCAGCTCGATCAACACCATCGCCAACAATACCTCGGACGCCGACGCCATGGCCAAGTCCGCCCAGCACGAGGCGGAAGTGGGCGCCAAGGCGGTGGCCAAGTCGATCGAGGCCATGGATCTGATCAACCGCTCGTCGGAGGACATCGGCGAAATCGTCAAGGTGATCAGCGATATCGCCAACCAGACCAATATGCTGGCCTTCAACGCGGCCATCGAAGCGGCGCGCGCCGGCGAGCACGGCCTGGGCTTCTCGGTGGTGGCGGACGAGGTGCGCAAGTTGGCAGAGCGCTCCTCGCAGGCGACCAAGGAAATCTCCAAGCTGATCAACGAGTCGGTCAAGCGCGTCTCCGCCGGCAGCGAGATTTCGCGCCAGGCCAGCGATGCCTTCGACAAGATCCTGGCCGGCGTGGTCAAGACCACGGTGGCGATTTCCGATATTTCCAAGGCGGCCAACGAACAATTGCTGACCGCGCGCGAAGTCAGCACCGCGGTGCAGTACATTGCCGAGGAAGCCGAGAAATCGGCCGCCGCCTGCGACAGCATCGCCCGCTCGACCGAAGGGCTGAACCAGCGCGCCGGCGACCTGAATAAGACCGTGTCCGGCTTCGCGGTGTGATCGTGGAGGTCAGCGGCATCGCCCCGGCCACGCTGGCCGCGCTGATCGCGCTGGTGCGCAAGCACACCGGCATCGCCATGAGCGAGCGCAAGAGCGTGCTGCTGGAGCGGCGCCTGCGTCCGCGCGTGCAGGCGCTCAAGCTGGCCAGCTATCAGGCCTATCTGGACATGGTGGAACAGGACCATGCCGAAGTCCCGCATTTCATCGATCTGGTGACCACCAACGACACCCTGTTCTTCCGCACCCAGCAGGTGTGGGATTACGTCGAGCGGGAATTCCTGCCGGCATGGTGGCACGCGCATCCCGGGCAGCGGCTCAAGATCTGGTCGGCCGCCGCCTCCAGCGGCGAGGAGCTGTACTCGGTCGCCATGCTGTGCGAGGAATTCGCGGCGGCCCATCCCGGGTTCAGCTACCAGATTCATGCCACCGATATTTCGCGGCAAATCCTGGCGCTGGCGCGCGAGGGCCAGTACACCGGCCGTTCGGTCGTACGCATTCAGGAAACCCACCCGGAATGGGTGAAGAAATACTTCCGCCCCAGCGCCAATGGCCTGCGGGTGGTCGACGCACTGAAAAAACACGTGGAGCTGGCCCAACATAACTTGCTGACTCCGCTCAAGCCCGCCAGACAGTTTGATCTGGTCTTCCTGCGCAATGTGTTGATTTATTTCGACCAGGAACACCAGCACACCATCCTGCAACAGGCGCGCCTGAGCATGGCATCCCACGCCATCATGATCGTGGGGGAATCGGAATCGATCTCGGGCCGAAACACCGCCTACCAGCTCGACCGGCCGATGATTTATCGAATGGAATAAAAGGCGGTCATCATGCAGGGGACTTTACTCTCCACTCCGATCTTTCCGGCGACGCTGCCGTGGGGCGACAGTCCTGCCGACGACTACGCGCGGCCGGCCAACGCGCCGCAGCAGGTGGCGATGGGCCAGCTCAAGATCGGCTCGCGCAGCGGGCAATTGCAGGCGCTGCTGGGTTCGTGCGTGGGCATCGCCTTCATCTGGAAGAAGCGGCGCCGCTGCGCGCTGGCGCACTGCCTGCTGCCGGAATCCGAACAAGCCAGCGGCGAGCTGGGCGCGCGCTATGTCAGCCAGGCGGTGCCGTCGATGCTGCGCCTGATCGGCGCCACCGCGGCCGATTATGCCGATATCGAGGTGGTGCTGGCCGGCGGCGCCACCATGCTCAACGGCTGTTCCAGCCGCTTGCAGATCGGCCAGCAGAATGCCGATGCGGCACGCCGCTACCTGCGCAAGTACGGCCTCAACGTGGCCTACTGCCGCGTCGGCGGCAAGAGCGGCCGCACGCTGAACATCGACTGCGCCACCGGCGCATACCTGGTGCAGGAAATCGTCACCTCTGATACTGGAGCCACCCATGTCTGATGCGTCCGCCGTCCCGTCCACCGAGTTGTTTGGTTCCTTCGTGCTGGGCAACGATGAGTTCGCCCTGCCCGCGAGCTGCTTCCGCGAGGTGGTGAATTATCCGGACAAGGTGTCCGCCCTGCCGCTCTCGCCCAAGTTCCTGGAAGGCGTGTTCACCTTGCGCGGCGCGGTGATCCCGGTGGTCAATCTGGGCCGGGTGTTCAATCCGGAGGCACGCGCGGCGCTGCCGAGCGACAAGATCGCCATTCTTGATTACCAGGGCGTGCTGGTCGGCATCCTGTTTGACGCCACCGGCGAAATCCTGCGCGTGCGGCCCGAACAGCGCAGCACGCTGACCTATGCCGATGGCGAACAGCGCGGCGTGGTGGCCGGCACCATCCTGCTCGATCACGGCGCGCGGCTGGTGCAGGTGCTGGACCCGGATGCGCTGGTGCATATCGAGAACGTGCCGCAGGTGCTGGCGCTGCAAGGCAACAGCCAGCAGGCACGGCGCCACCACGGCGAGCGCCGCCAGTGCGTCAGCTTCCGCGTCGGCGCGTCATCGTTTGCGTTCGAGATGGCGGCGATCCAGGAGATCATCCGTGTGCCCGAGTTGCAGGCCTCGGTGCTGAACAGCGCGCTGTGCCTTGGGCGCATCAATTTCCGCGGCAGCCCGGTGGCGGTGGTGGACTTCGCCACGCTGCTCAACGCGGCGGCCGGCGCGCGCGCCGAGGCGGCCGACCAGCGCATCATCGTTGCCCGCATCGATGACGCCACCATCGGCTTTCTGGTCGACTCGGTCGACAACATCGTGCATTTCTACAGCGAGGAGATCATGCCGATCCCCATGCTGAGCAAGGCGCGCGCCGGCATGTTCGGCGGTTGCCTGTCCAAGCCGGGGCTAGGCGAGATTTTCTTCCTCGACCATCAACAAATCTTCTCCAGCAACGAGATCAGGGAAATGCGCAACGGCCACGCCAACCTGTATCCCAAGGACGCGGTGCAGGAGGTCAAGAGCGAAAAGCGCAGCCAGCGCAAGGTCTACATCACCTTCGCGCTGGAGAATTCGTATGCGGTGGAAATCAAGCAGGTGCGCGAGATTATCGACCTCAACATCGGCGAGATCACCCGTCCGCCCGGCCTGCCCGCCTTCATGCGCGGCATGCTCAACCTGCGCAAGCAGATGGTGACCGTGATCGACCTGCGCGGCCTGTATCGGATGCCGCCGCTGGAGGATGCCTCGCAATCCCGGATCCTGGTGGTGGAACGCGGCGAGGAATGCTACGGCCTGCTGGTGGATGCGGTGGAAAACATCATGACCATCAACGACAATCGCCGCTTCGCCGCCCCCAGGATGATGCGCAACCCGGACGCCCACGGCGATCCGCGCGCCGAGATGGACGAGGTGATCGACATC
The DNA here is from genome assembly GCF_009720825.1 of Duganella radicis. Lineage (GTDB taxonomy): Bacteria > Pseudomonadota > Gammaproteobacteria > Burkholderiales > Burkholderiaceae_D > Rugamonas > Rugamonas radicis. Next base: position 261,550 of record NZ_WNKY01000001.1, on the reverse strand, counting down.
GAGGGCGAAGGCGACGCGCACCGCACGCTCAGCGTGTTCCAGTGCGAGCGTCTGCTGGAACGGCTGGGCAAGGAGATTCCGGCGCTGGCGGCATAGGCCGTGGTGGAGTACAGTATGGCCTTGTTCATTAGGAGGTTCCCCCATGCCCGTATCCCGCCGCGCCGTCGCCCTGCTGATTCCCCTGAGCCTGTTTGCCGCCAGCGCCTGTGCGCTGTCACTGGCCGATCTCACCGATATCAGTAACAAGGAGGCGTCCGGCGGCCTGAAGGCGGCGCTGGAGACCGGCTCCAAGGCCGCCGTGTCCAAGCTGGGCGCCGAGGGCGGCTTCCTCAACAACGACAAGGTCCGTATCCCGCTGCCGAAAATCCTGGAGCAGGCGCGTCCCATCCTCAAGATGACCGGCAAGAGCCAGCAGCTGGACGATCTGGTGGTGCAGATGAACCACGCGGCCGAAGCCGCCGTGCCCATGGCCAAGCCGCTGCTGCTGGACGCCGTCAAGTCCATGACCATCACCGACGCCAAGAATATCCTGACCGGCGGCGATACCTCGGTCACCGATTTCTTCCGCGGCAAAACGCAGGACAAGCTGGCGGTGCAATTCCTGCCGGTGGTGAAGAAAGTCACCGACAAGTCTGGCCTGGCCACCAAGTACAACACCGCCATGAGCCTGGCGCCGCAACTGGGCGTGCTGGCCAAGGACCAGGCCACGGTGGAAGGCTACGTCACCCACCGCGCGCTGGACGGCCTGTACACCATGATCGCCGAAGAGGAAAAGGCCATCCGCGCCGATCCGATCGGCACCGGCAGCAAGCTGATCGGCAAGGTGTTCGGCGCCATCAAGTAAGCGGCTTATCGCTCCGTCACGACCTTGAATTGCTTGACCCAGGCCTGGCCTGAACCTCGCATGATTTCGGTGCCCAGCTCGATATCCGCAAAGTAGAACTGCGCCGGCAGTATCTGCTTTGCGATGGCATATTGGGTCAGCTTCACAACGTCAAATTTGGCTTTGAGATTTTTGTTCTTCGCGCGGAACGTGATGTAAATCCACTTGTTCTTATTGGCGCCGGAGACGTCGCTCCAGTTCTTGTCAAACCACACCTCCCAGTCCTGATCGCCATCATTGAAGTCGCCGCGATGCGAGCCGGCGGGTGTCATATGGCGCGGTGTGGCGTAGCTCCAGATCATCAACTCGGCAACGATCGCCGAGGGATTGGGCTGGGTGCCGATGTCCCTGGTGTTGGTCAGCCATAGCGAGGTTGCGACGTTGTGCTCGGCGTTGCCCTGAATTTCCAGTTCATGCTCGACAACCAGGCTGCGCAAGGCGGTATTCCCAAGCGGGAAATCAGGACCGGCATCCGGCGCCCACGGCGAGCTGCCCAGTTTGATTTGAGGGTAGCCGAAAATATCATTGCCTTTGGCTGGCCAGCGCCACGACCAGCCAACCCGGCCGCTGGCGGGGTCTTTTTCCAGACACTGACTCCACGAAAAATCCTTGGCCGCGTTTTTGTTCCAGACGTTGTTATACAGCGTGCCCTGGGCCGTCTTTTCCGAATAATAGTCACCGCAGCTGATGGTCTGGGCGTTGCAAACCGAGGTCAAGCCCATCGTCGCCAAGAGAAGGAAATATCGCATGCGAACAGCATAAACCATCTTTGACTTTGTTATAATAGATAGGTAGCCTACCTATCTTAACCCATGAACAGCAATATTCCTCAACACGCGGTCGAACTGGCCGATGAACTGCGCGTCGCCCTGCACCACGTGTTCCGCCGCATCCGGCAGGAAGGCGATAACGACCCTTCGGGCCTGACCTTGCAGCAGAAAATGCTGTTGTCCACCATCCAGCAGCAACCGGGCATCGGCGTGGCCGAGCTGGCGCGGCAGGAGAAGCTGCGCGGGCCCACCATGAGCGGCCACATCAAGGCGCTGGAGGCGCTCAAGCTCGTCAAGCGCGATGCACCCGATCCCGACGACAAGCGCCGCAGCGGCCTGCTGCTGACCGGGCACGGCACGGCGCTGCTGGAAGACCTCCGCAGCCGCCGGCGCGACTGGCTGGCGCGGCGGCTGGCGCAACTGCCGCCGGAAGGCGCGGCGGCACTGCGCAACGCAATCACTTACCTCAATGAGATCGGCGAATGAACCCACAAATCCGTAGCATTTACCTGGGCCTGGTCATCATGATCGGCCTGGCGGCGCTGGACCAGAGCATCGTCGCCACCGCCCTGCCGCGCATCGTCTCCGACCTGGGCGGCATGGCCCACCTCTCATGGGTGGTGACGGCCTATGTGCTGGCCTCCACCGCCACCATGCCGCTGTATGGCAAGCTGAGCGACCAGTATGGCCGCAAGCCGCTGCTGTACACCGCCATCGTCACCTTCCTGGTGGGCTCGGCGCTGTGCGGGCTGGCGCAAAACATGGCGCAGCTGATCGCCTTCCGCGCGATCCTGGGGCTGGGCGCGGGCGGCTTTCTGCCGCTGGCGCAGATCGTGATCGCCGACCTGATTCCGCCGGCCGAACGCGGCAAGCGCCAGGGCAGCATCGCCGCCGTCTACGCCGCCACCAGCGTGCTGGGGCCGGTGCTGGGCGGGCTGATGACGGACTGGCTGTCATGGCATGCCATCTTCTACATCAACCTGCCGGTGGGCGCACTGGCCTTGTACGTGATCGCCAGGTCGATGCCGCACGATCCCCGGCACCGCGCGCACAAGATCGACTACCTCGGCTCGGTTCTGCTGACCGGTTCGATCACGGCGGCGCTGCTGGTGCTGGCGCTGGGCGGCAATGAGTGGGCCTGGGATTCGCGCGAAGTGCTGTACGCCAGCCTGCTGGCCGGCGCGATGGCGGCGGCGCTGCTGTTCCACGTGCGCCGCGTGCCGGAGCCGGTGCTGCCGCCGGACCTGTTCCATAACCGCGTGTTCAACGTCGCCAGCGTGGTGCTGGCGCTGACCTTCGTCGGCATGATGGGTTCCAGCGTGTTCTTTCCGCTGCTGTTCCAGATGGTGATGGGCGCCACGCCCGCCAGCTCCGGCCTGCTGACCATGCCGATGATGGTGGGCATGGTGATTTCGTCAGCACTGAACGGGCGCGTGCTGGCAAAGTCGGGGCGCTACAAGCCGGCGCAGGTGCTGGGCCTGGCGCTGGCGACGGCGGCGTTTGCCGCGCTGGCGTGGGGCATCACCACGGCGGCGGGCTACCTGGTGCTGGAGCCGGCCATCTTCGTGCTGGGCGCAGGCCTGGGATTGGTGATGCCGAACATGACTATCGCCGTGCAAAACGCCCTGCCCCTGATGCGCCGCGGCGTCGGCACGGCCATGCTGGGTTTCTTCCGCTCGCTGGGAGGGCTGCTGGGGGTGACTGGTTCAGGCGCGATCCTGGCACAGCAACTGCATGGCCAGGCAGCCAATGCGGCACTGTACCGCCACGCCATCGGCAACATCTTCAGCGCGGGAACGGTGCTGGTAGGATTGGGCCTGCTGATGCTTTACTTCCTGCCGGAACAGCCTTTGGGCCACAACACAAATTAATTCCGGCGCTCGGATCGCTGGGCCTGCTCTTCTATACGCTTGAGCAAAGCGGCGGTCGCCTCCACTTGCCGCGTGACTTCGGCTTGCGTCTTTGCGATGTCCTTTCTTGATTCGAAAGCAGCCAGCATGTTCGAATACATTGCCGCATTGATCGACGCTATCGCCAGGACGGAGGCTATCGCGGTCACTACGATCGTCACTCTCAGGCTCTTGATCTCCGCGCGTATTTCCCTGATATCGGCGCGTATCTCGACAACCGTCGCCTCGATGGCCAAAACCCGGGCGTCCAGCCGCGCTTCGATGGTTTCGATCCGGGCATCAAGCAATTCTGTGGTGACGGTGTTCATGAAGGTATCGTATGAGATGCAAGCGCTGCCCGCAACTCACACACTCACCGCGTTTAAGTCGGCAATCGGTAGTCGCGATACTGCTCACGCAGTTTGTTTTTCTGGATTTTGCCGGTGCCGCCCACCGGCAGAGCGTCTGCAAACACCACTTCGTCCGGCAGCCACCATTTGGCGACCTTGCCGTCGAAATGCGCCAGCAGTTCCTCGCGCGTGACCTCGCTGCCGGGACGGCGCACCACAATCAGCAGCGGCCGCTCGTCCCATTTGGGGTGGAACACGCCGATGCAGGCCGCCTGCATCACGCCCGGATGCGACATGGCGATGTTTTCCAGATCGATGGTGCCGATCCACTCGCCGCCGGATTTGATGACATCCTTGGCGCGGTCGGTAATCTGCATGAAGCCGTCCGGGTCGATGGTGGCCACGTCGCCGGTCGGGAACCAGCCGTTCTCAAGCACATCGCCGCCCTCGCGCTTGAAATAGCTGGCGATGATCCACGGGCCTTTCACCAGCAGGCTGCCGGACGTCTTGCCGTCCCACGGCAGTTCCTCGCCCTGTTCGTCGACGATTTTCATGTCGACACCGTAGATCGCGTGGCCTTGCTTTTGCAGGATCTTGCGCTGCTCGTCCTTAGGCAATTCCATGTGCTTGGCCAGCAACCCGCCGGTGGTGCCCAAGGGCGACATTTCCGTCATGCCCCAACCGTGGATAACCTCGACGCCAAAGTCGTCGATCAGCGTATTCATCATGGCCGGCGGACAGGCCGAGCCGCCGATCACGGTGCGGCGGAAGGTGGAAAACTTCAGTTTGTTTTGCAGGCAGTAGTTGATGAGGCCGAGCCACACGGTCGGCACCCCGGCCGAAAAGGTCACGCGCTCCTTCTCCATCAGCTCGTAGACCGACTTGCCGTCCAGCGCCGCGCCGGGGAACACCATCTTGGCGCCGGACAGCGGCACCGAATACGGCAAGCCCCACGCATTAACGTGGAACATCGGCACCACCGGCATCACGGAATCGCGCGAAGACACGTTCAGCACGTTCGGCAAGGCCGAGGCGTAAGCGTGCAACACCGTCGAGCGATGCGAATACAGCGCGCCTTTCGGGTTGCCGGTGGTGCCGGATGTGTAACAGAGTGTCGCGGCGGCGTTCTCGTCGAATACCGGCCAGGTGTACTCGGCCGGCTGGACGGCCAGCAAATCTTCGTAGCACAACAGATTCGGAATGTTGGTTTCGGCCGGCATGCGGTCGGCCGCGCCCAGCAGAATCCAGCCCTTGACGGTCTTGCAGTGCGGCGCGATGGCCTCAATTAAGGGCAGGAAGCAGAAATCGAACAGCAGATACTGGTCCTCCGCATGGTTGCAGATGTAAGCCAGCTGCTCCGGATGCAGGCGCGGATTAATCGTGTGCAGCACCGCGCCACTGCCGGACACCGCGTAGTACGCCTCCAGATGACGATAACCATTCCACGCCAGCGTCGCCACGCGCTGGCCCATTTGCACGCCCAGCGCTTGCAGCGCGTTGGCCAGCTGCTGGGCGCGCTGGTGGCAATCGTGGAAAGTGTAGCGGTGCAGATCGCCTTCCACCCGCTGCGAGACGATCTCGCTGTTGGCGTAATGGCGCGCTGCAAACTCCAGGATGCTGGAAATCAGCAGCGGCTGGTTCATCATCTGGCCCATCAGGGGAACTGGCGATGGCATGGGTAGCTCCGGTTGTTTTATAGGCAAAGTTTCCTGCCCGCGCCGGAGCAACGTCAATGCTTTTCGATGCTGCACTGCCGCATTCCCTCCCTGCGGTAAAATCATCGCTTAGCTAACCTGGAGCACATCATTACTGCCGCCAAACTGCCGCTGGACAATTCCTTCGCGTCCCTGCCGCCTGCTTTCTACACCCGATTGATGCCGACGCCGCTGCCCTCGCCATACCTGGTCGCCACCAGCGCGCCAGCGGCAGAGCTGATCGGTCTGCCACCGGACTTGTCCGACAGTCTCGATATTTTGATCGGCAACGCCGTGCCCGAGCGCGCGCAGCCGCTGGCCGCCGTGTATTCGGGTCACCAGTTCGGCGTCTGGGCCGGCCAGCTGGGCGATGGCCGCGCCATCCTGTTCGGCGACGTCGCCACCGCCGAAGGCCCGATGGAGCTGCAATGGAAAGGCGCCGGCCTGACGCCCTACTCGCGCATGGGCGATGGCCGCGCCGTGCTGCGTTCCTCGATCCGTGAATTCCTGTGCTCGGAAGCCATGCACGCGCTCGGCATCCCGACCTCGCGCGCGCTGTCGGTGGCCGGTTCCGACCAGGGCGTGGTGCGCGAAACCATTGAAAGCGCCGCCGTGGTGGTGCGCATGGCGCCCTCCTTCGTGCGTTTCGGCTCATTCGAGCACTGGTATTACCGCAAGCAGACCGACCAGCTGAAAACGCTGGCCGACTACGTCATCGACCGTTTCTACCCGGCCCTGCGCGCGGCGGAAAACCCGTACGCCGCGCTGCTGGAGGAAGTCACGCGCCGCACCGCGCACATGATCGCGCACTGGCAGGCGGTCGGCTTCATGCACGGCGTGATGAACACCGATAACATGTCCATCCTCGGCCTGACGCTGGATTACGGCCCATACGGCTTCATGGAAGCCTTCGACGCCAACCACATCTGCAACCACACCGACCAGCAGGGCCGCTACTCCTACGCCAACCAGCCGCAGATCGGCCACTGGAATTGCTACGCGCTGGCGCAAGCGCTGCTGCCGCTGATCGGCGAGGTGGAACCGACGCAGGCGGCGCTGGACGTCTACCAACCGGAATTCGCCGCCAAAATCGACCAACTGCTGCACGCCAAGCTGGGCCTGAGCCTGCTGGAAGAGCACTTCGACACCGACCGCGCCCTGTTCGACGACCTGTTCGCCATCCTGTCGGGCGTGGATTTCACTGTCTTCTTCCGCAAGCTGAGCGGTGTGCGCGCGGCCGACGCCAGCGGCGACGAACCGCTGCGCGACCTGTTCATCGACCGCCCGGCCTTCGACGCCTGGGCCGAGCGCTACCGCGCACGCCTGCGCGCCGAGAACAGCGACGACGCCACGCGCACGGTTGCGATGAATCAAACCAACCCCAAATATGTGCTGCGAAACTATCTGGCCCAAGCCGCCATTGAAAAGGCGCAAAATAAGGACTTTTCCGAGGTGGAGCGCCTGCTGGCCGTGTTGCAGCGCCCCTACGACGAACAGCCCGAGCACGAGCAATACGCCGCCTTGCCGCCGGACTGGGCATCACATCTTGAAGTCAGTTGTTCTTCTTAAGCGAGAAATAAGCCATGAGCAATAAAGTTGTCAAATCCGACGCCGAATGGCGCACCCAACTGGACCCGATGGAATACCAAGTTACCCGCCACGCCGCCACCGAGCGCGCCTTCACCGGCAAATTCTGGGACCACCACGAGGCTGGCGTCTACACCTGCGTGTGCTGCAACACGCCGCTGTTCCGTTCCGACACCAAATTCGACTCCGGCTGTGGCTGGCCGAGCTATTTCGAACCGATCGATCCGGCCAACGTGATCGAAAAAGTCGACCGTTCCCATGGTATGCTGCGCACGGAGACGATCTGCGGCGTGTGCGACGCGCACCTGGGCCATGTATTCCCGGACGGCCCGCCGCCGACCGGCCTGCGTTACTGCATCAACTCCGCATCACTCCGCTTCGACCCACAAGACTAATAAAGACATCATGAAATTCCTGTTCGACATGATCCCGGTATTGCTGTTCTTCGCCTCCTACAAAGTGGCGGGAATGAACGCCGAGGCATCCCAGCACCTCATCAACACCTACCTGAGCGGCATGATTTCCGGCGGCTCGGTCACGGCCGAGCAATCGCCGATCGTGATCGCGACGCTGGTGGGCATCCTGGCCACCATGGCCCAGATCGCCTGGATCAAGCTGCGCGGCCGCAAGGTCGACGGCGTGCTGTGGGTGTCGCTGGGCATGTTCGTGGTGTTTGGCGGCCTGACCATCTACCTGCACGACGAGGATTTCATCAAGTGGAAACTGAGCATCGTCTACTGGCTGTTTGCCGTGGCGCTACTGTTCAGCGACCTGCTGTTTAAAAAGAACCTGATGCGCCAGTCGATGAAGGAAATCATCGAATTGCCGGACCTGATCTGGTCGCGCCTGAATATGGCCTGGATCGCCTTCTTTACTTTCATGGGCGCGCTCAACTGGTATCTGGCATTCGTCCTGTTTAAAGGCAATACCGACGCCTGGGTGAGTTTTAAAGCCTTTGGCGCCACCGCCATCATGTTTGTGTTTATTGTCGCGCAAACGGTTTATTTATCGCGCCACATGAAGGACCAGGCATGAACCAGATTCACGATACCCGCATGGCGCGCATGCGCGCCGCCCTCGAAGCCAAATTGGCGCCGGTGGAACTGGCCATCGACGACGACTCGGCAGCCCATGCCGGCCATGCCGGCGCGGCCTCCGGCGGCGGCCACTACAACGTCAGAATTGTTTCGTTACAATTCGAAGGCCTTAAACTCGTCACAAGACATCGACTCGTGTATGATTCTGTGCACGATATGATGCATAAAGAAATTCATGCACTGGCCATTACTGCCTTGGCTCCGTCCGAAGTATGATGGCCGCTATCGGCTTTTAAAATAATTGAAGACAAACACATAGCCGTCCAAGCTAATTCGCTATAACTTTCCCCTGACAGGAATTAATAATGACTTTCAAGCCAGCCAAGTTGCTGATCGCACTCCTCGTTGTTGCTGTACCAGCTTTCGCACAAAACGTTGCCGTGGTTAATGGCAAGGCTATCCCGACCTCGCGCGTCGACGCCGTCGTCAAGCAAGTCGTGGCCCAGGGCCAGCAGCCTGATTCGCCTCAGCTGCGCGACCTGATCAAGAAAGACCTGATCGGCCGCGAAGTCATGATGCAGGAAGCGGAAAAACAAGGTTTTGGCAAGAACGCCGACGTGAAGGCAGCGCTGGAAAACGCCCGCCAAGCCATCATGATCAACGCCCTGGTTGGCGAATACGTGAAGAAAAACCCGGTCTCGGACGCCGACATCAAGGCGGAGTACGACCGTTTCGTGGCGCAGGCCGGCGACAAGGAATACCACGTGCGCCACATCCTGCTGGGCACCGAAGCTGAAGCCAACGACGTGATCGCCAAGATCAAGGGCGGCGCCAAGTTCGAAGATCTGGCCAAGCAGTCGAAAGACACCGGCTCGGCAGCCAATGGCGGCGATCTGGACTGGGCTTCGCCTTCGTCCTTCCCACCGGTGTTCTCGCAAGCCTTCGTGGCCCTGCAAAAAGGCCAGGTGACCGAGAAGCCAGTGCAAACCCCGAACGGCTTCCATGTGATCAAAGTGGACGACATCCGTCAGGCCAAACTGCCTACCCTGGAAGAAGTGAAGCCACAAGTGGCCGAAGCCCTGACCCAGAAGAAACTGCAAGCTTACCAGGAAGAACTGGTAAAGAAAGCAAAAGTGCAGTAATGTTATGAAAGGCGGCGCCCTGCGGGGCGCCGTTTTTGATTCAGCGTTGATATCATGCACCCTCTAGAGTGTAATTTTTTAAGGATTTAAATAATGATGTTGAAGCCAGCCCGCCTGATGTTAGCCCTGATCGCTGTCGCGGCAGCACCAGCTTTCGCGCAGAACGTTGCAACCGTCAATGGCAAGGCCATTCCAGCCGCCAAGGTCGATCAGATGGTTAAACAAGTTGTGGCCCAGGGCCAGCAACCGGATTCGCCACAACTGCGCGAAGCCGTGAAAAAAGAATTGATTGGCCGTGAAGTCCTGCTGCAAGAAGCGGATAAACAGGGTTATGGCAAAAAGCCGGAAGTCACCGCGGCCATTGATAATGCCCGTCAAAGCATTATTATCAACGCCATGCTGGCTGATTATGTGAAAAAGAATCCGGTAAAAGACGCCGAGATTCAAGCCGAATACGACAAATATAAAGCCGCTGTCGGCCCAACCGAATATCACTCGCGTCATATTCTGGTGGCGACCGAACAGGAAGCCAAGGATATTATCGCCAAGCTGAAAGGCGGCGCCAAATTCGAAGAACTGGCCAAAGTTTCCAAAGATCCAGGCTCGGGTGCCAATGGCGGCGATCTGGGCTGGATGACGCCAGGCAAACTGGTAAAACCATTCTCGGACGCGATGATCGCTCTGAAAAACGGCGAAATTACCCAGACCCCGGTGAAATCGGAATTCGGCTACCACGTGATCAAACTGGAAGAATCGCGTCCGACCAAGTTCCCTTCGTTTGACGAAGTGAAAGCCCAGGTTGCCGAAGGCCTGCAACAGCGCAAAATCGTGGCCTACCGCGAAGAGCTGCTGAAAAAAGCCAAGATCCAGTAATCTGGTTCGCGTCAGCAAGAAGCGCCTGCATGCAGGCGCTTTTTTTACGTCGTTCTTAAACTCAAAGCGGGCTTGAACAAGCCAGCAACTGGCATGAAACCTGACTTCCTCACCGACATCGCCATTGCCCTCGCCTCCGAAGCCGACGCCGAGCGCGCGCCCGCCATGCGCGCCTATATGCGTGACCAATTCGAATTCATGGGCGTCGGCACGCCGCAGCGCCGCGGCGTCTGCCGGGCATTGCTTAAACCGCTGCGTGGCGCCGACCTGCTGGAGCACGCCCGCGCGCTCTGGGAATTGCCACAGCGCGAATATCAATACGTGGCACTGGATATGCTGGCCATGCATTGGAAAGAATTAAATACGGAAGATATTCCAGCGCTGCTGGAACTGGTGCAGGATAAATCGTGGTGGGATACGGTGGACGCGCTGGCGGGAATTATTGGCGATGTTTTACGCCACCGGCACGATTATATGGATGAGTGCTTACGCCATCATAATTTCTGGATGCGCCGCATCGCATTGCTGCACCAATTAGGTTGGCGCGATAAAACCGACCAACAGCGTTTATTTGATTATTCGCTGGCGCTGGCGCATGAAAAAGAATTCTTCATTCAAAAAGCCATCGGCTGGGCATTAAGGGATTATGCCCGCCATGCACCTGACGCGGTGCGTTTATTTACCCTGAAAGAAAAAGAGCGGCTTGCGCCGCTCTCCTTCCGTGAGGCGAATAAACACCTCTGACTTAATTACCCGACGAATTTACGGGCATTACGGAACATACGCATCCAAGGCGATTCCTCGCCCCACGATTCCGGCGCCCACGAATGCTGCACCGAGCGGAATACGCGCTCGGCGTGCGGCATCATCACGGTGAAGCGGCCGTCCGCCGTGGTCACCGAAGTCAGGCCTTGCGGCGAGCCGTTCGGGTTGTACGGGTAGGCTTCGGTGGCCTGGCCACGATTGTCGACGAAGCGCATGGCGGCCACGGCTTCGGCAATGTTGCCGGTTTGCGAGAAGTCGGCGTAGCCTTCGCCGTGGGCGATGGCGATCGGCGTCTGGGTGCCGGCCATGCCCTGGAAGAAGATCGATGGCGAGTCCAGCACTTCCACCATGGCGAAACGGGCCTCGAACTTCTCCGACTTGTTGGTCGTGAATTTCGGCCATGCGTGCGCGCCCGGGATCAGCGGTTTCAGGTTGCTCATCATCTGGCAGCCGTTGCAGACGCCCAGGCCGAAGGTATCTTTGCGCGCGAAGAACTTGGCAAATTGATCAGACAGAGCGTTGTTGAACAGAATGGTCTTGGCCCAGCCCTCGCCAGCGCCCAGCACGTCGCCGTAGGAGAAGCCGCCCACGGCGATGACGCCCTGGAAGTCGTCCAGTTTGGCGCGGCCCGTGATCAGGTCGCTCATGTGGACGTCGATCGCTGCAAAGCCCGCCTGATGCATGACGTAAGCGGTTTCGATGTGCGAGTTGACGCCCTGCTCGCGCAGAATGGCAACGCGCGGACGCACGCCGGTAGCCAGGAATGGCGCGGCCACGTTTTCGGTCAGGTCGAAGGTCACTTTCGGGGTGATGCCTGGGTCCTGTTCATCCAGCAGACGGTCGTATTCGGCATCGGCGCAAGCCGGGTTGTCGCGCAGGCGGGCGATGCGCCAGCTGGTTTCGCTCCACAGGCGGTGCAGCTCCGAACGCGGCTTGGCGTAGATGATCTTGGCGTCGCGGGTGAACTCGATCACGCCACGGTCGTTGGTCTTGCCGATGATATGGCTGCAAGCGCCCAGATTGAACGAACGCAGCACATCCATCACAACCGATTTCTCGTCGGCGCGCACCTGAATCACGGCGCCCAGCTCTTCGGCGAACAGCGCGCGCAGGGTTTGCTCGTTGCGGCGCTCGGCCACCTGGGTGGCCCAGTTCTTGGCGTCGCCCTGGTCGGCGCCGTGGCCCTCTTCCAGCGTCAGGATGTCGAGGTTGATCGACAGGCCGGCGCGGCCGGCGAACGCCATCTCGGTCAGCGTGCCGTACAGGCCGCCGTCCGAACGGTCGTGGTAAGCCAGCAGCTTGCCGTCGGCGTTCAGTTGCTGGATGGCGGCGAAGAAGGCTTTCACGTCTTCCGGATTGTCGACGTCCGGCACCGCGTTGCCCAGTTGGCCCATGACTTGCGCCAGCGCCGAGGCGCCCAGGCGGTTCTTGCCGCGGCCCAGGTCGATCAGGATGATGGCGGTGTCGCCCGCATCGGTGCGCAGCTGCGGGGTCAGCGACTTGCGCACGTCATACACCGGCGCAAACGAGGATACGATCAGCGACACCGGCGAAATCACGGCCTTGGACTCATCGCCGTCTTTCCAGGTGGTGCGCATCGACAGCGAATCCTTGCCGACCGGGATGGAGATGCCCAGCGCCGGGCACAGTTCCATGCCCACCGCCTTGACGGTGTCGTACAGCGCGGCGTCCTGGCCCGGCTGGCCGCAAGCCGCCATCCAGTTGGCCGACAGCTTGATGTCCTCGATCGAACGGATCGGCGCGGCGGCGATGTTCAGCACCGCTTCCGCCACCGCCATGCGGCCCGAAGCGGCGGCGTCGATCACGGCCAGCGGCGTGCGTTCGCCCATGGCCATGGCCTCGCCCTTGTAGCCTTCGAAGCTCATGGCGGTCACGGCGCAGTCGGCCACCGGCACCTGCCATGGGCCGACCATCTGGTCGCGCACCGACATGCCGCCCACGGTGCGGTCGCCGATGGTGATCAGGAAGGACTTGTCGCCCACGGTCGGCAGCAGCAGCACGCGCTTGGCGGCCTCCTCCAGATCCATGCCGGTCAGGTCGATGGCCGGGAAATCGTTTTGCACGTGATGCACGTCGCGCTGCATTTTTGGCGGCTTGCCCAGCAGGACTTCCATCGGCATGTCGACCGGGTTGTTGCCCAGCTCCGGGTCGACCAGTTTCAGCTGACGCTCTTCGGTGGCCACGCCAACCACGGCGAACAGGCTGCGCTCGCGTTCGCAAATCGATTTGAACAGCGGCAGATCGTCGGGCGAAATCGCCAGCACATAGCGTTCCTGCGACTCGTTGGACCAGATTTCCTTCGGCGCCATGCCGCTCTCTTCCAGCGGAATCTTGCGCAGGTCGAAGATCGCGCCGCGCTTGGCGTCGTTGGTGATCTCGGGGAAGGCGTTCGACAGACCGCCGGCGCCGACGTCGTGGATCGAGATGATCGGGTTTTTCGAGCCCAGCTGCCAGCAGGCGTTGATCACTTCCTGCGCGCGGCGTTCCATTTCCGGGTTGCCGCGCTGGACCGAGTCGAAGTCCAGGTCGGCGGTGTTGGTGCCGGTCGCCATCGACGAGGCGGCCGAGCCGCCCATGCCGATGCGCATGCCGGGACCGCCCAGCTGCACCAGCAGGCTGCCGACCGGGATGTCGTTCTTGTGGGTGTGCTGCGACGAGATGTTGCCGATACCGCCGGCAATCATGATCGGCTTGTGGTAGCCGAACACGGTGTCGTGCGCGCCGGCGAACTGTTTGCCGATGTTCTGTTCGTAGGTACGGAAGTAACCGCCCAGCACCGGACGGCCGAATTCGTTGCTGAACGCGGCGCCGCCCAGCGGGCCGTCGATCATGATTTGCAGCGGCGAAGCGATGCGCTCCGGCTTGCCGTATGGCGTGCCGGTGTCGCGGTAGTCGGCCACCGGGGCGGTCACGACGGCGTCGCTTTCCCACGGACGGACAGCGCCCGGCAACAGCAGGTTGGACACGGTGAAGCCGGTCAGGCCCGCCTTCGGCTTGGCGCCGCGGCCGGTTGCGCCCTCGTCGCGGATCTCGCCGCCGGCGCCGGTGGAGGCGCCAGGGAATGGCGAAATCGCGGTCGGGTGGTTGTGCGTCTCCACTTTCATCAGCGTGTGGGTCAGCTCGGTGGTGGCGACGTATTCCTGGCCTTCCCCCTGCGGGAAGAAGCGCATCACTTCCGCGCCTTCCATGATCGACGAGTTGTCGCTGTACGCCACCACCGTGCCTTTCGGCTGCAACTGGTGGGTGTTCTTGATCATGCCGAACAGCGATTTAGGCTGCGCCACGCCGTCGATGGTCCAGTCGGCGTTGAAGATCTTGTGGCGGCAGTGTTCCGAGTTAGCCTGCGCGAACATCATCAGTTCGACGTCGGTTGGATTGCGGCCGGCCTTGGTGAAGGCGGCGTCCAGGTATTCCACTTCATCTTCCGACATGGCCAGGCCGAGGTCGGTGTTGGCCTTGTCCAGCGCGGCCTTGCCGCTGCCGATCACGTCCACGGTTTCCAGCGGACGCGCTTCCAGCTCGCGGAACAGGCCGGCCGCGTCGTCGGCCGAGCGCAACACCGATTCGGTCATGCGGTCGTGCAGCAGCGCCACCACGGTTTGTACTTCCTCGTCGCTCAGCTTCTTGGTCGCGCCCAGCGAGGTGCCCAGGATGCCGGCCTTGAAGTTGATGCGGAACGCCACGCCACGCTCCACGCGCTTGATATGCGCCATGCCGCAGTTGTGGACGATGTCGGTGGCCTTGGAGGCCCACGGCGAAATCGTGCCAAAGCGCGGGATGACGAAGAACTCTTCGGCATGGCCTTCGGTGTTGTCGGCGTGGGCCGGTTCACCGTAGGTCAGCAGGCCAGTCAGGCGGCTGGTGTCGTCTGCCGACAGCGGCGCGGCGGCATCGACAAAGTGGACATAGCGCGCCTGGACGGCGGCGACGGTCGGCAGCACTGCTTGCAGTTGGTTCAACAGGCGTTGGCTACGGAATGCGGACAGGGCGTTGGAACCCGGAAGAATCAGCATGGTGGGAAGGGTAGTTGATGCAGCTAGGCTGCGGTTTAAAGGTTGCGCGCATTATACCCTTTCCACCCCTTCCCTCGCCACCCTGCCGTTGGGCGTCCACTGAGACAAAAACGTGCCGACGGTGCAACATTTCGGCCCTAAAAAGTCAAAAAAACGGCTTTTCGGCTTGCCTTGGAGTATGCTCATCCGAAAGCAGCCGGCCCCAGAGAGCAACAAATGCCTGACTATAGCAACCTGTCGGTCCTGATTGTGGACCCCAACCAGAGCATGCGCGCCAGCGTGCACAATATGCTGACCCAGGTGAACATCACCAAGGTCGATCACGCCGTCAGCGCGGCCACCGCCATCCGCGCGCTGAGCACGCGTTCCTACGACGTCGTCCTGTGCGAGTACGACCTCGGCACCGGCGCCGACGGCGCCGGCCAGGACGGCCAGCAACTGCTGGAAGACCTGCGCCACCACAAAATCATCAGCCCGTGGGCCATCTTCGTGATGCTGACCTCGGAAGGCGTGTACGGCAAGGTGGTCAGCGCGGCCGAACTGCTGCCGACCGACTACATCCTCAAGCCCTTCACGGTGGACGTGCTGTCGCAGCGCATCGGCCGCGCGCTGGAGCGGCGCGCGGTGTTCCTGCCGGTCTACCAGTTGATCGGCCAGGGCCGCGCGCGCGAGGCCATCGACGCCTGCGCCGCCAACCAGGCCACTCAGCCGCGCTACGCCATGGATTACGCCCGCCTGCGCGCCGAACTGCTGGCCAGCCTCGACCGCCACGCCGAGGCCGAGCAGGCCTATGCCGACATCCTGAAGGCCAAGCCGCTGGGCTGGGCGCAGCTGGGCCAGGCGCGCGCCGTGTACGAGTTGGGCCGGCTGGCCGACGCCGAAGAACTGCTGCGTCAGCTGCTGGCGGACAATCCCAAATTCATGGCCGCCTACGACCTGCTGGCCAGGCTGCTGCGCGAGCAGGACAAGGATGCCGACGCCAGGCAGGTGCTGGAAGACGCGGTGGCCCTGTCGCCGCACATGGTGCGCCGCCTGCGCAACCTCGGCGACGTGGCGCTGGCCACCGGCGACGTGGCCGGGGCCGAAAAAGCCTACAAGCAAGTGGTGGCCAAGGCCAAGTATTCGGAATTCCGCGATCCGGCCGACCACGTCAACCTGGTGCGCGCGCTGGTCCACAAGGGCGACGCGGCCGGCGCCGCCGGCGTGGTGCGCGACCTGGAACGCTCGATGCGCAGCAGCCCCAGCGTCGACGTTTGCAAAGGCTATGCCGCCTCGATGGTGAAGCAATTGAACGGCGACGCCGAGGGCGCGGCGGCGGAGCTGGCCAAGGCCATGGAGAAGCTGGCCGAAGCCACCGGCATGTCCAGCGATTTCAAGCTGGGCCTGGCCCACAGTTGTCTGGAAAACCGCCTCGACGAACAAGCCGCCGCCCTGTTCGACCAGCTGATCGCCAGCCCGCACAGCGAGGTCGATGCCGACCAAGTCATCGCCCTGTGCAAGCAAGCCGGCCGGCAGGACATCGTCAAGCGCTACACGGTGAGCCAGGAACAGGCGGTGGACGCGGTGGTGCGCGAAGCGGCCGTGCTGGCCCGCACCGGCGACATCCGTGGCGCGGTATCGGCCTTGCAGGACGCCTTGCAGCGCTACCCCACCCATGCCGACCTGTGGTCGGTCAGCGTGACCACCATGCTGCGCCAGATCGCCGAGCTGGGCTGGGATGCCGGGCTGGCCACGCAATGCACCACCCTGATGCGGCGCATGCGTGAGCATAATCCCCAGCATACACTGCTGCCCGGTTTGCTGGCACAATACGCGGCGCTGCGGCAGAAGGCCGCGGCCAATCCAACGCCCACTTCGGCAGAAAGCTCCTGATGTCCGACTACGCCGCCCTTTCCGTCCTGCTGGTTGACCCCAACCAGAGCGTGCGCGCCAATCTGCGCAACCTGCTCAGCCAGGCTGGCATCAGCAGCATTGACGACGCTGTCAGCGCCGGGACGGCGATCCGTCAGATCAACAAGAAAAGCTATGACGTGGTGCTGTGCGAGTACGACCTCGGCAGCACCGCCGGCGACAGCGGCCAGGACGGCCAACAATTGCTGGAAGACCTGCGCCGCCACAAGCTGATCTCGCCGTGGACCATCTTCATCATGCTGACCTCGGAGGGCGTGTACAGCAAGGTGATCGGCGCGGCCGAGCTGACCCCGACCGACTACGTGCTCAAGCCCTTCACCGTGGACGCCCTGCTTCAGCGCATCCGCAAGGCGATCGACCGGCGCGACCTGTTCATGCGCGCTTACCAGATGATCGAGCTGGGCAACCTGCACAAGGCGATTGCCGAATGCGTGGCCGGCGAAGAGAAACAGCCACGCTACGCCGCCGATTTCGCCCGCCTGCGCGCCGAACTGCTGGCCCAGTTGGGTGAACTGGCCGAGGCCGAGCAAATCTATCAGGTGATCCTGATGACCCGCCCCATCGCCTGGGCGCACCTGGGCCTGGCGCGCTGCCAGTTCGGCCAGCAAAAATATCTGGAAGCACAGCAGACGCTGGAAGCGCTGCTGGAGCAAAACCCGCGCTACATGGCGGCCTACGATCTGTTGGCGCGCACGCACGAGGCGCTGGGCCAGCAGGAAGCGGCCAAGAAAATTCTGGAAGACGCGGTCTCGATCTCGCCCCACGTCGTCGGCCGGCTGCGCCATCTGGGCGAAGTGGCTTACGAAACGGGCGACGTCGGCGTGGCCGAGAAGGCCTTCAAGCAGGTAGTGGCCAAGGCCAAGTATTCCGAGTTCCGCGATCCGGAAGACCACGTCAGGCTGGTCAAGACGCTGGTGAAAAAAGGCGACGCCAACCAGGCCAGCGGCGTGGTGCGCGACATGGAGCGTTCGCTGCGCAGCGGCCCGAATGTGGAGGTGTGCCGCGCCATCGCCGCCGGGCTGGTGCAGGAAATGAGCGGCAACCTGAGCGGCGCCGCCACCGAGCTGACCAACGCCGTCAATGCCGTGCCCGGCAGCCGTGGGCTGTCGACTGGCTTGAAAATTGGTCTGGTGCATAGCTGCCTGAGCATCAAGCTCGACCAGCAAGCCTCGGACCTGATGCTGAATCTGATGAACGACACCGAAAGCGGCGTCTCCATGGACGAAGCGGTGGAAGTGTTTGAAAAAGCCGGCCGCCACGACCTGGCGCAAGGCATGGGCGAGCAGATCAAGATACAGGTGGACGAGCTGATCGCCCACGCGGCCGAGTTGCGCTCGCACGGCGACCTGCGCGCGGCGGTGGATACCCTGAACGCCGGCCTGCGCAAGGCGCCGGGCAATATGGCGCTGCTGCCGGCGGCCACCTCGGCCATCCTCAAGCAGCTGGACGACCTGGGCTGGGAAGCGCCGCTGGCCGAGCAGGCGCTGTTCCTGCTGGAGCGCATGCGCCGGCTGGAGCCCGACCATCCATCACTGGAAACGCTACAGGCGCAGTATCAGCATACCCAGCGCAAGTACGGTATTTCGGCGGTGGCCTGACTTATTCCGGGCTGTCGACCTGATAGCCCTTGGTCTTGAGCGCGGCCAGCAGGCTGTCCGGCCCGAGCAGGTAACTCATGCGCACCGTGGCGAAGGTGCTGGTGTTGGCGGCCAGCGATTTCTCGGCGGCGGCCAGCCAGGCATCGCGCACGCGCTGCTTGACGTTCTGGAAGGCCGGCGTGTTCCTGGCGAATTCACCACTGGTCATGGCATCGGCGCATTCCCGCTCCTGGTCGGGATATTTGAGTTTCTGAATCACCTCGATGTCGCCCTTGGCCCAGGCGTTGGCGCGCACGCGCATGGCATCGATGTCGGTTTCCAGCCGTGCCAGCGTCTTGTCGAGACAGGCCGCGTCGGCCAGCTGGGATTTCTTGAAGTCCTTCACCATCTTGGAAGCATTGTCGATTTCGAGATCGACCACGGTGGCGGTCTGCTTGATTTTCCGCTGCTTGGCGATGCCGGCGATTTTCTTTTCCACCTCGCCACCCTGCGACAGCCCGGCTTGCTTCAGGCCGGCGCTGTACAGGGCTTCGGCAGCGAAAATGGGGCGCTCCTGTTCGACGTCGTCGTTATCGGCCAGGTACTTGGCTTTCAGTGGTTGCCAGCGGGCGTAGACTTCGGGCGGCAGCACGTCCTTCAGCGCAGCGCCGTCGGGATTTTTCTTCAGGCCGATCAGGCTCGGCAGCAACGTCAGGCCTCGGAAGAAGCCGACATGGGCCGAGGCTCCCGGCGGGCCAAGGTATTCCTGTGTCTGCGCAAGGATGGTTTCAACTTGCTGCGAGCGCCATTCCATTTTCTGCGGCAGCGGCGAGTAGGTGCCGAACACCCACAACACGTGGTCGCCTTTGCTGACTTTCCACAGGCCGGGGCCGGGACGCTGGCCGACCAGCAGGATGGTTTCGGGAGCGGCTTCGGCAGCCGGCTCGGCCGGCGGTGCCGCTTCGGTTTGCGCCAGCGCGGCGCTCAGGTTGAGGGTCAGGCAAAGTGCGGCAAGCAGGCGTAGGCGCATGGTTCAGAAGCCGGTCAGGCCGGCGGTCAGATAGTGGCTGATGACGTACCAGGAGACAAAATACAGGCCGCAGAGCGCGAAGGCGGAGATGATCGCTGCGCGCGGCGTGCTGTGCGAACGGCAAAGCCTCAATAAGTTGCGCATGATGTGATCTCCCGGCCTGTTAAAAATTCAACTGTACGTCCGGCCGCCGGGAGCGGCAAGGCGGGAATCCGGGGTAGCGGATTCCGGCACCCAGGGTATCGCCAGATGGGCCGGTCAGGACGGGATGGCGGCGCGCAGCTCGGCTTCGGCGGCGCTGCCGAGGGCTTGCAGGTCGATGTCGATGGCCTTGAAGGCGCGGCCGGCGGCACTGTGGGCCATGGCGGCGGCCGCCAGCAGCACATGCGCACCGCACAGCGGCGCCGGCAAGCGGCGTTGCAGCTCCGGCAGGCTTTGCATCAGGGTCTGCCCGGACGGCTGTGCGTCGAACAGCAGGGTTGGCTCGGCCGGCGGCGCCAGACCGTCGGCGGCAGAGGACGCGCCGGCGGGCGTGACGTTCGCGTTGGCGGCCGCGAGGCCGATGGCGCTGAGGGCGGCGGTGTGGCGGTTGGCGAGTGCGGCGCGGTAGGCTTCGGGGTCGGCGCCGATGCGGGCGAACACGCGACGCGCGCTGCCGTCGGGCAGATCGAGCGCGGCCAGCGTGTAATGCTCCGCGCCGGGATGCTGCTGCCCTTCCCGCAAGGCGCGCTGCTCAGCGTCCAGCGACAACTTCATGATGGTGCGTGTGTCCTGCCAGCGTTGCTTCAGTTTTGCAAACATCGTTCATCTCCGGTCAGCCGCGCGCCAGATTCGCTGCGTGCTTTTTGTGGGCGGCTTGCTTGCTCACGCCAAGCGCTTCGGCGATCTGGGCCCAGGTCCAACCGTCTGCCAGCGCCTGCCGAACCGCCTTGCGCTCGATCTGGTCGGCCAGATCGCGCAACGCCAGGGCGGCCGCCAAAGCGTCGCCCGGCGCATCCGGAATCTTCAGGTGATGGAGATCAGTCATGCGTCAACTTTAATTGACGAATCCCGGATTGTCAACTTACGTTGACGAACCGAATCCACCGCCACCCGGCGTCTCGATGATGAACACATCGCCCGGCTGCATATCGGTCTTGCCGATGTGGCCCAGCACCTCCACGCGGCCATCCGCGCGCTGCACGCTGTTGCGCCCCAGCGCACCCGGCTCGCCGCCGGCCATGCCGAACGGCGCATGAATGCGATTGTTGGACAGGATGGCCGCCGTCATCGGCTCCAGGAAACGCACCTTGCGCACGCCGCCATTGCCGCCATGCCAGCGCCCCGCCCCGCCGCTGCCTTCGCGGATTTCGTAGCTATCCAGACGCACCGGGAAACGGAACTCCAGTATCTCCGGATCGGTCAGGCGCGAGTTGGTCATATTGGTCTGCACCACGCTCGTGCCGTCGAAACCGTCGCCGGCGCCGGAGCCGCCGCTGATGGTTTCGTAATACTGATACTTCGCATTCCCGAAGGTGAAATTGTTCATGGTGCCCTGCGCCGCCGCCATCACACCCAGCGCGCCATACAGCGCATTGGTGATGCAGGTCGACGTCTCCACATTGCCCGACACCACCGAGGCGGGATAGTGAGGATTCAGCATCGAGCCTTGCGGGATAAGCACCTTCAAGGGTTTGAGGCAACCGGCGTTCAACGGAATCTCGTCATCCACCAGCGTGCGGAACACATACAGCACCGCCGCCATGCACACCGCCGACGGCGCGTTGAAATTGTTCTCCAGCTGCGCCGAGGTGCCCGTGAAATCAATCTCCGCGCTGCGCGACGCCTGATCCACCCGCACCGCCACCTGGATCCGCGCGCCATTATCCAGCGGCAGCGTGAACGCGCCATCCCTCAAGGCGCTGATCACGCGCCGCACCGCCTCCTCGGCGTTATCCTGCACATGGCCCATGTAAGCCTGCACCACATCAAGACCGAAATGCGCCACCATCTTGTGCAGTTCCTCGACGCCCTTCTGATTGGCGGCGATCTGCGCGCGCAGATCGGCCATGTTCTGGTCCGGATTGCGTGCCGGGTACTGTGCACCGGCCAGCAAGGCGCGCGTCTCCGCCTCCAGCAACTGGCCGCCATCCACCAGCTTGAAGTTATTGATCAACACCCCCTCTTCCTCGATCACGCGCGAATCCGGCGGCATCGAACCTGGCGTGGTGCCGCCGATGTCCGCGTGGTGGCCGCGCGAGCCGACATAGAACAGGATCTGTGCGCCGGCCGCATCGAACACCGGCGTAATCACCGTCACATCCGGCAAATGCGTGCCGCCGTTGTACGGATCATTGAGCATGAAGACATCACCGGCGCGCATGCGGCCCGCGTTCTCGCGCATCACCGTCTTGATGCTCTCACCCATCGAGCCCAGATGCACCGGCATGTGCGGCGCGTTGGCGATCAGGTTGCCGTCCGCGTCGAAGATGGCGCAGCTGAAGTCCAGCCGCTCCTTGATGTTCACCGAGTAGGCGGTGTTCTGCAAGCGCAGCCCCATTTGCTCGGCGATCGACATTAACAGATTATTGAAAATCTCCAGCATCACCGGATCGGCGGTGGTGCCGATGGCGCGCCGCTCCGGCAAGGCCGCCACGCGCTTCAACACCAAGTGATCATGCAGCGTGACCTCGGCCTGCCAGCCCGCTTCCACGATGGTGGTGGCATTGGCCTCGGCGATAATCGCCGGGCCTTTGACGATGTCGCCAATGCGTGTGGCCGAGCGTTGATACAAACTGGTTTGCCGCCATTTGCCGCCGGTGTACATCGGCACCACCGTATGCGGCGTCAGGCCGGACACGCGGCGCGGCGCCGGCTCCACCGCTTCGGACGGCGCATCGGACTTGCCGATCGCCTCCACCGACACCGCCTCCACGATCAGCGCACGTGCCGGCATCAGGAAAGAATAGCGCTTGCGGTATGCGGCCTCGAACTGCTGCTGCATGCTCTCCACCGTATCCAGCAACACGATCAACGCCGTATCCGTGCCCTCGTAGCGCAGATGCACGCGGCTGATCAGCGATATGCGTTCATCTTCAACCTGTTGATGATGCAAGTCCGAACGTGCCTGGCGGCCCAGCGCGTGCAAGCGCGCCTCCAGATCGGGCATCGCGGCCTCGCTCAAGCGCAGTTCAACGGCCGCTTCGCGCATCGCTGTCTGGTCGGCCAGGCCCATGCCGTAGGCCGACATCACACCGGCCAGCGAATGCACGAACACGGTCTTCATGCCCAGCGCATCGGCCACCAGGCAGGCGTGCTGCCCGCCGGCGCCGCCAAAGCTGGTCAGCGCGTACTCGGTCACATCATGCCCGCGCTGCACCGAAATCTGCTTGATGGCGTTGGCCATATTGCCAACCGCGATATCGAGGAAGCCCTCCGCCACCTGCTCCGGCGTGGTCTCCTTGCCGGTGGCGGCGACGATCTGCGCGGCCACCCCGGCGAAGCGCTGCCGCACCGCATCCGCATCGAGCGGCTGCTTGCCATCCGTGCCAAACAGCTGCGGAAAGTGCTGCGGCTGGATTTTACCCAGCATGACGTTGCAGTCGGTGACCGCGAGCGGTCCGCCGCGCCGGTAACTGGCCGGTCCCGGATTGGCGCCGGCGCTGTCCGGCCCCACGCGATAGCGGCTGCCGTCAAAGTGCAGGATCGAACCGCCGCCGGCAGCCACCGTGTGGATGCTCATCATCGGCGCACGCATGCGCACGCCGGCCACCTGGGTTTCGAACACGCGCTCAAACTCGCCCGAATAATGCGACACATCGGTCGAGGTACCGCCCATATCGAAGCCGATCACCTTGTCGAAGCCGGCCAGTTTGGAGGCACGCACCATGCCGACGATGCCGCCAGCCGGGCCGCTCAGGATCGAGTCCTTGCCCTGGAAGGCGCGCGCATCGGTCAGGCCGCCGTTGGACTGCATGAATTGCAGGTTCACACCCGGCAGCTCCTGCGCCACCTGGTCCACATAGCGGCGCAGGATGGGCGACAAATACGCATCGACCACCGTGGTATCGCCACGCGCCACCAGCTTCATCATCGGGCTGATTTCATGCGACACCGATACCTGCGTGAAGCCGATTTCACGCGCCAGGTCGGCCACCTTGGTCTCATGCGCATGATAACGGTAGCCGTGCATGAAGACGATGGCCAGCGAACGCAAGCCCATGTCGTAGGCTTGCGCCAGGCCCGCGCGCGCCGCGGTCAGGTCCAGCGCGGTGACCGTGTCGCCATGCGCGCCCACGCGCTCGTCGATCTCGACCACATGGCTGTACAGCAGCTCCGGCAGCAGGATGCGGCGGTCGAACAGGCGCGGACGGTTCTGGTAAGCGATGCGCAGCGCATCGCGGAAGCCGCGCGTGATGGCCAGCGCGGTCGGTTCGCCCTTGCGCTCCAACAGCGCATTGGTGGCTACCGTGGTGCCCATCTTGACCGCGCCGATCTGCTCCACCGGAATCGGCTTGCCCTTGGCCACGCCCATCAACTGGCGGATGCCGGCAATGGCGGCGTCGGCATAGTGCTCGGGATTCTCGGATAGCAGCTTGAGCGTGCGCAGCCGGCCGTCGGGCGCGCGCGCCACGATGTCGGTGAACGTACCGCCACGGTCTATCCAGAATTGCCAATCCATGCGTGCCTCGACTCGTTGTGAAGCATCTATTGTAGTGCTGTGCATCTGTCGCCGGTGCAGAAATTTAGATGCTAGAATGACAGCATGAATCCCCTCTACTCCGTAGCCGAAATCCGCGCCGTCGAACAGGCCGCAGCCGCCGTGCTGCCGCCCGGCGCCCTGATGCAGCGCGCCGGCCAGGCCAGCGCCAATGCCGCCCTCGACCTGCTGCCCTTCTCCACCGCGCATGCGCGCGTGCTGGTGCTGGCCGGTCCCGGCGACAACGGCGGCGACGCGCTGGAAGCGGCGGCCCACATTTCCTTCACCGGCGCGCAAGTGACGCTCATCCACTTCGCCCCCGGCGGCACGCCGTCGCCGGAGCGCGCGGAAGCGCTACAGCGCGCCAAGGTCAGCGACGCCCGCTTCCGCGAATGGGACGATGCCGACATCGGCAGCACGGACTGGAACCTGGTGCTGGACGGCCTGTTTGGCATCGGCCTGAAACGCCCGCTGGACGGCGCCTTCCGCGCCTTGGCGGAGCAGATCAACCAGTTGCGCTGCACCGTGCTGTCGCTGGACGTGCCGAGCGGCCTGGATGCCGACACCGGCGCCGTGGTCGGCCCGAACGGCATCGCCATCCACGCCACCCACACCATTACCTTCATCGGCAACAAGCCGGGCCTGCACACCTGCGACGGCCGCGACTACGCCGGGCTGGTGGACCTCGCGCGGCTGGACATCGACGCCAGCCACTATCCTCCGGCCTCACTGCACCTGAACGACGTTAAATTCTTTGCCCGCCACTTGCGCGCGCGCCGCCACAACTCGCACAAAGGCAGTTATGGCGACGTGGCGGTGATCGGCGGTGCGCGCGGCATGAGCGGCGCGCCGGTGCTGGCGGCACGTGCCGCGCTGCACAGCGGGGCCGGCCGTGTTTATGCCTTGTTTGCCGACGATCCGCTGGCCTTCGATCCGGGCCAGCCGGAACTGATGTGCCGTAGCGCCGGCGAGTTTGATCTGAGCCTGGCGACGCTGGTGGCCGGGCCGGGCCTGGGCAACGGCGCCCATGCACAGGAACTGCTGGCGCGCGCGATTGGCTGCGGCAGCGCGCTGGTGGCCGATGCCGATGCGCTCAACCTGCTGGCCGCCGACGCGGCGCTGCAAAGCGCGCTGGCCCTGCGTCCCGCGGCCGTGGTACTGACGCCGCACCCGCTGGAGGCGGCGCGGCTGCTGGGCCGCAGCGCCGCCGCCGTGCAGCTGGACCGGCTGGCGGCCGCGCGCGAGCTGGCCTCGCGCCTGCACGCGGTGGTGGTGTTGAAGGGATCGGGCACGGTGATCGCCGCGCCGAATGGCAATGCCGTCATCAATACCACCGGCAATCCGGCGCTGGCCACGGCCGGCACCGGCGATGTGCTGGCGGGACTATGTGGCGCGCTGCTGGCGCAAGGCTGGCCGCAATGGGAAGCGGCGCTGGCGGCGGTCTGGCTGCACGGCATGGCGGCCGACGTGCTGGTGACCGAGGGCACAGGCCCGATCGGCCTGACGGCCGGAGAGCTGCTTCCGGCCATCCGCGTGGCGCTGAACCGCATGGTCCAGCATCACGCGCGTTAAACCAGCCGGCCGGCGGCGATGGTGACGGTGCGGCCGCAACGGGCCGCCATGGCCTGATCGTGCGTGACCAGCACCAGCGTGGAGCCGTGCTGCTGATTCAACTCGAACATCAACTGAATCACCGCTTCGCCGGTGGCCGCGTCCAGGCTGCCGGTCGGCTCGTCGGCAAACAGCAAGGGCGGCTCGGTCACAAAGGCGCGCGCCAGGGCGACGCGCTGCTGCTCGCCGCCGGACAGGTATTTCGGATAATGTTTCAAGCGGCTGGACAGGCCGACGCGCGCCAGCATGGCCTCGGCCCGCTCGCGCGCCTGCGGCACGCCGGCCAGCTCCAGCGGCAGCATGACGTTTTCCAGTGCCGTCAGATGCGCCAGCAGCTGGAAGGACTGGAACACAAAGCCCAGCTTTTCCTTGCGCAGCGCGGCGCGGCCGTCCTCGTCCAGTGCATAAATGTCTACACCCTCCAGCACCACTTTACCGGCGCTGGGCGTGTCCAGACCGGCCAGTAAACCCAATAAAGTCGACTTGCCGGAGCCCGAGGCGCCGACAATGGCCAGCGTCTCTGCCTTTTGCACGGTAAAATCCACCTCGTGCAAAATCGTCAGTTCGCCGCTGGCGTCGGCAACCCGCTTGGCCAACCCGCTGACCGCGATGGCCGCATGCATGGACGTTGCCGCCGCCGGCGACGATGCCGCCAAGGCCGGACCGTCCGGCATGAAATGTGAAGACGCATTAGGAAAATCGGGCATGCTGAATATGTTTAAACGTTTATCTGGAAAATCACTGGCCGCCCTGCTCTTGTTATCGGCAGCGGCGAGCGCCTATTCTGCACCAAAAACCGTGCTTGTGCTCGGGGATAGTTTGTCTGCCGAGTACGGCCTCGCGCGCGGCACCGGCTGGGTGGCGCTGGCCGAGCAAAAACTCAAGCAGAACAATATCGAGGCGGTGCTGGTCAACGCCAGCGTCAGCGGCGAGACCACCAGCGGCGGCCGCTCGCGCCTGCCCGCCCTGCTGAGCAAGTACAAGCCCGATCTGGTGGTGATCGAACTGGGCGCCAACGACGGCCTGCGCGGCCTGCCGGTGGCCGCCGCCCAGACCAATCTGCGCGCCATGAGCGAGGCCGCCGCCAAGGCCGACGCCAAGGTGATGTTGATCGGCATGCGCATGCCGCCCAACTATGGGCGCGACTATGCCGATAAGTTCTTCGCCATGTACGGCACGCTGAGCAAGGACATCAAGGCGCCCTTGGTGCCTTTCATGCTCGATGGCGTGGCCGACAAGCCGCAGCTGTTCCAGCCCGACCGCCTGCATCCGCTGGCCGAAGCGCATCCGATTATCCTGGCCAATATCTGGCCTACCCTGCAAAAAACCATCAAGGCAAAATGAAGTACCCTGAAATCCTGAGCATCGAACAGGTGCTGTCCCAGCTCGACACCTTTGACGCCATCATCGATGCCCGCAGCCCCGGCGAGTTCGCGCTCGATCACCTGCCCGGCGCCATCAACGCGCCGGTGCTGGACGACGAGCAGCGCATCCGCGTCGGCACCATGTACAAGCAAGTCGGCTCGTTCGAGGCCAAGAAAGTGGGCGCGGCGCTGGTCGCCAGGAATATCGCGGCCTACGTCGAAGACCTGTGGATCGACAAGCCGCGCGAATGGCGGCCGCTGATTTACTGCTGGCGCGGCGGCAACCGCAGCGGCTCGATGGCGCACATCCTGGCCAAGATCGGCTGGCCGGTGGTGCAGCTGGAAGGCGGCTACAAGGCGTTCCGGCAGGAGGTCAACGCGGCGCTGGAGCAGCCGCCGCAACTGCAATTCAAGGTGGTGTGCGGCACTACCGGCAGCGGCAAGAGCCGCCTGCTGGAAGTGCTGGCCGCGCACGGCGCGCAAGTGCTGGATCTGGAACAACTGGCCGCGCATCGGGGCTCGGTGCTGGGCCATCTGCCGTCGCAACCCCAGCCGAGCCAGAAGGCGTTTGAAACCATGATCTGGAATGTGCTGCGCCGCTTCGATCCGGCGCGTCCGGTGTATGTGGAGGCGGAAAGCAAGAAGGTCGGCAACCTGCGCGTGCCGGCCGCGCTGATGGACGCCATGCGCGCCTCCGACTGCATCGCCATGACGCTGTCGCGCGCCAATCGTGTGCGCCTGCTGATGGAAGACTACGACCACTTCCTGGCCAGCCCGGAAACGCTGAACGGCCAGCTGGAGCACCTGACCCAGTTGCACGGGCGTGAGAAGATCGTCCACTGGCAAGCCATGTCGCAAGCCGGCCAGATGCCCGAGCTGGTCGACGAACTGCTGGCCCAGCACTACGACCCCGCCTACCTGCGCTCCATCGACCGCAACTTCATCCGCTACGCGCAAGCGCTGCCGCTGCAACTGGACGACATCAGCGACGAGGCTTTTGCCGCCGCCGCGCGCCAGCTCATCGCCATGTAAAAAGGGCCGCTGTTTCCAGCGGCCCTTTCTTCAAACTTACTTCACTTCGGTTACCGTGGTTGCCGATGCAATCGGCTTCAACACTTTGACCTTGGCTTTCTGTTTCAGCAGCTCGATGTACTGCGCCATCTCTTGCTGGGCCATCAGGTTGCCGATCTGCTCAGCTTCGTTCTTGCGCTGGGCTTCGTCCTGCTGGGCCGGTTGTTGCACTTTGCCGACGCGGTACAGGCCATAACCCAGGCCAGGCACGTCCACACCCACGTAGGCTGGCAGCTTGGTGGTATCTGCTTTCATGACAGCTTGCAGGGCCAGGCCATTGATGCCTTCAGGCTTGGAGCGCGACACCAGCTTGGCGGGACCGAAACCGGTCGCGTCGCCCGACTTCTTGAAGGCGGCCAGTTTCTCTTCGCCAGCCTTGGCGGCCAGCTTGGCGGCTTCTTCGATGGTCACGCGCTGACGGATCTGCGCATCGACTTCGGCCAGCGGGCGCTTGGTCGCAGGCTTGAACTCAACGATGCGGCCGGCCACCAGGGTGCTCGGCGCGGTTTCCACCGCTTCGGTGTTGCGCTTGCTGGTCAGCGAGTCGTTCGAGAACAGCGCGGCCAGGAACTTGGCGTTGTTGTACGGCGCGGCACCGGCGACAGGCGATGGATTGCGCGACACATTGGCGGCGGTCTCGATCTTCAGGCCCAGCTTGTCGGCCACCGGCTTCAGGCTGTCCGACTGCTCGTAGACGGTGTTGGTGAAGGTTTCAGCCATTTCCGAATACTTCTTGGAGGCCTTCTGCTTTTTCAGCAGTTCGGCCACGTCGTTCTTCACCACGTCCAGCGGCTTGACCACGGCTGGCTTCAGTTCGGTCACGGTCAGGATGTGGAAGCCGAATTCCGACTGCACCAGATCGCTGATCTCGCCTTGCTTGAGCTTGTTGATGCCGCTTTCCACTGGCGCCACGAACATGCCTTTTTCCACCACACCCAGGTCGCCGCCCTGCTCGGCCGAACCCTTGTCGTCCGACTTGGCTTTGGCGATCTTGGCGAAATCGGCCGGCGCCTTGCGCACTTCGGCCAGGATGGCTTCGGCCTTGGCCTTGGCGGTCGCGGTGTCGGCGGCGCTGGCGCCCTTCTTCACTTCCACCAGGATGTGGCTGGCGCGGCGGACTTCCGGCGTGGTGAACTGCGCGCTGTTCTTGCTGTAGTAGTCCGACACTTCGGCGTCGGTCACGCTCACCTGGCTCAGCACGGCATCGTTATTAAACACCACGTATTCGATCCTGGCCTGCTCAGGCACTTCGAACTGCTTGGCGTTCTTGTCGTAGAAAGCCTTGACCATTTCGTCGGTCACCTTCACCTGCGGCACGAAGTCGGCCACCGGCAATTGCAGCTCCTGCACTTCGCGCTCCTGGGCGGCGATGTCCGACAGCGACTTGGCCACGGTGCGCGGCGCGAAACCGGTGCCTTCGATGGCCACGGCCAGCTGTTGCAGGGCCAGTTCGCGGCGCATGCGGGCGTCGTTGTCGACCGGGCGCAGGCCTTGCGCGGCCAGCACCTGCTTGTAGGTGTCCATATTGAAGTTGGCCGGGCCGCCAAACATGTCGACGATGGCTTTTTGCAGCTGGGCGTCGGTCACGTTCAGGTTGGCGTGGATCACTTCGGCGGCGATGGCGCGCTGGGCGATCAGTTGGTCCAGCACGTTTTGCTTGAACTCAGGAGTGTCGAACATCTTCTGGTCGAACTGTGCGCCCAGGCGCTGGCGGTAAGTGTCCAGCTGGTTGCGCACGGCGTTATCGAACTCCTGCTGGGTCAGCGGCTTGCCATCGATTTTGGCGATGGTGCCGGCGTCATCGCCAAAGCTCTTGTAACTGCCGATACCGACAAATGCAAACGATGGCACGATGATGATGGCCAGGAAAATCTGCATCAAGCGTTGATGGGTACGAATAAATTCAAACATGGTCTGCCAATTCGGATTGATGGGGCTTGCACATACAAAAAAGGCGAACTCGCGTTCGCCAATTCCGGTTGACGGATTTTACAGCGCACACCCCTCTATAGCAAGGGTGAATCATTGGCAAAACTGCCACGCGCGCCGCTAAAAAAGTTGCTTCCCGCGATATTTTTAAATATCGCGAGGAAAACAAAAAAGCCTGTAGCTTATGCAGCTACAGGCTTTTTATATTCTGGCGGAGCGGACGG
This sequence comes from Duganella radicis, assembly GCF_009720825.1. Lineage (GTDB taxonomy): Bacteria > Pseudomonadota > Gammaproteobacteria > Burkholderiales > Burkholderiaceae_D > Rugamonas > Rugamonas radicis. The sequence continues at coordinate 231,131 of NZ_WNKY01000001.1, read as the reverse complement.
GGCTCGAACCCGCGACCCCCGGCGTGACAGGCCGGTATTCTAACCAACTGAACTACCGCTCCTAGTTGGGTACTGCCTATCTTGAATATTCGTTGGCGGAGCGGACGGGGCTCGAACCCGCGACCCCCGGCGTGACAGGCCGGTATTCTAACCAACTGAACTACCGCTCCAGCTGAATATCAAGGTGCTACATACTACATTAAAACTTAATTTCTGGCAAATGTTTTTTGGTGGGCGGTGAGAGGCTCGAACTCCCGACCTAAGCCTTGTAAGGGCTCCGCTCTACCAACTGAGCTAACCGCCCATTTGCCTGAGTGAGCAACGTTGTTACCGCCGCCGCTCACCGAAGTCCGTTAGTTTACAGCATCTTTCAAAGCTTTGCCAGCTTTAAATTTAGGGACTTTCGCTGCGTCGATAACGATCTCTTCTTTGGTGCGCGGGTTGCGGCCGGTACGGGCAGCGCGCTCGCTCACGGAGAAGGTGCCAAAGCCGACCAGGGTGACGCTGTCGTTTTTCTGCAAGCTGGTGGTCACGCCGTCGATGACAGCGTCCAGCGCGCGAGCAGCAGCCGCTTTCGAAATATCAGCGGTGGTGGCGATATGGTCGATCAATTCAGTCTTATTCAAAGCAATTCCCCGTCACAAAGGTTATATCGTTGTTTCCGCTTAAAACACGGAAACAGAAAAATTTCAGGCCGTATTAAACAAGCCAGCCCACCTTGGTGTCAAGGCTGCACAATAGAAAAATAAGTAAAAATAACAAAACAGGCGCTATATAAGCGCCTGTTTTAAAGTTATTACAGATAAAAACTTAGTGTTTTACTACGTCACCCTGGCCATCGGCCTTGGTCGCCGCGGCCGCCACGGCTTCCACCGGGGCGGTTTCCGTCAGCGCTTCCGGCTGGCGTTCCAGCGCGATTTCCAGCACTTTGTCGATCCAACGCACTGGCACGATTTCCAGCTTGTTTTTGACATTGTCCGGAATGTCGGCCAGATCCTTGACGTTCTGCTCAGGGATCAGCACGGTCTTGATGCCACCGCGCTGGGCCGCCAGCAGTTTTTCCTTCAAGCCGCCGATCGGCAGCACTTCGCCGCGCAGCGTGATCTCGCCGGTCATCGCCACATCGGCGCGCACCGGGATGCCGGTGAACACCGACACCATCGCCACCGTCATGGCGGCGCCGGCGGACGGGCCGTCCTTCGGCGTCGCGCCTTCCGGCACGTGAATGTGGATGTCGCTCTTCTCAAACACTTCGTTCTTGATGCCGAGTCGCTGCGCGCGGCTACGCACCACGGTGCGGGCTGCCTCGATCGACTCTTTCATCACGTCGCCCAGGGTGCCGGTGCGGATCACGCCGCCCTTGCCCGGCATCTGCACCGCCTCGATGGTCAGCAGATCGCCGCCCACCTCGGTCCACGCCAAGCCGACCACCTGGCCGATCTGGTTTTCCTTCTCGGCCACGCCGAAGTCGTAGCGGCGCACGCCCAGGAACTTGTCCAGGTTTTTCGGCGTGACGGTCACTTTCTTGTCCGACTTCTTCAACAGCAGCATCTTCACTACCTTGCGGCAGATTTTCGACACTTCGCGTTCCAGCGAACGCACACCGGCTTCGCGGGTGTAGTAACGCACGATGTCGCGCACGGTCGCTTCGCTGACCGAGATCTCGTCCTCTTTCAGGCCGTTGTTCTTGATCTGCTTCGGCAGCAGGTAGCGCTGGGCGATGCTGGTCTTCTCGTCCTCGGTGTAACCCGACAGGCGGATCACTTCCATCCGGTCCAGCAGCGCCGGCGGGATGTTGTACGAGTTCGAGGTCGCCACGAACATCACATCCGACAGGTCGAAGTCGACCTCGATGTAGTGGTCGGAGAAGGTGTGGTTCTGTTCAGGGTCCAGCACCTCCAGCAAGGCCGACGATGGATCGCCGCGGAAGTCCGCGCCCATCTTGTCGATCTCGTCGAGCAGGAACAGCGGGTTGCGCACGCCGACCTTGGCCAGCGATTGCAGCACCTTGCCCGGCATCGAGCCGATATAGGTACGGCGGTGGCCGCGAATCTCGGCCTCGTCGCGCACGCCACCCAGCGCCATGCGCACGAACTTGCGGTTGGTGGCGCGGGCGATCGACTGGCCCAGCGAGGTTTTACCCACGCCCGGAGGACCGACGAAGCACAGGATAGGCGCCTTCAGCTTGTCGACGCGCTGTTGCACCGCGAGGTATTCCAGGATGCGCTCTTTGACTTTTTCCAGGCCATAGTGGTCGCCTTCCAGCACTTTTTCAGCGTTGGACAGGTCGTTGTTGACCTTGGATTTTTTCTTCCATGGCAGGCTGACCAGGGTGTCGATGTAATTGCGCACCACGGTGGCTTCGGCCGACATCGGCGACATCAGCTTCAGTTTTTTCAGCTCGGCGGTTGCCTTGTCCAGCGCCTCTTTCGGCATCTTGGCCATGGCGACCTTTTTCTCCAGCTCGTCCAGGTCGGCGCCGTCTTCGCCCTCGCCCAGTTCCTTCTGGATGGCCTTGACCTGTTCGTTCAGGTAGTACTCGCGCTGCGACTTCTCCATCTGGCGCTTGACACGGCCACGGATGCGCTTCTCCACTTGCAGGATGTCGAGCTCGCCTTCGAGCTGGCCCAGCAGGTGCTCCAAGCGCTTGGCGACCGAGAAGATCTCCAGGATGACCTGTTTCTGTTCCAGCTTGAGCGGCAGGTGCGCCGCCACCGTGTCGGCCAGACGGCCCGCATCGTCGATGCCCGACAGCGAAGCCAGGATCTCCGGTGGAATCTTTTTGTTCAGCTTAACGTACTGGTCGAACTGCTGAACGATGGCGCGGCGCATGGCTTCGATTTCCGAATCGTCGCCCAGCTCGGATTCGAGCGGCGTCAGATCGGCCACGAAGTGCGTCGGCGTATCGGTGATTTTATTGATGCGCGCGCGCTGAGCGCCTTCGACCAGCACCTTCACGGTGCCGTCCGGCAGTTTCAGCATTTGCAGAATATTGGCCACGCAGCCGATCTCATAGATATCGGAAGCAGAAGGTTCGTCCTTGGCAGCGGCTTTTTGCGCGGCAAGCATGATGCTCTTGCCCTGCTCCATAGCGGCTTCCAGCGCCTTGATCGATTTTGGGCGCCCTACGAACAGCGGTATCACCATATGCGGAAATACGACGACGTCCCGCAGCGGCAATAACGGCAGTTGAGTTTGCTCAGTTAATTTGGAAGTTGTCATGGCGTACCTTATGTGAAAGCGTGATTATGATGTGGGCGCTGTTTTGCCAAATCACAAGACCGACCTGCAAGAAATAATTCCTCATATTAAAGAATGTTTTCCAAAGAAGCAGTCCACTCTAAAAGCCGGGCTAAATAAAAAAGCCACGCGCGACCGGGGTCACGTGTGGCTTTCCGAATGAAGCCTGAATTCTTTTATTGGTTTTGATTGTACCGCCTTGCCCCACGGATGCGAAATGAATTTTGCTGCTGAGCGGGGCAAGTGTGCACAAGTTATTTAATTCTCACCGGAGGCTTTGGCCTGCTCCTGATAAATCAACAAAGGTTTGGCGCCACTGGTGATGGTATTCTCATCAATAACCACTTTGGTGACATTGGTTTCATTCGGCAATTCATACATGGTATCGAGCAGCGCGTGCTCCAGGATGGAACGCAGGCCGCGGGCGCCGGTCTTGCGCGCCAGCGCTTTCTTGGCGATCGCGTGCAATGCCGCCGGGCGGATTTCCAGTTCCGCGCCTTCCATCTCCAGCAGCTTGGAGTACTGCTTGATCAGGGCGTTCTTCGGCTCGACCAGGATCTGGATCAGGGCTTCCTCGGTCAGCTCCGACAGCGTGGCCACCACCGGCAGACGGCCCACCAGCTCAGGGATCAGGCCGAACTTGATCAGATCTTCCGGCTCCGCTTCCATCAGCACCTCGCTGACGTTGCGCTCGGACTTGCTCTTCACCGAGGCGCCGAAACCGATGCCGGATTTCTCCGAACGGTTCTCGATCACCTTGGCCAGGCCGTCAAACGCGCCACCACAGATGAACATGATGTTGGTGGTGTCGATCTGCACGAAGTCCTGGTTAGGATGCTTGCGGCCGCCTTGTGGCGGCACCGAGGCCATGGTGCCTTCGATCAGCTTCAGCAACGCCTGCTGCACGCCCTCGCCCGACACGTCGCGGGTGATGGACGGGTTGTCCGACTTGCGCGAGATCTTGTCGATCTCATCGATGTAGACGATGCCGCGTTGTGCCTTGTCGACATCGTAGTTGCAGCTTTGCAACAGCTTCTGAATGATGTTCTCGACGTCCTCGCCCACGTAGCCGGCTTCGGTCAGGGTGGTGGCGTCGGCGATCACGAACGGCACGTTCAGCATGCGCGCCAGGGTCTGGGCCAGCAGGGTCTTGCCGGAGCCGGTAGGGCCGACCAGCAGGATATTGGACTTGGCCAGTTCGACGTCGTCCTTCTTGCCCAGGTGCTTGAGGCGCTTGTAATGGTTGTACACCGCCACCGACAGGATGCGCTTGGCGGTTTGCTGGCCGATCACGTACTGGTCCAGCAAGTCCTTGATTTCTTGCGGCGTCGGCAGGTCCGACTTGGCGCCCGTGACCGACTCGATGGCCGAGGTTTCATCGCGGATGATGTCATTGCACAGGTCGATGCACTCGTCGCAGATGAACACGGACGGACCGGCGATGAGTTTCTTCACCTCGTGCTGGCTTTTGCCGCAGAACGAGCAGTACAGAAGTTTTTCGCCGCTGGAGGATTTTTTGTCTGACATGGGCAGTTTTCTTTGGTTACAGGAAGCAAGTGATACAGTGCAATGCGGCCGGGAAACTCGGCCTACATGCACATGCTACCCGAAATAAAAACGAAACGCCCGAACGATTAATCGCCCGAGCGTTTTTTCTAGCAATGCTGCAAAGGATGCATCAAGCCCGGTTGGTCAACATTTTGTCGATCAAACCGTACTCTACCGCTTCTTCCGCCGACATGAAACGGTCACGATCGGTGTCTTTGGCGATCTGTTCAACGGTTTGGCCGCTGCGCTCCGCCATGATCGAGTTCAGGCGGTGACGCAGGTACAGGATTTCCTTGGCCTGGATCTCGATGTCCGAGGCCATGCCCTGCGAGCCGCCGGAAGGCTGGTGAATCATGATGCGCGAGTTCGGCAGCGAGAAGCGCTTGCCCTTGGCGCCGGCAGCCAGCAGGAACGCGCCCATCGAGGCGGCGATGCCGGTGCACAGGGTCGACACGTCAGGCTTGATGAACTGCATGGTGTCGTAGATCGCCAGACCGGCCGACACTGAGCCGCCTGGGGAGTTGATGTACAGCGAGATGTCCTTGTCTGGATTTTCGCTTTCCAAGAACAGCAGCTGGGCGACCACCAGATTGGCCATCTGGTCGTTGACCGGACCGACCATGAAGATAATACGTTCCTTGAGCAGGCGCGAGTAGATGTCGTAAGAGCGCTCGCCGCGACCGCTTTGTTCCACCACCATCGGCACCAGGCCGAGCATTTCGGTGTCCAACGCCGGATTTCGGTTCATACCAGTCATTCTATTTCCTTGTGAAGCAGCTTTAGGGGCCGGAAGGTTTATCTTACATCATCCGGCCCAAACTGAATTACGCTTGTGCGTTGCTTCCCATCAGTTCGTCAAAGGCGATTACCTTGGACGAAGTCTTCGACAGGCCCAGGACGTAGTTGACGACGTTTTCTTCCAATACAAGGGCTTCGACTTCGGCCAGGCGACGACGATCGCTGTAGTAGTACTTCAGCACTTCGCGCGGGTCTTCGTAGCTTTGTGCGAAGTCTTCGATCTGGGCTTTGACTTGCTCAGGCTGGGCTTGCAGGTTGTTCTCGCCAACCAGCTGCGACAGGATCAGGCCCAGGCGTACGCGACGCTCGGCTTTTTCCGCGAACAGTTCTGGTGGGAACGGCACGTCCTTGACGTTCATGCCGCGCTGCGCCATGTCCTGGCGGGTCATTTCGGCCAGACGCTCGGTGTCCTGGGCGATCAGCGATTTCGGCACTTCCAGGGTGGCGGTTTTCACCAGGGTTTCCATCACGGCTTCTTTGTTGCGTGCCTTCACGCGGCCGGCGACTTCACGCTCCAGGTTGACTTTGATGTCTTCGCGCATTTTGGCAACGTCGCCATCGGCCACGCCCAGCGATTTGGCGAACTCGGCGTCCACTTCCGGCAGGTGCGCCCATTCCAGCTTTTTCAGGGTGATGGTGAACGAGGCGGTTTTGCCGGCCACGTCCTTGCCATGGTAGTCCTCCGGGAAGGCCAGCGGGAAGGTCTTGGACTCGCCCACTTTCAGGCCGACGGTGGCGGCTTCGAATTCTGGCAGCATGCGGCCTTCGCCCAGCACGAACGGGTAGTCTTCGGCTTTACCGCCTGGGAATTCCACGCCGTCGATCGAGCCGACGAAGTCCACGGTCACGCGGTCGCCGTTGGCGGCGATGGCTTCGCCGCCGTCGCCGTGTTCACCGGCTTCGCCCTTGGTGTGGAAGTGCACGCGCTGCTTGCGCAGGATTTCGATGGTCTTGTCGATTTCAGCGTCGCTGACTTCGGCTTTGACGGTTTCGATTTCCACGGTGGTCAGGTCGCCGATTTCGACTTCCGGATAGACTTCGAAGGTCGCGTCGAAGGTCAGCACGCCGGCAGGCGATTCTTGCTTCGGTTCGATGTTCGGGTAGCCAGCTACGCGCAGCTGGTTTTCGTTTGCGGCGTCGTTGAAAGCGCGGCCAACTTTATCATTCAGCACTTCGGTTTCGATTTGATAACCGTATTGTGCTGCGACCATTTTCAGAGGAACTTTGCCCGGACGGAAGCCTGGTGCCTTAGCCGTTTTGGCTTGCACTTTCAGGCGCTTCTCAACTTCAGCGCGGACTTCGGTCAGCGGGAAGGAGATCGTGATACGACGTTCGAGTTTGCCCAAGGTTTCGACTGCAGTTGCCATGTTAAAAAATCGTCCAAAAAATAAAAAATACAGTTGGTGCGAGGAGGGGGACTCGAACCCCCACACCATTGCTGGCGTCAGGACCTAAACCTGGTGCGTCTACCAATTTCGCCATCCTCGCGGCTTGTTTGCACAAAAGCAAAGGGCGACCTGTAAGTGAAAAAGGGTCGCCCTCTTCCCGCCTCATAGCGGGAGCTTTCAACTTCAACACGGCATTCTAACGGTTTTTTCGCGGAATGGTGACGATTTTTACTATGTCGCCAACATTCCGCGTTTTTTTATCGTTTTCAGGGCTAAAAACGCCATTTTCAGGAGCATTGATCTCGCTCAAACCAGCCCTTCGAGCAGCCGAAGGCAGCGGCGCCTTTCTCGCGTCAGCCAGGCCGCTTCACCCTGAACCAAGCCGCATACAGCGCCGGCAAGAACAGCAAAGTCAACGCCGTCGCCAGTATCAGGCCGCCCATGATGGCCACCGCCATCGGGCCCCAGAACACGGAGCGCGACAAGGGGATCATCGCCAGCGCGGCGGCGGCGGCCGTCAGGATGATCGGACGGCAGCGGCGTACCGCGGATTCGACGATGGCGGTCCAGGCATCATGGCCCGCTTTGATGTCCTGCTCGATCTGGTCGACCAGGATCACCGAGTTACGGATGATCATGCCGAACAGCGCGATGATGCCCAGGTTGGCGACGAAGCCCAGCGGACGTCCCAGCACCAGCAGCGCCATCGCCGCCCCCGCCACGCCCAGCGGACCGGTCAGGAATACCAGCAGCGAACGCGAGAAACTGTGCAGTTGCAGCATCAGCAGCGTGAAGATCAGGAAGATCGCCAGCGGCAGGTTGGCCGCGATCGAGGCTTCCGCCGCGCCACTGTCCGAGGCCGCGCCTTTCACCGTGATGGCGTAGCCAGCCGGCAGCGCATCGCGCAGCGCCTTCAGTTGCGGCTCGATCTGGCCGGACACGGTCGGGCCCTGGATGTTGTCGGCCACGTCCGACTGCACGGTGATCGCCCAGTCGCGCCCTTCCCGCCACACCACGCCCGGCTCCCACACGAAGTGCGCGCGCGCCAGTTGGCTGATCGGCACCGACTTGCCACTGGCGGTCGGGATATTGGTGTCGTTCAGCACGGCGATGGTGTTGCGCTCCTCGATAGGCTGGCGGATCTGGATGTCGATCAGCTTGATGCCTTCGCGGAACTGGCCGATGGCCGTGCCGGACAGGATAGTGTTGGCCGCGCGCATCACCGTTTGCGAAGTCACGCCCAGCGCGCGCATCTTGTCCTGGTCCAGATCGAGGCGCAGCACCTTGATCGACTCATTCCAGTTGTCGTTGACGCCGATGGTGTTCGGATTGGCGCGCATGATGTCCTTCACCTGATCGGCAATCGCGCGCACCTTGTCCACCTCCGTGCCGGTGACGCGGAACTGCACCGGATACGGCACCGGCGGCCCGTTCGGCAGCAGCTTGACGCGGCCGCGCACCTCCGGGAAGTCATGCTTGAAGACGTTCACGATCTTCTCGCGCAGCGCGGCGCGGGCGTGCAGATCCTTCGGCAGCACCACGATTTGCGACACGTTCGTCTGCGGGAAAATCTGGTCCAACGGCAGGTAGAAACGCGGCGAACCGGTGCCCACATAACTGGTCACGCTGACCACGCCGTCCTGCTTGCGGATGAAGGCCTCAAACTTCTTCACCTGCGCCTCGTTGGCGGCGAAGGTGGTGCCTTCCGGCGTCCACATCTCCACCATCAGCTCGGGGCGACTGGAGTCCGGGAAGAACTGCTTCTCGATGAACTTGAAACCATACACGCCCAGCGCGAACACGGCCAGCGTGGCGCCGATCGTAATCCAGCGGTACTCCACGCACCAGTTGACCAGCGCGCGGAACTTGCGGAAGCCCGGCGTGTCGAACAGATCGTGTTCGCTGCCGCCGTCCGCGTGCGGCTTCACCTTGAGCAGCACGTAACCAAGGTAAGGCGTGAAGGTCACTGCCACCACCCACGAAATCACCAGCGCCAGCGCGTTCACCGAGAACAGCGAGAAGGTGTACTCGCCCGCCGCCGACTTGGCCAGGCCGATCGGCAGGAAGCCCGCCACCGTGATCAGGGTGCCGGTCAGCATCGGGATGGCGGTCGATTTGTAGGCGAAGGTGGCGGCGTCGAAGCGCGACATGCCCTCTTCCATTTTGCGCACCATCATTTCCACCGCGATGATGGCGTCGTCCACCAGCAGGCCCAGCGCGATGATCAGTGCGCCCAACGAAATCTTGTGCAGGTCGATGTCCAGCATGCGCATGAACAGGAAGGTCACCGACAGCACCAGCGGAATACTCAGCGCCACCACCAGGCCGGGACGCACGTCCAGCCGCAGCTTGGGCTTGCTGTGCAGGCCCAGCGCGACGAAGCTCACGGCCAGCACAATCAGCACCGCCTCGATCAGCGTGTGGACGAACTCGCCCACCGAGGCTTTCACCGCCTCCGGCTGGTCGGACACACGCTCCAGCTCGATGCCGACCGGCAGCTTGGCCTTCATCTCGCGCACGGTTTTCTCCATGTGCTTGCCAAGCTGGATGATGTTGCCGCCCTTCTCCATCGACACGCCAAGGCCGATCACTTCCTTGCCGTTGAAACGCATCTTGTTGCCCGGCGGGTCTTGATACTCGCGCTTGATGGTGGCGAAGTCGCCCAGGCGGAAAGTGGTGCCGTTGGCGCGCAGCTCCAGGTCTTCAAGGTCTTTCACCGTTTTCAGCGCGCCGGTCACCCGCACTTGCAGGTTATCGGTCGGCGTCACCAGCACGCCGGTGGCCTCCACCGTGTTCTGGGTGGCGATCTGGTTGACGATGGCCTCGAACGGAATGCCCAGTTGGGCGAATTTCTTGTGCGAGAACTCGATATTGATCTTCTCGTCCTGCACGCCAAACAGCTCGACCTTGGACACCAGCGGCACGGCCAGCAATTGCTGGCGCACGAAATCGGCGTAATCCTTCATCTCGGCATAGGTGAAGCCGTCGCCGGACAGGGCAAAGATGGAGCCGTAGGTATCGCCGAACTCGTCGTTGAAGAACGGCCCCTGCACGCCGGACGGCAGCGTGCCGCGGATATCGCCGATCTTCTTGCGTACCTGATACCAGGACTGCGCCACTTCCTTGGGCGGCGCCGATTCGCGCAGCTTGAGGATGATGGTGGTCTCGCCCGGCTTGGAATAACTGGAGATTTCGTCGATGTCCGGCGTTTCCTGGAGCTTCTTCTCCAGCTTGTCGGTAACCTGCTCGGCCATTTGCAGCGAGGTCGCGCCCGGCCAGTTGGCCCGCACCACCATGGCGCGGAAAGTGAACGGCGGATCTTCATCCTGGCCGAGGTTGGAATAGCTGAGCGCGCCGCCGATCAGCAGCACCGCGATCAGGTAACGGGTCAGCGGGATATGCTCCAGCGCCCAGCGAGAGAGGTTGAATCCTTCCTTCATTTGGCGGCCTTCGGCAAGTCGTTACCCAGGATCTTGACCTTCTGACCCGGCTTCAGCAGGTTGACGCCGGCCGTCACCACGGTCTGGCCCGGCTTCACGCCGCTGGACAGCACGATATCGTTGCCGGCCACGCCGCCGATGGTCACCGGCACCAGCTTGACGGCGCCGTTTTCCACCACCCACACCGAGGTGGCGGATTTTTCATAGAACAACGCGGTCAGCGGCACCTTGATCTGCGGCACCGGCGTCTTGGAAGCGAACTGCACCACCGCCGTCATCCCCAGCTTGGCCTCGGCCAGCGAATCGGGAATCGACACCTTGACCGTGTAGGTGCGGGTGGACGGGTCGGCCACCGGCGAAATTTCACGGATCTTGCCGGGCACGGCGTTCTTCGGATCGGCCCACAGGCGCACTTGCACATCCGGCACGCGGCGCAGGGTCTCGACCTTGTCTTCCGGAATGCCGATCACGATCTCCTTCTCGCCCGACTTGGCGACATTGACCACCGGCGTGCCGGCCGCCACCACCTGGCCGATTTCGGCATTCACCGCCGTCACCACGCCGTCCACGTCCGACAGCAGTGCGGCGTAGCCGGCCTGATTGGACTGGCCGCGCCAGGCCGCCTGCGAGGCGTCGACATTGGCCTGCGCCGATTTGTAGGTCGACTCCTTGGCATCCAGCACCGCCTGGCTGACGAAGCTCTTGCTGCGCAGTTCCTGATAGCGCTGGAGCTCGGCCTTGGCCAGGTCGCGGTTGGTTTCGGCGGCGCGCAGGTTGGCCAGCGCCTGGGCCTGCGACAGTTGCAGGTCTTGCGGATCAAGCTGCATCAGCACCTGGCCCTTCCTGACCAGCGTGCCGACGTCCACCTTGCGGCTGACAATCTTGCCGCCGACCCGGAAGCCCAAACGGGATTCCACCCGCGCCTTCACTTCGCCGGAAAACTCGGCATTGACATCCACGTCGCTGCTGACCAGCGAAATGGCGCGCACCGGGCGGATATCTTCGGTTTTCTCCGCCGGTTTGGAACAGGCGCCCAGCAGGACCAGCGCCGAGGCGGCGACCAGCACATTTTTGAGAGTAGTCACGACAGCTTCCTTTTAATGACTGAAAGGTTATTTATTCATTATAAGCTGAACAATGCTCTTTGCAAATGACCTGAGCGTCATTAATTTCAAGCACGAATACTTGCTCTCATTTCAAGATAGCACTACCATTACGCGCTGGAAACCAAATCATGCCCGGCAACTGCCGCCTTCCCGTTTATGCCGGTCGATCACTACGAAAACTTCCCTGTCGCCTCGATTTTGCTGCCCAAACGCCTGCGTCCGGCGGTGGAGGCCATTTACGCCTTCGCCCGCAGCGCCGACGACCTGGCTGACGAGGGCGATGCCGGGCCGGAAGAGCGGCTGGCGGCGCTGAATGCTTACGAGGCGGCGCTGGCGCGCATCGAGCAAGGCGCGACCGATCACCAGCCCATGTTCGAGCGGCTGGCGCAGGTGGTGCGGGAGTACCAGATGCCGCTCAAGCCGCTGTATGAGCTGCTGTCGGCCTTCAAGCAAGACGTGGTGGTATCGCGCTACCAGACCTTTGACGCGTTGCTGGACTACTGCGCCCGCTCGGCCAACCCGGTCGGCTTCATGATGCTGCACCTGTACGGCGCAGCAGACGAACAGAACGTGCGCGACTCGGACGCCATCTGCACGGCGCTCCAGTTGATCAATTTCCTGCAAGACGTGGCGATCGACCTGCACAAGGAGCGTATCTACATTCCGCTGGAAGATCTGAACCGCTACGCGATTTCGCCGGCGGCGCTGGATCACGCGAGCGCGCGGCCGCGCTGGCGTTCGCTGATGCGGTTTGAAGTGGATCGCGCGCGCAAGCTGATGCTGAGCGGCGCGCCGCTGGCCTTGCGCCTGCCGGGCCGCATCGGCTTCGAGTTGCGCATGGTGGTGCAAGGCGGCCTGCGCATCCTGGACGCCATCGAGGCGGCAGAGTACGACGTGTTCCTGCATCGCCCCAAGCTGAGCAAGCGCGACTGGCTGGGCATTTTCTGGTCGGCCGTGCGCATGAAAAAACACCTGCGAACCGCACTCCGCGCCGCTTGATTTCCCTTAATTGACGCCGCAGATGCGAGTCATATACTCGCAAGATGGCTGAAGACATGACCCGAGAAGAGGTGGACGCAAAAATCGTGGCGAGCGAAGCCCGCACCGATACCAGTTTTGCGGCCCTGATAGGCAAATTGGACGTGCTGATTGCGCGCATGGACAACTTTGACCTCGAATTACGTCAGATCAAAGCGGACATGGCGGATTTGAAGAAAACCATCATTCTCACCATCGTCAGCACCGGCCTCGCAGTCGTATTCGGCGTGGCGGGCTTCAATGCGACGCTGCTCAATAATATGACCGCCTCGTTCGAGTCGGGCAAGGACGCGGGGCAATGGCGGAGCGAAGTCAATCAGAGGCTGGACCAAACCAATCAGCGGCTCGACCAAACCATTCAGAGGGTCGATCAAACCAATCAAAAGCTGGACGAAACGATCCGGAAACTCGATGAGATGCTCGCGGCGCATGAGGCCCGGCTAAATGAAATCAGCGCCGACGTCAAAGCCCTCAAACAGGAGCGAGCGTCTGGGCGGAAATGATTTTCTGCTCGCGCTCTTGCGGCGTCGGCACCGAGGAGGACGGGGGCGCGGCTTTCGGCGCGGCGGCCGGAGCTTGTGGCTTGGATTGTTTCAGCACGAACTCGCGCAGCGAGGCCGCTTCCGACACCGACAGCGCCGTCTGACAATTCACGCCCTCGTTGGAAATCTGCCATTCCTGATACTCGCCGGTATTCAGGGTGCGCTGCTTCTGCTCGTCGAGCAGCTTGCAACGGCTGGCGACCGCCTTGGCCTCATCCAGATGCTGGGTGTAATACGTGGCCGTTTTCATGGGCGCCGTATCTTCCGCAGACGAGCCCTCACATCCAGCGAGCACTGGAATAATGGTCAAGGCTGCAACAATCTGCGACTTCATACGTATGCGTTCTCCCGAAAAGGTAACACATTGTATCCTTAAATCACGCTACGTTGCATCAGGCGGTCCTTTTAGCTCCACCACATTGCCTTCCGGATCAGTCACATAGATTGACGGCCCCTCGCCTTCCGCCCCGTAGCGCGACTCCACCGCCCCCGCTTCCACGCCATGCGTCGCCAGATGCGCCCGGATGGCGTCCGCATCGAAAGGTTCCACCCGCAGGCAGAAATGATCCATGTTACGCCCCTCCGCGCCAGGCGCCGCGCCGCCCATGCGGCCCAGCTTGCCATCCAGCGGCACCAGGTCGATCAGCGAACTGCCGGCGCGCAGCTGCACCAGCCCGATCTCGTCCTGCCGCTTCTCGATCGGACAGCCCAGCGCGCCGCAGTAAAAGTCCAGCATGCGCGCCAGATCCGTCACCCGCAGCACAATATGATCGATTTCCCGAATACAAATCACGAACACCTCCGCCATTTAGTCAACTCATTCCTATAGAATAGCGGCTTCGAACAGTCCTTGCTTTTTTATTCATGTCTCCCGACGACTACTGCCAGCAAAAGACCGCACAAAGCGGCTCCAGTTTTTACTACAGCTTCCTGTTCCTGCCGCCGGAGCGTCGCCGCGCCATCACCGCCCTGTACGCGTTCTGCCGCGAAGTGGACGACACCGTCGACGAGTGCACCGATGAATCCATCGCCCGCATCAAGCTGGCCTGGTGGCGCAAGGAAATCAGCAACATGTACGCCGGCCAGCAGACCCACCCGGTCACACTGGCGCTGCAACCGCACCTCCAGCCCTACAACCTGAAAGAGGAACATCTGCAAGCCATCATCGACGGCATGGAGATGGACCTCAACCAGACCCGCTACCTCGATTACGCGGCGCTGAGCAAATACTGCTGGCATGTGGCCAGCGTGGTCGGCATCCTGTCGGCCAGCATCTTTGGCGTGACCAACCCGCAAACCCTGCAATTCGCGGAAAAGCTGGGCCACGCCTTCCAGCTGACCAACATCATCCGCGACGTCGGCGAAGATGCGCGCAAAGGCCGTATCTACCTGCCGATCAACGAGCTGCAACAGTTCAACGTCACCGCCGCCGAGATCCTGAACGCCAAACACAGCGACAAGTTCGAAAAGCTGATGGCGTTCCAGATCGCCCGCGCGCAACAGGCCTATGACGAGGCCTTCGCCCTGCTGCCGAAAGAAGACCGGCGCGCCCAGCGCCCCGGTCTGATGATGGCCGCCATCTACCGCACCCTGCTGACCGAAGTGGAAGCCGATGGTTACCACGTGCTGGAACATCGCATCTCGCTGACGCCGATCCGGAAACTCTGGCTGGCCTGGAAGACCTACATCCGTGGCTGACCCGCACATCGCCGGCACCCCGGCCGACAAGCGCGGCCAGGCGGATACCGGCCTGGTGGCGCGCTCGATCGCCGTCGTCGGCGCCGGCTGGGCCGGGTGCGCGGCCGCCGTCGAGCTGGCGCGCGCCGGCTACAAAGTCACCCTGCTGGAAGCGGCCCGCACCCTGGGTGGCCGCGCCCGCCGCGTCGACACCGACCGCAAGCAGCTCGACAACGGCCAGCACATCCTGCTGGGCGCCTACAGCGAAACCCTGCGCCTGATCAAGCTGGCCGGCATCGATCACCAGCAAGCCCTGCTGACGCTGCCGCTGCAAATGCGCTATCCGCCCAACACCGGCGGCATGGACTTCGCGGCGCCCGCGCTGCCGCTGCCGGCGCCCCTGCATCTGGCCGCCGCCCTGCTGCGCGCCAAGGGATTGCGGCGCGAAGACAAGCTCAGCCTGGCGCGCTTCTCGACCACCGCGCGCTGGATGGGCTGGCAACTCAACACCGATTGCAGCGTCAGCGAGCTGCTGGAGCGCTTCGACCAGACGCCGCGCCTGATCCAGCTGATGTGGCGCCCGCTATGCCTGGCCGCGCTGAACACGCCGCCAGAGCGCGCCTCGGCCCGGATCTTCCTCAACGTGCTGCGCGACAGCCTGGGCGCCAGGCGCCGCGCCTCCGACATGCTGCTGCCGCGCGTCGACCTGAGCGCCCTGTTCCCCGAAGCCGCCGCCCGCTACGTGACGGAACACGGCGGCACGGTGCGCAGCGGCGCCAAGGTCAACGGCCTGCGCTCGATCGAAGGCCGCCTGTGGCAGCTGGACATCAGCGGCGCGGCGGTCGGCGGCACCTGGAGCACGTATTTCAGCGGTGTGGTGCTGGCCACCGGCGCCAGCCAGGCCGCCGCCCTGCTGCACGACATCCCGGATGCCGACACCTCCGCCCTGTGCGGCCAGCTGACCGCCTTCGAGCCGGAAGCCATCACCACCGTCTACCTGCAATACGACGCCGCCACCCGGCTGGAACTGCCATTCCACGCCCTGCTGGACGACTTGGACAGCCACCAGTACGGCCAGTTCGTGTTCGACCGCGGCCAGCTGGACGCCAGCCAGGCCGGTCTGCTGGCGGTGGTGATCAGCGCCTCCGGTCCGGCCGCCGCCCAGCCGCAGGAATTGCTGGCCGAAGCGGTGGCGGTCCAGCTGGCGGTGGCATTCCAGCGCCCGGAACTGGGCCGTCCGGCCTGGTTCAAGGTTATCACCGAGAAACGCGCCACCTACGCCAGCGCGCCCGGCCTGGCGCGCCCGGCCAACGCCACCGGCCTGCCGGGACTGGCGCTGGCCGGCGACTACACCGCCGGCGACTACCCGGCCACGCTGGAATCGGCGGTCCGCAGCGGCGTGGCCGCCGCCCGCTTGCTGCAAGGAGACGCCGTCCAGTAGCCGAATTTGGTCGCCTGTTCCGCGTTTTGCGCATCCTGTCACATGCCGGTGGCGTCTGGACGGCGAGCTGCGTACAGTTGCACCATCGGCAAAAAGCACGCAACATTGTGGATTTGATATCATGACTAAGCAGGAATACCTCGACGCGCTCAAGCAGGCCATGCAGGGTCTGCCACCGGAAACGGTGGCCAAGACCCTGGCCTACTACGAACAGCGCTACATCGACGGCCTGGTGGCGGGCCAGAGCGACGCCGAGGTCTACAAGGAGCTCGACGAGCCGCGCAAGGTCGCCATGACGCTGCGCGCCAACGCCCACCTGAGCGCCTTCGAGCAGAAGAAAACCCCGGTCAATCTGGCGCGCATGCTGGTGTCCCTGATCGGGCTGGCGGTGTTCAACCTGTTCATGGTGATTCCGGCCATGGTCTACGCCAGCCTGCTGGGCGCGGTCTACATCTCGGCTTTTGCCTTCTACATCGGCGGCGTGGCGCTGACCGCCAGCGGCCTGTCGGGCCAGAACGAACTGGCGCTGGAAGGCCCGCTGCACCACCTGATGGAGTTCACCAACACCCATTTCGACACCCGTGAAGAGGAAGAGGATGCCCAGGGCTGGCGCGTCTCGATCAACAGCATGGGCGTGCAGGTCAACAAGGACGATGTCGAATCGCCGCCATCCGATGACGAAGGCCTGAGCCGCAGCGGCAAGCTGCTGAACCGTGCCGAGGCCGTGGCGGCCGGCGATGTCCACATCACCACCGATTTCGACAGCGGCGCGCGCACCACGCAATCGCTGATCGGCCTCGGGCTGATTTTGGGCGGCATCGGCCTGTGCCTGATCAGCATCGTGCTGACCCGCTACACCGTGATAGGCTTGAAGCGTTATGCGGCGATGAATGCCTCGCTGCTGCGCGGACGTTGAGGAAACCATGATGCGCGCATTGATGAAAATTGGAGCAGGCCTGCTGGTGCTGGCGTTTGTGCTGATCGGCGTCACCTACAGCATGCTGAAGGCTTACGGCAGCAGCAGCCCGACCAGCGTGGCCGGCCGCTCGCTCGGGACGGAGAGCCGCAAGATCGACGCCATGGCCACGGTGGTGGAGCTGAATGGCCCGATCGACCTGATACTGACGCAAGGCCAGACCGCCTCGCTCAAGGTGCGCGGCGAACAGCGTTCGCTGGCCAATATCGAAACCATCCAGGATGGCCGCGACCTGCACATCGGCACCAAGGGCATGCTGCTCAATCCGCGCCATCGCTTGCAGGTGGAGCTGGTGCTGCCGTCGCTGGAAGAGCTGACGGTGCACAGCAGCGGCGATACCAAGGTGTCCGGCTTTAACGGCGAGCGTCTGGAATTGCAGCTGCACGGCTCGGGCAATGTGAATTTTGTCGGCCGCTATCGCGAGCTGACCGCCGGCGCGCATGGCAGCGGCAATATGAACATCAACGCCGGCAGCAGCGAGAATGTGGAGCTGGAGATGGTGGGCTCGGGCCAGATCAGCGCCTCCGGCAGCTGCAAGACGTTGAACGCCGAGTTGACCGGCTCCGGCGATCTGAATGCGCGCCACCTGGCGTCGGACAAGGTGACCGTCAACCTGAAAGGCTCGGGCACCAGCCATGTCTTCGCCAAGCAGTCGGCCGACCTGACGCTGCGCGGCAGCGGCGATATCCGCGTGCTGGGCAATCCGGACCAGCGCAATGTGCAGCGCACCGGCTCCGGCGAGGTTACCTGGGAGTGAGCCAGGCCAGCACGTCGCGGGCAGCGGCCACGCCGCCCGCAAAGCAGGCCGTCAGCAAGTAGCCGCCGGTCGGCGCTTCCCAGTCGACCATTTCACCCGCCACGAACACGCCTGGCGCGTGTTTCAACATCGTACCGTCCAGAGCTTCCCACTTCACGCCGCCGGCGCTGCTGATCGCTTCATCGATGGGACGCGTGCGCTCCAGCCGCAGCGGCAGGCGCTTGATGGCTTGTGCCAGTCGCGCCTCGTCGCTGAATTGTTCCTTGCTCAGGCACTCGCGCAGCAGGCCGGCCTTCACGCCCTTGATGCCAAGACGGCTTTGCAGATGGCTGGACAGGGAGCGCGCACCGCGCGGGCGCATCACTTCGTCGTTCACACGCCCTTGCGTCCAGTCGGGCATCAGGTCCAGCCAGATGGTGGTGTGGCCTTCGGCCGCGATCTGGCCGCGCAGCGCGGCCGACAGCGCGTAAATCAGGCTGCCCTCGATGCCGCCCTGCGTCACCACGAACTGGCCCTGCTTGCGCATCTCCGCGCCCTGCGCATCGCGCGCGATCACGGCCACTGTCATCAAGGGTTCGCCGGCGTGGCGGCCGCTGAAATGCGCGCTCCAGTTGACATCGAAGCCGCAATTGGCCGGCGCCAGCGGCGCCACCTCGACGCCACGCGCGGCCAGCAACGGCAGCCACGCGCCGTCCGAGCCCAGGCGCGCCCAGCTCGCGCCACCCAGCGCCAGAATCAGCGCGTCGGCGTGGGCCAGACGCTCAACAGGCGCGCCATCGTCGCCGGGCGCGCTGAATCGCAGCGCGCCGCCCTGCTCCTGCCATCCCAGCCAGCGATGGCGCATGTGGAACTGCACGCCGCTCTCGCGCAAGCGGTGTACCCACGCCCGCAGCAGCGGCGCGGCCTTCATATCGGTCGGGAACACGCGGCCCGAGGTGCCGACAAAAGTCTCCAGCCCCAGTCCGTGCACCCAGTCGCGCACCGCCTGCGGGCCGAAGGCGTCCAGCATGGGACGCAGCGGCTGCGCGCCGGCGCCGTAGCGGCCGACGAAGTCCTCGTAATCCTCGGCATGCGTAATGTTCATGCCGCTGCGGCCGGCCAGCAGGAACTTGCGGCCGACCGAGGCCATGGCGTCATACAGGTCCACCTGTACGCCGCCCTGCGCCAGCGTTTCGGCCGCCATCAGACCGGCGGGGCCGCCGCCGATGACGGCGACGCGAAAAGGTGTCAAACTAGACTGCATGTGAGGTCCATAAACAAAACAAGGAGATACGATGGGCGCGATATTCTGGATTAAACGCTACCTGCAAGCGGCCGTGCCGCTGTTCGCGATCCTGGCCGCGGTGGAATGGTTCAAGGGCACGACCGCCAGGGAAGATTACCTCAGCGCGCTGGCATGGGCGCTGATCGCGGCGGGCATCTTTACCTACGTGGCCTGGCGCCGCTTCCGCAATGCGATGGCCTGTGCGCCCTGCGAAAATATCGCCAGGGCCTACCAGGACAAGCACGCGAAAAAGTAAATCAGCCGCCCGTCACCGGCGGGAAGAAAGCCACTTCGGCGCCATCGGCCAACGCGGTGTCGGCGCCGCACATCACCTGATTGTACGCCATGCGCAGCGCCGGATGGCCCAGCGCCTGCCGCCAGTTGTCGCCGCGCGCAGCCAGATGGTCGCGCAGCGCGCCCACCGTGGTCACGCCGGCCGGCAAGGCCAGCGACTCCGACGAAGCGCCCACCGCCTCGCGCACGCTGGCGAAAAATTTTACGGTAATCGCCATTAGTACAATAATTCGTTAAACGGTATAAACCGAACCATGTCACCAGCGTTGATCACGGTTCCCGGAGGGTTGTCGATCACGCCATCGCCCCAGACGGTGGAGGTCAGCACGCCGGAGCTCTGGTTGCGGAACAGTTCCAGGCCGCCGTTGTCGTTGATGCGGGCGCGCAGGAATTCATTGCGCTTGTCGGCCTTGGGCCAGCTGAAATCGGCGCGCATGCTGTAGGCGCGCGGCGCCACCGGGCCTTGCACGCCTTGCAGGCGCAGGATGAACGGCCGCACAAACAGCAGGAAGGTGACGAAGCTCGACACCGGATTGCCCGGCAGGCCAACAAAGAAAGCCTGCCCCACCTGGCCAAACGCCAGCGGCTTGCCCGGCTTGACGGCGATCTGCCACATATTCAGCTTGCCCTCGGCTTCCACCGCAGGCTTGATGTGGTCCTCCTCGCCGACCGACACACCACCGGAAGTGATGATCAGATCATGGCCCTGCGCCGATTCGCGCAGCACCGAACGGGTGGCGTCCAGCGTATCCGGCACGATGCCGAAATCGCTGATCTCGCACCCGAGGTTTTCCAGCAGCGCGCGCAACGTGTAGCGGTTCGAGTTGTAGATGGCGCCCGGCGCCAACGGCTCGCCCGGCATGGTCAGTTCGTCGCCGGTGAAGAACACGGCCACGCGCAGCTTGCGCTTGACCGGCAGTTCCGCCAGCCCGACCGATGCGGCCAGCCCCAGCTCCTGGCTGCGCAGGCGCGTGCCGGCCGGCAGGATCACGCTGCCGTCGGTGATATCCTCACCGGCGCGGCGTATCCATTCGCCGGACTTCGGCGCGTGCCTGATGGTGACCACGTCGCCATTCAGCTCGCACTGTTCCTGCATGACCACCGCATCCGCGCCTTCCGGAATCATGGCGCCGGTGAAGATGCGCGCCGCCGTCCCTGGCTGCAAAGGCTGGCCGACGTGGCCGGCCGGGATGCGTTGCGATACCTTGAGCACCGCGCCGCCGCTGACACAATCGGCCGCGCGCACCGCGTAGCCGTCCATCTGCGTGTTGTCGGCGCCCGGCACGTTCATGCCGGAGACCTGGGCCGCCGCCAGCACGCGGCCATTGGCCGCCAGCGTTGAAATCACCTCGGCGTCCGCCACCGGACGCACGGCTTCCAGCATGAAGGCCAGCGCTTCGCTGACCGACAGCATCGGCTTGCGCGGCTCGCTCATTACAGGCCCGTGTTGGCAGCGATGTAGGCCTTCATGGCCGCGACATCCGGCTTCATGACGACAAACTTCTGCGGCAGGTCTTCAATGTTCTCGAAGCCCTCCGGACGCTCGGCGTCTTCGCCCAGCGCTTCCAGGATGGTTTCGTTGAACTTGGCCGCCAGCGCGGTTTCCAGCACGATCATGGTCACGCCGGGCTCCATGTTTTCCTTGGCGACCTTGATGCCGTCGGCGGTGTGGGTGTCGATCACGATGCCGTAATCGTCCGCCACGTCGCGGATGGTGTTGACGCGGTCGTCGTGGGTCGACTTGCCCGACTTGAAGCCGTAGTTGGCCACCAGCTTGAACTCATCGCCATCGCTGCCAGGCTTGCCGGACAGGTCGAAGCCGCCGTGGGTGTCCACTTTCTGGAACAGGGCGCGGGTGCGGTCGCTGTCGCGGCCCACCAGGTCGTAGACGAAGCGCTCGAAGTTGGAGGCCTTGGAGATGTCCATCGACGGGCTGCTGGTGTGATAGGTCTCGGCCGACTTGCGCACGCGGTACACGCCGGTGCGGAAGAATTCATCCAGCACGTCGTTTTCGTTGGTGGCGGCCACCAGCTTGTCGATCGGCAGGCCCATCATGCGGGCGATGTGGCCGGCGCAGATGTTGCCGAAGTTACCCGACGGGACGGTGAACGACACTTTCTGGTCGTTCGACGTGGTGGCGCTCAGGTAGCCGCGGAAGTAGTACACCACCTGCGCCACGACGCGCGCCCAGTTGATCGAATTGACGGTGCCGATCTTCTGCTTGCTCTTGAATTCGAGGTCGTTGGACACGGCCTTGACCATGTCCTGCGCATCATCGAACACGCCTTCGATGGCGATGTTGAAGATGTTCGGATCCTGCAAGGAGAACATCTGCGCGGTCTGGAAGGCGCTCATTTTCTTGTGCGGCGACAGCATGAAGACGCGGATGCCCTTCTTGCCGCGCATGGCGTATTCGGCGGCGCTGCCGGTGTCGCCGGAGGTGGCGCCGAAGATGTTCAGTTCCGCGTTCTGCCTGGCCAGCGCGTATTCGAACAGATTACCCAGCAGCTGCATGGCCATGTCCTTGAAGGCCAGCGTCGGGCCGTTGGACAGCGCTTGCAGCACCAGTTTCGCGCCGTCGTCGCGCTCTTCCAGCACGCGCAGCGGCGTGATCTGGGTGGCTTTTTCGCCCTTGCGGACGTTTTTGTACACTTCCTTGGTGTAGGTCTTGGCGGTCAGCGCGCGCAGGTCGGCTTCCGGAATATCGGTCGCGAACTTCTTCAGAATCTCGAACGCCAGGTCGGCGTAGGACAGCTGGCGCCAGGCGTCCAGCTCCGCACCGGTCACCTGCGGGTAGGCGGTCGGCAGGAACAAGCCGCCGTCAGCGGCAAGGCCGCCCAGCAGAATGTCGGAAAATTGTTGGGAAGTCGAGGCGGCGGCCGACGAAGCGGCGCGGGTAGACACGTATTGCATAAATGAGAAAAAATTCCAGTTGGGTGCAGGACGGTACAAAGGCGAGCGGCTATTATAGTGCCCCGCGCCGATTCCCGTGAAATTCACGTTGTTTTATGGTCATCCCCCGCCCCCGGCGCTGCTATATACTGTCGAGCTCAGCTCTCGTCGTACAACATCATGAAGTCTGCCTCACCCTCTCAATTTGCCGGCTACCTGTGGGTCTGCGCCGGCACCCTGCTGCTGGTGACGGTGGCGTTCATGTTCTATGTATGGACCGAAAAGCGCATCGATCATGCCAATGAGCTGCGCTATGCCTCGCATAATCTGGTCGAGGAACTGCGCCAGTCCTCCGATGACCTGAGCCGCATGGCGCGCACCTACGTGGCTACCGGCGATGCGCAATACCGCAAGCATCACCAGGAAATCGTCGACATCCGCGAAGGGCGCGCCCCGCGTCCCGATAATTACCAAAACGTCTACTGGGACCTGGTGCAGGCGAACGGCCATCGGCCGCGCGGCAACGGCGTGGCGGTGCCATTGATGCAACTGCTGCGCGAAGCCCACCTGGAGCCGGAGGAGCTGGCGCTGCTGGCCGCCGCCAAGAACGAATCCGACAAGCTGGCCAGCGTCGATATCGCCGCCATGGACCTGCGCGATGCCGGGGATGCAACGCGCGCCACCGCCATGCTGCACGATACGGCCTACCATCGCGCCAAGGCCGACATCATGCGCCCCATCGGGGAAGTCAACGACGATGTCGACCGCCGCACGCGCCAGCAGCTGGAGCACGCGGCGCTGGCCGCCAATATGGCGCGTATCACGTTCATGCTCAGCGCCTTGCTGCTGGTGCTACAGGTATGGCGCGCCAAGCGCCAGCTCGACAAGGAACGCAACGAGGCGATGGCGCGCGCGCAGCGCGTCGGCCGCCTGTATTCGGCGCTCAGCCAGTGCAACCAGGCGATTGTGCGCAGCCATGACGAGACCGAACTGTTTGAACGCATCTGCCGCGACGTGGTGAACTACGGCGGCATGCAGATGGCGTGGATAGGCCTGATCGACCGCGAACATGGCCGCATCAGCGTGGCCGCTTCGTTTGGCGGCGGCGTGGAATACCTCGATGAACTGGAAGTCTCGCTGGACGTTAACACGCCAGCCGGACGCGGACCGATCGGCCTGTCCTACCGCAGCGGGGAGCCGCACTGGTGCCAGGACTACCAGCATGCGCCGGAGACAGCGCACTGGCACGCCCACGGCGCGCGCTATGGCTGGGCCTCGTCCGCGGCGATTCCGCTGCGCCGCGACGGCGAGATCATCGGCTTTTTCGCGCCCTACTCCAGCGCCGTCAACGCCTTCGACGAGGAGGTGCGCGAGCTGCTGCTGGAAATGACGCTGGATATCGAATTCGCGCTGAAGAACTTCGACCGCGAAGCGGTGCGCCAACAGGCCGACCAGCGGGTCCACTACCTGGCCCACTACGATGTGCTGACCGGATTGCCGAATCGTTCGCAATTGCACGAACGCGCGCGCCTGCTGCTGGAACAGGCGCGCAGCAGCCGCACGCCGCTGGCGCTGATGATGCTCGATCTCGATCACTTCAAGGACATCAACGATTCGCTGGGCCACACGGTGGGCGATGCCCTGCTGTCCGAGCTGGCGCTGCGCCTGACCAGTTGCCTGCGCGACGGCGACATGGTGGCGCGCCTGGGCGGCGACGAATTCATCTTCGTCATGCGTAACCTCAACAGCGGCGAGGCCAGCGACATCGCCCGCAAGCTGCTGGACCTGACCGGCCAGTCCTATACCGTCGGCGCGCACGATCTGCGCGTATCGGCCTCGATCGGCATCGCCATGTACCCGGACGACGGGGTGGACGTCGAGACCCTGTTGCAGCGCGCCGACGCCGCCATGTACCAGGTCAAGCGTGCCGGCCGCCATGACTTCCGCTTCTTCACCGCCGCCATGCAGCAACGCGCCGCGCGCCACCTGCAACTGGTGAACGCGCTGCGCTTTGCGCTGGAGCGCGGCCAGATGCACGTGGTGTACCAGCCGCAGGTGTCGCTGAAGACCGGCCGCATCATCGGCGCCGAAGCGCTGCTGCGCTGGGCCACGCCGGAACTGGGAGCGGTATCGCCGGCCGAATTCATTCCGGCGGCCGAGGAAAGCGGCTTGATTATTCCGATCGGCGAATGGGTGCTGCGCCAGGCCGTGCGCCAGGCGCGCCTCTGGCTCGATGCCGGCCTGCCGCCGCTGGTGATGGCGGTGAACCTGTCGGCCATCCAGTTCCGCACCGCCGACCTGCCGTCGCATGTGGCGCAAGTGCTGTATGAGGAAGGCCTCCCGCCCGAGTACCTGGAACTGGAGCTGACCGAGGGCGTGGCGGTGCAAGACCCGCCAGGCGCCATCGCCACCATGAACCAGTTGCACGACCGTGGCATCCGCATGTCGATCGACGATTTCGGCACCGGCTTCTCCTCGCTCAGCCATCTGAAGAAATTCAAGGTCTACAAGCTGAAGATCGACCAGTCCTTTGTGCGCGACATCAGCACCGACACCGAGGACAAGGCCATCGTCAGCGCCATCATCAACATGGCGCGCAGCCTCGGACTGACGACGATCGCGGAAGGCGTGGAGACGGTGGAACAGCTGGAATTCCTGCGCGAGCAGCACTGCGACGAGATACAGGGCTACCACATCAGCAAGCCGCTGCCGCCGGCCGACTTTGAACGCTTGCTCGGCTAGCGGCTCAGGCGCCTGTGGGCGTGATGGCGCGCAGCACGGCGTCCGCGTCCAGGTTGCTCGGCAGTTGCAGTTCGCCGCGCTCGGCCATGGCCTCGGGCTGCGCCAGGGCGCGCGCGATGAAACCCTCACGCTCCGCCGCCGTCCCCGCGACACAGCCCACCCAGCCGTTCCTGCCCGCGCGCTTGGTGGCGTACAGCCCGAGGTCGGCCAGTTCGACGATGTCGGGCCAGGCCACGGCGGCCGGCGCGGCCGGGAAGAACGGGAAGCAGGCGAAGCCCACGGAGCAGGTCTTGCGCAGCTTCTGGCCGCCGGGCAGGGTGAAGTCCTCGTCGGCCACGCTGGCGCGCACGCGTTCGGCCTGGGTGGCGGCGTGCGCGCGCGAGGTCGCGCGCGCCACCACCAGGAATTCCTCGCCGCCCCAGCGGATCAGGTAGTCCGAGGCGCGGAACACCCGTTGCAGCCGCTCGCGCATCTGCATCAGCACCGCGTCGCCCGCCGCGTGGCCGCACTGGTCGTTGACCTGCTTGAAGTGGTCGATGTCGACCAGGAAGAAAACCAGGTCGGCGTTTTCCGGCGCCTGGCCGGACCTGGCGCCGTTGATGTGCTGACGGGTCACATGGGCGATGTCCTCATCCAGATTGAGCGTCAGGAAACGGCGGTTGCGCAGGCCGGTCAGCGGATCGGTCAGGCTGGCCACCTCCAGCGCCTGCGTGGCGGCCAGCAGGCTGGCGGTGCGCTCGGCCACCTTGTCCTCCAGCTGCCGCTGGACGCGGCGCAGATAGGCGGTGCGGGTGTGCACCACGCCATAGACCGCCAGCAACGCCGCCAGTCCCGCGCCCAGCCGGAACCAGACGGTCTGATACCACGCCGGCAGCACCATCACCGGTATCCGCAGTTCCGGCTCGCTCCAGACCCCCTCGCGGTTGGCGCCGCGCAGACGCAATGTGTAGTTCCCGGGCGGCAAATTGGTATAGGCCGCCAGACGGCGGTGCGGGCCGGAATCCACCCAGTCGCGATCATAGCCGTCGAGCCAGTAGGCGTAACGGTTGCGCTCGGGCGCCGAGAAGTCCAGCGCAGCGAACTCAATCGCCAGGCTGTTGGCCTCCGGCGTGACGCGCAGTGGCGTTGTCGCCCCGCCCGGGTCGTTGTAGCGGTTGGCCATCACGCCCAGGTCGCCGACCCGCGCCTCGGTGATCACCACGCGCGGCCGGAAGGTCCAGGGCCGCAGTTTGCGCGGCCGCACGACGGTCAGGCCGCCGTTGCCGCCAAACAGGATCTCTCCTTCCGCCGTGATGGCGCCGGCGCCGCCCCAGTAGGTGCGGATCTGGAAACCGTCGTCGCGCCGCAGCGCGCGCACCGCCAGCGTTTCCGGCGCGATCAGCGCCACGCCGTCGTCGGTGCTGGCCCAGACCGCGCCATCCTGGTCGAGCATCAGCTTGTTGACGCCCTCGTCCGGCAGGCCCTCGCGCAGGCCCAGGCGGGCGAAGCGCGGCCGGCCCTGGCCGTCGCGCTCGCGCAGGATGCTGATGCCGCCGCCCAGGGTGCCGACCCACAGCCGGCCCTGGCGATCGGTCATGAGCGAGGTGATCGCGCCGGCGCCCAGGCCCTGCGGGTCGGCCGTGTCGGGGACGATGCGCTCCACCGCGCCGCTGGCCGGATCGTAGCGGTTCAGGCCATTGGCCGTCCCCAGCCAAAGCGCGCCGTCCGCCGCCAGTTCGATGGCGTTGATACGCTGGTCCGTCAGGCGCAGGGCGCCCTCGTGGCGCAGCACCCGGGTGGCGCCCTTGACGCTCACGTCCAGTTGCCACAAGCCGTCGGCCCAGCTGCCGACCCACAGGGTGTCGCCGTCGAGACGCAGGGCGTCGACCCGGGCGCCCGGCTTGGGCCGGCTCAGCGCCAGCCGGGTCATGCCGCGGCCGCCACGGTCCACGCGGTACAGGCCGCGCTGCGTGCCCAGATACACCTCGCCGGCCCGCGTGGCCACCATGCTCCACACATAGTCCCCGGGCAACGCGGTGGCCGGATCGGCGCCGGGCCGCAACGCGCCCGTTCGGCGTCCGAGCGGATCGATGATGTCAACGCCGTTGGTGGCCAGCCCCAGCCAGACGCTGCCGTCGGGCATCGGCAGCACCGAGGTCACGTTGGCGTCGGACACGCCGTCCTTGCGGGACGCGCCGCCGTACACCGTCAGCACCGCGTCCTGGCCCGAGTCGTGGCGGCTCAGGCCCAGATTGCTGGAGACCCACATCAAGCCGCTGCGCTGGCACAGCAGTCCCGTGATCGTGTCGTCGGCAACGCTGCTCGGCACGGCGGCGTCGTGGCGCACCCGGCGCGCGGCCAGGGTGACCGGATCGACGATGATGATGCCCTTGCTGTTGGTGCCGAGCCAGATGTCGCCGTTGGCGGCCGCGCTGATGACGCTCACCGCCTCCTGCCGTTGCGCCACCCCGGCCGCGCCATTGGCAACGATCCGGGTGGCGGTGAGCGTGTCGGCCGCCACCACATAAGCCCCCTGCTCCGTGGTGCCGACCCAGACGCGGCCCTGCTTATCCTCCATCAGGCTGCTCACGTATTCGCCCACGCCGCCCGACGCGTGCAAGGTGACCGCCTCGAAGCGGGTGGCGCCGGGCGCGCGCCGCACCAGTCCGGCCGGCGTGCCCACCCACAGCGCGCCGCCGCGGTCGCGCGCGATGGCGGTGATGCTCTTGTTGGGCAGGCCGCTATCGTTGTGCAGCGTGTGGGTAACGGCGCCGCTGTCGGGCGTGAGATGGTCGAGGCCGCCGTCGGTGCCGATCCACAGTCCGCCCTGGCCGTCATCGGCGATGGCGCGCACGAAGCCGTTGCTCAACCCCTTCGGGCCGGCGCCATAGCGGATGAAACTGTCGGTGGCGCTGTCATAACGCGCCAGACCGTTGGCGTTGGTGCCGATCCACAGCCGCCCGCGCGTGTCGCTGTGCAGGGTCTGCACCCAGTTGTCGGGCAGTGACCGCGCATCGTCCGGTTTGGCGCGGTAAACGCGGAAGCGGTAGCCATCCCAGCGGGCCAGGCCGGACTGGGTGGCCACCCACAGAAAGCCCTCGCCATCCTCCGCCAGCACGGTGACCACCGCGCCCGGCAGGCCGGCGTCCTGGCTGATGTTCTGAAAAGCCGTGTCCAGCAGCTGGTTCCAGCGCGGCGCCGACGTGGCGACACCGGCCAGTAGCAAGGCGCAGATGGCGAGGCAGGCGCGGAAAACGGACAAAGGCATGTGCGGCACGGATCAGGGGTCTGTTTAACGTACGACAATTATCATTCAGCCTAGCATAAAAGATTCGTTGCTCGTTTCCTATCAACTTATACCTGAATTACCATAAGGAAATCCCTACCCCAGGGTTTTCCGAGCCGCCATCCCCAGCGATTCCCAGTCGAAGAAGAAACCCGTTGACGAAGTCAATTACACATGTAATCATCAATCATTTACATGGGTAATCGAAATGACGGGGACTGACATGAAGCAAGCAGTACCGATTAGCGAGGCGGAATCACTGGTCATGGAAGTATTGTGGAGCGACAGCCCGCGCACTGCGGAGGACGTGGTGGAGGCGCTGCGCCATCGACAGAACTGGCAGGAAGCGACTATCAAGACTTTGCTGAATCGCCTGCTAAAGAAAGGCGCGATACAAGCGGAGAAGGAAGGACGCCGCTTCCTGTACTCACCCCTTCTGACCCGCGACCAATGGGTGGTGGAGGAAAGCAGTAGCATGCTCGAACGCCTGTTCGGGGGCCGCGTCGCGCCCTTGGTTGCGCACTTTGGACAGCATGGGAAGCTGAGCGCCAGCGACCTGAATGCGCTGAAAGCATTAATCAAAGAGCTTAGTGATGACGAATGATATCTTGCATGCGCTGCTCGCGTGCAGCGTCACCGGCGGCGGCACCATGCTGTTGATATGCGCACTGCGCATCCCCTTGCGGCGCATATTCGGCGCCCGCCTGGCCTATCTGGCCTGGAGCGCGGTGCCGGCCACGATTGCCATAGCGTTGCTTCCTGCGGCGCGATTACCCCAACCGATTCCGCAGGTGGGGGCACCGTTCCAACGGGCGGTGGGCGCCAGTGAATCCGCCCTGCTCGCTAACGCCTCAGATTGGCCGCAATGGCTGCTGTTGGCGTGGCTGACGGTTTGCGTCTTGATGCTGGTGTCGCTTTGGCGTGCGCATATCCGCTATCGGAGCAGTCTTGGTCCACTGCGTTGGGAGCATGGCGTCTTTTACAGCGCCAGCACCGCCGAAGGCCCGGCGGCAGTTGGCTTATGGCATCCGGCCGTCGTGGTCCCGGCCGATTTCGCGACCCGCTATACGCCAGAAGAACAACGACTGATACTCGCCCACGAGGCGGTGCACGTTCAGCGCCGCGATCCGTTGATCAACGCCCTTTGGGCGCTGACGCAATGCGCGCTCTGGTTTAACCCGCTGGTGCATTATGCCGCGCGCAAATTCCGGCTGGATCAGGAACTGGCGTGCGACGCCGTCGTCATGCAGCGGCATCCGGGCCTGAGGCGCAGCTACGCCGAGGCCATGCTCAAGACCCAGATGTCGGCGCAGGCCGCGCTGATTCATTGTCACTGGCAATCCAACCATCCCTTGAAGGAGCGCATCATGCAGTTACAACAGACACCACCACGGCGCCGGCGCATGTCGTTGGGCCGCCTCGTCGTGGGCACTATCGTTATCGCTTGCGGCATGGGAGCGATGGCGGCCAACACCGGCGTAACGCCGGCCGACCACGCCGATGAGTATCTGATCACCATGAAGCTGAACGCAAAAGACCAGTCCTCCTCGCCGGCGCTGCTGGTTCGGGAAGGGGTTCCGGCCGCCGTGGAAAGCACGGGAGCTGACGGCGTGTGGCGGACCGAGCTCATGCTAAAGAAAGCCGGTGACGCCTCGGTATTCGTCAAGGCGGTCATCAAGCGTGATGACCGTGTGATCGGCGAGCCTGGACTGCTGCTGCCTGTCGGTGAGACAGCGGCCGTCGCCATTAATGACGACGTCAGGGTGCAACTCACCGTAGGGCTCAGCAAGCGGCGTGATTGACGGTGATGACATGAATCGCCAAGCCGCCGAGCGACGTTTCCTTGTACTTGGCCTGCATGTCGGCGCCGGTCTGGCGCATGGTTTCAATCACATCATCGAGGCTGACGAAGTGGGTGCCGTCGCCTTTTAACGCCAGCGAACCGGCCGTGATGGCCTTGACCGCGCCCATGCCGTTACGCTCGATGCACGGGATCTGCACCAAACCGCCGATCGGATCGCAGGTCATGCCCAGATGGTGCTCGATGCCGATTTCCGCGGCGTTCTCGATCTGGCCATTGCTGCCGCCCAGCGCAGCGACCAGGCCCGCAGCCGCCATGGCGCAGGCCACGCCGACTTCGCCCTGGCAGCCGATTTCCGCACCGGAGATGGAGGCGTTACGCTTGCACAGCATGCCGATGGCGGCCGCCGTCAGCAGGAAGTTGCGCACGCCCGCCACCGGATCGGCCGGTTTGCAGTCCTCCGCGTAATAGCGCAGCACGGCCGGGATAATGCCGGCCGCGCCGTTGGTCGGCGCCGTGACCACGCGGCCGCCGGCGGCGTTTTCCTCGTTGACCGCCATCGCGTACAGGCTGACCTGATGCATGGCGTCGTGCGGCAGGCTGTTGACGGCAGCGGTACTCGCCTGGGTCCACAACGCGGCGGCGCGGCGCTTGACGTTCAGGCCACCCGGCAGCTGCCCCTTGGTTTCAAGACCGTGCGCAATGCAGTCGCGCATGACGTGCCAGATTTTATCCAGGCCGGCATCCAGCGCCTCCTCGCTCATGCGCGCGCACTCGTTCGCGCGCAGCATCCGCGAGATGGTCAGGCCGCTGCGCGCGCCGTGCGCCAACAGTTCCGCCATGGTGCCGAAGGGGTAAGGCACGGCCACGCTGGCCGCAGCAGCGGCCGGTGCCTCGCCCTCCTCGCGGATAAAACCGCCGCCAACCGAGTAATACACTTTGCTGATGCTGCGGCCATCCTTGCGGGTCAGGGTGAAGCGCATGCCGTTCGGGTGCTCGGGCAGCGATTCGGCCATGTGGAACACCAGATGCGTGCCGCGCTTGAACGGCACGGCGCAGGTGCCGAGCAGTTTCAGTTGGCCGGCCGCTTCGGCATCGGCCAGTTGCGCATCGACGCTGGTGGGCACCACGTCTTGCGGCGTTTCGCCCATCAGGCCTAGCAGCACGGCTTTGTCGGTGGCGTGACCAACACCCGTCAACGCCAGCGAGCCATACAGCTCGGCCTTGATTTCGGCGACGTCGTCCAGTGGCGCGTTATCCAGCAGGAAGCGGCGTGCCGCCACCATCGGGCCGACGGTGTGGGAGCTCGATGGTCCAATGCCGATCTTGAACAGATCGAATACGCTCATGTCCATCAGGCGGCCTTACCCAGGTTGACGTCGATATTGGCCAGCATGTCTTCGACCATCTGATCGATGCCGATGCGCGCTTTCCAGCCCCAATCCGCACTGGCGGTGGCGTCGTCCAGGCTTTGCGGCCAGGTGTCGGCGATGGCCTGGCGACTATCCGGCTTGTAGGCGATTTTGAAGTCCGGCAGCTTGCGGCTGATGGCCGCCGCCAATTGCTCCGGATTGAACGAAACACCGGCCACATTGTACGAAGAGCGTACTTTCACCTGTTCGGCCGGCGCATCCATCAACTCGATGGTGGCGCGGATAGCGTCCGGCATGTAGATCATCGGCAGCGTGGTTTTCGGGCCGAGGAAGCATTCATACTGCTCGCCGCGCAGCGCCGAATGGAAGATGGCGATGGCGTAATCGGTGGTGCCGCCGCCAGGTGGCGACTTGAAGCTGATGATGCCCGGATAGCGGATCGAGCGCACGTCCACGCCATATTTCAGGAAGTAGTATTCGCACAGGCGCTCGCCAGCCAGCTTGCTGATGCCGTAGATGGTGGTCGGGTCCATCACGGTCAGCTGCGGCGTCTCGGTGGCCGGCGTATTCGGGCCGAAGGCGGCGATCGACGATGGCCAGAACACTTTCAATGGTTTCCCAATGGCGCCGCGCTCGCGCGCCACTTCCAGGATATTCAGCAAGCCATCCATGTTCAGGGCCCATGCCTTGAGCGGCGCCGACTCGCCAGTGGCCGACAGCATGGCCGCCAACTGGTACACCTGGGTGATGCCTTCATCGGCCACCAGTTTGGACAAGCCCTGCTTGTCCATCACGTTCAGCGTGACATAGCGCATGGCGTGGTACAGGTTGGTCGGGCTGACATCGCTGGCGATGACGTTTTGTGCGCCGTGCTGCATGGCCAATGCTTCCACCAGTTCGCTGCCGATCTGGCCATTGGCGCCGATGACGAGGATTTTTTGCTGAGTCATTTGATTGTGTCCTGACGTTTTATTTTTTGAGCAGGCCAAGCTCGTGACCGGCCTGCTCGAATGCTTTCAATACGGTGTCCAGCTGCTCGCGGGTATGCGCAGCGGACAATTGGACGCGCACGCGCGCCTGCCCCATCGGCACTACTGGGTAGAAGAAGCCGCTGAGCAGCACGCCCAGTTCATACATGCGGGCCGCAAACTTCTGCGCCACCGGCGCGTCGAACAGCATCACAGGAACGACAGGGTGCGTGCCCGGCTTGATGGTAAAGCCGATGCGCTCGATCTCCTTGCGGAAGTATGCCGTGTTTTCGTGCAGGCGGTCGCGCAGCTCGGTGGAAGCCGACAGGCGCTCCAGCACCGCCAGCGAAGCGCCGGCGATCGATGGCGCCAGCGTGTTCGAGAACAGGTAAGGACGCGATTTCTGGCGCAGCATCTCGATCACTTCCTTGCGGCCGGAGGTGAAGCCGCCCATGGCGCCGCCCAGCGCCTTGCCCAGCGTGCCGGTGATGATGTCGATCTTGCCGATGACGTGATGGTGCTCGTGGGTGCCGCGGCCGGTCTTGCCCATGAAGCCGGAGGCGTGGCACTCGTCGATCATCACCAGCGCGCTGTATTTGTCGGCCAGTTCAACGATCTTGTCCAACTGGGCGATGGTGCCGTCCATTGAGAACACACCGTCGGTGACGATGATTTTGTGGCGCTTGCCGGCGGCGTCCTGCAACTGTTTCTCCAGATCGGCCATGTCGTTGTGGGCATAGCGGAAGCGCGCGGCCTTGCACAGGCGGATGCCGTCGATGATGGAAGCGTGGTTCAGCGCATCGGAGATGATGGCGTCGTTCTCATCGAACAGCGGCTCGAACACCCCGCCGTTGGCGTCGAAGGCGGCGGCATACAGAATGGTGTCCTCGGTGCCGAGGAACTTCGAGATCGCCTGCTCCAGCTGTTTGTGCACGGTCTGGGTGCCGCAGATGAAGCGCACCGACGACAGGCCGTAGCCGTATTTTTCAGTGGCGTCGATGGAGGCTTGCGCCACCCACTCCTGGCCGGACAGGCCGAGGTAGTTGTTGGCGCACATATTAATCAGCGTGCGACCATCCTCGCTTTTCACTTCCGAGCCCTGGCGCGACGCCAGCACGCGCTCCGGTTTATACAGCCCCTGCTCGCGCAGTTGATCCAGATTTTGCTGGAGGCCACTATAGAACGTGTCTTTTTGATTGCTCATGATGGTCCTTGTATGTGATACGATTTCACTACCTTAGGCGAAATTCATTATTTCGAATACAAATTCGATATATTGAATTTTATAGCGAGCCAGTGAACTCCGCAACTCAAACAATGAAAACACCAGTACCAAACAATGCGCCACCAGAAGTAGGCGCCGCCTTGCAGCGCCTGCGCCTGGCCCGGGGCCTGACGCTGGAAGACCTGTCGCGCATTGCCGGCGTCTCCAAGTCCATGTTATCCCAAATCGAGAGAGAGAAAGCCAATCCGACCATCGCGATTACCTGGCGTCTTGCCAACGCCCTGGGGGTGCAGATCGGCGAATTGCTGGCCACCGCCGAGCGGGAAAAGGAAACCATCCGTGTGGTCGACGCGCATGAAACGCCCACCCTGCCCGGCCTGCACGCCGGCTATGTGCTGCGCATTCTGGGACCGCTGGAACTGGCCAGCCGCTATGAGTGGTACGAATTGACGCTGTCGCCGGGCGGCGAACTGGCCTCGCAAGGCCATGATCCGGGCGCGCAAGAGCATCTGACGCTGCTGCACGGTTCAGTGGAAGTGGAAGTCGGGACCGACAAGAAGAAGGTGAAACTGGGCAGCACGGCGCGCTACCCGGGCGACCAGCAGCACATTATCCGCAACGTTGGCAAAACCGAGGCGAAGGCGCTGCTGGTGGTGATCCACCGCTAGGGATTACCAGTTGGATTCGCGCTCCGGCGTCGAGGTAATGCGGTGAATCGACAGGTCGGCGCCCTGGAACTCCTCTTCAGGATCGAGGCGCAGGCCGACGGTTTTCTTCAGCAAGCCATACACCAGGGTGCCGCCGGCGGCGGCAATCACCACGCCCATCACGGTGCCGATCAGCTGCGACGCCAGAGCCACGCCGCCGGCGCCGCCCAGCGCTTTCAGGCCGAAGACGCCAGCCGCGATGCCGCCCCACGCGCCACACAGGCCATGCAGCGGCCACACGCCCAGCACATCGTCGATCTTCCACTTGTTTTGCGCCAGCGTGAACATCCACACGAAGATGGCGCCGGCCACGCTGCCGGTCACCAGAGCGCCCAGCGGATGCATCACATCGGAACCGGCGCACACCGCCACCAGGCCGGCCAGCGGGCCGTTATGCACGAAGCCGGGGTCGTTCTTGCCGAGCGAGGTGGCGACCAGCGTGCCGCCCACCATGGCCATCAGCGAGTTGACCGCCACCAGGCCGTTCATCTTGTCCAGCGCCTGCGCGCTCATGACGTTGAAGCCGAACCAGCCCACCATCAGAATCCATGCGCCCAGCGCCAGGAAGGGAATCGACGATGGCGGGTGAGCGGCGATGCCACCGTTTTTCATGTAGCGGCCACGGCGCGCGCCCAGCAGCAGCACAGCCGGCAACGCGATCCAACCACCCACGGCGTGCACCACCACCGAGCCGGCGAAGTCGTGGAACTCGGCGCCGAAGGTTTGCAGCAGCCATTCCTGCACGCCGAAACGGTGGTTCCAGGCGATGCCTTCAAAGAAGGGATAGACCAGCCCGACCAGCAGCGCGGTAGCCGCCGTCTGCGGATGGAAA
Source organism: Duganella radicis (assembly GCF_009720825.1). Classification (GTDB taxonomy): domain Bacteria; phylum Pseudomonadota; class Gammaproteobacteria; order Burkholderiales; family Burkholderiaceae_D; genus Rugamonas; species Rugamonas radicis. The sequence continues at coordinate 195,817 of NZ_WNKY01000001.1, read as the reverse complement.
CGCGCGCGCTCGGCGATGCCGCCCGAGATGATGGCCGGGATGGCGGCGGCAAAGGTCAGCAGGAAGAAGAATTTGACCAGCTCATAGCCGTTTCTTGCGGCCAGCACATCGGCCGAGGAGAAGAAATTGACGCCGTAGGCGATGCTGTAGCCGACGAAGAAATACACGATGGTCGAGACGCAGAAATCGACCAGGATTTTGACCAGCGCATTGACCTGGTTCTTTTTACGGACGGTGCCCAACTCCAGGAAGGCAAAGCCCGCGTGCATCGCCAAAATCATGATGGCGCCGAGCAAGATAAACAGCGCATCCGCACCGTCTTTGAATCCAGACATCAAAATTACTCCCCAAAATAAAGCACATAAAATAAAGTACTAACATGGGAAGCAATTTCTGTACCACTTTGGTGCAAAATCTTAAGCTGCTGATTTTAATACGGTTTCATGTTGGTGCATCGGCGGGCGTGCGCCGCCGATGCACCAAATTGAGGCGCTAAATTGGTGCACCCGGCGGAGCCGTTGGCGCGGGCCGCAATTTGACGGTGCGCGGATCGGACAAGTAGGCGGATATGTGCTCGGCCGCTTGCCTACGGCTGTCGGCGGTCACGCCCTTACCCGGGTTCTTTTGCAACCATTGCGCCAGTTCGCGCACGGACTGGCGCACCTCGGCCGCCACTTGCGGATGCAGCTGACCGCCGTCCAGCAGCCGCAGCAGACTGTCGGCCACCACCCAGTTGGACGCCAGTTGCACCGCCTCGCCTCCGATCACCGAGGATGGCACGGCGTCGCGCTTCCAGGTTTTTTGCAATGTCTGCGCCAACACCTCCTGCACGCCCGGCTGCTTGCTGTCGCGCGCGTGCTGCCACGCCACGCGGTTGATGCGGCCCGCATCCAGCAGGAAGCTGGCGGCATGGCCGGCGGCCGCTTCGGCGATGGAGAAGGCGTCGAACACGGAGTCCATGCGGGTGGCGAAGTATTCGCGGTTGCGCTCATGGCCGGCCGCCGGTGGCGTCAGGATATCCAGCACGTTGGCCGGCAGCGCAAGGTATTCCGCGCGCAGACTGTCGGTCAGGCGGTTGAGGGCTTGGCGCTGCACCTCCGGTGGTGTGGCCTTGACACCAGCCCTGGCAATGCCTGCCTTGACGTCGCCGGCGCTGGTGTAATCGAAGTCGCCGCCGCCGATCAGGCGCGCTACCGCCTCGCCCTGATAGCGTTGCAGCAGGTAGACCGGCACCAGGCGTGCTTCCAGTTCGCCGATCTGCCGGGCGTCCGGCAGCACATCCGGGGAGAAGGTTTGCAGGGCGCGCTGACGTACGGCACCCAACTGGTCCCAGGTCTTGAGCGTGTCCGGACCGAAGTCCCACAGCAGGCCGTCCGGATGGCTGGCGCCCGGCGTACGATCGTCCTGATCGCTGGAGTACAGCATGCCGGCGGCGCCTGCCTCCGCTCGCAACCTGGCCAGCGCCGCCTGTTCCTGCGCGCCGCCGCCGAAATCGCCGTAGATGTACTTGACGATGTAGTCGTCCCACGGGCCGACGCCCACGCCGTAGGCGTTGGAGATGTCCACCTCGCCCTGCGCGTTCAGCTTGAGGATGGGATGCGGGTAGTCCATCACCGAGCCATTGCCCATGCGGCTGGCGGCGAAGTTATGTGCGAAGCCCAGTGTGTGGCCGACTTCGTGCGCGGCCAGTTGACGCAGGCGGGCCAGCGCCATTTGCTCCGCCAGCTTCTGCTTGTCGGAGCCACTGCTTTTGCCATATGGCGCCAGCAGCGCTTCGGCAATCAGAATGTCCTGCCGCACGCGCTGCGATCCCAGTGTGACGGCGCCGCGCAGGATTTGCCCGGTGCGCGGATCGGTCAGCGCGTTGCCGTAGGACCAGCCGCGCGTGGCGCGGTGTACCCAGGTGATGACGTTGTAGCGGATGTCCAGCGCATCCACACCTTCCGGCAGCAGTTCGACGCGGTAGGCGTCCTTGAAACCGGCTTTTTCGAAGGCCTTGGCCCACCAGGATGCGCCTTCGATCAGCGCCGAGCGTACCGGCTCTGGCGCGCCACGGTCGACGTAGTAGACGATCGGTTTCTTCACGGTGCTGACGGCGGCCGAGGGATCGGTCTTTTCCAGCTTGTGGCGCACTTGCCAGTGCACGTCGATACTGCTGGAAAGCGGCGTGGCGAAGTCGAAGTAGCTGGCGTCGAAGCCGCCGGAGTATGGATGATAGGCGCGCGGACGCCATGCATCGGCGGCCGGCAGACGCACCATGCTGATACGCTGGCGCATCGACAGGCTGGCCGGGTCGGCGCCGACCTGCTTGACGAATTCCGCCTGGCCCGGGCCGGCGAAGGTGAGCAAGGCTTCCAGCTCCACATTGTCCGGGAAGGCTTTGGCCTCGGCAGCCAGCACGGCGCTGCGGGCGGGATCGATGGCGTATGCGCCCTGCTTCGTGCCCGCAAGCCGCGCGGCGATACCGTGGCGATCGGCCAGCAGGAAGCCGGAGAAGTCGACCAGGTGGCGGTCCTTGTCGCTGGCGAGAATGTCGCCCGACCACAGCACAGAGTTGGAGAAGGACTCGCGCACGGCGGCGCGTTCATCGCGGTCGGCGGAGTTGGCGACGTAGTTGGTGTTTTCCTGTACCAAGAACAATCTGGCGCCGTGTTTTTCAAAATGGACCATGCGCATCTCGCCGGGCTGGGCGCGGTCGAGGCCAACATCGTTCGAGCCCAGGGCGTACGGCAGGGAGCTGACCAGCAGGAAGGGCTGCTCCAGCGTGGCCACCGACAGCAGCACCCTGCCCTTGCCGGTATCGCGCCAGACGTCGATGAAGCCGGGCTGCGATTGCAGGTTGCGCGTGACGTCGGCGATGGACTTCGCCGGCGTCGCGTCAGCGGCCGGTGCGGCGCTCGCGGCCGGCGACAGCGGCAGCGCGGTGGCCAGCAGCGCTAGCAGCAGCGGGGTTGCGGCGGCGGCCCGCATCATTGCTGGCCCGCCGCCTGGGTGGCGCTGCCGCCATCCATGTGCAGCGCGCGGGTCAGGAAGCCCCAGCGATCGGCCACTTCTTCGATCTGTTTATTGGTCGGTTTGCCCGCACCGTGGCCGGCCTTGCTGTCGATGCGGATCAGGATAGGCGCGCCGCCCGGCGCCTGGTCGGCCTGCGCGGTGGCGGCGAACTTGAAGCTGTGGGCCGGCACCACGCGGTCGTCATGGTCGGCGGTGGTGATCATGGTGGCCGGGTAGCAGGTGCCCTTCTTCAGATTGTGCAGCGGCGAATACTTGACCAGCGCCTTGAATTCGTCGGCGTTATCGGACGAGCCGTAGTCCGAGGTCCACGCCCAGCCGATGGTGAACTCATGGAAGCGCAGCATGTCCATTACGCCCACTTGCGGAATCGCCGCCGCGAACAAGTCCGGACGCTGGGTCATGGCCGCGCCAACCAGCAGGCCGCCGTTGCTGCCGCCGCCGATCGACAGTTTGGATGGTGAAGTCACCTTGTGCGCCACCAGCCACTCCGCCGCGCCGATGAAGTCGTCGAACACGTTCTGCTTTTGCAGCTTAGTGCCCGCCGCGTGCCACGATTCGCCGTACTCGCCGCCCCCGCGCAGGTTGGCCATCACGTACACGCCGCCCATTTCCAGCCACGCCAGATTGGCCACCGAGAAGGTCGGCGTCAGCGAGACATTGAAACCGCCGTAGCCATACAGGTAGGTCGGATTGCTGCCGTTCAGCTTCAAGCCTTTTTTCGACACGATGAACATGGGCACCTTGGTACCGTCGCGCGAGGTGAAGAATTCCTGGCGAGTCTCAAACGCGTTCGGATCGAAGTCCACTTTCGGCTGGCGGTACACGCTGCTCTTGTTCGATTTCAGGTCGTAGCGGTAGATGGTGGTTGGATTGGTAAAACCGGTAAAGGAATAGAACGTCTCGCTGTCCGCGCGCTTGCCGCTGAAGCCACCGGCGGTGCCAAGCCCAGGCAGTTCGATATCGTGCAGCGCCTTGCCTTTCAGGTCGTAGACCTTGACCAGGCTATGCGCATCGCTCAGGTAATCGACGATCAGCTGATTGTTGACCAGCGACGCCGACACCATGGTGTTGCTGCTCTCCGGGACGATCTGCTTCCAGTTCAGCACACCAGGCTTGCGGGTGTCGATGCTGACGATGCGGCCGCGCGGCGCATTGCGCTCGGTGCGGAACAGGAACACCGGGCCGTCGTTGCCGATGAAGTCATAGGCCGCGTCGAAGTCTTCCAGCAGGCCGACCACTTTCGAATCCTTCTTGCTCAAGTCCTTGTAGAACACGCGGTTCTTGTTCTCCGTACCTTGCGTGGCGTTGATGATCAGGAAGCGGCCATCCTCCGTGACCTGGGCGCCGAAGCCCCAGTCCTTGTGGTCCGGACGGTCATACACCAGCACATCCGCGCTTTGCGGCGTGCCCAGTTTGTGGAAGTACAGCTTCTGGAAGTAGTTCACGTCCGCCAGCTTGGTGGCTTCCCGCGGCTCGTCGTAGCGGCTGTAGAAGAAGCCGGAACCGTCTTGCAGCCATGCGGTGTTGGAGAACTTGACCCACTTGATGTGGTCCTCGATATCTTTGCCGGTGTCGATGTCGCGCACCTTGATCTCGTTCCAATCCGAGCCCGAGGCGGCGGTGCTGTAAGCGAGGTACTTGCCATTCGGGCTGACCGCCAGGCCGGCCAGCGCCACCGTGCCGTCAGCAGCCAGCGTGTTCGGATCGAGCAGCAGGCGCGGCACGTCGGCCAGCGACTTCATGGTGTACAGCACCGACTGATTTTGCAGGCCGTCGTTACGGCTGTAGAAATAGCGGCCGCCTTCTTTGAACGGCACGCTGAAACGTTCGAAGTTCCACAGCTTGGTCAGGCGCGCCTTGATCGCCTCGCGGCCCGGGATTTGCGCCAGGTAGCTTTGCGTGAGCTGGTTCTGCGCCACCACCCAGTCCTTGGTCTCGGCGCTGTTGGCGTCTTCCAGCCAGCGGTACGGATCGGCGATGACGGTGCCGTGGTAATTGTCCTGCTGATCCACAGTGCGCGACACCGGGTAAGTCAGCGCGGCGCCGGGCGCCGGGCAATTTTGCGCCAGCGTGGATTGGGCGATCAGGAGGGAAGCCAGGAGTGCTCGTCGTTGCATGTGTGATCCGTATCCATGTAGGGTTCATCAAGAACACAGATCATAACGTGAAGCATAGCAAATATGACACGTTAGCTGAAAAACAAAGGCGATTTTTATTTGGCGTAACTGACGTCCACCGCCACCGTCTCAGGCTGCGGCGCGGCCAGCGCGATCGGCGCCTGCCATTTTTCCAGCCACGGTATCAATTGGTCGCCGGGAATCGGGCGACTCATGAAGTAGCCCTGGCCCTGGTCGCAACCCAATTCCGCCAGCAAGCGCCATACGGCCTCGCTCTCGATGCCCTCGGCCACCACGCGCAAGCCCATATTGTGGCCCAGGTCGATGGTGGAGCGCACGATCTTGGTGTCGCCTTCATCCTTTTCCATATTCAGCACGAAGGACTTGTCGATCTTCAGCTCATTCACCGGCAGGCGCTTGAGATAGGCCAGCGAGGAATAGCCGGTGCCGAAATCGTCGATCGACAGGTCCAGGCCCATGGCGCTCAGACGCTCCAGCGTGTTCTGCGCGCGCACCGGATCGTCCATGATGGCGCTCTCGGTGATCTCCAGGCAGAAGGAGCCGGGAGTCAGCTTGTGGCGCGCCAGCAGATCGGCAAACTTGGCCGGCAAATCCTGATCCAGCAGGTCGCGCGTGGACAGGTTGACCGACACCTTCAGATGATGGCCCTTGCCGGCCAGCTCGCGGCACAACTCGGCCGACTTCTCCATCACCCAGCGCGTCAGCACGCGGATAAAGCCGGTCTGCTCGGCGAACGGTATGAACTCGTCGGGGAACACATTGCCGCGCTCCGGATGCACCCAGCGCACCAGCGACTCCATGCCGACCACGCGCCCCGTTTGCAGCGAAATCTTGGGTTGCACATGCAGGCGGAACTCGTTGCGCTCGATGGCGCCGCGCAACTCCGTCAGCAGCGACAGGCTCTTGGCGCTGCCCTTGTCCATGGCCGCATCGTAGACCACGGCGCCGTCGTTGCGCTGCTTGGCGGTGTACATCGCCACTTCGGCCATGCTCAGCAAGGTCTCGCCATCGTCGGCATGTTCCGGATAGCCGGCGATGCCCAGGCCCGCGCCAATGTCGACCGTCTGGTCTTCCAGCGACAGCGGGGTTTCCAGCGCCTGCAAGATCTCGGCCGCCATCAGCTGGGCGGCGTCGATGTCCGTGGCCGGCAGCAAAACGGCAAACTCGTCCCCGCCGAGGCGCGCCACCTGCGCCGAGGACTGGCGGCGATTGGCCAGCAGCAGCTGCAAGCGGCCCGCCACCTGGCGCAGCAAGGCATCGCCGAAGCTGTGGCCCATGACGTCGTTGACGTGCTTGAAGCGATCCAGGTCCATCATCAGCACGAACAGGGCTTCCTCGCGGCGGCGGGCGTCCAGCAGCGCATCGTTCAGCAGCAGCACGAATTGCGCGCGGTTCGGCAGGTTGGTCAGCGTGTCCCAATACGCCAGCCGGCGGATCTCCTGCTCGCGCTTGGCGATCCCTTCACGCATGGCGTCGAAGGCGTGCGCCAGCTGGCCGATTTCATCTTCGCGCGTGCTGTCGATGGTGACCTTGTAGTCGCCCTCCTCCAGCCGCTTGGCGGTCACCGCCAGTTGGCTGATCGGCTGGGCGATGCGCTTGGCGGTGAACACGATGGCCAGCGCGGAAGCGAAGATACCGCCCAGCGTCAGGCCGATCAGCCAGCGCTCAAGGCGGCGGTAGTCTTCGGTGGCTTCGTCGATCGAGCGCGCCAGCAGCACGCTGGCGCTCTGGCCATTGTCCTCGCCGATGGAGATCAGGCGCGCGCTGTACCTGGCGGCTTCCACCGTCATGTCGAACGGGCTGACAGGCGTGGCCGGCAAGGCTTGCAACTGGTCGACCACCGCCTGCGCCGACGGCCCGACAAAGGTGGAGCCGACCGGCAGCCACTTGCCTTGCGCGTCGCGCGTCATGATCGAGGTATGCAGCGAGCTGACTTCGCGCATTTCATTGGCCAGCTGGCGGTCGATGGGAAAAGTCATGACAATCCAGCCGATGGTGATCGGCGCCTTGACCGGCATGGCGACGATCTGGAACGGCCGGTGGTCGACGATGGCGATGCCGATGGCGCCGTCGGCCGCTTCGGCCGCATCCAGCATCGACAGCGCCATCTGTTCAAGGCCGGCCGACTGCTTGGGATTGGTGGTGGCGCTGATCTTGCGGTCGTCGCCGATCAGCATCGACAGCGAGGCCTTGATGCGCCGGCCGCTGTTGGCCAGCGCCGATTCGATGGTGGCGCGGTCGCTTTCATCGTTGTTGCCGATGGCTGCCACAAAAGCGGTGTCGCGCGCCAGCAAGCGCGCCCCGAAGCGCAGGCTTTGCGCATTCTGCTCCAGCAGGCGGCGGAACACCTTGGCGCCGTTGGTCAGTTCCGAACTGATGGCGGCGCGCGCGTTGCTGTCGATGCCTTGCTGGATGACGAACAGGCCGATCACCTGCACCGCCACGATCAGGACCAGGAACAGCGTGACGATGCGGCTTTCGAGGCTGCGAAAGCGCACATTCAGCTTGAACCGGTCAAAGAGAGGCATCGTCCACCACCACTGGCTTCATCGGCAACTTGAAAATGGCGGTAGTCAGTTCGCTGCCCGCCTTCACTGTCAGCGTCTGTTCCGGCGTGGCGCCGCCTAGCGTGTTGTAGTGCCACGCCTTGACCACGTACTTGCCGGCGGCCGGCAACTCGATGCGCGCCGCGCCCGATCCATCGGTCTTGGCGAAATACGGGGTGTCGACCACTTTGACGTAGGCGATCATTTTGTCATGAATATTGCAACCGAGGACAACCGTACCGGCCTTATCGAACACCTGCGGCGACGCCGCCTGGCCGGAATACAGCTTCTGGTCGAATTTATGGGCCGGCGAAAACGAGTAAATATGGTGCCGGACCTTGTCATTATTCGGGAAATTGATGGTGCTGCCGACCTGCACCACGGTCACCAGCGGCATGAATTTCAAGCCTTTCTGCTCGATCTGGGCGGCGGGCGGGGACTTGGCGGCGGGCGCCCCGCCCTCCGGCTCGACGTAGACCACGGTATCGGGCAGCACCTTGCCGGTGGCATCCTGCACTTGCACCGCAATCCCGGTGGCGCCGGCGCCGGCGGCGCTCAGCAGGCTAAGGTGGAAAACGACATGGCGGGTCACACTGTGCATAAACTTCCTGTCCGGAACAAAACAATTCCATAATTCATCATGTGGTCATAATTGTCCACTAAGATCGTACAGTTAAACCGATATTTGGCAAACGACCGATCGTGAATTCAGCACTCCAAGCCGCCACCGGCGCCACAATCACCTATCTGAAACCCCGCGAGGATGACGAGGAGGCGGTGTTGCGTGCACATTTATACGACATCCTGGCGCGTCGCCAGCTGAGCGCGCTGTTTCAACCGATTGTACACATGCAGAGCGGCGAAATCATCGCCTACGAGGGCCTGATACGCGGCCCGTCCGACAGCCCGCTGCATGCGCCGATGAACCTGTTCAAGGCGGCGCGCGCCAACGGTCTGACGGTGGAAGTCGAACACCTGTGCCGCAAGGTGGTGCTGGAGCGCTTCGCCGAGCTCGGTTTGCCAGGCAAGCTGTTCCTCAACGTCAGCCCGGAATGCCTGTTGCAGCGCGACGCGCGCCACGGCGAAACGCTGGAGGTGATCCACCAGATCGGCATCAATCCCGAACGCGTGATCATCGAGCTGACCGAAAACCAGCCGACCTACGACTACGACCTGATGCGCGACGCGGTGCTGCATTACCGCAAAATGGGGTTCCAGATCGCCATCGACGACCTGGGCGAGGGGTTTTCCAGCCTGCGCCTGTGGTCGGAATTGCGGCCGGAGTATGTCAAGATCGACATGCACTTCATCCAGGGCATCAATCACGACCCGGTCAAGCTGCAATTCGTGCGCTCGATCCAGGAGATCGCCGAAAAATCCAACACCCGCGTGATCGCCGAAGGCATCGAAACCCAGGCCGAGCTGCTGGTGCTGCGCGACGTCGGCGTGGCTTACGGCCAGGGCTACCATCTGGGCCGGCCGCATCCGACGCCGGCGCGGGCGGCGCCGGCCGAGGTGGTCAAGGCGTTGTCGCGCAACGGCGTGGCGGTCTATCCGCAGCGCGGCGCCGACAAGCAAGCCACTGTGCTCAAGCTGCTGAACCAGGTGCAGGCGGTATCGACCAGCATGAACAACAACGAGGTGTACGAGATTTTCCAGCGCGCGCCGGACTTGCTGATCATCCCGGTGGTGGACGACGGCATGCCGCAGGGCCTGATCAGCCGCTTCGTCATGATCGAGCACTTCGCGCGGCCCTATGAGCGCGAGCTGTACGGCAAAAAGTCCTGCCGCCAGTTCATGGACCAGAAGCCACTGATCGCCGACAAGTCGACCAGCTTGCAGGAACTGAGCTTCCGCATGGCGCAGGCCGACGCCCACCACCTGTTCAACGGCTTCATCATCACCGACCAGGGCCGCTACCTCGGCATGGGCACCGGCCACGACCTGATGCGCGAGATCACGCAGATGCAGATCCACGCCGCGCGCTATGCCAACCCGCTGACCCAGTTGCCGGGCAATGTGCCGATCACCGAGCACATCGACCGCCTGCTGGAAAGCGGCAGCCGCTTCTGGGTCTGCTACTTCGACCTCGACCATTTCAAGCCGTTCAACGACGTGTACGGCTACCGGCGCGGCGACGACGTGATCCAGCTGACCGGCAACCTGCTCACCAGCCACTGCGACCCGGACCGCGATTTCGTCGGCCACATCGGCGGCGACGACTTCATGGTGCTGTTCCAGAGCGAGGACTGGGAGCAGCGCTGCCAGACGGTGATGGAGGAATTCGGCCGCAACGTGCTGGATTTCTACAGCACCGAGGACCGCGAGCGCGGCGGCTACATCAGCGAAGACCGCCAGGGCAAGAAAGTGTTTTACTCGCTGATGAGCGTGTCGATCGGGGCGATCCGGGTCGAGCCGCACCAGTATTACACCCACCACCAGATCGCCACGGCGGCGGCGGAATCGAAGAAGCAGGCCAAGAAAACCTTTGGCAACAGCCTGTTCCTGGACCGCCGTCAGGCCTGATCAATCCAGCGCGCGGGCGCGCGCCGGCTGCGCTTCCGGATGGGCGCGCAGCCACCGGCGCGCCGCCTCCTTGGCGGCCCTGACCGATTGCGGCGTCATCACCAGCGTCATGCGGCGGCGGTTGCTGATGGCGGCGATGTCGCCCGCCTGCGCCGACAGGGTCAGCCACATGAACGATTTCTGCGCATCGCGCGCCACCCCGCGCCCGGCGCTGTACATGCCGCCAAGATTGAACTGGGCCAGCGCGTGGCCCTGCTCGGCGGCCTTGGCGTACCAGTCCACCGCCTGGATATCGTCGCGTTCGACGCCCAGACCGTTGGCGTACATCACGCCCAGATTGTTCTGGGCCGGCGCATCGCCCTGCTCGGCCGCGCTGCGGTACCACAGCGCCGCCAATGTGTCGTCGCGCATCACGCCATGGCCGTTGGCGTACATCACCGCCAGATTGAACTGGGCGCTGGCCGCGCCCTGCTCGGCCGCCAGCCGGTACCACTCCAGCGCCCGGCGGTCGTCGCGGTCGACGCCGCGGCCGATGGCGTACATGCCGCCGAGGTTGTACTGCGCCAGCGCGTGGCCGGCCTCGGCGGCGCGCTGGTACCACACCAGCGCCAGATCGTGGTCGCGCTGCACGCCCTTGCCGAGCGATAGCATCAGCGCCAGATTGAACTGGGCATCCGCATCGTCCTGCTCGGCGGCGCGCATGGTCCACAACAGGGCGCGCGGCGGATCGCACGGCACGCCCAGCCCTTCGGCATAGGCCACGCCAACCAGCCGCTGGGCCGCCGCCACGTCCTGCATGGCCGACTGGCGGAACCACGCGGCGGCCTGTGTCTCGTTGCGCGCCACGCCGCAGCCGTGCTTGTACATCAGGCCGAGGCGCAACTGGGCGTGCGGATCGTTTTGCAGCGCCGCCTTGCGGTACCAGGCCAGCGCCAGCGGATAATTGCGCGGCACGCCGCGTCCTTCGGCATGGCATTCGCCGGTCAGCGTCTGGGCGCTGGCCAGTCCCTGCTCGGCGGCGCGGCAAAACCAGGCAAACGCCAGCTCGTCGCAACGCGGGATGCCACGCCCCTTGCGGTACATCTGACCGAGGTTTTGCTGGGCCGACGCTTCGCCCTGCCGCGCCGCGAGGCGGAACCAGTGGACCGCCAGATCGTCGTCCGGCCCGGTGCCGCGGCCGTAGTAGTACATGGCGCCCAGCTGGTTCTGGGCGTAGGCCAGCCCCTGCCGCGCCGCCTTGGCCATCCAGTGAAAGGCTTGCGCTTCGTCGCGCGCGATGCCGTCGCCGCTCTTGAACATGCGGCCGAGATTGAACTGGGCGTAGGCGTTGCCGCGCTGGGCGGCGTCAAGGAACCAGCGGAAATTATCGGATGCCTCCCGGGGCGAGCAGACTTTTTTCACGGCACACCTCTGATCAATTTTTTAACAATGTTGATCGAAGTGTAAAACGCGCTCCCCGCAGGAGTTTGAGCGCGGTCAAACGCGCGCGCCGGCGCGTTTGGTCAGGAATTGTGGCACCTTGGCGGCCGCCAGTTTATTGACCGAGACCAGCAGTTCGTTGTCGACCTCGGCGATGCCATAACTGTTGCGCAGGTGGCGGCCGATGTGGATCAGCACCTGCGCCGCCACTTCGGCATCGGCCTCGGCGCGGTGGGCGGCGCTGCGGAACCGGATGCCGAGCGCGCTCGACAGCTGCCCCAGCTTGTAGCTGCCCAGTTGCGGGAACACGCGGCGCGACAGCTTGAGCGAGCACACCAGCGCGGCGTGGCGCGGCGCCAGCGCCAGCCGGGCCGCTTCCGCGCGCAGGAATTTTTCATCGAAGCTGGCGTTGTGGGCCGACAGCGCATCGCGGCCGATGAAGTCCAGCAGTTGCGGCACCACTTCCTCCACCGGCGGCGCGCTGTCCACCATGGCCTGGGTGATGCCGGTCAGGCCGGTGATGAAGGCCGGGATGCGCACGTCGCAATTGACCAGCGAAACGTAGCGCTCCACCACCTCGCCGCCGACGATGCGCAGCGCCGCCACTTCGGTGATGCGGTCGCCCATGGCGGGCGACAGGCCGGTGGTTTCAAAGTCCAGCATGACGATGGGTTGATCGAGCATGGCCGTCCTTAACCGAATTTGCGCACCGCATCCAGCGCCAGGCCGGCGCCGATGCTGCCAAACAGATCGCCCTCTACCTTGCGGGCGGACGGCACCAGCGCGCCGATGCGCTCGCGCAGCTTGAGCACGCCGCTGGAGCCGCCGGTGAAGAATACCGTGTCGACGTCCTCCGCCTGGATGCCGGCGTCGGCCAGCAGCTGATTGACCGTGCCCTCGACCGACACCACCAGATGGTCGACCGCGCCGTCGAACTGATCGCGTTGCAGTTCCAGCGTCACCGGCGGCGCCAGGCGGTCCAGCTCCAGCTGCACTTGCGCGGCGGACGAGAGGGCGATCTTGCCCTCTTCCGCCTTCATCGCCAGCCAGTGGCCGGCGCGCTCGTCGATCAGGCGTTGCAGGCGGTGCAGTTTTTCCTGCTGGTCCGAATCGCGGATCAGGTCGGACAGCTGGGCCCACATTTTCTTGGTGTAGACCTGGTTGATGGTGTGCCAGGTGGCCAGGTTGAAGAAGTAGCTGGACGGGACTTCGCTGTTGTTGCGCAGGCGGCTGCCGTAACCGAGCAGCGGCATGATGGCGGACAGGCTCAGGTATTTATCGAAGTCGGTGCCGCCGATGTGGACGCCGCCGTTGGCCAGGATATCGTCGCGGCGCTCGGCCTTTTTGGCGCGTTCCGGCGACAGGCGCACCAGCGAAAAGTCGGAGGTACCGCCGCCGATGTCGGCGATCAGCACCAGTTCCTCGCGGTCGATTTGCGACTCGTAATCGAAAGCGGCGGCAATCGGCTCGAACTGGAAGGCGATGTCCCTGAAGCCGACCGAACGCGCCACCTCGGCCAGCGTATCCTGCGCCAGCTGATCGTTTTCCTTGCTGTCGTCGATGAAGTGGACCGGGCGGCCGAACACCGCCGAGCTGAACTCGCGGCCGGCGGCGCGCTCGGCGCGGCGCTTCAGCTCGCCGATGAACTGGGACAACAGCATGCGGAACGGCAGCGCCCGTCCGCCCACTTCGGTCTGGCCGTCGATCAGGCTGGTGCCGAGCAGGCTCTTCATCGAGCGCATCAAACGCCCTTCGTAGCCGGCCAGGTACTCGGTCAGCGCCGCGCGGCCGTAGGTGACTTCATCGTCATCCGCGTTGAAGAACACCACCGAGGGCAAGGTCGTCTTGCCATCCTCCAGTCCCAGCATCACCGGGTGGCCGGGACGCACCCAACCCACGGTGGAATTGGACGTTCCAAAGTCGACGCCGCAAGCGATGGCCATCTTGCCCCTTCCTGTAAATTAAGGGGCGATATGCTATCAGAAAAAGCCGCATCGCAGGGAAAATTGCATCATAGCCACAAGACAGAAGACATTTCTTTCCAGAAATGCGATATTTGTTGCTATCAAGTAAGTTTTTAATTATTCTAGATTACTACACAAGAATGGCCGCCCCGAGAGACGATGACCAAATCCAAGCTGTCAGTTGAGCAATGCGCGACCGAGCTGAAGGCCGTGATCGCCCGCGAGAACCGCCGCGTGACGTCGTATGATGTGGCGCAGGTGGCCGGGGTGTCGCAGTCGGCGGTGTCGCGCTGCTTCAAGCCGGGCGCCAGCGTGTCCAAGGCCACTTATGCGCTGGTGATGCGGGCCGCCGCCCTGCTCGACTACATCCCCAACGCCGCCGCCCGCAGCCTGATCACGCGCCGCTCGAACATGGTGGCGCTGATCATCACCAACCAGGCCAATCTCTACTACCCGGAACTGCTGGCCGAGCTGAGCCAGCAAATCAACGCGCGCGGCAAGCGCGTGCTGCTGTTCACCTTGCAGCGCGAGGCCGATGTCGACTGCGTGCTGGCCGACGTCTGGCAATACCAGGTCGACGGCGTGATTGCCGCCGCCCGCCTGTCCGCGGAACACATCGCCGAATTTGAACGCCGCCGCATGCCGCTGGTGCTGTTCAACCGCATGCTGCGCGACCACTCGGTCAACACCGTCACCTGCGACCACGACGAGGCCGGCCGGCTGCTGGTGTCGCGGCTGGCGGCGGCCGGCCACCGCCAGTTCGGCATCATTGCCGGCGACGCCGACCTGAGCGTGGCCTACGAGCGCCGCCGCGGCGCCTGCGAACGGATCGCCGAGCTGGGCCTGCCGCCGCCCGTGATCGCGCCCGGCCAATATGATTACCGCAGCGGCGCGCTGGGCCTGAAAGCCATCATCGCCCAGCTGGGCAGTGTGCCGGATGCCATCATCTGCGGCAACGATCTGATGGCCATCGGCTGCCTCGATTGCGCCCGGCTGGAACTGGACATCGAAGTGCCGGGTCAGCTGTCGGTGGCCGGTTTCGACGCGGTCGAGCCATCCAGCTGGATCGGCTACAACCTCACCACGCTGCGCCAGCCGTTGCCGAAAATGGCCGCCTCCGCCGCCGACCTGCTGTGCGCCCGCATCGCCCAGCACGATACCGAGATTGAAAAGCGCGTGTTCAGCGCCCAGTTCATCGAAGGCGCCACCGCGCGCCTGACGCCGGCCGGCGCCAGCATCACGGCGCCGGCGCGCAGCGCTACCGGCTTGCCGCTGCCGGTCGCTATAATGTAGCGGATGAACCAGTCCAATCCTCCCCGCTTCACTCCGCAAGGCCTGATCCCGACCGCTGAACAGACCGCCATCCAGCTGGCGCAAAGCAAGGTCGTGCTGATCGACGCCAACGCCGGCGCCGCCAAAACCACCACGCTGGCGCTGCGCATCGGCGAGGCGCTGGCGCGCAAGCTGGCGCCGGAACAGATCCTGGCCCTGACCTTCACGCCGGAAGCGCGCGAGGTGCTGCGCCGGCGCCTGCTGCAAGTGGGCGTGCCGCAAGTGACGATCGACCGCATCGCCGTGCTGAGCTTTGAAGACTTCGCCGCCTGGATGCTGGACCTGACCGACGGCGACAACCTGCGCCAGTGCCGCGACGTGCGCGCGCTGAAGAACTACGCGCTGCAAGCCATCGACCACACGGCCGAGCGCTACGCCGGCCGGGTCGACGGGCTGGAGCTGCACACCCACAGCCTGGCGCTGAGCCAGTTCCTCGACGTGCAGCTGAACCTGAAGGCCACCATGGCGCTGGACGCCGACGTCGAACTCATGGGCATGGAGGAGGCGGCGGAAACGCTGGGCGTGCCGCTGACCGATTACCTGACCACGCTGGAATACGAACGCCTGCGGCTGGACGGCGGCGCCGGCGCCATGTTCCGCGGCCCGTTCGACGCCACCTACGACCTGGCCTGCAATCTGCACGGCGGCGGCCGGCTGGCCGAGCAATTTCCCGACTACCGGCTGGTGCTGTGCGACGAGCTGCACGACTTGAACGAGGCCGCCTTCCGCATCCTCGACGCCCTGATCGACCGGCCGCAGTGCTACTTCGTCGGCGCCGGCGACAAGGACCAGGTGATCTACGCCAGGCTGGGCGCCAGCGATGAATACCTGAACCGCCGCTTCGCCGAACGCTATCCCAAGCTGCAACGCTACCCGCTGACGCAGACCTGGCGTCACGGCCCGCATCTGGCCTACGCCATGGCCGAGTTCAAGCAAAAGCCGGTGGAATCGCAACTGCCGCTGCATACCGAGATCCAGCAAGCCCACTACGGCAACGCGGCCGAATGCGCGCAGCGGGTGGTGGCGGCCGTGCGCCAGTGGAAAGCCGACGGCTACGACCTGGACGGCTGCGCCATCCTGATCCGCGACCGCCACCAGTCAATGGCCATTGAAAACGCCCTGATCGAGGCCGACATCGACTACCGCACGCCGCCCATGGCCGGTTATTTGCAGCGCGATGAGATCCTGTTCCTGCGCGGCCTGCTGGCGATCGCGCTGAAAGACTTCGCCGCCGTCAAATCCGAGCAGGTGCGCACCGCCATCGTCGACGCGCTGGTGGCGTTCAGCGAGATGAAGTTTTCGGCCCACAGCATGGACAACTTCAAGCAGCAAATCCTGAAAAGTCCGGACTTGCTGGGCGAGCTGTTCCTGATCGAGGACGAGCGGCGCGACGGCGTCGTGCCCGGCTACCGCGACGTCGCCAGCGAAGGCACCAAGCGCGCCGTGATCGCCGCGCTGGCCTGGCTGGCCGAAGTGGACAAGGACGCCCCGGCCGCCGCCGTCCTGACCGAGTTGTGCGAACGGGTGCAGCTGGCCGCCACCGCGCGCCGCATCTTCGTGCGCGCCTACGATGCCGGCGTCATCAACAAATCCATCGCCAGCCTGCTGGAAGCGGCGGCCGCCTCCGGCCAGAGCCTGCGCGAATTCTGGAGCGCGGTGAACGCGCGCGAAGCCTTCGTGCGGCGCAAGCGCGACCGCAAGTCGGTGCTGATCGAATGCGTGGCCAACGCCAAGGGCAAGGAATTCGACCATGTCATCTTGCCGTTCCTGCAAGATGACGAATTTCCGCACCCGATGCAGCCAAGGCGCGAGGAAGAAAACCTGTTCTATGTGGCCGCCACCCGCGCCCGCGCCCGCCTGACCTTGCTGTCGCCGGCCGACACCGCCCGGCGCAGCGGCTTCATCGCGCAGATGCGGCTGCTTAAATCTTCGGCAGCGGCCACGACAGCGCTGGCGCGCAACGAACGTGCGCCGGCCGCCGCGCCCGCAGCGCGCCGCTATCTCAACGCCGGCTTCCAGGATAAGGACACAGTCAAGGCGCTGGGGGCGAAATTCGACATCGCCCGCCGTGCCTGGTATGTGGAAAATGATGCCGATTTAACGCCTTTTAGCCCTTGGCTAAAAAAATAATGCATGGCACCAATATTTCCAAGGGAAACCCTTATATAATACCGCTCGCGGCTGGAGGTACAGCCTCACACCCTTGTGTGTCCCTTGTCCCACAAACAAAACCAATTCGGGAGTATTACGATGAAAGCTAAAACCAATCTTCTGCTGGCAGCCTGCACCATCGCTCTGCTGAGCGCCTGCTCGACCCCAGCACCAGCCCCTGCTCCGGCACCGGCCCCAGCACCAGCCCCGGCGCCAGCGCCAGCCCCAGTGGCCGCCCCAGCGCCAGCCCCGGTTGCCGCCCCGCTGCCAGCCTACCTGGACCCAAACAGCTCGATCTACAAAAACCGTAGCGTCTACTTCGACTTCGACAAGTACACCGTCAAGCCAGAATTCGACGCGCTGGTGGCCGATCACGCCAAATTCCTGGCTGCCAACCCGAACGTATCGATCAAAGTCGAAGGCAACACCGACGACCGCGGCGGCGCCGAATACAACCTGGCCCTGGGCCAGAAGCGCGCGCAAGCCCTGATCACCGCCCTGAAAGTACAAGGCGTGAAAGAAGGCCAGATGGAAGCCGTTTCGTACGGTAAAGAGAAAGTCACCGGCACCGACGACGCAGCCCGCGCGCACGACCGTCGCGATGACATCATCTACCCAAGCAAGTAATTTGACGTAGTATCGAACGCCCGGCACCGCCGGGCGTTTTTCATTGCGGCTCTCTCTTTTGAGAGCGGTAAAAAGTTGCTGTAGTAGTTAAGCTGGAAGTTTCCATTCATCCCCAATCAGGCGAAGGAAGTTTCATGAAAAATCTCACTACTGCCGCCGGTGCGCCGGTCGTCGACAACCAGAATATCCAGACCGCTGGTCCGCGCGGCCCCGCGCTGCTGCAAGATGTCTGGCACCTGGAAAAGCTGGCCCACTTCGCGCGCGAAGTCATTCCCGAGCGCCGCATGCACGCCAAGGGTTCCGGCGCCTACGGCACCTTCACCGTCACCCACGACATCACCAGATACACGCGCGCGGCGCTGTTCTCGGAGATCGGCAAAAAGACCGACGTGTTCCTGCGCTTCTCCACCGTGGCCGGCGAGCGTGGCGCGGCCGACGCCGAGCGCGATATCCGCGGCTTCGCCGTCAAGTTCTACACCGAGCAAGGCAACTGGGACATCGTCGGCAATAACACGCCGGTGTTCTTCTTCCGCGATCCTTTGAAGTTCCCGGACCTGAACCACGTGGTCAAGCGCGATCCGAAGACCAATCTGCGCAACCCCGAAAACAACTGGGACTTCTGGACCCTGCTGCCGGAAGCGCTGCACCAGATCACCATCGTCATGAGCGATCGCGGCATCCCGAAGGGCTACCGCCACATGCACGGTTTCGGCAGCCACACCTTCTCGTTCATCAACGCGGCCAATGAACGCTACTGGGTCAAGTTCCACTTCGTGTCGCAGCAAGGGATTGAGAACCTGAGCGACGCCGAAGCGGCGGCCCTGGTCGGCGTCGACCGCGAAAGCTCGCAGCGCGATCTGTTCGACGCCATCGAGCGCAAGGAATTCCCGCGCTGGAAACTGGCGGTGCAGATCATGCCGGAAGCCGATGCCTCCAAAGTGCCGTACCACCCGTTCGACCTGACCAAGGTATGGCCGCACAAGGACTACCCGCTGATCGATGTCGGCATTCTGGAGCTGAACCGCAATCCGGAGAACTACCATGCGGAAGTCGAGCAATCGGCCTTCTCGCCGGCCAACGTGGTACCGGGCGTGGGCTTCTCGCCGGACAAGATGCTGCAATCGCGCCTGTTCTCGTATGGCGACGCCGCGCGCTACCGCCTGGGCGTGAACCATCACCAGATTCCGGTGAACGCGCCAAAGTGCCCGTTCCACAACTACCACCGCGACGGCGCCATGCGCGTCCTGCCGAACGAGGGTGGCAGCACGCCGTATGAGCCGAACAGTCGTGGCGAATGGGTCGAAAGCCCGCAGTTCAAGGAACCGCCGCTGTCGCTGGAAGGCGCGGCCGACCACTGGAACCACCGCGTCGACACCGACTACTACTCGCAGCCTGGCGCCCTGTTCCGGCTTCTGACCGCCGAAAAGAAGCAACTGCTGTTTGAAAACACGGCGCGGGCGATTCACGGCGTATCGAAGCCGGTGCAGGAACGTCACATCTACAACTGCACCCAGGCCGATCCGGCCTACGGCACCGGCGTGGCAGCGGCCATCGCGGCGCTGGAAGGCAAGTAAAACCGGTACAATGAGGCGGCCCTGACTTCGCCGCCCCCTCATTGACCGATGCCCTTCGTTTATCTGCTAGTCGCGCTATTCCTGCCCGCTGCCGCCTGTGCGCAGCAGATCGCATGGCTATGGGATGGCGCGGCGCTTCCAGCATGGTCGCGGCAGGAAGCCGCAGTCCTTCACCGTCACATCCTCCTGAGCGGCGCCACCGCCCTCACCCGGCCTCGCGCCGGCTGGCCGCCCGCGTCGCGCATCACGCCGGTGGTGCATGTGGAAGTCAGCACCGTCAAGCCACCCATCGATATCGAAAGCCGGCGCGCCATGATTGTGCGGGCGATGCATGAAGCGGCGGATGCCAGCACCTCCGGCTGGGTGCAACTGGACATGGAAGCCAAACCTTCGCAGCGCCTGTTCTATCGTTCGCTGGTGCGGCAGTTGCGCGGCGAGCTGCCGCCGCATATCAAGTTGAGCGTCACCGCGCTGGCGTGGTGGTGCCGCTCCCCGGCATGGCTGGACGAACTCGGTGCGGACGAAGTGGTGCCGATGTTCTTCCGCATGGGCAGAGACAGTGCGCACCTGCGCGACATCATCGAACACTCGCCCGCCACGCTGCACGCCAGTTGCCGCAATGCCGCCGGTTTCTCGCCACAGGAGCCGTTTGCAGCGCAGATAGTGGCGCGCTATCGCAAGACATACTGGTTCGACCGCTACGCCTGGAAGCGTGGCACAGACATTGGGAGCATTCCATGATTCGCTGTTATAAAACCGGCGCGTTCGCCGCCGCGCTGCTGACCATCGCCAACGCCGGCGCCAGCGGCGACCTGCCCTACGACCGCTACGCCAGCCGTTATGCGCCCGACATCCCGCTGGAGCGCTATCAAGCGGGTGAGCTGGGCGTCGTGCTGCCGACCTATGCGCGTACTTATCTGTACGCCGCCTGGCGCGGCGTGATGCTGGGTGCGCGCGACCTGAAGGCGTCGCCGGGCATGGAGCATGGCCTGGCCGTGTCCGTGGAAGGTCGCCCCGGCGGCTACGGTGACTGGCGCCAGAACGCGCCGGACGATGTGTATGCGGCCTGGCGCAACGCTGTCAGCGCGGCGCTGAAGCGCGAAGTGCTGCCGACGCGCGAAAAGGACAATGTCGCCAACACCTATCGCAGCTGCCCGGACAGCAGCTACTTCTTTGCCGCACAGACGCTGAATGATCTGTCCAGGCGCAGCGATGCCACCCCGGCGCGCTTGCAGGCTTGGGTCGCCACGCAACGGCAGGTCTTCCGCATCTGCGGCGACGATCCCGAGATGCGCCGTCCGGGCTATGGCCAGCCGAAAGTCGTGGCCTCGCAACCGGCGGCGCTGCCGGCATCGGAGGCACTTTACTGGCGGCAGATGCAGGAATACCAGCTGGCGTCGGCCGCGTTTTATGCGGAGGACTACACCAGTAGCGGCAAACTGTTTGCCCACATAGGCGCCACCGACAAGCACCCGTTGCGCCACTGGGGCAAATATCTGGCCCTGCGCTCGCAAGCACGCGCGGCGACCTACATTCCCCCATCCGTATCGCAGGAAGAGCGCTGGAAACAGCAGCAGGCCATGGCCAGCGAAAGTCCGGAAGCCGCGGCGGCGCGCCAGACGGCGCAACAGCAAAAAGTGGACGCCATCCAGGCCGGCATCGATGACATCCTTGCCGATGCGGCGCTGAAAGATCTGCACGAAGACGCGCGCGCCGTCGGCCGCGCCATGCGCGCCCAGCTGACGCCCAAGCTGCGCTTCGCGGAACTCAGCAAAGCGCTGGACAATCCGCGCATCGATCCTTACGCCGATGACCAACTGGGCGATTGGCGTTTGCTGGCCGATCAGCTGATGCCGGTGGCGGCGCTGCGCAAATCGGCAGGCTTCGTGGACTGGATACAGACCATTCAGCAGTGCCACGGTTACAAGCCGGAAGCCAGCTGCGAACAGGAGCGCGAGCACGCGCTGGAGCAATGGCGCCGCTACGTCAAGGAAGGCAACCAGCCGCAAGCCCGCGTGTGGCTGATGGCCGCCGCCATGCGCGGCGACGCCATGCCGGCGGATCTTGAGCAAGCCAGCTTGCAGGTATCCGCCGATGCGCCGGAATACCTGACCGTGCGCTACGCGCTGGCGCACCACTACCGCGTCGGCAAGCAGGCGGATCAAGCACGCGCGCTGGAAGACGCGATGTTGGCGCAGTTGGGCGCCACCTCATCGCCAAGCGCGCGCAATCTGTTCCGGCAGGAGCGTCTGGCGATGGTGACCTCGCCGGCCGAAGCAGTGCCGTATCTGCTGCGCGCGCCGCTGGAAGGCCGCGATGGCGATACCGGCGAGAAGGCGGATATCAAGCCGCCCGATCTGGAACTGGCGTCGGACGGCCAGCGCTGGCTTAACAGCGGGCTGGCCACGGCCGACCTGTATGCCTTGAGCGCCGACCAGCGTCTGCCGGCCGCGCTGCGCGCGCGCATCGCCATCGCCGCGTGGATGCGGTTTGATTTGCTGGGGCAGGAAGCCGGCGCTGTCGCCGCCGCCAAACGCATCGGGCAAACCGCGCCGGCGCTGGCGGCGGACATGCGCAAGTATCAGGCGCAGACCAGTGAATCGGAGCGGCGTCACGCGATGCTGCTGACCGCCTTGAAATGGCAGCTGACGCCAACACTGAACTGGTACAACGCAACGCTGGGTGAATTCAAACAAACGCCCCCGGACGAGGTCACGGCCAGCATGTGGTGCAAGCTGCCGGCCAAAGCGGGCGTCACCATGATGGAAGACACGGCCATCGAAATGGCGCCGCCCGCCCCTGACACCGGCAACGCCACCGCGCGCGACAAGGAACTGGCGCAACTGGGCCAGTTGAAGACCGCCACCGGTTTTGTCGGCGACCACGTCCTGCGCCGCGCGGCGGCAGTGCCGAAAGATCCGGACCTGCCTTGGCTGTTGTACGTGGTGGTCCAATCCACACGCGGCGGCTGCCTCGACGCCGACGCCAAAGCGCTGTCAAAAAACGCTTTCACCCTGCTCGGCAAGCGCTATGGCAACACCGAATGGTCGCGCAAAACACCGTACTACTATTGAGTTGTATCAGACCCCGGAATGCGCGTAGGATTAAGCTACGCCTTTCTGGAGGTGCGACATGCAAACGCTAGTTCAATCCCGCAGCGGCCCGAGCTACGACGACGATCTGGTGCTATGGATAGATGCGCAAATCCATCTGCTACTGGAAAAGAGGTTTTCGGAACTGGATATCGAAAACCTGGTCGAGGAGCTCGACGGCATGAAAAAACAATATGCGCATGAACTGGACAGCCGGCTGACGGTGCTGATCATGCACTTGCTTAAGTGCGAGTACCAGAAAAATCATCCTCAAAACAAATGGCACTCGACTTTGACAGAACAGCGCCGCAGAATCGCTTTTCTGCTCAAGGATGCGCCCAGCATGCGCCCCTCTGTCCTACCGTTTTCACTCGACTGCTACAAGACGGCGCGCCGCCGCGCATCCCTGGAAACAGGTCTCGACATCAAGACCTTCCCCGCGCAGCTCCCTTATTCTGTCGAGCAGATACTGGACGACGACTTCATACCGTAGCCATCACGCCTGAGCGTTGCAGCAGCGTGGCGCAGCGTTTGGAGAGGTGCTGCACTTGCAGCGTCTTGCCGGCGCGGGTATAGCGTTCGCTCAGCGCGGCGACCGCCACCACGGCCGAATGGTCGGCCAGACGCAAATGGCGACAATCCAGCACGGTCTGCACGGGATCATCCTGTGGATCGAACAGATCGTTGAAGCGCGCCACCGACGCAAAGAACAGGGTGCCGTGCAAGGTGTAGGTCTTCACCTCGCCCTCCATGGCGACATCGGCGCGGATCTCGCGCGCGTGGCGCCAGGCGAAGCCCAGCGCCGCGATCACAATCCCGCACAACACCGCGATCGCCAGATCGGTAGCGACGGTAATCGCGGTGACCACGATAATCAGCAAGGCATCATGACGCGGCACCTTGCCCAGCACTTGCAGCGAGCTCCAGGCAAAGGTCTGCTGCGCCACCACGAACATCACGCCCACCAGCGCCGCCAGCGGAATACGTTCGATCAGCGGCGACAAAAACAGTATAAACAGTAATATCATTATGCCGCTGACCGCGCCCGAGACGCGCGTACGACCACCGGAACTGAGATTGATCATGGTCTGGCCGATCATGGCGCAGCCACCCATGCCGCCGAACAGGCCGGAAGTGACGTTGGCTACGCCCAGCGCCACGCATTCGCGGTTTGGCAAGCCACGCGTTTCGGTGATTTCATCGGTCAGATTAAACGTCAGCAGCGTTTCCAGCAGGCCGACCACCGCCATCAGCGCCGCGTACGGCAGCACGATGTGCAAAGTCTCCATATTCATCGGCACGGAAGGCAAGGCGAACTGCGGCAGGCCGCCTGCGATGCGCGCCATGTCGCCCAAGGTCCGCGCTGGCAAATTCAGGAAATGCGACAGCAGGCCCACGCCAAGGATCGCCACCAATGCTGGCGGCAATGCCTTGGTCAGACGCGGCAGCAGATAGACGATCACCATGGCCAGCGCCACCAGCCCGCACATCCAGGCTAGTGACGTCCCCTGCATCCACACGCCATCTACCTTGAAATGTTGCAGTTGCGACCACGCGATCACAATCGCCAGGCCGTTGACAAAGCCCAGCATCACCGGATGCGGCACCATGCTGACCAGCTTGCCGAGCCGCAGCATGCCAAATAGCAGCATGAACAGTCCGCTCAGCACCACGGTGGCAAGGAAATATTGCAACCCGTGCTGCGCCACCAGCGCCACGATCACCACCGCCATCGAGCCGGCCGCGCCGGAAATCATGCCCGGACGACCGCCGAACATCGCGGTGATGGTGCAAATAAAGAAGGCGCCGTACAAGCCGGTGAGCGGATTCAGGTGCGCCACCAGCGCAAACGCAATACATTCGGGAACCAGAGCGAAGGACGTGGTCAGACCCGCCAGCGCGTTTTTAGAAAATTGGGACGGCCACATTGAGGAAGAATCCAGCAAGAAACGATGCGAAAACGCAACAGCCCGCGTATTTTACACGGCTGAGCTGCTTTTCTCATCGTTATGGGTGAAGTGGCGCACATTCAGGACTGGGGCGAGGCGGGCACAATGGCACTGCATTACCGATCAACCGAACCAGTCAAACTACGCCATGACTACCCTGCTCTCCGCCAGCTACGCCCTGCGCCGCCAGAAAATTGCCGTGGAAAGAACGCTATACGCGCGTTCCGCCGAAGAATCCCTGCTGGCCGCCCGCTGGGCCAGCGCCTGGCACAAGCTGGTGCAGCGCAAGCTGGATCAGGATCTGGCTGCGCGCCTGCCGGCCCGGCCGGAGTTCGACGGCTTCCTGATCGAACCGCCTTCGCGCGTCCTGCACTGATCAAGCGGCGTAACGTTGTGGCGCCGGGGTGGCGATCACAGCGCCACGTGCTTGATAGCAGCTGCCGGCGCGGCGTTCCATGCCATCGCGGTCCAGCACCGTGACGCAGCCGCGGCGATACGTAATCAAACCTTCCTGCGACAACTTGCCGGCGGCGCCAGTAATGCTTTCACGGCGCACGCCCAGCATATTGGCGATCATTTCCTGCGTGACTTTCAATTCGTTGCTGAGCGAGCGGTCGAGCCGTTCCAACAGCCAGCCGCACAGCTTCTGTTCGATGCTGGTATGACGGCTGCCGGCCACGCTTTGGGCCAACTGGGCGAACATCATGCTGGTGTAGCGCATCAGCTGCTGGGCCAGCGGGCCGCCGGTGTAGAACACTTCGCGCAGCACGGCGGTTTTCAGGCGGTAGCCATAGCCGGCGGTCTGCACCACGGCGGCATAGCTGGCGCGTTCGGTCGGATGCAGGGCCACGCCCACCACGCCTTCGCGGCCGACCACGGCAATCTCGGTGGTGGCGCCATCTTCCATCACATATTGCAGGGAGACGATGGCGTTGGTGGGGAAATAGGTGTAATCGATGGCATCGCCGTAGTCAAACAGATGCTTCCCTTCCGGCAAAGCGACCAATTCCAGATCACCGAACAAAGCCAGCAAATCCTCGCGCGACAGGGCGCGCAGCAAATCATTCTGTTGCGCACCGATCAAGCTGATGGTCTGGGACGCGGCTGGAGAGGTAGGGATCGTGTTCATAATGTGCCCCGATGAGTTGTCTGTTGTCGATGTAGACACTATATCCAGCGGCCTAAACCGCCGGTATAGGAGCACCTTGTAGTCCTATGTAGGTTACGAACATTGCAAAATGTCATCTTAGTCCTACGTCGACACCGGGCTACACTCCGGGGTCAGGTCCTCCATTTCTACACGAACTCGTCTTTTCTCTGATCCGCAACAAGCCCTCCGAAGATGGATTGCTTACCTTATCGGGATGACACGTCCTCTCAGAATTGAATATCCCGGAGCGCTTTACCACGTCACCAGTCGTGGTGACCGCAAATCAGCCATTTTCCGCGACGACACCGATCGAGCGATGTGGCTACAGACACTTGCCGAGGTATGCGCGCATTTCAGGTTTTCGGTCCATGCCTTCTGCCAAATGGGAAACCACTATCACCTTCTGGTCGAAACGTTGGATGGCAAATTGGCGCAAGGAATGCGTCAACTCAATGGCGTGTATTCCCAGTACTTCAACCGGCGACATAAGCTTGTGGGACATGTGTTTCAAGGACGCTACCAGGCAATTCTTGTGGAAAGGCAAAACTATCTTCTTGAACTGTCGCGCTACATCGTGCTGAACCCAGTGCGCGCGGGAATGGTTGGTCGGCCAGAAGATTGGCCTTGGAGCAACTTCAACTACGTATGCGCCAACAACAAGGTTCCGTTATGGCTGGATATCGTCTGGCTACTTTCCAACTTCAGTCCGGACAGGAAACTCGCGATAGATGGCTACAAGATATTCGTGCTGGCAGGCATGGGCCTCGAAAGCCCACTGAAAAACACTTATCGGCAACTCATCCTCGGAAGCCAAGACTTCATCGCACGACATCAGCAAGCCAACGATGCCTCCAGCCGGGATGGCATCACCAAGATCCAGCGTAGCGCAGTGAGCTTATCGCTGGCAGCTTATCAAGAACGCTTTCCCGATCGCGACTTGGCAATGGCAGAAGCCTACCGCTCGCGAGCCTACACGTTGACCGAAATCGCCCGGCACTTCGGCGTAGCGCACACGACGGTCAGCCGCGCCGTAAAAAAACACCGCTGATACTGTCGGGTTCGTGTAGAAATGGAGGACCTGACCCCGGAGTTTAGTAGGTGACGCGCAGTTGGAGGTAGGCGGTGCGCGGGGCGGCGGTCATGCGGCCCGCGTTGCCGTCGACATTGCGGGTGTAGTAGCGCTTGTCCGCCAGGTTGTTGACGCCGGCCGCCACTTCGTAGGCGCCCGGTTTCCATGACAGTT
Organism: Duganella radicis; assembly: GCF_009720825.1. Lineage (GTDB taxonomy): Bacteria > Pseudomonadota > Gammaproteobacteria > Burkholderiales > Burkholderiaceae_D > Rugamonas > Rugamonas radicis. The sequence goes on along the minus strand of NZ_WNKY01000001.1, from coordinate 169,091 downwards.
GCGCATTCCATACGCGGAAACCCGGAATCAGGCCGACACCGCCGTTGGCCGCTTCCGCCACGGTGTTGGCGGTGTCGGAGTATTGCTTGCTTTGATGCGTACTCGACAGGTTGGCGGTCCACGCCCCCACGCGGTAGCGCGCGCCCACGGTGTCGGTGTTGCGCGCGTAGAACGGCACGTCCAGCCCCGCCGTCGCACCCGATTCCTGGATGGCTTTGGTGTAGGTGTAGTTGGCGTAGACGTTCAGCCCAGCCAACGCGCCGGCCGGGTCGAAGCTGTAGTCCACCGCGGTTTCGATGCCGTCGTGTTTGGTCGCGCCAATGTTCTGGAAGGTGGCCGGGGTGATGCCCGGCACTTGCGCGATCTGGTTGTCGAACTTGAGTTTGAAAGCCGTCACTTCGGCGCTCAACGCGGCGGTTTTCCAGCGCGCGCCCACTTCGGCGGTTTTGGCCAGTTCCGGTTTCAGCGGATTGGCCGGCGTTTGCGAATTCAGCTGGGTGTTCTGCACAGCGCCAAACGAGGTGGTGTAGTTGACGAATACGGTCAGCGCGCGGTTCACCAGGTAGGCCACGTTCAGCGATGGCAGGGCTTTGTTGTTGTCGGTCTCGAAGCTGGACCTGGAAGCCACGTCGTCGCGCGTCGAGGAGATTTTCTCGTAGCGCACGCCCGGCGTGATGCGCCATGCGCCCAGCGCGATGCGGTCGTCAATGTAGGCCGCGTGCGCATCGGTGCTGTTGATGAAGGTGGTGGTGGCGCCGTTCGCGCCGGTGGTCACGGTCTGATTGTAGCTGTTGTCGTCGCCGCGCTCGCGCAGGTAGCGGTAGCCCACCGTCAGGTCGTGCGTCATGCCGCCGGCGTTGAAGCGCTGGGTGTAGCGCGGTTCGATGCCGGTGACCTGGTAATTGCGGGGCTGCCAGGTGAGCTGGGTCTTGGCCGCGTTGATCAACGCGCTCTGGCGGAAGCTTTCGTTGTAGTAGGCCTTGACTTCGAATTCCTGCGTGGCCGAGATGGTATTCAGGTAGCCCACGTCCACGCCCTTGCGGTCGCCGCTCCAGAAGTCGGTCGGACGGGTGTTCTGGTAGGGATCGGCGTTGTACTGCGCTACGGTCAGGCCGCCCGGCGTGCGCGACAGTACGTCGTAGTACGATAGCTTGCCATACACCTCGCTGTGCTGGTCCAGCGGGTAGCGGAATTTCAGCGCGACGTCGTTGACGCGCTCGTCACTGCTCTTGCGCCATTCGGAGCCTTCCATGCCCGAGTACATCAGCGCCACGCCAAAGCCGTTGCTGGCGGTGCCGCCGACAAACGCGCTGTACTGCCGGTTGCTGCCGCCCTGGCCGAAGTCGTTGTAGCGCACGCTGGCGTCGCCGCTCAGGCCTTCGCCTTCCGGTATCGCGCGGCTGCGGAAGTTGATGATGCCGCCGACGTTTTGCGGGCCGTAACGCACCGCGCCGCCACCGCGCACCACGTCGATCGATTCAATATTGTTCAGGCTCACCGGCGCGAACGACAGTTGCGGCTGGCCGTACGGCGCCACCGCCAGCGGGATGCCGTCCAGCAGCACGGTCGAACGCGGCGAGTAGCGCCCGGTCAGCCCGCGCACGCCAATGTTGAGCGAAATGGCGCTGCCGGCCGTGCCCGAGTTGTCGCTCGCTTGTACGCCCGGAATCCGGCGCAGCACGTCGCCGATGTTGGCCGCGCCGCTTTCGGCGATGTCTTCCTTGCCCACCACGGTACGCGCGCCGGCAAAATTCTTCACGCTGTTTTGCAGGCCCGAACCCAGCCAGCTGCCCGATACCTGGATTGATTCCATTGGCGTCTCTTCGGTTTGTTGGGCGTGGACAGTCGGGGCCAGCAGGACGGATACAGCGGCAGCCAGTGCGGTCAGTTTGAATTCGGGCATATGAGGAAAGATTGTTATAAAGAACTTTTTAAATGATAACACTTCTCATTCTCAATTTCCAGCGATTCTGGCCATGGGCTATAATTGCCGAATGCTCAAGACTCTCCGACGCCAAACGCTGCATTTGTGGATCGCCATGCTGACCGTCCTGTTTGCCGCGCTCGCGCCGACGGTGTCGCATGCGCTGGCGGCGTCCACCACCGGCGTGCTGGCGGAGATGTGCTCGGTCGATGGTCCCGGCAAAAAAGCGCCCACCAACATCATGCACGGCATGGAGCACTGCCCTTACTGCGCCACGCATGGCGGTGCGCCTGCGCTGGAACCGCCGGGCCTGATCGGCTTCGCCGTCATCGGCGGCCATGATTTCTATCCGCCGCTGTTCTACACGGCGCCGCAGCCGCTGCACACTTGGCGCGCCGCCAGCCCGCGCGGCCCGCCCGCCTTTTCCTGATCGTTGGCTTTGCTCCGCAGCCGTGAGCTGCGGCCATCTATACGCATCATCAGGAATACAATGAAAACCAATATGTCTCCAATCGCATTGGCGTTGTTTGTCGCCTATGCGGCCGCCCATGCTGAAGAAGCACCGCAAACCGTCAACATCATCGGCACCCGCCCTACTTCGCTGCCGACGCAAATCCCGACCACGATAGAAAGCATCACGCGGGACGATATCGAACGCGGCATCAACGCCACCGATGCCGAGGACGCGCTCAAGTACCTGCCCAGTCTTCTGGTCCGCAAGCGCTACATCGGCGACTACAATCACGCCGTGCTGTCCACGCGCGCATCGGGCACCGGCAACAGCGCACGCTCGATGGTGTACGCGGACGGTATCCTGCTGTCCAATTATCTCGGCAACGGCGCCACCTTCGCGCCGCGCTGGGGCATGGTCAGCCCGGAGGAAATCGAACGTGTCGATGTGCTGTATGGCCCGTTCTCCGCGGCCTATGGCGGCAACTCGGTCGGCGCGGTGGTCGATTACGTCACGCGCATGCCGTCCAGGTTTGAAGCGCACGCCAAGCTGACGCTGACGCATCAGCCGTTCAAGCTTTACGGCACCAATGACAAGTACGACGGCAAGCAAGGCAACTTCGCGCTGGGCGACCGCCACGGCGCGTGGTCCTGGTTTGTGGACTTGAGCCGCACTGACAGCGAGGGCCAGCCGCTGACCTTTCCTACGCGGCTGCTGAGCGCTGGCGCCACCGGCAACGCCGGCACGCCGGTGACCGGGGCGGTGGCTGGCCTCGATCGAACCAACAATCCGTGGTACTTGCTGGGCGCGGCCACGCAGTATCACACGGTGCAGGATCAGCTGAAGGCCAAGCTGGCCTACGATTTTTCGCCAACCATGCGCGCGACCTACACCTTCGGCTTGTGGCGCAACGATTCCGAGGGCCGTCCGAATTCGTATCTGCGCGATGCGGCCGGGCAGCCGGTCTACAGCGGCGCGATCAACATCAATGGCCGCGGCTACACGCTGGGCAAGACCGACTTCAATCTGTCCAACGAAGACCTTCAGCACATCATGCATGGCCTGACGGTGAAGACCAACACCAAAGGCGTGTTCGACTGGGAAGTCGCAGCCAGCGTGTATGACTACGACAAGGACCAGCTGCGCGCCGCCACGATGGAACTGCCGGGCGCCTTCACCGGCGGCAAAGGACGTCTGGTGAATCAGGGCGGCACCGGCTGGAATACCTTTGCCGCCAAGGGCGTGTGGCGTCCCGGCGCGGCGCACATCGTGGACTTTGGCTACCAGCGTGAAGCCTACAAGTTAAGCAGCACGGAAACGCCCACCAACGACTGGATCAGCGGCGCACCGGTCGGCACTCCGACCTCGCGCTTCGCCGGCAAGACCGAGATCAACAGCCTGTATGCGCAGGATACGTGGAAGTTCGCGCCGCAATGGAAGACGGTGCTGGGTGCGCGCTTCGAGCACTGGCATGCGCATGATGGCGTGACCGCCAATGCTTCCAACTCGGCGCAGCATGCGGAACGCACGGAAAATTACGTTTCGCCGAAAGCGGCGCTGGCGTATCAGGCCAGCGAGGATTGGTTGCTGAAAGCCTCGCTGGGCCGCGCGGTACGGATGCCGACGGTGTCCGAGCTGTATCAGGGCGGGCTTAATGCGGCCGGCCAGTTGACCAGCAACGACCCGAATCTCAAACCTGAGAAATCGTGGACCACAGAGCTGACCGGCAAGCGCAAACTGGCCGAAGGCTATCTGCGCCTGACCGCGTTTGGCGAGCGCACCACGGATGCGCTGTACTCGCAGACCAATGTACTGATTCTGCCGATGGTGACGAATATCCAGAACGTGGATCTGATCCGTACCAAGGGGTTGGAGGTCTCTTATGTGGCCAAGGTGTTCGGGCTGGACGTGAGTTCCAGCGTAACGTGGACTGATTCCAGAATCATTCGCAACGATAAAGCCCCGTCCAGCGTCGGCAAGTGGCAGCCGCGCATTCCGGAATGGCGCGCGACCGGCATGGCTACTTATGCGTTCGACGACAGGCTGTCCGTCACGCTGGCAGCGCGCTACAGTGGCAAGCAGTATTCAACGCTGGATAATTCGGACGTCAACGGCTTTGCCTATCAGGGCTCCAGCAAGTACTTCACGGCGGATACGCGCCTGCGCTATCGCCTCAGTCAGCAGTGGAGCGTGGCGCTGGGCGTGGATAACCTGAATAACTACCAATATTGGAATTTCCATCCTTATCCGCAACGTACCTACGTCGCTGAATTGAAGTTCGATCTCTGACGCGGACGCGCCGTCAAAATTTTTGGCGGCGCTTTGTGCGCTTTTAAACATTCATATGATATACTTCTTTACGTCAAAACTTCATTGAGACCGAGAGAACCATCATGCTGAGCACCGAACACAAAGCCATCATCACCGCCACCGTCCCTATCCTCGAACAAGGCGGCGAAGCCCTGACGCGCCACTTCTACCAGACCATGTTCCGCGATTATCCGGAAGTGAAGTCGCTGTTCAATCAGGCCAATCAAACCGAAGGCACGCAGCAGCGCGCGCTGGCCAATGCGGTGCTGATGTATGCGAAGAATATCGAGAAGCTGGAGAATCTCGGCCCGCTGGTTAACACCATCATCAACAAACACGTTTCGCTGCAAATCCAGCCGGAGCACTACCCTATCGTTGGCGCCTCCCTGTTGAAGGCGATCCGCGAAGTACTGGGCGCGGAAGTGGCGACCGATGCGGTGATCGAAGCCTGGGCGGCGGCGTATGGCCAACTGGCCGATATCCTGATCGGCGCGGAGGAAGGCATTTATAAACAGAACGAGCTGGCCGAAGGCGGCTGGCGTGGCGCCCGTGCTTTCAAGGTGGTGTCGAAGACGGTTGAAAGCGACGAGATCACGTCCTTTGTGCTGGCGCCGGCCGATGGCGGCAAGGTGGTGGCGCACAAGCCTGGCCAGTACATCGGCCTGACGGTGAAGGTGAATGGCAGCGAACAGCGCCGCCAGTACTCGCTGTCGGCGGCGGCCAATGGCACCACGTATCGCATCAGCGTGAAACGTGAGGACGGCGGTCTGGTGTCGAACTTCCTGCACGATCAGGTGAATGTGGGCGACAGCATTGACGTGTTCCCGCCGGCCGGCGATTTCGTGCTGGCCGATAGTGACAAGCCGCTGGTGCTGATCAGTGGTGGCGTCGGCATCACGCCCACGCTGGCGATGCTGACGGCGGCACTGAAAGGCAATCGTCCGGTGCACTTTATTCACGCGGCGCGTCACGCCGGTGTGCACGCGTTCCGCGAGCATATCGATGCGCTGGCGGCCAAGCATCCGCAGCTGCGCCGCTTCTATTGCTACGAGAAGGCCGATGCGCAATCGCCGCAGCCCGACGCCACCGGTTATCTGAATCCGCAGCACCTGGCCAGGTGGCTGCCGGAGTCGCGCGATGTGGAAGCGTACTTCCTCGGCCCTACGCCGTTCATGAAGGCGATTAAATCGCATCTGGTCGAACTGGGTGTGCCGCAAACGCAGACTTACTATGAGTTCTTCGGCCCGGCGGAAGCGCTGGCTTGATGCGGTTTTCAACTATGTAAAGCTGGATTTCTTCGTGTACTCGGGTGGGCGTGGATGCAATACTTAAAGCATCCATGCCTCACTCAAGGAAAACATGAAGCGCAGAACTCTGTTGAAACTGGCGGCCGGTAGCGCCGCCGTTGCCGGCTTTTCCCCTGTCTCGCTGGTTGTTGCCGCGCCGCTCAAGGAGCTGCGGCTCGACTACGCATACTATTCGCCCGCCAGTCTGGTGCTCAGGCGCTTTGGATGGCTGGAAGAGGAATTCAAGGCCGATGGCGTGCAGGTGCGCTGGGTGCTGAGCGCCGGCAGTAATCGCGCGCTGGAGTATCTGAACGCGAATAGCATCGACATCGGTTCTTCGGCTGGCCTGGCGGCCTTGCTGGCCAAGGCGAACGGCAATCCAATCAAGACGCCATATATTTTCTCGCGTCTCGAATGGACGGCGCTGGTGGTGCGCAAGGATTCCAATATCCGCACGGTCGCCGATTTGAAGGGCAAGAAGGTGGCGGCCACCAAGGGCACCGATCCTTATCTGTTCCTCTTGCGCTCTTTGCAGACGGCTGGCTTGAAGCGCAGCGATATCGCGCATGTGAGTTTGCAGCATGCGGATGGCCGCGCGGCGCTGGAGCAAGGCAAGGTGGACGCCTGGGCGGGCCTTGATCCGCATATGGCCGCCAGTGAGCTGGAATCCGGCTCGAAGCTGATTTACCGGAATGTGGCGTTCAACACCTATGGTTTCCTGAATGTGCGCGAGGACTTCCTGGCCACGCGGCCGGCGGAAGTGGCGCGCGTGATCAAGGCTTACGAACGGGCGCGCGCGTGGATACGCGCGAATCCAGGCGAGGCGGCCAGGATTTTGTCGGAGGAGGCCAAGGTGTCGCTGCCGGTGGCGCTGTTGCAGGTGAAGCTGCGCAGTGATTTCAGCAACCCGCAGCCGGGCGCGGAGCACGTGAAGGCCTTGCAGGTCGCGGCGCCGATACTGAAAGATGAAACACTGGTCAAGGCCGATACGGACTTGAACCGCGCCATCGCGGAGCTGGTCGATACCCGCTTCGCCCAACCTTACATCGCCCGCAGCCAGGAACGGCAGTCATGAGCAGCCAACTGGTCGCCCCAGCCCACGCGGAGCGTCGGCGCGCGGGTATAGGGCGCGATGCGGCGCAGTTGGATGCGCCGTCGGTTGCGGATGCGGCGGAGTTGGCGTCGGCTGCGCGAGTGGCGCAAGCCGGGGTCGCTGCTGTCGCGCGGGCGGCAGCGGGCGAACGCGTGCGGCGGATTTTGCTTGCGTTGTTGCTGCCGTTGGCGGCCCTGCTGACGATTGAATTCTCGGTGCGCGGCGGACTGATTCCATCTAACCTCATGCCGGCGCCAACGCAAATCCTCGACACGCTGCGCGACCTCGGCGCACAAGGCCTGCCCGGTCACATCGCCGCCAGCACGGCACGCGTGGCGGCGGGTTTCGCGGCCGGCGCGCTGCTGGCGATCCTGCTCGGCGCAACCGTCGGCTTGAGCCGCCACGCCGAAGCCATTCTTGATCCCACATTCCAGGCCCTGCGCGCCATCCCGTCATTGGCCTGGGTGCCCTTGCTGCTGCTCTGGCTCGGCATCGACGAAGCGCCAAAAATCGTCCTGATCGCCATCGGCGCCTTCTTCCCCATCTACATGGGCGTGGCCTCCGGCATACGCGCCGTGGACCGCAAGCTGATTGAAGTCGCGCGGCTTTACCGCCTATCCAACATCGCCCTGACAAAGCGCGTGCTGCTGCCGGCCGCCTTGCCGGCCATCCTCACCGGCTTGCGCAACGGCCTCAGTCTCGCCTGGATGTTCATGGTGGCGGCAGAATTGATCGCGGCCAGCAAAGGCCTCGGCTACCTGCTCTCGGACGGCCGCGAAACCAGCCGCGCCGACATCGTACTGGCGGCCATCTTCCTGCTGGCTATCCTCGGCAAAATCAGCGACACGCTGATGGCCGTCATTGAAAAACGCAGCCTCGCATGGCGCGACAGCTACGCATGAGCATTGCACTCGATATTCACGTTGAAGAAAAGCGCTACGGCGCCCGCACCATCCTGCGCGACGTCAGCCTGCAACTACAGCAGGGCGAAGTCGTCAGCCTGATCGGCGCCAGCGGCTGCGGCAAAAGTAGCCTGCTGTCGATCGCCTCTGGCCTCGACCGCAATTTCAAAGGCCAGATCAAACTGGCCGGCACGCCGCTGACAGGCGCCAGCGGCGACATCGGCTTCATCTTCCAGGAACCGCGCCTGTTCCCCTGGCTGACAGTGGCGGAAAACGTCGCCTTCGACAGCAACAACGCGCTGGCGTCGCAACGATTGGTCACGCGCCTGCTGGCCGAAGTGGGCCTGCAAGACCACGCCCATGCCCTGCCCAAGCAGCTCTCCGGCGGACAGGCGCAACGCGCAGCCATCGCGCGCGGCCTGTTCACGCAACCACGCGTGCTGCTGCTCGACGAGCCCTTCTCCGCCGTCGACGCCTTCACCCGCATGAAACTGCAAGACTTGCTGTTGAAGGTCGCCTACCAGCACAAGCTCACCGTGCTGCTGGTCACGCACGACATCGACGAAGCGCTCTACCTGAGCGACCGCATCGTGCTGCTGGACGGCGGCCTGACCGAGTTCCATCCCGGCCCGGCCCCGCGCAAGCGCGGCGACGCGGAGGCGGCCCAGCTAAAGGCCGCCATCTTCGACAGCCTGCACGTTTAGAATTTGGCGCGCACGCCAAACACCACGTTACGGCCCGGCAGCGGCGCGATATCTTTCAATACCGAGGTCGAAACGCGGATCTCTTCATTCGTCAGGTTCTTCGCCAGCAGGAACCAGGTCAGGTCATAGTCGCCCGCTTTCTGCGTGTAGGAGACATTGGCGTTCAGCTGGTTGTAGCCCGGCGTGTCGGTGGTTTCGAACGAAGCCAGACGGTCCTGCGACTGCGCGTGCACCAGCGACAGGCCTGCGCGCCAAGCGCCCATCTTGTAAGCGGTGCTGATGCCGACACGGGTGGCCGGTTGCAGCGGCAGGCTGCCGCCACGTTCCAGCTTGCCGTGCGAGGTGTCGGCGAACACGCGGCCCGACCAGCCGGCGCCAGTCGGGTTGTATTCCAGCTCCGCCTCCGCGCCCTGAATCGTGGCGTCGGCCTGCTCGAAGATGCGCTCACGTAGCTCGTCGCCGGGATTGCCCTCTTCATCCAGCAGATTGCCGGTGATGTGGCCGTAGATGAAATCACTGACCTTGTTGCGGAACACGTTGGCCTTCCAGCGCAGCAGGCCCGTGGTCTTCTGCACATTGATTTCGATATTGCGCGAAGTCTCCTTCCTGAAATCGGCGTTGCCGATGTCGAAGGTGACGGTGGCGTCGTGCGGTCCGGCGGAATACAGTTCCTCGGTCGACGGTGCGCGCTGCGCGTACGAGAAGGTCGCGCCCAGCGCATAGCCATGCACGAACGGCCACTGGCCGCCCACCGATGCCGATTGCAGGTTGAACGAGCGGTTCACGCCCGTCACCGGCTCGCGCTTGACGCGCTCCACGCGGCCGCCAGCGTTGAATTTCACCGGGCCGAAGTCGGTTTCTTCCACCAGGAAGGCGGCGTTGGAGGTCGAGTGCGTGACCGGCACGGTATCCGGGCCGCCTTCCGCGCTCAGCGCCGAGAAGTTGGTGTTCTCGGTTTGCACGCCGAAGGTGCCGTGCCAGCCGGCCACCGGCTTGTGGGTCAGCTCAAAACGGGTTTCCAGCGAATGATTCTTGAACAGTACTTCCGGTGCGCCGTCTTCGCCGATTTCGGCGTGCTTGTAGTCGGTGTAGCCGGCCTTGAACTTGAAGCTCTCAAAGCCTTCAAACGGCGATTTCACCAGGCTGTCGATGTCGAAGCGGTTTTGCTTCTGGTCGATCTTGGAACCCTCCGCGCTTGGGATGCCGTACACATTCGACAGACGCGAGGCCGATACGCCGATGAAGCCCCAGTTATCGATGTACGAGCCGCCGATGCCGCCAGTGCGCGAGCGGGTGTCCGAGTGCGCCAGCCGGCCGACCGGTGTGTTGTAGTCGTCCGCATTACGCAGATTGCCGTCGATGTGCCAGGCCAGCTTATCGACCGCGCCATCCAGCGTGCCGGAGACGTTGCGGCCACTGTCAACGGTGCTGCCGCGCGCTTCCATCTGGCCGGTCAGCTTGGGCTCCAGCGCGGTCGGAATGCGTTCGTTCACCACGTTGACCAGGCCACCGATCGCGCCCGAACCATACAGCAGCGCGGCCGGGCCGCGCAGGATTTCGATTTGCTGGGCGGTCGCGCCTTCCGCCGCCACCGCGTGGTCGTTGGACAGGCCGGAGACGTCGGAGACGGCCATGCCATTCTCCAGCATCTTGACGCGCGCCCCTTCCATGCCGCGAATGATGGGGCGCGAAGCGCCGGCACCAAACGCCGATGCCGACACGCCCAGTTCCTGCGACAGCGTTTCGCCCAGCGAGCTGCCGGCTTTGTCGCGCAGCTCATCGCCGGCCAGCACCTTGGCCGGGGTCAGGATCTGGTCGTTGGCGCTATTGCCGAACGGGTTGGCGGTGACCACCACTTGCGGCACCACGGCCGTCTGGGCGAAAGCGAAGGAATAGGCGGACAGGATCGCGCTGGCCAGCAGCGTGCGTTGAATATTCATGTAAAACCTCTGGCAAAATAGATAACGGCTCGCGCGGCGCGTCCTTGCGGCGCGCTGCGGCGAATAACTCAAAACTCGGGACGGATTTTGGGTGTCAGGCCAGAGGAGGCGCGCGGGATTGGAAGACGCAAGTGGTCCGCTCGCAAGCGGGCAGCGTGGCCTCGATGACGACCGGGCCGGTGCTGAGGGTGGAAACGGCCAGCGTCAGCGGCGAACTGGTGATGGCCGCGGCCATCTGCGCCACCGACACGCATTCCGCGCAGACCTTGTGGACCGCCACGCGCTTGCGGTGCTCGGCCTGGTCTTCGTCAGTCAGCTGGACATTTTGCTGCTCTGCGCCGCTCCAGTGGGTATAGACGTGGGTGATCCCGATCTGCTGCGTCAGGAGCAGCAGAAGCGCGAGCAACACATGAACTATTGGCGGGCGGCGAATCATGGCCGATATTCTAGCGTGATAAGATGGCGGGATGCAAACCTCCATCGCCGAATCTCAAATCCGCTCGACCGGCGCGCGCGTCACCCGCCAGCGCGTGCTGGTGCTTGATTTTTTGCTCACGCAGGACAAATCGCTGACCCATCACGAGATCCAGTCCCACCTCGCGCGGCAGGCGCACGCGGAGCTGGACCCGGTCACGCTGTACCGCGTGCTCGAATGGCTGACCGAGCATGAGCTGATCCACCGCATCGCCGGCGCCGACCAGGTGTGGCGCTTCAGCGCGGGCGCCGGCCACCACGCGCACGAACACGCGCACTTCCAGTGTACCAAGTGCGAACAGGTGACCTGCTTCACCAACGTGACACTGCCGCGCCAGATCGAACTGCCGGAAGGATTCGAGACGCAGGAGATCGATTTCCTCATCAAGGGTACTTGTCCTAACTGCAAGCGCAAGTGATGTTATGATGCGCGTCCATGAAAAAGACGCTCATCACCCTCGCCTGCACGCTCGCCCTGAGCGCGTGCGCCCCGTTCGCCCAGCAAAAACCGGCTGGCTCTGATCTCACCGTCGGCAGCCTGCGCTTCATCGGCGAACAACGCCTGCCGTGGCGCCACCAGTTCCAGGGCACGACAGTGGGCGGTCTGTCCGGGATCGACTACGACGCCGCGCGCGACGAATGGATCATGATCAGCGACGACCGCTCGCAATTCAATCCGGCCCGCTACTACCGCGCCAGGCTGTCCTACGACGAGCGCTCCTTCAAGTCGGTGGAGCTGACCGGCGTGGCGACGCTGCTGCAACCAGATGGCAGCGGCTATCCGTCGCGCGAGGAATACAAGCGCACCAACGGCGTGGTGCCGGACCTTGAAACCCTGCGCGTCGATCCGCTCGATGGCAGCATCTGGTATGGCAGCGAGGGCGATGTCGCGCTGTCGCTCGATCCCTTCATCCGCCGCGCGGCGCCGGATGGCCGTTACCAGGACACGCTGCCGCTGCCGCCGCTGTTCACCGTATCGAAGGAGAACAAATTCGGGCCGCGCAATAACCAGAGCTTTGAAGGCCTGAGCTTTACGCCGGATGGGCGCAGCCTGTGGGTATCGCTGGAAGGCCCAATGTATCAGGATGGTCCGGAGCCGACGCCGCTGCACGGCGCGGTCAACCGCATCACCCACTTCACGCGCGATGGCAAGGTGCTGGGCCAGTATGCCTATCCGCTGGAGCCGATTCCAGCCACGCCGGGCAAGGGGAAATACGCCGACAACGGCATCTCGGAGATTCTGTCGCTGAGCCAGAAGCGCATGCTGGTGATGGAACGCGCCGGCGTACAGGCCGATGACGGTTCGTACAAGGATTATGTACGCATCTACGAGATCGACACCGAGGGCGCCAGCGACGTGCAGCACCTGCCCACCTTGAAGGACGCCAGCTACACGCTGGTGAAAAAGCGCCTGGTGCTGGATATCGGCGACTTACATTTGCCGATCGTCGACAACCTCGAAGGCATGTCCTTCGGTCCGCGTTTCGCCAACGGCCACGCCAGCCTGGTGCTGATCTCCGACGACAACTTCAGCAAGACCCAGGTCACCCAACTGCTGCTGTTCGAACTGCTGCCCTGAGGCCTCGGCGATGACCGGCGGCGACAGGCAGTTGTCGCAGCGGCAGCACCGTTCAAAGCCCGGCACCGGATCGCCGAAGTAATCGAGCAGCAGCTTCCAGCGGCAAAATCCGCTTTGCGCGTAGCCGATCATGCGCTCCAGCTTCTCGCGATCGAGTTCATGCTTTTCGTCCGGCGCCTTGCTCTTCATGAGGAAGAATTTCTGTAGCCGCGTGTCGTCGTGGTAGTACAGCAGCGTGCATTCGGCATCCTCACCATCGCGCCCGGCGCGGCCGGATTCCTGGTAATAGGCTTCCAGATTGCCCGGCACTTGCAGGTGGATGACGAAGCGGGTATCGCTCTTGTCGATGCCCATGCCGAAGGCGTTGGTGGCCACCATCACGCGCCGCTCGCCGTTCATGAACAGCTCCTGATTCTCGCTGCGCTCCGCCGCTTTCAGCTTGCCGTGATAGAGGGTGACGCTTTCGCCGGCGTCGGCCAGCAGTTGATACGCCTCTTTCGCCGCCTTGACGGTGGCGGCGTAGACGATGCCCACGCCCGGCGTGGCTTGTACCAGTTCCAGCAAGGTGGCGTTCTTTTCGTCCGGATTGGTGACCTGGCGCACGCGATACTGCAAATTGGGCCGGTAGATGCCGGTGTTCACCACCCGCATGCCGGGCCGCCCGAGCTGGATGCGGATATCGGCGATCACGTCGTCGGTGGCGGTGGCGGTCAAGGCCAGCACCTGCGGCTGGTCCAGCGCCGCCAGCGCCACGCCGATTTCCAGATAGGCCGGCCGGAAGTCATGGCCCCATTGCGAAATGCAATGCGCCTCGTCGACCACCAGCAGGCCGACACCGGTTTGCTGCAACAGCGCCTGGAATTCCGCCGTGGCCAGCCGTTCGGGCGTGCAGAACACGATGTCCTTGCCGGCGTTTTCTATCGCTTGCAGGGCTTCCTGCTCATCGCTGCGCGACAGGCTGCTGTTGACCTGGGCGGCGCTGGCGATACCGGCCTCCTCCAGCTTTTCGGCCTGGTCCTTCATCAGCGCGATCAGCGGCGAGACCACCACCGTCAGGCCTTTTTTCATCAGCCGCGCCGGCAACTGATAGCATAGCGACTTGCCGCTGCCGGTCGGCATCACGGCCAGCGTATCGCGCCCGGCCAGCACGGCGTCAATCACGCGGCGCTGGCCGTCGCGCAGCGCCTCAATGCCAAACACCTTGCGCAGCAAGCGTTGGATCTGGAGATTTAGTGAGATAGCCATGCGGCCAAAGTAGCAAGGAACACAACGCGCGACTGTGCGGCAGCGCACGGCGCTGGCGGTGTGGGCGGCGGATCTGTCATACTAGCGCTTTTAGAGGTTATCCCAAACAACGATGGACCCGAGACGCGAGCATGTCAGGCGCCTGCTGCAAGTAGACGCCTACATCACTGACATTCATGGCAAGAACACCACCACCGTGCAGATCATCGATATCTCGCGCATGGGCGTGGCCTTTGTCAGCGACCGTCCGATGCCCGTCAACCAGCAGTTCGTGCTGCATTTCAGCTTTCCCGGCAGCGCCATCCGCAACGAGATCACGCTGACGGTGCTGCACAGCGCCCCGGTCGGCACCCACGGCCGCTTCCGCAATGGCGCGCGCTTCCTCACCATTTCCGAGGACTGCGCCGAGCGCATCTTCGAATACGTCACCACCGCGCCGGCCTGAGCCGGCGGCCGATGCTTACCAGCCGATATCCCTCAACAGCGGGAAGGTCAGGTCGAACGGCGGCCTGACCTCGTGCTTCAGGTCGGCGTTGATGGCCGGCTCCATCAGCTGATTGGGCGTGGCACTGGTATCGTAGTGCGACACCGACGACCCCGGCTGGTTGGGGCGCGGCGCGTACATCAGCACCCGGCCCAGCGCATCGGTGCCGGCGCGCACCGCCAGGTTCACGCCCAGATTGGCAAACAGGCCGGAATGCGTGCGCGTGCGCCTGGCCAGCGCCTGCTTGAGCGCCAGCCCATCCTCCAGCGTGATGCGCACCGCCGGGATGACGATGCGCGCATCGCTGCCACCCAGCCCCGGCGGCGGCGCGCCCGGCACGTTGTCCGCGATAATCGCGCCGATGGCGCCGGCCTCCTGCACATTGCGCACCTTGACCACGAAGGTGCAAACGCCGCGGTCAATCAGCGCGATCTTGCCTTTCACCGCCTGCGCGTTGATAGCGGACAGCGGCGCGCAAGCCAGGCCCAGGTCGGGCGACGTGTCGACCACCGGCATTACTTCGCCGGTCAGGCCGGGCGAACTGAGTGGCGGACCGAAGGCGGCGGTGCCGATCTGGATCACGCCCGCCACCTCGGGCGGCGTCAGCAGCGTGAGGATGGGCGTGCCGGCTTGCAGCACCAGCTGCGCGGCGTTAGTCACCCGTACCCCGCTCCACACCAGCTTGCCGGACCTGACGGCCGAGGCCGCGCGCCCGGCGTTGCTCATGTCCTTCCACACCTTGCCGGTGCTGGTGTCGAGCAGGAAGTAATCCCAGATGCTGGGAATGCCGGCCAGCAGCTCGCCGGTCTGGTCGTCGGTGTAGGTCTGGAAGCCGAGGCCGTGGGCGAATTCGTGCAGCAGCACCGTCACCAGGTCGGTGTTGGCGCCATGGTTGTTGTCCAGCCCCAGATAGAATGGCGAGCCGGTGAAACAGCCCGGCTGGCCGAGGTTGACGTTGAAGCGCGCGCGGATGTCGGGCGTGGCGGGATCGGCGTCGAAGCCGATCAGCTTGTTGGTTTCGGCCTTGCCGAACCAGGCGTTGCGCTGCGGGGCTTCCGGAAAATCGGCAAACACCTCCAGCGCGCCGGCGCTGCCCAGCACGGCGGCGGTATCGGTGCAGGGCAAGGCTTCCCACGTGGCCAGCACGCGGATCGGCACGCCGCTGTCCAGCGTCTCGCCCCATTTGCTGGCGGCGGCCTGGAAGGCGTTGAGGCGCTGCGCGCCCAGCGTGGTACCGGTGTTGCCGCCGACCGGAACGGCCGGCGTGGGGTCGTTGAAGCCGCTGCCGGGCGGGTCGCCGTTGACGATGGTGATGGTGGCGGCGGCCCAGCTGGCGGAGGCGATCAGCATGGCCATGATGGCCGTCAGCAGGGTTTTCATTTCAGTTCTCCCGGCGCCGGTTCGCAACTTTCGCTGATGCTGCCGTCGGGCGCCTTGCGGGCCATGGCGTAGCGCACCTGGCGGTCGTCCAGCATCAGGCTGACGCCCCCGCCCTGCACCGGACGCGTCGCCGGGCGCGCTTGCCGCACCAGCGGCGCCGGCGCGCGCGCGGCCGCGGTCAGCAACGCGGCCTGCTCGGGATCGGGGCCGGTCAGCTGGCCGGTGACCGGGTCCTTGTAGGCCATGAAACCGCCCTGCTCCGGCCTGGACGGCGGCGCCGGCTGGTTCACCACCTGCACATGGGGGAAGCGCATGACGCCGTCGGGCGCGGCCTGCGCCGCCGTGCCGGTGGCGGCCAGGCCGGCGGCCAGCAGCCAGTTGCGGCGCCGGCGGCGCGTCCGCGGCGGCGCCATCAGCGCCAGCGCGCCCAGGCACACCAACGCCACCGTGCCGGGGGTGGGGATGGCGTTGATGCTGACCGTGTCGATGCCGATGTAGTTGCCGTTGAGGCTGGTGTCATCGACCACATAGCGGAAGGCATAGCGGCCGCTGGCCGGCGCGGCCAGGCCATTGATCAGCAAGCCGCGGTCCTGCCAGCCGGTATCGGTATCGGATTCAAAAGCGCCCAGTAAAGCGAAGTCGGCAAGGTCGGTGCTGCCTCCCTTGCTGCTGAAATACACCTCCACCCGGTCCAGCACGCCCTCACCAAGCAGGCGCAGCGAGAAGTTCAGCGATTCGCCATTGGCCAGCAGCACTTGCGGCGTCAGCAGCCAATTACTGACCGTGCCGCCGAACGCGGCGTTGTTGAAGTTGGCAGCGAGGTAGGAATCGGCCGGGCCGGCGGCCGCCGGGAAGAATGCGGGATTGCCCTGGAACCAGCCGGTGCTGCCGGGCGGCGCGCTCTGATTCAGCAACACCCAGCCCCCAGCCGGCAGCGCGGCCACATCGTTAAAACCTTCCGACAACAAAGGCGCCGCAACAGCAGAGCAACTGGCGGCGACCGCAAGCAGTCCCACCAGATATTTCATCAGGTCCATATCATCCCCCAGGGTATCGTCACACGGCTCAACTTGCTGTGGTTAGACAGCACAAGCCGAAAGGGGGTTCCCGGAAAACGATAAAAAAACCTACCTGGGCCAGCCTGCGGCGTAATGGCGCGTCTGGAATTGAAGAATGTCGGCGTAAAACGGCATGATGTCGCAACTGGAGTGCCACTCCCTAGCGAGCGGATCGTTTAGATCCGGATCATCGCAAGGCGCCGCCGGCTTGTACGGCAGCAACGCGGCACGCAGCTTTCGACTTTGCTCTGCCGGGAGAACACTAAAATGCGCCAGCGAGTCTGAAAAATAACCGACGTCATTACGAAATGGCCCGTCCAGTGCGCCCAGATCTGGCAGCAAATCGTAATACCAGATAGCTTTCGCAAGATAAATAATATATTCATGATCGACACCGTGCAGTCCATTTTGCGCGATATCACTTAACATCTTCTGAGCTGGCGTCATTATCCTTCCTCCTTTGCCATTGGAGTTTCACATAAGCGATTGTGCCGGCCAAATTCCTGCCAACATAGTATTGCGACGCCTCGGTCGCCAAGCGTTCAAACTCATCCCATGAGGCAGAAGGTTCCTGTAGCAATACCAAAATATCCTCGACGTCCACCACCGATAAACGGCCAAGCTTGGATATAGCAACATCCATCGGATTTGGCAGCCAAACTGTCAGCGGCGATGCGTCCGATTGGCCTCGTTCCAGCTGCGTTGCGCGATCCTGATAGTCCATGTGCAATGGACAAAGCGTCGTATTGAATCGGCGGTCTATATTCAATCCAACTTCTCTCCCCGCAACACTTCTGTAGGCTACCGCCGGCAACTCGCTCAACACCAGCAAGACGTCATCGCGATGAATTAAATTGTAGTCAAATTCTGCGTCAAGATCTTCACTCACACGATTGCGTTCGTACATGTGCACGGCGCAACCGCCAAACAAATAGGCACGCACCGCGCCACTGGGCAAGCCTGCCGCGGCCAGACGATCGCCCAGATCGTCAAACAGTCTCAAGATGGCTTCGGTAAAGGATTGCATATGACCTCCCGCGCGAGAGGCCATCTTGTGCCGCGAATCAGGCCATGTATTGATCCACCTCAGGCCAGCGCGGTGTCGATGCGCAGGCCGGCTTTGAGGGTGAGGGTGACGGGAGTCTTTTCGGCGATTTCGGCCATGCGGGCTTTTTGCTGATCGTCCACCGCGCCGCCGATGGACAGCGTGCGGCGGATCAGCATGGCGCCGTCGTCGCCATGGGTCAGGTGCAGGTCGACGTCGACCGCGTCCACCGGCCACCGCTTGCGGTCGGCGTACATGCGCAGGGTGATGGCGGTGCAGGCGCCCAGCCCGGCCAGCAGGTAGTCATACGGCGCCGGACCCGCATCCTGGCCGCCGTTGCGGGCCGGTTCGTCGCCCACCAGCGCATGCCCGCCGACCTCGATCCGCGTGGTGTATTTGTCCTTGCCGATATGCGCCACGCCACGTGCCATGCTGTATTCCTCTCTCTTTGTAAAGCCAAGGTAAAGAAGCGTAAATGCCGTTATTTACCCTGTAAGCCGCTGATATAATGTCAACTCTACCGTACGATGACGGCGTGCCGTCGATAACATGCAAAAGATACTGCTTACCTGCTGCCTGACCGGCAGCGCTATTCTGCCAGCTTACGCCCAGACCACCACTCCCGAAAAGCCAGCCGCAAAGCCAGCCACGACCACCAAGGCCAAGGAAGCCCCGGCGGTCGTTCCCGAGGTAACTGTTTCCGCCGAGCGTCCCACCAACCGCATCGACCGCCAGGTCTACGATGTGAAGTCCGATGTGTCGAGCACCAACGGCACCGCCGCCGATGCACTCAACAACGTGCCGTCCGTGAACGTCGATCCCGACGGCACCGTCACCCTGCGCGGCAGCACCAATGTGCAGATCATGGTCGACGGCAAGCCTTCCGCCATGCTGCAAGGCGAGAATCGCGGCCCGGCCCTGCAAGCCATGGCCGCCGACGATATCGAATCGGTCGAGGTCATCAACAATCCCGGCGCCCAGTTCGGCAATGAGGCCGGCGGCGGCCCCATCCTGAATCTGGTGATGCGCCGCAACCGCAAGCCGGGCGGCTTCGCCACCGTCAACGGCAACGCCGGCACCGCCGGCCGCTACAACAGCGCCGTCAACGGCACTTACAACGAAGGCCCGTGGGGCTTCCAGGGCAGCGCCAACGTGCGCCACGACGGCCGCAACTCGGTGGCCGACGTCACCCGCGACCGCCTCGACCCGGCCACCGGCCAGTTCGTGCACAGCAGCCAGCAATCGTCCGGCCGCGGCCTGAACGACATGGCCATGCTGAACGGCCAGGTCAGCTACAACCTCAGCCAGACCGACACCCTGACCGGCAGCGCCAACTACAGCAGCCGCACCAACGACCAGCGCGCCAGCGACCACTACATCAACGGCGCCACCAGCCTGATCCCGGCCAGCGACTACGTGCGCAGCACGGTGCGCACCGGCGACAGCAAGAACTTCAGCTGGGGCGGCCGCTACGACCACAAGGGCGAGCTGCCAGGCGAGACGCTCAAGATCGACCTGCGCGTGTCGGCCTCGGAAAACGAGAACACCAGCGCCTACAACAACGACTACAGCGCGCCGGCCACGCCCGACACCCGCGCCAACCAGTTCAGCCAGAACAGCACCCGCATCGCCGACTTCACCGGCGACTACGAGCGTCCGCTGTGGGGCGGCACCGCCAAGGCCGGCTACAAGGTGGCCACCAACAAGACCAGCTTCGACACGCTGTACACCGACATCGACCCGGTCACCGGCGCGGCCACGGTCAACACCGGCCGCACCAACGCCTACGAGCTGGACGAAACCGTGTACGCCCTGTACGGCAGCTACCAGATGCGCCTGAACGAGCGCTGGGGCGCGCTGGCCGGCCTGCGCGCCGAGTACACCGACATGGACATCGACCAGATCACCGGTGGCGTCAAGGCGGACAACCACTACATCAACTACATCCCGAGTTTCTTCGCCACCTACAAGGCGACCGACACGGCCAACATCCGCTTCGCCTACGCGCGCCGCATCCGCCGTCCCAACGCCAACGACCTGAATCCGTACGTCACCTACCGCGACGAATTCAACGTCTCCTCGGGCAATCCCAATCTGAAGCCGACCAAGACCGACTCGTTTGAAATCGGCTACGAGACCAAGTTCGGCGGGCTGGAAACCAATCTGCGCGGCTACTACCGCAAGGACACCGACGCCATCGTCGACTACCGCTACTTCGTCGCCCCCAACGTGCTGCTGACCACGAAGGCCAACGGCGAAGGCAGCCATTCGAGCGGCCTGGAATTCACCGTGAGCGGCAAGCTGACGCCGTCGCTGACGCTGAACACCAGCGGCAACCTGATGCGCGCCCAGCAAAGCTTCTACGACGACACCGGCGTGCTGGTGACCCGCACCGCCAATTCCCTGAGCGGCCGCGCGCGTCTGAACTATCAGTATGACGCCGCCAACCAGATCCAGATGGCGCTGCAAATGATGGGCAAAACCTTGTCCGGCCAGGGCTACCGTTCGCCCAACCACACCTTCAACATGAGCTGGCGCCACACCGTCACGCCGCAGCTGTCGCTGGTGGCCAACGTGACGGACCTGTTCAATACCAATAAGATGGAGACGGTCATCAACAGCGCCACCCTGCGCGAGACCAGCACCCGCCGCTTCGACGGCCGCGTGTTCTACGTCGGCCTGTCGTACCGCTTCGGCGGCGCCAGTGCGTCGGGAGAGAAGGAAGAAGGCGGCTGGGGCCCGCGTCCCGGTGGTCCGGGTGGCCCAGGCGGCCCGGGCGCCGGCGGCCCGCCGCCCGGCGCCTGATTACTTCACCACCGCCAGCTTCTGGCGCTTGCCGCCCTTGAAGGTGAAGATGGTCAGCACGCCGTCGCGGATGTCGCCGCGCTCGTCAAAGGAGATGTTGCCGGTCACGCCCTTGTACTGGATCCTGGCCAGCGCCGGCAGGTACCTGGCCGGGTCCGGCGAGCCGGCTTTCTGCATCGCGGCCACCATGACCATCAGCGCGTCGTAGGTGTACGGCGCATACGTCTGCACCTCGATACCGTACTTTTTCTTGTAGGCCGCGCGGAAATCGGCCATGCCTTTTTCCTGCGACGGCTCGACCCCGCCCGCCTCCGCGCAAATCACCTGTCCGTCGCTCATGCCGTCGCCGGCCAGACGCGGCACCGAATCCGAGCACATGCCGTCGCCGCCCATGAACTTGATCGGAAAGCCCAGTTGCTTCATCTGGCGCAGCATCGGCGCCGCCACGGCGTCCATGCCGCCGAAGAAGATCATGTCCGGCCTGGTGGCCTTGATGGCGGTCAGGATGGCCGTCATGTCGGTCGCCTTGTCGTTGGTGAACTGGGTCGAGACGATGCTCGAACCGGTCGCCGCGCCGGTGCGCTTGACGGTCTTGCTGAATTCATCGGCCAGACCCTTGCCGTAAGCCGTGCGGTCATCCACCACCGCGATGCGCCTGGCCTGCATGCTCTGCATGGCGTAACGCGCCAGCGCCGGTCCCAGTTGCTCGTCATTGGCGATGTTGCGGAAGGTGGTGTTGTAGCGCTGGCGCGTGTAGGCCGGCGAACTGGCCGACGGCGTGATCTGCGGAATGCCGGCGTCATAGTACAGGCGCGAAGCCGGAATCGTGGTGCCCGAGGTCTCGTGGCCGATCACGCCCTGCACCCTGGCGTCCACCAGTTTTTGCGCCACGGTGGTGGCCTGCTTGGGATCGCCGGCATCGTCTTCGGCCAGCATCACGACCTTGTATTTCTTGCCGCCGATGAGTACACCCTTGGCGTTCAATTCTTCCACCGCCATGCGCGCGCCGTTTTCATTGTCCTTGCCAAGATGGGCGATCGGGCCGGAGGTGGCGGCCACGTGGCCGATTTTGATGATGTCTTCCGCATGTGCGGCGGCGCCCGCAGCGCCGATAAAGGCCAGCGCCAGCGCGCGGCAAACTGTTTTTGTTGTGAACTGCATAAAATCCTCATTAATCAAGACCAATAGGATACCAGACGCCTCGCACGATTGCTCCAGAGCCCCTCGTCGGCCGCCCAATTGAAGTAGAATAAATCTTTCCTAACGAGAATCAGCATGAATATCTCGCGTCGCATTTCGCGCTCCCAGCCCCTGGCCACCACCGCCATGCACGGACGGGCGGATGCCATGAAAGCGCGCGGCGAAAGCGTGATTGATTTCTCCATCGCGATCTCCCATTTTCCCGCGCCGCAGGCGGTGCTGGACAGCGTGCGCCAGGCGCTGCAACAAGCCACCCTGCCCTATACCGCCGTCGGCGGCGACGCCAGCGTGCGCGCCCGGCTGGCCCATCACGTGGCCGCCGCCCACCGCATTCCCGCCACGCCGGCCGAGATCCTGATCACCAATGGCGCCAAGCAAGCCCTGTATCAGGCGCTGTACACGATGGCCGATCCGGGCGACGCCGTCATTATCTTCAAGCCTTACTGGCCGGCCTATGTGGCCACCTGCAAGCTGCTGGAGCTGGAGCCGCTGCTGGTCGACCTGCCGGCGCAGATCACCGATGAGATACTGGACAGCCTGCCGCCGGCACGCATCCTGATCATCAACAATCCGCACAATCCGACCGGCAAAGTACTGAGCGAAGCCGAAGTGGCCCGCATCGCCGCCTGGCTGAAGCGCCGCGGCGCCCGGGTCATTGTCGACGAAAGCTATGACCAGTTGCTCTTCGAGGGCCGCCATACCAGCTTGGCGGCGCGCGCGGACTGGCGCGAACTGGGCGTCGTCACCCTGTACTCGGTGTCGCAAAGCCACGCCATGATGGGCTGGCGCGCCGGTTTCGCGGTGGCGCCGGCGCCGCTGGTGACCGCCATGGAAACGCTGCAAGGCCCGATCACCGCGGCCGCGCCGATGCTGACACAGCTGGCGCTGGCCGCCGCCATGGAAAGCGGCCAGCCGGCCGCGATGCTGGCCGATTACCGCCACCGGCGCGATCTGGTGCTGGACCTGGTGCATGGCTTGCCGTGGCTTTCCATGGCCCGTCCCGCCTCCGGCGCCTACCTGTGGGCCGACATCTCGCCGCTCACGCGCGACACCATCGGCTTCTGCGAGCAGTTGCTGAGCCAGCGCGGCGTGGCGCTGATGCCGGGCGAGGCGCTGGGCGCGCCGGGCCACATCCGCATCGGTTACATCGGCGGCGATCTCGCCACCCTGCGGCGCGGCGTACAAGCCATCATCGACTTCGGCAACCAGTTGTATCAAGCGGCCTGACGACGCGCATGGCCTTCCTGCTCTTCCAGCTCAACAGCCTGCGCAGCCGATTGGTGCTGCTGGTGCTGCTGGCGATCGCGCCGATCGCCGTCATGACCTTCGTGAACGGCGCGCGCGAACGCCAGCATGCGGTGGAAACCGCGCAGGAAAACCTGCAACGCCTGACCAACCTGGCCGCCGCCAACGAGGCGCAATCGATCGCCGGTGCGCGCCAGATCCTGCGCGACATCGCCAGCATTCCCGACCTGCTGGGCGACCAGGCCCATTGCAGCCGCCTGCTGGCCAACGTCCTGCGCCAGAATCCCGACTACGCCAATCTGGGCCTGATCCAGCTGAATGGCGACGTCACCTGCACCGCCGTGCCTTCCAAGGTGCCGGTCAACCTGGCCGACCGTTCCCACTTCCGCCGCGCCGTGCATCTGCGCCGCTTCGTCGCGGGCGGGTACGTATTCGGCCGTGTGATCCAGAAGCACACCGTCAACCTGACCTACCCGGTGCTCGACGACCAGGAGCGCGTGCAAGCCGTGGTGTTCGCCGCGCTCGACCTGACCAAGCTCGATCGCTTCGTGGCCGACATCCAGCTGCCGGCCGGCTCGTTGCTGCTGACCGCGGATTCCGAAGGCAAGATCATCTCGCGCAAGCCCAATCCGGAACAGTGGTTCGGCAAGCAGGTCTCGCTGGAGATGCGCAACGCCATGGCGGCCGAACCGGGCAAGCCGGTGATGCTGGAGGGGCCGGATGGTGTCCAGCGCCTGCACCGCTTCGCGCGCGTCGGCGCCAACGGCCTGTCCGATTACTCCGTCACGATCGGCATCCCGCTGGACGAAGTCACCGCCAGCGCGCGCCATGACCAGACGCTGGACTTGCTGGCACTGGCCGCCACCATCGGCCTGGCGCTGCTGGCCGCGTGGTTCGTGGGCGATGTGCTGGTGTTGCGGCGCGTGCAGTTGCTGGTCAACACCGCCAACCGCATCGCCTCCGGCACGCTGGAAGCGCGCAGCGGCATCACCTACGGCAAGGAGGAGATCAGCGAACTGGCGCGCGCGCTGGACGCCATGGCGGAAGCCCTGCAAGAGAAGGAACTCCAGCACCTGAAAGCGGAAAGCCAGTTGCGCGAGGCCGACCGCCGCAAGGATGAATTCCTCGCCATGCTGGCGCACGAGCTGCGCAATCCGCTGGCGCCGATCAGCGCCGGCGCGCAGTTGCTGCAAAGCGGCCATGCCAGCGACGATGCGGTGCAGCGCACCGCCGGCATCATCGTGCGGCAGGTGCATCACATGACGCGGCTGGTGGACGATCTGCTGGACGTGTCACGCGTCACACGCGGGCTGGTGACGCTGACGCGCGCACCGCTGGATGTGAAGAAAATCGTCGCCGACGCGGTGGAACAGGCAGAGCCCCTGCTCAAGGCGCGAGAACACGGCTTCGAAGTGGTGCTGCCGCCATATCCACTGGTGGTCACGGGCGACCACAAACGCCTGGTGCAGGTGCTGGTGAATGTGCTGAACAACGCCGCCAAGTACACGCCCGCCGGCGGCGCCATCAAACTCGCAGCACATGCGGAAGGCGGCAACGTCAAGCTGATTGTCAGCGACAACGGCATCGGCATGTCGCCGGAATTGCGCAGCCATGTATTCGATCTGTTCGCCCAGGCCGACCGCAATTCGGACCGTTCGCAAGGCGGGCTGGGACTGGGCCTGGCGCTGGTAAAGTCGCTGGTGGAGCTGCACGGCGGCAGCGTGGCGGTCGAGAGCGAAGGCGAACAAAAAGGCAGCACCTTCACCATTACCCTGCCCTGCACCACCCAGCAGCAGCCAGTGCAGGAACCGTCCGCCGGCGGCGTCAAGCCGGCGCAAAGGCTGCGCGTGCTGGTGGTGGACGACAACGCCGACGCCGCGCAAACCCTGCAACTGCTGCTGGAAGCCGGCGGCCATCAGGTCAGCGTGGCGCACAACGGACTGCAAGCGCTGGAACTGGCGCAGGCCACATCGCCGCAACTGTGCCTGCTGGATATCGGCCTGCCCGACATCAACGGCTACGACCTCGCGCGCGGCCTGCGCTCCCTGCCGCACACCGCGCAAGCCACGCTGGTGGCGGTCACCGGCTACGGCCGCCGCGAAGACCGCGAACAGGCGCGCGCCGCCGGCTTCGATCATTACTTTGTCAAACCGCTGGATGTGGAGGCGCTGATGGCGCTGATCGCCAGCCTGCCTTCCATCAATGGAGCTTCATGAAGCATCTGCTACTCAGCCTCGCCATCGCCGCCGCCTTGCCGGTCCACGCACAAGAACAGGAAATGGCGCGCATCGCCGCCCAGCCGGCGGTAAAACAGGCGCTGGCCTACATCGAAAAGAACGAAGCCACCACCACCGCCAACACGCTGGCCATCAACGCCATTCCTGCCCCCACCTTTGCCGAAGGCGCGCGCGCCCGCGATTACGCGGAACGCCTGAAAACACTGGGCCTGCAAGACGTGCATATCGACGGCGCCGGCAACGTGCTGGGCACGTATCGCGGCAGCGGCAAGGGACCGGTCGTGGTGCTGGCCGCGCACCTGGACACGGTCTACCCGGCCGGCACCGACCTCACGGTGCATGAGAAGGATGGCCGCTATTACTCGCCCGGCATCGCCGACAATGGCCGTTCGCTGGCCGCCATGCTGACCATCGTCGCCGCGCTGCGCGAGGCGCGCGTGCGGACCGAGGGTGACGTGCTGGTGGTCGCCAACGTCGGGGAGGAAGGCCTGGGCGATTTGAAAGGCGTGAAGTATCTGTTCAGCCAGCGCAAGGACATCAAGGCTTTCGTCGGCCTGGAGCCGGCGCTGGGCACGGATGGCGATCCGGTGACCTACATCGGCACCGGCAGCCGTCGTTTCAAGGTCACCATTCACGGGCCGGGTGGACATAGCTACGAAGGCTTCGGCCTGCCGTCGGCGGTGCATGCGCTGGGCCGCGCCATCGCCCGCATCGACGAGATCCGCGTGCCGGCGCAGCCCAAGGTCACGTTCAACGTCGGCGTGGTGCAAGGCGGGCAATCGGTAAACAGCATTTCGGCCGAAGCGTCGATGCTGATCGATATCCGCTCAGCCGATGCGCCGCTGCTGGCCAAAGTGGAACAACAAATCAAGGACGCCATTCAACAGGCGGTGGCCGACACCAATCAGCGCTGGAGCAGCAACGCCATCACCGCCGAGGTGGCGCTGATCGGCGACCGTCCCGCAGGCCAGATGGCGAAGGATGCGACGATTGTCAGGACCGCGCTGGCGGCGGCCACCGTGCAGGGCCGCCCGGCGCTGCTGGACAGCGCCCACTCGACCGATGCCAATCTGCCGATGAGCCTCGGCATCCCGGCCGTCACCATGTCCGGCGGCGGCAGCTCGGGTGGCTACCATTCGGAAAAGCTGGAATGGTGGTCGGCGCGCAATGCCCACACCGCGCCGCAGAACGTCATGCTGACCATCCTCGGCCTGGCCGGCGTGCAAGACGTGGCGGCGCCGCTGGCAAAATGAGGCTGCGGCTGATACTTGGGGATCAGCTGAATCCCCTGCACAGTTGGTTCTCGCGTCCGCAGGACGACGTGGTCTACGCCATGATGGAAGTACGGCAGGAGACCGACTACGTGCTGCACCACGCGCAGAAGATCATCGCCATCTTCGCCGCCATGCGCGACTTCGCGCGCCAGCTGCGCGCTGCCGGCCATCGCGTGCACTACCTCGCCATCGACGATGCGGACAACCGCCAGACCGTGCCGGGCAATCTGGATTACCTGCCGGCGCATCACGGCGCCACCGAATTCGCGTGGCAGGCGCCGGACGAATGGCGGCTGGACCAGCAACTGTCTGCCTACGCCGCTGCCCTGCCCATTCCGTCCGCGATGGAAGACACCGAACATTTCTACACCAACCGCGACGATGCGGCGCAGATCTTCGCCGGCCGCGAACACTGGCTGATGGAACAGTTCTACCGCCGCATGCGCACGCGCCACCGGGTGCTGATGTCGGATACCGGCAAGCCCGCTGGCGGCCAGTGGAACTTCGATCACGATAACCGCGAGGCATGGAACGGCATCCCGTGGGAACCGGCCGACCTGCGCGGCCGTCACGATCACAGCGCCCTGTGGCAAACTATTCAAGCCTCCGGCGCCAACAGCTTCGGCGAGCCGGATGCGGCGCAATTCGCATGGCCGCTGAATCAGCAGGAAGCCTTGCAGCAGCTGGAGCGCTTTGTCGAACACGCACTACCGCACTTCGGCCGCTTCCAGGATGCCATGAGCGTGAAAGCTTGGCGACTGTTCCATTCGCTGCTGTCGTTTGCCATGAACGTCAAGATGCTGTCGCCGCGCACCGTGGTGGAAAGGGTGGAAGCGGCGTACCGCGACGGCGCCGTGCCACTGGCCTCGGCCGAAGGCTACATCCGCCAGATACTGGGCTGGCGCGAATACGTGCGCGGCGTCTACTGGCATCGCATGCCGGGATACGACCGGCTGAACGCCTTCGACCATCACGCGCCGCTGCCGTCGTGGTTCTGGGACGGCCAGACCCGCATGCGCTGCGTGGCCGCCGCTATCGGCCAGTCCTTGCAGCATGCGCACAGCCACCACATCAACCGCCTGATGGTGATCGGGAACTTCGCGCTGCTGGCCGGCTTGTCGCCGCACGAGCTGCATCAGTGGTATCTGGGGATTTACATCGACGCCTTCGAATGGGTGGAGCTGCCCAACACGCTGGGCATGAGCCAGTTCGCCGACGGCGGCCTGCTGGCCACCAAGCCTTACGTCTCCAGCGCGGCCTATATCGACCGCATGAGCGACTACTGCAAGGGATGCCACTACGATAAAAAGGCCCGCACGGGCGAACGCGCCTGTCCGTACAACGCCTTGTACTGGGACTTCTTTGACCGCAATCGCGACCAGTTGGCGGGCAACCAACGCCTCGGCATGGTCTACCAGCAGCTGCGACGCATGGATGAAGGGGCGCTGGCGGCACTGCGCGAGCGCGCCGCCGACCTGCGTGGACGGCTGGCGGAGCTTTAAGTGCTGCCGCGCTGGATCAGTTCAAAGCCGGTGTTGACGATGCGCTCGGCAGAGTCGTCGCCGTTCAGGCGGTCCAGCAAGGCTTGCGCCGACAAGGCGCCGATCTTGGCGCCGTCCACCTTGACAGTCGATAGCGGCGGATTGGTGTAGCCGGAAAAATTCAGGTCGCCGAAACCCATGATGGCCAGGTCTTCCGGCACGCGCAGGCCGCGGCTTTGCGCTTCAATCAGCACACCGTGCGCCAGCGTGTCCGAACTACAGAAGATGGCGTCAATCTCCGGATGCTCGTCCAGCAGCGCCACCGCGCCCAGCCGCCCTTGCGGCAAGCCGCCCGGCGCCGGCATCTGGCGCGAGGCCACCACGTTGATGCCCTGCCGCGCCAGCGCCACCTGGAAGCCCTGGTTACGCTGGCCTGCGCGCGGGTCGTTCGCGGTCAGCATGCCGAAGCGGCGATAACCCTGCTCCAGCAGATGCGCGGCGCACGAATGCCCCACCTCCTCGTGCGAGAAGCCGATCACCATATCGATCGGATGCGGTGTCATGTCCCAGGTCTCGACCACCGGCGTGCCGATTTGCAGCAGGCGCTGGCGCGTACTGTCGGTGTGCAGCGAACCGGTGAGGATCACGCCATCCGGACGGCGGCTCAGGACAGTCTCGACCAGCATCTCCTCGCGCCAGGTTTCATAGCCGACGATACCCAGCAGCAGCTGATAGCCGGCGGCGGTGAGGCGGTCGGTGGCGCCCTGCACCATGTCGGCGAAGGTTTGCGTGGAAATGGTCGGCAGCACCAGCGCCACCAGCTTGCTGCGGCTGGATGCCAGGCCGCCGGCCAGCATGTTCTTGACGTAACCCGTGCGCTTGACCGCCTCCTGCACCTTTGCCAGCGTGGCCGGCTTCACCAGATGCGGCTCGTTCAGGGCGCGCGATACGGTAATCGGCGAGACGCCGGCCGACTTGGCGACGTCGATCAGTGTAACGGGGGTGGCGGGCATCTTTTCTCTCATGACGTTGATTGCGTAATCATTCTAACTGACAAATCAAAATGATTGCGCTATCATTATTTTACTAATAGGAGACAATATGCACCGCTACCTCGGCGCCGGCCTGCTGGCCCTGCTGCCCCTCGCTTCCCAGGCAGAACGCCACTCCATCAATGACGGCTGGCGCTTCCAGCGCGGCGATCCCGAGGGCTTTAGCGCCAAATTGCAATACGACGTACGTCCGGAGATCAGGCAAAGCGCCGATGGCAAGGTGGCCGACGCCCGCCCCGACGAGGCCGAGAAGGTCCAGCGCCCCGCCGAAGGCCTGCTCAAGCCGTGGATACTCCCGAGCGGCAACGCCTTCGTCGCCGATCCCGCCAAACGCGCGCCACGCCCGGCCGCCGATCCCGCCATTCCCCTGCCGTTGCTGCGCGCCGACTTTGACGACCGCGCATGGCGCGCCGTCACGCTGCCGCACGACTGGGCCATCGAAGGCCCCTTCCTGGCCACCGGCCCGTATGGTGGCATGGGTCGGCTGACCACGTGGGGCCCGGCGTGGTACCGCAAACAACTGGACATTCCGGCGCGCGACAAGGGCAAGTCCATCTTCCTCGACATCGACGGCGCCATGTCGCATGCCAGCGTGTGGCTCAACGGCCGGCTGGTGGGCGGCTGGCCCTACGGCTACAACGCGTTCCGCCTCGACCTCACGCCTTACGTGACGCCAGGCGGCAGCAACCAGCTGGCGATCCGGCTCGATAATCCGGCCGAGTCGGCGCGCTGGTATCCGGGCGCGGGCTTGTACCGCAATGTGTGGCTGTCGATGAACGATCCGGTACACGTGGCGCATTGGGGCACGGTGGTGCGCACGCCGGAAGTCTCGCGCGAAACGGCGCAGGTGGCGCTGGCCGTCACCGTCGATAACGACGGCAAGGAAGCCGCCGCGCTGGACGTCGGCACGCAGCTGTTCGTGCTGGGTGAAGACGGCAAGCGTAGCGGCAGCGCCGTCGCCACCCTGCCGGTGCAGCGCGTGAGCGTGGCCGCACGCGGCAGCGCCACCGTCAACGCCACGGCGCGCATCGCGCAGCCGCGTTTGTGGGGACCATTGCCGCAACAGCGGCCCAACCGCTATGTGGCCGTGACCACGGTCAGCCGCAACGGCATGGCGGTCGACAGCTACGAGACGCCGTTCGGCATCCGCTCGCTGCGTTTCGACCCTGACCACGGCCTGTTCGTCAACGGCGAAAAGATCATGATCAACGGCGTCAATAACCACCACGATCTCGGTGCGCTGGGCGCGGCCTTCAATGTGCGCGCCGCCGAGCGCCAGCTGCAAATGCTACAGGAGATGGGCGCCAATGCCGTCCGCATGAGCCACAACCCGCCGGCGCCGGAACTGCTGGAACTGACCGACCGCATGGGCATCCTGGTGATGGACGAAGTGTTCGATTCCTGGGAGCGCAAGAAAACCCCGCTCGACTTCCACCTGATCTTCCCCGACTGGTACGAGCAGGACTTGCGCGCCATGCTGCGGCGCGACCGCAATCACCCTTCCATCATCATGTGGAGCGTGGGGAACGAGGTGGGCGAACAATACACGGGCGAGGCCGGCGCGGCGATCGGCACCAAACTGGTGAACATCGCACGCGAAGAAGATCCGACCCGCCCCATTACCGGCGCCATGAACTACGCCAAGCCTGACATGGCCTTGCCGGCCACGGTGGACGTCATCAGCCTGAATTACCAGGGCGCCGGCATCCGCAGCCTGCCCGGCCAGTTCCCCGGCTTCCACCAGAAATTCCCCAACAAGATGATCCTGTCGACCGAGAGCGCGTCGGCGCTGAGCAGCCGTGGCGAATACCAGTTCCCGGTGCCGGGCGTGAACAGCGCGCCGGTACGGCCGGGCGCAGGCGGCGATCCGAAACGCCAGCAGGTCAGTGCCTACGAATTGTTCGCCGCCGATTTCGGCAGCTCCGCCGACCGCTCGTGGGCGGCGCAGGACCAGAACCCTTACGTGGCGGGCGAATTTGTGTGGACCGGCTGGGACTACCTCGGCGAGCCGACGCCCTACTACGGCGCGCGCAGTTCCTATTCGGGCATCATCGACCTGGCCGGCTTCCCGAAAGACCGCTACTACCTGTACCAGTCGCGCTGGCGTCCGGACCTGCCGCTGGCGCACCTGCTGCCGCATTGGACCTGGCCGGAGCGCGTGGGCGAAGTCACGCCGGTGCATCTGTTCACCTCCGGCGACGAGGCGGAGCTGTTCGTCAACGGCAAATCGCAAGGACGCCGCAAGAAAGCGCCCTACGAGTACCGCCTGCGCTGGGATTACGTGGTCTACGAACCGGGCGAAATCAGCGTGATCGCCTACAAGGACGGCAAGGAATGGGCGCGCTCCTCGGTGAAAACCGCGCAGGCGCCGGCTGCCTTGCAGGCCAGCGCCGACCGTGGCACCATCGCCGCCGATGGCCGCGACCTGTCCTTCATCACCGTGCGCGTGACCGACGCCAACGGCATCACCGCGCCGCGCGCCGACCAGCGTATCCGCTTCACGGTGGAAGGCCCGGGAGAGCTGGTCGCCACCGACAACGGCGATCCGACCAATCTTGAATCCTTCAAGTCGCCCGAACGCGCCGCCTTCAATGGCTTGGCGCTTGCCATTGTACGCACAAAGCCCGGTCAACGTGGCATCATCACGGTACGGGCCACGGCCGAAGGGCTGCAAACCGCCACCATACAACTACAAGGACGTTAAAAACATGATGAAGCGAGCCGCCTGTCTTGCCCTGCTGGCCGTCCTGTTTTCAGCACAGGCGCAGCCAGTGCAAAACTGGACACCCGACAACGGCAACGGCACCTTCACCAATCCGTTGTTCTACGACGAGTTCTCCGACCCGGACATCATCCGCGTGAACGACTGGTTCTACCTCACCGGCACCACCATGCACGCCATGCCAGGGCTGCCGGTGCTGCGTTCGAAAGACCTGGTCAACTGGGAACTCCTCAGCTACGCCGCCGAGCGCCTCGACTTCGGCCCGGCCTACCGGCTGGAGGGCGGCAAGAACATCTACGGCCAGGGCATCTGGGCGCCCAGCCTGCGCCACCGCAACGGCGTGTTCTACATCTTCAGCAATGTGAATGGACGCGGCACGCAGATCTATTCCGCCATCAATCCACGCGGCCCGTGGACGCACTGGGAAATGAAGCGCAGCCTGCACGACCTGTCGGTGCTGTTCGACGATGACGGCAAGGCCTACGCGGTGTGGGGGCATCAGGACCTGCACATCGCCCAGTTGACCGATGACCTGCTGGACATCGTGCCCAACACCGAGAAGGTGTTGTTCGCCAAGACCGACGGCATGGGCGAAGGCGCGCACTTCTACAAAATCGGCGGCAAGTACTACATCCTGAGCGCGAACTATGCGGGCGGCTTCCGCATGCCGGCCGCGCGCGCCGATCATGTGTACGGCCCATACGAAGTCAATCAGGCCATCAGCAAGGACGAAGGCTTTGGGCTGGTGCGCGGCTACCGCTTGAACAACAAGGCGTATCCATTTGACGTCAGCCCGCCGAATCCGGCCTCGCGCGATGGCACCGCCATGCACCAGGGCGGCATCGTGCTGACCGAGGCCGGTGAATGGTGGGGCTTCTCGATGATGGACTATAACTCGGTCGGCCGACTGCTCAGCCTTGCGCCGATCACGTGGAAGGACGGCTGGCCGTACTTTGGCCTGCCCGGCAACCTGGGACGCAATCCGCGCACCTGGGTCAAGCCGCGCACGGCGGAGCGGCAGCCGGTCAAAGTGCCGTTCGAGCGCAATGACGATTTCTCCGATCCGGCGCTCAAGCCGCTGTGGCAGTGGAACCATGTGCCAGTGGAAGACCGCTGGTCGCTCAGCGAGCGTCCCGGCTTCCTGCGTCTGCGCTCCATGCCCGCCACCTCGTTCTGGGACGCGCGCAACACGCTGACGCAGCGCGCCATCGGGCCGA
Organism: Duganella radicis; assembly: GCF_009720825.1. Taxonomy (GTDB): domain Bacteria; phylum Pseudomonadota; class Gammaproteobacteria; order Burkholderiales; family Burkholderiaceae_D; genus Rugamonas; species Rugamonas radicis. The sequence continues at coordinate 135,983 of NZ_WNKY01000001.1, read as the reverse complement.
TGTCCACGCCCACCGTGGCGCTGGACGTGGCGGGCCTGCTGGATAATGATGTCGCCGGTCTCGCCTTGCTCAACCTGCCCTACGCCACGCTGGGTGTGGAGCGCAAAAACAGCAAGCTGTCATTGGCCTTGTTCGACCAGGCCCGCAACCAAACCGTGCGCGTGCCCATCACCGCCACCCGTTTGTGGCTGCGCGCCGATTGCGACTTCCTGAAAGAGAAAGCCCGCTTCAGCTATTCCACCGATGGCCAGAATTTCCAGCCGATCGGCGCCGAGTTCACCATGATCTTCCAGCTGACCACCTTCCAGGGCGTACGCTACGCGCTGTTCAATTACAACACCGGCAAGCAGAACGGCGGCGCGGCGGACTTCGACAGCATCGAGATCAACCAGCCCCACCCGCGCGGCCTGATGCGTCCCATCCCGTACGAGCGGGCGATCCAGCTGAAGGCTGCCGCTGGGCGGGCGCCGGCGCAAACGCTCAACTTCACCGTGCGCGACCTCGGCCTCGGCCGGGTGGCGCTGCAAGCGGGCGATAACTACCTGAGCATCGGCGCCGATGGCAGCGCTTCGCTTCAGGCCGCCCGTCCCGGCATTCCGCAAGCCTTCCAGTGGATGGAAACACCCACCGGCGAGCTGCTGCTGATGTCGCTGCAAACCAATTTCTACCTGCGCATCCACCCGCAAAGCGGCGCCCTCGTGGCCGACAGTCCCGGCCCCATCCCCGACGGCAGCGACGGCGTGCGCTTCAGCTGGTCGGCGTTGTAAAATCGCCGACTTTGCCGCCCTAACCTGATGAGATCGATTTTCCGACCGCTTGCCATTCTTGTTTTCGCCCTGTTTCTGAGCGGCTGCGCCGGCGTGCCGGCCCGCTCGGACCTGCCGGCGGCGCCGACGCCGCATACGGTTTATGTGGTGCAGTACGGCTGGCATACCGCGCTGTTGTTTGACGGCCCGTCCATCCTGGCCCGCAGCGGCAAGCTGAAAGCCGGTATCGGCGAGCACAAATATGTGCTGGTCGGCTGGGGCGACGGCGAGTATTTCGTGATGGCGCATCCGCCCTTGTCCAAGGCGGTGAAGGCGCTGGTGGCGTCGGACTATCCCGCCTTGCAGGTGGGCGGCCGCGACACCAATCCGCCGCTGGGCGCGCAGGCGGGCGACGTGGTCGCGCTGGCGGTGACGGAACGCGGCTTCCGCGAACTGGTGGACTATATCGACCGCAGCATCGCCGCCGCGCCGGACGGCACGCCCATCAACCTTGGCAAGCAACCCGACAATCCCGACCGCTTCTATCAGGCCACCGGCAACTACAGCCTGCTCAACAACTGCAATTCCTGGGTGGTGGGCGCGCTGCGGGCGGCCGAAATGCCGGTGTCCGGCTTCAACCTGACCGCGCGCGCCGTGTTCGAACAGGCGCAGCGCATCTCACAGCTGCAACAAGGCAGCTGACTTAGTACAGCACCACCGAACGGATCGACTCGCCGCTCTTCATCAGATCGAAGCCCTGGTTGATGTCTTCCAGCTTCAGGCGATGGGTGATCAGGTCGTCGATATTCAGCTTGCCTTCCATGTACCAATCAACGATCTTCGGCACGTCGGTGCGGCCGCGGGCGCCGCCAAAGGCCGAGCCTTTCCATTCACGACCGGTCACCAGCTGGAATGGACGGGTCGAGATTTCCTGGCCCGCCGCCGCCACGCCGATGATGAAGGACTGGCCCCAGCCCTTGTGCGTGCACTCCAGCGCCTGGCGCATGAGGGTGGTGTTGCCGACGCATTCGAAGCTGTAGTCGGCGCCGCCGTCGGTCAGCTGCACGATGGCGTCCACCACGTTTTCCACTTCATTTGGATTGATGAAGTGGGTCATGCCGAACTTGCGGCCGATCTCCTGGCGCGCCGGGTTGATGTCAATGCCGATGATCTTGTCGGCGCCGACCATCCTGGCCGCCTGAATGACGTTCAGGCCGATGCCGCCCAGGCCGAACACCACCACATTGGCGCCCGCCTCCACCTTGGCCGAGAACAGCACGGCACCCACCCCGGTGGTGACGCCGCAGCCGATGTAGCAGACTTTATCGAACGGCGCGTCGGAACGGATTTTCGCCAGCGCGATTTCCGGCACCACGATGTAGTTGGAGAAGGTGGAAGTGCCCATGTAGTGGAACAACGGCTTGCCATCCAGCGAAAAGCGGCTGGTGGCGTCCGGCATCAGACCCTTGCCCTGGGTGGCGCGGATAGCCTGGCACAGATTGGTCTTCTTCGACAGGCAGAATTTGCACTGGCGGCATTCCGGCGTGTACAGCGGGATGACGTGGTCGTCCTTCTTCAGCGTGGTGACGCCGGGACCGACGTCCACCACCACGCCCGCGCCCTCGTGGCCGAGGATGGCCGGGAACAAGCCTTCCGGATCGGCGCCGGACAGAGTGTAGTAATCGGTATGGCAAATGCCGGTGGCCTTGAGCTCGACCAGCACCTCGCCCGCGCGCGGGCCTTGCAGGTCGACTTCCTCGATGGTCAGCGGCGTGCCGGCGCGCCAGGCAACTGCGGCTTTGGTTTTCATGGTGTGCGGTTCCAGTAGCGATCAAAGCCGCCATTGTGGCCGCGTGCGCGCGCCGTGTGGCCGTAACGCGTCGAGAATGGCTGGAATTGATACAATAATGACCGGATTTTTCACAGCCCTGCCCGCACACCTCATGAAAACAGTCGATATCGTGGTCTATCCCGGATTCAAAGCGATGGAAGCGGTCGGCCCGATGTCGGTGTTCGAGTACGCCAACCTGCACTTGCAGCGGCGCGGCAAAGGCAGCGGCTACGACGTGCGCATCGCCTCGCACAAGACCGGGCCGGTGCGCTCGGACACGCTGATGTCGCTGGACGCCACCAAAGCCCTGAACACCCTGTCGCTGCCCGACAACGCCATCATCGTCGGCGCGCGCCACATCCAGGATGCGCTGGTGGACAGCGCCGCCATCACCGACTGGGTGGCGGCGGTGGCCGCGCGCATCGAGCGCCTGACCGCGCTGTGCTCGGGCGCCTTCTTCCTCGCCGCCGCCGGCGTCCTCGATGGCAAGCGCGCCACCACCCACTGGAGCGTGGCCGAACGCCTGCAAGCCGAATATCCGGCGATCGACGTCGATGCCGACGCCATCTTCGTGCGCTGCGAGAAGATCTGGACCTCGGCCGGCGTCACCGCCGGCATCGACCTGGCGTTGGCCCTGGTGGAGGAAGACTATGGGCGCGACCTGGCGCTGGAAGTGGCGACCGAGATGGTGGTGTTCCTCAAGCGTCCCGGCGGCCAGTCGCAATTCAGCGCCCACCTGCTAAGCGAGCGGACCACGCGGCCGAACATCCGCGAGCTGCAAAACTGGATACTGGACAACCTGCACCAGCGCCTGACCGTGGCGCAATTGTCGCAAAAAGCCATGATGAGCGAACGCCACTTCACCCGCGTGTTCCAGCAGGAAGTTGGTCTGAGCACGCAGGAATTCATCGAACAATGCCGCTTCGAGCGCGGCACCGGCCTGCTGGCCGAGCTGGCGCTACCGCTGAAAACCGTGGCCGCGCGCGCCGGCTTCAGCGATGAAGCCCACATGCGCCGCGTCTTCATGAAAAAGCTGGGCATCACGCCCAAGCTGTACCGCGAGCGCTTCGCCACCACCGGGGTAGATTAAAAAAATGCCGAGTGGTCGTATTTCACGGTTGATTGGCATTTCTGCTCAGCAGCAATATGAACCCGCCGTGCCTTGCAGGCGCACGTCAAAAGCTGGTCGGGGATCTGGCTTTGGAAAAGAATGCCCGCACAAGCTGCTCACCGACGGCGGTGTGCGCCTGGGGGGGGGGGGCGCGGGGTCAGCGATAAGAGAATCCGGTGTTGAATGCGCATCGCTATTTACTGAACTTGTTGTGCGACTCCCAGTGTCGCCGGTTTTGGTGCTGATTTTAAAGGACCAGTCGGAGGCTCCCCCGCAGTCGGACCAGCAGCTGCGGCACCGTTATTTGAACCAGCTGTTGCTGGAGCTGCGGGTACTTTTGGCGCACTTGGTACTGTAGGTGCGGCGGGAACGGCAGGTGCCGCAGGCACCACTGGAGCTGCCGCAACACCTGCAACGTCTGCATTGCCAGTCTGGCCAGCGATCGAAACTGCTGGAGCAACACCGGAAGTTGTCTTGCCATCTTCTTCAGGCTTTGGTGCAGCAGGCGCCACTTTTAGGGCGTTTGCCGCAGCCTCCAACCCGGTGACAATGTTGCATGCCGAATGGTACGCAATCGCATCAGCAATCGCACGATTCACAGGATATTCAACGAGCGACTTTTGACGTAATGCAGTGTACTGGACCAACAGACCCTCTCGCTGTTTGCTGATACCGCTGACGATCACATTCACGGTCAAATTGCTAAAATAAGTCTCGTCATAGAGTGTATTTACACCTGTGGCTACACCACTTCCAGCTGCAAGAATTTGTGCCGAAGATATCGGATGGGTTACGCTCGCAGCACCGGATAGCAGAAGTGAGAGACTGCCCCACCCCATCTTCGTCTGCGCCTTCGATGCAACCAGTTGCCGCAGGTAGTAGCCACACCGCTGATTGGAAGCCGCAAATATCCTATCCTGCAAATCATTACGAAGGTACTTGTACTTATCAGCCTTCGACGACAGCTCATTAGAAACAGTATCTTGATTGTTCAGATGATATTCCGCCAACAAGGCATTGATATCTATCCGCTCATATTTATCCGCACTTGATTGAGACTGCACCAACGAGCCCGCCCCACTCAAAAGATTATCTTCGGGGGGCATCATCTTTTCACGCAACATAGCGCACCCGGAAAGCAAAAAGGCAAAGGTCAAAAGCAATAGCAGCTTATTTCTCACGATTATTTCCCCAGTTAAGATATTACTTTTATAATATAAAAATTATAAAAGACAATTTTTGAGGGGAAACTATCAAAATGTCACATGATGCAAAAACGCGACTTAAGGCATGCTGCGGAAGGCGGTTCGGCCGTCCGATTCGACGGCGCATACAAAAAAATGCCGAGTGACCATCGGCCGCCTCGGCTTAACCACGTGGAATGAGGACTCCACACGGGAGACTGTTACCAATGCCAGATGCGCCACTGGAGCGAACACATTGTTATCGATAACTGAATTGATTCTAGCACAGCGGATTTCGATGTCAACAGATTTCTGTTATCGATAGCAGGAAATCCGCCTTGACCTACTCGCTGGCGGCGGTGGACTCGCGCACTTCCAGCCGGTACGGCATCAGCTGGTGCTTGGGCGGCACGTCGTGGCCGGCGCGGCGCTCTTTCACATGGTCGATCACCAGCTCCACCGCCGCCCTGCCCATCTCGGCGATCGGCTGGTGAATGGTGGTCAGTTCCGGCCACACGGTGACGGCCACCGGCGTATCGTCGAAGCCGGCGATCGCCACGTCTTCCGGCACCTGCAAGTGCAGTCCGTGGGCGACGGCGATGGCGGCGGCGGCCATGTCGTCGTTACTGGCGAAGATGGCGCTCGGACGGGTCTTCTGGCCCAGCAGCTCGCGCGCCGCCAGCAGGCCGGAACGGTAGGTGAACATGCCTTGGGCAATGCGCTCGGCCGGCACTTGCAGGCCCGCTTCGCGCATGGTGTCGATGAAGGCCTGGTAGCGCAGTTGCGCCGGCGTGTGCTCCGGGTCGCCCTTGATGAAGGCGATGTCGGTGTGCCCTTCCGACAGCAGATACTTGGTCATGGCGCGCGCGCCGTCATAGTCGTCGATGCGCACGGCCGACGCCTGCGGTGACGGTTTTGCGGTGGCCACCGCCACCGTCGGCATGCCGATTTCCTTGAGGTGCTTGAGCGCGGAGCGCGAATCGCACAGCGGCGGCGGCACCAGGATGCCGTCCGCGCCCACGCTGATCAGGCGCTCGATCGCCTTGCGCTGCGATTTCAGGTCGGCGCAATGCTCCAGAATCAGTTCCGCGCCGCTGCGGTTGCACTGGCCCATGGCGCCCACCAGGAAGGCGCTGAGGAAGGCGGCGCTGGGGTTGCTGTACAACAGGCCGACCCGCAGCGTGCCGACGCGGGCGGCGCGGGCCGCCACATTGACCTTGTAGCCCAGCTCGTCGATGGCGCGCATGACTTTCTCGCGCGTCTTGTCGCTGACGTGGGCATTGCCGTTGATGACGCGCGACACCGTCATCCCCGACACCTTGGCGCGCTCGGCGACGTCGTACAGGGTGACGCTGGCCCCCGGACGCAATGGCTCGTCCGGTACAGCCTTGTTATTCGTGGCACGTGGCATTGTTAAGCTCTCCAATGGCTATGCCCACAGGGAAGCACGCCATGTTATCGATTAAATTTTTTGTCATCCTACCCTAGATAACGCCCCTCGGCAAAAAAACGTGAAGTTTTCCTACATCTTTAGCCAAAGGCCGCGCAACAGAATGCCCTTTGCTTTTGGCGAAATAGTTCTGCTAGAATGTGATCGATAACAAATCATGGAGACTGATTCATGCTCGACAAAACTTACTACGCCACGCACCCCGACATGATGGCGCAGGCCAGCAACGATGACCTGCGTCAACGTTACCTGGTCACCGGCCTGTTCAATCCGGAGCGGATTTCACTCAACTACAGCCACGACGAGCGCTTCATCATCGGCGGCGCCCTGCCCCTGGATCAAACGCTGGCGCTGCCGCCGCAGCCGGCCACGCCCGGCGACGGCGCCGTGCCCTTCCTGGCCCGGCGCGAACTGGGCGTCATCAACGTCGGCGCCGGCGCCGGCCGCGTGACGGTCGACGGCGTCACCACCGAACTGGCGCCGCGCGACGGCCTGTACATCCCCATGGGCAGCGTCAGCGTGGAATTCAGCTCGGACGACGCCGGCAATCCGGCCCGCTTCTATCTGGCCTCGACACCGGCCCACGCCCGCTACGAGCTCAAGAAAATTACCCACGCCACCGCCGTTCCGCTGGAGCGCGGCAGCCTGGAAACCTCCAACGCCCGCACCATTTACCAGTACGTCATCCCCGGCGTCTGCCAGTCGGCGCAGTTGCTGCTCGGCCTGACCGAGCTGAAGACCGGGAGCGTCTGGAACACCATGCCGCCGCACGTGCACGAGCGCCGCTCGGAGGTCTATTTCTACTTCAACCTCGCCAGGGAACAGCGCATCTTCCATTTCATGGGCCAGCCCGATTCCGCGCGCCACATAGTTATCGATAACGAAGAAGCCGTGCTGTCGCCGCCATGGTCGATCCACATGGGTTCCGGCACCGCCAACTACGCCTTCATCTGGGCCATGGGCGGCGAAAACCTCGACTACACCGACATGAAGGTGCTGGACATCTGCCAGCTCAAATAAGAGACCACCATGCACAATCTGTTTGACCTGAGCGGGCGCACGGCGCTCGTCACCGGCGCCAACACGGGCCTGGGCCAGGCCATCGCCATCGCACTGGCCGAGGCCGGCGCCGATATCGTGGCGGCCGGCCGCAGCGATCCTGCCGACACCGCCGCCCGCGTGCGCGCCGCCGGCCGCCGCTTCCATGCCGTGCAGGCCGACCTGTCGCAACAGGATCAATTGCCCGGCGTGGTGGAGCAGGCGCTGGCCGCCTTCGGCCGGCTCGATATTCTGGTGAACAATGCCGGCATCATCCGCCGCGCCGACGCCATCGACGTCACCGAGGCGGACTGGGACGCGGTGCTGGACACCAACCTGAAGTCGCTGTTCTTCCTGTCGCAGGCCGCCGCGCGCCACATGCTGGCCAACGGCGGCGGCAAGATCATTAACGTGGCCTCGCTGCTGTCCTTCCAGGGCGGCGTCCGCGTGCCGGCCTACGCCGCCAGCAAGAGCGGCGTGGCCGGCCTGACGCATGCCCTGGCCAATGAATGGGCGGCGCGCGGCGTCAACGTCAACGCCATCGCGCCCGGCTATTTTTCCACCAATAACACGGCCGCCCTGCGCGCCGATCCCGAACGGGAGCCGCAAATCCTGGCCCGCATTCCGGCCGGACGCTGGGGCCAGCCGGGCGATCTGGCCGGCGCGGCGGTGTTCCTGGCCAGCGCCGCCAGCGATTATGTGCACGGCGTGCTGCTGCCGGTCGATGGCGGATGGCTGGCACGATGAGCAGTCCGAAGACGTCCGCCACCGGCCGCCAGCTGGCGCCGCAGATGTGGCGGCTGGAATGGGCTTACGGCAGCGCCGAGGTGCAGGCGCTGGGCGCGATGCTGGGACCGCTGCATTTCCGCCTCGACGCCGAGCGCGATTTGCAAGTCATGCACGTGGCGCCATGGGCCGGCACCACCAGCTCGCTCAGCCTGCCCGGCGTGCTGCGGCGCATGCGCGGCGAATGGCCGTGCGTGCCCTTCGGCCGCACCGACCTGCCGGCCGACCTGCCGCCGGACTGGATCGCCCTCAGCCCGGAGGACAGCTGGTCGCACGGCTACAGCGCCAATCACCGCTGGCACTGCGAGCACGCCAGCAGCGAGCGCGTCTGCATGGCCATCGACTATCCCGAGGACTCGCCCATCGCCCGCATCGAGCGCCACCTGCAAGCCGTGCCGGACGCGCCGGCGCTGGACATGGAACTGGTGATCCGGCCGCGCCGCAGCCTGCGCCTGCCGGCCGGCCTGCATCCGACCTTCCGCCTGCCGCATCCGAGCGGCCGGGTCAGGCTGGAGCTGGGCGAGCACGCCGGCATCTTCAGCTATCCCAGCGGCAGCGCCGGCGCCATCAGCCGGCTGCTGCCCGATACCCGCTCGGAACGCCTGGACGCGCTGGCCGGCCTGCACGGCCCACTCGACCTCAGCCACCTGCCCCTGCGCGAGGACGGCGAAGAACTGCTGCAAGTACGGGCGCTGCAAGCCGGACGCCATGCCGCCCCCTTCAGCCTGAATTACCTCGACTACGACGCCCACGTCGGCATGTGGTGGGACACCCGCCAGTTCCCCGACCTGATGCTATGGCTCAGCAACCGGGGCCGGCCGGAATTCCCATGGCAAGGCCGCCACGTGGCGTTGGGTGCGGAGCCGGTCAACAGCGTGTTCGACCTGAGCCGCGTGGCGCATCCGCCAAAGGACCACCCGCTGGCCGACCGCCTGGGCATCACCCTGCAAGCCGGCCAGCCATGGCGCACCCGATACCGCATTGCCGCCTGGAGCGGCGCCCTGCCAGCCCGCCTGGCGCCATCTTTTACTGACTGGAGTCCGACATGACGCCGCAATTCCGATCCCCCGAAGCGCTGCAACAACACATCCAGGAAACCATGCGTTTCTATCACCCGCGTTGCATCGACGCCAGCGGCGGCTTCTATCACTTCTTCAAGGACGACGGCACGGTCTACGACCGCGAAACCCGCCACCTGGTCAGCAGCACGCGCTTCGTCTTCAACTACGCCATGGCACACCGTCATTTCCCCGGCGACGAATACCTGAACGCGGTACGCCACGGCGTCGCCTTCCTGCGCGAGGTGCACCGCGATCCGGCCACCGGCGGCTACGCCTGGCAGCTGCGCTGGGATGGCCAGCGGAAAACCGTCGAGGATGGCGACAACCACTGCTACGGCCTGGCCTTCGTGCTGCTGGCCTACGCGCAGGCGCTGGCCGCCGGCATCGAAGAGGCGCGCCAGTGGATGGCCGAGGTCTACGATCTGATGGAGCGGCACTTCTGGGAGGAACAACACGGCCTGTACGCCGACCAGGCGTCGGCCGACTGGAAGGTCCTGCCGTATCGCGGCCAGAACGCCAATATGCACGCCTGCGAGGCGCTGATCACCGCTTACGAGGCCAGCGGCGAGCACCGCTACCTGCTGCGCGCGGAAAAAGTGGCGCGCAACATCACGCAGCGCCAGGCTGGGCTGTCCGGCGGCCGCATCTGGGAACACTACGACGCCAACTGGCAGATCGACTGGGACTACAACCGCGACGACAAGACCAATATCTTCCGTCCATGGGGCTACCAGCCCGGCCACTTCACCGAATGGGCCAAGCTGCTCCTGCTGCTGGAGCGCCACCTGTCGGCCGACTGGCTGCTGCCGCGCGCCATCGCCCTGTTCGACGACGCCGTCGACCACGCGTGGGACAACCAGCACGGCGGCCTGGTGTACGGCTTCGGCCCGGACAACGACATCTGCGATGGCGACAAATACTTCTGGGTGCAAGCCGAATCGCTGGCCGCCGCCGCCGTGCTGGCGGTGCGCACCGGCGAGGAGCGCTTCTGGGACGAATACGACCGCCTGTGGCGCTACAGCTGGACCCACATGATCGATCACCGCCATGGGGCCTGGTACCGCATCCTGAGCCGCGACAACCGCAAGCTCAGCGATGAGAAGAGCCCGGCCGGCAAGACCGACTACCACACCATGGGCGCCTGCTACGAAGTGCTGCGCGCCCTGGGGAGCGAGGCATGAATACCCTGCCCCTGTTTGTCTCGGCCGGCGAAGCCCTCACCGACCTGGTGCGCACCGGCCCCGATCAATGGACCAGCCTGACCGGCGGCGCCGGCCTCAACGTCGCGCGCGCCATGGCGCGGCTGGGCGTGCCCAGCGCCTTCGCCGGCGCCATCTCCAACGACGTATTCGGCCTGGCGCTGCAAGCCAGCGCGCAGGAAGCCGGCCTCGATCCGCGCTTCCTGCAACTGAACGACCGCCCGCCGCTGCTGGCGGTGGTGCACGAAACCGCGCCGCCGGACTACTTCTTCATCGGCGAAAACAGCGCCGACCAGCAGTTCGCGCCGTGGGATTTGCCCGCCGGCTGGGAGCGCGAAGCACGCTGCGTGCACTTTGGCGGCATCAGCCTGGCGCGTCCGCCGCTGGCCGACCGCTTGCTGTCGCTGGCGTGCGGCCTGAAGTCCGCCGGGGTCAAGATCAGCTATGATCCCAATTTCCGCAAGCTGATGGATGAGCGTTACGATCCCATGCTGCGCAAGATGGCGGCGCTGGCCGATGTGATCAAGGTCTCGGACGAGGACTTGACCGGTCTGTTCCGCACCACCGACCTGCGCCAGGCCCTCGCCAGCCTGCGCGCCCTCAACCCGGAGGCCAGTATTTTGCTGACATGCGGCGCCGCGGGCGCGGAATTCCACAGCGGCGGGCAAGCCTGGCATGCCCGGCCGCCCGCCATCAAGGTGGCCGACACCATCGGCGCCGGCGATGCCAGCATCTGCGCGCTGTTGTACAGCCTGATGCAGTACCCTCAGGCCACCGGCATGGGACATTTGCGCATGGCCGTCGCCGCCGGCGCCGCCGCCTGCATGCAGGCCGGCGCCACGCCACCTACCCTCAAACAGATCGAGGCGCTGGCGCCGTCGGTCTACGTTACGCAGGAAGAAAGCACCGTATGCGTCGCCTGATTACAGCATTGATTCTGTTGGTTTGCGGCCTGGCGCAGGCCGCTGGACTGGAAGAGCAGCTTGCCTCGCCGGATGGCAAGATCGTCCTCACCGTACAGCAAAAGACTGATGCCGCCGGCAAGCGCGCGCTCTACTACAGCGTGCGCTACGGCGAGCAGACGATGATCCGCGAATCGCTGCTGGAACTGCGGCTCGACAATCACCTGTCCGAGAGCGCCATGGCGCTGCCGGTCGACCGCCGCGCGCGCTGGTTCGAGAACCTGGCCGTGACCGGCGTGCGCCGCGACAGCCATGACAGCAGCTGGACCCCGGTCACCGGCGAAACCGCCCGCATCCGCGACCACTACCAGGCCATGGCCATCGATCTGGTCAAGGACGACAACCCGGTCTACAAGCTGTCGGTGGAGGCGCGCGCCTACAACGAAGGCGTGGCACTGCGCTTCGCCTTTCCGGAAAACGAGAAAGGCAGCTACTACCGGGTGATCGGCGAGGACATCGAATTCGCCCTGCCGGCCGGCACCAGGGCCTGGTACCACGGCTGGGCGCAAGCGCCCTACAAGCTGCTGCCGCTGCGCGACTGGCCCGACCAGTCCGAGCGCCCGCTGACGCTGGAACTGCCCAACGGCCTGCACGTCGCCCTGCTGGAAGCGCAGATGGTGGACTACGCCCGCACCAAGTTCAAGCTCAGCGCCGACAAGCCGGACACGCTGGTCACCGCCATGCACGACGTGGCCGACCTGATCTCGCCCTTCGCCACGCCATGGCGCGGCATCATGATCGCGCACACCCCGGGCCAGCTGGTGGAAAACAACCACTTCATTCTCAACCTGAACCAGGCCACGCCGCTGGCCGACACCGCATGGATCAAGCCCGGCAAGATCATGCGCGTGATGACCCAGACCACCGCCGCCGCCAAGGCCAATATCGACTTTGCCGCGCGCCACAAGCTGGAATACATCCTGTTCGACTGGAAATGGTACGGCCCGGCCTTCTCCTTCGGCTCGGACGCCACCAAGGTCGCCATCCCGGACTTCGACCTGCCGGCCATCATCGCCTACGCCAGGGAGCGCGGCATCGGCGTGTGGCTGTACGTGAACCAGCAGGCGCTGCTAACCCAGTCCGACACCCTGTTCCAGACCTACCGCGACTGGGGCGTCAAAGGCGTCAAGTTCGGCTTCGTGCAGGTCGGCTCGCACCGCTGGACCACGTGGGTGGAGAAAGCCATCCGCCAGGCCGCCGCCGCCGGCATCATGGTCAACATCCACGACGACTGGCGCCCGACCGGCGAACAGCGCACCTGGCCCAACCTGCTGACCTCCGAGGGCATACGCGGCAACGAGGAAATGCCGGACGCCACCCACAACACCGTGCTGCCGTTCACGCGCTACCTGGCCGGCGCGGCCGACTACACCATCTGCTACTACGATCCGCGCATCAAGACCACGCACGCCCACCAGCTGGCGCTGGCCGTGGTGTATTACAGCCCGCTGCAAACCCTGTACTGGTACGACAAGCCGGAAATGTCGCGGGACGAGCCGGAACTGGCGTTCTGGGACCGCATTCCCACCGTCTGGGATGAAACCAGGGTGCTGGACGGCGCACCGGGCCGCAACGTCAGCATCGCCCGCCGCAGCGGCAAGGAATGGTATGTCGGCGCCATCACCAACAACGACGCGCGCACGGTACAGCTCAAACTGGACTTCCTGCCGGCCGGCCAGCGCTACGAAGCCACCATTTACGCCGACGACGCCAGCGCGCCCACCCGCACCAAGGTCGGCATCCGCCGCCAGAACGTCGACGCCAACACCGTGCTGACGCTGGCCATGCCGGCCTCCGGCGGCCAGGCCCTGTGGCTGCGGCCTCTTGACAGTCCGCCCCAAGCGCGATAGGTTATCGATAACAACTATAAAGACAATCCGGAGACCACTCTGTCATGACTAGCAAGCAGTCGCATTTCCGCTTCCTGTGCACCTTTGTGTACGTCTATTTCTTTGCCCAGGCCATGAGCATGTCGCTGCTGGCCCTGTGGCTGCGCTCCACGCTGCAACTGTCGGGAACCGAAACCGGCATCGTATTTTCCGCCAACTTCATCGCCGCCATGTGCTCGCAGCCGGTGTATGGCTACCTGTCGGACAAGGTCGGCATGCGCAAGCATGTGCTGTGGGCGGTTGGCGTGATGTGCATGCTGTCCGGCCTGTTCCTGGTGTATGTGTACGGCCCCCTGCTCAAGAGCCACATCCTGGCCGGCGCCGCGCTGGGCGGCATCTACCTCGGCATCACCTTCATCGCCGGCAGCTATGCGATCGAGTCCTATGTCGACCGCATCGGCCGCGCCTACGGCTTCGAGTACAGCCGCGTCAGGCTGTGGGGTTCGCTGGGCTTTGCCAGCGCCGCCTTCATGACCGGCCGCCTGTACAACGTCGATCCGCACATCAACTTCATGCTGGCCTCCATGGCCGGCCTGCTGCTGGTGCTGATGCTGGCGTTCTGGCGCCTGCCGGAACATGACACCGTGGCCGCCGCCGGCGCCAAACTGCGTCTGGCCGACGCGCTGGGCCTGCTGCGTGACAAGGCCTTCTGGCGCTTCATGGTGTTCATCCTCAGCGTGACCAACCTGTATCTGGTGTACGACCAGCAGTTTCCCAGCTACTTCGCCTCGCAATTCCCGGACAAGGCCACCGGCGCCGCCATGTTCGGCTACCTGAACTCCTTGCAGATCTTTGTCGAGGCGGCCGGCCTGTTCGTGTCGCCGCTGCTGGTGCGCCGCATCGGCGCCAAGTATGGCCTGCTGCTGGCCGGCTCCATCATGATCTTCCGCATCGCCGGTTCCGGGCTGGCGGTCGGCCCGGTCTCGATTTCGGCCATGAAGATGCTGCACTCGATCGAACTGCCGATACTGGTGGTGTCGGTGTTCCGCTACATCGCCTGCCATTTCGACAACCGCCTGGCCTCCACCGTCTACATGGTCGGCGTCAGCTTCGGCCATTCGCTGGGCCTGGCCCTGCTGTCGCCGCTGGTCGGCAAAGCCTATGACCTGATCGGCTTCAACCACACTTACCTGCTGCTGGCCGCCATCGGCGCGGTGTGCCTGGTACTGTCGGCGTTCGCGCTGTCGCCCACGCCGCCCGAAGTCACCTCCCGCAAGAACGCAGCCGTCGCAACCACCTGAGGATTCTCCATGCAAGCAGCTTTACATCCGGCGCGTCCGGAACCTTTACAGACCGCCGGCCTGCCGCAGGCATGGCGTGAACCGCCGTCGCGCGCACGGCTGGACCAGGCCATCGCCGCCGCGCTGGCCGCCGTGGCGCGCAACGCCGTGCATTTTGGCGAATATTTTCCGAAACCGTCCAGCACCGGCGGCGTCTACCCGGCCATGGACAACACCGAATGGACCAACGGCTTCTGGACCGGCATGCTGTGGCTGGCCTATGAGCTGAGCGGCAAGCCGGAATTCCGCGGCGTGGCCGAAACCCACGTCGCCAGTTTCGACCGGCGCCAGCGCGAGCGCATCGCCACCAATCACCACGACCTCGGTTTCCTGTACAGCCTGTCCTGCGTGGCCGGCCACAAGCTGACCGGCAGCGAACAGGCCCGCACCGCTGCCTTGGGCGCGGCCGAGCTGCTGCTGGAGCGCTATTACCCGGGCGCCGGCATCATCCAGGCCTGGGGCGACCTGAACGACCCGGCCCAGCGCGGCCGCATGATCATCGACTGCAATCTGAATCTGCCGCTGCTGTACTGGGCCAGCGAGACCAGCGGCGACCTGCGCTTCCGCGACGCCGCCAACCGCCACATCGAGCAAGCCGCGCGCCACATCGTGCGCACGGACGGCTCCACCTACCACACCTTCTTCTTCGATGCCGACAACGGCCAGCCGCGCGAAGGCAAGACCCATCAGGGCTACAGCGACGACTCCTGCTGGGCGCGCGGCCAGGCCTGGGGCATCGCCGGCTTCCCGCTGGTGGCGCGCCACAACGGCGACACCCGCCTGCTGGAACTCGGCAAGGTGCTGGCCAACTACTACCTGAACCGCCTGCCGGCCGACGGCATTTGCTACTGGGACCTGATCTTTACCGATGGCCCGGAGGAGCGCGACAGCTCGGCGGCGGCGGTGGCCGCCTGCGGCCTGCTGGAACTGGCCAGCCGTCTGCCGCTGCTCGATCCGCTGCGCGCCGAATACGAACGCGCTGCCGCCGGCATGGTGCTCACCCTGTCCGAACACTACTTCAACCACGACGGCGCGCCTGGCGCCGGCCTGCTGCGCCATGCCGTGTACCACAAGCCGAACCGCATCGGCGTCGACGAATCCTGCATCTGGGGCGACTACTTCTATCTGGAAGCATTGACGCGCCTGAGCCGCATCTGGGAGCCCTACTGGTGAAGCGCCTGCCCCTGACCGCCGCGCTGGCCGCGGCCCTGCTGAGCCAGGCCGCCCTCGCCCCTGCGCAGACGCCGCCACCCGCCAACGCGCCATGGCTCGCCGACCTCGGCGACGGCCGCTACCGCAACCCGGTGCTGCACGCCGACTACGCCGATCCGGACGCCATCCGCGTCGGCGAGCGCTTCTACATGACCGCCTCCAGCTTCGTCAACACGCCCGGCCTGCCGTTGCTGGAATCGCAGGATCTGGTCAACTGGACGCTGGTCGGCCACGCCCTGCCCTCGCTGGTGCCGGCCGCCACCTTCGCCAAGCCACAGTATGGCAAAGGCGTGTGGGCGCCCTGCCTGCGTTATCACAACGGCCGCTTCTACATCTTCTATCCCGATCCCGACTTCGGCATCTACGTCATCGAGGCCGAACAGTTCGGCGGCCCGTGGAGCGCGCCGCGCCTGCTGCTGGCCGGACGCGGCCTGATCGACCCGGCGCCGTTGTGGGATGACGATGGCAACGCCTACCTGCTGCACGCCTGGGCGTTCAGCCGGGCCGGCAGGAACAACGTGGTGACGCTGCGCCGCATGGACGCCGCCGCCACCAAGATGCTGGACGATCAGGGCCGCGACATCATCAACGGCGCCGACTACCCCGGCTATCACACGGTCGAAGGCCCGAAGATCTACAAGGCCAACGGTTATTACTACGTGTTCGCGCCTGCCGGTGGCGTGGAGCAAGGCTGGCAGGCCGTGTTCCGTTCGCGCTCGCTGACCGGGCCATACGAGGTGCGCAACGTGATGGACCAGGGCGACACACCAGTCAACGGCCCGCATCAAGGCGCATGGGTCGATGCGCCGGACGGCAGCAACTGGTTCCTGCACTTCCAGGACAAGGGCGCCTACGGCCGCGTCACCCATTTGCAGCCGATGCAGTGGAAGGACGGCTGGCCGCTGATCGGCCAGCCCGGCCGCAAGCCCGGCACCGGCCAACCGGTGATCACCCACGCCAAGCCGGTGCAAGGCAAGCCGCTGGCCGCGCCGCCGACCAGCGACGATTTCAGCGCCCCGCGACTGGGCCTGCAATGGCAATGGGGCGCGAACGCGCGGCCGGAATGGTATTCGCTGTCGGCCAAACCGGGCGCGCTGCGGCTCTTCACGCAAGCGGTGGAAGACGCCGACGATTATGTGCGCGCCTCGCCGGCCATCCTCACGCAGAAGGCGCCGTCCTCGCGCTTCCTGGTCACCACCCGCGTCAAGCTGGAGCAGGCGCGGGACGGCGACCGCGCCGGCCTGATTTTGAACGGCATGCAGTACGCGTGGCTGGGCTTGCGCCGCAAGGACAAAGTCAACGAACTGGTGATGACGGTGTGCGGCCCGTTCGGCCCGCGCTGCAAGGAACAGTCCACCGTGGTGCTGGCCGACGCGCCTGCCCAGCTGACGCTGCGCGCCCACATGAACGAAGGCGCGTTCGTGAACTTCTCCTACAGCGTTGACGGTGTGACGTTCAAGCCCGCCGGCGGCCCCTTCCCCGTTACGCGTGGCACCTGGGTCGGCACGCAAGTCGGCTTGTTCAGCGCGGGCAAACAGACAGGCTCCTGGCTCGACGTGCAGAACTTTGAACTGACAGCCCCCGGCGTAGGCCCTTACTGAGTTTCCATCCCTGTCCAGCGTACCGGACGCGGCACCATTACCCGGACGGGATCAAACCCGCCCGGTTTTTTTGGCGCTTCGCCTCTGCCAGGCTATCATCGTATAACAACATCGGCGACATGCGGTCCAAGCTCTACCTGCCCGGGGTCCATGCGGTGGATCTTCTTCCCCCCTATATGCACATTGTCCAGTGTAATGCCGCGCACCATGCGCGACTCGTCATAGCCAGCGATCCATGAGGGGCCAAACACACCCTTCCCGGTGAAGGTTATATTCCTGAGCGTGACGTTCTCAATGCCGCCGCCCGGGCTCTCGCTAAAGCGATCGTCACCTATCACGGCAAAATTGAACAGCTTCCCTTCGATCATGTGATCGACACGGATATCGTCGAACAACACCCTGCGTACCACGGTCGAGTTGTTCGCATTGATGGCCATGACTCCCTGGAAGCGCGGTTGCGTTTCATTGATCTCAAGGACGTCAATGTTTCGAAACACGACATCCTCCGTGACCTCGGGCTTATCCTTGTTCCCGAAAAGTCCCATGTACATCGCATGCGCGACATCCGCCCAGCATGTCGAATCGGTGACATGAATACGGCGTACATCGCCGAATAGATCCCAACGGTGGTTGTACAGAGCGAAGCAGTCATCCGAGACCCGCAGAAAAACACGGCTGATGTCGACGTCCTGGCAAGAATAGATATCGATCCCATCGGCCCAAGGCCCCGCGCTGAACGCCTTGACATCCGTAATCGTGATGCCGCTTGATTGCATGCAGCCGACCGAAACGCCAGGGGGATTGATGATGGTCAGCCCCTCTATGCGGATATTGCGGGCATTGCGTATGCCTATTGTCGCGGAGCCGTCGATGTGCGCGTCGGGTGAATTGTCGTGGTCGGCAGCATCAGTCATGCGTACATCCCCCATCGGCCGTTCGATTAATCCGTGGCCCAGGATAGTCACGTCATGCACGCCGTCGAGATCGATCCCCGCTTCAAGAACCGCTTCGGCGTCTATCAGGATAGTTTGCCCTGATTTGAATTTGAACACCTTGCTGCCCGCCGGAGGACGATGAATTCCCGGACCGAACGTCACGATATCAGGGCCATCGACCTTCCGGGCTTGCTCAAGCCCGCCGGCAAAGACATGAAGGTTGTGGTGCTTGTCGCCGTCGAACTCGATCGAAAGATTGGCGGGCTTGTCGAGGGTGAGATAAACCGTATCCCCCTCGATGCGCGGCTTTATATGATGAATCGCCGGACGGACCGCCACTTTCGAGAAGCTTCCGTAGCTTTTTTGAATCGCCAACTCCACTTTTCCCCGGAAATCGAACCGTACCAAGGTGGCGGATTGCGGATTATTCCAGTCAACCTCCACCCGATGTTCAAACAGATTCCGCCACTCGCCGGATGCAACGCGCGCACGCACCACAAAATCGGGATTGCGAAACCTGTCCCGGATGGTATCGCCCGGCGTATACTTCACGCCACGCGGATAGCCGAAGGTCTTGAGTTCGGCGTCGACAGCATGTGCGAGACCATGCGCAAGTGCGGACAGGACTGCCGCGGCGTATATAAGATTCTTGAAAAAGGCAGGCATCATCGGCTTTCCGGCTTTCGTTTAGGGCGGTTGGCGGCGTCAAGCACCAACGACATGGCAGCCGAAAATTTCCGCGGCTGCTCCAGATTCGACACGTGCCCGCAATCCGCAATGGTTACCACCCTTGCATGCGGAAGCAGATCGAGGATAGGGTATCCGTTCCGTTCGCGGTCGCCGCGTATCACCAGCACCGGCATTTTCGGCTTGCGGGCCATGAGCTGGTGCCGGGCGGAACGGCCGAGCAGCAGACGTGGCTCTACATGCAATGGCTGCCAGGCCCGCCACTCATCGATCATACGCCATAGAGGCTGACGCAGCGCCTCGCGCCCGGTGCCGCTTTGGCTTACCAAATCCTCCAGCCACTTCCGCTTGAACGCAGCGATGCCCGCTTTGCGCGTGGCGGCAATGTCCTGCCGCCTTTGGGCCAGCGCTTCAGCTGTCCACGGTTCATCCGGCCCCGGTGCATCGAACAGGTCTCCGCCAGCCATGGTGGCGCTGATGACACGCTCGGGATACTGCGCGATGAAGTCAGTGACGACAAAACCGCCCAGCGATAAACCGACCAGGTGCGCGCGTCCGATCTGCAACGCGTCCATGAGCTGGAGCAGATCGTCGGCATGCTTGAAATCCTCCCCTTCCCGCGGCTCGGTGGAGCGGCCATAGCCGCGCAAGTCGTAGCGAATCACCCGGTGGGTGCGTTCGAAATGCTTTATCTGCGGCTGCCACTGGCGCCGGTCGAAGCTATGGCCGTGCAAAAAGATAATCGGCTCGCCGCTGCCGCTTTCTTCGCAATACAGCCGCGCACCACGCACCGGAAGCACCATGCGCCTGGTGGCGTGATCGACCGCCTCCTCCAGCGCGGCGCGGACCATGGGCGCGTAAATGGTCGATCCGAGGAAGGTGCTGTAACCATCCGCCAGCGCCTTGTCCACGTTGGCCTTGGCGATGACGACACCCCAGACACCGGACTGCCGATCGAGCCAGCTGTAGGCTCCGGCCCAACCGGGGGAAGACATAAGGGTCGGGATGCCGCTGCTGTCCACCTCCTCGCGCCATAGACCCAGACCGTAAATGTCCTTGCGCAGGTCCTGCCGTGCCAGTTCGACGTATTCGCCGCGCCGCACGGCCACATGCCCTACCTGGTCGGCCATCAGACTGCCTACCGCCTGCCGGCCGAGAATGCGCTTGCCTCGATATACACCCTGCTGTGCGATCATCGCCAGAAAACGCGCATAATCCGTCGCTGAGGTGAACAGGCTCCCGCCCAACATCGGACTGAAGCCAGGCTCCGCCGACACCGGCGCGTAGCCGCTGCCGGTCATGCCAAGCGGCCGCGCAATACGCGATTGAAAAATCTCGTCGAATGTCTGGCCCGTTGCTACTTCCGCCATACGCCCGGCAACCTGCATCGCCAGCCCCCCGTATTGAAATACCGTACCCGGTGCTGCGGCAGGCGGCAGATCGAGGATATGGGCAACCGCTTCCTTCAGGCTTTGATAATCGTCGCGTCGCCGGTTCGCGGGCTGGTAATCGGGGTAACCCGCCGTATGTGACAGCAGTTGCCGCAGGGTGGCTTCGCCCTTGATGTCGCTGAACTGCGGGAGGAGTTCACGCACACGGTCATCCCACGCCAGCTTCCCTTCATCCACCACGCAGGCGATGGCGGCAGCGGCGGTCCACTTGCCTGTGGACGCGACGTGCAGGCTGACATCCGGGCCGCCATTGCCGAAATATGCAGTATGCAAGGCTTGTTCGCCGCGGCCGACGATCAAGCCCATGCCATCGAAATACCCAAGCGCCACCCGTTCGCGCAGACGATCGTCCAGCCATGAAAAATCGGGGGCGGCCGCCAATGTCCTGGCGGTTGAGCGGCCCGGGCCGGCAACAGACAGGCCAACCACAGCCAGTGAGAGGAACTGACGTCGATACATCTCCCATCCCTTATTTGTAAGAAAAAATACACTCCGCGCCCGAAGGCGTGGAGTGTCAAAGCTCTGAGAATAGGAGATGATCTCAGAATGTGTAACGGGCCTGCACACCGATGCGCTTATTCAGCGGCAGATAATTCATCTGGTTGTGCGAGGTGCCGTAATACTGCTCGCTGTGCGCTCCGAGGATATTTACCCCGTCTAGTACCACAGACAGCTGTTTGGTAAAGTCATAACCCAGCGAAAAGTCCAGGGTGCCCATGGCTTTTGCGAAGATCGGCACGCCTTGCGCGCCGGACGAACTGGTCGACACGACGAAGCCACTCCGGTAGTTATAGGCCAGACGCGCCTTCACCCGGCCCCGCTCGTACATGCCCACCAGGTTGTAGCTGTTCTTGGACAGGCCTTGCAGCGGCACCGTCTGGCCCTCAACGGCGGACGGCGCCTTCGAATCCACATAGGTGTAGTTGGTCTGTATTCCCAATCCGTTGAAGGGTTGTGGAAGGCGGTCGAAGAACTGCTGATATCCAATCTCCAGCCCCTTGATCTTGGACGTCCCGGCGGATCTGTATGTGGAGACGTTATAGGTCTCTCCATTGATCACGCGTTGTTCGGCGACTGTTTGAACGAAGCCGTCGACAGTCTTGCCGAACACCCCCAGGTACGCCAGGCCATTGGCGCCGAAGTAGTGCTCCAGCGAGAGGTCGTAGTTGGTCGACTTGTACGGCTGCAGCGCGGGGTTGCCGGCGCGGGCATCGTGCTGTACCTGGTTCGTGATACTGACAGCCGTCCCCAGGTAGGCGAAGTTCACCTGCCCCAAGGTGCGGGATGCGGCAAGACGTAGCGCCAGGTCGTCGCGCAGCGCGACGTTCGCATTAAACGATGGCAGCAGGTCATGACGTTTCGAATCGCTGGTCTGCAACACCTGCGTGCCGGAGACATCCGCGCCATACGACTCGCCATGCAGCCTGGTTTCGATATAGCGCACACCGACGTTGCCGGTGACCGGCAAGCTTGCAACGGCCGTCTCATAGTTGAGCTTCACGTATGCGGCCATCGTCTTTTCATTGTTGAGCTGATCCTGGTCGGGCGTGTTGGTTTCGCCGGCCGGCAATCCGTACAGTGCCCGGAGCGCGGCTTGCTGGCGTACCGCGGCGCTTGTGTAAGTCCAGTAGGCGCCAACGTCACGGGATTCCGCTCCAGGCACCTGCCGCAGCAGGCCCGGATCAACCCCGGCCAGTGTCCGGCTGCTGTTGCAGCCGTCTATGCAATAGAAATTCACGAAGCCGAAAGAATGGCGGGTGTAGTCGTTTACGCGCAGGCCGAAGTCCACCGAACGCAGGAAGCTGTCGTCGAATTTGTAGTTGGCATCCACCGTTGACGCGGTATTGCGCTGGGTGCCGTCGAGATGGATTGCCAGCAGGTAGTTCGGATGATAGACGGCCGGATCACTCAGGTCGACGCCGGACACCGCGACGTGCGAGGCCGAGCCGTCATTCATGGTCAGCGTCATGTTCGGTACGCTGGCGTTGATACCCCACTCATACAGGGTGTTGACCACCGAGGTTTCATTGTGCGCCACACGGGCTTTGACCGTGAGCGGGCCGCCGTTGCTCCATCTGCCGCCGATGTCGAAGAGTTTGGACTTGCGGTGCTCGTCTCCGATCACGGACGTATCCGTCAGCGAGTTGCCGGTGAACGTACCCGTTTTCAGGTTGTCGCTGCCGTCACTGTTCTTGTCGCCCCAAAGCGTGTATGCGGCGCCAGGCGTGCCTGTGTAGAAGCGCGCCGTCTGGAAATTGTCGCGCTCCAGATAGTCAATGCCGACATAGTTGGCGTTCAGGGCGAGATCCTGGCTGGGGCGCCACTGGTAGGAACCAATGATGACGTCGCGCTTGCGGTCGCCATGATGGCCATTGCCGGTAAAGATGCCGATCGGGTAGGTCACGGTCTTGCCTGAACCGGCATAGTTCGCGCCGGCCTGCGTGCGTTGCACTTCGTCTTCCGCGATGCCGAAAGCGCTTTCAGTATGGGCGACGTTCAACAGCACGCCCATCTCGCCGACGCCGGACTGCCACCGTGTGCCGCCCAGCGCGGAAAACTGCCCCTTGACCTGGCTGCCGAAACCTGGCGCCATCAGGAAGTCGGTCGCCTTGGCGGATACCGTGGCGGTGGTTCCCTTGAAGTCGAAAGGCTGACGTGTACGCACGTTGACATAACCGCCCAGGCCGCCTTCGATTTCATTGGCCGACGAACTCTTGGCCACCTCGATCCCAGCCAGCACCTCGGCCGGCAAATCCTCCAAACCAAAGTTGCGGCCATTGTATTCGCCGCCGGCGCCGAACACTTCCAGGCCGTTCAGCACGATCTTGGTCTGCGCCAAACCGCGGATGGCGATGCTGGCGCCCTCCTCCTTATAGCGTTGCAGCTGCACGCCCGAGATGCGCTGGGCGGCTTCGGCAATATTCTGGTCCGGCAGTTTGCCGATGTCTTCCGCCACGATGGAGTCCGAGATCGCATCATTGTCGCGTTTCTTGTTGCGGGCGCTCTGGAGGCTGGCGCGCAGGCCCGTCACCACAACCACCGCGGACTCGTCCGGCCTGGCGGCAGCGCCGTCAGGCGCCGCCGCAGTATCGCCGCTTGTCTGCGCGTATGACGCGCCGGCGCCGCCGAGGGCCAGCATCACAGCGCAGCAGGTGGCACGCCGTTGCAATGGAACTGTTGCTATCATTTTGTTTTCCCGTATTGAATCATTCGCTTTGTCTCCGATTTGCGGACGGGCCGTCGACAAAATAAAAACGGCGCCGCTCGTGTTCACCCGATGGGTGAGGCTAGTTCCGGACAACAGCTTTTCCAGCGCTTCGGAGACAGTCAGAGTTCCACGGACTTCCTGGGTCTGAATTCCTTCAAGATTCTCCCCGGACGCCAGGACATTGATGGCCGCCTGTTTTGCGAACTCGGTAATTGAGCGCACGGCAGGTCCGGCAGCAATGCTGAATTGTTTGCGTGTCTCCTGGGCGTGGGTTGTCTGGGAAACGGCGACTATGCTCAAGCCCAGAACAACGGCGGCCACTCTACCGCAATGATGTGTCTCCATCATGCGCATCTCCTCTTGGACTAGCTTCTATTTTTCAGAGCTATCCTGCTCTGTTATCGATAACGACGGACAGCCAGCTTATTTCCTACGGGTTCAACAGCGTTTTTGCGTTTTTTTGTTTCGCCGGTCAAGCACGGCTCGCGTCACCGATCATGATGTTTTCCGCAGTGACCTTGAACGGCACGTCCAGAAAGGCGCTCACATCTTGTGCGAACAATTCAGGGGCATCAATCTGGTATTGGCCTACCAGCTTCTTATTCATGAGATTGGGATCAACGATGATGATTTTCTTCAGGCTGTAGCGGTTGAAGTCCGCCACCGCTTCGCTCAGCGTTTGATTATTGAAGACCAATTTACCTTCCCTCCAGGCGAGCTTGCGCTCCACTTCCTTGGGTTGCCGGTCAACCGAAATATTGGAAGCGAAATCGGCGACGTAGGCACGCTCTCCCGCTTTCAGCAGACGCTTCCGGGCCGTTCCTTCGTTACTCCAGATTTCCACGGTCCCTTCGGTGACCAGCACCTCCGCACCATTGCGGTAACGCCGGACACCGAAAGCCGTGCCGACGGCGCGTACTCTCACTTCGCCGGCTTCGACGATGAAGGGCTTGGCCTTGTCTTTCGCGACCTCCACCCACACCTCCCCGGTTTTCAGGACGACCTGGCGCTTTTGCCGCGTCATTCGGACTTCGACATGGCTGCCGCTATTAATGTCCGCCACCGATCTATCCTCAAGAGGCACTTTGCGGAATTCCCCTTTTGCGGTCGTCAGCACAGTCTTATCGGAGAACGTGGGGATCAGCCGCGCCAGGGCGAGCGCAGCGACGCCGGCGGTGACACCGCCAAACGCCAGAAATGCACGTCTGTCCGGAGCCGGAATCCAGGGCGTAACGGACAGTTCCTCCTTGAGGCGCTGACGCGCCGGACGGAGGCTCTCCTGCATCGTTGCCCGGTCAAGCGCCAGGTTGATCGCGCGCGCGCGCAGGTATGCCCCTTGATGGCGGATATCGCCGGCCAGCCATGCATCCAGGGCCTGGAGTTCAGATTTATCCAGAGCACGGCTGGATTGATGTATCACCCACGCCAGGGCTTCTTGATCAATCGTTGACATGGCGCTTCTTCGCGGCGATTTTGCTTTTCCCGGCTCTCTGCGGGACATCGTGGACACCGATGCGGGCGATCATCTCCGAGATGAGCGACATGCCTCTCATGGTTTCCTTCTCAACGATGCCTTCCGTGACGTTCAATGTCGCCGCGGTTTCCTGCTGCGAGAGACCATAGATGCGCCGGGCCGTGAACACTTCCTTGCAGCGGTCAGGCAGGTTGGCAATCAGGCCTATGACCCAGCGCAATTCGGCGCGCGCGAGAGCGACCCTTTCGGGGGATGCCGTGGCATCGGCGACCTCCAGCTCCTCCAGGTTGGCCATGGACTCGATGCTCACAACCGCATCGCGCCGCATGCGGTCGATCACGATGTTTCGCGCCGTCCGGACCAGAAAGCCTTTCGGTTCACGGACGTGGTTCACATCGGATAGCTGGAGGATTTTGTAGTAAGTCTCCTGGATCACATCGTCAATTTCCGCAGGTCCGCTGCAGACCCGGCGAAGTATCTTTCGAAGTTCGGCTTCGAAAGGCAGGAAATTCGAGGTTACCCATTCGACGATGTCGTCTTCCATAAGCATGCTCTCACGTGGCGTCTAAATAGTATGACGAACGACGAGATATTTTCCTACCCGGGCCGCCGGTTTATATCAACAGCAGGCCTTGCAGCGACGAGATGCGCTGCGGGGCCGACCAGCTGTCCACCAGTCGGCCAGTCGTGTCGAATTGCAGCAACTGCGCGCCTTTGTGGCCGTTGTCCGGGCCGTGGCCTTGCCAGTTCGCCACCAGCAGTTGCCCGTCCGGCAGGAAGCCGTAGGTGGCGTAGAAGAATGGCGCCACAGTTGCAGGCACCTCGCCGGCCGCGCCGAAGCGCCGCACCAGCGCGCCCTCCCCGTCAAATACCGCCATGAAGGCGCCGTAGCCAGCCGACACGATGGTCGAGCCGTCCGCCAGGCGTTCGGCCTTCCAGGCGTGCTCGAAACCCGGCGCGCTGAAACGGCGCAGCTCCACCAACTCCGGCGTGGTTTCCTTGATGTGATCGTTGGTGCACAGCAGATAGGTGCCTTGCGACGTCACGCGCATCAGGCGCACGTAGTCGCCTTCGCGGAAGGCCGTGTGCAGCAGCTTGCCCTGGGGGTCCAGCGTCAGCACGTTGACGCCGTTGCGGCCATCGAGGTTCATGCCGGTGACCAGCGTGCAGCCATCGGCGCGGCGATGCGCGGCCGTCACCTCTTTCCACTGACGGCAATCGGTCAGCACGCGGCCGCTGCGCCAGTCCAGTTCAAAGAAGCCATGATCGTAGCCGACCAGCACACGCTCATCGTCCAGGCGCTGCATGTCGCGCGCCAGCGGGTAATCCTTCAGGTCCAGCGTCCAGGCAAAGTCCTGGCTGCCGGTGTCGATCAGGTGCAATTGCTGCGTGCCTTCGTCGATGCCAAGGAAGCGTAATTTCATATTTCTCTTTCACTCATAAAAAAACCGCAATCCAGGCGGCGTGCCCGGATTGCGGCCGTGGCGGCAAGTCTTACTTGCCAAATTTGTAGCGCAGGCCCAAGGCGAAGGTACGGCCGTTCAAGTAGTGCTGGCGCTCGACATTGGTGGCGTAGGCGCCCGGTTCGCCCACGTAGCGGTCCAGGCCCTTGTTGGTGAGGTTGCCCAGGTTCACGCTCAGCGTCAGGTTGCTCATGATGTCGTAGTTGAGCGAGGCGTCCACAATGCCGTAGGAACGGATGTAGCGGCCATCGATCGGGCTGGGCGACACGCCGAACAGCACCTGGTCCGAGCGCCAGGTGTAGGCCAGGCGCGCGGAGAAGCCTTTGGCCTCGTACATGCCGGTCACGGTGTAGCTGTTCTTCGACACCATCGGCTGCTGGGTATCGATGACGCGTGGCGCGGTAACGCTGCCGATGTTGATCGGGTTGGAGGTGTCAACGTAGGTGTACGAGGCCGAGCCGCCGAAGTTCTGCAACCAGCCCGCGTCCTTGTCGAAGAAGTACTGGCCCGCCACTTCGATACCGCGCGCGTAGCCATCCTGCGCGTTCACCGACTTGGTGATCTGGTACTGGCCAACCGGGCAGCTGTTGGCGATGCTGCCGCTGTAGGCCGGCGCCAGCGCCACCGTCTGGCATTCCGTGATACCGCTCAGGAAGCCCTTGATCTGCTTGTCGAACAGGCCGGCCGAGACATAGTTGGTGGCGTTGAAATAACGCTCCAGCGACAGGTCGAAGCTGTTGGCCAGTTGCGGACGCAGGTCGGGATTGCCCGCCGAGCCGGTGCCGTTGACGGTGTTGACCGAGATCGACGGATTCAGCGAGCTGATGTCCGGGCGGGTCAGGCCACGACCATAGCCGAAGCGCGCCAGGAAGTCTTTCTGGATGTTGTAGGTCAGGTTAAAGGTCGGCAACGCGTTGGTGTACGAGGTCGACTTGATGTTTTCGGCGATCACCACGGCGCCGCTGGTGATGTTGGCCACGCGTGCGGTCACGTCGGTATTGGTGCGCACCAGGCGCACGCCGACATTGCCGCGCAGGCGCTCGTCCTCGGTGGCAAACTCCCCCACCAGGTAGCCGGCCAGCGTGTGTTCGTTGAACACGCGGCGCGCCAGCGGATTTTCCGGATAGCTGCCCTCGGCTGGAATGCTGGCGTTCGGAAAGGCGGTCATGATGCGGTTGCCGTCCAGCGCGGTCGGGGCCGCCACCAGGTAGCCGCCCGCGTAGCCGGCGTCGCCGTTCATGAAGTTGGTCGGTGCGGTTTCCAGCAGGCCGGTCATGGTGCTGGCGCTGATGCCGTTGGAACGATTGATCGCCAGCGCCTTGCCGTCGCTGGTCAATGGCTTGCCGGCGAAGCTGAAGTTGGTGAACAGGCTCTTCTGGTGCGCCGCGCGCGCGCCAAACTTGATCTTGGTAAGGAAACCGCCATCCGGCGAGTACGCCGCATCCAGCCTGGCCGCGTAGCCATTGTCATCCCATTTCTGGTAGGTGCCGTTGCTGTAGTCGCGGAACACGAAGTTGTTCGGGTCGGACAGGCTCGGGCCGTTGAAGGTCAGCTGGTGCGGCGCGCCGTCGGCCACGCGGTTGGTGCTCCAGTACAGGCCATTGGCCGAATCCAGGTTGACCGAGCGGTTATCCTGCGTCTGGTCCGCCTTGATGTAGGAGAAGTCGCCTTTCAGCGCCCACGCCGCGCTCGGGCTCCATTCCACGCCGGCCGCCGCGATCCAGGTGGTGTACGGACGATGCTCCTCGCCGCCGACCGTATTGATGGTCGAATTCAGGAAGGTGCCGCTGCGCAGGCGCTGGTTGACCAGCACATCGTTGCTGCCGCCGTTCAGATTGCGGTTGGCCATGCCCTCGGTGAAGGCGAACGGCGTGGTTTGCAGGTTCTGCACATTGCCGCCATCGATGGAGTTCAGGCCGCGATAGTTCTGGTAGTACTGGTAGTAGGTGTACTCGCCTTCGGTGTAGAAACGCAGCGTGTTGCTGTGGCGGTAGTCGGCCGCCAGGCTCAGGCCCTTGCGGGTGCGGTAGATGGTTTCCTGGAATGCATTGCTGGTCAGGCCGGGCGCCACCATCACGTTGGCGGCCTGCTCGGCGGTGAGGCCGCTCAGGTTGGGCAGGTTCTGCAGGAAGGACACGTCATTACGGCCGACATAAGCCGCCATCGGCTGGTTGGGGCTGTTGGCGGTATTGGCCGCCGCCAGCGTGGCGTACTCGGCGCTGTCGCCGCGAATCGCGCGCTTGAAGTTGGCGCCGCCGTTGGCCGGGTTGTTGTCGGAACGGCCGGTGCTCTTCTGGTACACGCCGGCCGCCATCACGCCGATGCGCGAGCCGCCGCCCAGGTCGAACTTGTTGGCCACCAGGCCGAACAGTTCCGGATCGGTCTTCTTGGCCATGTCGTTCTGGCGCGCGTTCACGCTCAGCGTGGCGGTCAGCTCCTTGAAATCGCTTGGCTTGCGGGTGCGGATGTTGACCAGGCCGCCGATGGCGCCTTCGATGTGTTCGGCCGATGGATTCTTGAACACGTCGATGCCGGCCACCATGCCGGGAATCGCGCCTTCGATATTGTATTCACGGGCGCCGGCGGTAAAGTACGAACGGCCGTTCACTTGCGAGGCGGTCTGGCCGGACAGGCCGCGGATGGTCAGGCCCGAGCCCTGGCCAACCGGCGACGCGCCTTCGCCGCCGTAGCGGTAGCCCTGCACACCCGGCACGCGGGTCAGGGTTTCGGCGACGTTCATGTCGGGCAGCTTGCCGATGTCTTCGGCGGAAATCGAATCCACCACTTCCATCGTGTCGCGTTTGATCGCCACCGCCGAACTGGCGCTGGCGCGGATGCCGCTCACCACCACGGTGGTGCCGGCATCCTGGCTTGGGGTTTGTGCAAAAGCCTGGCTGACAGCCAGAGCCATGGCGCTGAGTTGGATAGTGTTGAACAGGGCCTTACGCATAGCTTCATCTCCTATTTTTTCTAATAATAATAACTACTTGCTGCATTAGTTATCGATAACAAAACCAGTTAAAAACGATCAAGTTATCGATAACTTTTTTAGACATCATAATCAAGCGGATCAGCAGGGTCAACCACTTCTTTGCTGATATCCGCTTGTGTGGGAATCCAGCAACTCGCCTTACGGCGCGATGCTGAAACGGTAGCTTGCCGCTTGCAATGGGATGCGGTACTGCACGTGCGGACGACCATCCAGGCTCCAGCCGGTATCACCGCCGACGCCGGCTTGCGCCATGTCGATCAGCAGGCTGCCGTCGCCGTGCGGGGCGATCTCGGAGCTCTTCCACGTACCGCGCGGACGCAGATACAAGTCCTCGTACGGGAACGGCAGCGCGTTGAAGGCGAATGGCACGTCGGAACTGACCTTCAAGGCGCCCGACAAGGCCAGCCAGCGCACGTCGGTCTTGTTGCCGCTTTCCTGCGGGCGGATGTAGCTGTGATACTGGTCGGCCAGCGCCCCCGCATACAGGCCCAGCGCGGCGCCGGTCTTGCGGTCGACGTAGGATTCATGCGGACCGCGGCCGTACCATTGCAGTTGATTCAGGCTGGCCGGCATGTCGAAGCGCAGGCCGAGGCGCAGCGGATCGGGCAAATCGTCGCGCAGCGGCGTGAAGCTGGCTTGCACATCCAGCGTGCCATCGGCGCGCATGCGGAACACGTTCTCCCAGTGCGCCGCGCCGGCGCCAAAGCTGAACAGCACTTTGATGCTGTCGCCCTCCACCGCCACCGAGCGCACCTTGCGCTGCGCGGTAAAGGTCTGCCAGACCTTATGCGTCTTGTCCACGCCGGCGCCTTCGTCGTTGTCGGTCAGGCCGCGCCAGAAATTCGGGCTGCCGCCTTTCAGCAACACTTTGCCATCGATGCTGTAGTTCACCAGCCCGCTGGCCGGATCGAGCGCCAGCAAGGCCTTGCCGGCGCGCAGTTGATATCCTTGCGGCGCCACCCAAGCAGCCTTTTGCGCGGCGGCGGCCGGCGACGCCAGCACAAACTGCGACCAGCCGGCCTGCCCTTCCGTACCGGCGGCGCTGACGGTCAGCACCAGCTCGCCCGAACCCGCCTTGGCCACGGCGTCCGCCACGGCAGGCGGCAAGGCCAGTTGCTGGCGGCCGCCGGCCGGCGCATTGGCCGCTGGCAGCGTACCAGCGGCGATCTGCACGCCATCGCGCTCCAGCTTCCACGCCAGCGACAAGTGCGACAAATCGCGGAAATCGTAGCGGTTGACGACCTCGATCTTGCCGCTGCGGGCGTCGCCTTCGAATACCACCGGCGAGTACACCTTCTGCAATTCGTAGTATTCCGGGTCCGGCGTGCGGTCGGAACGCAGCACGCCGTCGCCCACCACGCTGTTGTCGCCGCGCTTGGGATTCAGGTCGAAGCCGGAGGCCCAGTAGGTGCGGCCCTTCTCATCCTTGGCGAACACGCTCTGGTCCACCCAGTCCCACACAAAGCCGCCTTGCAGCTTGCGGTGGGCGCGGATCACCCGCCAGTAGTCCTCAAGATTGCCCAGCGAATTACCCATGGCGTGCGCGTACTCGCACTGGATCATGGGCTGCTTGTAGGCCGGGTCTTGCGCGTAGTCGGCCATCTTTTCGATATCGTCGTACATGGGGGCGTAGATATCGACATAGGCGTTGGGCAGGTGCTCCTCGCCGATGGTGCCGTGGCCCAGGTAGCTGATCAGGCGGGTCGGATCGGCCTTGCGTATCCAGGCGGCGGCCTGCTCGAAGTTGGGGCCTGTGCCGGCCTCGTTCCCCAGCGACCAGAAGATGACGGATGGCGAGTTCTTGTCGCGCTCCACCATGCGCGAGACGCGGTCGAGGTGGGCGGCCAGCCAGTGCGGCTTGTAGCCCAGCTGGATCGCGGCGCGCTTCTCCGGCGTCGGCGCCTGGTCGCCCAGCTGCATATAGCCGTGCGATTCGATATTCGCCTCATCCATGATGTACAGACCGTACTCGTCGGCCAGATCGTACCAGCGCGGATCGTTGGGGTAATGCGAGGTGCGCACGGCGTTGACGTGGGCGCGCTTCATCAATTCGATATCCTTGCGCATGCTCTCCATCGACATTACGCGGTAGGTATGCGGATCGTGCTCGTGGCGGTTCACGCCCTTGATCATGATGCGCTTGCCGTTGACGCGCACTTCGCCATTGGCGATTTCCACCGTGCGGAAGCCGATCTTGCGCGCCGTGGCGGAAATCAGCTGGCCACGGGCGTCCTTCACTTCCACCATCAGCGTGTAGAGATTGGGCGTCTCGGCCGACCAGGCCCTGACGTTGGCGACCGCGCCGCGCAGCACGGCCTTGCGGTCCGCCCCCGGGGCGGCGCTGGCTTGCAGCACTTCCTTGTCGCCGTCCAGCACGCGTGCCGACACCGTGACATCGGCCGGCTTGCCGGCGATTTCCGCCGCCAGCTCAAAGCGGCCGTCGTGCGACGCCGTCACCTTGTAATCGCGCAGGCGGGTCTTGTTCTCGGCATACACGAACACGCTGCGCTCGATGCCGTTGACGCGCCAGAAGTCCTGGTCTTCCAGATACGAACCATCGGCCCAGCGATAGACTTCGATCGCAATCGTATTGCGGCCGGCATGCACATAAGGCGTGAGGTTGAATTCGGACGGCAGCTTGGAATCTTCCGAGTAGCCCACCTTGCGGCCATTCACCCACACGTAATAAGCCGCGCCGGCGGCACCGATTTGCAGGAACACGTCGCGCTCCTTCCAGCTGGCCGGCAGGTTGAAATCGCGGCGGTAGGAACCGACCTCGTTCAGCTCATGCGGAATCAGCGGCTCGTTGGCCGGGAAAGGATAGACGATGTTGGTGAAGATCGGCTTGCCGTAGCCCTGCGTTTGCAGCATGCCGGGCACCTGGATGCTGCCCCATTTGCTGACGTCGTAGCCGGTCTGGTAGAAGTTCTTCGGTCGCGCTTCCGGCGTCGGCGAATAGGCGAACGACCAGGTGCCATCCAGCGATACAAAGTTGGCAGAGGCGGAGCGCTCGCCGGCCAGCGCCTTGTCGCGCGATTCAAAATTGAAGAAGGTGGCCCGCATCGGCTCGCGGTTGACCGCCACCACTTCGGGTTGCTCCCATTCGGCGCGCACCGGCTGCGCCGCCATCGCAGGGGCGGCAAACGCCACCAGCACGGCCATCATCATTTTATGCATGCTTACATTGATCCTTTGGTTAGCGGAACTGGACGCCTTCGACAAATTCATTCAACTCCAGCACGCCGGGCTCCGGCTTGCTGAGTTTTTTGCCGCCTATCGTAACGTTCTCAAGTATGACATTTTTTACCTTGCGGCTGGCGTCCTGACCGGTGATCATGGCGGCGCTCGGCGAACCGCGGCCGGAATACTTAATGTTGCGCAACGTGACGTTCTCGATGCCAAGACCGGGGCTGGTGTTGTACTTGGCGGTGTAGGCGATTTTCAGGTTGAACAGCTTGCCCTCCTCGATGCGCTCGACGCGGATATCGTCGAACAGCACATCGCGCACCAGATTGTCGTCGCCAGCCATGATGCCCAGCGCGCCTTCATAATCCGGCTCGTCCTCGTCATGGTCCAGGATATCGATGTCGCTGAAGCTGAGGCGTTCCAGCACCTCGGACTGCGGATGCTCGGGCGTCGGCGTGTTGCCGTGGATGCCGATCATGATGGCGTGCGCCACATCCGCCCACAACGTGGTCTTGCTGACCTTGACGTCACGGGTATTGCCCCAGATGTCCCAGCGGTGGTTGTAGAAGGTCAGGCAGTCGTCGGAAGTGCGGATGAAGCTGTCGCTGATGGTCACGCGCTCGCAGGCAAAGTGACCCAGGCCATCCGACCACTGCCCCGCCCCGATGCTGCGGATATTGCGCTCCACCAAATCCTGCGAGGTGACGCAACGCATGGTGCCATGCGGCTGGTTGATGAAAATCGGGCCATCGATCTCGATGTTGCGGGAATTGCGGATGGTGGTCATCTCCACGCCGTCGAACAGGCCGTCGCTGATCACCTTGACGTCTTCCACGCCATCCAGCACCAGCGGGTTTTTCAGAATGGCCGAACCGTGGATGTAGACCGTGCTGTGCGAACGCAGGCGGAACTCGCCCGTGTGGACGCCGGGACCGAAGAACACCACCTTTTGCGAGAAGTCCGGCAGCTTGCCTTTCTCGATATCGTTGGACGACAGATTGGCCGGTGTGGCCGGCATATCCTTGCGGATGGCGTGGGTGAACACGTGCAGGTTGTGCAGGTGGTCGTCGTCAAACTCGATGCTGAGGTTTTCCGGACGATGCAGCGTGATGTAGGCGATGCCGTCCTTGATGACCGGCTTCAAGCCCCTGGCATCCGGCCGCACCGCCACCTTGGAAAACATGCCGTTGTTCTTCTGCACCGCCAGTTCCACCGTGCCATCGAAATTGAAATACACCATCGACGCTTCCAGCGGCTTGTCGAGGTCCACTTTCACCTTGTATTCGTACAGGTCCTGCCAGGCGCCGCCCGTGGCCCGGACGCGCACGGTGAAGTCGTCGTTATGGTGGGTGTAGCGAACCGGATTGGGGAATGGATGGACCTGGACTTGGGCCGCGGCCAGCGACAGGTGCAGACAAGCCAGCATGCCCATGAGTATGCGGATAAGGTACAAAATGTCTCCTGAATTATTTCTTGGTATCGATAACAGATTATACGGCTCTGCCTGCCATGTCAAACGATTACTGGGGCCGGACGCCAGATCCGGCCCCGAGGCGATTAGCCGGCGCGGCGCGCGCGCAACATCGCCAGGCACAGCAGGCCGGCCAGCAACAGCGCATACGCCGCCGGCTCAGGCACGGCCGTCACGCTGTTCACGGCGCTGAAACTGTTGACCGCGTACGGCGTGGCGCCGGGTTGCAGCGCGATGACGCCCAGATCGCCATCCGCGCCCAGGTAGCTGCTGTCGTTGAACAGCGACCAGCCGAAGGTGGTGCCGCCGTCGCCGCTGCCCAGCGCAAAGCTGACGTTAAACCTCAACACGCCGCCCAGCGTGACCGCCTGCACCAGTTCGCCGCCATTGCCGAACACCAGCGGTCCCGGCAGCGCTCCGCTGACCGCGCCGGCCAGCTGCGCCGCACCGCTGAAGTCGCCCGACAGCTGGCTTACCGTGGCCGTCGCCGGGGCCGCGTCGGCCAGGCCGAGGAAGTACAGGCCGAGATAGGCCGATCCGCCGCCCAGCGTGGCGGTATCGATGGTGATGCTGTAGTTCTGCGCCGACGCCTGCCCTGCCCCGCCCAGCAGCAGCACGGCAAACATCAGCTTCATCAACATGTCTTTTGCAAAAATCATCTTTGGTCTCCTTAGTATTTTGCGCTGATCAGCTTGCGGTTGTAGCCGATCGCCAGTCTGGATGGATTGCTGAAGGTGGTGGTCAGCGTCACGCTCTGTCCCGGCGCCAGTTCGGCGGCCGGCAGCGTGATGTAAGGCACACCATCCTTGATGCCGGTGGCGTTATCCAGCGTAACGCCGGCGCTCAGGCCCTCCAGCGTGAATTGCAGCGGCCCGGTGATGGTCTGCTGCGTGGTGTTGGTGATGGTCACCGTGCCGCTGTACTTCTGGGTGAAGCGATTCACCGTCAGGCCCGATTGCAGCATCTTCACGCTGGCACTGACGTCGACCGGCGCCAGCAGGTCATAACGGTTGCCGTAGAAGTGCAGCTCGCTGTACGACGAAATGCCCGGGTAAGCCGGATCGGTCGGCGGTCCCGGATGATCGACGCGCAGCATGAAGTAACGGTATTTCTGCTGTTCCTGGCCCTGCACCACCGGTATCACTTCCATGATGAAGTTCTGGCCGCTGGTGTCGGTGGTTTCCCGGCTGCTCAGCAAGGTCCAGCTGGACTTGTCGTTGGAGCCGTAGACATTGATGCCCTGGGTCCGGTTGCCGAACATGAAGCGCGGACGGATGCCGAAGGCGTTCGCCGCCACGCGGTAGTTCTCGCCGTAGTCCAGCGTGACCACGTCGCGCAAGTCGCCCGAGGTGGTGTTGTAGTCGTCGTCCACCAGGCCCGGTATGGCGGCCGGATTGAGCACGGTGGTGGTGACCATGTTCTTGCTCCAGTCCAGGCTGCCATCGGAAGCCAGGCGTGGGTTCAGCAATTCCAGCTTCTGCGCCACGGCCTGCACTTTTTTCAGCAATGCCGGGAAATCGGCGTCGGAGGTCGAGGTCACCTGCTGTTGCAGCGGCGCCAGCTCGGCTTTGAAGGTGGCCAGCGACGGCGTGGTGTAGACCGCCGCGCTGTCGTAGCCGGTCTGCGCCGCCAGGAAGGCGCTCTGCCGGTCCGGCTGCACACTCAGGCGCGCCGTCATGGTGCTGATGGCCACGCCATCGGTGGCGCTGATGACAATCTCATGCTCGCCGACCTGATTCGGCGCCGGCGTCC
Source organism: Duganella radicis (assembly GCF_009720825.1). GTDB lineage: Bacteria > Pseudomonadota > Gammaproteobacteria > Burkholderiales > Burkholderiaceae_D > Rugamonas > Rugamonas radicis. Next base: position 100,014 of record NZ_WNKY01000001.1, on the reverse strand, counting down.
AGACCAGGGCGCCGGTGGCGCTGTCCAGGCTGGCGCCGGCTGGAATGCTGATGGCCTTGTAGGTGACGGTGTCGGCCGGATTGGCGTCGGTGGCGGGATACGCCGCCCGGTAGGTCATGCCCTGCACCACGAACTCGGTCTGCGGGAATACCGGCATGGCAAAGCGCGGCGGCGTCAGCTGGGTGGGCGCGTTCAGGTTGACAAAGTCCACATCCACCGTGGCGCCCTCCGCGCCGCTGAATTTGAAGTAGATGATGTTGTCGCCCAGCCGGCGCGATCCGGTGGCGGCGGTGGAGGCGTCCGGCACGATGTAGCGCCACTGCCCTTCCGTATTCGGCACCGTCATTTCGCACCATGGCTTGGCGTCCTCGGTCGCGCCGGCGGACAGTTTGGTCACCGCGTTGGTGCGTATCATCATGCCCACCGGAGCGTACTTGCTGCGGTCGGCGTAGACGATGTCGTGGAATACCACGGTGGCGCCGGACGGCGTGACCTGGCCATGGCCGAAGGTACGCGCGCCCTCGGTGAGCGTGTTCCACTCGCCGTTCAGGTAAATCGTCTTGCGCTCGGTCTCCAGCATGCCGGTGTTCGGCGGCAGCGTCTTGCCAGTCAGCGCCTTGGGCAGCGTGATGAAGGCTTCGGCGCCGAAGTCCTTGTTGTCTGGCGTGCCGCGTCCCCACGGGGTGACGAAGCCATTCTGATGCGACGCCGCCGTCGCCAGGTAAGGCGCCACCGCGTCCACATCGACGTCCTGTTCATATTTGTAGACGTTGTAGATTTCCGCGATGCCCTCGGCGGCGTAGAGACGGCCGCGATAGGCTTCCGAAATGCCGGAGGTGCCGCCGCTGGTATCGGCCCACGGCGTTTTATAACCCAGCATGAATTGCGCATAGGAGTTGGCGCCCATCAGCAGGCGGTTGCCGCCAAACTTGTAGACCGTGACCGCGTCCACCGCGGTGGATGGCTTGCCGCTGTAGGGATCGACTTTGGTGCCTTGCGAATTCACCAGCCGCAGCAGGCCGATCAGGTTGTCGACGTTGTCGCCGCCGTGGGCCTGGTCGCGCATCATTTCCTGGATCTGATAGAACGGATAGCCCGCCGTGTTGAGTGGGTTGTCGCTGTCGATCAGCGGGATCAGGGGCAGGATGCCGCCGTTGATGTCCTGTCGGGTGGAGGTGGCGTTCACCGTCAGCCATTCCACCGTTTCATCGTAGCGCGCGCGGTTGTCGGTGAAGATGGCGCCGGCCAGCCGGCCGGCGATCGAGTACACGTGCTGGTTCATGAAGCGCTCATTGCTGGCAAAGAAGGTGCGCTCCATCGGGTCGATGAGATTGTCCTTGAGCTTCTGGGTATCGGTGGCGGTCCAGGCCAGCGGATAGGCGGTGTACGTGGCGTCGGCCGGCGTGTAGCGCATGATTTCCGCCGCCATCAGCATGCGGAACAACGGCACGCCGTTGTGAATGTGCGCGTCCGGGAAGTAGGCGTAGCCGGCCGGATTCATATTGCTCCAGGTGCGCAGGATGCGCATGGCGTTGCGGCGGTATTCGTTCTTGCCGGTCATGTAGTACAGGATGGCCTGGGTCAGCGCGCCCTGCGAGTCATTGATCATGCGGGTCTGGCCGGTGCCGTTGTTGTAGTTCGGCGTGTTGGGCGTGTCGACCTTGCTGGGGTCGCGGTTGGTGGGCTGCAAATCGATGTTGGCGTAGTTGCAGCAGACCGTGCTCAGGATGTTGTAGTAGGTCTTGTACGGCTCGACGTCGGCCCTGACCTGCTGGCGGGCGTATTCGAGCTGTTCCAGCGTGAAGCCCAGCGCCGGATGCTTGAAGCCGGCGGAACTGACGGTAGGCTCGGCCTGTGGCGTGGCGACGAAAGTGATGGCGCCGGCCGGCCCCATCCCCAGCGATAGCAGTACCGATGCGACGGCAGCGGTGACGCCCCGAAGTGTAAGCGTATTCATAGGTCTCCTTGTTAATTGATGAAATTTCCGCCTTTGTTATCGATCACAAATTTAAATAAGTTATCGATAACAATTTATTGTATTTAAAAGGCGGCTCAGAAATGTACCACGCCTTACGCGCCGATTTGTCGCGAGACTGATACATTTCCAACAATTTTTCCAGGAATCCCGGTCCCGGCCGCTTGCTTTGTCGTGCCTCAAGACGGCTGGGGGCGGTGTAATCGTAGACTGGGCGGATGGCTCAGACTACTCCACCCGCCCGTTACGACTTGCCGTGGAAAGCCGCGCTGACGCATGCTTTCCACGCCTTCGTGGACTTCTTTTTCCCGGAACTCAGCCCCCAGATCGATTGGTCGAAACGCCCGCGCTTTCGCGACAAAGAGCTGGCAGGAATCGGCTTTGGCGCCGCTCCGGACATGATGGTGGCAGACAAGCTGGTCGAAGTCCGCTTACGGGACGTTGCGGGATGGGCACTGATCCACGTTGAAGTTCAGGCGCAGCGCGACAACAGGCTGAAGCGACGCGTGCTCGACTACAACTACCGGATCGTTGCAGTTAACCCGGCAACTGTTCACGCATCGCTGGAGCCGGAAGCGCATAATCGTGTTGTTCAAGGTGATTAACTGGAAAAAGGGCGCAAGGAAGGCGCTGTCGCGTTACTGGAACGGCAGCTCACACAGCGCTTCGGGACACTGCCGCAGGCTGCCCGTAACAAGCTGGCCAAGGCCGGCGCCGCACAACTGGAAAGCTGGAGCGACGCGCTGCTGGAAGCGCGATCGCTGAAACAGATATTGGGCTAAACACCGCCGCCCCAGCCTATCCTGCGCTAAATTTACGCGGCGGCCGACGCCTTAGGCTTGCGCGGCGCACGTGGTTTCTTTGGTTTTTCGGCCACGGCCGCATCGCCCTTGCCTTTGACCGCTTCGATCAGCGCGGCGCCGTAGGCGTTGCGCGCCGTCTGGGCAATCGCGATTTGTTGCTGGAGACGCGCGAGTTCGGCGTCCACCACTTGCAAATTCAGGGCCTGCATTTTTGCGGCTTCGCTCAGTTTTTCCGAAGCATAGGAGGTTCCATTAATCGTAATATATTGCGGCAAGCTCATTATTTTCCTTATCTAAAAACCCTAACGGCCGACATTGTATGTCCTGAGTGCCGGACTAGCAATATTGACTTACCAAGAAGCAACTATGGCTGCATACCGCATGAACTGGAGGTTTCACCTGGGCGCGGCCTGCTGCGCCGTCGTGCTCGCCAACCAGTCCACCGGCGCTGCGCCGTTGGCCGCAGCCGTGCCGCCGGCACAAGCGCAGCGGGCCATACTCGACGCAGTGCGGCAGATCGCGCCACAGCGCGAGGAGCGCCGCCGCTACCGCATGGCCCTGCCCTTCGGCGCGCCGCTGTTCCCGCCGGATGCTGACCTTGCCGCGCCGCCGCAGCCACCATCGCCGGCACTGGCGGCCTGGCTGGCCCTGCCGGCCGCACAGCGCCGGCATGACCTGCTGCTCACGCCGGATATCGACTACTACTGGCCCGCCGAAGGCCGGCAGTACAGCTGCCAGTTCATCATCCACATCGCAGCCCAGGGCACGGGCGCGCAGTTGACGCTGCTGCAAGTGCGGCCCACCGAATACGCCGGCAAGCATTTCCAGCTGCTGGGGCGTACCGGCCCGGGCCGCTACGTCAAGCTGCTGCCCACCGCCCCCTCAACCAGCAGCGAGACCGAACTGCGAACCTTCCTGGCGACGGCGCTGGCGCGCCAGCAATAGCGCCACGCCCGGCGCCAGCAGCAGCAAGCTCCCGGGCTCCGGCAAGGCGGCGATGCCGACCTCCAGCGTCGCCGCCACCTGCACGCCAGCGGCGGTTTGCAGAAAGATGCCGCCGGCCAGCGGATCGCCACTCCACCACTCGCCCGACAGCGTGAAGAAGCCGCTATCCATCTGCCCCGGCAAGGCGAACGGGAAGATCTGCACGCCATACAAGCCGGTGTGCAGGATCTGATCGAACACGGCATTGGCCGTGGCGCCCGGCGCCAGAATCGGGAAATCGAAATAGCTGGCGTCCGGTGAGCCGAGGCTGAACGAGGTGGCGTTCAGCTGGGTCGGCACAAACCAGTTGCTGGTGTCGGTGTTGACCAGCTGGTAGCCCCAGCCGACCGTCTGTCCCGGCAATCCATTCACCACACCAGCGGCCGGCACCGCGGACAGCGTGAAGGTGAACGGCAGCGCGTGCGCCGTCAGCGGCATCAGCATGGCCATCAAGACCTGTAAAAGTAGTTTTTTCATGGCTGGCTCCTCATTTCGGAATCACGGATTGCGCTTGCGAATAGGCGTAAGTCACGCCGCTCAGGTCGGTCACGTTGCCGTTCTCGGTCACACTGAAACGCTGCACCGTGGAAGGCACGTTGAAGGTCAGCCGCACGGTGAAGAAACTGCCCACGTCCACATTCGGCGTCACGAACGGCAGCGCCGGCGACAACGCGGTGTTGAGCGTGACATTGCCCGTGCCGGCCAGCGTGCGCAGCGCCAGCGAACCAAGGATCATGTCGCGCGCGGTGCCGATGCCCGTGTTGGTAAAGCGCACATCCAGCCCGACCACGCCCGGCGCCACGGTTTCCTGCCCTGTAATTTCGGCGATCAGGTCCGGCCGGCCCGGCGTCTGCGCCACGCCGGTCACGAACACGGTCAGCGCCGCGCTGTTGTGCAGCGTGGCGACGCTGGTGCTTTGCGCGGTGACGGTCAGGCTGTCGGAGCTGCCGATGCGGGCGCCGGCGGGCGGCGTCAGCGTCACACTGACAGTGGCGCTGGCGCCATGGGCCAGCGTCAGCGTGGTCGGCGACACCGAGGTGATGTAGTGATGGTCATCGGTGGCACTGATGCTGAAGGTATCGGCCGGACCGTCATTACGCACCTGATACACCAGCACGGTGCTCACGCCGGGCCGCAGATCCTGGCGCGACGGCGGCGTCACCGACACCGTTTGCGGCGTCACCATCACGCTCACCAGGCGCTGGTAGGGATAGCCGGAACTGTCGGTGCCGGTGGCGTAGACCACGAACGGCTCATTGGGCACGGTCAGCGGGCCGAAGAACTTTTCGTTGTCGGTCTGGTCCTGCTCCAGCGGCAGCGGCGCCAGCGCGTCGAAGTTCTTGCGGCGCAGCTGGAACAGCGGTTCGCTGGCGATGCCGCTCAGCGCGGCCAGCGCATACAGCGCCTGTCCCGGCGCCGGCTCGCCATCGATGGTCATCAAACCCTGATGCGGCGGCATGGCGCCAAAGCGCGCCAGCTTGAAGGAATTGAAGGCCAGGTCGGCGACGCCATTCACATTGACGTAGGTCTGGTCGGACGAACCGCCGAGGGCCAGCTTCCAGGCGCCGCGCGGCGGATTGTCGATCGAGATGATGACGCCGCTCGACAGGCTCAGGTACTTGGTCGCCGTCGCGGCGGTAATCACCACGCCATCCGGCCGCGTCAGCGTGACCGCCGGCTGCACGCCCGCCAGCGTGCCGCTGACCGACACCGTCAACCGGGTCATGCTGCTATCGACCGGCAGCGTGTAGCTCTTGGTGGTGTTGTAGATATCGACCGTGGACAGGATCTGCACCACGTTGTTGCGGCCGACCAGATCGGCCAGCTGGGTCACGGCGCCGGCCTCGCCGCCGGACAGGAAGAACACCTGGCCGCCGGTTTCCGCCGCCGCTTGCAGGAAGCCCGGCGTCAGCGGCGAGCAACTGCCGAACAACACCGGATAAATCTTGATGTCCTTGCTCTTGGCCAGGCTGATCACCGCGCCCGCCAGCGCGGCATCCTTGGCGCCGGCGTCGGTGTACATGAACAGATCGCCGCCGGGATCGGCCAGCGACAGGCCGTTGTACAGGCCGGTCATGGCCAGCTCCGGACAATCGCCGCCGCCCGAGGCGAACAGGCCGCTGATCATGGTCTTGAACAGGCCGGCGTCGTTGGTGGCGATGTTCGGGCCGGTGGACGGATCGTTGAACGGCGCCAGCACGTATTGCAGCGGTTCCTCATCCGTGCCCAGCCGCGCGTCGACGATGCTGATGGCCGAGGCGCGCACGCCGGCAATGATGCCGCCCATGCTGCCGGTGGTGTCGATGGCGAACGCCAGCGTCGGCCCGGCGCCCAGCAGCGCCTTGAGCTGGGCCGGCGTGATCTCGGCCTTGATGTCCTCGACGAACTGCTGGGTGCCGGCGATGGCGGCGCCGGCGGCGCTGCCGTGGTAGGTGCTGTGCGGCGAGATGTCGCAATACAGCGTGTCCTTGTTGATGCCCTCGCGGAAGTAGCCGACCGGATCGCTGGACGGCGAGCTCTTGTCCAGCGGCCCGCCGTGGCTGCACTTGAAGGCGCCCGGCTTGACGCGGTCCTCGCCGCCGTAATAGCCGCTGGTCAGCAGCGAGCCGATCAGGTTGGACGAGTTGGCGCAGAACAGCCCGGTGTCGGTGAAGCCCGAGCAGGTCGGCGTGGCGGGGCCGGCGAACGGCAAGGCGCCGGGACGCCCCACGCCGGGATGGGCGCCGGTGTTGCCCAGCTCGACCCAGTTGCTGTGCGAGTAGAAATCCTGGATCGTATGCAGGGCGCTGCCGAGATTGTCGCGCGCGCCGGTGGCGTTGATCGGATCGCTGCGCAAGGCATCGAGGATGTTTTGCTTGAGCGTGGCCAGCCGCAGCTGCGCGCCAACGGCGTTCTCGCCGTCGAAGTGCTTGGCCGAGCTGGTCTGGTCCTCATCGACCTTGGCGTCGGCTTCGATGATCTGGTCCAGCGCCTTCTGCATGGAGGCGGTCAGCTTGGGCACGGCGAAATAGCGCTTGTCGAGTTCCTCGATCCCGCGCTGGGTGATGTCCTGGTGCGTCAGGCTGCCGGCCGACTTGGACGTGATGAAACAGACAAAACCATTCTTGGGGCAGAAGGCGTTGCTCGGGATGCTGGCGGCCAGCAACACCGACGCCAGCAGCAACGATAAGGCAGTGCGCATACGATATCCTTTCCGGGTAGACAGGAATCCGCACAAGGCAGATACGCGCCGGTCCGCCGCAGGAGTCGTGCCATGCGCCGCGCTTGCTTTGAAATCAGCGGCTTAGCAAACGCCGGCCCCATGCACTGTCAAATTTGCCGACAGATTCCTCCCATTTGGTACATGACCCCGCCCCGCCCCCTCCCTAGACTGACTCAGGTAGTCAATTTAAAAATCTGAAACAAGGGAGACACTATGCAGAGAACCAAACATGCGCGGCGGTTGCTTGCCGTCGTCGCCGGGCTGTGGTTGCCGTGGCTAATGGCGGCACCAGCGCAGGCGGCGCCGGCCGACCTGATCGTCCGCAACGGCAGCATCTACACCGTGCAGGGAAAAAGCACGTGGGCCGAAGCCTTCGCGGTGCGCGACGGGCGCTATGTGGCGGTGGGCAGCAACGCCGAGGTCGGCAAGCTGGCCGGCCCGCGCACCCGCGTCATCGATCTGCACGGCGCCATGGCCATGCCGGGCATTAACGACGTGCACAGCCACCCGCTGGACGGCGCCTACGAGGATTTGTACGCCTGTAACTTCCCGCCGTTCAGCACGCTCGAACAGGTGCTGGCGCGCGTGGCCGACTGCGCCGCGCGCGCCGAGCCAGGCGACTGGGTGGTCGGCGCGGCATGGAGCAACACGCTGATGGCCGAGATCTCGACCCCGGCCGCCCTGGCGGCGCTGGACCGGGCCAGCGCCGGCCACCCGGTGTTGCTGCGCGACGAGTCGTTTCACAATCGCTGGGCCAACAGCGAGGCCATGAAACGCGCCGGCATCACGGCTGCCAGCGTCGATCCGGCTGGCGGCATCATCGTCAAAGATCCCGCCAGCGGCCAGCCGACCGGCCTGTTCAAGGAGTTTCCGGCCTTCCTGGCGCTGGAGCGCCAGGTCCCGCCACGCACGCAAGCGCGCCAGCTTGCCGCGGCCCAGGCTGCCGGCGCCACCCTGAACGGGGTCGGCATCACCGGCGTGCAGGACGCGTTCAGCTCTGAAAGCACGCTGCGCATCTGGAGCCAGCTCGATCGCGGCCCGGGCCTGCCGCTGCACATGGTGGCCTCGCTGTCGACCATGCCCGGCGCCGATCCGGCCGAACGCAGCGGCCTGGCGCTGGCCGACCAGCGCGAGCAGTATCGCGGCCCCAACCTGCGGCCGGACTTCGCCAAGGTGTTCCTCGACGGCGTACCGCCGGCACGCACCGCCGAATTCCTGCAACCCTATCTGCCGGACGCCGAGCACGGCGCGCATTTCCACGGCAAGAGCAATTACACCCAAGCGCAACTGGTGGAACTGCTGGCCGCATTCGACAAGCGCGGCATCCCCGTCAAGCTGCACGCCACCGGTGACGGCTCGGTGCGGTTGGCGCTGGACGCCATCGCCGAAGTCCGCAAGCGCAACGGCATGCCCGGCGCGCGCCATCAGATCGCCCACGCCAGCTTTATCGCCGACAGCGATCTGCCCCGCTTCCGCCAGTTGGGCGTCAGCGCCGACATCTCGCCCATGATCTGGTATCCCACCGGCCTCGGCATCGCCACCGCAATGGCGATCGGCCAGGAACGCGCGGCCCACATCTTCCCGATACTGGACCTGACCCGCGCCGGCGTACTGGTGGCGGGCGGCTCCGACTGGCCGGCCGGCCAGCCGACGCCGAATCCGTGGCTGGGCATTGAAGGCCTGGTGACGCGGCGCGACCCGAGCGGCGCCATCCCCGGCGCCCTGTGGCCGGAACAGGCGGTCGATCTGGCCACCGCGCTGCGCATCTACACGCTCAACAGCGCACAGGCGATGGGACTGGGCAAGGAAACCGGCTCGATCGAAGTCGGCAAGTCGGCCGACTTCATTGTGCTCGACAAGAACCTGTTCAAGATCCCCGCTGCGCAGGTGCACACCGCCACCGTCCAGCAAACCTTCTTCCGCGGCCGCAAGGTCTTCCCTAAGGACTGATATGAACATCCAACAAAAATACGCAGCATGCCTGTTCTTCCTCGCCGGCTCCGCCGCCGCGGTGGAAGGCGGCGCACCGATCACCCCATTCGGCGTCACCGATTTTGGCGCCGGCATCATGCCGCCGCCGTCCGACGTGGCGGCGGTCGGCGTGCGCAGCACCTTCTACCACGCCAACCAATTGCGCGACAACGACGGCAAGCGCTCGCCGGTAGCGGTCGATCTGGACGTGAACAGCCTGGGCGTGGCCGTCATCAAAATGACCCGCACCGAAATCCTCGGCGCCCAGTACGGCTATGCGGCGGTGCTGCCGCTGCTGAACATGAAGCTCAACCTCGGCGTGCCGACGCCAGCCGGCCGGCTCGACCTGCACGGCAAGCAGACCGCCATGGGTGACATCAGCGTAATGCCGGTGATCCTGCAATGGGCCGGCCAGGGCTGGTTCCAGTACGCCGCCTTGCAGGTGCAGGCGCCTACCGGTTCGTACGACAAGAACCGCCTGATCAATCCCGGCACCAATCACTGGACCTATTCGCCAACCTATGCCTTCACCCGCATCGGCGCCAGCGGCTTTGAGGTGTCGTCAACCATTCAGCTGAACTTCAACACGCGCAACCACGCCACCGATTATCGTTCCGGCACCGAGTGGCAGCATGAGTTCGCGCTGGGTCAGCACGTGGGGGCGTTTACGATAGGGCTGGGCGGCTATCACTACCGGCAGCTGAGCGATGACGACGGTGCCGGCATCAGCAACGGCAACCGCGCACGCGTCACGGCGCTGGGGCCGGCGCTGAACTTCTTCGATCCGCGCTCCGGCCTGCCGAATTTCTGGATCCACGCGTACAAGGAGTTCGGAGCGCGCAACCGCTCGCAAGGCACGCAGCTGGCGCTGCGCGCAGCCTGGGTGTTTTAGGCCGGATACTGCTCTGGCAACTGCGCGGCGGCGGAGGACAGCACCAGCCGCACCAGCTCCGCCTGGCGCGTGGCGCCGGTCTTGGCCTGCACTTGCTTGAGCTGGCCGCGCACGGTGCCCAATCCGACTCCGCGCCGTTGCGCATACTGCTCCAGAGAGCAGCCTTCCACCAGGCCAGCCACCAGGCTGGCCTCGGCCCGCGTCAAGCCAAACAGCGCGGCGATGGCGGCGGCCGGCACCGCCACGTCGGCCGCCGCTTGCGTCACCGCCAGCAGCACCGAAGCACCGCCAGCCGCAAGTCCCGCGTCGTCCGCCGCTTGCAACGCGAGGTGCAGGCTATCCCTGCCCTCGCCCACCGTCAGGTAACGATTGCCGCCGGCGCCGGCCGCCAGTTCGGCAATGTGGCGGCGCAAGTGCGCATCGGCCGCATGCAGGCCGCCACCGCGCAATTGCAATCCAGTGGAGGATTGCAGCAGCGCCCGCGCACGCTGGTTCATCCATCGCACTTGCGCGCGCGCATCGCAAACGATCAGGCCGCTGCGCATGCGGTCCGCATGCAGCCGCAGTTGGCGGTCCAGCTCATCGCCCGCGCTCAGCCGCGCGCGCAAGGCCATGGCTTGGCCGAAATGCGGCGCCAGCATCTCCAGCTGGCTGGCGTGGGCGGCGGAGAAATCGTCCGGATCGTCAATCGCTCGGTGCAGCGCCAGACCGACATAGGTGTCGTCATCCAGTTGCCGCAAGCTGCCCATGAAGCGGCCGAGGCGGCGCTGCGCCAGTTGCTCGTGCAAGCGGTGCTGGGCCGGATCGTCGCGGTCGAACAACTCTTCGTCGCGGGCGACGCGGTTCAAGCCGCGCGCAAAACGGCGCGCTTCGAGCCGCGGATTGTCGGCGTCGCCGATACCGGCCGGCGGCGCCGCGTCGCGGCTGAGCGTGTAGGAATCGGCGGCGCTCCATGCGATCGTCAGCCGCGAGCCGCTGCGCTTGACCGCTTGCAGCACGGCGGAACGCGCGCCGGTCTCGCGGCATAGCTGGTTCAGCACGGCGGTCCACTGCCCGGCGTCGTCCGGACGGGCGTAGAGCTGATACAGCAAGCTGTCCGTATGCATGGTTTGTCTCCCCAGTATGGATGGTTTTGTTTTTTTATTTTAGGGGAAATCGGCGGCCATGTTTGCCGTTTTTTGATAACGGCCACGCAACTGTTGCGGAGATACTGGCATCAATGGCAGAACAAGGTGCACCGCGCGTGCAAGACTCTTATGATCAATATTGAAACAGCGACCTACTACACCGCAACCAAGAAATACGACCTCGGCTTCCCCAGCCTGGAGCAGGACATCGATGTCGACATCGTCGTCATCGGCGGTGGCTTCAGCGGCGTGAACACCGCGCTGGAGCTGGCGGAAAAAGGCCATACCAACATCGCCCTGCTGGAGGCGCGCTACCTGGGCTTCGGCGGCACCGGCCGCAACGGCGGCCAGATCATGGCCGGCATCGGCCACGACCTCGACAAGATCCGCAAGGACGTTGGCGAGGACGGCGTGCGCGCCATCTTCGAAATCAGCGACATGGGCGCCGACATCATCCAGGCCCGCATCGACAAATACAACATCAAGGCCGACTTCTGCCACGGCTACGGCTACATGGCCTTCAACGCGCGCCAGGGCAAGACCCTGCGCGCGTGGGAAAAAGACTTCAAGTCGCTCAATTCCAGACACGAAATCCGCTATCTCGAAGGCCGCGAGGTGCAAACCATCATCGGCTCGGACGCCTACCAGAGCGCCCTGCTGCACATGGGTGGCGGCCACGTGCACTCGCTCAATCTGCTGCTGGGCGAGGCCCAGGCGCTGGCCGGCCATGGCGTGAAGATTTTCGAATACTCGCCGGCGGTGGAAGTCACCTATGGCAAGCGCATCAAGGTGCGCACCGCCAAGGGCACGGTCACGGCCAACAAGCTGTTGTGGGCGTGCGACAGTTTCCTCAACAAGCTGGAGCCCGAGCTGCACCGTTCAACCATCAACACCTACGCCTTCCAGTGCATGACCGAGCCGCTGAGCGATGAGCTGATCCAGCGCATCAGTCCGATCCGTGGCGCCTACAGCGACATCCGCCCGGTGATCGACTACTACCGCGTGACGAAAGAAAACCGCCTGCTGTTCGGTTCCGCCACGCCGTTCATCGACCACATTCCTAACGACCTGAAGGAGTGGAACCGCCAGCTGATGCTGAACATCTTCCCGTATCTGCACGATGTGAAGATCGATCTGGCATGGGGCGGTCCGATGGCGTGCAGTCCTAATCTGTTCCCGCAGATCGGCAACCTGCCCGGTCAGCCGAATGTGTTCTTCGTGCAGGGATATTCCGGCTTTGGCGTGACGCCCAGCCACATCATCTGCAAGATCCTGGCGGAAGGCATGGCCGAAGGTTCGCCGCGCTATGACCTGATCAGCTCGGTGCGCCGCGCGAGCGTGGTCGGCAAGGATCAGTTCCGCCCGCTCATCTGTTCCGCCGGGAAGACCTGGCACCAAGTTTCCGGTTATTGGACCGGCCGTCGTTAAAAGAAAGGAAGTTTCATGAGCCTGACCCGTATTTCCAACGCCATCCGCCAACAAGACCTGCACCTGATCGGTCCGGTCTCGCTACTGGGCGCCACGATTGAATCCGGCACGGTCGACGCCTACGCGCTGGGCACGTTTGGCGCGCCCACCGATCCGGCCTCGGCCGGCTACTTCGGCGTCACGCGCGGCGTGTTCCGCATGACCTACCCGTTCAGCGAGCAGGCCACCGTGGTGCAAGGCAGCGTCAGGCTGACCGAGGTGGCCAGCGGCGCATCGGCGGTGTATGAAACCGGCGACAGCTGGTTCGTCACCCAGGGCACGGAAGTGCTGTGGGAAATCCAGAGCGACTTCTTCATCAAGCATTTCTTCTGCCACGCGGTGGCGTAGGTCCGGCGGCGGTTACTGCTCGGTCGTAACCAGCAGTTTGTGCAGGGTCGCCTGCGCCTGCGGAAAATCGAAATCGGTCAGCGCATCTCTCAGCTGATCCAGCAGCAGCGTTTGCGCGGCGGGCGCGGCGGCCAGGCTGGCCACAAGTTCCGCCAAACCGGCATCATCGAACGCGCCGCGCTGCAAGGACGGCAACAACGCGGCCGCGTTCCGGCGCACCGCCGCGGGATCATAGGCAGAGGCCTGGCCATCGGCGACGGCGGGCGGAGGACCGGCGTCCCTGACCGTGTCGCCGGCATTGCCAGCGGCGCCAATGGCGACGAGCGCGGCCTTCAGTTGCGCGTGCAGCATGCGCTGGTATGCCGGCAAACCGCTGCCCTGCACTATCCCCTCACGCAGCAGTGACCCGCACAGTTCTTCAATCCGCCCCAGCGTGAAGGCCAGCTGTTCCAGACCCACGTTGGCGGCCGAGCCGCGCACCCTGTGGCTCCATGCCAGCGCATCGTTCAGCCCCGCCTGGTCGCCGGATGCCAGCAGCCGGTCCAGTTTCGTTGCGGCGTCGCCATAGTCGGCGGCAAACCCATGCAGCGCCTGCTGGTATATCTCCTCGTCCCCGGCCCAGCGTTGCAGGCCGTCGCCCCGGTTGAACAGGTGCTGGAGCGACGGTTCATCCGCCGCCGAGCCCGAAGCCAGGGCCGGCAGCCGCAGCACGCGCGCGATTTCGTGCGACAGCGTGTGCCAGTCCACCGGCTTGGAAGCAAAACCCTGCATTCCGGCCGCGGCGCTGGCTTCGCGGTGCGCCGCCAGCACGCTGGCGGTCATCGCCACCACCGGCACCGGCAGCGCCCGCGTGGCTTGCTCGCGTTCGCGGATCGCGCGGGTCGCCGCCAGGCCATCCATCACCGGCATCTGCACGTCCATCAGGATCACGTCGTAGTGCCGCCCGGCCGACATCCGCACCGCCTGCGCGCCGTCGCTGACGGTGTCCAGCGTATGGCCGCGCTTGGTCAGCAGCAGCGACAGCAGATTGAGGTTCTGCGTCACATCGTCCGCCGCCAGCACGTGCAGCGGCGGCAAGGGATAATCGCCCTGCTCGCCGGCGCGCGGCGCTTCGTTGCGGGCCAGCTCCAGCGGCAGGCTGATTTGGAAGGCGGTCCCCACTCCCGGCGTGCTTTCGGCCCAGATCCTGCCGCCCATCAGCGTCACCAGCTGGCGGCTGATGGTGGTGCCCAGGCCGGTGCCACCGAAGCGCCGCGTCATGGAAGCGTCGGCCTGGGTAAACGGATCGAAGATCGCATCCAGCCGCTCCGGGGCAATGCCGATGCCGGTATCCCTGACCGTGATGTGCAACTGCCCCTGCCGCACGCCGGCACGCAGGCCGACCCTGCCGGCGGTGGTGAACTTGATGGCGTTGTCCAGTAGGTTGCCGAGGATCTGGCGCATGCGCAGTTCGTCGCCGTGCAGCCACGCCGGCAGCGCCGGATCGTAGCCGATGTCGATGCCCAGCCCCTTGGCGCGGGCATTGCTGCCAAAGGTCGAGGCCAGCTCGTCGATCAGGCCAAGCAGGTTGTAGTCGTCGCGCTCCAGATCCATGGCGCCCTTTTCCAGCTTGGCCGTGTCGAGGATCTCGTTGAGCAGCCGCAGCAGCGAGCGGCCCTCCTTGCGCACGATGTCGAGGTGGCGCCGCTGATAATCGTCCAGCGCGGTGTCCAGCAGCACGTCGGTGAAGCCGAGGATGGCATTCATCGGCGTGCGGATCTCGTGGCTCATGTTGGCCACGAAGCGGCTGCGCGCGGCCGCCGCCTTTTCCGCCGTCTCCTTAGCCATGCGCAATTCCTGCTCCATCTCGCGCCGCTCGCTGATGTCCAGGATCACGCCGTCGATCCAGCGGATGGCCGGATTGCTTTCATCCGCCGTGACGGCGCCGTGTTCCCACATCGAGCGCACGCGGCCATCGGCATGGCGCAGCCGGTACTCGACCTGATAGGGACGCAGCTCGGCCACGCCGCGCGCGACCTCGGCCTCGACGCCGGCGCGGTCCTCGGGCACGATCAGGTCGCCCAGCGCGCGGGTGCGTCCGTCGCCGACGAAATCGCTGGCCGGATAGCCGGTCAGCCGCAGGATGCCGTCGCTGACGAACACCGGCGCGCCGCAGGGGTGGGTCTTGCTGCGGAAGGAGATGCCGGGGATATTGCCGATCAACGAGCGGAACTGCTGCTCGCTGTCGCGCAAAGCCTGCATGATGGCGCGCCGTTCGCTGATATCGGTAATGAATAGCACGAACAGGTCGCGCGTCCCCAGCCTGGCGTGTCCCAGCGCGGTGCGGATCGGCAGTTGCCCGCCGTCCTTGCGCAGGGCCGTGACCTCCTTGCCGCCGCCGGGGGTGGCGGAAGTGCTGGTGCTCAGATAGTTGCGCAGGAAGTCCGGCTCGCCCTGCGCGTCCGTGATCAGCCGGCGAATGTCGCCGCCGATGATGTCGGCGCGGGTCCAGCCGAAGATACGCTCGGCCGAGGCGTTGAATTCGTGGATCACGCCGTCGCGGTCGACGGTGACGACACCGTCGATGGTGGTGGTGAGCAAGGCGCGCATCCAGGTTTCGGTTTCGCTTTGCAGGCGGAACAGCTCGGGGTAGCGCAACAGGCCGTTGGCCGCCATCACGAAGACGGTGATGGCGATCGTGATCAGGGTGACGGTCAGCGCCAGGAACGCGCTGCTGGACGCCGGCGCGGCATCGGCCGGCAGCGTGCCGACGAAGCGCGCCGCCGCCATCCCGGTGTAGTGCATGCCGGTGATGGCGCCGCCCATCACCGTGGCGCTGATCAGCCCCAGCATGCTGTCCGACAGGCGCGTGCGCAGCCGGCCAAGGCCGAAACGTATCCAGATGGCCAGCGTGGCCAGCGCCACGGCCACCACGATGGAGAGCGCAAACATCAGCGGGTCGTAACGCAACGCCAGATTCATGCGCATGGCGGCCATGCCGGTATAGTGCATGGCGCCGATGCCGGCCCCCACCAGCACGCCACCGACCAGCAGCGTGCCGCGGCTCAGGTGGCGGCGGCTGATGATGGTCAGCGCGAGCGCGGACGCGCCGATGCTGGGCAGCACCGACAACATGGTGGTGCCGTGATGGTATTCGACCACGGTGCACAGATCGAAAGCCAGCATGCCGATGAAGTGCATGGCCCACACGCCGGTGCCCAGCGCCAGGCCGCCGGTGCCCAATATGAGGGCGCGCAAGCCCCGGCTGGACGTGCGCTGCGCTTGGCCGACCACCTGCAAGCCCATCCATGAGGAGAAGATGGCGACGAGAATCGACAGCAACACCAGCGAAGGGGTGTAGCTGCCGTAATGGAGAAGAGTCGGATTGTTTGGAGGAGAAAAGAGCTGTAGCATAGATAGAATCGCATCGGACAGGTGGCAAACCTCCTGATCGCGTCGGTTCCTGGCAGCCACAGTCAGCACCGTAGCAAAGCTCTCCTCATTTAAAAGTCAGGCAAGGATGATTTTTTTGTAAGGAAATCCTTCTCAACGGCTGAGATGCGGCAGCAGCCGTGCCGGCGCCGCCCTGAACAGCGGCTGTTTCATCACCCAGCGCACCCAGAACGCCGCCACCACGCCAAAGATCCCCAGCACGCTGCCGCTGTACAGGACAATCGATTTGGTCATGGCCGGTTCCGGCGAGCTGTTGGCGATCACGTAAATGATGCCGGCAATCGCCGCCAGCTGCGGCAGCGGATATAGCGGCGTGCGGAACGGACGCGCCAGCCGCGGACTGCGCACCCGCAGCACCAGCAGCACCACGTGCGCCAGCAGATACACCAGCATCCAGCAGATAGTCGCGGCGATCGTCAACGGCAGGATGTTGTTGGCATCGCCACGCGCCCACACCAGCCCCACCACCGGACACGCCGCCACAAACAGCAAGGCCACCACCGGCACCTGCCGCCGCGCCGACACGCGCTTGAGCAGCGGGAAGGCCTGGCCATGCATCGCCATGCCATGCAACATGCGCGGCACCGCGCCCAGCACGGCGTTGATCAGGCTGGCACTGGCCGTCATGGCAATCACCGCGAACACGATGCGGCCGGCCTGGCCGAACACGCTGGAGACCACATCCAGATGCGGCGTCACCGAGGCCAGCAAGCCATCGCGTGGCAGCACATGCGCCGTACCATAGGCAAACAACAGGTTGACCGCCGAAATGAACAGCAGTCCCAGCAGCATGGCACGCGGCAGATCACGGCGCGGATGTTTGGCCTCCTCCACCATCGGCGTCACGTACTCGCAGCCGATCAGCGTCCAGAAACACAGCACCACCACCGGCGCCACCGCATCATGCGCGGCGTATCCCTTCCAGATCTGCGGCGCGGCCGCGGCGCCCGGCTGCATGCCGCTCGCCACATACAGCCCCACCACCAGGAAGAAGGCGATGATCACGAAGGTCAGGATCTGCTGGGTGGTGGCAAACACATCCGTGCCCGCCAGGTTCAGCACCACCAGCGTCCCCAACAGCAGCAAGGCCCAGCCCATGCTAGGCATGATGCCGGGGAACAGCTGGCCGATCACGCTGTCGAACAGCATCAGCTCGGCCGGCAAGCCGAAGATGGCCGGCACCACATAACCGGCGAACACCGCCAGGATGGCGGGAAAATGCCCCACCGTCACCTCGGCATAGGTGCTGATGCTGCCCGCCTGCGGCAGCGACAGCGCCAGCTCCGCAAAGGTCAGCGCATTGCAGATCGACAGCAGGAAGGCGAAGCCATAGGCCAGGAAAAAGCCCTGCCCGCCTATGCCGATGGCCTGCAACAGCGAGACCGTGCTGGTCTGGCTGACAATCACGCCGATGGCAATCGAAAAAAGTGCGAAAAAGCCCAGTGTACCGCCTGCCCTCGGTGCTGCGCCGTGCTGTCGTGTCTCCATATCAGTCTTGTCTCGCTGGTGAGGGTTGCCGCTTAGCGTTCGCTGATGGCACGCAGGTTATCCGAGGTGTAGAACGATTCCTTGAAGCGCTGGCCCTCCGCATCCACCACCCAGCGCATGTCCTTGCCGGTGCCGGCGGCGTGACCATCGATCACATAGCGGCCTTCCAGCAGGTTGTACTGAGTGAACGCCATGGCATCGCAGGTGCCGGTCTCATAAATCGGAATCAGGAAGGCTTCCTTGACCTTCCACATCTTGCCTTGGCCATCGTAATCCTCGGCTGCCACCAGATTGTAGCTGTCCTCGTCCACGTAGAATACTTTCTTCGGCGACGAATGGCGGGTGCCGTTCTTCACCGTGGCTTCCACCACATACACGCGGTGCAGCTCGTAGCGGCGGTTTTCGTTGCTGAAGTAATCGTTGCCGGCCAACTGGCGGAACTCGCCGTCGAACTTGTAGGCGCCGAAGGAATTGTATGGCACGTAGATTTCCTTCTTGCCGACCAGCTTCCAGTCGAAGCGGTCGATCGGGCCGTTGAACACGTAGGGCTCGTCCAGCGTGTACTGATTTTCAAAGCCGATCTGCGGCGCGTCATAGGCGTAGGCCGGCATGCGGCGCACGCGGCGCTGGCCCGGGAAGTAGTAAAAGGTTTCGGTGCCCGGCTTGTTCAGGTAATTGCGGATGGCCAGCGACTGGCCGGCCAGCGCGGTCGGCGTGTTATAGGCGAAGTAGACGTAGGATTCGGCGTCCGGGATGGTGTTCAGGTGGCGGCTGCCCTTGGCGCCCCACGGGAAGTAATTGGTCTGCTCGGAACCGGCCACGATCCAGTCGCCGCCGCCCTTGCGCGGCGAGACCGAGGTCAGCGAATTTTTCCACTCCACGCCCACGCCGCGATAGCGCATCTTGCTGTTGTAAATGACTTCGGTGCCGGTTTTCGGGAACGGGAACGGGTAGCCGGGCACGATGGCGTCGGCCAGGGTCCAGCCGTCGGCGCCGATCTTGGCCACGCCGAGGTTCTTTTTGGTGTTATCGGCCACGAAGTCCGGGATGCCGCAGCTGCGGTGGCTCGGATACACGTCCATGCGGTAGCCCTTGGTGGCCTTGATCAGGGCGATCTGGCCCGGGGTCAGCTTGTCCTTGTATTTTTCAACATTGCCGGCGTCGATGGAAAACAGCGCTTTCTCGCCCTTGTGCTTCCAGAAGTCGCCGCGGAACTTGCCGTAGGCCCAGCCGGCGGCGGGGGCTTCGACGCCGCTCCAGGCCGGGATGGCGCCGTCCTTGCTGCCGGCTTTCTCGGCGCCGGACGGGGTGAGGTCTTTGCCGAGGCGGGATACATCGTCATCGGCCGCGTGGGCGGTACCGGCAACGGCCAGCATGGTGGCGAGCAGCGCGCTGGCGCGCACGGAACGGAATTTACGCATTGAGTGTCTCCTGGTTGGTCATCTGCCATTGATGGTAATGAGGAGCGCGCCGCCGGCGATATCGAAATTCGGCAATCTTCCGTCGACCAATCGGCCGATGGGCAAGCCGTGCACGGCGCGCCACACTGGATGCACTTTCACCACAGGAGATTTGCACCATGACCCAAGCCCAGGAATGGATCACCGTCGGCGCGCTCGGCGACGCCTTCGCCCCGGATAACCATTGCCTCACCCAGTCGCGCGATCTGGCCGGCCGTACGCTGCAACTGCACTATGAAGACGGCGGCACCGCCTTGCTCGCCATTGACCAGCTGGCGCAATGCAGCGTCACCGCGCCACGGCCCGGGATCTATTTTGTCGACTACCTGCCACAGGACGCGGCCCGCGCAGGCGTCAGCCTGGTGATCAATCTGGAAGCCGGCAGCTTCATCGAACTGACCGGCACCCTGCCGACGCGCGAGGAAGCCCACACGCCGCTGCTGCAACGCGCCTCGCAAGGCAAGGAACTGACCGCCGTGCGGCTGCGCACCCGGCGCGGCACCGTCGGCCGCCCGTTTGCCGACGATGCCGCCCTGCCGCAGCCGACCACCGCCATGCTGGGCAAGCGCGTCGAGTACATCTACAGCCCGCATGAACGCTATGAACACATTTACCTCAACCAGCGCTTCTACACCTGGCGCTGCATCGATGGCGCGGAAAAAGGCCTGGCCGAAACCGACGCCTGCGATTACTACGCCATCGCGCCCGACCTCTACCTGTTCATCTGGCGCGAAAAAATCATCCCGACGCTGGGCGTGATCATGGTCGACCTGCGCGCCATGAAGACCACCGGCAAGATCATGGGCTACGACGGCGACGATTTCGACCAGGTCCGCAACTTTGGCGTCGGCGCCCATGCGCGCGTGCTGGCCACCATTCCATGGGAGTGAGAGCCATGCAGCGCTTCGAAGAAAAAGTGGTCTTGGTGACCGGCGGCGGCACCGGCATCGGCGAAGCCTGCGTCGCCCAGCTGGCGGCGGAAGGCGCGCGGGTGGCCGTGATGGGCCGCCGCCGCGAGCTGGTGGAGGCCGTCGCCAGCCGCCACGGTGGCCTGGCGCTGGCCGGCGACGCGGCCGATGGCGACGCCATGGCCGGCGCCGTGCACACCGTGCTGCAACGCTACGGCCGGCTGGATGTGCTGGTCGCCAATGCCGGCGGCTTCGGCCAGGGCGCATGCGCCGACATCGACGACGACGACTGGCAGCGCGCGCTGACCGCCAACCTCAACACGGCCTTTGCCAGCGCCCGCGCCTGCTTGCCGGCGCTGGCCGCGCAACGCGGCGCCATCGTGTTTGTCGGCTCCATCGCCGCGCTGGCGGCCGGGCCGGAGGTGTGCGGCTACACCACCTTCAAGCACGCCCTGATCGGCCTGTCACGCTCGATTGCGCGCGACTACGGCCCGCAAGGCGTGCGCGCCAACGTGGTCTGCCCCGGCTGGGTGCGCACGCCGATGGCCGACGCCGAGATGGCGCCGTTGATGGCGCAACATGGCATCAGCCTGGACCAGGCCTACGACCTGGTGTGCGCCGACGTGCCGTTGCGCCGTCCCGCCACGCCACAGGAAATCGCCGAGGTCTGCGCCTTCCTCGCCTCCCCGGCCGCCGCCATGGTGACCGGCGCGGTGCTGGCGGCCGATGGCGGTTCCACCATCGTCGACGTGCCGACGCTGGCCTTCACCCGAATGGAGTAAGCCATGGACCAACCATTTGCAGGACAAACCGTGGTGGTGACCGGCGGCGCCAGCGGCATCGGCGCGGCCATCTCCTGGCGCTTCGCGGCACAGGGCGCGGCGGTGCTGATCGCCGACCGCGACGAGGCCGGCGCCGAACAGCTGGCGGCCCAGTTGCGCGCCGGCGGCGCCGAGGCGTCCGCGCTGGCATGCGACCTGGCCGACGCCACGCAGCCGGCCCGCATCGTCGCCTGCGCCCGGCAACGCCATGGCGGGCTGGATGTGGTGGTGCACAACGCCGCCTATTTCCCGCTGACGGACTTCACCGCCATCGACGCGCCGCTGCTGGAGCGCACCTTTGCCGTCAACGTCTGGGCCGCCTTCCATCTGCTGCAAGCGGCGCTGCCCGGTTTCCGCGAGCGCGGCGGCGGCCGCATGCTGGTCACCTCCTCGGTCACAGGACCGCGCGTGGCCTATCCCGGGCTGGCGCACTATGCCGCGTCGAAGTCGGCGGTCAATGGCTTTATCCGCGCCGCCGCGCTGGAAGTGGCGCCGTTTGGGGTCACCGTCAACGGTGTCGAGCCGGGCATGATACAGACACCGGCGCAGGCCAATCTGGGCGACGCCAGCGTCACCGAGCGGCTGCGCCAGCGCATTCCGCTGGGCCGGCTCGGCACGCCGGATGACATCGCCGGGGCCATGCTGTTCCTGGCGTCGGCGGATGCGGCCTATATCACCGGCCAGACCATCATTGTCGACGGCGGCGCACTGCTGCCGGAGAACTAGGCGGCCAGCCGCGCCAGTTGCGCGCGGTTGGCGATGCCGCACTTGCGGAAGATGCTATGCAAATGGGTTTTGACAGTGGAGGGAGACATGCCGGCATGGCGCGCGGCCAGCTTGTTCGGCATGCCGCCCGCCACCGCCAGGGCGATGTCCAGCTCGCGCTCGGTCAGCTGTGGCGCGCGCTGCGCCAGCCGGGCGCGCCGGCCGGTGTCCGGCGCCGCCTCGCGCTCCTGCAAGGCCAGCAGTTGCGAGGCCAGCACATAGAAATCAGTCAGCGCCTGCACCTGCGCGCGCGAATAGCCCGGATGCGGCGCGTCGCGCAGCAGGCTGACGCCAAGGCTCATGCCGGCATCCACCGGCAGCAGCATCTCCAGCGCGTCGCTCAGCGCGTACGGCTGCATGAACTCGCGCCGGTAGCGCGCCTGCGGATCGGCGCCGCTGGCCAGCCGCTGGCTCAGGCAAGCCACGCCTTTCGGTGTGGCCGCGATGCGGTGCGGCGCCAGCGGATCGTCCAGATGGTAGCCGGAGAAGTATGCGGCGCAGCGTTGCTCGTCCTCCTGCGCCCACAGCACCTGTCCGGCGTTGCCGTCCTGGCCGACGCTATAGATCACCCAGCGCTGCGCGCCCACCAACTGCTGCGCCACCGAGGCGATGCGGCGCGCCGTGCCTGCCAGCGATTCACGCACCGGCAAACCCCGCGTCGAGCGCCGCCACCAGCGCATCGACATGCTGTTGGTTGAACACCAGCGGCGGCGACAGGATGATCTTGGTGCCGACCGGCCGCACCAGCGCGCCGTGCAGGCGGGCGATTTCCGCCACCCGCGCCGCATAGCCGTTGGCCGGGTCGATCGGCTCGCGGCTGCGCTTGTCCGTCACCAGATCCAGCGCCAGCATCAGCCCCTTGCCGCGCACCTCGCCCACCGCCGCGTAGCACTCGGCAAACGGCAGCAGTTTTTGCAGCAGGTAGTCGCCCATGCGCGCGGCGTTGGCGGCCAGGTTTTCGTCGCGCACGATTTTCAGGTTGGCCAGCGCCGTGGCACAGGCAACCGGATGCCCCGAATAAGTGTAGCCGTGGAAGATGGCGCCGGAAAAATCGTCATTGCCGTCAAAGGCATCGACGATGCGCTGGTTGAAGGCGGTGGCGCCCAATGGAAAGTAGCCCGAGGTGATGCCCTTGGCCAGACACATGATGTCCGGCTTGACGCCCCACAGCCGGCTGCCGAAGGCCGCACCGGTGCGGCCGAAGCCGGTCACCACTTCATCGGCGATCAACAGTACGCCGTATTTGTCG
The DNA here is from genome assembly GCF_009720825.1 of Duganella radicis. Taxonomy (GTDB): domain Bacteria; phylum Pseudomonadota; class Gammaproteobacteria; order Burkholderiales; family Burkholderiaceae_D; genus Rugamonas; species Rugamonas radicis. Next base: position 77,122 of record NZ_WNKY01000001.1, on the reverse strand, counting down.
CACACCGCGCGCACCAGCGGCCAATAGCTGGCCGGCGGCACGATCACGCCGCCGGCGCCTTGCACCGGCTCGGCGATGAAGGCGGCCACCGTGTCCGGTCCCTGGAACAGGATTTCGCGTTCCAGCAGCGTGGCGCAGATGTGCGCCAGTTCCTCGGGATCTTCGGTGAAGGGATTGCGATAGGTCCACGGCGTTTCGATGTGGTAGCAGCCCGGCAGCAGCGGCTCGTAACTGCGGCGGAACACCATATTGCCGTTGACCGAGGCGCCGCCGAAATGCGTGCCGTGATAGCCCTGCTTGAGCGAGATGAACTTGGTGCGCTCCGGCTGCCCGGCCACTTTCCAATACTGGCGCGCCAGCCGCAGCGCGGTCTCCACCGCGTCCGAACCGCCGCTGCTGTAGAACACGCGGCGCATGTCTTCCGGCGCCAGCATGTCGATCAGCAGATTGGACAACTCCTCCGCGCGCGGATGGCTCAGTCCATCGAAAATCTGGAAGTATTCAAGTTCGTCGAGCTGCGCGGCGATGGCGCGCTTGAGTTCCGGCCGGTTGTGGCCGACGTTGACGTTCCATAGTCCGGCCACGCCGTCGACCAGCCGGTTGCCGCCGTCATCGAACACATGGCAGCCATCGCCACGCACGATGCGGATCGGCTCGCGCACCTTCATCTCGTTCGGATGCAGCATGGGATGCCAGAATTGATACGCAGATGCCTGCATGAGATCTCCCCTTCCGTAGTCCTTGTAATGAACTCAGTCTAGGGGAGCGCCGCCGCCACGGTTATCAAGAACTGGCAAATCGTTTATTGCAACGCGCGCTTGACCGTTTCCGAGGGCAGCTCGCCGAACAAACGCTTGTAATCGAGCGACAGCTGCGACAAATGCCAGAAGCCCCAGCGTGCCGCCATGTCGCCGATGGTGCGCGTGCCGCCGGAACTGAGCAGGTCGCGTTGCAAGCCGTTCAGGCGCACCACCTTCAGATAGGCGGCCGGGCTCATGCCGATCACCTGGGTGAAGCAGTATTGCAGCGTGCGGCGCGAGGTGTAGGTGCGGTTGCACAGGTCCAGCACCGTCACCGGGCGGTCCGGATTGGCGTCGATGTATTCGCGCGCCTTGCTCACCACGTGCAGCGCCTTGCGCGCCTCGGTAACGCCGCTGCCGCCCAGCGCCAGGCCAAGGTACTCATCCACCATGCCCACCAGTTCGCTCACCAGTTGGTCGCGCGCTTCCGCCTGCGCCAGCTGATAGGGTTGATACGTCATGGTCAGCAACGCCGCTTTCAGGCGCTCGCGCAGCATGGCGGCCAGCGCCGGATTGTGGACGTGGTTGGCGGCGCGCGCCACCAGTTCGTCGGCATCGGTCTTGCCGCTTTCGTCGCCGGTCGGCAGCATGGAGACCGGCACCGACACGCTCATCATGGTGCAGTTGGGCGGCGTGCTCAGCTCCAGGCTGGCGTGGTCGCTCAACGCGGTGACGTGGTCGCTGCCGATGGTGTTGCCGCGCCAGCGCGCCTCGCCTTCCAGATTGGCGAACACGCCCAGCGCCACCACACCGGTGCGTCCGGGACCGCTTTCAAACACCGCTTGCGAGGTTTGTTCTTCAAACAGCTGCACCTCGCCCACCCACGCCTCGGTGAACTGGCCACTGAATTTACCCTTGGAGAGCTGGTCGTACAGTTGGTTCCAGCCGGTCAGCACGCGCTCGTGCTGCCACAGGCTGGACGTGTGTACGGTCTTGCGGCAGGCATTCAGCGCATTGCCGACCTGCGGCACCGTCGTGGCGCTGCCGTAATGTTGCTCGGTGAAACTCATGTCTCCCCTTCCAGGAATAGGACGAGCCGGCCTCCTGGGGCCGGCTTCATTAAGATGTTAGCAAATTCCGCCATCCTGTGCCTGCTTATTTGCCAGGCACATGGCGAAAAGGCTACAGTGAAAGGAAAGATTTAGTTTTTCATAATCTTCACGGTCTGGATGGAGGTGAATTCCGCCAACCCGTGGTGACCGAATTCGACCCCGATGCCTGACTGCTTGACGCCGCCGAACGGCGCGTCCGGTTGCACCGCGCCGTGTTCATTGATCCACACGGTGCCGCATTCGAGGCGCTTGCCCACTTCCGCCGCCAGCGCCAGGTCAGACGACCACACCGAACCGCCCAGGCCATTCGGATTATCGTTGGCCAGCGCGATGGCCTGTTCGACGTCGCTATAGCGGATCACCGGCAGGATGGGACCGAACTGCTCCTCGTCCACCAGCCGCGCGCCGTTGCTCAGGCCAGCCACGATGGTCGGCTCGAAGAAATAGCCCTGCCCTGCGCGCGCCTTGCCGCCGCTGAGGATGGTGCCGCCATTGGCGGCAGCATCGGCCGCCAGCGTGCTGACCACGTCGAGCTGGGCGCGGTTTTGCAGCGGCCCCAGTTCGGTCGCCGGATCGAGGCCGTCGCCAACGCGCACTTCCTTGGCCAGCCGCGCCAGTTCGGTGCAGACAGCGTCGTACTGGCTGTCGTGCACGTACAGGCGCTTGAGGCAGGCACAGGTCTGGCCGTTGTTGTGGAAGGCTACGCCGAACAGTTTGGGCGCGATGGCCTGCACATCGGCGCCCGGTAGCACAATGCCGGCGTCGTTGCCGCCCAGCTCCAGCGTCAGGCGTTTCAGGCTGGCGGCCGCATTTTCCATGATGCGCTTGCCGGTGCGGGTAGAGCCGGTGAAGACGATTTTGTTGATGTCCGGGTGCTGAGACAGCGCGGCGCCGATGTCGCCGCCGCCGATGACCACATTCAGCACGCCCGGCGGCAGCACCGCCTGCGCCAGTTCGACAAAGCGCGCGGTGGCCACCGGCGTGTATTCGGACGGCTTGAGTACCACGGTATTCCCCGCGCGCAGGGCCGGGATGATGTGCCAGATGGCGATCATCAGCGGCCAGTTCCACGGCGTGATGGAGGCCACCACGCCCAGCGGCTTGCGGTGCACTTCAACGCGCGCCTGTTCGTTGTCCTGGATGACTTCCGGCTCCAGCGGCAGATCGGCGGTGACGTGGGTCCAGGCGATGGAGCCGCCCAGCTCCATGCCGGCGCCAACGTTGTTCAGGCCTTGCAGCGGCTTGCCGGTTTCGCGCGTGATAAGGTCCATCAGCTCGGGCATATTGGCTTCCAGGGCCGCGCCCAGCGCGTGCAGCATGGCTTGGCGCTCGGCGGCCGATGTGGCGCGCCACGCAGGGAAGGCTTTGCGCGCCGCCGCGACGGCGGCGTCCACGTCCTGCGGACGCGCCACCGGCACGGCGGCGAATGGCTGGCCCAGTGCGGGATTGATGATTTCCAGCGTGCGGCCGGTGTCGACGGACTTACCGTCGATGGTCATGGGATAGGTTTTCATGGGTTCTCCTCCGGGTTGTTTTTATCGTGCTGCGATGCCACGCTTGGAAAAGCGCAGTACTTCGTTGCCTGCGCCGATCACGCCAGTCAGGGACAGGCGGTCGTCGCGCTGGCGGGCCTTGAACGTCAGGCCACCGTCGCGGCTTTCCAGCATGGCGCCGTCCAGGCCGACCGCTTCCACCACGCCATCGGCACGTTCCACCATGCCGGTGATCGAGCTTTTGACGCCGCTGTCGATGGCTTGCCAGTGATTGCCGCCATCGGCGCTGCGATACAGGCTGCCCCGCAGGCCGCCCACCAGCACGACGCCGTTGCGCAAGGCGACGCCGCTCCAGAACGAGCCTTTGTAGCCGGTGTCCAGATAATGCCAGCTGCGGCCGCGGTCTTCGCTGCGCAGGACCATGCCGCGTTCGGCGGCGACATACAGGTTGCCGTGGGCGTCGGTGAAGGCGGATAGCAGGTTGCGGTCAGCCTTGCCGCCGTCCGGTGGTGTCGGCAGCGACAGCGGTTGCCAGTGGGCGCCGCCGTCGCGCGTGACCAACACCAGCGACCACAGGCCGACCGCGATGCCCTCCTTGTCGTCGAAGAAGTGGACCGAGAACAGCGGGCGGTCTTCCTGCGTGTCGCTGCGTTGCACGGTCCAGGTCTCGCCGCCGTCGGTGGTGCGCAGGATCACGCCCCAGTGGCCGACCGCCCAGCCGTTGCGTTCATCGGCGAAGGATACGCCTGTCAGCGTGGACGATACCGGCACCGCGCGCGCCTGGCGGAAGGTCCTGCCCTGATCGTCGGACAGCAGCACCACGCCATAGTCGCCCACGCCGACTATGCGCTTGCCGGCGTTGGCCACGCCAAGGATGGCGGCATCGACGGCATAAGCGCTGCGCACCGCCGGCTGCGGGGTCAGGCCGGGCGCCGTGCCCGGAGCAGCGCCTGCGCAGGCGGCCGCCGTCGCGCAGGCCAGCGTCAAGGTGGTCAGGAATTTCATGTTCATGTCAGCCTCTCAGTGAGCAAAGATACCCGGTGCGCGGACCGGCACGCGGCGCGGGAAGACGCGCTCCAGCCAGACGGCGCACGCCGGCAGCGCGGTCATCGCCATCACCATGTTCACCATGAACATGAAGGCCAGCAGCTTGCCCATATCAGCCTGGAACTTCAGGTCCGAGAAAGCCCAGGTCGCCACGCCCACCGCCAGCGTCAGCGCCGTGAACACGGTCGCGGTGCCCACTTCGAGTATCGAATGCTCGATCGCCTTGGTAATCCCCTGCCCCTGCGACAAATGCAGTTGCAAGCGATTGTAGATGTAGAACGCGTAATCCACGCCGATGCCCACCGCCAGCACCATCACCGGCAGCGTCGCCACGGTCAGCCCGATCTGCAATTCCTTCATGAACCAATAACCGATGAACGTGCCCACCGTCAGCGGCAGGCAGCAGGCCAGCACCGCACGCAGGTCGCGGTACACCGCGGCCACCAGCAGGATGATGGCGGCGTACACGTACAACATCATCGGCATCTCGCTATGCTCGACCTCCTCGTTGACCGCCGCCAGCGCGCCGGCATTGCCGGATGCCAGACGAATGGTCACACCCTGCTGCGGGCTACTCTGGCGGAACTGCTTCACCGCCGCGATCACGCCATTGATGGTGGTGGCCTTGTGATCGGCCAGGAACAGGTGAACCGCCGTCATGCTGCAATCCTTGTTCATGAAGCCGCGCACGCGGCCAATTTCAGTGCTGAGCGAGGCGTAGTTGGCCGGATCGATCGGCACTACCGCCATCTTCGGATTGCCTTCGTTATAGCCCTCGTTGTAGCCGCGCAGCTGGCCGGCATAGGAACTCACCGACAACACACCCGGCGTATGCTGCAAGGCCCACACAAAGCGATCCTGATAAGCGCCCAACGCCACGTTTTCGCAGGAATTGACCGGCGCTTCAAAGATCACCGTCAGCCAATCGAGGCCAGTGTCGTAGCTGCCAGCGATGGCGACGGCATCACGGTTGAAGCGAGCTTCCGGCCGCAGTTCGGGCGCGCCCGGTTGCAGCGTGCCGATCACGCGGTCGCGGCTCTGCCATGCGGCACAACCGAACACGCCGGCGGTAATCGCCAGCACCACCAGCGCCGTCTTCGGCTCGGCCACGCGCGCCAGCACGCGCAGCCACTGCGAACGCTGCTCGCGCTGACGCAGCGAACGCTGGGCATACTCGCTGCTGAACGAGAAGTACGACGCCGCCACCGGCAGCATGGCCAGATTGGTGGTGATCTTGAAGAACACGCCCAGCGAAGCGGTAATCGCCAGCTCGCGCACCATCGGAATCGGAATCAGGATCAGGGTGATGAAGGAAACGAAAGCCGTCACCAGAGCCAGCACGCCTGGAATCATCAAGCCGCTAAAGCTGGCACGCGCCGCCTGTTCGGTGGTTTTGCCATGCGAGAGCTCACGCATGATGAAATTAATCTGCTGCACGCCATGCGAAACGCCGATGGCAAACACCAGGAACGGCACCAGCACGCCCAGCGGATCGAGGCCGAAGCCCAGCAGCTTGAGCGCGCCGAACTGCCACACCAGCGACGTCAGCGAACAGACAATCGGCAGCATGGTAAAGCGGAAGGAACGGCAGTACCAGTACACTGCCGCCGCCGTCAACAACAGCGCCACCACGCAGAATTGCAGCACCGACGAAGCGCCATCGGCGATATCGCCAATCTGCTTGGCGAAGCCGATGATCTGGATTTCAAAGTCCTGATCCTCGAACTTGCGGCGGATCTGCTCCTCCAGCATATGGTTGTACTGCACGTAGTCGATCTTGTGGCCTTCCTTGTCCACCTCCGACAGCTCGGCGATGATCATGGCGCTGCTCTGGTCACGCGACACCAGCGTGCCGACAAAGCCGCCCTGATTGGCCGAACGCTGAATGTTGGCGATCATCTCCGCCGTCAGCTGATCCGGCGTGATAGTGCCGTCGATGACGGGATCGGCGCGGAAGCCCTCCTCCGTAATCTCGTTGACGAAACTGTTCGGCGTCCACAGCGACTGCACGCCCAGCCGGTCCACGCCCGGCAAATAGGTCACCGCCTGCGTCACCTCGAACAGGCGCTTGAGACCAGCCTGAGTCCAGATGCTGCCCTTTTTCGCCTTGACCACCACATTCATGCGGTTCGCGCCCAGCACGTCGTTGCGGTATTTATGGAAGGTGGCGATGTACTCATGGCCGATCGGCAGCTGCTTTTCAAAGCCGGCGTCCATGCGCAGCTGCACAGCAAAATACGCCATGGCGGCGGTGAACAGCGCAAGCCACACAAGAAACGGCGTGCGCCAGCGGAAGCAGGCATTTTCCAGCGCATGCATCAGGCGCGGCAGAGTTGAATTTGACACGATGTAATCCGTTACGATAAGAGCTCAACAAGGCCAGCGAGCTTGACGCCCACCGGCCGCATACCCATCAGAAGTTACGCGAAACGTAGGCGCCGACGAAACCACGGTCGCGCAGCGGCTGGTCGTAAACACGGTCTCCACCCCAGAAGCGGCCGTAGTTGACGGCGAACTGCCAGGTGGCCGGGTTGCGCATGAAGGTCACGGTGAAGTTGGCCGACTTGGCGCCCTTCATGAACAGGCCCGCCGTATTCGGCGTGCGGCCGTTCACCGCCTGGAAGTAGTACAGCTCCGGCACCACCTGCCAGCCCGACACCAGCGTGCCGTCATACACCCAGCTGAAGTCGAAGTTGTACCCCCAGGAAGTCTTGCTGCCCACCGATTCCGGCGTACCGGCGGGATTGAACTCCTGGCCCCAGCCCCAACCGCCAGCCGATACCGGATCGGCGCCGTAAAAGCGCTTGAGGTTCGGATAACGCACTACTACCGCCTCCGCCAGCAGGGTCGCCGTGTCGGCGCCGCCCAGCGCCTTGAGGATGCCGCCGTATTCGCTCGGCGTCAGGCTAAGCATGGCAGTACCGTGCCATTGCAGCTTCTTCTCGTTGACGTAGCAGTTGCCGTTGTTGTAGCTGCATCCGCTGGCGGCCGAGTTGAGCGCCACCGCATCCTTGGGACGATAGGACAGTTCGGTGCCCAGCGCCCAGTCACCCACCGGCAGATTGGCGCTGATGCCAACCATCTTGCGGTCTTCGGCAAAGGTCCAATGCGGCGCGCCGCCGGCCAGGCTGAATTGCGGCGCCTTGTCCTGGTAGCGCATCGCGTACAGGCCAAGATTGAGCGATGTGCCTTCCGGCTGCCAGCGCAGCGATGCGCCATACTGGCCGCCGTTGCGCGCTTTGTCCTTGGGCAGGCCGTAGGCGTTATCACCCTTGCCGAGGCCATTCACGTTGGACCAGTAGCTGCCGGTCGGCGGGAAGTAGTTGTCGTTCCAGCGGCCCTGCACATAGGCTTCGAAGTTGAAGCCGTGTCCCAGGCCGGTGGCAAAGCTGACAATCGGCGCCGGCAGGAATACTTCCTTCAACTGCGTGCCCGGTTGCGACAGGCGCATGATGTCCATGGCGTTGGTCTGGTTGATACCGCCCGGCAGGAACAGGCTTTCGCCCCAGCTGATCACCTGATTGCCGACGCGGACGCGCGCGCGTTCCTCGCCCAGCGAGAATTCCTTGCTGACCCAGAAGTCCAGCAGGCGCGCTTTCAGGCGCAGGTCATCGGCGGCATCGCTGGTCAGCGGGCCGATGCCCGGCGGATTGGTGGCGCTGATGTAGTCATTGGTGTGGGTCGAGGCAAAATCGCGCACCCAGCTCACGCGGCCGAGGAATTTCCAGTCGTCCGGCATTTTCAGCAGCAGTTCGTGCGTGCCTTTGAGGTAGGCGGTAAAGGGATCACCGCGTCCGTAATTCAAGTCTCCCTGGTCTCCAAGCGCGCTGGTTGGCGCCAGGCAGCCGGCTGGCGCGCCCGAGCCACTCGCTCCAGCGGTGATCAGCGAGCAGCTTGGATTCTGGGCCCGTACGCCGATGCCGGCGGTGACGGTGGAATCGAAGGAGCCGGAGATGCTGTCCGTCTGGAAGGTGGCCGCTTGCGCCGCGCCGGCATATGCGATGGAGACGGCGAATGCCGCCTGCGTCAATTTACTGATCATGCAATTCCTCGCTGGTTAATGTATGTGAATACATCCTAATTGCCGCCCTTCCAGGGCCGGTATCGAAAACTGGCAATTCGTGTATCAATAGCCAGCGAGGACACTTAATAGGCCGCGCCTGTGGCGCCGGCGCCATTGGTGAAGCGCGCCGCCAGCGCCGCCGCGGCCTGGCGCAGCAGCAACGTGTCGACGCCGACCAACAGGAAGCGCGCGCCCAATTCCCCGTAGGCTGCCGCCACCGCCGGATCGGCCGAGAACACGCCGGCCGCCTTGCCGGCCGCCGTCACGCGCGCGATCGCATCGGCCACCGCTGCCTTGACGTCGGGGTGGCCCGGATTGCCAAGGTGGCCCATCGACGCCGCCAGGTCGGACGGCCCGATGAAGACACCGTCCACACCCGGGACAGCGGCGATCTCCTCCAGCGCCTTCAGACCGGTCACGGATTCGATTTGCACCAGCAGGCATAGCTCGCGTTCCACCTCGGTGAAATAGTCGCCCACCGCGTTCCAGTGCGCGGCGCGTGCCATCGCCGTGCCGACGCCGCGCATGCCCTGCGGCGGGTAGCGCATGGCGCGCACCAGCGCCTGCGCCTGTTGTGCGTTTTCCACCATCGGCGCCATCAGGCTTTGCGCACCGACGTCCAGCAACTGCTTGATGCGGGCAGGGTCGTGGTCCAGCACGCGCACCACCGGCCGCACCGGATAGGCGGCCAGCACCTGCAATTGGACGAGAATGGTGTGCAGGTCGTTGGGACCATGCTCGCCGTCGATCAGCAGCCAGTCAAAGCCGGCGCCGGCCACCATGTCGGCGATGTAGGGGCTGGCGGTACCGAGGAACAGGCCGACCTGCCGATCGCCGTTGAGCAGCGCGCGTTTGAAGCCGTTACGCGGAATTTCCATGCGCGCCCCCTACACGAAGCGGGCGCTGATGGCGCCCAGCTGGCCGTAGTCGATGTGGAAGGTGTCGCCGGGACGCACCTTGACCGGGCGGGTGAAGGAACCGGCCAGGATGATCTGGCCCGGCTCCAGCGCCACATCGAACGGCGCGAACTTGCGTGCCAGCCACGCGATGCCATTGGCAGGATGATTCAGCACACCGGCCGCCACGCCGGTTTCTTCGATCACACCATTGCGGTACAACAGTGCCGCCACCCAGCGCAGGTCAAGATCCATCGGCTTGACCGGGCGGCCGCCCATGATGATGCCGACGTTGGCGGCGTTGTCGGAGATAGTGTCCATCACCTTGCGCGGGCGCTTGGTTTCCGGATCGATGCGATGGCAGCGGGCGTCGATAATTTCGGCCGCCGGAATGACGTAGTCGGTGGCGGACAGCACGTCCATCATGGTCAGGTTGGCACCGGCCAGACGATGTTTCAGGATAAAGGCCAGCTCCACCTCGATCATGGGGTCGATGAAGCGTTCGCAGGCGATGTCGCTGCCATCCTGGAACAACATGTCGTCCAGCAGCGTGCCGTAATCCGGTTCATCGATCTGCGACGACATCTGCATGGCGCGCGAGGTCAGGCCGATCTTGTGGCCGATGACGCGGCGCCCTTCTCCCAGTTTGAGCTTGATCCATTCGCGCTGGATGGCGTAGGCGTCGGCGATGGTGATGTCCGGATGGTCGAGCGAAATCTGACGAACCGGCTGGCGGGTCTGCTCCGCCAGGTGCAGGCGGCGCGCGGCGGCGTTGATGATGGTTTGGTCAAGCATGGTTGTTCTCCTTGCGGTAGCGGGCGTGGATGTTGTTCTGCTTCCAGGTGCCGCTTTCGCTGAATTCATTGATTTCGAGTGACAGCGCGAGGCCGCGCTGTGCGTACAGATCGGCGAAGTGCTCGCGCATCATGGCGAACAAGGCATCGCCGGTGGCTTGCCGCACTTCCGGCGCACGGCCGGCGCCGATCTTCAGCGTGGCGTGGACGAAGGCGTCGTCGGTGGCGCTGCCGTCGGCGATGCAGTAGTCCTGCAAGCGGATCGCGCGGGCACGGATGCCGCCGGTCGGATATACGCCGTCTTGCGCGATCAATACGCCGTTGGCCTTGCGCAGCAGCGCCGGGATGTCGGCCGCATCGTAGATATTGGCCGTGCATTCAAAGACGAGATGGGGCATGGCGCTCTCCTTACAGCGGGAACACGGCATTCAGCTGGCCGGTGCCGGACGAGCCAAAATATGGCGTGACCATTTCAGCCTTGCCTTCGTATTCATCCCAACCCAGGACGCCCAGCAGCATGGCCGTGTCGTGCATGAAGCCTTCGCCATGACATTTGGTGGCGTATTCGGGCAGCATGCCGCAGAAGGCCTTCCAATCGCCCTTGGCCCAGAGGTCGACCACGTGACGGTCGGTGGTTTCCAGGAACGGGTCCCACACCTTGTGCAGGAACTGCTCGGACACGCCATTCTGGGCAAAGCGGTGTGACAGCGAACCGCTGGCAAACACCGCCACCGTGCCGTCGTAGTCCTGTTCAATCGCGCGCCGCACGGCCCGGCCCAGCGCCACGCTGTCGTCGATGTTATGGACTTGGCACAGCGCCGACACCGACACCACCTTGAAGCGCTTGTCCTCGTTCATGTAGCGCATCGGTACCAGCGTGCCGTATTCCAGTCCGAGGCTGGTGTCGTCGTGCGCGCGGGTGTGGACGCCGTCGGCCGTCGCGGCGGCGGCAATCGCATGGCCCAGCGCCGTATTGCCATCGTAAGCGTATGGCAGGTTCTTGATGAAGTGCGGCAGTTCGTTGCTGGTGTAGACGCCCTCGAAATGCGGCGCACAGTTGATGTGGTAGCCGCTGTTGACCAGCCAGTGCGTATCGAACACCACGATGGTGTCCACGCCCAGATCGCGGCAGCGGCGCGCGATTTCCTTGTGGCCGTCAATGGCGGCCTGGCGACAGCCTTTGTGCGGCCCTTCCTGCTCCGACAAATACATCGACGGCACGTGAGTGATTTTTGCGGCCAGTGCGAGTTTTCCCATTTTTGATCTCCTTAAACGCCCCAGCGCGGAATTGGATGGCTGCCGTAGGACACGGCCACGTTTTTCGCTTCGCAGAACACTTCGTAGCTGTAGTGATTGCCCTCGCGCCCAGTGCCGGAAGCCTTGATGCCACCGAATGGCTGGCGCAGATCGCGCACGTTCTGGCTGTTCACGAAGGTCATGCCCGCTTCGATGAGCTTCGCCATGCGCAGCATGCGGCCGGTGTTTTCGGTCCACAGGTAGGACGACAAGCCATACGGCGTATCATTGGCGATGCGGATCGCCTCTTCTTCGGTCTTGAAGCGGATGATGCAGGGCACCGGGCCGAAGATCTCTTCCTGCGCAATGCGCATGCGGTTGTCCACTTCCGCAAACACGGCCGGCTGTACCCAGTTGCCGCCCTTGAGATGTTCCGCCACGTCCGGCGTGCCGCCGCCGAAGACCAGTTTCGCGCCTTCGCGCTGCCCCAGTTCAATGTAGCTGGTGACCTTGTCCCAGTGGCCACGGCTGATCATCGGGCCGATGATGGTGTTGGGATCGAGCGGATCGCCCACTTGCAGGCGCGCGGCACGCGCGGCGAAATCGGCGACAAAGCGGTCGTAGATCGTGTCCTGCACCAGAATGCGCGAGCCGGCGGTGCAGCGCTCGCCGTTGTTGGAGAAGATCATGAACACGGCGGCATCCAGCGCACGTTCGTAGTCGGCATCGTCGAAGATGATGAACGGCGACTTGCCGCCCAACTCCATCGAGAACTTTTTCAGGCCAGCGGTTTTGACGATGCGGTTGCCGGTGGCGGTGGAGCCGGTGAAGGAAATCGCCCGCACGTCCGGGTGTGAAATCAGCGCTTCACCGGCGGTATTGCCGTAACCGTGCACCAGATTGAATACACCCGGCGGGATGCCAGCTTCCAGTATCAGTTCGCCCAGCCGCGCGGCCGTCAGCGGCGACAGCTCGGACATTTTCATCACGGCGGTATTGCCCAGCGCGAGGCATGGCGCGGTTTTCCAGGTGGCCGTCATGAACGGCACGTTCCATGGCGAGACCAGCGCGCACACGCCGACCGGCTGCCACAGGGTGTAATTCAGGTGGCCGGTGTCGGAGTCGTAGGTTTCGCCATGCTGGTGTTGCGCCAGTTCGGCGAAGTAGTAGAAATTGTCGGCGGCGCGCGGGATCAGGGCTTTCTTGGTCTGGCCAATGACCTGGCCGCAGTCGCGGGTCTCCAGTTCGGCCAGTTCCGGCACGTGGGCCGCAATCAGGTCGCCGACCTTGCGCAGCAGCCGTGCGCGCTCCTTGGCCGGGGTGGCGGACCAGCCGGGGAACGCGGCGCGCGCTGCCGCCACCGCGGCGTTGACTTCCGCCGCGCCGCCGCTTGCCACGGTGGCCAGCACTTCGCCGGTGGCGGGATTGATGGTGTCGAAATGCTGCTCGCTGTCGACCTGTTGGCCGTTGATCAGGTGTTGGATATGCATGATGTCCTCGCTGGGATGATAGTGTTGGTCAGGCAGCCAATGCCTTCGATTTCGGTTTCAATCACGTCGCCCGGCTGAACGTCGGCCAGGCCTTCGGGCGTGCCGGTCAGGATCACGTCACCTGGGTTCAGGGTCATGAAGGATGAGAGGTAGGCAATCAGCGCCGGAATATCGAAGATCATGTCGGCGGTGGTGCCCTGCTGCTTCAGTTGGCCGTTGATGCGGGTTCGCAGTTGCAGGCGCATGGGGTCGGGAATATCGTCGCGGTCCACCAGCCATGGGCCAAGTGGCGTGCAGCCATCGCGGTTCTTCACGCGCAGATTCGGACGGTAGTAGTTTTCCAGATAGTCGCGGATGGCGTAGTCGTTGGCGACGGTGTAGCCGCGCACCAGACCCCATGCGTCTTCGCGGCTGACGTTGCGGCCTTGTTTGCCGATGACGACTGCCAGTTCGCACTCGTAGTGCATATAAGTGGCGTCGGCCGGGCGCTCGGTTTCGGCGCGATGGCCGGCGATGGTGTTCGGGCCTTTGAGGAAGACCAACGGCGTTTCGGGCGCCTTGAAGGCCAGCTCCCTGGCGTGGTCGGCATAGTTCAGGCCCAGAGCGAAGACGGTGCCGGGCACGAAAGGCGGCAGCCACTCCACTTCGTCCTCGCGCAGCAGGCGGCCGTCAGCCAGTTGCACACGGCCGTCGGCGGCCTGCGTTACCGCGTGCCCGGCGCCCTCCCAGATGATGCGTCCGTGTTTCATGCTTGCTCCTTTGCGATCTCGAATTCCAGTGCCGGCAGGCCGGTGGCGGCGACGCGCACGCGGCTGCCCGCCGCCGCGTGCGGCGCGTTGTAACGCACGCCGACCAGCAGTACATCGCCGGCCCGCAAGGTCATGAAGGAGGTGACGTCCGCCAGCAGCCGCGCCGGATCGCGCAGCAGGCTGGCCAGCGACCAGCCGTCGGCCAGCCTGCCGTCGATTTCCACGCCCAGTTCCACGCGCGACAGGTCACCCAGCGGCTGAATCTCACCCAGAGGCAGCGCGCCGTCAAAACACTTTTCACGGATGGCGGGACGGTAGTAGCTGCTGTGTGGCAGGCTCAGATCGGCCGCCAGCACGATGCCGCTGACGGCCGCCAGCGCCTCGGCTTCGCTCAGGCGCGTGGCGTCGCGCCCCAGCACCAGCCCGACGGTGGCGCCGACTTCGGCCTCGGTGGCGCCCTGCGGCAAGCGGATGCCGGCGCCGTGCGCCACACGGGTGCCGGCCGGCTTGATGTAGAGGACCGGCGCACGCGGCGTCCCCTTGTATGGCGCCGCGTCCAGGTCTCCCAAGGCCTGTAGCGACGCGCTGTCGTTCAAAACTACGCCGTAGACGGCGGCGGTTGGTGATAGCTGTGTCATGTGATGCTCCCTGCTCGCTGAAATATTCATTAACATGTTAATCGTTAAGATATTAACGAGTCAAACGCTTTGTTACGATGTTATCGATTAAAATAGCGGAACATCGTTACCACCACCGAGCCATGGCCAAGAAGATCAAGTACCGTAACCTGCCGAATTTGCTGCTGAAAGCACGCGACAATGTGCTGGCGCAGTTCCGTCCCATCATTTCCCATTTCGGCCTGACCGAGCAGCAATGGCGCATCCTGCGTGTGCTGAGCGACGCCGGCGATCTGGAACAGCGGGAAATTTCGGAAAGCTGCCTCATTCTGGGCCCCAGCCTGACCGGCGTGCTGTCGCGCATGGAGGACATGAAGCTGATCGCGCGCACGCGCATGGAGGAAGACCAGCGCCGCGTCACGGTGCGCATGACGGCGCTGGGAGAAAAGGTGGTGGACGCCATGAGTCCACTGGTTACGCAGCAATATCGCAACGTCGAACAGGCGTACGGACCGGAGATGATGGCCGAGATCATCGCCCTGATGGACCGTTTCAACAGCGCCGACCGCAATACGGTGGCGCAGGTGAAACTGCCCGGCCCAGAGCAACTGGACCCGGAAATCCTCCAGTTGCTCAAGTAGACGCTTAACGCGGCGGGTGCGCCGCCACGTTGTCACGGGCGATCCGGAAGGCCTGGCTTAACACGTCCATATCGCCAATGTGGTTGGACAGCAGCAGAATCACTTCCGCGTTCAGCATGGCGCTCTGCGCATCGTCCAGATCCTGATGGGTATCGACCAGCAGTTCATAGAAGTCGTCATAATCGTCCAGATTCTGGGACAGGTTCAGTTGCTTCGTCATGCGAACTCCATTTCCTTGCAGGTTGCCCGCGCCACCGCATCGCGGATGGCTTGGGGATCGACAGTGCGCCAGCGCGCGCACACATGCTGGTCGGGACGCAGCAGGTAGAAGCTGCCCGGCGTGGCGTCGTAACGATTGGCGAACAAGCCCTCCGCATCTTCCAGCATGCCGGCACCTGCGCGGCCAGCCGGCGCCACCACCACCGTGCGTACCGGAATGCCATCGCCCGCCAGCGCTGCCGCCAGATGCAGGTTGGCGCGATCATCGGGACTGCCGGCGTAGTAAATGCCGGTGAACTGGTTGCCCACCTGGTCCAGCAGCCATGCGGGCCGGCCCTGCTGCAACAGCGGCGCATCGGACGCTGGCGAGCCCGGACGCAGGCCCTTGCGGAAGCTGTCCGCGTCCGGTGTGTTCAGCACCGAATCCTCGTACACCGATGGTGTCGACAAACGGCCGCTGTTCACCAGCTTGCGCGCAAACGGATGCTCCTTGGCCAGTTGCAGCACGGCGTCGCGGAACAGGCGGCTCACCGGGCTTTTCGGCGTGATGAAATCGGTGGCGCGGGTCGAGTTGAGGATGTTCTCGTCGGCCGCGTACTCGCGTTCGCGGGCATAGGTATCCAGCAAACTGTCCGGCGCCAGGCCTTGCAGCACAAGGCGCAGTTTCCACGCCAGATTGTCCGCGTCCTGCACACCGCTGTTGGCGCCGCGCGCGCCAAACGGCGACACGCCATGCGCCGAATCGCCGGCAAACAGCACGCGGCCATGGCGGAATTGATCCATGCGCAGGCAGCAGAAGGTGTAGATGCTGACCCATTCCAGTTCAAACTGCGCATCCTTGCCCAGCAAGGCGCGAATGCGCGGCAGCACGCGCTCCGGCTGTTTTTCCGCTTCCGGATCGGCGTCCCAGCCCAGCTGGAAGTCGATGCGCCAGACGTTGTCCGGCTGGCGGTGCAGCAGCACCGACTGGCCCGGATGGAATGGCGGATCGAACCAGAACCAGCGCTCGCTCGGGAAATCGGCCGTCATCTTGACGTCGGCGATCAGGAAGCGGTCGCGGAAGACGCGGCCTTTGCTTTCAAGCCCCATCAGCGAACGCACGGCGCTGCGGCCGCCATCGGCCGCCACCACGTACTCCGCTTGCAGTTCATAGGCACCTTCCGGTGTCTCCACCGTCAGCGTGACGTAGCCGTCGTGCTGCACCAGACCTGCCACGCGGCTGCGCCAGCGCAGGTCGAGATTCGACAGTTCCTGGCTGCGTTCATGCAGATAGCCTTCCAGGTAGTACTGCTGCAAGTTGATGAAGGCCGGGCGGCGATGTCCGCTTTCCGGCAGCAGGTCGAAGCTGTAGACTTCTTCGTCGCGATTGAAGATGCGGCCGACATTCCAGCTGACGCCCTTCTCCACCATGCGCTCGCCGCATTGCAGGCGATCGAGGATTTCCAGCGTGCGCTTGGAGAAGCAGATGGCGCGCGAACCGATCGACAGCTTGTTGTCGTCATCCAGCAGCACCACCGGCGTGCCTTGCTGCGCCAGATCGATGGCGGTCGCCAGCCCCACCGGGCCGGCGCCGACCACCACCACCGGATGCCGCTCCGTTGTGCCGGCGCGGGGCGGCGTGTGATCGAACACGCAGCTTTGGTAATCGATATCTTTGCTCATGGCGTCACCTCAGGCTTGCAACGAGTGCCACATTTCCTTGTCACGCTCGGCGGTCCAGATGCGCGGATGCTTGATGCCCTTGGCTTCGTCGTAGGCCCGGGTGACGTCGAACGGCAGGCAATGCTCGTAAATGAAGACGTGGCCGAACTTCGGGTCCATCTTGCTGCGGGTGTGGCTCATGGCCTCTTTCAGCGTGAGGTTCCGCGCCACCGCCTCTTTCGCGCTTTGCAGCAGCGTGGTGACGAAATCCCTGGTGTAATCCAGGCCGGCGTTGACTTCCTCAGGATTCAGCAGCGCCGGGCCGCGGCCTGGTACCAGCTTTTCGGCGCCCAGCGCGCGCAGGGCTTCCAGCGTGGCCGGCCACTCTTCCAGCTGGGCGTCGCCGGTGTAGGCGGCGGCGTCGTATTCCACCAGATCACCAGAGAAGCAGATCTTCTGCGATGGAATCCAGGCGATGGTGTCGCCCTTGGTGTGGCCCATGCCAATGTGCGCCAGCCTGACTTCCAGCTTGCCCATGAAGATGGTCAGCTCTTTTTCAAACACCATGGTCGGCCAGCTCAGGCCCGGCACCGACTCCACGCCGGCGAACAGGCGCGGGAAGCGTTCGATTTCGGATTTCATATCCTGCTCGCCGCGTTCGACGATCAATTCATAGGTGCCGCGCGAGGCGATGATCTGTTCCGCGCCTTCGTCGAAGTAAGCCGAGGCGCCCAGCACGCGCACCGCGTGGTAGTGCGACAGCACCACGTACTTGATCGGCAGGTCGGTCACGCTGCGAATGTGCTTGATCAGCGCCTGCGCCATGACGGGGGTGGCGGTGGTGTCGATCACCATCACGCTGTCATCGCCGATGATGACGCCGGAGTTAGGGTCGCCTTCGGCGGTGTAGGCGTAGGCGTTGTCGGACAGTTTGATGAAGCTGGTCTTTTTTTCTTCCAGGTCTGCCTGGGAAGCGAATTTCTTTTCTGCTGCCACGGTGGATCTCCTCATATTCGTTTGGGTAGGCAGACGATACGAGTTGCCGTATTATCTGTAAATTAGTGCACATCGATAAATACTATGAACAGTATTCATAACGGAGAATTGGACCTCAATCTGCTGCCGGTGTTTGACGCCCTGATCCGCGTGCGCAACGTCAGCCGGGCGGCGCATGAACTGAACATGTCGCAGAGCGCGGTCAGCCACGCGCTCAAGCGCCTGCGCCTGTTTTTCGGCGATCCCTTGTTTCTGAAAACCGGCAGCGGCATGCAACCAACGCCACGCGCGCTGGAGTTGCTCGATCCGGTGCTGTCGGTGATGGGAACGGTGCGCGGCGAACTGCTGGTGCGCGAAGGTTTCGACGCGACGGTGGCGCAACGCACCTTCAGCCTGTGCCTGACCGATATGGGCGAGTTGATCTTCCTGCCGCGCCTGATCTCAAAGCTGCGGCAGGCGGCGCCGCACTGCACGCTGCGCACGCTGCAAGTGCCGGTGCATCAGATTCAGGGTGTGCTGGAGAGCGGCGAGGCCGACCTGGCGTTGGGATCGCTGCATTCGGTGCCGGAAGGCTTGTTCCAGCAGCAGCTGTTCATGCGCTCCTTCGTCACCATCGTCAACCGCCGCAACCGCAAGGTTGGCGACAGCCTGACGGCCGAGCAGTTCTTCGACATGGAGCACATCGTGGTATCGCTGTCTGGCCGGCGCGAGGACAGTTACGACAGCGTGATCGACCACGTGGCCGGCCCGCGCCGTGTCTACCTGACCACGCCGCACTTCCTGACCGTGCCCATCATCATCGAAGAAAACCCCGAGCTGATCGCCACCGTGCCGCGCGAACTGGCAACCAAATTCGCCAGTTACAAAAGCATCAAGATGGTGGACACGCCGGTCAAAGTGCCCTCCTTCGCCATCCGCCAGCACTGGCACCCGCGGGTGCAGCACGACGCCGCCAACATCTGGCTGCGCCGCCAGGTCAAGGAAGCATTCGACACGGTGCCGGAATAACAACAAGCCACCTTTCCAATCGGTAATAAATCCCCGATTGACGTTTGAAATGAATAGTGCCAACGTAACAGGATTATTCACACAAGGACTACTCATGCACTTCCCACGCCGCCTCCTGCTTTGCGCCACCCTGTTGCCCGCCTTCGCCCTTGCTGCCGAGCCTCATGCAAGCTGGAGTTATGATGGCGCGAACGGTCCGAAAAACTGGGGCAGCCTGCAAGCGGAGTTCAGCGGCTGCAAGCTCGGCCACGAGCAATCGCCGATCGACATTCGCGCCACCAGCAAGAGCACCTTGCCAGCGCTGAATTTCAGCTACGCGCCGACGCCGTTGCACATCATCGACAACGGCCACACGGTACAGGTGAACTATGCCCCCGGCAGCAAGCTGAGCATCGACGGCCACGAATACCAGCTGCTGCAATTCCACTTCCACACGCCTAGCGAAGAAAGCATCAAAGGCCACCGCTATCCGCTGGTGGCGCATCTGGTGCACCGCGATGCCGACGGCAAGCTGGCGGTGGTTGCCGTGCTGTTCAAGCGCGGCAAAGCCAACCCGCTGGTGCAAACCGTGTGGCAATCGATTCCGAAAGAGAAGGAAGTGCAGCAGGACCCTGACGGCGTGACGCTCGACCTCAGCCAACTGCTGCCTGCCGCGCACGGCTACTACAACTTCGCCGGCTCGCTCACCACGCCGCCATGCAGCGAGGGCGTGAACTGGTATGTGCTGAAAACCCCGGTCGAGCTGTCGGCGGCGCAGTTGCGCCGCTTCACCAGCCTGTATCCGCACAACGCGCGACCGCTGCAACCGCTGCTCGGCCGCGCCGTGCTGGAAAGCGCCGATTAAGGCGCTACGCGGATTTATTTCACCGTCAGCTTGCCCGTGCCGGCGTTGCCGAGCACGGACTGCTTGACGTTGGCCGCGCTCAGCAGGTTGACGCTGTAAGGCACAGTCCAGCCCACCGCATTGCTGAAGCTGCATGCGCCGCCCGCGCTCAGGGCGCCGCCGTTCAGCAGCGAGCCCGACTCCACAATCGCGCCGGTCATGCTGGACGAGCCCGGATTCTTGATGATGTCCGGGCAGCTTGACGCGCCGGCGATGTCAAACGCGTTGTTTTGCGCAATGATCTTCGCTTTGTACGCCACGCCGATGCTGTACTGATGCTGGTAGATCGGATGCGTGCGCGAGCCTTCAAAGTAGTTGTTGTAGATGTGAACTTTGCCGAAGCGCACGCGCGGCGCGCGCTCGGCCACGTTCAGGAAGTAGTTGTTGTTGAAGGTCACGGTCAGATGGCCGTCGTCGCTGGTCTTGCTGTCGGATGAGCCGATCAGGTTGTTTTTCTCGTGCAGCTCGAAGCGGTTGTTGGAGATGGTCACGTAGTCCGAGCCATTCTTGACGTCCAGCGCGCCGTCGTGGCATTGCTTGATCTTGCCGTTTTCGATGGGCAGCTTGTCGTCGGTTTTGGGCGCGTCGGTGAATGCGTTGTGATCGATCCAGACATTCTTGGAGGCCAGCACGGTAATGCCATCGTACTCCGAATTCCAGTTGCCGGTGCTGCCGTCATCCGGGTCCCAGACCGGCGCGATATCGCACGGCATCACAATATTCAGGTTGCGGATGATGACGTTCTGCTTGCCGTTGATGACGAGGTTGGCGTTGACCAGCTTGGTGTCGCTGCCGATGCCGATCAGGGTGGTGTTGCTGCCGAGCTTGATCTGCAAGCGCGCGGCCTGATCGGTGGTGTCCTTGTAGGAGCCGCCGTTGTCGGCCGCGGTCGGATCGATGGTGCCGTACAGTTTGATGATCTTAGGATTATCGCCCTGCGCCTTGATGGCGGCGACCAGTTGCGCTGCCGAGTTGACCGTATAGATGGCCGTCGCCGGCGCCGCCGCGCCACCGGTGGTGCCACCGTTCTGGCCGGCCCAGCCGGTGGATGGCGCCGCCTCCAGGGTGGCGTTGGTTGGCGGCGGCGTTGGGGTCGGAGTCGGAGTCGGCGTTGGGGTCGGGGTCGGGGTCGGGGTCGGGGTCGGGGTCGGGGTCGGCGTTGGAGTTGGGGTCGGCGTTGGAGTTGGCGTTGGCGTTGGCGCGGCCAATGGTCCGACCGCGCATTTCTTGGCCAGCCCCGGATACGGATCGCTGCCAAAAGTGGAAACGTCACACAAGATGTCGCCCGAGAACGTCCCGATCACCCACTTATCCTTGATACCGAACGACACCTGCCGGCTGCTGGCGCCGACCTTGCAGGTGCCGCCGCTATCGGCGCATTTGGAAAAGCCGCTGGGCCAGTCCACCGCCGATGCACTGGCACTGCACAAGAGTGCGACCGCGCCAAAAATCACTGTGTGTTTTAGAGCCATTACCGTCTCCTCATGATTGTTATTGGAGACGTCATCATACAACTACGTGAAAACACTGACTTAAAATTAATCAATAAACCGCTTTTTTCTGCATATATCTGTAGTTATGGTGCCACATTGGCAATATCATCAGACAACTTTCCAAATGACAATTATGTGGCCGATTCGCCAAAATTCGCCGCGATCAACTCGCGCAGCCAGCACAAACCGGGGTCCTGGTGATAGCGACGGTGCCAGAACATATTGGTCTGCAACAGCGGCAGGCCCAGCGGCGACGGCGTCTGGCGCAGCTGGAACGGCCCGGCGGCGCGCTCGGCCAGCTTTTGCGGCACTGTCGCCACCATGTCGGTCGTACTGAGGATGTATGGCACGGCCGCAAAGTGCGGCACGCTAAAGGCGCGCTGTAGATCAATGCCGGCGGCGGTCAAGGCCTGATTGATGGCGTCATACGGGCTCTCCATCGCCGTGACCACCAGATGCCGGGCCGCCACCAGACGCGCCTGGGTCAGGCGTCCCGCCGCCAACGGATGGCCGCTGCGGAACAACGTGACCACCGACTGCCGGAACAGGCGGCGCTGAAACCACGCCTCGGGAGCATCCTCAAACGCGCCCAGCACCAGATCGATCCGTCCCTCCTCCAGCTCGCTGCGCAGATGAACCGCCCCCAGCCGCACAGTGGCGATTTCCACTTGCGGCGCCAGCGCCGCGCACTGCTCGATCAGGCGCGGCATGAAGTGGATTTCGCCGACATCGGTCATGGCCAGGGCAAATCGGCGGCGGCTGACTGCCGGCTCGAACGCCGGCGGCGGCCGCAAGGCTTGTTCCAGCTGCGACAGCGCCGCGCTGACGGCGTCCGCCATGCCTTCCGCCATCGGCGTCGGCTGCATGCCCTCGGCGGTGCGCACGAACAGATCGTCGCCGGTGCTCAGGCGCAGCCGCGCCAGCGCGTTGCTCACCGCCGATTGCGTCAGCCGCAGGCGCTTGGCGGCGGCGGAAATCTGGCGTTCGCGCATGATCTCGCGGAATACCAGCAACAGGTTCAAATCCAGGTCGCGCAAGTCCATTATTTACACCATAAATAGTCTACATTTTTGCATTTATATCGCAAATTTCACGTGTTTGCACTACATTGAGCCTCAGACATCAACAAGGAGACCTCCCTCATGAGCTACTTATCCGGCTTCGGCAACGAGTTCGCCACGGAAGCCCTGCCCGGCGCCCTGCCCGCGCACCAGAATTCGCCGCAACGCGCGCCCTACGGCCTGTATGCGGAACAATTGTCCGGCACCGCCTTCACGGCGCCGCGCTCGCACAACCGCCGCAGCTGGCTGTACCGCATCCGCCCGTCCGCCATGCACCAGCCGTTCAGGCAGATCGGCAATGGCCGCATCGTCAGCGACTTCAACCAAGTGCCGGCCCCGCCCAACCAACTGCGCTGGGACCCACTGCCGCTGCCGGATGCGCCAACCGATTTCATTGAGGGCTGGGTCACCATGGCCGGCAACTCCGGCTGCGGCATCCACCTGTACGCCGCCAACCGCGACATGCAAGGCCGCTACTTCTACGACGCCGACGGCGAACTGCTGATCGTGCCGCAGCAAGGCCGCCTGCACATCGCCACCGAAATGGGCGTGATCGACATCGAGCCGCAAGAGATCGCCGTGATTCCACGCGGCGTGCGTTTCCAGGTCAGCCTGCCGGACGGCAGCGCGCACGGCTACATCTGCGAAAACTTCGGCGCCCTGCTGCGCCTGCCGGACATGGGACCGATCGGCTCCAACGGCCTGGCCAATCCGCGCGACTTCCTGACCCCGCAAGCGGCCTACGAGGACAAGGAAGGCGACTTCGAACTGGTGGCCAAATTCAGCGGCAACCTGTGGAGCGCCAACATCGGCCACTCGCCGCTGGACGTGGTGGCCTGGCACGGCAACTATGCGCCGTACAAATACGACCTGCGCCACTTCAACACCATCGGCTCGATCAGCTACGACCATCCGGACCCGTCGATCTTCCTGGTGCTGCACTCGCCATCCGACACGCCCGGCGTGGATACGCTGGACTTCGTGATCTTCCCACCGCGCTGGCTGGCAGCCGAGAACACCTTCCGTCCGCCCTGGTTCCACCGCAACGTGGCCAGCGAGTTCATGGGCCTGATCGAAGGCCAGTACGACGCCAAGTCGACCGGCTTCCGCCCCGGCGGCGCCAGCCTGCACAACTGCATGAGCGGCCACGGCCCGGACGCGCCGACCTTTGAAAAAGCCAGCGCCATCGACACCAGCACGCCGCAAAAAGTCGACAACACCATGGCCTTCATGTTCGAGACCATCAACGTCATCCTGCCGACCGCGCACGCGCTGGCCTCGCCACAACTGCAAGCGGACTACTATCAGTGCTGGCAGGGCTTCAAGAAATTCTTCAACGGGAACCAGGCATGAGCATCCAACTGAACGAAACCCACGACCCGGCGCTGCGCAGCTGGGTGGCGTCGGCCAACACGCCGGACACCGACTTCCCGATCCAGAACCTGCCGTTCTGCCTGTTCCGCCGGGCCGGCCGCAATGCCGTGTTCGGCGGCGGCGTGGCCATCGGCGACCAGATCGTCTCGCTGGCCGCGCTCGGCCGCGCGCTGGAGGACGCCGATCCGCTGGCGCGCTCGGCCGCCGTGCTGGGCGCGCGCTCCAACCTCAACGCGCTGATGGACGCCGGGCCGGCCGCCTGGTCGGCGCTGCGCCTGGCCCTGTCGCGCCTGCTGCGCAGCGACGCCGCGCCGCGTCCGGAAATCCTGGTGCCGCAGGCCGAGGCGGAATTCGCCGTGCCGGCGCAGATCGGCGACTACACCGATTTCTACACCTCGATCCATCACGCCACGGCGGTGGGCAAGCTGTTCCGGCCGGACAATCCGCTGCTGCCCAACTACAAATGGGTGCCGATCGGCTACCACGGCCGCGCCTCGACCATCGGCGTCTCGGGCCAGACCTTCCACCGTCCGCGCGGCCAGACCCGTGGCGCCACCGAGGCCGAACCAGTGTTCGGCCCGAGCAAGCGGCTGGATTATGAGCTGGAGGTGGGCATCTTCGTCGGCGGCGGCAACGCGCGCGGCGAGCCGATCGAGGCGGCCGACGCCGAGCGGCACGTATTCGGCCTGTGCCTGTTGAACGACTGGTCGGCACGCGACCTGCAAGCGTGGGAATACCAGCCGCTGGGGCCGTTCCTGTCGAAGAACTTCGCCACCACCATCTCGCCGTGGATCGTCACGCTGGAAGCGCTGGCGCCGTACCGCGCCGCATGGCAGCGCGACGCCGCCGATCCGCAGCCGCTGCCCTACCTCGATTACCCGTCGCTGCGCGACAGCGGCGGCTTCGATATCGAACTGGAAGTGCTGTTGCAAACAGCCGCCATGCGCCGCGACGGTATCGCGCCGGCGCGCATCTCGCTGTCCAACTTCCGCCATTCCTACTGGACCGTGGCGCAGCTGCTGGCGCACCACACCGTCAACGGCTGCGCCTTGCAGGCCGGCGACTTGCTGGGATCGGGCACGCAGTCCGGTCCGCAGCCGGAAGAAGCCGGCTCCCTGCTGGAAATGACCGCCGGCGGCAAACAGCCGCTGACGCTGCCCAACGGCGAGCAACGCATCTTCCTGGAAGACGGCGACACCATCGAAATGCGCGGCTGGACCAAGGCCGGCCGCCATCCGCGCATCGGCTTCGGCGCGGTGGCAGGCACGGTGCTTCCCGCGCGCTGAGCGGGCTTGCCCCGAACCTGAAGGTGCGGGGCAAGCCCGGTTCACGAAACACTCATGACCGTACCGACATGCTAACCGCCGCCTCATTGCAGCGGTTGGGCACCATGGTGCCCGGGTCAATGGCGACGAGGCGATCGGCTGCGGCTATCGTCTCATTGTGGTGCGCGAGGATGACACGGGCAATGGTCGATATGGATTACCTGAGCTGCTCCTGCACCTTGGCAATGCCTGCGACGGCGCACTGTTCATCCAATTGACCACCCGGGGCACCCCCCACTCCCACGGCACCGATCACTTCATTACCCACCTTGACAGGCACACCTCCGCCCAGTAACAGGTAGCCTGGAATGTGCACGAGGTTGGCAGCGGCAGGGTTCTTTTGCGAACGCTCCCACATGGCCAGTGTCGTTTCCCTTGCCGATAACGAAGTGTATGCCTTGAGGCGGCTGGAGTCGATCGTGTGAGGGCCTCCATTGTCTGCGCGTTGTACCGCACGAACAACGCCAGCGCGATCGACTACGGTGGCGCTCACGGCATAGCCGTTGGCAGCACAGGTGGCCACAGCTTGAGCGGCAATTTGCGTTGCCAGTTCTAGTGATATGTTCTTCTCGATGCGCACGCCGTCGGCATGAGCTCCAGCGCAGGCGATCAGTGACAGAGTGATAGCGGCGGCTTTTATAAGAGTGTTCTGCATGGTTTCAGTTAGTTGGGTTTGAGCTGTTTTGCTCCGGAACCACCCAATGTGGTGCCGTATGAGAACTGTAGAAGGTGCGGCTGGTTTTGCCTATCCGTGCGACTACCTACCCCCCTGTAAGACTAACAAGCCACAGCGATATGCAGGGATGGAACACGGACAATGCCCAGTCTCGCATGGTGTTGGAAGGCGGCTTGAACCGTTCGTGGCCGACCGTGAGGTTTCCCCAGCTTCTGGCCCATAGATGTTGAACCACTACTGGACCAGCGAGGCATATTGCCGCACCAACTGCGCTAACGATTCCACGGCAAGCTTGGCGTACAGGCTGGCGCGATGGTTTTCCACCGTGCGAGGAGAAAGCTCCAGCGCGCGACCAATTTCCTTGTTAGTCAGGCCGTCGACGATAAAGCAAAGCACCTCGCGTTCGCGAGGCGAAAGCTGGGCGTGTCGCTCGCGCGCCCGCTGGCTGAGTTGGTGATTCTGTCGCGAATGAAGGTGCTGACGAACGGCGCTCTGCAAGGCATCGATAAGTACCTCGTCGTCCACTGGTTTTTCCAGGAATTCTACTGCACCAGCCTTGAAGGAGCGACGACACATGTCGACAGTACCATGGCCCGTGAGCATGATGATCGGTTGATCCACACCCCGCGCAATGAGTTGCTCCATCACTGTCAGGCCACTGATGGCAGGCATGCGCATATCCAGCACGATGACGCCGATGCTGGTGGGATCGAACTCCGTTATGAACGACCGCGGGTCAGCCCAGGTCTGTACACGCAGTCCCACGGTGCCGATTAACATGCTAAGGCTGTCTCGCACAGCGGTGTCGTCGTCCACCAAATGGATGAGGGGTGAAGAAGCTTTATTGGACATGGACTAAGGTGCGGCGGCAAGGGTCAGGACAAACTCGGCACCGCGCCCTGTTGCAGTAGGGAGGGGTACATCAGGTGTCAGTACCAGTTGAGCTCCCATGGCCTGTGCCAGACTCTCGCACAGCGTGAGGCCCAGGCCCAAGCCCCCCGAGCGGGTGGTGTAAAACGGCTCAAACAAGTGCGGGCGAGCTTCTGGTCGTACGCCGGGGCCATGGTCGCACACCGACAATGCGACATGCCTCGCACCCAAGTTCCGCATGACAATTCGAAGCTGGCGCTCGGCAGGGGGCACTTGTGACAAAGCATGCAAGGCATTCATCAGGAGGTTATGGACGATCTGCTGCAAGGCCACAGGATCGGCGAGCACCAATGGCAGCGCAGGCTCGGAACAGATGGTCGGCGTGATATTCCCCCGCTCCAGTTCTGGCTCCAGCAAGCGCAGAACCTCCTGCACGGCGGGGCCCAACGGCAAAGGCCGCACTTGCTGCGCCAATTCCGGGCGCTCGACCAAGCGACGTAAGCGTCGTACCACGCTGGATGCCCGGCGGGCTTGTTCCACAGCGCGGACTATGGCCGTCTGTACGCTGCTCAAATCGGGCGGATCTTTCGCCAGCAGACGCTGCGCAGCCTGTGCGCTGGATAGCAGCGCGGTGAGCGGCTGGTTCAACTCGTGCGCCATGCCAGCCGCCAGTTCGCCCAGCGTGTTTAGTTTCGCCACTTGGTTCAGTCGCAGCAGTTCTTCGCCCCGGCGGCGCGACGCCCGCTGGCGCCGCCATCCAAGACTGCCCGCCCATAGCATCCCCGTGAGGACACACCAACCAAGCATGCGAAACCATGGAAGCTCCCGCGGGCTGACCGTGCGCCGCGCCACCACGTCCAGCGGCTGGCTCGGGATAGTAAGCCGCTTGTGAAAGGTGTAGGTCCAACCAAAATCAACTCCATGGGGGGGGCCGGACTGCACCACAAATGCCGCTCCCCCCAATTCCAGAATCACACGCACCGGGCTGCTGTCCATATCCATAGGCCACTCGTTGTACGGCACTGTAGCGCGCAGGTCGATATTCAACGCATAACTGGCCGGGGTACTGGCCATCACCAAGTGATAACGGCCAGCGGGCAAGTCGATCAACGCCATCTCAGGCCGCCCGGACCGGCGCGACGCAGCCTCGGCCTTGGCAAGCGGGATTTGCAGCGCTGCGGGCCACTTCCCTTCCTCGGTCCGCTGCAATACGGACGGTATCTGAGGGTATACCGATGACAATCGAGCGAGCGCCGGCGGAAAGTTTGCTCCCGCACCGATGGTCGGCACGGATGACGGCTGCAACAAAGCCAGCGTGGAGATCACCGCGTCATGCTGCACCACCCGTTGACTCAGCCTGCGATGTGCGATGCGCCCGTCTGTCTCAAAGGCCGCCCGCAATTCCTGCAAGCGCGAATGTGCGAGCCAGACGGCACCGCTAACCGCTACGACAGCCCATAGGAACCAAGTAGCGGCATGAAGTTTTGCGCTTTCGCGGCGACTTGCCTTGATCATGTGTCGCAACCAGCTGGCACTAACTTGGCGCAAGACTCAAGACCTTCGACCACGAATTCAATCTGGGGGCGTAGTCGCCCGTTGATTTAGAGGCCATTTACCATCCGCATTTTTATAATATTCCAATAATCGTGGTGGTTCATTTTAAAAAAATTTCCATCTCGGCTGTAGGCAGCCCGAGTGCATGCCGTCCAACTCAAGTCCGGCCATCGCAGATCCCCCCCAGGCACGCGGCGATCGAGCGCCGCCACGTGCCGATATGCGACGCTGAACTACCTCTAGAACTTGGTGCGGACGCCGATCGCCACAGCGTGCGGCGAAGCGCCAACACCGTCCGCGACAACGGCCACGCCATTTGCCGAGCCCACACCATACGCGGCAGCACCTTCATTGGACACGCGCGAATAACCGCCATACACGCTGCTGCGCTTGCTGAACAAATATTCGTACAGCAGACCGTAGCTCTTGGCGTCGGCGTTGGCCACCGTGCGGTTCTTCAGATTGCCGTAGCTGGCTTTCCATTTGCCCTGACCGAACGGCACTTCCAGCTCCAGCGACCAGAAATTGAAGTCCGGCGTGGCGGCGGTGGCGGTATCATTACGCACCGTCTCGTAGATCGCGTACGGCTTCACGGCGCCGAAGTCATACGCCACGGAACCGGCGGCGTACTTGGTGTGGTTGCCCGGAATCGACGGCGCCTTCTTCTTGTCGGCATAGCTCAGCGCGGCCAGCAACTGCCCGCGCTCAAGGTTCAGTTGGACGTTGAAGACGTCGCCATAGCGCTTGTCCGGCGCGGCGGCGCTCGGCACCGTCACGTTCTCGCCTAACGCGTAGAACACATTGGCGGTCACGCCGTTGTACGAAGGCGACACATAACGGATCGAGTTATCGAAGCGCACGTCGTCGATCTGCGGAATGAACGATGCCGTGGCGTCCGCAAAGCCGACCTGGTGCGTGGTGAATTTTACGTGCAGCAAGTGCAGCGGCATGTACTGGCGGCCCAGCGTCAGCGTGCCCACCGCATCGCTGGCCAGCCCGACGTAAGCGTGACGGCCAAACAGCAAGCCCCCCTGCGCGGCGACCCCGCTGTCGACGTTGAAGCCGTTTTCGATGCTGAATACCGCTTTCAGCCCGCCACCCAGGTCCTCATTGCCCATGAAGCCGAGTCGGCTTTGGCTCAGGCTGCCGCTTTGCAGGCTGTTCTGATTGCCGATCTTGCCGCCGCCGTTGGCGAACTGAAGGTTGGTGTCCACAATGCCGTAGACGGTGACGTTGCTGGTGTTCTGGGCTTGTGCGGCGGCGCTGCTGGCGACCAGACCCAGCAGGACATATTGCATTGCTCTCAAGATTATCTCCGATTGTTATAGGGCTGCGCATCATATTGCTCCCCTGCCCGGACGGTGTGCGCCGGTGCGAACGGCTGGGGTGGATTGAGTATCGAGTCTGGCATCTTGAAGGACAATCAATTAATATTGATTAACTTTTCATAAAAACTTAACAATTACGTATCATGCCTCTGCCACGCTATACCCTCCGCCAGCTGGAAGCTTTTTCGACCGTTGCGGAAACGCTCACCTTCACCGAGGCGGGCAATCGCCTCGGCCTGACGCCGTCCGCGGTGAGCCAGCTGGTGGCGGAACTGGAGGGCGCGGTCGGTTTCCGCCTGTTTGACCGCAGTACACGCAAGGTGGCGCTGACCTCGGCCGGCAAGGAATTCTTGCAGGCGGCGGAGTTGGTGCTGCGCCACCTGCGACTGGCGGAAGCGGCCGCGGTGGACCTGCGCAAAGGGTCCACCGGCCTGGTGCGCATCGCGGCGCCGATGGTGATCGCCGGGGCGATCCTGCCGCGCATCATCAAGTCGCACGCCGAGGCTTTCCCCGATGTGACGGTGCGCATCCGCGATGCATCAGTGGAAAGCATGACCGAAATGGTGTCGACCGGCGAAGTGGACTTGGCCATGGGGCCGGACCGCAACAGTGGCGCCGCCGCCACCCACGTCAATTTGTTCGAGAGTCCGTGGGTGCTGTGGTGCGCCCCAACCCACGCGCTGGCCGGCAAGACGCTCCTGCGGTGGCAGGATTTGCGTGGCGAGGCGCTGGTGGCGGCCGGCCGCGACCATGAGCGCGCCACCATGCAGGCCCGCGGCAACGCCCCGGACGGCGAGGGGATCACCCCGGCCGACATCGTCGACAATATCTCGACCGCGCTGGGGATCGCCGCCAGCGGCCTGGCCGCGACGCTGTCCCCGGCCTACGTGTCGCTATGGGCCGAGCGCTTCGGCCTGATCATGCGCCACATCGAGGAACCGCGCGTGACGCGGCAAGTGTGCCTGTACCTGCCGACCCACCGCACCATCTCGGCCGCCGCGCGCGGCTTTGCCAGCTACATCGCGCAACAGTACGGTGTCGGCGAGGCGCTGGCGCACTACGGCTCATAAGGCCTTGCCACACTCGATCAGGCTATCGGTCATGATCAGCGTCAGCGGATTGTCGCTGTCCGCCTTCCAATGCGCGGACACCTGCGCCAGCAGGCCGTCGGTCGCCACCGGCAGCATGACGATGCGGTGCTCCAGCACCAGCCGCCGCGCGTAGCTCAGCGGCAACAGGCACACCAGCTCGCTGGAGTCGAGCATGGCGACATTGGTGGTCAGCGACATCGATTCCACCGCCACGTCAAGCGCGATCTGCTTTTCCTGCAACAGGCGGGCCAGGGCTTTGTAAGCGAGCGAGCCTATCGACGGCACAATCCAGCCGGTGGTGGCCAGCTCGCCCCAACCCAGTTCGCGGTGGCCGGCCAGCGGGTGATGCAAGCCGCTGCACAAGACCAGCGGGTCGTGCGACAGCACGGTCGACTGCGTGGATGGCGGGCCGTCTTTCTCCGTGCCGCGCGCCACCACGACGTCCAGCTTGCCCTCCTCCAGCATTTCCAGCAGCCCGTCGGCCGGCCCCTCGTGCAGCTTGATGCGGGCGCCTGGCGCCAGCTCGCGGAAACGGCGTATCGCCTGCGGCACCAGCACCTGCGCCGCCGTGGTCACGGTGCCGATCGCCACCGTGCCGGAGACGCCCTGCGCCAGCGCGGCGATCTCGACCTCCGCGTTGGTCAGCTGTTGCAGGATTTCGCCGGCGCGGCGCGCCAACCGCTCGCCCATCACCGTGAACTCGATGCGGTTGCCGGCCCGCCGAAACAGGCTGACGCCGGTTATGTTCTCCAGCTCCCTTAACTGTTTCGATATGGCCGGCTGGGTCACGTGCAGCGCGTCGGCCACCCTGTACACCTGCCCCAGTTGTTGTAACGCCACAAGAATCCGCAGCTGATTGATTTTCAGGCCGCCTTCGGAAAAGCGCCGTATCGGCATCAGCCGGTTGCTCTGGTTCATACCCTCTCCATAACTTTTTTTCATTATGGCAGAAAAATTGCTCAATCGACGAGTCAGTGCCGCTTCGCTATCGTTCCGGCATCGGCAGGAGACAACATAGATGAACGAGCATACTGGGCGGGACAACATGGCGGGCTTATGCGGGACCTTGGCCGCTTGCGCACCGCTGCATAACCAAAACGACATGGAGCGTTACCAGCGGGGGTGGGGCGCCAGCGCTACGGAAATCGCCAAGACTGTCGCGACCTGCCGCCGTCCGCACCAGCCCCACCCGCTCCAACAACCTCATCCCGGACACATTTTCAATTGACCTGTCGCGTGCCCCCCACGCATTTCGCAACTGCCGGCTCCTGCCAGCCGGCGCCTATAAAACCATTGGAGACTTTCATGCCACTCAAACCGCTCATCGCCGTACTGCCAGCCGTGTTCGCGTTCACCCACGCGGCGGCCCAGGCCCAGGTCAAGGTCGGCGTCAGCCTGTCGGCCACCGGCCCGGCGGCCTCGCTGGGCATCGCCCAGAAAAACAGCGTGGCCCTGCTGCCGACCAAGATCGGCAACACCACCATCGAATACATCGTGCTGGACGACGCCTCCGACAGCACCACCGCCGTCAAGAACGAGCGCAAGCTGGTGACCGAGCAAAAGGTCGACCTCATCCTCGGCTCGACCACCTCGCCCAACTCGCTGGCCATGATCGACCTGGCCGCCGAATCGGGTACGCCACTCATCACCATGGCCGCCGCCGCGTCGCTGGTCGAGCCGATGGACGCCAAGCGCAAATGGATCTTCAAGACGTCGCCAAACGATGCCCACATGGCCAGCGCCATCGTCAACAGCATGGTCGATCAAGGCGTCAAGACCGCCGGCTTCATCGGCTTCGCCGACGCCTACGGTGAAAGCTGGTACCGCGAGTTCGCCAGGCTGGCGGAACAAAATCACATCAAGATCGTCGCCAGCGAACGCTTCGCGCGCACCGACACCTCCGTCACGGGACAGGCGCTGAAGATCATCGGCGCCAACCCGGACGCGGTGCTGATCGCCGGCGCCGGCACCCCGGCCGCGCTGCCGCAAAAGACGCTGAAGGAACGCGCCTACAGGGGCAAGCTCTACCAGACCCACGGCGTCACCAACAACGATTTCCTGCGCGTGTGCGGCGCCGATTGCGAAGGCACCTTCGTCGCCGCCGGCCCGCTGGTGGTGGCGGACCAGCTGTCGGACGCGTTCCCGATGAAGCAGGCCGCCCTGAGCTACAAGAACACCTACGAAAAGGCCTACGGCGCCGGCAGCGCCAGCACCTTCGGCAGCCACGCCTGGGATGCCGGCCTGCTGCTGAGCGCCGCCCTGCCGGAAGCGCTGAAGAAGGGGAAGCCCGGCACGCGTGAATTCCGCCAGGGCCTGCGCGACGCGCTGGAGAACATCAAGAACCTGCCGGTGTCGCATGGCATCGTCAACATGGGGCCGAACGACCACGTCGGCCTGGACCGCCGCGCCCGCGTGCTGGTGAAGATCACCAACGGCAAGTGGACCTTGCCTGAGGCGAAGTAACAGACACGGCCCCTCCGGGGCTGGTCCATTTTCTTTCCCGCCGCCGCCGCCCCGATCCGGGCGGCGCGCCGGCTGTTTCGCGAGTTTAATCATGGATATTTCGATTGCCGCCATCCTGACCCAGGATGGCATCACCAACGGCGCGGTGTATGCGCTGATGGCGCTCGCGCTGGTGCTGGTGTTTTCAGTCACGCGCGTCATTTTCATTCCGCTGGGCGAGTTCGTCGCGTTCGGCGCCCTCACGCTGGCCACCATCCAGGCCGGCCGCTTCCCGCAGGCCGCCACCCTGCTGGCCGTCCTGGGGTTGCTGGCCTTCCTGCAGGAGGCGTGGCACCTGTGGCAGCGCGCGGCCGGCCGCCGCCTGGCGCTGGCGCCGCTGCGCACCGCGTTCGGCAAGTTCGTGCTGGCGCCGGCCGCCATCTATGCCCTCGCCCACTTCGGCGCCCGCCCCGAGCTGCCGCTGGCGCTGCAGGTCGCGCTGGCGCTGATCGTGGTGGTGCCGCTCGGCCCGCTGGTGTACCGTCTGGCGTTCCAGCCGCTGGCCAGTGCCAGCACGCTGGTGCTGCTGATCGTCTCGGTCGGCGTGCATTTCGCCATGCTGGGGCTGGGCCTGGCGCTGTTCGGCGCCGAAGGCTCGCGCACCACGCCCTTCACCGAGGCCCGCTTCGACCTCGGCACGCTGGCCGTCTCGGGCCAGAGCCTGGTGGTGATCGGCGTCTCGCTGGCGCTGATCGCGGCGCTGTACTTCTACTTCGAACGCACGCTGGCCGGCAAGGCGCTGCGCGCCACCGCCATCAACCGCCTCGGCGCGCAACTGGTCGGCATCGGCACCACCCAGGCCGGCCGGCTGGCGTTCACGCTGGCGGCGGGCATCGGCGCCCTGTGCGGCATCCTGATCGCCCCGCTCACCACCATCTACTACGACTCCGGCTTCCTGACCGGCCTGAAAGGCTTTGTCGGCGCCATCGTCGGCGGCCTGGCCGCCTACCCGGCGGCGGCGGCCGGCGCCCTGCTGGTTGGTGTGCTGGAATCGTTCTCGTCTTTCTGGGCCAGTACCCTCAAGGAAGTCATCGTGTTCACCCTGATTATTCCCGTGCTGCTGTGGCGCTCGCTGAAATCCACCCATATCGAAGAGGGAGAAGAATAATGAAACGGCCTCTTTACCTGTTCATCGCCGCCATGGCGGCGGTGCCCCTGCTGCCGACGCCGGAATACTGGATCACGCTGGCCAACTATGTCGGCCTGTACGCGCTGGTCGCGCTCGGCCTGGTGTTGCTGACCGGCGTGGGCGGGCTGACCTCGTTCGGCCAGGCCGCGTTCGTCGGCCTGGGCGCCTACACCTCCGCCTACCTGAGCACGCGCTACGGCCTGTCGCCGTGGTTCGGGCTGCTGGCCGGGGTGGTCATCACCGCCGCCGCCGCGCTGTTGATCGGCATGATCACCATGCCGCTGTCCGGACACTACCTGCCGCTGGGCACCATCGCCTGGGGCCTGTCGCTGTTCTTCCTGTTCGGCAACCTCGACTTCCTCGGCCGCTACGACGGCATCAACAGCATCCCCGAGATCCCGGTGTTCGGCTACGCCATCGCCAGCGGCCGCGAGATGTACGGCCTGATCTGGCTGCTGGTGCTGCTGGCCGTGTTCGCGGTGCAGAACCTGCTCAATTCGCGTCCCGGCCGCGCCATCCGCGCGCTGAAGGGCCGCGGCGTGATGGCCGAGGCCATGGGCGTGGACACCACCTGGATGAAGATCGCCATCTTCGTGCTGGCGGCGCTGCTGGCTTGCCTGTCCGGCTGGCTGTACGCCCACATGCAGCGCACCGTCAACCCGACGCCGTTCGGCCTGAACACCGGCATCGAGTACCTGTTCATGGCGGTGGTCGGCGGCGCCGGCCACGTCTGGGGCGCCCTGCTCGGCTCGACCTTGCTGACCTTGCTCAAGGACCAGCTGCAAACCGTGCTGCCCAAGCTGCTCGGTTCCAACGGCAACTACGAGATCGTGGTGTTCGGCGTGCTGATGGTGCTGCTGCTGCAACGCGCCCGCGACGGCGTCTGGGCCTTCGTGCGCAAGCGCTTCCCGGCGGCGCCGCCGGCGGTGGCGCCGGACGACGCGCCGGTGCTGGTGCGCCGCGCGCGCCACAAGGCCGGCACCACGGTGCTGGAAGTCGACCTGGCGCGCAAGATGTTCGGCGGCCTGGTGGCGGTGAATGACATGCAGTTCGAGGTCAAGGCCGGCGAGATCGTCGGCCTGATCGGCCCCAACGGCGCCGGCAAGTCCACCATGTTCAACCTGGTCACCGGCCTGCTGCCGCTGACCTCGGGCGAAATCCGCTTCCGCGTCGGCAACGAGATGCGGCGCATCAACGGCCAATCGTCGCGCCAGATCGTCCGCCACGGCATCGCCCGCACCTTCCAGCACGTCAAGCTGATCCCCGACATGAGCGTGCTGGAGAACGTCGCCCTCGGCGCCCACCTGCGCGGCCTGCATGGCGAGATCGGCGGCCTGGCCGCCGCCATGGTGCGCGGCAACCG
The DNA here is from genome assembly GCF_009720825.1 of Duganella radicis. Classification (GTDB taxonomy): domain Bacteria; phylum Pseudomonadota; class Gammaproteobacteria; order Burkholderiales; family Burkholderiaceae_D; genus Rugamonas; species Rugamonas radicis. The sequence goes on along the minus strand of NZ_WNKY01000001.1, from coordinate 41,731 downwards.
CAGCGAGGAGCAAGTGCTGCTGTTCGAGGCGCGCCGCCAGTTGGAGCGGGTCGGCCTCGGCCATCTGATGTACGAGGAGGCGGGCAACCTGGCGCTGGGCCAGCAACGCATCCTCGAAATCGCCCGCGCCCTGTGCTGCGATCCGACCCTGCTGTTGCTGGACGAGCCGGCCGCCGGCCTGCGCTACCAGGAAAAACAGGCGCTGGCCGAGCTGCTGGCCAAGCTGCGCGCGGAAGGCATGAGCGTGCTGATCGTCGAACACGACATGGACTTCGTCATGAACCTGGTGGACCGCCTGGTGGTGATGGAATTTGGCACCCGCATCTCGACCGGCCGCCCGCAGGAAGTCCGGTCCGACCCGGCGGTGCTGCAAGCTTATCTCGGCGGCGTGGACTAAGGAACCGACATGAATACTACACAACCAATTTTGCATGTGCGCGACCTGCATGTGGCCTATGGCCGGGTGGAAGCGCTGTACGGCATCAGCCTCAAGGTCGGCGCCGGCGAGATCGCCACGGTGATCGGGCCCAACGGCGCCGGCAAGTCGACCATGATGAACGCCATCGCCGGCGTGCTGCCGGCCTACGCCCGCACCGCCGGCAAGGTGGAACTGCAAGGCGAGGACATCGCCACCGTGCCGGTGGAGGACCGGCTGGCGCGCGGCCTGTGCCTGGTGCCGGAGACCCGCGCGCTGTTCGCCACCATGCCGGTCGAGGACAACCTGCTACTGGGCAGCTACAGCCGCTACCGCGCCGGCGACCGCCACTACGCCGACCAGCTCGACATGGTGTACGAACTGTTCCCGCGCCTGAAGGAACGCCGCAAGCAGCAGGCCGGCACCCTGTCCGGCGGCGAGCGCCAGATGGTGGCGCTGGGCCGCGCGCTGATGGCCAAGCCGCGCCTGCTGATGCTGGACGAGCCCAGCCTCGGCCTGGCGCCGCGCATCGTCCAGGAAATCCTGCATATCGTGGCGCGGCTGAAGCAAACCGGCGTCGCCACCCTGCTGGTCGAGCAGAATGCCCGCGCCGCCCTGCAAGTGGCGGACTACGCCTACGTGCTGGAAACCGGCAACGTGGCGCTGGAAGGCCCGGCGCGCGAGCTGGCCGGCGATCCGCGCGTGATTGAAACCTATCTTGGCCTGTCGACCAAGGCCGCCTGACGCCCCTCACATCTGAATGGAATGACTATCATGACCGATCTGTTTGACAACCCCATGGGCCTGCAAGGCTTCGAATTCGTCGAATTCGCCTCGCCCACCCCGAACGTGCTGGAGCCCGTGTTCGAGATGCTCGGCTTCACGCTGGTCGCGCGGCACCGTTCCAAGGACGTGGTGCTGTACCGCCAGGGCGGCATCAACTTCATCGTCAACCGCGAGCCCAACAGCCCGGCCGCCTACTTCGCGGCCGAGCACGGCCCGTCGGCCTGCGGCATGGCGTTCCGCGTCAAGGACGCGCACCGCGCCTATGCGCGCGCGCTGCAACTGGGCGCGCAGCCGCTGGAGATCCCGACCGGGCCGATGGAGCTGCGCCTGCCGGCCATCAAGGGCATCGGCGGCGCGCCGCTGTACCTGATCGACCGCCACCAGGAAGGCCAGTCGATCTATGACATCGACTTCGGGTTCATCGCCGGCGTCGACCGCAACCCGCCGGGCGTCGGCCTGCGCCTGATCGACCACCTGACCCACAACGTCTATCGCGGCCGCATGTCGTACTGGGCCGGCTTCTACGAGAAGCTGTTCAATTTCCGCGAAATCCGCTACTTCGACATCTCGGGCGCATACACCGGCCTGACCTCCAAGGCCATGACCGCGCCGGACGGCAAGATCCGCATCCCGCTGAACGAGGAAGCCAAGCAAGGCGGCGGCCAGATCGAGGAATTCCTGATGCAGTTCAATGGCGAAGGCATCCAGCACATCGCGCTGCTGACCGATGACCTGACCGCCACGCTGGACCGCCTGCAGCTGGCCGGCGTGCCATTCCCGCCGCCACCGCCGGCCACCTACTACGACATGCTGGCCGAACGCCTGCCCGGCCACGGCGCAAACGTGCCGGAACTGCAAACGCGCGGCATCCTGCTGGACGGCTCGACCACCGGCGGCGCGCCGCGCCTGCTGCTGCAAGTGTTCTCGACGCCGATGCTGGGCCCGGTGTTCTTCGAGTTCATCCAGCGCAAGGGCGACGACGGCTTCGGCGAGGGCAATTTCAAGGCCCTGTTCGAGTCGCTGGAGCGCGACCAGATCAGCCGTGGCGTGCTGCAGACTGAGCGTGCTTGACGATAGCGAGCGAAAGCATTCGTCGCAATAAAACGGCGGGGCGATCGGAACGTCAGGATAGGGGGAGCCGGTGGCCCAGGTGAGCTTTGCTTCGCGTTCCTGGTCGGCAAACAGGCTGTGTTTGATCATCGGAATCAGGTAGGAGTCAGGTCGTCAATATCAGGCCAGAACTGGGTGGTTTTTCAAGGTGCCCTACAGACGAACTCTCGCAACAGCGGAAAAACAAGACGGAACTGCGGTTGTGTTAAATGTCGCGGCCGGTCCGGCCGGATTTCAGTCTGAACGGCGCGTCAGCCGGGTTTGGATTTGCGCCCGCCCGATGTGGCGCCTGCTTTAACGGCTTAAGAACGTGTTCACGATCTCCGAAGCAGTATCGCCAAGAAGGCCAGGTGGATGAACTGTAAGCTGGTGTTGAGCCACCGCTCGCAGTTCTTCCTTTGCGGTCCGTCACCTCGGCCGTCGTCACGGCAATGGCGTGGGGCAGCCCCTGCGTGCCCACACAGATGTGGCGTTTGATGCCAGACAACCTTCTTACCCGCGTCGTAGCCTTTGCTACCAGCCGTGTCCGTGTTCTTCACACTTTGCGCGTCAACGATCAGGAGCGTTGGCTTGGCGCTGCGCTCCAGTTTCTCGCGGGCCGCGCCAACCTGATTTTTTTAACGCCCGCTCCATTTCGCAAAGCATGCATGCACCGTCCTCCATTTCGGAAAATCCCTCGGCAACATCCTCCACGCTTTCTCACCCCGCAATTATCCGACTATTTGGCGAGATCGTGAACACGTTCTAAGCCGGTTTTTTATTCCACGGCACCTCCAATCCCAATTTCGGCGGTTCCGGCTTCCCCCCATGTGTTCGTTGTTTAACCGTGTCGCACCACCTAATCGTTCTATTGACTTATAGTTTATCGATAAATATAATATATTTATGTGATATAAAATAGGAATGCTTGACCATGAACCGACCCGTCCAGTTTGACCCAGCCACGATGCGCGCCGCAGCATCGCAGGCATGCGGCCTCCTGAAAGTGCTCGCCAACCCTGACCGACTGCTGCTGCTGTGCCAGCTTTCGCAAGGCCCTCTTTGCGTAAGCGAGCTTGAAACCATTTTGGGGATTCAACAGCCAACGCTTTCCCAACAACTCGGCGTGCTGCGCGACGAGGCGCTGGTGGCGACGCAGCGCGAAGGCAAGCAGATCTTCTACAGTATCGCCAGCAGCGACGCGATGGCCGTGATGCAAGTGCTATACCAACTGTATTGTGAAAAACCGAACGGAGCAACGTCACGATGATCGATTGGGTAAATTTCACGCCGTGGGCCTCGCTGGCCGGCGGCGCATTAATCGGCTTGGCTGCGGCGCTGCTCGTCCTGTTCAACGGCCGCATCGCTGGCATCAGCGGCATCGTGGGCGGCTTGCTGCAATTGCCGAAGGGCGACATTGCCTGGCGCGTCGCAATCCTGCTTGGCCTGATCGCCGCCCCCGCCGCGTACGACCTGTTCGCCCCGCTGCCGGCGGTGCAGGTCGACGCCGGCACTGCCACGCTAGTGGTGGCGGGCCTGCTGGTCGGCTTCGGCACGCGCTATGGTGCCGGCTGCACCAGCGGCCACGGCGTTTGCGGCCTGTCGCGACGCTCGCCGCGCTCGCTGGTGGCGACAGCGGCCTTCATGGCGGCAGGCTTCGTCACCGTTTTCATCGTTCGTCATATCATCGGATAGGGAGCACATCATGCACATCATCATGGCACTCGTTGTCGGCTTGGTCTTCGGCCTCGGCCTGATCGTCTCCGGCATGACCGATCCGTCCAAGGTCATCGGATTCCTCGACCTGACGGGCCGCTGGAATCCGTCGCTCGGTTTCGTCATGGGCGGGGCCATCCTGGTCGGACGGGTCGCGTTTCGCTTCGCCGCCGGGCGCGACAAGTCGCTGCTCGGCGACGTCATGCGACTGCCCACCGCAACTCAAATCGATCGCCGGCTGGTGTTGGGCGGGCTGGCCTTCGGTACCGGCTGGGGGTTGGCCGGTTACTGCCCCGGCCCGGTGCTGGCATCACTCGCAAGCGGCGGCAGCAAGCCATTCATTTTTGGCGCGGCAATGATGGTCGGCATGGGGATCTTCGAATTACTGGAACGCCTGCCGGTGCGCCGCAAGCAAGCCGCCTGAGGAGCAACGCCATGTTGATCGAGCTCGGACTTGGATTAGTGGTCGGCGTCATCCTTGCCCTTACCGGCGCCGGCGGCGGTATCCTGGCGGTGCCACTGCTGGTGTTCGGCATCGGGATGGGTGTCGCCCAAGCCGGCCCGATCGGCCTGCTGGCCGTCGGCATGGCAGCTGCCCTCGGCGCAGTGCTCGGACTGCGCGAGGGAATCGTGCGCTACCGCGCTGCCATGCTGATCGCCGCGTCCGGCATGCTGCTGGCGCCGCTCGGTTTGTGGTTGGCGCACCGGCTCGACAACCGCTGGCTCAGCGTTCTGTTCGCGATGATCCTGTTGCTGGTGGCGCTACGCACATTCCTCCAGGTGACGCGCCCGCCAGCCGCCGTCCCGGCCAATGTCCATTCCGCACATCCTTGCAAGCGCGATGGCGCAACCGGCCGTTTCATCTGGACCAGCAGTTGCGCGCGCGCGCTGGCGCTGTCGGGCACCGTTGCCGGCCTGCTTTCAGGTCTGCTTGGTGTCGACGGCGGCTTCGTCATGGTGCCCGCGTTGCAGCGCTACACGGACCTGGCAATGCGATCGGTGGTGACCACCTCGCTGGCGGTGATCGCCCTCGTCTCGGTAACCGGCGTCGTCACCAGCGCCGCAACTGGCGGCATGGCGTGGAGCGTGGCGATACCGTTTTCCGCCGGCGCCCTCGCTGGCATGCTCGGTGGCCGCATAGTTTCGGCTCGCCTGGAGGGCCCCCATCTTCAGATCGGCTTCGCCGCTGTATCGGCCGCGGTTGCCGTCGGCATGATCGTCAAGTCGGTATTGTGAAACTGTCTTTAACTTCGCCTCTTTGGAGATCCGCCATGAATATCAATCCTGTTCAACTGTTCGATGTCGAATCGTCGACCTTTACCTACATTCTCGTGGCCGACGACAACGAGTCGGCGGTTATCATCGACCCGGTCGAGCGCCACTGGGAGCGCGACTTGGCGCATCTTGAGCGGCTCGACCTCAAGCTTGCATACGTGCTGGAAACCCACGCTCATGCCGACCATGTGACGTCAGCGGGCAAGCTGCGCGAGCTCACCGGCGCCCAGGCCGCGGTTCCATCCGGCTGCGGCATCGCGCCGGCCGAGGTGCAGTTGAACGATGGCGACGTGATCCGCTTCGGTCCGCATGACCAGATCGAGGTGCTGCACACGCCTGGTCACACCGCAGGCAGCGTCAGCTATGTCTGGCGCGGCAACGTGTTCACCGGCGACACCTTGCTGATCGACGGCTGCGGTCGCACCGATTTCCAGAGCGGCAGTTCGGCTGCGCTGTTCGACAGCGTCGTCGGCAAGCTGTTCGCGCTGCCCGATGCCACACGCATGTGGCCTGGCCACGACTACAAGGGGCAGTCGGTGTCGACCATCGGATGGGAGAGGCGGCACAATGCCCGTCTCACCAATCGCAGCAAGGAAGATTTCGGCGTACTCATGGCGGCACTGAACCTGCCGAAGCCGAAGTTGATCGACATGGCCGTGCCCGCCAATCAAAACCTGGGGCTGCCGCATGGCGCATGACAATTATTTCAATGATCCGGTGCAAACCTGGGACGCGCGCTTTGGCGCCCCGGATTTTTTGTTTGGAACCGGGCCAAACGCTTTTCTGGCTAGCCCTCGCCGGCTGCTCGCTGCCGGTAAATCGGCCAGCCACAAACGGCCAAGTTATTTTGGACACGTTTTTTAATGCTACCGTAATCCGGCCAGGCTGCGTCACCGCGATGACTGGTTCGCTAGCCAGTGCTGGCCGCGCCGCGATCATTCAGATGGACCAGGTGACCCAACAGAATGCCGCGCTGGTGGAGGAAGCGGCCACCGCAGCGGATTCGATGCAGGAGCAGTCAAGACAGCTGGCGGTGGTGGTGGGTACCTTCAGGCTGCCGGAGGAAGCTGCCGCACAGCGCACCAGAGGGGTCGATGACCGCGGACGTGGCCTCGCCAACGTGAAGCGTCGATGAGTCCCGCCGATCAAATCGCTATGGAAGAGGCGGCGCTTGAGAGAAGCCGGCAGTTTATCGGACGAATCAGGTATCGGGATACAGACCATGAACGCGGCCGAACAAACGCGTCATGCCGAGGATGGCGTCGATATGGGGCGTCGGCACGCCAAGGTGCCGGCCCATGTCGCGCACGATGCCGACGATGCCATCGAGCTCCAGCGGCCGTCCGGCTTCCGCGTCTTGCAACATCGAGGTCTTGAACGCGCCCAGCTTTTCCGTCACAACGTGGCGATCTTCCGGTGTCTGCTGGATCTCAAGGCCGATGCGCGCGCCGATGTTCGCCGCCTCGTTCATGGCGGCGCTGCACAACTGCCGCACCAGCGGATCGGCCAGTACGCGGTCGCCGGTGGCGCCGGTGATGGCCGATAGCGGATTCATGGTCAGGTTACCCCACAATTTGTACCAGATGTCATAGCACACCCGCTCGGAGTGCGTGACATCGAAACCGGCATTGGTAAACAGCTCGGCCAACCGCTGCACCCGCGCGTCGCGTCCACCGGCCGGCAGGCCAATGACGAGCCCGCGCCCCATGTTGTGCTGTATCAGCCCCGGTTCCACGACCGACGCGCTGGCATGCACCACCGCCCCCACCAGTTGCCGCTGAGGGATGCAACGGGTGACCACGCCGCCCGGGTCCACACTGTCGAACGACATGGTGGCCAGGCCGGGAATCGCACCGGCAAACCACCAGGGCACGCCATTCATGGTGGGCAACACCAGGGTCTGCGGCCCGATGAAGGGCGCGACAGCTGCCGCCACGCCGGCCAGCGCCGGGCCTTTTACGGCTATCACCAGCAGGTCGGGCGTTCCCAATACGGCCATGTCGTCGCTGGCGCGCACCGGGGCCCGCAACAAGCCGTCGACGCTGCGAAGGCGCCAGCCATGCTGCCGCAAGGCTTGCAGCGTTTGCCCGCGAGCCAGCGCACAGACCTCCGCATCACCCGCCGCCGCCAGCCGGGCTCCGAACAGACCACCGATGGCGCCCGCTCCCGCAATGCAGACCTTCATCGAGCAGCACCTGTGCCCGCGTGCCTGAGATTCGCCCTGAAATGCGCGGGCACGCACCCATCGAAGCCCAGCTCGGCACAGCTGACCTCAAGCGTATCGGTGGACGCCTGGCCCAGGCTCACCGTGGTCCCAGCCGGTTCCGGAGCAAAACCGCCGCTCTCGACCGAGTAGCACCATTGACGGCGGATCTCGCCGGCGCATGCGACCGGCACAATGACAGTAGTGAGGTTCAGGCCAAGCGCACCTTGCCTGAAGAGGATGTTGGTTGATTTTGTTTTCATAGGAATCTTCTCGTGTTCACCAACGATAACCAACTGAAATGGTAAGTGTCGACTGAAGAATTTTTCTATTGGAATAACTTAAAGTTATCCGCGTCGGAAATCGGCGGCGTCGGCCGGAGAACGACGCCGCCAACCGCATTTTGAATCAAACACAGTCAGAAGGTATGGCGCAGGCCGGTCAACAGGCCGTTCTGCGTTTTCCCGGCGCCCACCGTGCCGCCGGCGTCCAGCGATACCGCCGCGGTGCCGCCATTCTTCATCCGGCCCAATGCAGCATAGACGGCGGTGCGTTTCGAGAAGTAATAGGTCAGCCGGCCAACCAGCATGGTCACGTCATTGGCGCTGTTTTTCTGGTCGCGATGGGCCAGCTGCGTGTCGAGCGTCACCACCGGCGTCAGCGGATAGCTGACGCCGAGGTAATACAGATCCGATTCGGTCAGCCCCGTGGCCGCGTGCGTGCTGCGGTCCATGACGCCACCGCCTATCTTGGCCTCTCCCGCCTTCACATAGCCGTTCAACATCACGCGCTTGTCGCTGTTATTGCTGCTGGTCAGGCCATTGGCCGCGCCCGTGTTGCCGTACATGATGTCATAGGCGACATTCAAGCCGTAGGACGGGGTTTCGTAACCCAGCAACCCGGTCACCTGCCGGCACGCTTTGGCGTTGCCCGCGACCTCGCCGCCGCAGTTGGTGGCGCCCGGACCGCCGGCCGACGAATTGTCGCGCCCGGTGCTGTAGGTGGCGCCGGCCACCACGTTATTGAAGCTGCCATAGTAGCCAATCGCGTTGTCGCTGCGGGCATTCGGGATGTAAGGATCGATGCTGCTGATCGAGAACAGGTTCGGTCCCAGTACATCCGACTTGAGCGTCGCCATGAAGGTCATATTGACCTGGCGGCCTATGGTGAGCGTGCCGAAGTCTCCTTTCAGGCCAAGCGAGGCCTGGCGGCCAAACAGGCGGTTGCCCTGGCTCAGGCCGCCGGTATCGAGCAGCAGGCCAGCTTCCAGCGTGAAGACCGCCTGCAAACCGCCGCCCAGGTCCTCGGTTCCGCGAAAACCGATGCGCGAAGGGAATGAGCCGGTCAGGCTCGGCATTTTGGTGATGGAATGGCCAGCGGCGTCGGCATTGGTCGTGTGCACGATGCCTTCGTCCAGCAGCCCGTAAACCGTCACCGTGCTTTGTGCCATGGCCTGGCCGGCGCTGATGACAGCCAGCGCTGCCGCCGCGCCTTGAATCGCATATTTCATAGTTGTCTCCCTTGTTATGTTTTGGAATTGCTGATAACGCCGCTTATTCGGCGTCGGGTTGGCGCGCGGGATGGGCTTGCGCGAATGCTTCCAGCTTCTGGCATTCGGCATCAATCGCCCGCAGCGTCGGGTAAGGCGCAAGATCGATGTTGAAGCGTTGCGCGTTGAACAGTTGCGGCACCAGGCAGCAGTCCGCCATGGTGGGCGTGTCGCCGAAACAGAAGCGGCCGCGTTGCGGTGCGCGCGCCAACTCCTGTTCCAGCGCATCCAGCCCGGCCTTGGTCCAGTGCGCGATCCACGCTTGCTTGACGTCGTCGGCCTGCCTCATCGGGCCGGAAAGGTATTTCAGCACGCGCAGGTTGTTGAGTGGATGGATATCGCAGGCCATCGCCAGCGACAACTGGCGCACGTAGGCACGATCGGCCGCCGTTGCGGGCAGTAGCGGATGTTGCGGGTATTGCTCATCCAGGTATTCGATGATCGCCAGCGACTGGCTGATGTCGACGCCCCGCTCACTCAGCACCGGCACCAGCCGCTGCGGGTTGAGCGCCGCGAATGGCGCCGCGAATTGTTCCCCGCCGTTGCGGTTCAGGTGCACCGGCGTATACTCGTAGGCCAGTCCTTTGAGGTTGAGCGCGATGCGGACGCGATATGCGGATGAACTGCGAAAATAATTATGGAGGACCCGTTCTGCCATGTTTAAACTCCAAGGTATTGATGAATGATTTCCGGCCTGGCGCGCAGTTGATCGGAATCGCCGTCCCACACCACGGCGCCCCGCTCCAGCACGTAGTGGCGATCGGCCAGCTTCAGCAGCGCGCCGATGTTCTTGTCGATCACGATTTGCGACAGTCCTTCTCGCTTCAATGCCGCCAGCGCGTTCCAGATTTCGGTGCGGATGATGGGCGCCAGCCCTTCGGTCGCCTCGTCCAGCACCAGTAGGCGCGGATTGGTCATCAGCGCGCGCCCGATCGCCAGCATCTGCTGCTCGCCGCCGGACAATTGCCAGCCAAGATTGGCGCGCCGCTCCTGCAGGCGCGGGAACAGGCGATACACGCGCTGCAAGGTCCAGGGCGCCAGCGGATTGCCGGCGCGCGGCGCGCGGGCGGTGGCCACCAGGTTTTCCTCCACCGTCAGGTCATGGAAAATCTGCCGTCCTTCCGGCACCAGCCCCAGGCCCAGCCGCGCGATCTGGTGCGATGCCATGCGCGCCAGCGGCTGGCCGCCAAACGCGATGCTTCCAGCCTTGGCGGTCAACAGGCCGAACAGGCACTTGATGGTGGTCGAGCGCCCCATGCCATTCCGCCCAAGCAGCGTGACGACCTGGCCGTCTTCCACCGCCATCGATACCCCGAACAGGGCCTGGGCATGGCCGTAGGCGGCCTGCAAGCCGTCGATATTCAACAAGGTGCTCATGCTTCGATGCCCTCCTCTCCCAGATAAACCGCCTTGACTTCGGGATGGTCGCGAATCTCATCCGGCGTACCGGTGAAGATCACCTTGCCGTACACCAGCACCGAGATGCGGTCGGCCAGCGCGAACACCGCGTCCATGTCGTGTTCGATCAGCAGGATGGCGTACTGGCCTTTGAGTCCCGCCAACATGCGCACCACGGCCTGCGACTCCTGCGCGCTCATGCCGGCCATCGGCTCGTCCAGCAGCAGGAATCTCGGCCTGGCGGCCAGCGCCATGGCCAGCTCCAGCTGGCGGCGCTGGCCGTACGCCAGATCACCGGCCAGGGTTTCCGACAACGCGGCCAGCCCGCAGGCAGCCAATGCCTCGTCGGCCTGTTGCGCGAGATCGCGGCGCCCCAGCAGCGGCTGCCAGAAGCGGAAACCATGTTCGCGCGCGCCCAGTGCCGCCAGGGTGGCGTTCTCGCGCACGGTAAATGGCTCGAAAATCGAGGTGATCTGGTACGAGCGCAGCAAGCCGCGGCGGGCGCGCTGGTCGATCCGCAATCCGGTCACGTCCTCGCCGTTGAAATGAATGGCGCCGCTGTTGGATGCCAGCTCGCCCGACAGCTGATTGATCAGCGTGGTCTTGCCGGCGCCGTTCGGGCCGATGATGGCGTGCAGCTCGCCCGGGCGGATATCCAGCGACACGTTATCGGTCACCAGGATGCCGCCATAGCGCTTGACCAGCGCCGAGGTCTGGAGCGCGCTCATGGGTGCTCTCCCGCCGGCAGCGCGGCCGTGGCAGGCGGTGGCACCGGCGTGCGGCGCACGACGCGCGTGCCCCAGCTCTCCAGCAGCCCAACAAGACCGGTCTTGCCCAGCACGCTGATCAGTACAATCGACAGCCCAAACACGGCCATCCAGTGCTCGGTCAGCATCTTCAGCAACTCCTCCAGTCCGAGGAAAGCCAGCGCCCCCAGCAAAGGGCCGGCCACCGTGCCGATACCGCCCAGCACGATCATCACGATCAGATCGCCGGACATCATCCAGGTCAGCGTCGACGGCGAGGCGAACGCGGTCAGGTTGGCCAGCAGCATGCCGGCCACGCCACACAGCACCGCCGACAGCACATACGCCGCCAACTGATAGCGCTTGCCACGCAGGCCGATGGCGTCGATGCGGCGCGGATTCTGGCGCGCGCCGCGCAGCACCATGCCGAACGGCGCCACCCGCAGGCGCGCCATCCACCACAGCACCAGCGCCAGCAGGCCGAAGGCCACCCAATACACCGTGCCGGCCTGGCCCAGGTCGGCGCCGAGGAACTTGCTGGTGGCGGCGATGGTGGTGCCATCGTCGCCACCGTACTGCTTGAGGCTGACAAACACGAAATAACCCATTTGCGCGAAGGCCAGCGTAATCATGATGAAGCCGATGCCGGAGGTGCGCAGGCTGACCGCGCCGGTCACCAGTCCCACCAGACCGCATACCGTTACGCAGCACAGCAGGTGCAGCCAGCCGTTATCGACGCCATGGAAGGCGGGAATCGCCACGCTGTAAGCGCCCAGTCCCAGGAACAAGGCATGGCCAAGGCTGACCAGGCCGCCAAAGCCCAGCGCCAGGTTGAGCGCGCTGGCCGCGATCGCATAAATCATGATCCGCGCGAAGAAGGCCAGGTAAAACGGCTGTTCGGCAAGCTGGGCGGCCAACGGCACCGCGGCCAGCGCCGCCATCAACAGCACGGGAACCAGCGTCGCTGGCTTGGATAATATGGAGGACATCAGTTTCTCCCGGCAGGGAACAGTCCCTGCGGACGGACGGCCAGTACCAGCGCCATCAACACATAAATCAGCATCGAGGCCAGCGCCGGACCGGCCGCATTGGCCACCTCGCGGCTGGCGACTTCGCGCAACAAGGATGGCAGGAAAGCGCGGCCCAGCGTGTCGGCCACGCCGACGATCAGCGCCGCATAAAAGGCGCCGCTGATCGAGCCGATGCCGCCGATGACGATCACCACCAGCGTGGTGATCAGCACCGGTTCGCCCATCCCCGACTGGATCGACAGGATAGGCGCCGCCATCACGCCGGCCAGGCCGGCCAGCGCCGAGCCCAGCGCGAACAGCAAGGCATTCAGCAACTTGATATCCACGCCCAGCGCGGCGACCATGCCCGGATTGGTGGCGCCGGCGCGGATCAGCATGCCGAGCCGGGTTTTATGCATCAGCAAATGCGCGCCCAAGGCCACCAGCAGGCCGACCACGATGATGGCGAAGCGGTACGACGGGTAGCTGATGCCGAGCAGGTCGACCGTGCTTTCCAGGAAAGCCGGCACCGGCAGGAAATACGGCTGCGGCCCCCAGACGATGCGCACCAGCTCGTTAAAGAACAGCACCATGCCAAAGGTGGCCAGCACATGGTCCAGGTGATCGCGCCGGTACAGCCGCGCAATCGCCAGCCGCTCCAGCACAAAACCCAGCGCCACGCAGCCGCCCACCCCGGCCAGCAAGGCCAGCCCGAACGACTCGGTGTGGGCGTAGGCGCTGGCCGCGAAATAGGCGCCCAGCATGTACAGCGAGCCGTGGGCCAGATTCACGAAGCTCATGATGCCGAACACCAGCGTCAGCCCGGCCGCCAGCAGGAACAACAGGACCCCGAGCTGCAAGCCATTCAGCAGCTGGGTCAATAGCAGACTCATGCTCATGATCCGCTCCGTCAAGGCAAGCGACACTGGGCGGCGTAGGCGTCGCGGTGCTGGGTCAGCGGTGTGCCGACGTTCTTCACCACCGCCGCGCCGCCCTCCTTCACCACCTGGAAGGCGTAATAGTTCTGGATCGGCAGATTGTTCTTGTTGAAGCTGAACGGTCCGCGCACCGAACGGAACTGGTCGCCGGAAGCCTTGACGGCCGCGGCCAGCGCGCGCTTGTCGCCAACCTTCCCTTGCAGCTTGCCGAGCGCGACATGCAACAGCCGGCCGGCGTCGTAGGCGGCCGCCGCATATTCGCTCGGCACACGCTTGTACTTTGCCGTGAAGGCGGCGACGAAGGCGCGATTCTCGGGATTGTCCAGCGCGGCGTCCCACATGGCGCCAAAGGTGGCACCGACGGCGGCGTCGCGCAGCGCCGGCATGGTGACGCCATCCACCGTGAACACGGAATAGTTGGGCAGCTTGGCCAGCATGCCGGCCTGGCTCAGCTGGCGGATATAGTTGACGCCCATGCCGCCCGGATAAAACGCGAACACGGCGTCCGGTTTGGCGGCTTGCAGCTGGGCGATTTCGGAAGAATAGTCGGACTGGCCAACCTGGGTGTAAACCTCGTCCACCACCTCGCCCTTGAAGTAGCGCTTGAAGCCGGCCAGCATGTCCTTGCCGGCCTGGTAGTTCGGCGCCATCAGGTAGACCCGCTTGATGCCCTTGTCCTGCACGTATTTGCCCATGCTTTCGGCGGCGCCATCATTCTGCCAGGCCACCGAGAAGATATTCGGCGCGCAGCTGGCGCCGGCCACCGGCGACGGTCCGGAATTGGTGAGGATGGCCACCGTGCCCGATTCGGTCAGGCTTTTCAGGCTGGCCATCATCACATTCGAGAAGCTCAGGCCGACGATGGCGTCGACCCGGTCTTTGTCGATCAGCTTGCGCACGGCCTGGCTGCCGATTTCCGGCTTGAGCTGGTCGTCTTCCTTGAACACCTGCACCGCCTGGCCGCCCAGCTTGCCGCCGGACTGTTCCAGCGCCAGCATGAAGCCATCCACCTGATCCTGTCCCACCACCGCCTGGCTGCCGGTCAGCGGCGCCATCAGCCCCAGCTTGACCTGCGCCATCGCACTGCCGCCGGCGCACAGCATGCCGCATACCGCCAGGGTTGCCCAACCGTTCTTCGTTTTCATCTTTTGTCTCCTGTTGATTTTTTAGTGGTTCAGATGTCGCCGAGGTCGACGTAGACGCGCCCGTTTTCAATCTTGACCGGGTAGGTCCGCAGGTCCACCGTCAGCGGGGCGCACATGGCTTTGCCGCTGCACACGTCAAACTTGCCCTGATGCAGAGGGCATTCGATTTCGCTGCCTTCCAGAAAACCATCGCTCAGGCGCGCGTGGCCGTGGGTGCAGATGTTGTCGGTGGCGTAGACCTGGCCGCCGACGCCGTAGAAGGCCAGCTCGCGGCCCTGTACCTCGACCGCCGTGACGTCCTCGTCCGGGACGGCGTCCTGCGCCAGCGCGTCTGTCCAAAGTTGTGTCGTCATGGCTGCCTCAGATTGGATAAATTAAAGAATTGGGGATCATCTCGGTGTCGTAGACGCACAGGCGCGAGGCCAGCCGCAGGCCGTCGGCGGTGCGGCGGACGCGGTCCAGATAGCGGCCGGCATTGAACACCGTGGTTTCCTGGCTCAGCTTGGTGCGGAACACCGTGTAATTGGTTTCGGTCACGATAAGATCGCCATCGTCGCTGACGATCAATGGCTGGCCGACCACGTGCCGCTGGTAGTACGGATCGTGGAACAGCGTTTCGCGGATGCCGTAGGCGCGATCGCGCAGCATGCCCTTGCTCAGCAGGGCCAGCGTGGCCAGCGGGAAGCCGCGCTCATGGTTCTCGCGCGGCTGCACCTTGTACTCGCAGTCGTCGGTGAACAGCGCGATCCAGCGCTCCCAGTCGTTGCTGTCGACCGCCGCGCTGTAGGCCGCATGCAGCTGGCAGATCTCAAAATAGGTTTGCGGTTGGCTCACGGTCATACCTCCATCACTTTGCGCCAGTAGTTGTACATGCCGCGTATCAGCGTCTCGGTGACCATGTGCTCGGTGTCCTCGCATTCCAGGCCGCCCAGTTCCGCCAGCGCGCGGTGGAACGGCTTCTGCTCGAAGCCCTGCTGCGAAAACTCGATCACCTCGCCGTCGTCGGCCGACACAAAGCCTGCCGGGCCGAACAGATTGGCCTGGATCAGGCGGCGCTGCGTCATTTCCTCGGTGTCGTCCTCGAAGCCGAAATGGGTCCAGACGAAATCGAAGGAACCCTCGCCGTTCGGCTGGATGTGGCGGGTCGACACGCTGTTGACCTGCTGCTGGAAGATCACGCTCGGGAACACCGTCATCATCACGGCGGTGGGGCCGCCCCACCATGGCTCAGGCACGATATCGAGCAGGCGCTTGTCCTCGATCTCCATGCTTTCCTTGAAGCTGGTCACGCCGGCGGTGACCTCGGCCTTCTGGCCGCCGCTGCCGCGGGTGGAGATCATGGCGGCGTGGCGGAAGTGCTCATCCATGCGCAACGCCGACTTGTTATCGGCGCGCCACAGGCCGTAGGTCACGAACCAGGTGTGCAGCAGGCCCGGATGATAAGGGTCCTTGATGTTTTCCTGCATCAGCTTCCAGTTGCCGGGAATGCGCTGGCGGTTGTAGCCCAGGATCTTCAGCTGCCGGCCATTCAACAAGCGGTCGAAGTACGACAGGATTTCCGGGCCGAGGAAGTCCTCCAGCGGTTCGACGTCATGATCGAACGAGGCGAACACCACGCCGCCCCGGGTGGCCACCTTCAGTCTGGTCAGGCCGTGATCCTCGGTCTTGAAATCCTTGGGCATGCCGCCGTTGACCTTGCCATCCTGCTTGACGCCCCGGCGGAACGGCACGCCCTGCAACTCCCCTTGCAGGTTGTAGTTCCACTGGTGATACGGGCAGACCAGCTCTTTGCGGTTGCCGTGACGCTCGCGGCAGAATTGCATGCCGCGATGGGCGCAGACATTTTCCACCACGGTGATGCCGCCGTCCTCGCGGCGCACCATCACCACCGAGCGCTCGCCGACCACGGTGCGCTTGAAGTCGCCGTGGTTGGGAATCTCGGCTTCCAGCCCGACATAGCACCAATGATTCTGGTAGAAAAAGCGCTCCAGTTCGCGCTTGTACAAATCGCTGTCGGTATAAGCCCAGAATGGAATCCGGCTGGAACCGGCCTGCTCCCATGCCGGCTTGATCGGAAAGACCGGATGCTTATTCATGATGTTTCCCTTTGCCGACCCGCACCACAATCTCGCCCAGGCCGGCGATGGCGCCGCGCATTTCGTCGCCGGCCACCACCGCGTTGACGCCCTCCGGCGTGCCGGTCATGATGATGTCGCCCGCCTCCAGCGTTTCATAGCGCGACAGATAGGCGATCGATTCCGCCACCGACCAGATCAGCTTGTCGATATCCGAGGACTGGCGCGGCGCGCCGTTCACGCTCAGCGTGATGGCGGCGTGCTGCGGATGGCCGATGGCGCTTGCCGCGTGCAGCGGGCCGATCGGCGCCGACTGCGAGAACGATTTGCCGAATTCCCACGGGCGGCCTTTGTCGCGCGCTTCCAGTTGCAGGTCGCGGCGCGTCATGTCCAGGCCCACCGCGTAGCCGTACACATGCTCCAGCGCCTGCTCCACCGGAATATCGGCGCCACCCTTGCCGATGGCGACCACCAATTCAATCTCGTGATGATAATTGGCGGTGTTGGGCGGATAGGCGATGGTGACGGCCTCGGCGCCGGCGCGCACCACGGCGTTGGCCGGCTTCATGAAGAAGAATGGCGCCTCGCGGGTTGGGTCCTTGCCCATTTCGATGGCGTGGGCGGCGTAATTGCGGCCCACGCAGAAGATGCGGTTGACCGGGAAGACGGCGTCCTGGCCGGAAATTTCAAGGGTGTTGATGGCCGCTGGCGGGATGGCGTATTGCATGGTTGGCTCCAATCGATGGTCGTTATGGGTGGTTATGCGTGGCATCAGCGCTTTTCTTCGCGCCACATGCCCAGCGCCTGCTGGACGGGACGGTCGGAGAAGCTGAAGAGGATGGTTTCGCTGCCGGCGGTCAGGGTCAGCGTGTACCACGGCGGCACGACGAACACGTCGTTCTCCGCAAAATGGAAGCTCTCCTCGCCGATCTGCGCGCTGCCCGCGCCCTCCAGGCAAACGTAGACCGTGCCATCGGTGCAGCGGTACGGCGCGGTCTTGAAGCCGGCCGGCAGCAGCTGGGCGTAGGCGCCGATGGTCGGCATGGGCGAGGCGCCGGTGGCCGGATTCACATAGCGCATCTTGTGGCCCAGATGGGGATCGGCCGGCCCGCCGGCGGCGATCGCGCTCAACGCCGCGCGCGTTTGCGCGTAGGGATAGACGAAGATCCTGGTCGGATCGCTGGCCTGCTGCTGAAAGTCCACCGGCAACAGATTGCTGCCATAGCGCGCCAGCGCATCGCCCTCGGGGCGCGTGGTGGCCTGGCTGGCGTGATCGCCATGCTCGTGGAAGCCGGTGTCGAAGAAACGCACCAGCGGGATATCCAGGCCGTCCAGCCACACCACCGGTTGATCGCCCGGGTTGCCGTGGTCATGCCAGGTCCAGGCCGGCGTGATGATGAAGTCGCCGCGATGCATGGTGGTGCGCTCGCCGTTGACGGCGGTGTAGGCGCCCTCGCCGTCCAGCACCAGCCGCAAGGCGGTCTGAGTGTGGCGATGGGCCGGCGCCACCTCGCCCGGCAATATCATCTGCAAGCCGGCGTACAGCGACTGCGTAATCGAGGACTGGCCGCGCAGCGCGGGATTTTCCAGAATCAGCACACGACGCACCGCCTCCTCGGCGGTGATCAGCTGGCCGGACGCCATCACATGTTCGCGCACGTCGGCGTAGCGCCACAGCGCCGGCACCTGTTTGGGACGGGGCGCATTCGGCACCAGCGTCCCCAGCACTTCCCACAAGGGCGTCAGGTGATACTGGTCGATGCGGCGGTAAAATTGTTCGCGCGCTGGATCGGGCGCCGCGGCGCTGGTAGTCGGGTTCATCTGGGTCTCCATCAGGTGGCACTGGCATAGAACGCGTCGGCATAGACGTGTTCCGGTTGAATTCCGCGCCGGCGCAGCAGCAGCGTGGCGGCATCGACCATGGGCGGGGCGCCGCACAGATAGGCGCGCCAGCCTTCGAGATTGGGCAAGTCTTCGGCCACGGCATCGGTGACCAAGCCGCGGCGGTAAGCGCCATCGCGCACGCCCATCGCGACAATAATCCGTACCCGCAGGTTGGAATGGCGTTGCGCCAGGCTGGCCAGCTCGTCGGCGCAGTAGATGTCGGCCGGCGAGCGCACGCCGAAGTACACATGGATCTCATTGCGCATGCCGGCCGCCAGCGCGCCGCGCAAGATGGACAGTACCGGCGCCAGCCCGGTGCCGCCGGCCACGCACAGCATCGGACCTTCATGCTTGCGGCGCAGATAGGCCGTGCCCATCGGACCGCTGACGCGCACGCTGTCGCCGACTTTCAGGCGCTCGGCGATATAGCCGGTCACACGGCCATCCGGCACCAGCCGGACGTGGAATTCCAGCAAATCGTCACTGTCCAGGCAGGCCATCGAATAAGGCCGGACGTGTTCGGGAGTGAATTGCAGCATCGCGTACTGGCCGGGCGAAAACGACAACGGCTTGGCGCTGCGCAGCACGATGCGCTTGATGTCGTGGGTGGCATCCTCGATGAAGACCACCTCGGCCTTCACGATCCGCGCCGGATGGGTGACGATCTCGTCGGGCTCGGGGACTTCGATCACGCAGCTTTCGTTCAGGGTGCTCATGCACGCCAGCACGTACTGGCCTTCGTTGGGGTTGGTGATCTTGGCTTCCTGCCCGGATTCCACCACCCGCCCTTCCAGCACCTTGCAGCGACAAGTGCCGCAACGGCCAGCCGTGCAGCTGTAGGAAATCGGGATATTGTGTTCGCGCAGGACCGCCAGCAGATTGTCGCCGGCGGTGACGGGCACGCTTTGGCCCAGCGGTTGTACGATCAGTTCCATCATGCGATCCATGTCTCGTCGTTCTATTTTTGACGAGTATAGGAACTGAGGTAATATAAATATATAGAATCTGGTGAATGAATAAAATCACTCAAATGAATATTACTTTATGGAACTAAAAGACGTCGACTTGAACTTGCTGCTGGTGTTCCATCAGCTGCTGATGGAACGGCGGGTGTCGGTGGTGGCGGAAAAGCTGGGCCTCAGCCAGCCGGCGGTCAGCAACGCCCTCAAGCGCCTGCGCCTGCTGCTGGGCGACGAGCTGTTCCAGCGCACTTCGAAGGGAATGGAGCCGACACCGTACGCCAACCAGCTGGCCGAACCGATCGCTTATGCCTTGAGCACCATCCACAGTTCGCTCAACGACAAGCAAAGCTTCGATCCGCTGACCAGCAATCGCAAGTTCACGCTGGGAGTGACCGACATCGGCGAGATTTACTTCCTGCCCAGGCTGATGGTCTTGCTGGCCACGGTGGCGCCGAACGTGACCATCAGCTCGGTGCGCAATACGGCGGTCAACCTGCGCGACGAGATGGAAACCGGCCACGTCGATCTGGCGATCGGCCTGTTACCGCAATTGAAGGCCGGCTTCTTCCAGCGCCGGCTGTTCCACCAGCAGTACGTGTGCATGTTCCGCGCCGGCCATGCGTTGGACAAGGCGGAAATGACGGTCGATGAATTCTGCGCGGCCGATCACGTGGTGGTGGTGGCGGCCGGCACCGGCCACGCCGACATGGACGCCACCATCGAGCGCAAAGGCATCAAGCGCAAGGTCAAGCTGACGGTGCCGCACTACGTGGCGGTCGGCCACATCATCGGCAGCACCGACATGATCACCAGCGTGCCGGAACGCTTTGCCCGTGCCTGCGTGCAGCCGTTCAAGCTGCGCTACGTGCCGCACCCGGTGGTCAGGACGCCGATCGACATCAATGTGTTCTGGCATGCGAAGTATCACCGCGACCCGGGCAACCAGTGGTTGCGCAGCCTGATCTTCGAGCATTTTTCCGATCAGGCCGATGCGGCCGCGTAGTGGCCGGGGAAGCGGCCAATCAGCGCGCAGCCTCCCGACGGAAAACACCTACGTGATTTGACTACAGCAGTTTAGGGATTACCCCATATCGCCCCTGCGGTCTCTTGGTTAAACTATTTTCAATATTATCAGGAGACGCATTTATGGGAATCGGCAAGCGCATGACATTGGGATTTGGCGTGGTGGTCGTGCTGTTGGCCGTGGTTGCCGTCCTCAGCGTGCTGCGCTTGAAAGAAAGCGCCAGGATGTCCGACGAGATCGTCAACGACCGTCACGTCAAGGCCATGCTGGCATTGCAGGTCAAGAGCGATGTCAATGAGATGGCGCGCAATCTGCGCAACGCCTCGCTGGCCCGGGTGCCCGAGGACAGGAAAAAATTCCTCGACAAGCTGCGCGCGGCCAACGAGAGCACCAGCCGCCACCTCGCTGAACTCGACAAGATGATCAACACCGCGCGGGCGCGGCAAATCTACACCCAGATAACGGCGGCGCGCAACGCCAACACCGATGTCTCCGAACGCATCGTCAAACTGATCGAGGGCGGCACGCCGGAACAGGCGATCGACCTGTTATTCAGCGAAGGCGTGCCGCGGCAGAACGCCTATTTCACCGAGCTCGATACCATGGTTTCCTTCCAGGAGTCGCTGATGACCGAGATCGGCAACAAGCTGATCGAACGGGCCGAGTCCGGGGCCGTCCTGGTGAGCATCATCTCGGTGCTTGCCGGCCTGCTGGCCGTCGGTGTTGGCGCGGTGATCATCCGCAAGCTGCTGAAGGAACTGGGCGGCGAGCCGGCCTACGCCGTCGAGATCGTGAAGCGCATCGCGTCGCGCGATCTGAGCATGACGGTGGCGACCCGGCCGAACGACCACGACAGCATGCTGGCGGCGATGCGAAGCATGCGCCAGGACCTGGCCGGCGCCGTCGCCGAGATTCGCGGCGGCAGCGAAGCCATCGCCGTCGCCTCCCAGCAGATCGCATCCGGCAACGCCGACCTCTCCGCGCGCACCGAGGAGCAGGCCGGCTCGCTGGAGGAAACCGCCGCCTCGATGGACGAACTGACCGCCACCGTCCGGCACAATGCCGAGAACGCGCAGCAGGCCAACCAGCTGGCCGTGGAAGCCTCCGCGCTGGCCCGCAAGAGCGGCGCGGTGGTGGCCGAGGTGGAACAGACCATGGGCGCCATCAACGCGTCTTCGCGGCAGATCGCCGACATCATCGGCGTCATCGACGGCATCGCCTTCCAGACCAATATTTTGGCGCTGAACGCCGCCGTGGAAGCGGCGCGCGCCGGTGAGCAGGGACGCGGCTTCGCCGTGGTCGCCTCCGAGGTGCGTACCCTGGCCCAGCGCAGCGCGGCGGCGGCCAAACAAATCAAGACCCTGATCGATGATTCGGTCATCAGCATCAACGCCGGCAACACACTGGTTGAACAAGCCGGGGCCAGCACGCGCGAGGTGGAGGGCGCGATCCAGCGCGTCACCCATCTCATGGGCGAGATCAGCGTGGCCTGCCAGGAGCAGACCGCCGGCATCGACCAGGTCAACCAGGCCATCTCGCAGATGGATCAGGCGACGCAGCAAAACGCCGCCCTGGTGGAGGAGTCGGCGGCGGCGTCCGAGTCGCTCAGGGAGCAGGCCGGCAAACTGGCGCGGGTGGTCAACCAGTTCAAGCTGGCCGACGGCGGTGCGGCGACCACGCCACGCGCGGCTGCGGGGCGGTTGCTGGCCCTGCCCCGCCACGCCAGCACCTAGCCTCGCTCATTTTTGCGACAGCACCTCCGCCAGCTGGCGCTGCGTGGTGGCGGGCGGGATTTTGGGGTTGTTGAAGTAGTCGGCCACGATATCGATCCAGCCCTGCGACATTTGCGGCGGCATCAACATGGATTGCGCGAACACCTGGCCGTGCTCGCGCGAAATCAGATCCAGGCCGATCTTGCCGCAGGTGTCGAGATGGCTGCGCTGGATATCGGTCCGTGGCGGTATCGATCCCTTGATACGGTTGAATGCCAGCTGGTGGTTGACATTCATGAGCTGGCGCGCGAACAGCCGCTGGGAGCGACGCACCTGTTCGTTGTTGGAGACCGGGAACGCGAAAGCGTCGATCACGACAAAATAGATCGAATTCGTCCCCGGCGCCAGGCTGCACCGGAAATCCTTGTCGACTTTCAGGCCGGCCTGTTCCAGCTCGCCCTTGGCGTAGTCGCCCATGAACTGCATGGCGGCCCGACCACGCCCGACCGAGAGCGTAGCGTCGACCCAGGTCTTGCCACCCCGGGCCGGATCGACAAAAGCGCTTAAGCGCCGCAGGATGTCCAGCGCCTTGAGCATCGCCGGCTCCATGGCGGCATTCGAATCGCCGCCGGCCAGCAAGCGGTTATAGCCGTCGGGGCCGTAGACGGCATACACAATGTCATTGAACAGCAGGGAGATTTCCCACGCGCCCGATCCGAGCGCGATGGGGGTGTAGCCGGCCTGCTTGATTTTGGCGGCGCTGGCCAGCACGCCGTCCCAGCTTGTCGGCACCGGCAGTTTCAACTGATCGAAGATCTGCTTGTTGGTCCAGACCCAGTTTTCGGCATGGATATCGACCGGCGCGAAATAAATGTGCCCCTTGTAGCTGATGTGATTCACCAGGTTCTTGGGCAGGAAATCGCGCCAGTGGTCGGCGGCCGCGACATCCTCGATATCCTGGATCACCCCCATCGACGCCAGCTCCATGCTTTCCCGATTGGCGTTCCACTGGATCACCGCCGGCGGATAGCCGTTGGCGATCATGTCGGTGGCCATGTTCACTTCGGCCAGCTTGTTTTTCGAAGGGAGATCGAACCATTTGCCGCCCAAGCCTTGCCAGGCATTGCGATAGACGTCGAGGGCCTTGCGCTCGCTGGGCGAAACCCAGTAATGCGCGACCTCCACCGACGGCGCGGATGGCTGCTGGGCGCGGGCAAGTGGCATGCAACAGATCGCCAGCATCAAGGTCGCGCGGGCTGCGCGCATGGAGGATCTGCGTGTGCTCATGGTCTTCCTCGTCATGAGATGGCCAGGGCGGACGCCAGGCCTGGCGTGGCGACCTCGAATGGCAGCGGTTGTGCAAAGAAATAGCCCTGCGCAATGGCGCAGCCGGCCTGCTGCAAGAACAGCACCTGCTCTTCCGTCTCCACGCCCTCGGCGACGCAGCGCTTGCCGAGATTGGCGGCGAGATTGATCATGGCCTTGATGATCTGCTCCGATTTGACGTCCTTGCCGATTTCGGACACGAAGCTGCGGTCGATTTTGATGTCATCGAAATGGAAATTCCTGAGATTGGTCAGCGAGGCGAAACCGGTGCCGAAATCGTCGAGGGCGATCGACACGCCCCGATCACGCAGCTTGAGCACGGTCGCCAGGATTTGCTTGGCATATTTGTTCACGAACACGTCTTCGGTGATTTCGATCGCGAGATCGTGCCATTCGATCGCGTGGCGCTGCACCGCGTTGCTCAGCATGGTGTAGCCGGCATCGGAAATGAGGGTGGTTTCCGGCAGATTGATGGCCACGCTGCCAAACTCCAGGCCGGCATCACGCCAAACGCGGATATCGTGCGCCACCCGGTTCACGACAATCTCCGTCATCGCTGTCATCAAGGGCGCCGTGTCCAGCAGATGCAGGAAGCGTCCCGGCAGCAGAATGCCTAACTGCGGATGGCGCCAGCGCACCAGCGCTTCAAACGCCAGGTGCCGGCCGGTCCGGATGTCGATCTTGGGCTGGTAATACACCAGGAACTCGCCCTCCTCCACCGCCTGGTACAGGCCGGCGCGCAGCTGGCTTTCCGCCAGGCGGTCGGCCATGAGCGCCGCGTTGAAAATGACCTGGCTGTTGCGCTCTGTTTTGGCGGCATACAGCGCCAGATCGGCGCAGCGGATGAGGGCCTTGCCATCGGCGCCGTGATCAGGGAAGATGGCGCCGCCGATACTGGCACAGATGCGGTGGGTGTGCCCTTCGAAGGCGAACGACACGGCCAGCTGCGCGCGTACGCGCGCGACCAGCGCCTCGACCGCCGCGTTATCCGCAAGACCGGGCGCCAGGATCGCGAACTCATCGCCGCCCAGCCGCGCCGCGACCGCGCCGGCCACCAGGCTGGCGGCGATGCGCTGCGCCACCTCGACCAACAGCCGGTCGCCGGTCTGATGGCCGAAGGTGTCGTTGACGGCCTTGAAATCATCCAGATCAATCAACAGCAGCGCGAAGGGGGCCGGGGCCGGATCGCCGTCACCCGTATGGACGGACTGGACCAGCCGGCTCAGCTGTTGATTGAACGAGCGGCGATTGCACAGGCCGGTCAGACTGTCTTTGTTGACCAGCACCGAGAGTTCGCGCTCGAAGGCTTCCTTCTTGGTGTTCTCGGTGCGCAGCTTCCTGAGCAGCGGCAGAATCACCAGCGCGCCGACCAGGCAGAGCGCGACCAGCAGCGACAGGATCAGCAAGGCACTGATGCGCTTGGCCGCGACGATGCTCTCCTGGCTCTTGCCGAACGACTGCGCCACCTCCAGTTGAAAGCCGCGCATGATGGCGCCGTCGGAGGCGGCGGCGAAATCAATCGGTCCCCAAAACGAATAATGCCGGCTGCGGATGTCATTGCTGAACTTGCCCAGTTTTTCGGCCCGGTCGATGAAGCTGCCGAGACGAAGATCGAGGTCGCTCGGCTTGGTGTCCTTGTCAAGCTGGAGACGCAGACGGTATAGCTGGGCGCTGGTGTCGCGGATTTTGGCGATTTGCTGATTGAGGTCGTCAATCATGTGGTTCAGCACGTTGTCTGGAACCACGTCGGTGGTAGAGCCGCGCATCAATGCCCGCGCGGTCCCCTTGAGCTGCTGGAATTCGATGAATTGGTTACTGGTGAGGAAGCTGATGCTCTGCTGTACCGAATGCCGTTCAAGCACCACCTGCATCGCGGCATAAATCATCAGCACGATGACGATCACCGCAACCAGTGTGCCCAGGTAGTAACGGGAGATGGACTTGATATGCCGATCCAGCGGGATATAGTCCGTTTTATTGGAATCTCCGGGGCTCATGGTTCATCCCTGCCAGCGCACGGCCAGTCTTATATTGCAAATAAGAAATTATAGTAATTTCAGAGCAATATCACTATCAGGAAATCCTGATTTCCGGGTCAGGAAAGTGGCGGACCAAGAGGCCAGCCGACGCGGCCGCGTGTCTGAGAAAGATTTCCCTAAACTTCTCTAAAAATCCCTGGATACATTGTTTAGAACGGGCGTCATGGACAGTTGCCCCAATAGACAAACGCGGCATATGCCGCATTCAGGCGAGAGAATACGAATGGTAGCGATTGTTAGCGGAAATGGTCTTGGCTTGGCAACGGGTTCGGGCGCAACCCTGGGACAGTTGGGGGTGTTTGGCAATGCCAACCTGGGCAACAGCAAGGAAGCGGCGTATGTCAACGTCGCCACTGGTAATCTGGTGCTTCAGGATCAAGACGACTTCGTCGCCTCCATCGCCGGCAATATAGCGATGACGCGTACCTACAATGCACAGGGTAGTTACAACGACGGCAATGGCAACAGTTGGAGTATGGGACTGGTCAAGCAGA
Organism: Duganella radicis; assembly: GCF_009720825.1. Taxonomy (GTDB): domain Bacteria; phylum Pseudomonadota; class Gammaproteobacteria; order Burkholderiales; family Burkholderiaceae_D; genus Rugamonas; species Rugamonas radicis. The sequence goes on along the minus strand of NZ_WNKY01000001.1, from coordinate 15,945 downwards.
TCACCAACTTGACGGGTACCGCCAACACCGCAGGCAGCACAGTCACCCGGATTGATGGCGACGGCAGCGCGGCGCTCTATACGTTTGACGTCACATTAGGCAGTTATGTCAGTTCCGATGGCGCTGGCGGCTACCACTATCTGACCATGAATGATAACGAGTATGACCATAGCTGGAAATGGGCAGCTGACAGCCGCGACGATCCTAGCTTCCGCGAGATCTACGACGCTCTTGAAGATGGTGGCCGTATTTTCCTCAGAGGCGATTTCGAGCGCTATAACTATTATGCTTATCAGTACGACGACCTTGGCCGCCTGACCGCAATCGTCGGTGCAGGAGATGCCCTAGCCACTTTCGAATACGACACTAACAACGACCTGAGCCAAATACAAACTTTCGGCGATACCGGTGCCACCACGCGTACCCATTACGCATACGACAACCTACACCGTCTTACTCAAGTCATCACCGACCTTTCGCCTGACGACAATAGCATTGCTGATGGTAAGGTCTACACCACGACCTACAGCTATAGCGACAACGCCAGCAACCAAGTTGCCCGTGTGACTCAAAGCGACGGGACGACGCTGTCGTTCACCTATGTCCAGGTCGGCGGCGTATCGAAGATCGCCAGCGTTCAAGATGGGCTGGGCCAGACCACCTTGTTCGCCTATGCCGCAGGGCAGACCACGGTGACCGATCCACTGGGCAATCGCAGCGTGTATACCTACGATGCTACCGGTCAGCTACTCAGCGTCACGGCGCCGGCCGTGGGCACGGCTCCAGCCCAAGTCACCACATTCAGCTATGACGCCAAGGGCAATGTCCTCAGCGTGACAGATGCACGCAATCAGACCACCTCATACAGCTACGACGCCAACGGAAATCGCGTCATGGAAACTAATCCTGCCGGCGACGTTATCACCCGTAGCTACGACCCGGTCAGTAATAATCTGCTGAGTGAAACACGATGGCCGGAGGGGAATGTCGCGACGGTTCAACAGCCGTCCCCACCCGCCCTGACCACGAGCTATGTTTACAATGGTCACGATGAACTGCGTTTTGTGGTCAGCCCAACAGGGCGCGTTCGAGAGTACACCTATGACGACAACGGGCTACGCCTGAGCGCAATGGAATATGCCGATGCTCAGCTTCCGGCCGGTACCGCTTTCACTCAGATGGCATTGATCAACTGGGCTGCCGCATTGCCAGTTACTTCGACCGTTAGCCGCACCGATTACAGCTATGACGCACGTGGTCTAGTCAGCAAAACCAGCAGCTACGTCAGCACGCGCCCGCCAGCGACGGCGGCCACAATGCCCGCCACGTTACCAACCGGTATTGCGGGCAACAGTAATAACTTGGTTTTCACCTCGACCCGAACGAGCACGGTCTCCAGCCCTTCCCTCAGCGGTATGCCAAGTCTGCCGCTTGGTACCGATCTGCAGTTCGACGTGACGACACCAGCAAAAATAACAGCTTCCTTGCTCAGCATGGGACTCGACAGTAGCAGCGCCCCATCCAATGCCCAAAGCTTGCGCGTCTATTTCGACATCAATGGCATTGAACTCCGGTCCCAGACTGGTTCCGGCGGCGCCTATAGTTACCCCTTTGGGCCCGCCGAGCCCAATACGACCTACACCGTGCAAGTGGCCACCCAAACGAACGGCCAAAGCTATATCAAGGTCTATAAAAAAGGCGCTGACCCTTCGAAGGCGACGAGACTCGACCTTACCTTCTCCCCTGGCGCAACGCTTCGCCTCGGAGCCTCCACCTATAATGGTCCGAGTGCCGCCGGCGGCGTCGCAGGCGCGACCAACTCCATCACGGTCAGCAATATCACCACGCGCGCGCCAATCGTCATCGCTCCTGCCACCGTCACCACCCGACAGTATGTCTACGACGCGCATGGCCAATTGCTGCAATCGATAGACGGCAACACCAAAACCAGCGCCAGCTACACCTACGATGGCCTGGGTCGGCAACTGACGGTGACCGACGCCTTGGGCAACGTCAGCCTCACTACCTACGACGACGCAAACAACCGCCGCCAGCTGACGCTCGCCAACGGCCTGGTCACCCAGACCAGCTACGACGCCGCCGGCAACCTCACCACCACGAGCCATGCCGATGCAAACGGCGCCGTGCTGTCGGTCGCCCGGAACTTTTACGACATCGACGGCCGCCTGCGGCAAAGCAACGGCCCGGACGGCAGCACGTACTTTCTGTATGACGCCGCCGGCCGCCAGAGTGCGAAGATTGATACCAACGGCAACCTGACGGCGTATTACTACAACGCCGACAACCAGATCACACGCACGATCCAGTACGCGCGTCCGGTCAACGTGGCACAACTGCGCGACGCCAATGGCAACTGGCGCGAACTCAGCGTCGCCGATCTGGGCGCCGATGCCTCCGACGCCAACAACCGCAGCACCTGGGACGTCTACGACAGCGCCGGTCGTTTGTCCCAAAGCGTCGATCCTACCGGTGCGCTGACCAGCTATGAGTACGATCATGCCTCCCGCGTACTGAGGGTGAACCACCGCGCCACCCGCGTCGATCTGGCGCCGCTGGCCGGAAACAACGTGCCGACCAGCGTGGCCGAGAAAATCGCCGCCAACGATCAGATCACCCGTAACTTCTATGACACCGACGGCAATCTGGTCACACAGATCGATCCGGCCGGCTATGTCACCGAGCGGCGTTTCGATGCCATGGGACGGTTGATCGAGACGATCCAGCACATCAACCAGCTGAGCGCTGCGGCGCAGAGCGGAGCGTTATCGACAGTGCTTGCCCAAGCTGGCGGTATTGCCAGCCACGAACGCTATTTTTACAACTTCGAGGGCCAACTGGCCGGCACGCTCGACAACGCCAATTATCTGACCGAACTGAAGTACGACCTCAACGGCAACGTCATGAGCCGCCGCCATTACGGGGTTGCCGTCACCAACCCCAATGCGGCCAAAATGGCCGACCTCGGCTTCTCCGTCAACAACAGCGTCGACCTGGTGACCAGCTACACTTACACCACGCGCAACCAGTTGGAAACGGAAACCGCGCCCGGCGGCCTCGTCACCCGTTACGCCTACGATAAGCTGGGCAGGCTGACCGAAACCCGTGTCGGCAGCGGCACCACGCGCGCGCGGCAAGAGCGCTACGACCTCCAGGGCAACCTCACCGCCGAACTGAGTGCGGAGGGCGTCGCCGCATTGGATGTCGCTACGGCGACACAGGTCGAGGGCATCTGGCAACGTTACGCCACCCACTACACCTACAATGGGAACGGCCTGCGCCTCAGCGCCACCGATCCGCTCGGTAATAAGACCCTCTATTATTATGATGCGCAGGGCAAGCCGATCTACACCATCAACGCCGCCGGCGAGGTAACCGGCCTGACCTATACCGTCTTCGGCCAGGTCGACCGCAAGACCAGCTACGGCGCCCGCATCGACGCCGCCACCCTGAGCGGCCTGAACGGTGGGCAGAACGACGCCGCCATCGCCGCCGTGGTAGCGCATCTGGCCTCAAGCGGCGCCGACAGCGTGACACGCTACGAGTACGACGGCGACGGCCACCAGACCGCCGTCGTCGACGCCATGGGCAACCGCAGCACCACGCATTATGACGCCTTCGGCCAAGTCGACGCCACCGAACAGCAGAGCGTCCCCAACGCCAATGTGCCGTCTGCGGCGACCAATCCCGGCGGGCGTAACTTCTATGACCTCGACGGCCGCCTCAAGGCCACGCTGACCGCCGGCGGCAGCCTGACGGCTTACACGTATGACGCCCTGAACCAGCTCACCGACCGCATTACCTACGCCAAGCCGGTGGATTTCACGATCACGTCGGCCAACCTCAACACGCTGCTGGCCGATCCAGGGCAAGCCGATCCGGCGCAGGACAGCCATCAACGCTTCTTCTATGACGCGCGCGGCCTGGTGACCACCCAGATGCAATCCGAAGGCGTCGCCGACGGCAAGGTGCAGTGGTCGGTGACCAAGAAGGATTACGACGCCAATGGCAACCTGATCAGGAATACCGCTTACGCGACGCTGCTGCCGACCGCCGATGCCTATCCCGTCGCCGCCGCTGCAACCCCGAGCGGATCGGACAGCATTGTCGTCTACGCCTATGACAGCGCCAACCGCCTGGCTGCCACCGCCACCGCGCAGAACACCCCCACCCCGACCGGCGGGCGCAGCGGGACGGTGGCCCGCATCGAGTCCGATGTCCGTAACTGGTCCGTGGTCCGCAACACTTATGACGCCTTGGGCAACCTGAGCGCCACCACTGCCTACGCCACGCCCTACACCGGCGCCGCGCCGGCGAGTGCCACGCTGCTGACCTATGCGGCAACGGCGGCGGGCGACGCCACCACCTTCTACACTTATGACAACGCCAACCGCGTCAAGACGACAGCGGTAACGCAGAACATTGTTAACGGCAAGGTGCAGTGGGCCATCACCGGCCGCAGCTACGACATCGCCGGCAATCTCAGCGCCACCACCCAGTACGCCACCGCGGCAACGACCAGCTCGGCTTCGGTCTATCCTGTCGCCGCGCCGGTGACCGATCCGGCGCGCGACCGCACTACAACCATGACGAGCTACGACGGCGCCGGGCGCCTGCTCAGTAGCACCGACGCGGAAGGCACGGTCAGCACATTCCAGTATGACGCCAAAGGCAACCTGATTCAAAGTAGCGTCCTGGGCGCGAACCGCGCGGACGACCGCGTCGTCCGCACTGTGTACGATCTGGACAACCGTCCGCAATACGACATCGACAGTCTCGGCGGCGTGACCGAGCATCGCTATGATGCCCAGGGCAATGTCGCGGCCATCGTGCGCTACGCCACGCCGATCAACGCCGCTCTGGTCAGCTCGCCGCTGGTTGGCGAGCGCGCCACCAGCGTGCAGAACCAATTGCCCAACAGCGGAGACGACCGCGTCATCACTTACGTCTACGACCAGAATCAGCGCCTGCGTTTTACCATCGACGGCGCCGGCTACCTGACGGAAAACCGCTACGACACCCTGGGCCGCGTTACGCAGCGTCTGACATATCCGAGCCTGGTGCCGCATGCCGATAACAAGCTGGCCACGCTCACCGCTGCGGTCGCGTCGGCGTCGGTGGCCGCCAGCGCGCGCGGCGCCGTTTACGCCTACGATGCGCAAGGCAACGTCATGAGCGTCACCGACAAGCTGGGCTTCGTCGAAAAATACACCTATGACGCGCTGGGCCGCAAGCTCACCTACACCAACCAGCTGAACAACGTCTGGACTTATACCTACGACGGCGCCGGCCGCGTGCTCACCGAAACCGCACCGGCCGTCAACGTCTACCCGACCGGTTCCGATGCGAGCACGGCGGGACCACTCACCGCGCTGGTCACGAGCTATGTGTACGATGCGCTGGGCAACCTGATTTCTCGCACCGAAGCCAAGAACACGGCACAGGCGCGAACCACCAGCTATGCCTATGACCTGGTCGGCCATCAGGTGCGGACCACGCAACCGGCACTGGCCGTCTACAACGCGGCGGCCACGGCCGACGCCACCGGCCGCACCGAAGATGCGGCCGCCACCCACAGCGTCAACGTCACCTACGACATGCTGGGCAACGCCGTCGCCAACACCGACGTTGGCGGCGCCACCAGCTACAAGGTCTACGACAAGCTGGGCCGCGTGCGCTACGACGTCGACGCCATGGGCTATGTGACCGGCTACGAGCGCAACGAATTCGGCGACGTCACCAAACTGACCCGCTACAACGACGTCCTGCCCAACCTGGCCACCTTCATCGCCGACGCCAGCGCACGCACGCTGGCGGCCGTGCGGCAGGATCTGGACCTGAGCAAGAATCCACGTCCTCATCCGGAACTCGACCGCGTCGTCAGCACCAGCTACGACCAGATGGGCCGCGCCACCAAGGTCAGCGAACCGCAGGCCACGGTGTACGACCAGTTCGGCATCAACGGCCAGTACACCTACCTGTCGGCCCGCACCACCGAGACCCGGTACAACGCCTTTGGCGACACTGTCCTGCAATCGGTCTACGGCGCCTACCACCTGGGCGACGGCGGCACTGGTAAAACCTCGCCCGCCAATACCCGCTACTACTTCGACCAGGACGGGCGCAAGAAGGCCCAGATCAACGTCCTGCGGGAAGATACCGGCGGCAAAAAAGGCTACCTGACCACCTACATCTATGACGGCGCCGGCAACATGCTGTCCCAGCTGGACAGTGCCACCGCCACCACCTCCTGGAACGATGCGGACTATGGCACCATCCCCGCCGGCGTCCCGGCCGACCGTCAGGTCAGCTACGTCTACGACGCCGGCAACCGCAAGGTCAGCGAAAACCACGTCCAGGCCCAGGCCAACGCCACCTTCGGCGCGCAAGGTGCGGACATCGTCACCAGCTACGCCTACGACGCCACCGGCAACCTGACCCAGACCACCGACGCCAACGGCATGGTCACCATCAATTACTACGATGCGCTGGGCCGCTTGACCGGCATCGCCGAAGTGGCCTCCGTCACGCTCTCGCCCGGCACGGCCTGGCGCATGCCGATCACCGAGCTGCGCCTGGACGCCTACGGCAACACCGTGGTGCGCGTCGACTATGCCATGGGCAATACCGCCACCGGTTTCACCGCCGCCATCGGCACCACGGCCGCCACCCGCGCCATCCCGTCGTCCATCGCCGCCGATGACCGCGTCACCCTGGTCAGCTACGACCTCGCCGGCCACGCCACCAAGGTCACGGATGCGGAAGGCAACGTTTCCTACAACTCCTATGATGTGTACGGCCGCCTGGCCAAGCACTGGCAGACCGTCACCAACACCCTGCCTTCGGGCACGGTCACGGAAACGGCGTTCCAGATCAACACCTACGACCAGCTGGGCCATCTGATCAACATCGAAACGCCGGGCAATGTGGACCTGGTCACCAATGGCGCCACCAATCCGCCCGCCACCGTCGACACGATCCAGAGGTTCACCTTCAACGCCTTTGGCGAAGTCACCACCCATGTCACGGGACGCATCGATGGCGGCGGCGTCATCCAGACGGAAAAGACGGAGTACGACAACGCCGGCCACGCCTGGCGCAGCAACGCGGGCGACGGTGTCACCAAAGTTACCATGTTCGACGCGCAGGGCAACGCCACCGTCATCATGCGCAGCAGCGCCACCGGCGCCGATCCGCTGAAGGGGATCGCCCGCGCCAGCGATGCGCTCATCATGAACGACATCCAGCGCACCGACACGCGCTACGACCTGCTGGGCCACGTGGTGGACGTCAACAACCTGCACGGCAACGACCTGTACTACCTGTACCGTCAACCCGACGGCAGCTGGGCCAAGGACATGCTGCCGCCGCAGCAAAACGACACCAACAGCTTCCTGGTGATCGGTGAACCCGGTGAGGCCAGCAACGCGTTCGCCGTTCAGTACCGCCTGCAAGGCAGCGACGCCTGGATGTCCGCGCCCTCGCGCGTGCAGAGGGTGAATGGCTACACGGTCTTCAGCATCAGCGGCCTGACCAGCGGCAGCTATGAATATCAGGTCACGGTCACGCCGGTGGGCGAGCCGGCCTACACGCGCGACGGCGGCCAACTGACCATCCAGTCGGCCACCAGCAGCGCCAAGGCCGAGCAGCTGATTCGCATGTACCGGCTGATCCTGGGCCGCGCACCGGATGCCGAAGGACTGGCCAACTGGATGGGCCGCCTCAACGACGGCGGCACCATGGCGCAGGTCGCCGAGGCAATGCTGGCGGCGGTAAAAACCGATGGCATTCATCCGCAGTCGTTCGGGCCGGGCGACAGCAACGACGTCATTCTAAGCGCCATCTACCAGAACGCCTTCGGCGTCGCTCCCGATCCGCAATCGGCCGACTACAAGAACTGGCTGGCACGCATGAACCTGACGGTGGTCACCACCGCCGTCAACCCGCAGAACAGCAGCCAGATCGTGACTGCCACCACCGACAACCGGGCCCAAACCATTGCCGACCTGGCACAAGACGCCGCCGTCAAGGCGCGCCTGAAGCCGCAGGTTGATGCGCTGTACAACTACATGGTCGTGCAAGGCGGCGGGATCTCCAACGGCGCCTACAGTGGCGTCACCAACTCCGTCACCTTCGCCGCCAAACTGGTCGCGGACGCGATGTCGGGCAGCGTTGACGCCATCGCCGAGGGCACCGCCCAAGCGGCGAAGGAAAATCAGCCCGCGCGCATTGCCCACATCTTCATCGGGCTGCTCGGCCGCGCTGCGGAAAAGGACGGTTTCGACTTCTGGCTCAACAACCTCAATCAAACGACGATCGAAGCGGTCGCCAACGACTTCTTCACCCAGGACGAGTGGAGAGCGATACAGCCCAATCCGGCCGTCAACGCCCAGACCAACGATCAGCTGATCAACCGCGTATTCAACAACCTGGTGGGCCGCGCGCCGACCAGCGACGAGCGCACGCTGTGGACGGCCAGGCTGAACGCCGCCCCCTCCAGCGCCAACTACATCTCGCGCGGCGCCTTCGTGGTTCAGCTGTCCGATCAGATCGCCAACTACATGGGCAGCGACAACAGCAAGCTGCTCGACCGCGGCAACCTGTACAACAAGACCGTCATCAGCCTGGGCTTCGCCCAGATGCCGCAGTTGAGCCAGGATGTGCCGACGCTGATCGCCGTGGGCCAAGCCATTCTGAGCGGCATCAGCCCGAACGCCACCGTGGCCAACACGGTCAGCCAGGTCATGCTGTATGTGCAGGCCATGAAGAGCTCCGCAGCCGGCTACAGCGGCGCGGCTACCGCCGGCGCCCTGGCCACGCCGCGTGAAAACGCCCAGTTGCAGCTGGCGCGCCTCTACGCCGCCGTGCTGAATCGCGCCCCGGACAACACTGGATTCAACTACTGGCTGAACCAGCTCACCAGCGGCACCAGCAGCTTTGAAGCGGTCGCCAACAACATGCTGCAAGGAGAAGGCGCGGCCGCCTACCCTGCCAGCCTGTCGCCTGCCGACTTCGTGCAGAAAATCTACCAAACCGCCTTTGGCGTTCCCGCCACCAGCCACCAGTTGATCCAATGGACCGACGCACTGGCAAGCAAGACGCGCGGCGCCGTGGTGCTCGACATCCTGACCGCCGCCATTGGCGGCGGCATCTTCGTCGACCAGAACGGCGTCGGCTATCTCAACAGCAAAGTCGGCGTTGGCCTGACCTACGCGCTCAACGCCGGCGGCAACGACCTGGCGGAAGCCGCCAAGGTCACCGGCCTGGTGAGCAACACCGGCGGCACGGTCGATATTTCCGCCGCCATGAAGGAGGTCTACAACAACACCGCCGCGCTGATGCTGGCCAACGCCGTGGCCACGGCCAACGCCGCCAACTCGGCAGCCACCCTGACCAGCAACGCCCTGGCGGCCGCCCAGACCCTGAGCGCGGCCAACAGCAGCGTCGATAGTGCCACCACGGCAGCGGCCAAGGTGCCGATGGCCAGCTACGCCCTGCGCGCCGCGCAGCTGTACGCGGCCTTCCTCAACCGGGGCGCCGCCGGTGTCGACGGGCTGGATCTGTCCGGCTTCATCAACATGAGCAAGGGTTTGATGAACGGTACCAGTGACGCGGCGGCGGCCCAAGGCATGATCGATTCCAATCCGGAAGGCCAAAAGCTGTTCCCGCTCGCCATGACCGGCGCGGCCTTCGTGAGCGCGCTCTGGCGGCAGATGACCACCAGCACCCAGTCGCCAAGCGGCGTACCGCTGTCCGCCGCCGACCAGGCCACCTGGACCGCGATGGCGTCCAGCCGCGGCCAGTTCGGCGCCACGGCCATAGCCATGCTCAACAAACTGCTGCTGGTGCAGCGCTCCGACATCAACGCCGATCCATCCAACCCGGCTGAACTGTCGGCGCGCCAGGGCTTCGACACCCGCCTGGCCAACCTGCTGAATGGCCTGCGCACCCAGGCCGACAGCGCCGCCACGCTGGCGGTAACCGCGCTGAACGCCGCCAACGACGCCCAGAACAAGGCCAGCGCCGCCACCCTGGCGGCCAATGCGGTCACTGCCGCGCGCGCGGCCGCCAGCGGCTCCAACTCAAGCTACGTGCTCGACGTGGCCCGCCTGTATGTAGGCATCCTTAACCGCGGCACTGGTAATATGCCCAACGGCACCGCGCGCGCCGGCCTTGATTACACCGGCATGCTCGGCTCTGCCTTGGCCGACAAGCAAGGCTATTCGCTCGCCGTCCGTGCCCAGAACTTCATTGATTCGAGCGAAGGGCAAAAGTTCTTTGGCGGCGGCGCGTATGGCCCTGTCCTTAGCAATCAGCAGTTCGTCGACAAGATTTTCATGCAAGTACTGGGGCGTCCGGCCGCCGCCACCAACGTCTGGCTCAGCGCCTTGAACGGAGGCCAAAGCCGCGGCGCCATCGCCAGCGGCATCATCCTCGACATCACGGAAAACACCGTTCAGCAAGCCAGCGAGTTCGACGCCGCAGCCGCTTTCGACCAGCGCGTGGCCGATGCCCTGACCGCCTTCAACAACGATCCCGCCACGGCGGCAGGCATCGCCAAGAGCAGCAGCGACGTCACGGCGGCGTCCACCAAGTTGAGCAACGCAAACACCACGCTGCAAAACACGCCCAACCCGACCAGCGCGCCGGCGGTGGTGGCGGCCCAGCAGGCCAAGGATTACCTGGCCTCCCCTAACACTGCCAATTTGATCAAGCTGCTGGTCGGCTTTGGGAGGCCTGCGGACTACAACACGGTGGTCAACTATGTTGAGCAGATGAAGGCCGGCACCGCGACGTTCGCCTCCATCAGTGCTGGCTTCAGCCTGCCGATAACCGACCTCGCGGCGTTCTACCGGAACCTATTCTCTCAGATCCTGCACCGCGACCCTCAACCCAGCGGCTTGGACGGGTGGGTCAGCAGCACCAGGCAGCAACAGCAAAACGGCAATCCCAACTACAGCAATGCCGGTTTTCTCGCCTACGATTTCTTCACAGCTTGCCAGGCCGAGTTGTATGGCACAGCGGCAAGCTTCCCGACGCGCGTGCGTTCCAACTTCCCGGGCGAGGTATCGGCCGTTCAAACCCCGGATAACAACCAGGCCAGCGCCCTGGCAGCGGGCTACGACACGGCACTAGCCAACGCTCAACAGGCTCTGGTGTCCCGTCCGCACTACGGACACCCGTTTTTCAAGTGTCCAAAGACCCCATTTTTTTGATGGGATCTTTGATTTTTGTTCGCGTACAGGCCCCAAAAGCCGGTGTGCGGTGAATGTCTGCCTTCAAAACAGGCAGCAGGGTGATGAATGGCCGAGCTTACCCTCGGCCACCTGCGTCCGTGCAGATCTTTAACAATTCGAGCATGAAGGCTAGTGGCGCAACACCATGCCCCGCAACCGTCCTCCCCATGCACTAAAGGAACACGATGCACGTGGAGCCGTCCTCCATGGATCGACACCCTGCCAGGCTTGCTGCGGCGTCTGCCCACCCAAATGCTGATGTGGGCGCGTGACGTTGTACCAGAACTGAAACGCTGGCAAAGCACTGCGCAGATGATGTGCGTCCCGTATCAGATAAGCGGAGAGGCTGCGCTTAAAGGTTCCAAACAATCTTTCGATATAACCGTTTTCCCATGGCCGTGCTGGACGTGAATGGCGCAAGCCGATGCCGCACCACTGTAAGATCCGTTTCACCATCGCGCTGCGAAATACCGGATGGTTGTCGGTCTTGATCATCGCCGGCGCGCCAAACGTTCCGATGGTCAAAAACAAGCACCCTAGAAATGTCCAACGATTAAAGCGCTGCACATGCCGCAGCATCAGGTTGAGCCGGCTTCCGTGATCAATCGCGCCCAGCACGATCCGCTGCACGCCCAGCGCATCCGTCACGGTGGTGCTGTCGACACCCCACATGTGGTTGTTCGGTATCCGTGCCGGCACCACATGTTTCAATTCACGCTGACGATGCAAGGCGCGGTGCGCTTCCTTGATCAGGAGTTCCCGCACCCAGGTGCGGCCGACCGATACCCCTGTCTCGGCAAGGTGAAGCTGGTTGAACAGGTCCGCCAGCTTGCGGTGCGACAGGCCGTGGCGCTCGTGTAATTCCAGGACGCGATGCCGTACCCACGCCGCCTTCCTGGCGCGCAGGCCGGTAACCTTTAGCGCCCTGCCCGAGCTTCGCCGCCGCCAGACCTGGCGCCGGCCGACATGATGGCTGAAGCACAGGCCGATCAGAAATCTCCAGGCCATGCAGACGATGCAAAAGATCATAACGATGCCATATTGACGTTGACATCAATTTATCCAAGTATTGCAAGCGATGTTTAGGCTGCGAAGAATTTCAGGCGTCCGCCCCCTTTCACCACCGATCTGCAAAGCAAGCTGAGCGACGCCCTGCACTACTACATCGGCCGCTCCGCCGACGGCGTCGACAGCACCACTACCGCCACCGCCCAGCTGCACACGGCCCCCAACGCCATCGAGGTCGACCGCTGGGGCAACGTGCTGCGCCAGTACGACGCGCGCGACCGCAACTGGTACACCGCCATCGACTACAACGATGCCGGCCAGGCCATCCGCACCGTGCGCACCGGCATGACGCAGGACATCGACGGCGCCGTCAGCGGCAACCGGACGCTGACCACCGCCGCCAGCTACGACAAACTCGGCCATGTGCTCTCCACCACCGACGCCAAGGGCTACGTCAACCGCTACGCCTACGATGGCCAGGGCACGCTGTGGCAGGAATTCCACGCCGATACCGTCAGCAGCGCGACTCCCGGCCTGGCGACGGTGTCCTACTATAACGACGCCTTCGGCCAGCACCTCCAGGTCGTCGAGAACGCCAGCGACACCGCTTTCGTCGCCACCCAATACACCTTCGACCGCCTGGGCCACCAGAAGACCCGCACGGTGGGCAACGCCACCGCGCTCAACGTCTCCAGCTTCGACGGCGTCAGCGAGACCCGCTCCAGCGGCGCCGTCACCGAGACCTACGGCTACGACCAGCTGGGGCGCCGCGTCAGCGACACCCTCGGCACCACCGCCGCCGGCATCGCGGCCGGCCCGACGCTGCGCGTGCGCTACGACCTGGGCGGTAATATCGTCAGCACCATCGACGGCAACGGCCTGGCCACCCACACCGCCTACGACGCCCTCAACCACAAGGTCGGCGCCCTGCTGGCCAGCGGCGAGCGCGCGACCTGGCAGGTGGACGCCTTCGGCCGCATGCTGGCCCAGACCGACATCGCCGGCAACAACAGCTATTTCGCCTACAACGCCGGCGGCCAGCTGACCCACCAGTACAGCCTGACCTGGGACGGCGTTGGCCGCCAGGACCAGGCCTACACCTACGAGGACGGCACCGGCCGCCTGCTGCGCATCGACCAGAGCATCAACCACCTCGGCGATCCGGTGCAGCACGCGGTCACCACCTACAGCTACGACCTCGACGGCAACCGCGTCAGCGAGAAGACCATCGCCGCCGACGGCCACGCGGTGCAGGACCAGGTCATGCTGTACGACGGCTTCAACCGCCTGAGCAACATCGTCTCGCGCGTGACCAACGCCGCCTACAACGTCCACTACACCTACGACGACAACGACAACCGCCTGCGCGAGCGGACCACCTTCGTCAACGACAAGGGCGACGCCAAGACCGTCGACGTCAACTACGGCTACGACAGCATGAACCGCGAGACCCGCGTGGCCGGCACGGTCCACACGGCGCCGGCCAATCCGGCCGCCGCGGCGGGCGACGTCGCCATCGCCAGCCACGTCATCACCTACGACTGGCGCGGCAACCGCCACACCGACAACGGCGACACCTACAACTACGACGCCGCCGGCCGCCTGGCCGGCATCGTCAACAGCGGCGGCGCCAGCTACCGCCGCTACGACCTCGCCGGCCGCCTGGTGTTCTCCTCCGACAGCGGCGCCGACGAGTCGCGCCTGAGCCAGTACGACACCGGCGGCCGCCTGGTGCTGCAGCGCGTGGCCAACGCCGCCAACACCGCGCTCCGGCAGACCATCCGCTACACCGTCTACGACAACCTCAACAACGTGCTGCAATCCCAGGTCACCCTGGCCGACGGCAAGACGGCGCAGACCACCAACACCTACAACGAGCGCATCGGCACCGGCCACCTGCTCGACACCTCGACCGTGCAGACCAGCGGCAGCACCCAGATCCGCTCCAGCCGCCAGACCTACGACGTCAACGGCAACCTGCTGCGCGTGCAACAGTTCGACGACGCCGCCCAGACCCAGGCCAGCGTCAACGGCCTGAGCACCTTCATCAACGACGCCAGCGGCCACGTGCTCGAGCGCGCCCAGGGCGGCGTGGTCACGCACAGCCTGTTCGCCAACAACGAGCTGATCGGCAGCAGCGGCGCCGACGGCGAGAGCTTCAGCAGCGTCTACCAGCCGGTCACCATGTCGGCCCAGTCCGGCGTCTACAGCGTGCAGAGCGCCGGCGAGACCCTGTTCAGCATCGCCAAGGCCCTCTGGGGCGACGAGCGCCTGTGGTACCTGATCGCCGACGCCAACGGCGGCATCGGCAACACCGGCCTGCAGCCCGGCCAGCAGTTGGTGATACCGCACCGCATCAACACCATCTTCAACGGCGCCCGGTCGTTCACGCCCTACAGCCAGACCGACGCCGTGAGCCTCAACTGGGTCGGCACGGCGCAGGCGGCCAACAGCGCCGCCCAAGGGGGCGGTGCCGTCATGGGCGCGCTGGACGGCTTCAACTGGGCCGGCGCGGCCGCCAGTGCGTTGGGCCAAAATGGCGGCTATTTCGCAGGGGATGCGCGTCAGCAGTACGTGTATGACCTCTACTCGATGCGCATGCGCACCGGCAATCTCAGCAACATGGGGTCGTCGTTGCAGGGGACATACGTCATGGAGGCGCCGCCGTTACACGACAAATTCTTCTATAACCCTACTTCCGATTCCGACCAGGCGCGCTCTGACGCGCAAGCGGCGGCCGCTGTCAGGGCGTTCCCGCAACTCCCCGGCCAGTACCTGAGAAGCGCCCCCGGTACCCCCGACTACCTCGGACGGCTGGAGGCGAATGATTTCCAAACCATGACGGACGCGTTCGGCAATGCGCTGGGTAGCAGCCTGGCCGAGAACTTCAATAACGGCGGCCGCCTGCTCGCACCACGCCCGGTCAACTATTCCACCAGCATCGAGCCGGTCACGTTCGATGCTCCGCAGGTGGATCTGACACAGACAATGGCAGGCATGGCTCCGATCACCACCGACGCTGGCAACCTTGCCGCAGCGTTGAAGGAATTCGAGCCGTCGTTCCTTGATCGCAACGCAACCGCTCTCGCCGGACAAAAGGCAGCTGCCGACAACGCTGCATACTTTGCGGCTGTTGCCCAAGAAAATGGCCAGCGCTTGGCGAATAACGTCCCGAATTTGCTCTCGAATGTTCCTCTACCACCTGCATTCTATGACCAAGCGAATCCGTTGGGTCTGCAAACCTCGTCGGTTCCACCGGTGTTGAGTCAGATGGAGATTTGGAAACAACAAGCGCAGCAACCAATTGGGCCTCAGTTTGTTCCGCTGAATGATTCGGTTGATCCGTCCTACCAGCGAACCACAAATCGACTGGAGACAGTTCTTTTGGGGCAGTTCCCTGGGGCAAGTCTCCCAGGCGCTATCGCTACTTGGGCAGGACAGAGTGAATCGCAGATTCACGCCGCCAATCAGGTGGGGGGATCGATTGCAGGCGTCGAAATGGCACTCTCCGGTATTCAGCCGCGTCAGCCAATTAGCGTCGGGCCAAGGAGCTTCTGAATCGCCCCGGGTTTGAAGGAGGCTCCAACATTTGAGAAAATGGAGCCACCATGAAAAAATCAGTCCGATATTCCCCCGAAGTGATGGAGCGCGCCGTGCGCATGGTCCAGGAGGCCGGCAGCGA
>NZ_WNKY01000019.1 GCF_009720825.1 Duganella radicis | reverse complement strand
GGCGCCGGGGCCGGTGCTGGCGCCGGCGCGGCGGCGGCCGGCTTGGCCGGCGCGGAATCGGCCTTGCCGGCGATGGCGTCGTTGAGCAGCTGCTCCAGGTCGCCCGGCAGGGCTGGCAGGCTGCCTGGCTCGGCGCCGTCGTTCAGTTCGGCCAGCTGGTCGGCCACGAAGCCCGAGGCCTGCAAGGCCGCCTCGATCGACAGCGGCGTCACCGGCGCGGCGCCGGTGCGCAGGGCGTCGAACAGGTTTTCGGTCAGGTGGCAGGCCGCCACCAGCGCAGGCAGGCCCATGAAACCAGCGCCGCCCTTGATGGTGTGGAAGGAACGAAACACCGCATTCAGCGTCTCTTTATTGTCCGGGTCACGTTCGAGGCGCAGCAAGTGCTCTTCCACGTTGACCGCCAGATCCATCGCCTCAACGACGAAATCCTTCAGCATATCGTCCATTAGAACCCCAGATCGGCAAGCAGGTCGTCAACACTGTCCTGGCTCAGGGCCACGGTCGGCGCCGATGGGCCCGACATCAGGGACACTTCTTTCTGTGCGATTTTTTCCTTGACGCCAGGCGGCGCGTTGTCTTTCAGCAGCTGCGCCAGCTCCTGCTCCACGGTCTTGGTGATGTGCACCACTTTCTTGATCAGCTGACCGGTGATGTCCTGGAAGTCCTGCGCCATCATGATGTCCAGCAGGCGGGCTTTCTCGGCCTCGGTGGCGGCCGACACGGCCACGGCGAACTTCTGCGAGTCGCCGGCCAGTTGCTTGAACTGCTCCAGGCTCAGCTTGCCGGCGAACAGATCGGCCCAGCGGTTTTCCATGTCCTTCGATTGCTTGGACAGCACGTCCTGTTCCGGCATGCCCTCGTCCAGCGTGTTGAGCACCTTGTTGGCGGCCTGCTCGGTGAGCGAGGCGACGTATTCGAGGCGGTCCTGGGCGTCGCTGATCTGGGTGGCGGCCTCGGTCAGCGCCTTGTCGTAGCCCAGTTCGCGCAGCGAATCGTGCAGCAGGCGCACGATGCCGCCGAGGCGTTCAAACATCACATCCTTGGCGGCGTCGCCGTCCGCGCTCTCGGCGGCGGCGGGGGCGGCGGCGGGCGCGGGTTCGGCGGCGGCGACCACATCCGGCGGTCGGGCGGCGGCGACTTCTTCAAACAGACTTTCCAGATCATCTTCCGCGGCAGCGGCCGGCGCAGGTGCGGGTGCTGGAGCGGGCGCTGCGGATTTGCTCTGAGCAGACACTTCTTCAAATAATGCGTCGAAATCGTCAGCGGCGTTAGTCATAATCCCTGCTTCTCCATATTTGGTAAATTTGCTGCCCTAAACTAGCTGTATTTGGAGATACTAACATCGGATAGAACAACGGAGTAAGCCGCGTGACACAAAAGTAGTGCTTTAGTGCAAAAAAAAGCTGTTAGAAGCATAAAAGCCCACACCGTGCTGTACAGGATAAATCACTTTTCTTTGATAAAGATCAAGTCTTTCCATAGTATCAATAATGTAAATCGCGACTACAATGAAGCTGTGAGCTGATTCAGAAAGGAGGTCCATCATGTACCGCAAAATCCTGATCACCACCGACGGCTCGGCCGTCTCCAGCAAGACCGCCTGCGCCGGCGTGCAGTTCGCCGAGCAGCTGGGCGCCGAGGTGCTGGTGCTGTTCGTGGCGCCCGAGTACCAGTACCCGATCTACGTGGAGATCATCCCGCCCAGCTACCCGAGCGAGGACGAATACCGCGCCGCCATGCGGCGCGCCGGCCACGAGCACACCCAGGACGTGGCCGACTCCTGCGCCAAACGCGGCGTGCGCTGCGAAGCCCTGACCGCCTTCCACGAGAGCGCGGCCACCAAGATCGTCGACGTGGCGCAACAACAGGGCTGCGACCTGATCTTCATGGGCTCGCACGGGCGCAGCGGCTGGGGCCAGCTGCTGCTGGGCAGCGTCACCAACAAGGTGTTGCAGCACTCCAAAATCCCGGTGCTGGTGCACCGCCTGATCAAGGAACCCGGTAGCAAATAGCCCGGCTTTTGTAGTAAGATCATAAGGTTAATTCAATCGCAACAACATTTACCATTAATCACTTATCCTTATGATTCGTATTGTTATTGCGGATGATCACACCATCATGCGCGAAGGCCTCAAGCGCATCCTCGACGGCGCGCCGGACATTGACATCGTGGGCGAGGCCATCGATGGCTTCGAGGTGCTGGGCCACGTGCGCCAAGGCGGGTTCGACCTGCTGCTGCTGGACCTCTCCATGCCCGGCCGCAGCGGGGTCGACCTGATCCGCCAGATCAAGGCCGAGGCGCCCAAGCTGGCCATCCTGATCCTCACCATGCACGAGGAGGAGCAGTACGCGGTGCGCGCCATCCGCGCCGGCGCCCAGGGCTATCTGACCAAGGAAAGCGCCGGCACCCAGCTGGTGGGGGCGATCCGCAAGGTCGCCTCCGGCCGTCCCTATATTTCCACCGAGGTGGCCGAGCAGCTGGCGCTCAACATCATGATGCCGCACGAATCGCTGCTGCATAAACAGCTGTCGGACCGCGAGTTCGAGGTGTTCTCGCTGCTGGTGGCCGGCCGCTCCATCACCGAGATCGCCAACAGCCTGCACCTGAGCGTGAAAACCGTCAGCACCCACAAGACCCGCATCATGCAAAAGATGGGCATGAGCTCGCTGTCGGAGATGGTGCAGTACGCCGTGGCGCATCGCCTGCTGTCGCCGTTCAAGACCTGACAGGCAAGCTCGGGCGTAGGAGGACTCCTACATTTGTTGGTGTGACTCCTACGTCCACATTCAGCCGTTGCTGATATCTATCTCCCCCTGTGTTGGCATACTGAAACCATACCGCACAGCACCTAGACCACAGGAGAGATAACCATGCTGTCTACGCAAACGTCTGAAATTCGTCCGGCCACGACGACACTGCAAGCGTCGTCGATGGAAGCCGGCCGCCAGCGTCAGGGGCGGCTCTGGTCGAACCTCAAGGAGGTCTGCGATCTGCTGCATATTCCTGCGGCCAGTTCGTTCGCCAACGAGGAATTGCTGTTCCAGCACGTGCAATTCAAGACCGGCCAGCGCATCCACACCATCGGCCAGCCCTTCGACACCCTCTACATCGTCAATTCGGGCTTTTTGAAAACCGTGCTGATCGACGAATACGGCAACGAGCAAGTGCTGAGCTTCCCGATGAAGGGCGATATGCTGGGCGTGGACGGCATCCACACCCGCCACTACTCCTCGGAGGCGGTGGCGCTGTCGGATTGCGACCTGATCCTGCTGCCCTTCAAGAAGCTGACCGCGCTGGGGCGCGTGCACCTGGAACTGGAAAGCATGATGTACGGCGTGATGAGCCGCGAACTGGTGCGCGAGCAAGCCATGATCGGCATGCTGGGCGCGCTGAGCGCCGAGGCCCGCGTGGCGCGCTTTCTGGTGGCGCTGTCCGACCGCTTCGCGCAAATGGGCTATTCCAGCAAGCTGTTCAACCTGCGCATGACGCGCCATGAAATCGGCAGCTACCTGGGGCTGACGCTGGAAACCGTGAGCCGCACGCTGTCGGCCTTCAACGAGATCGGCATGATCAGCGTCGACCAGCGCACCATCGGCATCAAGGATGTGGAAGCCCTGAAAACCTTGCGCCGGCTGCCGCCTTCGCGGACGCGCGGCAGACCCGCCTCTCGCAGCAAGAGCGGCGCCACCGTACCGTCGGGCCAGTTGCTGGCGGCTTTGTAGCACTTGTAGCGTCTCAGTATTACCTCCCGTATTACCCAGCCTTGGGCCCGGTTTCCGACCGGGCCGTTTTTTTAATGAATTTATAACTGAAAAAGGCTTGCATTCCGTCCCGGCTTCCACAATAATGAATGCAAATACGAATCATTCTTATTTATGGAGAACCAGACGATGATTACGACCACCCCCGCCATGCCGCCAGCCATCGCCGCCCACCCCATCGCCACGCAGACCGCGCCAGCCGCCAAGCCGGTCAAGCGCATCAGCAGCGCCAGCCTGATGGACGGCGGCCGCGAGTTGGAAATCGAACACGGCGGCCGCGTATATCGCCTGCGCATCACACAACTCAATAAACTGATTCTCACCGCTTAACCGTGCGTTAAAGGCGCGCCGCCGCGCGCCTGCTCTCCCCTCCGAGTAGCCAGCCCTGCCGCCAGCCACACTCTCCATCCACACCAGGAGCGTCTGATGGCCATCGAACATAGCAACCCGATCTTCCTCGCCCCATCGCATGGCGGCCACAATCCCGAACTGATGTTGTCCGCCGTGCTGCATCTGATGTCGCACTACACGGCCGGCAGCGAAGCGGCCGGCGGCTGCGTCAAGCTGGCCTCGGTGATCGAGCGTCACCTGAAAGCGCTGGCCGGCCTGCCCGATCTGGGACCGGTGCTGAGCGCGACCTGCCAGCAGCTTTCCGAGCAGTGGGCCAGCGAGGTGGAACGCAATCTGCACGAGCAGGAAAAAACCAACTTCCTGTCCCGCATCATGGCGCGTGCGCGTACCGCGCCGTCGGTGGCATAAGGGGCTGAGCGACATGTGCGAGAAACACGACCCGCTGGCGGCCATCATCGCCGCCGCCATGCCGCAAGTGGCCGGTCCGGCAGGCGCGACGCGCGCGCCCGAGCAGACGGAGCGGCAGCAAGTCATCAAGCCCGTCATCAACAACGTCATGCACGTGCTGGCGAAAGAACCGGAAGCGCAGGCCTCGCGCCGCCGCCGGTTGTGGGAGCTGGGCCACGCCTGCCACTGTCCGCTGGTGGGGGTCGGCTTTCCGCTGGGCGTGCTGCGCAAACTGGTCGACAAAGCCACCAATGGCACCGTGGTGGCCGACGATTACGAGGTGCACGTCGGCGCCGTCACCGAATGCGCGACGCGCAACCGCCTGTCGGAAGCGCTGCAAAAAGAACTGGAGCGTCGCTACGCCGGCGTGCTGCTGCGCTTTCGCAACGCCAAGAGTACCGGGCAAGTGGCCGCACTGTGGCGCGCCGCCGTCAACAACGGCGACGTGGCCGGCGCCTTCTGGGCCGGGCTGACGCATCCACGCTGCACGCCGGAGCTGGAAGAACAAATGTGCCGCGACCTGCACATGGTGCAGCACCAGGCCGGCGCCTGCGTGCGCGCCGACATCCACAAATTCCACGCCACGCTGGAGGAAAACAAGCGCCTGCTGCACGACCTGAACAAGGCGCAGCAGCGCGCCAACGCCCTGATGGCCGAGAAAAGCGCCGAGTCCGAAAAACACGCCGCCCAGCTGATGCAACTGCGCGCGCAGGTGGTCGGCAAGGACAGCATGATCGACTCGCTGAAGATCGAGCTGGAACAGCTGCGCGAATCGATCCCGGGCCTGGAATCGCGCGCCAGGCTGGCCGAACGTCTGGGCCAGATGGAAGAGCGCGAACGCGCCATGCGCAACCAGATCAACGAACTGAAGCTGGAACTGGCGCGCGCCGCCGAACAGCCGGCGGCGCCCGTGCAGGAAACCGCGCGCCAGGTGGTGGAACACGTGATGAAAATGCCGCTGCGCCTGAACGAGCGCTCCGTGCTATGCGTGGGCGGGCGCAACGGCAACGTCGCCAGCTATCGCGAACTGATCGAACGTGAAGGGGCGCAATTCGCGCACCATGATGGCGGGCTGGAGGACAACGCCAACCGTCTCGAAGCAAGCCTGGCGGCGGCGGACCTGGTGATCTGCCAGACCGGCTGCATCAGCCACAGCGCGTACTGGCGGGTAAAAGACTACTGCAAGCGCAACGGCAAACGCTGCGTCTTCATCGACAACCCCAGCATCTCCAGCCTCGCCCGCGGCCTGGAACAAGCCAGCGCCGAATAACCCATAACCGGGGTCAGTTCTTGCATTACGACACGGGCTCAGCCCTGCCCCGACCAAGGCTGAGCTCGTGTCGTAATGCAAGAACTGACCCCGGGTTTAGTAGACGTCGCGGCGGTAGCGGCCGGTGGCGGCGAGGTCGTCGAGGACTTCGCGGCCCAAGACCGATGCCAGCGCCGCATCGACGCCGCCCGCCATCCCTTCCAGGCTGCCGCAGATGTAGATCGCCGCGCCTTGGGCTATCCACTCGCGCACGGCTGCCGCTTGCTCGGCCAGGCGATCTTGCACGTAGCGGCGCTCGGCCTGGTCGCGCGAGAAGACCATGTCCAGTTTTTCCAGCATGCCATCGCGCTGCCAGCCGTCCAGCTCGGCGCGGTAGTGGTAGTCGTGGGCCGCGTTGCGCTCGCCGAACAGCAGCCAGTTGCGGCCCTGCCCCGCCAGTGCCCGCGCTTTCAGATGGCCGCGCAAGCCGGCGATGCCGCTGCCGTTGCCGATCAAGATCAGCGGACGGTCGGCGTTCCCCTCCAGCCGGAAGCGCTTGTGCTGGCGCAGACGCAGCTGCACGCCGGCGCCCAGCGCGGCCTGCTGCGTCAGCCAGCCCGATGCCGCGCCATGGCTGCCATCGTCATGGGTATGCAGACGCACCAGCAGATGCACGCGCCCATCGGCCGGGATCGAGGCAATCGAATACTCGCGCGCACGCGATGGATCGGCCGGCGCGGCAATCTGCACCAGATCGCCCGACTGCCACTCCGGCAACACGCCGCCCACGGGCTCCAGCTCGAGGTGATAAATCGGTTCGCCCGCGCTGCCCACATTCAGCTGCACACGCTCGCTCAAGCGCCATTCCTCAAACGATGGCGCGCTCCAGTCCGGGGCGTCGCTGGTGCCGGCCAGATGGCTCAGTTGCTGGCGCCATTGCGCTATCGCCTGGTCCGAACTGCGATTCACTTCCACCCGCGCGAACAGGCTCTGCGCCCCTTGCGCTTGCAGCCACTGATCCAGCGCGCGGCCGAAGCCGCAGAACTGCGCATACGCGCTGTCGCCCAGCGCCAGCACCGCGTAATGCAGCCGCGGCAGCGGCAGCGATGTCGCCATCAGGCGGCCGGCAAACGCCGCCGCCGCATCCGGCGCATCGCCCTCGCCGTAAGTGCTGACTAAAAACAGGATGCGCTCGGCATCCTGCAAATCCCGCGCGCCCAGCTCGGACAATTCCGCCAGCCGCGCCGGAATGCCGGCCAGCTTCAAGGTGGCGACGGTCTGCCGCGCCAGTTCCTCGGCGTTGCCGGTCTGGCTGGCATACGCGACGATCCAGCCCGGCGACGCCGCCGCTTCCGCCTTGGCGCGCTCGGCCGCCAGACGCTTGCGGCGCACGCGCAGGTAAGGCGCCAGGCACACCAGCGCGTAAGCCGCGCCCATGCCTGCCACCAGCATCCATCGGGTGGGGTCGTCGGTCCAGATCATTCGTCGAGCATGTTGCGTAAGTGGGTACTCAGGTATTCGGTGAAGCTGCCGTCCGCCTCGCGCACGACGAAACGCGCGGCCAGCCCTTGCTGCTCGGCCAGTTGCAGGCCGTCGCGGCTGCCCAGCACGGTCAGCGCGGTCGACCAGGCATCGGCCGCCATGCACTGCGGGTGCACCACGGTCACCGAGGCCAGGTCGTTGGCGATCGGCATGCCGCTGCGCGGGTCGATGGTGTGCGAGTAGCGCTTGCCGTTCAGCTCAAAATAGCGGCGGTAGTCGCCCGAGGTGGCGACGGACAGGCCGTGCAAGGCCAGCACCAGCTCGTCCATCCCGGCGTCGGTGACCTGCTCCAGCATCACCCACCATGGCTGCCGGTCCGGCTTGAGTCCAGTGCCGCGCAGCTCGCCGCCCACTTCCACCAGATGATGCGCGAAACCCTGCGTCTTCAGGTAGTAGGACAGCCGGTCCACGCTGTAGCCCTTGGCCACCGCCGACAAATCCAGCTGCACGCCGCCCGGCTGCAAGGCGCGCCGGCCATGGCGCTCCAGCCGCAGCGGCCGCGCCGCCAACTGGGCGCGCGCCACCACGATTTCGTCCGGCGACGGCGCTATAAAATCCGGCTGGTCAAAACGCCCGTAAGGCCCGAAGCCCCACAGGTTGACCAGCGAGCCGGCACACGGATCGTAGGCGCCGCTGGAGGCGCGCGCCACCTCCATGGCGTAGGAAAGCACATCGAAGAAGGCCGGCGGCAGCACCTGCCAGCTATCCGGCGCCGCGCGGTTGAAGCGGCCCAGATCGGACTCGGCTTCCCAGTGGCTCATCTCGGCCACGATGGCATCGAGCTGCTGTTGCAGGCCGTTTTGCAGATGATCGCAAGCGGCATCCGGCGCGGCCACCAGCCGCACCGACCAGCTGGTGCCCATGCTGCGGCCAGCGTAGTCGCGGATCACGCCGCCCGCTGGCGCCGGGTCGTCCGAGATATCGTGAGGCAGGAGTACCCGGCGCATGCCAGCCTTATTCCGGCAGGATTTCCAGCACCGCCGCGTAGGTCGCGCGGCGTGGCGGCATCTGTGGCGGCTGGCCCGGCACCTGCGGCGCGGCGGCCGGCCAGCTGCTGCTGACCATGTAGGCGCCGGCGGCCGGCAGCACGAAAGTCAGCTCGCCGTTGGCGTCGGTGGTCTTGCGGATTTCGCCCAGCGTGCCGCGATACTTCACGCCGCCCGGAATCAGGCTCACGCCCTGGTTGGCGGCTGGCTTGCCGTCCAGCAGGAAGCGGAAGGTGGCTTTCTCGCCCGCGCGCAGTTCGGTCGGATGGGTGACCGGCACCAGTTCCAGGCCTTTGCCGGTGGTCTTCAGCACTTCCTTGCTGGCGTCGCCGTTGGTGACGAAGGTCTCCAGGCGGCTATCGGTGCGCGACAGCTTCACCTCGGTCGCATCGGCCGGCACATCCTTGGCCAGCGATTCCTCGGTGCCGCGGAAGCGCTTGACGTTGCCTTCCTTGTCCTTGTAGCTGCCGAACACGCTTTGCGACACCAGCGCGATCTTGTAGGTGCCGGTCTTCACCAGCTTCAGATCGAAGGTGTTGCGCAGCTTGCCGTTGCCGACGTTCTCCGGCGTCAGCCTGGCGCCGTCCGGGCCGGTGATGTCGATGCCGTCCAGCTTGAGCGGCTGGTGGTCGATATCGAACAGGCCTTCGGAAATGGCGGCGTCCACGGTCACCCAGGCGTTGCCGTCACGGCCGGCTTCCACTTGGCTCGACGATGGCAAGATCCATGGCTTGTGCGCGTGGGCACTGAGCGACACCAGCGACATGCCGGCCAGCGCCAGCGCGATCAACGATTTTTGCAGTTTCATGTCCCGGCCCCTGGCTTATGGTTTGACTTGTACAACAACGGCGCCCAGTTCTTCCTTGCCCTGGCCGGTGGCGTTGGCGGCCGACTTCGGCGGCCACGCCAGCGGCACCTTCACCACTTCGCGGCCGCCGGCTTCGCGCGCCGCTTCCACCAGCACGGTGTACTGGCCGGCCGGCAGCTTGTCCAGCGCGCCTTTCGGCGCGTTCAGGGTCAGCTCGCCCGGCGCTTTGGTTGCGCCCGACACGCCATCCATCGGCATGGTCAGCTCGCGGCCGCTCTTGCGCCACCATTGACGCATGTCCTTCAGCCACTTGGTGCCGGCATTGTCCTTTTTCTTGGTGTCGTACAGCACGGCGATGTTGGCCACCACTTTCTGGTCGGCGTTCTCCACCCATGCGGCGATATAAGGACGATGGTATTCAGCCACGTTCAGCTGCGGCACGTCGAGTTTGAGGGCCAGATCGGCGGCCATGGCCGAAGCGCTGGCCAGTGGCAGACTGAGCGCGATGGAGTAGCGTAATTTCATGGAGGTCCTGTCGTGAGATTAGTGAATAAACAGCAGTGCAATAACTACGGGAATCAGCACACCCAGGCCCACCATCGGCCAGGTGAAGGGCCGGTTGGCCGCGTGGAATTTCAGGATCAGCAGGCCGGTGATGCAGAACACCAGGCAGGCCACGGCAAAGATGTCGATGAACCAGTTCCACGCCGCGCCGGTGTTGCGGCCTTTGTGGACGTCGTTCAGCCAGGAGATCCAGCCGCGGTCGGTATTCTCGAATTCGGTGGCGCCGTCTTCCAGGCCGATGCGCACCCAGGCATCACCGCCGGCCTTGGGCATGGGCAGGTAGACTTCATCGGCCGACCATTCGGCCGCGCGCCCGCCCGGCTGGATCTTGAAGGTGTCGGCCAGCCACGCCTCGGCCTTGGCCGGCAGCGGTTCCTTGGCGCCGTCATGCCGCTCGGCGTAGGCGCGCAGTTCGGCCACCAGCGGCGCGGGCGCCTGCGCCTGCTGGCGCACGATGGTGGGCCTGGCCTCGATCTGCGAGGCGTGGTTCAGGGTGATGCCGGTAATCGCGAACAGGAACATTCCCACCAGACACATGGCCGAGCTGATCCAGTGCCACTGGTGCAATTGCTTCAGCCAGACGGCGCGGCTGGCATTGCGGGCGGAGCTGGCGCTTGGTACGCTCACGGAGTTTCCTTGGCTTAAAAACATAAATGATAATGATTATCATTTGATGAGTCAATCCAACTTGTGTATCTGTTATGTAAAGCAGGCGAAAAAAAACCGCAGGCACGCCGCCTGCGGTTTCAGGTTCAACCAACCCGGTCAGGACTTGGAGCGGCCCGAGCCGGAGCCCGAGCCGGAGCCCGAACCACGGCCGCCACGGCTTTCGCCTGCGTCGCTATCGTCCTCATCCTCTTCATCCTCGTTGGCGCTGCCTTTGTTGCCGGCGCTGCTGCGCGAGCTGCTGCCCGACGAGGCGCTCTGGCTGCTGCGCCCCGGATCGTTCTTGTGGCTCATGGCGCCGGCGCGGCGTGCCTCTTCCGAGGTGAACTCGTGCGCCGTGCCTTTCTCGTGCGCGGCACGGCCGCCTTCAGCGGCGATTTCGCGCTGCTGCTCCGGGTCCATGGAAGCGAAGCCGCGTTTGCTGGTGTCGCCGCTTTGCTTGCTGCCGGATTTGCCTTCCTGTTTGCTGCCCTTGTCATTGGTTGCCATGATGGTCTCCTGAAGTGTTGAAAGGAGCAGTCATGCTAGTTCACGGCCCATGCACACGATGTAGGACACGCCCAGCATACGATGTAGGAAGATTCCGCTGGCACTATCAGGGGACTTCCAGCACCGTCTCGCCGCTGGTGACGAACACGCGTTCGCCCGGCTCGGGCCGCACCGGATGGCCGCCGGTGAAGGCGCCGAACGAGGGCAGCACCAGCCGCTGCGGCGACATCAGGAAGCATGGCAGCAGCAAGGAGTCCCAGCCGGCGCGCAGGCGGTACACCGGATGCACGTGGCCCGCCAGCACACAGGCTGAGGTCAGCACGTCGGGATGATGGCAGAAGGCGAACGGCCCCAGCGAATAAGGCTCGTCCACCATGCCGATCCGCAGCCGCGCGGGCGGATCGCCGGCATGGGCGTCGTGGTTGCCGCGCACCAGCGTCAGGCGCAGCTCGGCATGCCGCTCGCGCCATGCCTGCATGGCGGCCAGCGTGGCCGGCGCGTGGGCCGCCTTCGCGTGCAGGAAGTCGCCAAGGAACAGGATATGGCACACGGCATGCTCCGCCAGCAAGCCATCCAGCGCCAGCAGGTTGGCGCTGGTGGTGCCGGCCGGGACCGGTACGCCCAGCGCGCGGAACGAGGCGGCCTTGCCGAAGTGGATATCGGCCACCACCAGCATCTGCTCGCGCGGCCAGTAGACGGCTTTCTGCGGCAGCAGCAGGAGTTCCTCGCCAGCGAGCGTCAGTTTCATGGTCCGGCCGCCTTTTCCAGTTCGCGCACCAGGCGGGCCACGCGGTCCGACAGTTTTTCGGTGCTGAGTTTTTCGCGGAAACGCTCCACCATCAACGCAAAGCCGAATGGCGTGGCGCGCTTGATCGCGTGGAAGGCCACGCGGCGCGCCTGCAATTCCAGCAGCGTGGCGCGCAGGCGGCCCAGTTCCAGCTCTTGTTCCAACACTTCGCGCTGTGCCTGCGTCAGCAGCAGGTTGCCAGCGTCGTGCTTGCTGAATACGGCAAAGAACAACGAGGAGGAAGCCTGTAACTGACGCGCACTTTTGCCCTGTCCCGGATAGCCCTGGAATACCAGCCCGGCGATGCGGGCGATTTCACGGAAGCGCCGCTGCGACATCTCGCTGGCGTTCAGGCTGGCCAGCACGTCTTCCAGCAGATGATCGGTGCTGAACAAGTCCACCTCGGCGCCGTGCGCCTTGTTCAACAGGCCGGTCCAGTCCAGCTCCTGCGCGCACAGTAGTTCCAGGCCGTAATCGTTGATGGCGATGGAAAACGTCACCGGCGTCATGCGTCCCACGCGGTAGGCCAGCAGCGCCGCCAGCCCGACGTGCACCGAGCGGCCGGCAAAGGGAAACATGAACAGATGCCGCCCTTCCCTGCTGTGCATGGTTTCAATGACGGTGACGTCATCGGTCGGCAGCGACGACCAGCGCTGCTGTATTTCCAGCAGCGGCTTGAGCGCCTGCATTTCCGGACCGTCGTAGCGGCCGCGCTCGGCCAGCCGCAACTGCGCCAGCGCCGCATGCGCCAGTTCCGACGACATCGGCATGCGCCCGCCCTGCCAGCGCGGCACCGCCCCGCGCGCACCGGTGGCGCGGCGCACGTAGGCCGTCATCTCGTGCAGCCGCACGAATTCCAGGATGCGGCCGGCAAACAGGAAATGATCGCCCTTGCGCAGCCGCGCGATGAACGATTCCTCCACGCTGCCCAGCCGCCCGCCGCTGACGTACTTCACTTGCAAGGACGAATCGGAGACGATGGTGCCGATGCCCATGCGGTGCCGCCGCCCCAGTGCCGCATCCGGCACGCGGTAGACGCCCGCCTCGTCCGGCAGCACGCGCCGGTACTCGGGATAGGCCACCAGCGTTTGCCCGCCGCGCGCGACGAAATCCAGCGCCCATTGCCATTCGTCGCCGCTGAGGTGGCGGTAGGACCAGGCGCCGCGCACCTCCGCCAGCATCTCGTCCGAGCGGAAGCCGCCGCCCAGCGCCATCGTCACCAGATGCTGCACCAGCACATCCAGCGGCTTGTCCGGCACCGGCCGCGCCTCGATGTCGCGCGCGGCCACGGCTTGAATGGCGCCGGCCGCTTCCAGCAACTCCAGGCTTTGCGTCGGCACCAGCGTCAGGCGCGACACGCGGCCCGGCGCGTGGCCGCTGCGGCCGGCCCGTTGCAGCAGCCGCGCGATGCCTTTGGCGCTGCCGATTTGCAGCACACGCTCGACCGGCAGGAAGTCGACGCCAAGATCGAGGCTGGAGGTGCACACCACCGCTTTCAGCTGGCCCAGCTTGAGGCCCTGCTCCACCCATTCGCGCACTTCCTTGTCCAGCGAACCGTGATGCAGCGCGATCAACCCGGCCCAATCCGGCCGCGCATCCAGCAGATGCTGATACCACAGCTCCGCCTGCGAGCGCGTGTTGGTGAACACCAGCGTGGTGTCGTGCCGGTCGATTTCCGCGATCACCGGCAACAGCATCTGCACGCCGAGGTGGCCGCCCCACGGGAACCGCGAAGGATGCTCGGGAATCAGCGTATCGATCATGATCTGCTTGGCGACGTGGCCTTCCACGATCACCCCACCCGGCGCCAGCACATCGCGCGCGCGTTCCAGATTGCCCAGCGTGGCCGACAAGCCCCACACCAGCAGCGCCGGATTCCAGCGCCGCAAGCGCGCCAGCGCCAGCTGGGTCTGCACGCCGCGCTTGTTGCCCATCAGCTCGTGCCATTCGTCGATGATGATCATGGCCAGATGCCGGAAGCGTTCGGCCGCATCGGGATGGCTGAGCAGCAGCGTCAGGCTCTCCGGTGTGGTGATGAGGGCGTCTGGCAGGCGCTTGTTCTGGCGCGCGCGCTGGGCCGAGCTGGTGTCGCCGGTGCGGGCTTCGACTTGCCAGTCGGGCGCGGCTTCCTGCAAGGCGCGCAGGGTGTCGGCGGCCAGCGCGCGCATCGGCGTGATCCACAGCACGCGCAGGCCGGTGGGCGCACGCCCGCCGGCGCCGCGCAGGGCTGCCACGCGCTGCAAGGCGGCGAACCACACGGCGTACGTCTTGCCCGCGCCGGTGGTGGCGTGCAACAGGCCCGAGCGGCCAGCGGCCGCCGCCTCCCACACGGCGCGCTGGAAGGGGAAGACGGTCCAGCCGCGCTCCGCAAACCAGTCGTTGGCTTTCATGGTGCGGCCAGCAGGTTTTTCAGCGAGGCCAGCGTATCCGCTTCCTCGATCGATTTGTCCTCGCGCCGGCGCAGGATGCGCGGAAAGCGCACCGCCACGCCGGACTTGTGGCGCGGCGAGCTGGCGATACCTTCGAAGCCGATCTCAAACACCATGCTGGGCGTGACGCTACGCACCGGGCCGAATTTTTCGATGGTAGTCTTGCGGATGGCCTGGTCGACCTGGGCGATTTCCGCATCGGTCAGCCCGGAATAGGCCTTGGCGAACGGCACCAGCTTGCGTTCCTCGTCCCACACGGCAAAGGTATAGTCGGTGTACAGTGAGGCGCGGCGGCCGTGGCCGGCCTGGGCGTAGATCAGCACCGCGTCCACGCTGTAGGGATCGATCTTCCACTTCCACCATGTGCCCACGCTTTTGGTGCGGCCGACGCCGTAGCGGGCATCGACGGCTTTCAGCATCATGCCTTCCACGCCGCGTTCGCGCGATTCGTTGCGGATCTGCGCCAGTTGTTCCCAGCTGTCGGCCTCGATCAGCGGCGACAGGCGCAGTTGCGGCGCGCCTTGCAGGCTGTTGATCAGTTGTTCCAGCAACATGCGGCGCTCCGCCTGCGGCAAGTCGCGCAGGTCGCGGCCGTCCAGTTCCAGCAGGTCGTAGGCCACCATCACGGCGGGGAATTCGCCCAGCAGGCGGGCCGAGACTTGTTTGCGGCCCATGCGTTTTTGCAGGTCGGCGAACGGCGCGGGCGCGGCGCCGCCGTGCCAGATCAGGATTTCGCCGTCCAGCACCACGCCGTCCGGCAGACGCAGCACGGCCAGTTCGGGGAAGCGTTCGGTGATCAGTTCCTCGCCGCGCGACCATAGCCAGTTTTTGCCTTCGCGCCGGACCAGTTGGGCGCGCATGCCGTCGTATTTCCATTCCGCTTGCCAATGGTCGAGATCGCCCAAGGTGGCGGGGTCGCGTTCCAGCTGGTGGGCCAGGAAGAAGGGATAGGGCTGGCCGCCGCGCTGGGCCTGCTCCTGCGGTATGTGGGCGGCGATCAGTTGCAGGAAGCCGGCGGCGGTCGGACTGATGCTGCCATCGGTCCAGCCCATCAGACGTTGGGCGATCAGCTTGCCGTCGAGGCCGGCGATGGCGCTCAGTGCGCGCGTCACCAGCAGGCGCGAGACGCCGACGCGGAAGCCACCGCCGATCAGTTTGGTGAGCAGGAAGCGTTCGCGGGTGTCGAGCTGGTCCCAGTAGGTGAACAAGGCGGCGCGCACGGCTTCCGGGGCGGCGCCGCGCAAGGGAGCGATGCCGAGTTCGATCCAGTCAGCCAGGCCGATTTCGCTGGGGTGCTGGGGCGGTGGCAGGATGTGGGCGATGGTTTCGGCCAGGTCGCCGACGGCGTTGTAGCATTCGTCGAACAGCCATTCATCGAGATTGGCGTATTCCATCGCGTACTGGCGCAGCAGCTTGGTCGGCACGGCCTGGCGCGGCTTGCCGCCGGCGAGGAAATAGACCGCCCAGGCGGCGTCTTGCGGCGCGGCAGTCGTGAAATAAGTCTGCAACGCCGCCAGCTTGCGCGTCGTGGAGGTAGTCTCATCCAGTTCGGCGTACAGGCGGGCGAAGTCACGCATGGCGATCCTCCTCGCCCTCGTCGGCGGGCGGCGCGGTGGTCGGCGGCGCGGTGCGTGCGGCGGGCGCCATGTGAGGGGCGGCGGGCGGCGTGGCGGGGGGCGGCATGTCGGCGGCTACAAGCGGCGGTGCGGCGTGGGCGGCTGGCGCGGCGGCGGCGCGCTCGGCCGGGGCGTCTTCCGCCTCGTCGTCGCCGTACTCGGTATCGAAGCCGCTGGCTTGCAGGCCTTGCTGTTGCAGCCAGCGCACCAGCACCGCTATCGATCCATGCGTGACGATCACGCGCTGCGCGCCGGTGGCGGCAATCGCGGACAACAAGCCCGGCCAATCCGCATGGTCGGACAGCACAAAGCCCCGATCCACGCCACGCCGCCGGCGCGCGCCCCGCAGCTGCATCCAGCCGCTGGCAAAACCGTCGCTGAAATCGCCAAAACGCTTGATCCACGGCGAACCCGCCGCAGACGGCGGCGCCAGCACGATCGCCCTGCCCGCCTCGCTTTTCGCCACCTCGCCCACCATCACGCTGGGCGGCAACCACACGCCCTCGTCCCGGTACACCTGATTCAGATTCTGCACCGCGCCATGACAAATAATCGGCCCGATCCCCGCATCCAGTCCGCTGAGTATGCGCTGCGCCTTGCCAAAGCTATAGCCCAGCAGCACGCTGCTGCGCCCCTGCGCCGCATTGGCCGCCCACCAGGCATTGATGTCATCGAAGATTTCCTGCTGCGGCTGCCAGCGGTAAATCGGCAAGCCAAAGGTCGACTCGGTGATGAAAGTATCGCAGCGCACCGGCTCGAACGGTGTGCAAGTGCGATCCGGCTCCACCTTGTAATCGCCCGACGCCACCCACACCTCGCCGCGATACTCCATCCGCACCTGCGCCGAGCCCAGCACGTGGCCAGCCGGATGCAGCGACACCGTGACACCGTTGTGCACCACCCGCTCGCCATACGCCAGCCCGGTGATATTGACCGGCCCCAGCCGCGACTTCAACACATTCACGCCAGCCGCAGCCGCCAGATAATGCTGATGGCCGCCCCGCGCGTGATCGCCATGGGCATGCGTGATAACAGCGCGCTCGACCGGCCGCCACGGGTCGATGTAAAACTGGCCGGGGACGCAATACAAGCCTTCCCGGCGGACGATCACCATATCTGCGGACATAAGCGGCTTTCAGTCGAGGATGCCCCATTATGCCGCCGCACAGTGCGATTGTCTGTCAGTCAACGCACCGAGCTACATGGCGTCGATCAGTTCCGCCATGAAGTCAACATTGTCATTTTCCTCATGATCGATGACCACCCGCTCCTCGCCGATCATCAGCAGGGCCTCGATATCGAACGTGCCAGGCGGCAGCGGGACCACCGCCTTAGGTTTTTTCTGACGCGTCTGGCTGGCGGTCTTTTTTCTGGTTGGCATAGTGTCTCCCCCTGGGTTTTCAAAACAGCGTAGCGCGTCCAGGGCACTTGCGCTATCAGATACTGCCTACAAATAGGGTAGGATATAGCCCTGTTTTTTTAACCGCATTCCGATCATGACTTTCACCCTCAGCGACACCACCTACGGCACCGACAGCGCCGATGCCAAAAACGCCATGTACAACGACCTGC
This sequence comes from Duganella radicis, assembly GCF_009720825.1. Classification (GTDB taxonomy): domain Bacteria; phylum Pseudomonadota; class Gammaproteobacteria; order Burkholderiales; family Burkholderiaceae_D; genus Rugamonas; species Rugamonas radicis. The sequence continues at coordinate 92,542 of NZ_WNKY01000019.1, read as the reverse complement.
GGCCGCAGCTGCAAGGTCTGGTCCATGGCGAAACCGACCTGATCGCCAACACCGCCAATTTCAGCTCGCTGGTGTTCAACAGCATGCCGGGCCTGAACTGGGCCGGCTTTTATTTCCTCAAGGGCGATGAACTCGTGCTGGGCCCGTTCCAGGGCAAGCCGGCCTGCATCCGCATCAAGAAAGGCCGCGGCGTCTGCGGCACCACCGTGGTGGAAGGCAAATCCATCGTCGTGCCGGACGTGCACGCCTTCCCCGGCCACATCGCCTGCGACGTCAATTCGCGTTCGGAGCTGGTGGTGCCGGTGCGCGGCCCGGATGGCGCCATCGTTGGCGTGTTTGACCTCGACAGCCCGCTGCCGAACCGCTTCGACCAGACCGACGCCGAGGGCATCGAATCGCTGGTCAAGGTGCTGGAAGCAACCCTGGCTTAATGCGATTGGGCGCGCGCCAGCAGCAGCTGGCGTTCGCGCTCGTTTTGCGTGAGTTCGGCGGCGCGCCCGAATTCGATGCGCGCCTCGTCGTGGCGGCCCAGCTTGGCGAGCAGATCGCCGCGCACGCTGGGCAGCAAATGGTAGTTCTTCAAGGCCGGCGCCGCCAGCAAGCCATCCACCACTTCCAGCCCCGCCTGCGGCCCGTAGGCCATCGACAACGCCACGGCGCGATTCAATTCCACAATCGGCGATGGCGACAACTGCGCCAGCGCGTCATACAGTGCGGCGATGCGCTGCCAGTCGGTGTCTTCGGCGCGACGCGCGCGCGCGTGGCAGGCAGCGATCGCGGCTTGCAATCCATACGGCCCGAGACCGCGCGTGCTGCCCGGCGGGGTGGACGGCGGCGCAGCGCTCGTCTGCGCGACGTGTGGCGCACCCGGTGCGGCCGCAGACACCGTGGCAGCGCGAGCGGCGGCGGCGGTGGCTGGCGCGGGCGCTAGCGCGGTTTGTTCGGCGCGCGCCAGCGCGGCCAGGCCGCGCCGTATCAGCAGCTGGTCCCAGCGCGTGCGGTCCTGTTCCAGCAGCAGGATGGGTTCGCCCTTCGGCCCGAGGCGGGCGCGGGCGCGCGAGGACTGGATTTCCATCAGCGCCACCAGCCCGTGCACTTCCGGCTCGTCCGGTTGCAGCCCGGCCAGGATGCGGCCCAGCCGCAGCGCCTCCTCGCACAACGCCGGACGCATCCAGTCCGCACCGGCGCTGGCGGAATAACCCTCGTTGTAAATCAGATAGATCACTTGCAGCACCGACGCCAGCCGCTCGCCCAGCTCGTGCGCGCGCGGCGCCTCGAACGGCACCCTGGCTTCGGCCAGCGTGCGCTTGGCGCGCACGATGCGCTGCGCCACCGTTTTCTCGGGGACCAGGAAAGCGCGGGCGATCTCATCCGTACTCAAGCCGCCCAGCATGCGCAGCGTCAGCGCCACGCGGCCATCGGTCGGCAGCACCGGATGGCAGGCCACAAACACCAGCCGCAGCAGATCGTCGCCAATATCGTTTTCCAGCGCATTGGCCACCTCCGCCTCCAGATCGGGCGCGGCGTCCTGCAACTGCTTGTCGATCTCGTAGCTGATGGCCGCTTCTTTCTCGGCATGCATCTGGCGATGGCGCAAGGCATCGAGCGCGCGGTTCTTGGCAACGGCGGTCAGCCAGGCGGCCGGTTGCTCGGGGACGCCGCTCTGTGGCCAGCGCTCCAGCGCCTGCACCAGCGCGTCCTGCGCCAACTCCTCGGCCTGCCCCACGTCGCGCAGCATGCGCGCCAGCACGGCGATGATCCTGGCGGATTCCATCCGCCACACCGCCTCGACGATTTTGTGGACGTCAGCCGCCACGGGCCGCTTTGCTGAACGCGTTGCGCAAGCCCGCCTCCAGCAGTTCCGCGCGCATGCGCGCCTCGGCCGCCACCATCTCCGGCGTGAACTCGGTGTGCGAGACGCGCTCGCACGCCTCGCGCACCTCCAGCGTCAGATCACCCGGCTGCGGATAAGGATAAGCCTTGGCCCAGGCGATGGCGTCTTCCAGCGTGGCCGCTTGCAGCATCCAGTAGCCGGCGATCAGCTCCTTGACCTCGGTGAACGGGCCGTCCACCACGCTGGTTTTCGAATTGGCGTAATGCACGCGCGCCGCGCTGGCCGTGCCCTTCAAGCCTTCGCCGGCCAGCAGCACGCCTTGCCGCACACCGCTTTCATTGGCGGCGTTCATGACATCGATCACTTCCGGCGGCGGCACCGCGTCCGATTCGGTGTCGGCGTCCGAGCGCAGGAAAATCACGTAGCGCGTGAGCTCCTCCTTGCGCTGCGGGATGGTGCCGGCCGCCGTGCCGCGCTCGTCGAAGCCGACGCAGTTGCCGGGGCAGCCGGCGTCGCGGATTTCATACACCGCGCCGCTGTCGAACAAGGGCCACCAGCGCACCTGCTCGATGATGTCCTCGCGCGATTCCGCCTCCAGCAGCACGAAGCCGGCGATCATCTCCTTGGGCGGGAACGGGCCGTGCTGCTCGCTCCATTCGCCGTCGCGGCGCAGCAGCCGCACCGCCTGCGCGCTGGGGCGCAGGAAGGTGCCCGGCTCCAGCGCCGGTGGTTGTATGCCTCGTTCCGTGCTCTGATTGGCGCGGCGCAGTACCATGAATTCCATTACATCGTGCTCCAGACTAGACCTAGCCGATAAGGTATCACAAGCGGGCGCGCAAGGACTCTTCCTGCGCCACCAGCTCCGGAGTGGCCGCCTCGCCGAAATCGCTCATTTCGAACACCTGGCGGATTTCGATCTCGGACGGGCCGTCGAAGGGATTGGGACAACGCTTCATCCACTCGATGGCCTCTTCCTTCGATTTCACCTGGATCAGCCAGAAACCGGCGATCAGCTCCTTGGTCTCGGAAAACGGGCCGTCGATCACCGTACGGCTGGCGCCGTCGTAGCGGATGCGCGCGCCCCTGGAACTCGGATGCAGGCCTTCGCCGGCCAGCAGCACGCCGGCGTTGACCAGTTCCTCGTTGAACTTGCCCATGGCCGTCAGCAATTCCGTGCTCGGCATCTTGCCCGCTTCCGAATCGGCGGTGGCTTTCACGATGATCATGAATCGCATGGGGTTCTCCTTATTGGCAATCGCCGGGCATTTGCTGTTTCATGGCGGCCATCATCTCTTCCGGCGTCATGTCCTTGATGTGGGTGGCGATCGACCAGTGATGGCCGAACGGATCGGTCACCTGGCCGTAGCGGTCGCCCCAGAACATATCGGCCGGCGGCATGCGCACGCTGGCGCCGGCGTCCACCGCCTGCTGGAAGGCCGCGTCCACGTCCGGCGAGTTCAGGTGCAGCGTGACCGGGCTGCCCTTGAGCGCCTTCGGCCCGAAACCGCCATATTGCGGGAAGTCGTCCGCCAGCATGATGGTGGAATCGCCGATCTTGATGGCGGCGTGCATCAGGCGGCCGTTTTCGCCCGGCATGCGCATGATTTCGACCGCGTTGAACGCCTTTTTGTAGAACTCGATGGCGTCGGCCGCGCCTTCGCATACCAGATGCGGGGTGACGGTGTGCAGGGTGTTATCCATGATGGTCTCCTTGGTGGTTGAACAGGTAACTTTATACCTACGACGAAGCGGCACCTCAGAAATCGACACGGTTTTTCAGATTTTTTTAAACAGGAGCGAAAAAGTCGTCAGACCGGCGTGGCTGGCCACCGAGATATTCCCTCCATGCAACTCCATGATGGCGCGAACGATGGACAGGCCGAGCCCGGCGCCGGCCGAACGGGCCTGGTCGGCCCGGTAATAGCGGTCGAAAATATGCGGCAGGTGGGCGCGCTCGATGCCGGGGCCGCTGTTGGCCACGGCGATCTCGACGCCCTCCTCCACCTGCCGGGCCGACAGCGCCACCGTGCCACCGGCCGGCGTATGCGCAAGCGCATTGGCCATCAGGTTGCTGACGGCGCGCTGTAACAGCACCGGGTCGATGCTGGCCCGCAGCGGCTCGGCTTGCACGCTCAGGCGCACGCCCGCGTCATCGGCCAGGAATTCGAAATAATCGTGGATGCGTTGCAGCTCGGCCGGCAGGTCCAGCGGCTCGCGTTGCAGCGCCAGCTGGGCGTTGTCGACCCGGGCCAGGAACAAGGTGTTGTCGATCATGCGCGACAACCGTTCGTATTCCTCCAGGTTGGACGCCAGCAGCGACTGGTATTCCTCCACCGGGCGGGCGCGCGACAGCGCCACCTGGGTCTCCATCATCAGGGTGTTGAGCGGGGTACGCATGTCGTGCGCCAGATCGGCGGCAAAGCCGGACAGCCGCTGCACACCATCCTCCAACCGGTTCAGCATGGCGTTGAAGGCCGAGCCCAGCTCACGCAGCTCGACCGGCGCATCCTGCACCGACAGCCGGCTGTTCATGCGGCTGGTGCTGATGTCATTGGCCTTGGCCACCACCGAACGCAATTGCCGCATGCTGCGGTGGACGATGGCATAGCCCAACAAGGTCGCCAGCAGCGCGCCGCAGCCCAGCGCCAGCAGCAGGTCGCCGGCGTAGACACGCAACACGCGCAGCCGGTCGGAGCGCTCGCGCGCCAGCGTGACCTGCACCGGATCGGCGCCGGCCTGGCCGGCGGCGCGCACCATGCGGCCGATGCCGCTGGCCGGCTGCCAGTCGTGGATGTCGTCCAGCGTCAGCGCACGCTGGGCCGGCACGCTGTCCACCTGCGGCAACGGCCGCGAGGTCACCGAGGTTTGCAGCAGCGGCTTGCCATCGGCGGCGTTCACCCGCAGCATGAAATCGTTATGGCCATACAACGTATCCTTCAACGCATGCGCTTCCTGGCGCACCGCGTCGGCCGACGGCATGCCGGCGATCAGGTGGCGCACCTGATCGGCCTTGACGATCAGCTCGACATCGTCGCGGCTGCTCATCTGCCGTTGCAACGCGTGATACAGGTAGGCGCCGACCGCCACGAAGCTGGCCACGCTCACCGCCGCCAGCAGCAGGGCCACGCGCAGCGTCAGCGACAGCGGACGGCTCACGCCCGCGCCTCAAGCAGATAGCCCATGCCGCGCACGGTCTGCACCAGTTTCACAGGATAGGGATCGTCCACCTTGGCGCGCAGGCGGCGGATCGCCACGTCCACCACATTGGTGTCGGAATCGAAGTTCATGTCCCACACCATGGAGGCGATCTGGGTGCGCGACAGCACCTCGCCCTGGCGCTTGGCCAGCAGGTGCAACAGCGCGAACTCCTTGGCGGTGAGGTCGATGCGGTTGGCACCGCGCGTGACGCGCCGGCGCAACACGTCGATCTCCAGGTCGGCCACGCGGAGGATGTCGGCCTCGCGCACCGGCCCGCGCCGCAGCAGGGTCTTGACGCGCGCCAGCAGCTCGGCGAAGGCGAACGGCTTGACCAGGTAATCGTCAGCGCCCAGCTCCAGTCCTTTCACGCGGTCGGCCACGTCGTCGCGCGCGGTGAGGAACAGCACCGGCGTTTCCTTGCGCTCGCGCAGACGCGCCAGCACGGTCCAGCCGTCCATCTGCGGCAGCATCACGTCCAGCACGATCAGGTCATAGTCGTGTTCCTGCGCCAGCGCCAGGCCATCGACGCCATTGCGCGCCAGGTCCGCCACATAGCCGGATTCGTTCAGGCCCTTGACCAGATAGTCGCCTGCTTTCGGTTCGTCTTCAACAATCAGTATTTTCATGGTGTGTTCATTGTCGGCCTTTCACCGTGCCGCCGGGATTACAAATCTGTCATTTGGGCGTCATCTTCCTGTCAGCGCCCGTTGCTTAGACTGGCCACATCTTCACTCCACAACGAAAGGAAGCACCATGTTCAAAGCACTGCGCATCACCATCATCGCCGCAACCCTGGCCGCCGGCGCCGCCCACGCATCGGTCAACCCCCATCCTGAATTCGGCACGGCCACACCGGCCGCCACCGCCGACCGCCACGTCACCATCAAGGCCGACACCAAGTGGGTCAACGTCAACAACGGCGACACCGTCACCTTCGACGTCGGCGGCAAATCCTTCACCTGGCATTTTGACACGCTGCACAGCGAAGAATCTTTCAGCCTGTCGAAAATCGCCCCGGAAGGCATTGATACCGGCATGATCACGGTGTACGTCGCCAGCAACCCGCTGTACCGGGGCTAATCCGGTGCGGGCCGCCATCGCAGCCTGCCTCGCTGTCCTGCCGCTGATCGCGGCAGGCGCGCACGCGCAGGAACACCACCATCACGGCGGCGCGGACTCCCCGCCCGCCACACCGCCCACCTTCGTCGCCAGCAGCGCCAAGCCATTCAGCGCCCTGATGGACGACGCCATGAACGTGATGGATGCCGGCATGCGCCAGGCGCCCATGAACGGCAATCCCGATCACGACTTCGTCACCATGATGATGCCGCATCACCAGGGCGCCGTCGATATGGCAAAAGCCGTGCTGCTTTCCACCCAGGACCCGGAAATCCGCAATCTGGCGCTTGGCATCATCGCCGAGCAGCAGATCGAGATCAAAGTCATGCAGGCCTGGCTGCAACACCACAAGGAAGCCAAACAATGAAATCCCTCGCCCTCGCCGCCGGCGCGCTGCTGTGCGCCCAGGCTTTCGCCGCCCCTTCGCCGCTGGACCGCGTCTACACGGCGGATCAGAACACCAACACCGTTTCGGTCTTCAGTCCGGCCACCAACACCCTGCTCGGCCAGATCAAGCTCGGTAACGCGCGGCCGGACGTGCTGTCGCCGCTGTATCGCGGCGAGACCAATGTCCATGGCCTGGGTTTCTCGCCCGACCACAAGACACTGATCGTCATTTCCAACGGCTCCAACTCGGTGACCTTTATCGACACCGCCACCAACAAGGTCAAAGGCAAGACCTACATCGGCCGATCGCCGCATGAAGGCTTCTTCACCGCCGACGGCAAGGAGGTCTGGGTGGTGGTGCGCGGCGAGGACTATATTTCCGTGATCGACCCGGTCACGTTCAAGGAAACGCGCCGCATCCAGACCGACCTCGGTCCCGGCATGGTGCAGTTCCACCCGAACGGCAAGCTGGCGTTTGCCGTCTCCAGCTTCACGCCGACGGTGGACATCATCGAGGTCGCCTCGCACACCATCATCAAGCGCATCGACGTGGTCAGTCCGTTCTCGCCCTTCCTGCAATTTACCCCGGACTACAGCGAAATCTGGATGACGCACAAGGATGTCGGCAAGGTCACGCGCATCAGCACCTCCACGCTGGAAGTCACCGGCGTGATCGACACCGGCTTCATCACCAATCACCTGGCGTTCGCCAGGGTGGGCGGCGAGGTGCGCGCCTACGTCACGGTCGGCGGCGAGAACGCGGTCAAGGTGTACAGCACCGGCAAGGAAGCGAAGCTGCTGGCCACCATCGCCACCGGCGCCCTGCCGCATGGCGCCTGGACTTCGGACGACAATACCCGCGTCTACGTCGGACTGGAAAACGGCGACGGCGTACAGGTGATCGACACCGCCACCAACAAGATCGTCGCCACCATGGGCGGCGGCCAGGCGCCGCAGGCACTGGTCTACCTGTCCAACGTGGCGCCGTCGGCTGACGACCGCTCCAACCTGGTGCCGCGCGTGAATCAGGATTCGCGCAACGTGCAGCTCAAGCCGCTCGGCAAGGAAGGAAAAGGCTTCGTGGTACTGCGCAGCCTGGGCGTGGTGGAGGCTATCGAGGCCTTCCTGTACAAACTGAAGCCGGATACGGTGTACGACGTGTACGCGGGCAGCCATGCGGCGCCGGTGGGCAGTTTCCGCACCAACGCGATGGGCATGGCCAATGGCACCATGATCGGCCCCGGGCAGGCGGCGGGCGCGATCACGGTGAAGGAAAGCGGCGGCGCCGCCGTGCTTACTTCGCAGCTTCCAGAATAAGATCGGCAATCTCGCGGGCGTGCGAGATCATCGAGAGGTGGCTGGATGGCAGCTCGATGGTCCTGGCGCCCATGCGCCTGGCGAGGAAGCGCTCCAGATCCGGCGAGGTGGTGCGGTCATTGGCCGACACCGCGTAGTATGTCGGCTTGAGCTTCCAGGCGGCCTGCGTGGTGCGGCCGCTGAACAGGGTTTGCGAAATGCGCCCCTGACCGGCATACAGCACCCGCGCGCGGGCCGGATCGAGATCGCCGGCGAAGTCGCGCACAAAGGCTTCTTCGCTCAGTTGCGCGAAGCCGTCCGGGCTCCTGACCAGCCCTTTGCTGGCTGGCGGCGCCGGGAAGGTCGCGGCCAGTGCGCCGTAGTCCTCGCCGGCATCCGGCGCGCGCGCCGCCACGTACACCAGCGCCTTCACTTTCGGATCGCCGCCCGTTTCGCTGATCACGGTGCCGGCCCACGAATGGCCCACCAGCACCGTCGGCCCGTCCTGCAAGGCCAGCACGCGGCGCGTGGCCTCGGCGTCATCCGCCAGCGAGGTCAATGGATTCTGCACCGACGTCACATGCTTCCCCTCCTTTTGGAGAAGTGCGATCACTTCATTCCAGCAGGAGCCGTCGGCATACGCTCCATGTACTAATACGATATTGTCGACCGAGGCCGAAGCGGCGCCGGAAAACAGGGCGGCAAAGGCGCCGGCAAGTAACAGCTTTTTCATGTTGATTTCCTTGTGGGTTGAGGGTGGACCCAGTATAGAAACCGCCCGCTGACCGCAACATGACGGCCAGATTACAAGCAGATGACAACGCCGGCAGATACACGCCGATACATGCCAGAAACAATTCTTAAGTCAGCCATCACTATTAAGAAGATAGAATTATTCACTAATGTAGCAATTCCTTTGCGCGGCGACGCCGCCGCCGCATACCGTCTTTCCCTGGGGGTAACCTTGTGTTAATTGATATCGTCCGCGTGGCGCTTCGGCGTCCCTATACATTTGTGGTCATGGCGCTGCTGCTGCTGATCGTCGGTCCGCTGGCGGCGCTGCGCACGCCGACCGACATCTTCCCGGACATCAAGATCCCGGTGATCGCGGTGGCCTGGCAGTACACCGGCCAACCGCCCGACCAGATGGCCGGCCGCGTCTCGACCCAGTTCCAGCGCGCCCTGACCACCACGGTGAATGACATCGAGCACATCGAGGCCAACACCTACACCGGCGTCAGCATCGTCAAGATCTTCTTCCAGCCCGGCGTGAACATCGCCGTCGCCAACGCGCAGGTGACCGCGATCTCGCAATCGCTGCTCAAGCAGATGCCGGCCGGTATCACGCCGCCGCTGATCCTGAACTACAACGCCGCCACCGTGCCTATCCTGCAAGTGGCGCTGTCCGGCAAGGGCTTGTCCGAACAACAGCTGTCCGACCTGGGCACCAACACCGTGCGCACGCCGCTGGTCAGCGTGCCGGGCGCGGCGATCCCGTTGCCATACGGCGGCAAGCAGCGCCAGGTGCAGATCGACGTCGACCCGGCCCTGCTGCAAGCACGCGGGCTGTCGGCGCAGGACATCGCCAACGCGCTGGCGGCGCAAAACGTACTGACCCCGGTCGGCACGCAGAAAATCGATACGCTGGAATACACCATCCAGCTGAACAGCGCGCCATCGGCCATCGCCGAACTGGCGCGCCTGCCGGTGAAGGTAGTCAACGGCGCCACCATCTACCTCGGCGACATCGCCAACATCCACGACGGCAATGCGCCGCAAACCAACGTGGTGCACGTGGACGGCAGCCGCTCGGTGCTGATGTCGGTGCTGAAAAACGGTTCGGCCTCCACCCTGGCCATCGTCGACGGCATCCGCGAAAAGATCAATACGCTGAAATCCGGCTGGCCCGAGGCGCTGACCGTTACGCCGATTAACGACCAGTCCGTGTTCGTGCGCGCCGCGATCAAGGGCGTGGCGTCGGAGGGCGTGATCGCCGCCGCGCTGACCAGCCTGATGATCCTGCTGTTCCTCGGCAGCTGGCGCTCGACCATCATCATTGCGGTGTCGATCCCGCTGTCCATCCTCGGCTCCATCATCGCCCTGTCGGCCATCGGCGAATCGCTCAATCTGATGACGCTGGGCGGCCTGGCGCTGGCGGTGGGGATTCTGGTGGACGACGCCACCGTCACCATCGAAAACATCAACTGGCACCTGGAACACGGCAAGCCGGTGGAAACCGCCATCCTCGACGGCGCGGCGCAGATCACCACGCCGGCCTTTGTCTCGCTGCTGTGCATCTGCATCGTGTTCGTGCCGATGTTCTTCCTCGACGGCGTGTCGCGCTTCCTGTTCGTGCCGATGGCCGAGGCGGTGATCTTCGCCATGATCTGCTCCTTCATCCTGTCGCGCACGCTGGTACCGACCATGGCCAACTACCTGCTGAAACCGCACGACAGCGGCGAAGGCCATGCGCATGCCCACGGCGGCAGCGGCGCGCCTGAGCCATCGCGCAATCCGCTGGTGCGCTTCCAGCGCGCCTTCGAAGCGCGCTTCGAAGGCCTGCGCGCCGCCTACGCCGGCGTGCTGGAAGCGGCGGTGGCCAACCGCCGGAAATTCATCATCGGCTTCCTGCTGGTGGTGGCGGCCTCGTTCTCGATGGTGCCTTTCCTGGGCAGTAACTTCTTCCCATCGGTGGACGCCGGCCAGGTGCTGATCCACGTGCGCGTGCCGGTCGGCACCCGCATCGAGGAAACCGCCGCCCGCTTCGCCCGCGTCGAGCAAGCCATCCGCCGCGTGATTCCTGCCAACGAGATTGTCACCATGACCGACAACATCGGCATGCCGGCCAGCTCCATCAACACCGTGTACAACAACACCGGCATGATGGGCACGCAGGACGGCGACTTCCAGATCGCCCTGAGCGAGGAGCACGCGCCGACCGCCGACTACGTGCGCAAGCTGCGCAAGGTGCTGCCGGAAGAATTCCCCGACACCACCTTCTCCTTCCCGCCGGCCGACATCGTCAGCCAGATCCTGAATTTCGGTTCGCCGGCGCCGATTGACGTGCAGATCCGTGGCGCCAAGATCAACGAGAACTACGCCTACGCCGACAAGCTGCTGAAACGCATCAAGGCGATTCCGGGCGTGGCCGACGCGCGCATCCAGCAGTCCAACAAGTCGCCGGTGTTCAACGTCGACGTCGACCGCACGCAGGCGCAGCAGCTGGGCCTGACCACGCGCGACATCACCAACAGCATGGTGGTCAACCTGGCCGGCTCCTCGCAGGTGGCGCCGACCTTCTGGCTGAATCCGGCCAACGGCGTCAGCTACCCGATCGTGATGCAGACCCCGCAACCGCAGCTCGATTCGCTGTCGGCGCTGGCCAATCTGCCGGTCGGCAATGGCTCCACCGCCGGCACCGCGACCTTGGGCGGCGTCGCCCGCTTCGAGCGCGGCACGCAGTCGGCCATCGTCAGCCAGTACGACATCGCGCCGATGGTGCAGATCTACGCCACCACCCAGGACCGCGACCTGGCCGCCGTGGCCAAGGACATCAACCAGGCCATCGAGGAAACCAAGGCCGAGCTGCCGAAAGGCTCCTCGGTGCAGATGCTGGGCCAGGTGAAAACCATGGACCGCGCGTTTGCCGGCCTGCTGTTCGGCCTGCTGGGCGCGGTAGTGCTGATCTACCTGCTGATCGTGGTGAACTTCCAGTCCTGGCTGGACCCGGCGGTGATCGTCTCGGCGCTGCCGGCGGCGCTGGCCGGCATCGTCTGGATGCTGTTCGCCACCAACACCACACTGTCCGTGCCGGCGCTGACCGGCGCCATCATGTGCATGGGCGTGGCCACCGCCAACTCGGTGCTGGTGATTTCCTTCGCCCGCGAACGCCTCGATGAGCTGGGCGACGCCACCAAAGCCGCGCTGGAAGCCGGCTCGGTGCGCTTCCGTCCGGTGCTGATGACCGCGCTGTCCATGATCATCGGCATGCTGCCGATGGCGCTGGGCCTGGGCGATGGCGGCGAGCAGAACGCGCCGCTGGGCCGCGCCGTGATCGGCGGCCTGATCTTCGCGACCACCGCCACCCTGCTGTTCGTGCCTGTCGTGTTCAGCCTGGTGCACCGCAAGCACGCGCCGAAAATCCAATCCAACGACCAACCAATTTCCGGAGTACCTGTCCATGTCTGATATTTCTCGCACGGGTCACAAGCCGCTGGCCCTGGGCCTGATCGTTCTCGCCGCCGCGCTGGTCGCGGCCGGCGTGATCAGCCGCCGTTCGCAAGCCGAACAAGTCAAGCAAGCCGGCACGCCGGTGGTGCCGCTGGTGAGCGTGCTGGCCGCCGGCCAGGTCACCGGCGCGCCGCTGGAACTGCCGGCGCGCATCGAGCCGTGGCAGCGCGCGCCGATTTACGCCCGCGTCAGCGGCTATCTGAAAAGCTGGAGCACCGATATCGGCGCGCAAGTGAAATCGGGCCAGACCCTGGCCGATATCGAAACGCCCGACCTCGACCAGCAACTGCTGCAAGCCAAGGCCGAACTGGCCACCGCGCGCAGCAACCTGACCTTGGCGGCCAGCACCGCCAAGCGCTGGCAGGGCCTGCTGGCGGCGGACGCCGTCTCGCGCCAGGAAGCCGATGAGAAAGCCGGCGACCTGGCGGCCAAGCAGTCGGCGGTCAACGCCATGCAGGCCAATGTCGACCGCGTGCAGGCCTTGCAGCGCTACACCCGCCTGGTGGCGCCGTTCGACGGCGTGGTCACCGCCCGCAATACCGATGTGGGCGCGCTGATCGGCATCGGCGGCGCGCCGGGCAGCGAGCTGTTCGTGGTGTCCGACCTCAGCCGCCTGCGCGTGTACGTCAACGTGCCGCAGCGCCAGGTGGCCGCCATCAAGGTGGGCGACAAGGCCGAGCTGAGCGTGCCCGAACGTCCGGGCCAGGTGTTCACCGCCACCGTGCAATCGCTGTCGCAAGCCATCAACGCCAGCTCCGGCGCCATGCTGGTGCAGCTGACCGTGCAGAACGACCGCCGCGAACTGCTGCCGGGCGGCTATGCCTCGATCCACTTCGACGCCCCGCTGGCGAGCGCCGCGCTGAGCATTCCGCCAAGCGCGCTGATCTTCAACAAGTCGGGCACGCAGGTGGCGACGCTGGGCAAGGACAACCGCGTGGTGGTCAAGCCGATCACCGTCGGCCGCGACCTGGGCAACCTGCTCGAAGTCGCTTCCGGCATCGACCGCAACGACCAGGTCATCGCCAATCCGCCGGACGGCGTGGCCACCGGCGACGTGGTGCGCGTGGCCGCCGCCACGACCAACGCAAAGGCCAAGCTGTGAAGAACCTCATCTACGCTACCACGATGGCGCTGGCGTTGGCCGCCTGCGCGCAGGCGCCGCTGCGGCAGCCGCCAGCCGTGCCAATGGCCGACAGTTTCCGCGACATCCCGGCCGGCTGGGCCGACGCCAACGCCAAGGCGCCACCGCTGGCGGCCGACTGGTGGACCATGTACCAGGATCAGGAGCTGGATCGGCTGGAACAGCAGTTGATCGCCAACAGTCCCGACCTGGCCAGCGCGCTGGCGCGCTACAAGCAGGCGCAGGCCGCCACCGGCGTGCTGCGGTCGGCGCAATCGCCCACGCTGGGCGCATCGCTGAACGGCCAGCGCGACCGCCAGTCCGACCTCAGGCCGCTGCGCGGCGCCACCTCGCCGGCCGAGTACAACAGCGGCACGCTGCAATTCGACCTCGGCTACGAAGTGGATTTGTGGGGCCGCATCAGCCAGCAAGTCAGCGCCGGCGAAGCGCAGGAACGCGCCGCCAGCGCCGATCTGGCGGCCGCCCGCCTGTCGCTGCAAATCCAGCTGGCCGACACCCTGCTGGCCCTGCGCGGCGCCGACGCCGACATCAAGCTGCTGCGCGAAACCGAAGCGGCCTACCAGCGCCAGGCCGATCTGATCACCCGCCGCCACGATGGCGGCGGCGCCTCCGGCCTCGATCTGGCGCGCGCCCAAACGCAAGTCGAATCGACCCGCTCGCTGCTACGCCAGCGTCAGGCGCAGCGCAATGTGCAGGAGCATGCGATTGCCGCGCTGGTCGGCGCCAACGCCGCCAGCTTCAGGCTGGACGCGGCCGACACCGGCAACGCCGGCTTCGCCACGCCGGCGGTGCCGGTGGGCGTGCCGTCGACGCTGCTGCAACGCCGCCCCGACATCGCCGCCGCCGCGCTGCGCGTGGCCGCCGCCAGCGATCAGGTCGGCGTGGCGCGCAGCGCCCTGTTCCCGTCGCTGACGCTGGGCCTGAGCACCGGCTTGCAAAGCAGCGACTTCGGCCGTTTTGCGCAAGCCTCGAATCTGTTCTGGGCGGTCGGCCCGACGCTGGCGGTCAACCTGCTGGACGGCGGCCGCCGCAAGGCGCAGATCGCCGGCGCCGAAGCGCAGCTGGACGAAGCCGGCGCGCGCTACCGCGCGGCGGTGCTGACCGCCTTCCAGCAGGTCGAGGATCAGCTTACCCTGCTCGACAACTACGACCAGGCGGCCAAGTTCGACCATCAGGCAGCGGAAGCCGCCGGCCGCGCGCTCGACCTGGCCAAGAAACGCTACGACCAGGGCGCCGCCAGCTATCTGGAAGTGGTGACCGCGCAAACCGCCTACCTGCAATCGCGCCGCAGCGAGCTGGACCTGACCACGCGCTACCGCCAGGCCGGCGTGCAGCTGGTGAAGGCGATCGGCGGCGGCTGGTCTGCGGTACAGGCAGGGCCGGCCACATAGCGCTACAATGGAAAGGTCCACGTTGATTAATGAAGGAGCATGTAATGGGTGACAAAGCAATCAAGATCGACATTGGCCTTTCCGACGAAAGCCGCGCCACAATCGCAGCAGGCCTGTCCGGCCTGCTGGCCGACAGCTACACGCTGTACCTGATGACCCACAACTTCCACTGGAACGTGAAGGGTCCGATGTTCAATTCCCTGCACCAGATGTTCATGACGCAGTACACCGAACAGTGGGCCGCGCTGGACCAGATCGCCGAGCGCATCCGCGCGCTGGGCTATCCGGCGCCAGGCACCTACGCCCAGTTCGTGAAGCTGGCGACCATCAAGGAAATCGAAGGCGTGCCAAACGCGCTGGACATGGTGCGCCATCTGGTGGCGGCACAGGAAGCCACCGCCCGCACCGCGCGCAAGCTGCTGCCGGTGGTCGATGAGGCCGACGACCAGCCCACCGCCGACCTGCTGACCCAGCGCCTGGACGTCCACGAAAAAACCGCGTGGATGCTGCGCAGCCTGCTGGAAGAATAAGCCTCACATCGGTGGCGCCGCCTCTCCGTGATGCGGCGCCGCGCCATCCAGCCGCGCCGGCACGTTCAGGCCGGCGCGCTCCGCCACTTCATTGATGGCGTCCACAATCTCCTCCTGCGCCAGGTGCGGCAACATATGGCCCATGTCGGGCAACAGCACCAGTTCACTGTCGGGCAAAGTCTTTTGCAGCCGCTCCGAATGGCTGTGCGGATCGATCACGCGGTCCTCCTCGCCCGCCATGATGGTGACTGGCAGGCGCAGCTCGCCGTAGCGCCCTTCCAGCGTGGCGGCGCCCGGTATCATCAGCGCCGCTTCCGACGCGGTGGCGCGCACCTGCGACGGCCGCAGCTGCATCCACGGCGGCTCGCGGCGGAAGCTTTGCGGCACCGCGCTTGGACTGAACATGCCCTTGGCCGTCAGCGGCCAGATCAGCCGGCCGATCAGCGGCGACACCGTATAGCGCATCAGATCGCCCAGCAGCGGGATGGCCGGCATGGCGGCGACCGGCACATCGAGCCGCGGACCGGGATAGTAGTAGCCCGACAGCAGCAACAGGCCCTGCACCCGCGCCGGCTGCTGCAAGGCCATGGCCAGCGCCACCAGCGTGCCCCAGGAATGCGCCAACAGCAGGTATTCGCCGGCGCCCAGCTGGCGCAAGGCTTGATGCAACAATTCCGCCTGCGCGTCCGGGGTCCAGCTGACGTCGCGCGGACGGTCGCTGTAGCCGAAACCGGGACGGTCGATGGCGATCACGCGGTAGCTTTGCGCCAGCCGCTCGATCAGGCCGCTGCAACGGAAATCCTCGGCCGTCACCATATTGCCGTGCAGGAGCACCAGCACCGGGCCGTCGCCCTGCTCGATGTAGTGCAGGCGCAAGCCGTCGACGTCGACAAAGCGGCCACGGGGAGGATGCTGGCGCTCGGTGCGCGCGGTTTGCACGCGCACCATGAGATAGGTTGCGGCCAGCGAGGCCGCCGTCAACAGGCCGGCATTGCGCCAGCGCTGGCCGCGGCTTGCGGCGGTTTTCTGGATATCAAGGTCTTGCATCGCGCCCTCCGGTCAAATCCATGTGACCCGGCGAGCGCGATGCGAGTTCCGTGGATCAGAACTCTTCCCACTCCTGGCTGCTGTCGGCCGGCACCCTGCGCGGCGCGGCCGGCTTGCTGGCCGCCGGCTTGGAAGCGGCGGACTTGGGCGCCAGCTTGAGCGCCGGTGCCGCGGCCGGCCTCGCGATGGCCGGCTTGGCCGCCGAGGCCACCGCTACCGGCCGGCGTGCCGCGCCGCTGCTGCCTTCCACCTGGAACACCGCCACCATCTCGGCCAGCTTGACGGCTTGCTCCTGCATCGCCTGCGAGGCGGCCGCCGCCTGCTCCACCAGCGCCGCGTTCTGCTGGGTGACGTTGTCCATCTCCGCCACCGCCGTGTTGATCTGCTCGATGCCGATTTCCTGCTCGCGCCCGGCCGAGCTGATTTCGCTGATGATGTCGGTCACGCGACGCACGCTGTTGACGATTTCCTCCATCGTGGCGCCGGCCTGGTTGACCAGCGCGCTGCCGCTGCCGACCTTCTCCACCGAATCGGTAATCAGCGCCTTGATGTCCTTGGCCGCCGCCGCCGAACGCTGCGCCAGATTGCGCACCTCGGTCGCCACCACCGCGAAGCCCCTGCCCTGCTCGCCGGCGCGGGCCGCCTCCACCGCCGCGTTCAGCGCCAGGATGTTGGTCTGGAAGGCGATGCCATCGATCACGCCGATGATGTCGGCGATCTTGTCGGACGATTGCGTGATCGAGCCCATGGTGCCGATCACGCGCGTCACCAGCTCGCCGCCCTTGACCGCGATATCGGACGCCGAGGCCGCCAGCGCATTGGCCTGGCGCGCATTGTCGGAATTCTGCTTGACGGTGGAGGTCAGCTGCTCCAGCGAGGACGCCGTCTCTTCCAGATTGGCGGCCTGCTGCTCGGTGCGGCGCGACAGATCCAGATTGCCGGCGGCGATCTCGCTGCTGGCGGTGGCGATGGCGTCGCTGCCCTCGCGCACGCTGCGCACGGTGCCGGCCAGGCGTTCCTGCATCTGCTGCAAGCCTTCCATCATCTCGCCCATCTCATCCTTGCGCCCCGGCTCGATGTGGTTGGACAGATTGCCGCCCGCCATGGCATGGAAATGCGAACGGGCCTGATCCAGCGGCTGCATCACGGCGCGCAGCAACAGCAGGCCGGAGATGCCGGCCACCAGGATGCCGGCCACGATGGTGACGATGGCCAGCGTCATATTGCGCTGGTAATCGGCCTGGCTGGCTTCGTACTGGTCGGCCGTGGATTTGAGCTGATAGCTGGACAGCTTTTCGGAGGCGTCGGTGTAAAGGCGGAACAGGCGCGTGATCTCGCTCAGCATCAGGCGGTCGATCTCGGCCTTGTCCTTGCTGTTGAGGGCCTTGATGGCCGCCTGCACGCCATCCTTGATCAGCGCCTGGCGTGTGGCATCGACCTGATCGGCCAGCGCCTTCTCGCCCTCGCCGAACGGCAAGGCCAGATAGCTCTTCCAGAATTTCTCATTGCCTTCCAGGAAACCTTGCGCGCGCTTCAAGATATCCTCCACATTGGCGGCGTCCGGGCTCAGGGCCACGCGGTCCAGCGACAGGCGGGCGCGGTCGATCTGGATCTGCGCCTCATAGATCGCCTTCATCGACACCATGGCGTTCGAGTACACGTCCTTGAGCACATTGTTGGAGGTATGCAGCGCCGCGATCCCGCGCGCGCCGATGAAGATGATGAGCAGGCCCAGCAGCGCCATGGTGGCGACCAGCCGGGTACGAATGGTCAGGTTGGCAAACATAGTGTCTCCTTTATTCTGGCTTATTCTGCTATCCCAGCTTAGACCAATCATTTCCACATAACAATGGCGCTACGTTAGCGCGTGGTAAAAAATCCCGGTAAAAATGGTTTTTGTGTAGAGACGCGACAGGCGCGATCGCCTATGCCAGCTGACAAGGGGTTTGTGCGCGAGTTCGGGCTGAGCAGCGTGGAGCGCGGCTGGCTCAATTCCGCCTTTTTCTGGTCGTACGGACTGGTGCAGATGCCGATGGCATGGCCGAAGGCATCGTGGTGCCGGCCACCTACCGCTACCTGGCGAATAATTTCGCAGAAAGCCAGAAAGGCACGGCGCTGGGCATCTTTTCAATCGGTGGCAAGATGGGGCCGGCGCTGGGCTGGAAAAGTCGGGCTTGTACACCTTCTTCAGCTTCGTTGGGATCGCGGTGGTGGCCGCACTGGCGGGTTACGTGGCGGACCGCCTGATCGCGCGCGGGCGCGATGCGGTGGCGGTGCGCAAGACCTTCATCGTGGCCGGCTTCATCGGCGCCACCACGGTGCTGCTGGGCGCCTATGCGGAATCGTTGCGGATGGCCCTGCTGTGGAACGTCGTGTCCCTGTCCTTGCTGGGACTGGTCACCGCCAACAACCTGGCGCTGTGCAAGCTGACCCTGATTCCGAAACAGGCGGTGGGCCTGAACACCGGCCTGCAACAAGTGGCGACCAGCCTGGCGGGCGGCGTTTCGGCCAGCCTGTCCGGCTGGCTGCTGCACACCAGCGGCAGCTATGAGCTACCGATGAAAGCCATCTTCATCTTCCTGCTGCTGGGCGCCACCAGCACCCTCATCCTGTTCCGCCGCCAATGGGCGCCGAAGGTGCTAAACGGGTAACTTATCGAGTGTCCGGTACAACCGCGAAAACACCCTGCGCAGCGTTTTATCCGAATGCGGTTGCGGCAAGAGCCCCGAAATATCAATATCAGGCCGTCCTTCCAAAAACCGCAAGGCCCGCCGCGTGTCGTCCGGGGAAAACGGATAAACCCGTCGATACCAAACAAGATTAAACAGCTCACGCCGTCCATCCTCACTATCGAGCATCGCAACGGACCAGAACTGGACTGTATATTCCAGCGCGGTCACCACAGCTCGCCACTGAGACTTCTTCATGCTTCATATCCCACTACGAGGAACAAGATTGAATTCATTGCCAGTATCAAGCAAATCCCCAGCAGCATTGAGCAGTAATCCTTCGTGGACATGAATTTCGTATGCCCTTCGCTCAACGGCATTCAAATACACAACTGGACCATATCCGGAATGCCATTCAGTCATATCGATACGCTCTTCCCCTACATAGATTTGGAGTAGTTCGGAGGTTATAAGTTCCATGGCGTACGTCCCCGATGAAAAAAACTCCCATCGCTGATAGCGACAGGATGTTCAGGGACGCGCAAAGGATGCTTGAGTTTGCGCAAAGGTGCGCGATACGGGCTCAGGCGCCGGGGTCGCGGACTTTGTCGATTTTGTCGAATTCGATGTTGTACATGCCGCCGCCCACCTGCTCCGCCTTGCGGATGTAGACGGTTTGCACCATGTCGCGCGTGGCGGCGTCCAGTTCCACCGGGCCGCGCACGCTGGTCCACGACAGCCCTTTCATGGCCGCGATCAATTTTTCGCCCCCGCCAGTCCGCGATCGGTGAACTGCTTGAGCACCGCCGCGCCCTCGCCCGACGGCACGAACACAAACAGCGCGTCCGGCCTGGCATCCTTCACCCGCGCCAAAAACGGCGCATAGTCCGGATTGCGCAACGGTACGCGCAGTGTCTCGACGATCTTGCCGCCGCCCTTGGTAAAGCCGGCCACAAAGGTCTTCTCCGCATCCATGCCGGGACCGTAGTCGCTGACCAGCGTGACCACGCTGCGGATCTTGTTCCTCGGCGCCCACTCGGCGATCGGCTGGGTGATCTGCGGCACGGTAAAGCCGCTGCGCACGATGAACGGCGATTTCTGCGGAATGATGGAGGTGGCCGCCGCCATCACAATCATCGGCACCCTGGCCTGCGTGGCCACCGGCGCGCTGGCCAGCGCCAGCGGCGTCAGGCCGAAGCCGGCCAGCACCTCGACCTTGTCGCGCGCCACCAGTTCCTGCGCCAGCCGCTTGGTCACGTCCGGCGACACGCCGCCATCGTCCTTGAGGATGACTTCCACCTTGCGACCAGCCACGGTACCGCCATGCTGCTGTTGATACAGCCTGACCGCCGCCTCTATCTGGCGGCCGGTGGAGGCGAACGGGCCGGACATCGGGATGATCAGCCCCACCTTGAGCGTCCCGCCCGCCGCCTGTGCCCGCCCCGGCAGCAGACCGCTGGCGGCGGCCGTCGCGCCCAGCAGCAGCTGGCGGCGCGCTTGGTTAATGGTGTCAGTCATGTTCCAGGTCTCCTGTATGGTTGTGATTTAAAAGCTTTTCAGTGATATACAAAACAGCAACACTGTGCTTCGATTGTGGAGAGCTGGCAAAAACGATGGTGCGAAAAGCCTCCTGATTGTGCTCCAATCTGCTTATTGACCGGCAAGCGAACACTGCACCACAGGCGACTGCGTTATACTGGGATCTCACCGCGTTGCATGTCCGGAGACAAAATGCGGCCTCTCTCGATCTTTTTTTACAGCTTCAAGTTCAAGATCACCACGCTGGTCATTGCACTGGTATTGTTTGCCGGGATAGGCGCGGGCGGCATTTCGCTGCTGATTGCCGAGTCCGAACTGCGGCAGGTGATTGCCCGCCAGGAGTTGGCGCTGTTGAATGGCGCGGCCGTGTTCATCGACAACGACCTGCAAAACAAGCGCCAGTTGCTGAAGTCGCTCACCGAGGAAATCAACGAGCGCGGCCTGTCGCTGGAACACGTGCAGAGCCAGCTGGAAGTGCACGAAACCCTGCGCGACGCCTTCTTCAACGTCAACGCCTTCGACATCGAAGGCAACCTGGTGGCCAGCCTGCGCGACCGCCGCGCCAAGCGCGTCAACATCACTGAACGCAAGTATTTTCAGGACACGCTGCGGCTACAGGAAGGCGTGATTTCCGCGCCGTTCAAAAGCTCGCTGTCCGGCCAGCCGGTGGTGGTGCTGACGCAGCCGCTGCGCGATGCCGAGGGCAAGCTGATCGGCATCCTGCTCGGCGCCATCGACCTGCTGCGGCCCTCCTTCTCGGCCCAGCTCGACAATCTGCGCGCGGGCGCCGACGGCTACCTGTTCATCGTCACCGACGACGGCATCATGGTGCACCATCCGGACAAGAGCCGCATCCTGGAAAAAGGCGACGACATGCCGGGCACGCTGCTGGAGGCGGCGCTGCGCAGCAGCGAAGGCTGGGAGGATGGCCTGCTCGACGACGGCGTGCCGGTACTGCTGGTGCACAAGCACTTGCGCGAGGCCGATTGGACCATCGGACTATCGTACCCGGTGCGCAGCGCCTTCTCGTCGATGCTGAGCGTTCGCATGCGCGCGCTGCTGGGCGCGACCATCCTGACCGGCTTTGCCGGCCTGTTCGGCTGGGTGATCACCAACAACCTGCTGCGGCCCCTGCGCCGCCTGCACCGGCACGTGGAAGACATCAGCGCCGGCCGCGCCGACATTTCGGTGTTCGACGTGGTGCGCAAGGATGAATTCGGCGATCTGAGCCGGGCGTTCCACGGCCTGTCGCAGCGGCGCGAGCAGGCCGAGCTGGAGCTGCACCGGCTGGCCACCACCGACGTCCTGACCGGCCTGAACAACCGCCGCATGTTCGACGCCTTCCTGCCGCAGGCGCTGGCGCGGGCGGCGCGCTCCGGGCAGCCGGTGGGACTGGCGATCCTCGACATCGACCACTTCAAGGCCATCAACGACACGCTGGGCCATCCGGCCGGCGACCAGGTGCTGATTGAATTCGCGCGCCGCCTGAGCGCCGCGGTGCGTACCACGGACACGGTGGCGCGGCTGGCCGGCGACGAATTCGTGATCGTGTTCGAGCAGCTGTCGTCGACCACCGAGATGGATGTACTGGGCAAGAAAATCATCGACGCCATGCTGCCGCCCTTCACGCTCGGCACGCAGCAGCGCGAGGTGCGCACCAGCGTCGGCATCGCCGTCACCAGCAATGAAGCCACCACGGCGGAAGACGTGATGCGCGCGGCCGACCAGGCCCTGTACGGTGTGAAGGCGGCCGGCCGCAATGGCTACGCCATCAACCCCGTCGGCGCCGAACGCGTGGTGCGCGTGCGCTGACGGGGCGCCTGGCCGCGGATTACAGCCCTTTGGCGGTGGCCGCTTTCAGGGTGGCGGCGATCCACGCCATGGCTTCCGGCACGTCGTAGTTGCCGGCGTGCGGCTGGTTCCAGGCCAGGCGATAGTTCAAGTCCTGCACCTTGGCATCGGCCGCCAGCGCGCGGCTCAGGTTGATCGACACGGTGAAGGCGGTGTCGCGGTCACGCGTACCGTGGCGCACGTACCAGTAAGGCGCGGTGGTGGCGCCGGTGCCGATGTAAGCCATCGGGTTGATCAACTTGACCTGCTTGAGCTGCGGGCTGGTCGACAGCGCCGAGAACTGGGTCCACGAGTAGCCGGTGTCGGCATAGCCGATGCCGTCGCCCGCCACGTCGTTATGATCCCAGCTGTATTCGGTGAAGTTGGAATACACCTGCTTGTCGGTGCCGAACATATTCGATTCGCCGCTGGACGCGGTGATGCTCAAGCCGGTCTGGTCGAATGCCGGCGTGTTTTTCAGCGTGGCTTGGGTGGCGACGAATTTCAGGTACTTCTCCATGTCCAGCGAGGTGACCTTCTTGGTCGCGTTGTCGATGGCGATCCAGTCGTTGACATAGGTCCTGGTGGTGGTTGGCGCACCGAATCCGCCAGCGGTGTAGCTGATGTTCTCGCCCAGATTCGGAATCGTGCCGCCCGACGCCAGGTAGATTTCCGCCGAACGGATCACTTCCGCCTTGATGGCCACCAGCATGGTGGTCGCGGTCAGCGCCATGCCATCGGCATTCTTCAATCCCAGGCCGGCCTGGTAGCCGACGAATTTCGCCATCAGCTCAGCGCTGCCGGTCGGATTCGGATAGCTGCCCACGGTCTGACGCGTGCCGAGGATGTTGTACACCCACTCGTACGCCAGATCGGCATTGCCCAGATCCGTGATCGGGCAGTAGGCATTAATCGCCAGCACATCATCCTTGATGATGCTGGAGCCATCGGCCGTCACGCCAGCCGCGCCGATGTCTTTCAGGTACGAGAGGTAATCCGTGCTGTTGCCCGACGCGCCCAGGGCACTGGACAAACCGCCGCCGCCACTGGTGCCGTTCACCACGATGTGATTGGCGTTGCCCGGCATGGCGCTGTCGTTCAGGCGCAGATAGCGCACCGCCGCCTTGGCGTCGACAATGGCGGCCGGCGCCTTGCCGGCGTAGCTGCCATCCGCCGCCACCAGGCCGCGACCGCGCGTGGCGACGTCGATGTACACATAGCCCGCCTTGAGCGCCGCGCCGACATTGCTTGCGCTGCTGTCGAAGGTGGCGCCGTCGGTCACGCTGGCCTTGATGTAGCTGGCGAACCAGCCGCCGTTATTCACGGCGAAATAGATCGCGGTGTCCTGATTGGAGGCCACGCTTTCCGGCACGAAGATGTTCATGCTCTGGTAGCCGCAGGCGGTGTTGGTAATGGTGGTGGCCGCGCCGGTCAGGCTGGTCTGGCTGGCCGCCATGGCGATTGGCTTGCCGACGTAGCAGACTTCCTTGTACCAGCGTACCGGCGTCTTGACGCCGTCAATGGTGACGTTGATGGTGGTGTATTTGGTTTTATCGAAAGCCAGCGCGCTATCGTAGGCGCCGGTGACAGGCGCGGTGACGGTGGGGGCGGTCGTGGTGGTGGTGGCGTTGGTATTGTCCGAGCCGCAGGCGGCCAGCGACAACAACAGGCATGAGCCTATCGCAGTGCGTTTCATAAGGTCTCCAGTAGTGAGCTGTGTTTTTGTCGTGACGCTGGCCAGCGTTGAACTGGAGTATATGCGCGCACCGCTGGCGCATCATTGCCTTTCGCTTCTTGCGGTTTGCTTTTTACTTATCGCGCGCATCGCTCTCAGAAGCGCGCCTTGACGCGTACACCCACCGTGCGCGGACGAATCATGTACAGATTGTCGCCCGGCTGAATCGCGATGGTGTTGGTGGTGACATCGCTGATCTTGGCGCCGTTGGTCAGGTTGGTGCCGAACACGCCAAACTCATACGGGCCGGTTTTGTAGATCGCGGTGGCGTTCAGCGTATTCGACGAAGGGATGCGCGAGTAGCTGCCCTGCGACGCGGCGAAGTTGGTGAACGACTCGCCACGGTGCGCATACTGCGCCGACAGCAGAATCTCTTCCGCGCCCGCCAGCGGAATACTGTAGTTGGCGACAGCGGTAGCGGCAAACTTCGGCGAATACGGCACGCGTGCATCTTCCGGAATATTCTGCGCGGCGATGCCGGTCACCACTTTCTCGGCGGCGTAGGCGTGGTTGAAGGTGGCGCTCACGCCAAACGAAGCCTGGCGCGACAGCTTGAAGAAGGTCTCCAGCTCCACACCTTCGCTACGGATCTTGCCGGCGTTTTGCGTGAAGTAATAGGTGCAAGGCAGCTTGTTGAAGACCTGTACGTCCTTCCACTTGATCAGGTAAGCGCTGGCGTTGAAGATCACGCGGCGATCGAACAGCGCGTTCTTGGAACCAGCTTCAAAATTCCACAGGCTGTCCGGCTCAAAGGTCGAAGGCGCGTTCTGGCCGCAGAAGTCGAACGGCACCGGCTGATTGTTGCCGCCATAGCGGAAACCCTTGCCCGCCGACGCGTACAACGTGTGATCCTGATCCAGGCGGTAGGCCGCCGCGAAGCGCGGGTTGGCGCCCTTCGAGGTCTCGCTACTATTGCTGGTCTCCGGAATGCTGCTCTGCGGCCTGGATGGCGTGGAGTTGATCAGGTTACCGAACAGGCCACTGAATTTCAGATCGAAGTCCTGGGTGCCGCGGAACAGCCGCAGGCCGGCGGTCAGGTCCAGCTTATCCCACACCGTGTAAGTGGCTTCGGCAAACAGCGCGGCTTCCTTGGAATCGATGTTCTGCGTGCCCGAGAAGTAATCGTCCGGCGTGAAGGCGTTGTCGTTCAGCTGCGAGTTATAGCCGGGGAAGTTCTTGGCGGCCGCGAAGCGCGCGTCGAAGCCGGGCGTCGGCTGGTCCTGGCGCAGATCGCGCTTGCCTTGCGTGTAGAAGGCGCCGGCGGTCCATTTCAGCGGACCGCCGGCCTTCGATTGCAGGCGGAACTCCTGCGCGAAGTTGGTGAGCTTGTTGCCGATCACGTAGGACGACGCGATCAACGGCAGCTGGCCGCCGAAGATGAAGGCCGTGGCCTTGTACTGGCCGGAGTTGATGTACAGCGTGTCGCGATGCAGATAGGAGGTGGACGACACCAATTGCGCCGCGCCGGCGTCGTAGTTCAGCGTCAGGTTATACAGTTGCAGATTGTCCTTGCTGGTCTGCTGGATCAGCGAGGTGGTGGTGTACGGCGCCAGCCCGGAATAAGCGTCGTTGATGCCGCCCTTGATATTGGAGGCGGTGATGCTGGCGTCGATCAGCAGATCGGGCGTGGCACGCAAGCGCGCGGCGACGCGGCCCTGATTGGTGGGGACGTCGTTATCAGTCTTGCCGTTGGCCTGATTCAGCACGTAGCCGGAATCGTTGCCGGTGTAGCCGGTCACGCGCAGCGCCAGCACATTATCGTTGACCGGCACGTTGACCGTGCCGCGCAGGTTGTAGTTGGTGCCGCCGAACTTGGAAGTTTGCGATCCCACCGCCTCCACCGAGCCGAAGAAATCATTGAACTCCGGCTTCTGGGTAATCTGGCGCACCGTGCCGGCCATGGCACCGGCGCCAAACAGCGTGCCTTGCGGGCCTTGCAGCACTTCGATGCGCTCCAGGTCCAGCACTTTCAGGTCGGGATTGCCGGATTTGAGGGTGACCGGCATTTCATCGATGTACACCGCCACCAGCGAGGCATCCTGCACCTCGGACGGCACGATGCCGCGCACCACCAGGCCGCGAATCGTGATGTTGTTGACGCCCGCGCCCTGCTCTTGCAGCGAGATGGCCGGCACCAGATTGGCGATGTCGTTCAGGTTGCCCTGGCCATATTTGGTCAGATTGTCCGGCTTGATGACCGTGATGGCGGCCGGTACCTGCTGCACGTCGACCGCGCCGGTGCGGGTGGCGGTGACCTCGACCTTTTCGATTTTATCGGAGGCCCTGTCCTGCGCATGCGCCACGGTGAATGCGCCGGCAACCGCCAGCGCCATCAAATGCTTGTTCATCCCGCTCCTTCAGTAATTTTATGGTCGAAGTATATACAACCATCTAAACACTGAAAACGAAGATAAACGCACTTCCTTATAAGGAATCCAGGAATGCATCCATGGCTTTGGTCGGCCGGCCGTCGTCGCCCCATGCGCTGAGTTCATAGTGACTCCAGCTGCGGGCGCCCTGCGGCTCCCAGTAAATCACGCCCAGGCCCTTGTGGTTGGGCACTTCGCGCACCTTGCGCTGCACGGCCAGCAACATGTCGTAGGTGTTCTGCGGCTGCTTGTCCTCGCCGCCGACTTCCACCACCATCACTTCCTTGCCGTAACGCGCGACCAGGTCCTTCAGATTGTCACCCAGATCATCGATGGACAGCGTGTAGTCCGGCCGTCCATCCAGCCAGTACGGATAATAGGACAGGCCGATCACATCATATTTTGCGCCGTTGGCGGTGGCGTTATCGAACCAGGTGCGGAACCATTGCTTGTCGTTGCCCCGATCCAGATGCAGCACGACCTTGGACGCCGGGCTGACGACTTTCACCGCGTCGTAACCCTGATTAATCAGCTGCGCCAGTTGCGGCCAGTTGTCGGTATGGCCTTCCGGGTAAATCATGCCGGTGCGGGTTTCATTGCCGACCTGTACCCACTCGGGCGTAACGCCGGCCTGCTTCAAAGCGCTCATCACATCGTAGGTATGGGCGTAGACATCCTTGAGCAGTTGCGGGAAATCGTGGCCCACCCAGGCGGCCGGCTTGCGCTGCTGCTGCGGGTCGGCCCAGCTGTCGCTGTAGTGGAAATTGATCATCACGCGCATGCCCATCTTCTGCGCGCGTACCGCCATGGCAACGGTTTCGTCCTTGCTGTTATGGCCGCTGGCGCGGTCATCGGACGGATTCAACCAAGTACGCAGGCGCACCGTGTTGATGCCATGATCCTTGAGGATTTGCAGGCCGTCCTGCTGCTTGCCCTGCTTGTCATAGAACTTGTAGCCGGTGGCTTCCATCTGCGGCAGCCAGCCGATATCCGCGCCTTTTGCAAACGTCTCCGCGCCGGCGGGCAAGGCGAGTGCCGCCATCAGCGCTATCAGTAATTTTTTCATGCCGCCATGCTAGCCGAAAGCCGGCGCGGGCAGGCATGAGGAAAATGCCGGGAACCATGTCTATTCGATATGCCCGCCGCCTGCTGCGATTTGCCGGTAAGATAGGCGCTCATGAATACTCCGGCACCTATCGATCAACTGCAACAACGCCTGGGCAAGCCTGCCAGCGGCTGGCGCGCGCGGCTTTACGCCATCATTTTCGAATCGGATACACCCAAGGGGCGGGCCTTCGACCTGGCGCTGATCGGCGCCATCCTGCTCAGCGTGCTGGTGATCGTGCTGACCAGCGTGCAGTCGATTGCATCCGAATATGGGGCATGGCTGCATGGGGCCGAGTGGTTCTTCACCGTGCTGTTCACCGTGGAATACATCGCCCGCTGCCTGTGCGTGCAGCGGCCCCTGGCCTACGCGCGCAGCTTCTTCGGCATCATCGACCTGATGTCCATCCTGCCGAGTTATGTATCGCTGTTTGTGCCGGCCGCGCACGTGGTGATGGGCGTGCGCATCCTGCGCCTGCTGCGCCTGTTCCGCATCCTCAAGCTGACGCTCTACATTCAGGAATACAGCATGCTGGGCGACGCCTTGCTGGCCAGCCGCCGCAAAATCTTCGTGTTCCTGTCGGTGGTGTTCCTGATCGTATTCCTGCTGGGTACCGTGATGTACGTGGTGGAAGGACCGGAACACGGCTACACCAGCATTCCGACGGCGGTGTACTGGGCCATCTCGACCATGACCACGGTCGGCTTTGGCGACCTGGTGCCGAAGACCGACATCGGCCGCACGATCGCTTCCTTCATGATGCTGCTGGGCTGGGGCATCCTGGCCGTCCCGACCGGCATCATCAGTTCCGAGATCACCCACCAGCGCGGCCAGCGCGTCCTGCCGCTGCGCGTTTGCCGCAGCTGCTTGAGCACCGGCCACGATCCCGACGCCCGCTTTTGCAAGGACTGTGGCGCGCAGCTTTAGGCTCGATCAATTTCAACCGCATCTGCCGTCAACCTGCCTTCCCCGCTAGCGAACCGGAGGCGCTTTGGCATACATCGGCCGCTGCCCTTGTAGCATCGGGGTGGGAGCCGGGGTCTGGCCATCGAGATGGTTCAGCAGCACGTTGTCATACCACGGCATGCTGAACCGCTTGCCGTCCGTGCCCGCGAGAAGGCCCGCCATACCTTGTCCATAGGAGGCGTCATCCGCTTGCAAGACCGCTTTGCCATCGATGAAGCCGGTCAGATGGGAGCCCTCGAAACGCAGCTTGAGGCTATGCCACTGTCCAGCGGCGACATCCGGAATCCGCGTGGTGGCCAGATCTTTTTCTCCGCCTTCGTCCGCATCGTTGGAGGCCTTGATCAGCGCTTGCTGCTCGGCGTCGCCTACCAGCGCCTTTTTGTTTTCTTTGCCGCGTATAACCGTCAGGCGCAGGCGACCGCCATCGTCCAGTTGCAGGAAATAACCTTTCGGAATAA
The DNA here is from genome assembly GCF_009720825.1 of Duganella radicis. GTDB lineage: Bacteria > Pseudomonadota > Gammaproteobacteria > Burkholderiales > Burkholderiaceae_D > Rugamonas > Rugamonas radicis. The sequence goes on along the minus strand of NZ_WNKY01000019.1, from coordinate 63,698 downwards.
AGCCATAGCCGGTGCCCACGTGGTTGATCCGTCCCATCACCGCGGCACTCTCGCCTTGGCCGAGGTAGACGTCGGCACTGACCTCATAATCGCGCCATTTGTCGTCGCCAATGATCGTATATGGCTGCCAGTCAGGCGACCAGGAGATGGAAGGCACGGGCACGGATTGGCGCAGGCAGCGGCCCTTGTTTTGCCCCGGGCAGTCCTTCAGCTCGAACGCGCCATTGATGTCGGCGAAGTAGCGCGGCAGATATCCCCACTGCTGTGGCTTGTCGTACTGCTCAAACGTCTCGTAATACGGGAATGGGAAGGCGTCTGGCTTGGCGCCGCCGCCGATGGTTCCCTTGGTCTGGCCGCGCGTGGTGGTCAACGAATAAACGGCGTTGGGCTCCAACCTGATCGTAACGGCGCCGTTGATTGGCTTCAGGTCCGCTTGCCGCACAAAGTACGCTTCCGACGTGGTACGCCACACGGCAAGCGCCCCCTTGGCGAGGCCGCCGCCGATGGCAAAGCTCAGCTGCTGTGGAGCGGTCGCACCTTTGGTCTCGATAATCACACTGTAATCCTTCGACGGCGCCATCAGTGTGACATAGGTACCGCCGCCCGCCAGTTTTCCACTGCCACCGTCAAGATAGGTCCAGCCCACCTCGCTGAACTGGCCATAGTGAGCATAGCCCCACAAGGCCGGATTGATTTCGGCATGCCCGCCCCACGGCCAATTGGCACGCACCGCAGCTTCTTTTTCGCCGTTGTACGGCTCCAGCGTGTACATGCCGGCAATACCATACCAGTTGACGATCTTGGTCACGCCACTGCTGACGAAGTTGTCGTTAAAGGCTTGCACGATGCTGATCAGGCCTTCATAGCCCGCCTTGTAGACGTGCTGCTCGGTATTCCAGATCGGCTTGCCCATCTCGGCCGCCAGCTTGCGCACATCGCCGGGCACAACCGATTCGGGCGCGTTGATGTGGGCGCCGATGATGTCGATGCCGTCGCGCAGCGCCGGGTCGTTCGTCATGTCACGCACGAAATTGAACTTCCATTCATCTGGCCAGTTGTCGAAGCCATGAATCCGGACCTTGCCGAAACCCGCCGCATTCAATGTCTTGCGCAGCGTGCCGGGGAAGACATAGTCCGTGCCTTTCTCGTTACGCACACCCAGTGCGTCAAACTCCAGACCGTGCTCCTTGCGCAGGCCGGTCAGCCACTTGGCGTAATAGTCGGCCGTATCCTGCGAGAAGAAGCGGTGTTCATCCTGCTGAGCCTTGCCGAGGTTGTCGCCGATCCAGCCCGGTGCGCTCCACGCCGCGCCATCGAGCGACAATCGCGGGTTGCGCTTCTTCGCTTCGCGCAAGACCCACCAGGTGTAGCCGCGCGAGTAGTCCAGGTCGTCGCGTGTGTGCATATGGCTCGGCATCGAACCTTGGGTCGCGTTGCCATCGCCGGGAATCTCGGCCATTAACGCGCTAACCGACGCGCCAAATTTGGGCTTATAGAGGAGATCGAGGATTTGGCCGCGCAGCGGTTCGGGATAATCCTTCAGCAGCACCGATGTGGCGCCGCCACCGTCGACAACGCCAATACCATCAAAACGCTTGCCGCCCGCCTTGCCGTCCAGGGTGACTGTCTGCGGGGTCGCGGCAGCCAACGCGGAATTGGATAACAGTGCAATACATGCGACGGCCAGGCCACGCAAAATCAGATCAGGCTTTGCCTTGTTTAAGCTTCTCATGCGTCTCCTTGTGTATCGGCCGTAGCGGCGGCATTAACTGAAATTTGCTGATTATTGCATTAGAATTTTCCGGAGATCACGCCTTGCCTTGGATAGCTCTTTGTTTAGCGGAGTTCTTTGCAACACATGAATTTATCCCAGACATCGATAACGTTTTGATTTTCCGCTCCACGACGGAAGAGAGTCAATGGCGGTTCAGAATTCGACCTGAGAGCGGCGACACCTCGATCGGCTGTTCGCAGGTGCTCCGAGACGACCTCATTTTGACGAGGTGCGGCTTTGGGATGCATGGAGGATCTGCTCTCGCTCCGCATGGCTGGCAGCCTGCCATTTTCCCTTGACGATTTCGACTCCGATTTCAGATTTCCTCATCGCTTGCTCCTACGCCTTGATGTCCGCGCAACAAGTCTTTAATGCTCATTTTTACCGCCCCAGTGTACTCCGGTCGGATCGGCGGTGCGTTTTAACCAGTAGCGCTGCCGTATTTCAGCGGCCAGCTAACGTTGCCTCACCGCGTCAAAGTAAAAACCATCCCAGTGGATCACGAGAACTTGAGGCTTCTTAAGAAAAATATGGGTGCAGCCAGCGTCAATGGAAGTCACTGGATCGGGCAGGCCCATTTTGGCGGAACTGGCATGTCCCTCCTCCCGGAACGACAAGATCAAGTCCTGGCTGGTTCGCTTATAGCCAGGCGCATCGCATTTTTCACCGTTGAAGACAAAGACGTTGGGTTCAATCACCACCGCCTTACCAATCAGCGCGCGCGCCTGTTTGTCCGACATGGCAGTAACGTCGGCCGCACCGAGGACTTTGGTGATACGCCAGCGTCCATAGATGTCAGAATTGTCCGCCGCGCTAGCAGCGTTGGTGCCTATCAGGAAAACCCATGCGATAAGCGCGATTCGGCATAATTGGCGAAGCAAATCAAGATGTTTCATGTCCGTTCTCCTCTACTACGCCGATCATTGCCCCGTCGCACGGAAAGGTGCACTTTCCTCCGCCCTGCGCGAAATCAGCCCACGAGCCACCACGCGCCGATTCCCTTTCTTTGTACGGACTGTCATATAGATCGTTCGCGACATTCCAGCCGCTGCGCCTCTGAAATCCCCTCTGTCCACTTTGGCGAGGACGCTTTCAGCCCCGCGCTGACCAGCGTTGAAGGTAAAACTTACCAGAGCATCGAATTGCGCCTGACTGAGTGCCTGATTCGTTACACGCTTGCGAACAACACGTTCGGCGTCCGCCACTTTTTCGGAAAAGGTTGTCTCAACTCGTTCTGGTGTGACCGGACGCGTCAGCTCTTCGGTAGTGCATGGTCCACGATGAGCGAGGGTTCCGATGCCCCATGTGCAGTTTCCACGGCCGGGGCCGCCATCGTCGTAATAACGATATTGGGCAGTTTCTCTTTGGCGCATACGCGTTCTCGCGCTGGGACTCATTTTCAGTTTTGAGTTATCTGCCTGAGCTTTCGATGCCTCGTCTTGCATAGCGGTCTCCGGGAAAATAGAATGTGCCGCGAGGGAAATATCCTCTGCGGAGGTGCCACTTTATGCCGGAAGCCAACTTGTAACGATGATTTCGCGCAATCGCTGGGGGTCCTCCAGGCCGATATCAGTTTTCTTCATTTCCGCATCCATTCTGAACCAGTCCAGCTCACTCTGATCAGGATGGCGACACGATTTCACCAGTAGCACGGCCGAAAGCGGTAAAATGACGGGTTAATTATTGCACCATATTTCCAGAACCAATGACCACCGTCCCGAACGAAATCAACGCCGCCGCCGTCAAGAACAGCCCCGCCGAAAAGCTCACGCCGATGATGCAGCAGTACCTCAGCATCAAGAATCAGCACCCGGACATGCTGGTCTTTTATCGCATGGGCGATTTCTATGAGTTGTTCTTCGAGGACGCGGAAAAGGCTTCGCGTTTGCTCGGCATTACGCTGACCGCGCGCGGGTCGTCGGGCGGGCAGCCGATCAAGATGGCGGGGGTGCCGTTCCACTCGCTGGAAGGTTATCTGGCCAAGCTGGTGAAGGTCGGCGAGTCCTGCGCCATCTGTGAACAGATCGGCGATCCCGCCACCAGCAAGGGGCCGGTCGAGCGCAAGGTGATGCGCGTGGTGACGCCCGGTACGCTGACCGACGCCGATCTGCTGCCGGAGAAATCGGAACGCCCGCTACTTGCGCTGTGCGTGATGAGCCAGCGCAAGGTGGCCACCGCCGGTCTGGCGTGGCTGTCGCTGGCCAGCGGCGCGCTGCGTTTGATGGAGTTCTCGGGCGATGCGCACACGGTCAACTCGCGCATCCAGCAGGAACTGGAGCGCATCTCGCCAGCCGAGATCCTGCGCGGCGATAACGGCGAGCTGTTTGAGGAATACACCGCCTGTCACGTGAACCATGTGCCGGAGTGGCACTTCGATGTGGTCAGCGGCCACAAGGCGCTGCTGGATCAATTGGCCGTGTCCACGCTGACCGGTTTTGGCGCCGATGGTTTGGGCGCCGCGTTCGGGGCGGCCGGCGCGCTGCTGCGTTACGCGCAGTCGACGCAAGGTCGCGGCCTGCAGCACGTGCGCACGCTGACCACCGAAACCGAAAATGAATTCATCGGCCTCGATGCCGCCACCCGCCGCAATCTGGAACTGACCGAGACCATACGCGGCCAGGAATCGCCGACGTTGTTCTCGCTGCTGGATCACTGCCGCACCGCCATGGGTTCGCGCCTGCTGCGTCACTGGCTGCATCACGCGCGCCGCGATCAGCGCGTGGCCCGCGCGCGTCACGAAGCCATCGCCGCGCTGGCGCAGGCCGATGCCACCGGCTCGCTGTCGCACACGCTGGCGCAGGTGCCGGACATTGAACGCATCACCACCCGCATCGCGCTGCTGTCGGCGCGCCCGCGCGATCTGGCCAGTCTGCGCGATGGCTTGACGCAGTTGCCTGCGCTGCGTCACGGCATGCAGCGCACGCTGACCGATGCGCATGGCCTGCTGGCTGGCATTCACGCCGATCTGGCGACGCCGGAAGGCTGCCTCGATCTGCTGCAACGCGCGGTGATGCCGGAGCCGTCGGTGATGGTGCGCGACGGCGGCGTGATCGCGCGCGGTTTCGATGCGGAGCTGGACGAGCTGCGTGGCCTGTCGGAAAACGCCGGCCAGTATCTGGTGGATCTGGAAACGCGCGAACGCGCCCGCACCGGCATCGCCAATCTGCGCGTGGAGTACAACAAGGTGCACGGCTTCTACATTGAAGTCACCAACGGGCAGGCCGACAAGGTGCCGGACGATTACCGCCGCCGTCAGACGTTAAAGAACTGCGAGCGCTACATCACGCCGGAACTGAAAGCCTTTGAAGACAAGGCGCTGTCGGCGCAGGACCGCGCCCTCGCGCGCGAGAAGATGCTGTACGATCAGTTGCTGGGCGATCTGGCGCCGTTCATCGGCACCTTGCAATCCATCGCTAAGGCGCTGGCGCAACTGGACACGCTGACCGCCCTCACCGACCACGCACTGCGCCACAACTGGTGCGCGCCGGAGCTCGTGGATACGCCATGCCTCAATATCAAGGAAGGCCGCCATCCCGTGGTGGAGAACCAGATCGAGCGCTTCATCGCCAACGATTGCCGCTTCGTCGACGAACGCCGCCTGTTGCTGATTACCGGTCCTAACATGGGCGGTAAGTCGACCTTCATGCGTCAGGTGGCCTTGATCACGCTGCTGGCTTACATGGGCAGCTACGTGCCGGCGCAGAGCGCGGTGATCGGTCCGATCGACCGCATCTTCACCCGCATCGGCGCCACCGACGATCTGGCCGGCGGCCGTTCGACCTTCATGGTGGAGATGACCGAAGCCGCCGCCATCCTGAACGGCGCCACCGAACACTCGCTGGTGCTGATGGACGAAATCGGCCGCGGCACCTCGACCTTCGACGGCCTGGCGCTGGCGTGGGCGATTGCGCGTCACCTGATCGAGACCAGCCGCAGTTTCTCGCTGTTCGCCACCCACTACTTCGAGTTGACGCAGCTGCCGGAGAGCCATCCCAGCGCCAGCAATGTGCACTTGTCGGCGGTGGAGCACAAGGACACCATCGTGTTCCTGCACGCGGTGCAGGAAGGCCCGGCGTCGCAGAGCTATGGTCTGCAAGTGGCGCAGCTGGCCGGCGTGCCGCAGCCGGTGATCAAGGCGGCGCGCAAGCATCTGGCGCGCCTGGAAGCGCAGGCGCTGGACGCCACGCCGCAGCTGGACTTGTTTGCCGCACCATCGGTCGATGCCAACGACGAAGAGGTCGAAGCGCCAGCGCCGGCCACCAGTCCGGCCATGCGCGAGCTGCTCGACGCGCTCGACGAGCTTGATCCGGATGCGCTGACGCCGCGCGAAGCGCTGGACCGCTTGTACCAGTTGAAGCGCCTGACCCAGTCGGCTCAGGCATGATGCGCACCGCGCGCCATCGCCGTTTGCCGCTGGCCGCCGCCAGGACGCTGGCAGCGGCCATGGCGTTGGCGCACGCCGCATCGGCGGTGTACGCGGCGCCGGCCAGCGGCGCGGCGCAAGCCGCGCGTGGCTTTCAGTTCGCCGTGATCGGCCACCCTTTGCAGCACGACCGCGACGAGGCCGCACTCAAGCGCGCCATCGGCGACGCGACGCAAGGCGATCCCGCCTTCGTGGTCGCCACCGGCATCAAGGCAGCCAGCGAGCCATGCAGCGACAAGCTGTATGCCCAGCGCCATGCGCTGCTCAACGAATCGCCGCAGCCGATGATCGTCTCGCTGGCCGGCAGCGACTGGACCGCATGCCTGAACTCCGCCGGCCGCTCCAACGCCATCGAGCGACTGAACCGCTTGCGCGAACTGTTTTACGTCGATGGCGAATCGCTGGGCGCGCGCCACATCGGCGTCACCCGCATGTCGTCCACCGCCAAGTTTCGCAGTTATGCGGAGAACGCGCACTGGGAGTATGGCAAGGTGCTGTTCGCCACCATCAATCTCCCCGCCAACAACAACCACTATCGCGCCGAGGCAGGCCGCAACAGCGAGTACGAAGACCGCCTGGTGGCCAACCGCGCATGGCTGCATCGCTTGTTCACGCTGGCCGCGCGGCAGAAGATGCATGGCATCGTGCTGTTCTCGGATGGCGACCCGCGCGTGACGGCGGAAGAAGGCTTTTCGCTGCTGTCCAGCTTCCAGACCAAACAGGATGGCTTTGCCGAAGTGCGCAAGCAAATCCGCGCGCTGGCCGAGAAGTACAAGGGGAAGGTGCTGCTGATTGACGCGCAGCGCGGTGCTGCGGGAGAGCCGGCCATTCAATGGCGCGACAATGTGGGACATCTGCATATGGCCGCCGATTGGGCCGAGGTACGCGTCACGCCCGGCGCCGCCGCCCTGTTCACCATCAAGAGCGGCAGCGCCGAAGCGCCGCAGTAAAAGCGCTTAGTGAATCGGGTGGATGGCGACGTGATCGCCCTCTTCGCCTTCATCATCTTCGTCATCGTGGTGATGGCCGTGGGCGCCGTGCACGTGGCCGTGGGCGATTTCTTCATCGGTGGCTTCGCGCACATCCACCACGTTCAGCGAGAAGCGCAGGGCCATGCCGGCCAGCGGGTGGTTGCCGTCCAGGACCACCTTGTCGTCGGCGATGTCAGTCACGGTGAAGATCATGGCTTCTTCTTCACCAGCTTCGCCGTCCGGCATGCCTTCGAACTGCATGCCGACTTCCAGTGGCTCCGGCAGGCGCTTGCGGTCTTCCACCTTGACCAGCGAAGCGTCGTAGTCGCCGAACGCGTCTTCCGGTTCGATCTGGATGATGGACGAGTAGCCGACTTCCTTGCCATCCAGTTCTTCTTCGATTTTTGGCAGGGTGTTCTCGTAGCCACCGTGCAGGTAAACCATCGGTTGACGGCCGTCTTCGATCAGATTGTCCTGGGCATCGGACAGTTTGTAATTCACAGTCACGACCGTGTTCTTGGCAATCTTCATGGTATGCATCCTTTCATAATTAACCCCGGATTATACCTTGGATCGCAGACTGGCCCCGCCGAGGACTGGTTATAATGGCGTATGAAAAAATTACCCCTCCTCGGCGACATCACGCCCGCGCAATTCCTGCGCGACTACTGGCATAAGAAGCCACTCCTGATCCGCAACGCCATTCCCGGCTTCAAGCCGCTGCTGAGCTTTGACGCGCTGGCCAAGCTGGCCTCGACCAATCACGCGGAATCGCGCCTGGTCACCGGCTTCGACGGCGAATGCTCGATGCAGCACGGCCCGCTGGAAAGCCTGCCATCGCGCGAGCGGAAGGAATGGACCATGCTGGTGCAGGGCGTCAACCTGTTCGACGCCAAGGCCGACGCGCTGCTGCGCCAGTTCCGCTTCATCCCCGACGCCCGCCTGGACGACCTGATGGTCAGTTTTGCCACCGATGGCGGCGGCGTCGGTCCGCACTTCGATTCTTACGACGTGTTCCTGCTGCAAGCGCAGGGCCAGCGCCGCTGGAAAATCAGCGCGCAGAAAGACCTGTCGCTGATCGACGGCCTGCCGCTGAAAATCCTGGCCAACTTCCAGCCGGAAGAAGAGTTCGTGCTCAATCCCGGCGACATGCTCTACCTGCCGCCGCACTACGCGCACGACGGCGTGGCCATCGGCGATTGCCAGACCTACTCGATCGGTTTCCGCTCCCCTTCGTACCAGGAACTGGGCGAGAACTTCCTGCAATTCATGGCCGATTCCATCGACTTGCCGGGCCGCTACGCCGATCCGGAGCTGGAGCCGACCAACAAGCCGGCCGAGATCCCGCGCCAGATGCTGGCCGCGCTGACCGAGGAGCTGAACAAGGTGCGCTTCACCGAGGAAGACATCACCATCTTCTTTGGCGAATACATGTCCACGCCCAAGCATAATGTGTTCTTCACCGGCCCGGCCAAGCCGCTCACGGTCGGCAAGTTCGGCGAGGCGGTCATGAAAAAAGGCCTGTCGCTGTCGGCCAAGACGCAAATGCTGTACCGTGGCAAGAACGTGTTCATCAACGGCGAATCGTTCGGCGTCGGCAAGGCCGACAAGGTCACGCTGGAGCTGCTGGCCAACAACCGCCGCCTGGAGGCCGACGAATTCGCCGCCGCCTCGGACGATGTGCTGGAAGCGCTGTACACCTGGTATCAGGACGGCTGGGTCGAGCTCGGCTGATTTTCATTGGGAGGCAATATGGACAGACTGGTCATTCCCTTCACCACGCGGGCGGAATTTCAGCAGCACCTGGCCAGTTGCCTCGCGCGCGCCGGGCAGACGCTGCAAATGTTCGATCCGGATTTCGCCATCTGGGAACTGGGCAGCGCTGCCACCGACGCCCAGTTGCGGCGCTTCCTGCACGCCGGCGGCCGCCTGCAAATGGTGGGCCACGACGGCCGCGCGGTCGAGCGCGACGCGCCGCGTTTCCTGCGTTTGCTAAAGGATTACGGCCACTTGATCGAAGTACGCCGCACCAGCCAGCAATTACGCCAGTTGACCGATTCCTTCTGTATCGCCGATCAGCGCGATATTGTGCGCCGTTTTCACTCCGATCATTTCCGCGGAGAAGCGGTTTTTGACGGACCAAATGACTTGCAAACCAGTTTGGAACGTTTCCTTACAATTTGGATAGAATCCGGACCCGGTTTATATGCAAACTCAACTGGATTATGAGCCGGTTTTGGGTAAAATGCGGAAGTTCGATGCGGTCACTGGTAGTTAGCGGTACATAGACGCAAGTCGAGTCGTAAACGAAATGTTGCGATATCGCAAAATAGTTATGCGTTAGGCTTGTGGAACTATTGCGATGCACTAAAAATCGCTATAATATTCGGCTAGGAAGTTTCCGTTGTCTAGTAGGCACCTTTTCAGGTACGAAAGCCTTCGAGGACGACCTAATGAGCGATAATTACCGGTAATTATTAATCGCAACACTGTGTTTAATTTTGAATTAACTAAGGAAAACCCATGAAAAAATCCCTGCTGATCGCCTCCCTGCTGGCTGTTGCTCTGGCTGCTTGCTCGAAAAAAGAAGAAGCTCCTGCCGCTCCAGCTCCAGTAGCTGCTCCAGAAGCTGCTGCTCCAGCTCCAGCTGCTGCTCCAGCCGCTCCAGCAGCTGACGCTGCTGCTCCAGCCGCTGCTGCTCCAGCCGCTTCGGACGCCGCTGCTGCTCCAGCACCAGCTGCTTCGGCTCCTGCTGCTTCGAAGTAATATCAGCTTGAGAAAAAAAACCGGCTTCGGCCGGTTTTTTTTCGCCTGGAGGTTTTCAACAGGCATAAAAAAACCGGCCGGAGCCGGTTTAATACTGTGCGCGTGCTGCCGGCGAAAGCCGGAATCCATGGAACGCCTGCGCTACGTTAATACATGCGCTCCATGGATCCCGGCCTTCGCCGGGACGACGGGTTATTTCAACTGCTCGTGCAGCAGAGTAATGATTTTCTCGCCCACCGGACCCGTTTCCGGCTGACCGGCATTGGTCAATACTTTCACAACACTGGTATTACCTTCGCTGGCCTTCACCGAAATACGGTAACGCTGCGCTTCCTTCTCTTCCTCCGACGAGGAGCCCCAGCTGAACAGCTTGCTGAAGAAGCCCTTGGTTTCGGTGGCGTCGTTGATATAACGCACGAAGTAAATGCCCTGGGTACGGTCGCGGTCTTCCACGGTGAAGCCGGCGCGGTCCAGCGCCAGGCCAACGCGGCGCCATGCGCGGTCGAAGCCCTCATCCACTTGCACCGCACGGTCGGCGCCGGCGCCCACCAGCGAAGCATGCTGAGGCTGCACAATCGCGCCTTCCACGGCGGTCTTGGCCGAGGCCAGCTGTTCGCCGCCGTTGCCCAGCTTGTTCATCAGGCGCGCCAGAAATTCCGCTTCCAGGCCCGGATCGTTAGGACGCGGCGCCCATTTGGTGGATTCCTTCTCGGCGCCCACGGCCACTTCCTGCACGCCGCGGTGGCTGATGTAAATCTCGCTGGAACCGTCGGCGCGGCGCTCGATACGGGTGCGGAACTTGTCGCGCTCGCCGCTCGAGTAGACCGAGTCAAATACCTTGCCGATGGTGTTGCGGATGAAATCCTGCGGAATCTTGGCGCGGTTTTCATTCCATTCGGTTTCCATGATGCCGGCCGCAGGCAATTCCTGCGCCAGGGTGAAGCCCGAATCTTCCCAGAACTGCTTCAGCTGCGGCCACAGCTGCTCCGGCGTCTGCTTGATCACCAGCCAGCGCTGGTTGCCGTCGCGCTCGACCTTGATATCGCTCAGCGTGGTTTGCGCCACGCTGCCGGCGGACGGCTGCCCCGGCACGATCACGGCGTTTGGCGTCAGCGCGCCCGACTGGGCGGCCTTGGCGGCGCTGTAGCCGGATGCGGTGGCCACGCCGTTGTTCGAATCCGGCAGCGAGTAGCGGTTATCTTTCTGCAATTGCGTCAGGTCGGGCGGCACGTCCAGCGTGCTGGCTTTCTTGGCCGACTTGTAATCGACCTTGTCGTTGCCCACCACCGAGCTGATCATGCCGCAGCCGCTCAGGCTGGTCACGGTGGCCACCACGGCGCCAACTACCAGCGCGCGCTGCGAGGAAATAAAAGCTGTCTTGCGAATAGTCATGTCGTTACTGTTTAAGAAGCTGAGGTGCAGCAATATATGATCCGACGCGAGTCGGGACGGGTGCTCGTTGCTACGGGTTTTACAGGACGCCGGCTTCTTGCAGCGCCGCGCGGACAGCTGCGTGGCAGTCCGCCGCCAGCGGCACCAGCGGCAGGCGGATGCCGCCTGGCATCTTGCCCATTTCCGCCAAGGCCCACTTGACTGGCACCGGATTCGGTTCGATGAACAGTTTCTGGTGCAGCGGGAAGACCTTGTTGTTGAGCGCGACAGCGGTGGCGATGTCGCCGGCGATCGCGGCGCGGCACATGTCGGCCATGGCGCGCGGGGCCACGTTGGCGGTGACCGAGATGTTGCCGGCGCCGCCGCCCAGCATCAGGGCCATGGCGGTCGGATCGTCGCCCGAGTAGACGGCGAACGATTTCGGCGCCAGGCGCAGCAGGTCGTAGCCGCGGCCGATGTTGCCGGTGGCGTCTTTCACGCCGACGATGTTCGGGATTTGCGCCAGGCGCAGAATGGTCTCGTTGCTCATGTCGGCCACGGTGCGGCCCGGCACGTTGTACAGGATCACCGGCAGGTCCACCGCCTCGGCGATGGCCTTGAAGTGCTGGTACATGCCTTCCTGGGTAGGACGGTTGTAGTACGGCACCACCTGCAGGGTGGCGTCCGCACCGGCTTCCTTGGCGTAGCGGGTCAGCTTGATCGCCTCGGCGGTCGAGTTGCCACCGGCGCCGGCGATGATGGGAATGCGGCCCTTGGCGTGGGCGACCGTCGCCTTGATCAGCGCGCAGTGCTCTTCCACGCTCACGGTGGCCGATTCACCGGTGGTGCCGGCGATGACGATGCTGTCCGTACCTTCGGCGATGTGCCAGTCGATCAGCTGATTCAAACCCTCGAAGTCCAGACTGCCGTCTGCGTGCATCGGGGTGACGATTGCTACGATGCTGCCCTTAATCATAGGAAACCACTGCGTAAAGTATTAAAACAACGATTGTAGTCGATAGCTTGCGCCCGTGGTGCATCCGGGGCAGATATCGACGCTCAAAATGGCGGTAATAGCGCCGCCTCTCGGGGAAAATCGGGCTTCACGGCGCATAGTCGTTGCACCATGGCAGCTTTTGGCTCGGTAATCACACCATCTTCGAAGGCGATCACGCGCAGGCCATGCTCGCGCGCCAGTTCCAGCAACTCGCCCGCTTGCAGCAGGAAGGCCGGGTTGGATGGCTTGCCGAACTGCGCGTTACCGTCTGCGAAGGTCTCGTAAATCAGCACGCCGTTGGGCGCCAGGCTGGCCAGCATGTCGGCAATTAGCGGCCGATGCAGGTAGTTTGTCACCACGATGCCGGCGAATCGCTGTGGGCCGAAGGGCCAGGCCGCGCCGTCCTCTTCCAGATCGATGGCGCTGGTGGTGATGCCGGGGCCGGCTGCGGCGGCCAGGGCGGTGGTGTCGCGGTCGACCGCCACCACTTCATGGCCCAACGCGGCCATGTGGCGTGAATGGCGGCCGCTGCCGCAGGCGAGGTCCAGCACCGCGCCGCCCGGGACCAGCGGGGCGTAGCGCCGCACCCAGGGAGAAATCTGATCGCTCATGCTCATGTGTAGGCCAGCCCCATGGCTTCGCGCACGTCGCGCATGGTTTCCAGCGCCAGCTTGCGGGCGGCGTCATTGCCATCGGCAACGATGGCGCGCACCAGCGACGGGTCGTCCAGGTAGGCCTGGGCGCGTTCGTGCATGGGCTCCTGTTCCTTGATGATGGCGTCGATCACTGGCTGTTTGCATTCGATGCAGCCGATGCCGGCGGATTTACATCCTTTTACCACCCATTCCTGGGTCGGCTGGTCGGAATACACCTGATGGAACTGCCAGACCGGGCAGCGGGCGGGGTCGCCGGCGTCGGTGCGGCGCACGCGCGCCGGATCGGTCGGCATGGTCTTGATCTTTTTGCTGACCGCGTCCTTGTCCTCGCGCAGGGCGATCGCGTTGCCATAGCTCTTGGACATCTTGCGGCCGTCCAGGCCCGGCAGGCGCGAGGCCTCAGTCAGGCGCGCGTGCGGTTCGACCAGGATCAGCTTGCGGCTGCCTTCGAGGTAGCCGAACAGGCGTTCGCGGTCGCCCATGGACAGGCTCTGCGCATCGTCCAGCATGGCCTTGGCCTGCTCCAGCGCTGCTTCCTTGCCGTCCTGCTGGTATTCGGTGCGCAGTTCGTTGTAGAGCTTGGCACGCTTGCTGCCCAGCTTTTTGACGGCATCCTGCGCCTTCTCCTCGAATCCTTTTTCTTTGCCGTACAAGTGGTTAAAACGGCGCGCAATTTCGCGCATCATTTCAATGTGCGGCACCTGATCCTCGCCCACCGGCACCTGGCTGGCGCGGTAGATCAGCACATCCGCGGCCTGGAGCAGCGGATAGCCGAGGAAGCCGTAGGTTGCGAGGTCTTTATTGGCCAGATTGTCGATCTGGTCCTTGTAGGTCGGCACGCGCTCCAGCCAGCCCAGCGGCGTGGCCATGGACAGCAGCAGGTGCAGTTCGGCGTGCTCGGGCACGCGCGACTGGATGAAGAGGGTCGATTGCGACGGGTCGATGCCGGCGGCCAGCCAGTCGATCACCATGTCCCAGGTGCTGCGCTCGATGACGGACGGGTCGTCGTAGTGCGTGGTCAGCGCGTGCCAGTCGGCCACGAAGAACAGGCACGGCAGCTCGGTCTGCATCTTGATCCAGTTTTTCAGCGCGCCGTGGTAATGGCCCAGATGCATGGAGCCGGTGGGACGCATGCCGGATACTACGCGGTCGGGATACATAGTCGGCTCAGCTAAAAAGGTACATCAGGGGAGTGACCAGCAGGTGCCAGACGCTTTGCACGATGTGCATGCCGCCGACCAGGAAGCCGGTCAGCAGGCCGAACTGCATCATCAGGATCAGCGCAATGAAAATATACACGCCATAGCGTTCGATACGGGCAAAGCGGCGCGCCATCGGCATCGGCAACAGGCCGGTGACGATGCGGCCGCCGTCCAGCGGCGGCACCGGAATCAGGTTGAACACGCACATGGCGGAGTTGACGCCGATGCCGGCCTTGGCCATCTGCACGAAGAAGTCATGCTGGTCCATGCCGAATACATAGCTGAGGATCACCCACAGCACCATCCAGCCCAGGCCCATGGCGAAGTTGGCGGCCGGGCCGGCGGCGGCCACGAAGGCCATCTGTTTTTTCGGATTGCGCAGGCGGCCGAAATCGACCGGCACCGGCTTGGCGTAGCCCAGCGCGGGCAAGCCCACCAGGCTCAGCACCAGCGGCAGCAGGATGGTGCCAAAGGGATCGATGTGTTTCAGCGGATTGGCGGTCAGGCGGCCGAGATCGGCGGCGGTGGGGTCGCCGAAATAGCGGGCGACGTATCCGTGTGCGGCTTCGTGCAGGGAAATTGCAAAAAGAACAGGGATCAGATAGACCGTGATGGTCTGGATAATACTGTCGGTTTCGTTCATGGAGGGGATTTTACCAGAGGTGCCGAGCCCGCCTTGCGGAGGGCTCAGAGTCCGAATGCGGCGGCGTCGCCACGGCCCTGGCGTACCAGTTCCGCGGTGTCGCCGGTCAGGTCGATCACGGTGGTCGGCTCCATGCTGCATGCGCCGCCGTCGATGATCAGCTCCAGCTGCTTGCCCAGGCGTGCGCAAATCTCATCGGCATCATTCAGGGGCTCGTCCTCGTCCGGCATGATCAGGGTAGTGCCCAGCAGCGGCTGGTCCAGCTCGGCCAGCAAGGCGTTGATGATGGCGTCTTCCGGCACCCGCAGGCCGATGGTCTTGCGTGAAGGATGGCTGAGCCGGCGCGGCACGCACTTGGTCGCTTCGAGAATAAAGGTGAACGGCCCCGGCGTGGCCGCCTTCAGCAGACGGAACTGGCGGTTGTCCACGCGGGCGTACACGCCCAGCTCGCTCAGATCGCGGCACAGCAGGGTCAGATGGTGTTTTTCGTCGATGCCGCGGATGCGGCGCAAGCGCTCGACCGCGCCCTTGTCGTCCAGATGGCACACCAGCGCGTAGCAGGAATCGGTCGGCACGGCGACGATGCCGCCGCCGTGGATGATCTGCGCCGCCTGCTTGATCAGGCGGGCCTGCGGATTGACCGGATGGATCTGGAAGAATTGGCTCATGCTTAAGATTGTACGCTACGCAAGGCCGCGATACGTTCTTCAAACGGGGGGTGGGTCGAGAACAGCGCGCCCCAGCCGCCACGGCCGGCGCTGATGCCGGACGCGGCAAACGACTGCGGCAACTGGCCCGGCTCCACGCCGTTCAGGCGCGCCAGCGCGTGCTGCATCGGCAGCGTGCTGCCCAGCAACTTGGCCGAACCGGCGTCGGCGCGGAATTCGCGCTGGCGCGAGAACCAGGCCACGATCAGCGAGGCCACCAGGCCGAACACGATCTCGCACACGAACACGGTGATCATGTAGCCGATGCCGGGCCCGCGGCGCTCTTCATTCTTGTTGAGCATGCTGTCGACGAAGAAGCCGACGATACGCGCCAGGAACACCACGAAGGTATTGGTCACGCCCTGAATCAGGGTCATGGTCACCATGTCGCCGTTGGCGATGTGGGCGACCTCGTGGCCCAGCACGGCCTCCACCTCGTCGCGGTTCATGCTTTGCAGCAGGCCGGTCGAGACGGCGACCAGCGCCGAGTTCTTGAAGGCGCCGGTGGCGAACGCGTTCGGTTCGCCCTCGTACACCGCCACTTCCGGCATGCCGATGCCGGCGCGCTCGGACAGCGCTTTCACGGTATTCACCAGCCACAGCTCGGTGGAATTGGATGGATTGTCGATCACGCGCGCGCCGGTCGACCACTTGGCCATGGGCTTGGAAATCAGCAGCGAGAAGATGGCGCCGGTAAAACCGACCACCAGCGAGAACGCCAGCAGGCTGCCCAGTTGCAGCGTGCTGCCCGAGCCCGGACGGCCTATGCCCAGCAGCGACAGGACGATGGACAGCACCAGCATCACAGCGAGGTTGGTGGCGATAAACAGGATAATGCGTTTCATGAGTAGGTCTCCGGGGACGGACAATTTGCCGAAATCATAAGGTAAGACCGCGCCAACGCAAAATCAAGATACAGCTACTTACATGCCATCGGTAATCGACAGGCGAAATTACCACCAATCGTGCCAGACCGGCGTGACATTGGCCGGCAGCGGCGGCAGCGCGGCGAAATCGATGCGCGATTCGCCCGGCGCGTGAAAATCGGTGCCGCGCGAGGCCAGGAAGCCGTAGTGATTGGCCAGTTGCGCGTACACCGGATACTGGTCCGGCGTGTGACTGCCGGTCACCACCTCGATGGCGGTGCCGCCCAGTTGCTTGAATTCGCTGAACAGCTCGCCCTGCGCCATCTGGGTGAAGCGGTAGCGGCCCGGATGGGCGATCACGGCGATCCCGCCGGCGTCGCGTATCCATTTCACCGACTGCGCCAGCGTGGCCCAGCAATGCGCCACGTAGCCAGGCTTGCCTTCGGACAGATACTTCTTGAACACCTCGGCCGTGCTGGCGCAAGCACCGATCTCGACCAGATAGCGCGCAAAGTGGGTGCGCGACATCAGGTCGGGATTGCCGACGTACTTGAGCGCGCCTTCGTAGGCGCCCTCGATGCCGATCAACTCCAGCTGTTTGGCAATCTCGCGGCCACGGTTGTCGCGGCCGGAACGGGTGGCGGCCAGGCCTTCCACCAAGGCCCGGTTGTTCTCGTCGATTTGCAGGCCGACGATGTGTACCGTCTCCTTGGCCCAGGTGATGGAAATCTCGACGCCGGTGACGAAGCGCATGCCCCGCGCCTCGGCGGCGGCGCGCGCGGCGGGGATGCCGCTCACCTCATCGTGGTCGGTGAGCGCCCAGACGTCGACGCCGGCCTTGCGGGCGGTTTCCGCCACAGCGGCGGGCGCCAGCACGCCGTCGGAGACGTTGGAATGACAATGCAGGTCTACTTTTAACATACTGGCATTGTATCGCGGATGCGCGCCCCCCGCGCCAGCAACTCGGCAAAGCGGACTGGATCGATATTGGAGCCGCATACCATCAGGCCCACGCGCTTGCCGGCCAGACGCTCGCGCAGCGGCCCCATCAGCCCCGCCGTGGCGACGGCGGCGGCCGGCTCGGCCACCAGCTTGGCGTCGCGGAACAGATGCAGCATGGCCAGGCAGATCTCGTCATCGGTCACGCGCACCACCTCGCTGACGAAGCGGCGGCAGACATTGAAACTGTAGTCCATGGCGTACGGCGCGCCGAGGCTGTCGGCCACGGTGTCGATGCGCTCCAGCCTGGCGGGCGCGCCCGCGCGCATGCTTTGATAGAGCGCATCGGCGCCAAACGGTTCGACACCGTAGACGGCGCAATGTGGATTGGTCTGGCGCACGGCGGCCGAGATGCCGGCCAGCAGGCCGCCGCCGCCCACCGGCACCACCACCGCGTCCAGCCCCGGCACCTGCCGCATCAGCTCCAGCCCCACGGTGGCCGTGCCTTGCGCGGTCAGCGGGCCGTCGTAGGGATGCAGCATGGTGCGGCCTTCCTCGCGCACCAACTGGTCGCCGTGGGCGAAGGCGGCGTGCATGTCAGCCTTGAGCACCACCTCCGCGCCCAGCTCGCGGCAGGCATCGATGCGCGCCGGGTTGGCGTGCATCGGCATCACCACCTTGGCGCCGCAACCAGCCAGCCGCGCCGTGTAAGCCACCGCGATCGCGTGATTGCCGGCGCTGACCGCCACCACGCCGCGTGCGCGCGCCGCCTCGTCCATCGCGGCGATGTTGTTGAGCGCGCCGCGCAGCTTGAAAGTGCCGGTCTTCTGGAACAGCTCCAGCTTGAGCCAGACCTCGGTGGCGGGAAATTGTTCTTCGATGATGCCGGTCTGCCAGCGCCACACAGGCGTATGCAGGACCTTGCCGCGCAGGCGCTCGGCGGTGGCGTGGATATCGGACAGCAATGGGTAAGGCGTCATGAGATGCTCCAAAAAAACGGATTATTCAAAGGGGACTGCGCGTGTCTCCGGGGCGCCAAGCACCGGCACGCAGCCGCAGCTCAGCGACCCTGAATAATTCGAATAATGTTGGAGCGTGCGCCACCCAGCGCAGCGGGGCTGCGTTGATTGTCGGTGGCGTGAAGGGATTTCATGCGTTCAATCATGCCGAAAAAACAAACGCATGGCAAGCGATTCTTACGCGAGGAGGAATTCCTCGATCATTCGCGCCAGGTCGGCGGGCTGGTCGTGGTGGAGCATGTGGCCGGCGTCGTAGACCATTTTCTTGGTGACGTCGCGCAGGTGGCCGAGGCGGCGTTCCAGTTCCACGCGGCCGGCCGGCTTGGCGCCCATCCAGTCCCACATATTGGTCTGGTCGGCCTCCACCCACAGCACCGGCGCGGTGATCGCGCTCCAGCAGGCCATCACGTCGTCGACATGGTATGGCAGCGGGCCGGCTTGCTTGTGGATCGGGTCGCCGAGGATTTCCCATTCGCCGGCGTCGTTTTGCGCCGACCAGTGCTGGGCCAGGAAGGCGGCCTTGTCGTCGCTCAGGCGTGGATTGGTCTTTTGCAGGCGTGCGGCGACGGCGGCCTGATTCGGATAAGCGCGCATCTCCTGCTTTTCCAGCACGCTGTCCATCCACTTGGCGTAACGGCCCGGCGCCTGCTCCGGCCTGGACGAGCGCAGGCCCGCACCTTCCAGGTTGATCAGTTTTTTGACGCGCTCCGGACGCGCGCCCGCGTACAGGCCGACGATGTTGCCGCCCATGCTGTGTCCCAGCAGGTTCACGGCCTGATCCGGCGAGTAGTGGCGCAGGATGGCGTCAAGGTCGGCCAGATAATCCGGGAACCAGTAGGTATCGAGGCCGTTGCGCTGCGACAGGCCGAAGCCGCGCCAGTCCGGTGCGATCACGTGCCAGTCGTGCTTCAGCTCATCCACCACGAACTGGAACGATGCGCCCACATCCATCCAGCCGTGCATCATGAACAGCTTGGGTGCGCCCTCCTTGCCCCAGTGGCGCACGTGGCTGCGCAGGCCGCGAATGGTCAGGAATTCGGAACGGGACGGTTTGTGGGTCATGATGCGATGCCTTGAAAATGGGAGAGCCAGCGCCATATCGTAACCTTGCTGGCAGTGAAGCAAAATAATAGCACGACCGTTCGATAGTCGGGCAAACTAAAAGCCGGCGTAAAATAGCGCCATCCCACCGCACACAACCAGGTTTCCAATGCCAATATATCAACTAGGCGATCACACGCCCGAGATCGCCGCATCGTCATTTGTTGCCGAGAATGCCACTGTGATTGGCAAGGTCAGCCTGCATGAGCAGGCGTCGGTGTGGTTCGGCGCCACGCTGCGCGGCGACAACGAGCGTATCACCATCGGTGAAAATAGCAATGTGCAGGAAGGCACGGTCATGCACACGGACATGGGCTACCCGCTCACCGTGGGCCGCAACGTGACCATCGGCCACCAGGCCATGCTGCATGGCTGCACCATCGGCGACGGCTCGCTGGTCGGCATTCAGGCCGTGATCCTGAATGGCGCCAAAATCGGCAACGGTTGCCTGGTTGGCGCCGGCGCGCTGGTCACCGAGGGCAAGGAATTCCCGGACCACTCGCTGATCATCGGCGCCCCGGCCAAGGTCGCGCGCCAGCTGACGGCGGAGGAAGTCGCCGCCCTGCAAGGCAGCGCCGACAGCTATGTCAAACGCGGCCAACTGTTCAAGACGCAACTCAAAAAGATCGGATAACACAATGAGCATCACCCAGGACACCCTGCAAAAATTCATCTTCGATAACGCCGCCGTGCGTGGCGAGCTGATCGACATTTCCGCCACCTGGCGCGAAGTGCAGGCGCGTCACGACTACCCGCCCGCCGTCAAGAAGCTGCTGGGCCAGATGACGGCTGCGGCCGCGCTGCTGTCGGCCAATCTGAAATTCAATGGCTCCATCATCATGCAAATCCATGGCGACGGTCCGGTGCGCCTGCTGGTGGTCGAGTGCGACGCCGAGCTGCGCCTGCGCGCCACCGCCAAGCTGAATCCGGACGCCGCAATCGCCGACGACGCCAACCTGACTTCGCTGCTGAACGCGCACGGCAAGGGCCGTTTCATCATCACCCTGGACCCGCTGGAAAAAGTGCCGGGCCAGCAGCCGTACCAGGGCGTGGTGCCGCTGGATGGCGACGACGTGGCGACCGTCATCGAAAACTACATGCTGCGCTCGGAACAGCTGGACACCAAGCTGTGGCTGGCTGCGGACGATCATGTCTCGCGCGGCCTGCTGCTGCAAAAGCTGCCTTACCACGGCGGCAAGGCCGAAGCCACGCCGCTGAATCAGGAAGAAGCGCTGGAGACGTGGAACCGCGCGGTCATCCTCGGTTCGACGCTGAAGCAAGAGGAACTGCTGAGCACCGGCATCGACGTGCTGATCCAGCGCCTGTTCTGGGAAGAGACCATCCGCGTGTTCGATCCGCTGCATCCGCAATTCCATTGCAGCTGCACGCGCGAGAAGGTGGGCAATATGTTGAAGATGCTGGGCCGCGCGGAAGTGGACAGCGTGATTGCCGAGCACGGCACCGTAGGCGTGAACTGCGACTTCTGCGGCCAGCACTACGAGTATGACAAGGTCGACTGCGCGCAGCTGTTCGCCAGCGACGCGCCCGTCGAGACCCTGCTGCCGGCCGGCGAAGCCAAGCACTAAAATTGGGTTCCGGCGGAGGCCGGAACCTAATTTACGGGGCTTCTTTCGCGTAGCGCTGCGCCAGCACGGCGCAGACCATCAGCTGCAACTGGTGGAACAGCATCAAGGGCAGCACCACCGCGCCCAGCGCGCTGCCTGCGAACAAGACTTTGGCCATCGGCACGCCGCTGGCCAGACTCTTCTTCGATCCGCAAAACACAATCGCAATCCGGTCCTCGCGATTGAAACCGAGACGGCGCGCGGCCTGCGCGCTGATGCCCATCACCAGTCCGAGCAGCAGCACGTTAATCAGCATCAGCCCGGCCAGCGTGGCCCACGACACCTGGTGCCACAAGCCCTGCCCCACCGCCTCGCTGAACGCGGTGTACACCACCAGCAGGATCGAGCCCTGATCGACCATGCGCGTCAGCGGCTTGTGCCGCTCCACCCACGCGCCGATCCAGCGCCGCGCCACCTGGCCGGCAATGAAAGGCAGCAACAGCTGCAAGGCGATCTGCATCGCCGATTCCAGCGGCGAACCGCCCGACATCTGCGCCGAGGTCAGCAAGCCCACCAGCACCGGCGTGATGAAGATGCCGAACAAGTTGGACGCCGAGGCCGAGCAAATCGCCGCCGGCACATTGCCGCGCGCCGCCGCCGTGAAGGCGATCGACGATTGCACGGTCGACGGCAGCATGCACAGGAATAGTATGCCCAGATACAAATCCGGCGTCACCAGCGGCGTCAGCACCGGCTTCAACACCAGCCCCAGCAGCGGGAACAGCGCGAACGTACACAGCAGCACCAGCAAATGCAGACGCCAATGCGTCACGCCGGCAATCACCGCCTCGCGCGACAGCTTGGCGCCGTGCAGGAAGAACAGCAGCGACACGCCCACATGGGTGATGTTATTGAAAATCACGGCGCCCTGGCCGTGGCATGGGAACACACTGGCCGCGATCACAGTCGCGATCATCGCCAGCGTAAAGTTATCTGGCAAAAAACGGGGACGCTTCATTATTGAGGACACTTCACTTCCAGCACATCGACGGCGCCAAGGTTTTTCACATTGGTGGCGCTGCGCACGAGATCGACGCGCTCCACGCAGTTCTTGCGGATCAGGCGTTCGTACGTGCGCGTGCAGGGAATCACCGCATCGGCGCCGCTGCCGGCGTTGCAGTAAAAGCCCTCGGCCTGCATGCGCACCAGCGCCTGCTCCATCGGCATGCCGGGTTGCACGGTCTGGTTGACGAAATTGCCCAGCCTGGACTGGTCGATCGAGCAGGCCGCCAACACCAGTGGCAAGGCCGCCAACAAAAATCTGCGCATCGTAGCGTTCTCCTTATTTCCAGACAGCAGTGTAACGCATCGCGCACGTCATGATCCGGTAACACTCGGCCCCTATGATGCGCAGCGTTAATCATTCCCCAACCTGAGCAAAATATGAACAAGAAATTCCTCGCAGCCCTGACCATCCCGATGCTGGCCATGGCCGCCAACGTGGCCGCCGCCGTCGCCGACATGGCTGCGAACGACGCGCCGGAAGTCGAAGCCGCCGCCGCTGCCCCGATCGCCACCGTCGAAGTCGCCACCCGCAAAACCCGCTCCTCGGTCGAACTGAGCAAGAGCGACATGCAGAAAATCCTGCCGGGCGTGAACCCGCTGAAAGCGCTGCAAACCCTGCCGGGCGTGAGCTTCCAGACCGCCGACCCATGGGGCAACAACGAACAAAACCTGTCGCTGTTCATCCACGGCTTCAGCGGCCAGCAGCTGGGCTACACCATGGACGGCGTGCCGCTGGGCGACCAGCAGTACGGCAACTACAACGGCCTGTCGCCACAGCGCGCCATCACCAGCGAAAACGTCGGCCGCGTGATCCTGTCGTCCGGCGCCGGCGACCTGGCCACCGCCTCCACCAGCAACCTGGGCGGCACCATCGAGACCTTCTCCAGCAATCCGCTGGCCAGCCGCAACGTCGCCGTGCAGCAGACCGTGGGCAGCTACAAGACCTCGCGTACCTATCTGCGCTATGACACCGGCAACTTCGGCGACGGCAACAGCGCCTATATCTCCGGCGTGCACCACGAACAGAAAGCCTGGGACTTCAACGGCCGCCAGGGCGGCGACCAGATCAACGCCAAGTTCATCAACAGCAGCAGCCTGGGCCGCCTGACCATCTACGCCGCGTACTCGGACAAGATCGAACCGAACGAAGACAGCACCGTGCACTCGGCCACCGAGAAGTACCAGCCGTACACCCGTCCGTTCATGTACCCGAACTTCCAGCAGGCGCTGTCCTACCTGTCGGCCACCGGCGCCACGCCTCCAGCGGAAGGCAACAACTACCGCAACTACTACAGCGACGCCCAGCGTACCGATTACCTGACCTACGCCAAGTTCGAAACCAATCTGACCGACACCACCTCGTGGACCAACCAGATCTACTATCACAATGACGACGGCGTCGGCGTGGTGGCCGGTCCGATCGGCGTGGCCGGCCTGCCGGCGCTGTTCGCGGTCTACTTCCCGGGCCAGAACCTGAAACAGGTGTTCGGCAACTCGGGCTACGCCACCCGCACCACCGAGTACGCCATCAACCGCAACGGCTGGATGTCGACCCTGAACACCGAGCTGGGCGACCACAAGCTGCAAGCCGGCTTCTGGCTGGAGCACAACCGCTCGTCGGCCTATCGCCGCTGGTACGCGCTGGATGTGAACAATCCAAGCTCGCCATACGACCGTCCAGGCAATCCGCTGATCACCCAGTACGGCAGCGAGATCAACAACAAAGTCGCCCAGCTGCATCTGCAAGACGAGTGGCGCGTGTCGCCGGACTTCGCGCTGCAGGCCGGCTTCAAATCCAGCCTGCAATTTGCCGAAGGCCAGTTCCCGGTGCAGCCGAAAGTGGGCGCCATCGCCAACTCGAACGCGTTGCCGGTCGGTGAGATCATCACCAAGAAATGGTTCCTGCCGCAGATCGGCGGCCGCTGGGACATCACCGCGCAAGACCAGGCCTTCTTCAACGTGCAGAAAAACATGCGCCAGTTCGTGACCTACGGTGGCGGCGGCGTGTCGCCATGGAGCTTGTCGAGCCAGGGCGCGTTCGACCTGTTCAAGGCCACCGCCAAGCCGGAAACCTCGATCACCTACGAAGCCGGCCTGCGCACCAGCCACCAGCTGAACTGGGGTGCGCTGAGCGCGTTTGACGGCCAGGTCAACGTCTACCACGTCGACTTCAAGGACCGTCTGCTGCAAATCAGCCCGACCTCGGTGATCACCTCCATCATCGGCGGCAACCTGGCGGTGCTGACCAACGTCGGCAGCGTGAAAACCAACGGCATCGACCTGTCTGGCACCCTGCACTTTGGCCGCAACTTCTCGCTGTACAACGCGCTGTCGTATAACCAGTCCAAGTACGACGACAACTACGTCAGCGGCAAGGACACCGTGTTCACCGCCGGCAAAAAAGTGCCGGGCAGCCCGGAATGGATGGATAAATTCGTCGCCACCCTGACCGTGGCCGACACCGAATTCCAGCTGAGCGGCGACTATGTCGGCAAGCGCTACGCCACCTACACCAACGACCTGTCCGTGAAGAGCTACTTCCTGACCAACCTGGGCGTCTCGGGCAAGCTGGCGTTCCTGAACGGCGGCTGGGTCAAGAACGCGCGCTACCGCCTGAACGTGACCAACCTGACCAACAAAGAGGGCGACCTCAACGTGGTGGTGGGCGCGGCCAGCGGCACGTACAATACCTTCCCTATCGCCCCACGCCAGGGCTTCCTGACCTTGATGGCAGACTTCTGATGAACACACTTTATTTGCCCAAGCGACTCTCGCGTCGCGGCTTCATCCAGACGGCGGCGGTGGCCGGCGGCTCGCTGCTGCTGTCCTCCTCCGCGCTGGCCAAAGGCGTGACCGCGCTGACGGCGGGCACGGCAGCGGCGAGCGGCAATGCCGACCTGTCCGGCCTGCCGGGCATCGCCCCGGTGGGTACGGGCGCTGGCCGTCCGCTGGTGTTCGGCCACCGTGGCGCCAGCGCGCTGCGTCCGGAGCACACGCTGGCGTCGTACGCCAAAGCGATCGCCGACGGCGCCGACTATGTCGAGCCGGATCTGGTCAGCACCAAGGATGGCGTGCTGGTGGCGCGCCACGAAGCGTTTTTGAGCGAAACCACGGACGTCGCCAGCCATCCGGAATTTGCCAGCCGCAAGACGCGCAAGACCATCGACGGCGAAACGCACGAAGGCTGGTTCGTGGACGACTTCACGCTGGCCGAATTGAAAACGCTGCGCGCGGTGGAACGCATCCCGCAATACCGTCCGGGCAGCGCCGAATACAACGGCATGTTCCAGGTGGTGACGTTTGAAGAAATCATCGACTTCGTGGCGGCGGAATCGGCGGCGCGCGGGCGTATCGTCGGCATCGTGCCGGAGCTCAAGCATTCGACCTACTTTGCCAGCGTGGGTTTGCCGCTGGAAGACCGCTTCCTGGCGATATTGAGCGCGCACGACTACACGCGCCGCAACCCGGTGGAAATCCAGTCGTTTGAAATCGCCAACCTGAAATACCTGCGGGGCAAACTGGGGCGACGCGCCAATCTGCGGCTGATGCAACTGGTGATCACTGAGAACGTACGTCCGATGGACGTGGTGGCGGCTGGCGGCACGCTGACGTTCGCGCAAATGCTGACGCCGGCGGGCCTGAAAGACATCGCGCAATATGCCGACGTGGTGGCGCCGCCGACGCGCGCGGTCATCCCGTTGAACAAAGACGGGTCGCTGGCCGGGCCATCGTCGCTGGTGGAAGACGCGCACAAAGCGGGTCTGCGCGTGGAGCCATGGACCTTCCGTCCAGAAAACAACTTCCTGGCGGCCGACTTCCGCAACAACGCGGGCAACACCGCCCGCAACGAAGCCGGCTCCATCGCCGAAATAAAGCGCTACATCGCCGCCGGCATCGACGGCTTCTTCACCGACGACCCAGCCCTCGGCCGCGCCGCCCTCGCCTAAAATTCGGGGTCAGTTCTTGCAATCCAACACGAGCTCAGCCAAATATGGCTGAGATCGTGTTGGATTGCAAGAACTGACCCCGGGTTGTTTATTGGCTGGCCTGGTTGTTGGCGCTGGCTTTTGGCAGCGCCACGGTCAGGTCGATCCAGGCTTGTGGCACGGGGTTTTCGCGGCTGCGCACGCCGAAGAAGCTCACTACTTCGCGGCCGTCTTTGTCGTAGAACTCGACGTTCACCACGCCCGCACGCTTGACGATGTAGCCGCTCACGAACGCGCTGTCTCGCAGGTGCAGGTTGAATTCGGGGTCCAGCACGTTGAAGTAGCCGCCCGCTTCCTGCACTTTGTTGATTTTGCCGCTGTAGATCTGAATCGCCGAGTCGTTGCCCAGGAAGGCCATGATGTCGATCTGCTGTTTGGCCGCCTGCTCCAGCAGTTGGCGCACAGCCTGCGGCGTAATGCGCTGCACTTTGTCCACCGGTCCCAGACGCAGCCCCTGTTCACGCGTCACGCCGAATTCGCTCAGCAGACGGTTGAACTGGTGGACGTCGTTGATTTCGTTCCACGCCAGCTGGAATTCTTTCACGTCCACCGCGCTGTCCGGCTTCTCGGCTTTTTTCACCGGCGCCGCCGCCACTTTCAGGTCGGCGCTTTGCACCGGGTTGCGGAAGTCGGCCACGATTTTGTCGAACACGGCTACGCCGGCGTCGCTCTTCACGTATACCTTGTGCACGGCATTGCCGCTGGCGTCGAAGAATTGCAGGCTGCGCGACACCGCGCCGTCCTTGCCCGGCTGTGCCACCGCAAACGCGTATTTCCAGTTTTTGAAGGTGAAACGCAGGTCGATCTCGCCCCCCAGATAGCCCCCGGCAATGTTGCGCATGCGCGCTTCACGCTCTTTTTCCTTGTCCGCATCGAGGCCGGTCACTTCTTCCTGCGGTTTCATGTGCGTCGCCACGCCGGTGCGCTCCAGGATGCCGTTCTCATTGCGCGTCAGCGCCATGACTTTGCCGAGGTCGAGCGCGCGGCGCATGATTTCGCGCGGCACGTTGTCGCCTTCCTGCAAGCGGGTGACGGTTTTGCCGATGCCGTTGGCGGCCAGCAGTTCCGCTTCCGACACGTTCAACCTGGCCGCAGCGTCACGCAGCGCCAGCTTGGGTTGCTCGGTGCGCAGCGCTTCGTAGCGTTCGGTCAGACTGGCTGCGCCCGCCGGCAATGACGAGATCAGCATGGCGCCAGTCAGGGCCAGGGCAAATCGGTGGTGGGGTTTCATAGGCTAGCTCCTTAGTAGATCACTTTGAGGTTGAAGGCGTAGTTGCGGCCCGGACGCGCCTGGCGTTCGATATCGGCAATGGTGGCTGCCGTGGTACCGGCCGCCAGACTGCGCGACGAGGCGTAGTCCCAGTATTTTTTGTCGCCCAGGTTGTTCACGCCACCGCTCAGGACGACGTGCTTGTTGATGTGCCAGTACGCGGTCAGGTCGAACACGCTGTAGCCCGGCACGTTGAACAAGGTGGTAGTGCCGCCGGTCAGCACGTCGCCGGCGGCGCGCTTGCCGCGTGCGGTGCTGGCGGTGATGGCGGCGCCGGCGATCGCGCTGTCGTAGGCGAAGCTGGCGCTCGCTTTGTAGGGCTGCACCGTGGCGAGGTCGGCCTTTGTTCCGGTCGAGGTGTTCTCCGCCGTGCCTTTCGATGCGCCCGCCGCCAGGTTGATGCTGTAGCCTTTCATGACCGGCAGCCACTGGCCCAGCGTGAAGCGGGTGTTGAATTCGGCGCCGTAGATCCTTGCCTTGCCGATGTTCTCCGGACGGTACAGGCCTTGCGTGATGGTCGGGTAGTTGACCGGATCGGCCGGCTGCATCACGTATTCGATGAAGTCGTCGTACTGGGTGTTGAACACCGAGGCGCTGAATTCGACGCCCGGCGTCGGCTCGCCTTTCAGGCCCAGTTCGAAGGCGTTGCTGGTTTCCTTTTTCAGGTTCGGATTGCCCAGCACGGCGTAACCGTTGCCGGTACCGGTGTAGCTGAATGAGTCGTAGGTGCCGGTGCGCTCGGCCGCCGATGGCAGGCGCGTGCCGCGCGAGTATTGTGCGTAGGCGTTGAGGTTCGGCACAAGCTCCACCGAGAGGTTGAGCGATGGCGTCAGGAAGGAGTCGGTTTCTTCCTTGATTTCCTTGGCGGCGTTGGGAATCGCCACGCCATATTTGGCCAGGTTTTGCGGCGTCAGCTTGCGTTGCTCGGCGCGCAGGCCCGGTGTCAGCGTGGCTTGATGGCCGGCCAGCGCGAAGCCGAATTCGCCGCGCAGGTAGGCGGCGAATTTGTCGGTGTCCATGTCGGCCATGCGGTATTTACTGGTGTACTGGTGCGCGCCGGTGGCCACCACCAGACGGTCTTCGGTCCATGGGCGGCGGCTTTCCAGCTGTTCGTACAGCACGCCGTAGCTCAGCAGGCTGCCGGCGCCGATCTGTCTGGTGGCATCGACGGAGATGCCTTTGCTGTCGTTGTCGTAGCCGGTGTTGATGTCGCGTACGTACTTCTGGCCGCCGCTGACGTAGTCGGCATGGGTCAGGTCCACCACTTCGGCTTTTTGCGTGTACAGCCTGGTGTCCAGCGTGTCGAACAGGGCCGTGCGCGCAGCCCACAGGTAGTCGATGCTGAAACGCGTGCGTTTGGTGTTGGAGTTTTGCGCCACGCCGGTCGGGTACAGGGTGCTGGTCTTGTTGGTGTAGCTGCGGTCGTGCCCGGCCTTGAAGCTGTCGACGGTGAAGTTCAGTTGCCGGCCTGGAGCGATGATCCAGTTCAGCTTGGCCAACACGGCGTCCGAGTTCCAGTCATCCGGGTTCAGCGGCGCGCTGCTTTTGCTGTCAGCCTGTTCGCCGTCGCGGTGCACGGCCACGATCAGGGCTTTCAGCGCCGGGTTGATTTCGGTGGCGGCCGTGATGGCGTGCATGCGCGCAGCGTGGTCCGAGGTGTAGCCGAATTTGTAGTCGGCGTAGACTTTGCGCGTGCCATTCAGATAGTCTTCCGGCGCCTTGGTCACGAACGAGACCGAGCCGCCCAGGCCGGGCGTGCCGGCCCCTGCCGGGCTGGCGCCGGAGCCGATGCGCACTTCGCGGAAGGTTTCGGGATCGAAGTAGTCGCGGCCGATGCCGAACGCGTTCATCGATGTGCCGTCCGGTTTCGGCGCGGCGTCCGGCAGCGAGATGCCGTCCAGCTCCAGGCTGACGCGGTTGCCTTCCACGCCACGGATGTTGACGCCGGTATTGCCCGGGCTGTCCCACACGCTGCCGCCACCGCTGGCCGCCGCCGGCACACTGATCAGCGGCGAGTAGCGCGAGATGTTGCTCAGGTCGACCGCGTTGTTCTGCTCCAGCTGGCGCGCGTTGATGACGGTGGTGCTGCCGTTGCGGGCGGAGCCGGCGTCGATGTCGCGCTTGGCCTGCACCAGGATTTCGGACAGCTCGCCGGCGACTTTGGTTTCCTGCGCAAAGGCCGGCAAGGCAACCGCGCCCAGCATCGCCAGCAGCGCGGATTGGACGTGAAGAGACAAAGGCGCGGCCGTATGCCGGGCGCCCGTAGGGGTAGCGACCATAGTTATCCAGGAGAGAGTGGTTAAACGGCTGGCTCTCGGATAAGCGGCGATCGCTGGCAAAAACGCATATTAACAATAATGATTCTCATTTACAAGTGGAAATAAGATCAAAATCGCTACATCATCCTTGCAGATAGTTGTTCTTTACGCGCACGTAGTGTTCGGCGGAGTATTTGAGGTAGGCGATTTCCTCCGGCGTCAGCGCCCTCACCTTCACCGCCGGACGGCCGACGTACAGGTTGCCGCTTTCCAGCACCTTGCCCGGCGAGACCAAGCTGCCGGCGCCGACCATCACTTGGTCCTGCACCACCACGTCGTCCATGATGATGGCGCCCATGCCGATCAGCACCTCGTTGCCGATGCGGCAGCCGTGCAGCATGGCCTGGTGACCGATGGTGACGTAGTCGCCGATGATCAGCGGCGAGCCGTCCGGCTTTTTGTCGTTCTTGTGCGAGACGTGGCCCATGGCGAAGTCCTGCACATTGGTGCAGTTGCCGATGACGATGCGGTTGACGTCGCCGCGCAGCACGGTGTTGCACCAGATCGAGCAATCCTTGCCGACGCTGACGTCGCCGATCACGCTGGCGGTGGGGTGCAGGTACAAGCCCTCGCCCAGCTGCGGCGAGGTGTTCAGGTAGGATGAAACAGGCATGGTGATTCCAGTTACGCGTGATAGGTGCCGTCGCCATGCGGCGCGGCCTTGAATTCGGGCAGCGCTTCGGCCTGGTGCGAGTATTCGGCCAGCGCCGGGTAGCGGGATGCCGGCGCCACTTCCGGCAGCATCTGCTGGATGAAGTGCCAGGTGATGGCCATCATCACGCCGGGCGGCGGGATGTCGGCGCTGGTTGCGGGCAGCGGCTGCCTGATCTGCTCGGCTTCCAGCACATCCAGCGCGGACAGCAGTTGCTGGGTGACGCGCTCCAGCCACGGCTGGTGCAGCTTCTCGGCCGGACGCACATTGTGTTCGTAGACGATCTGCACCGCCTTGTCGCAGGCGGCCAGCGCGAAGCCCAGCAAGGATTGCGATCGCATCAGCTCGGTCGGCATGGATGGTGTGCGGCGTGCGGTGGGGCGCGCGATCGATTCGGCGTATTGCAGGATCAGGGTGGAGTCCATCAGCACATTGCCATCCTCATCGACCAGCGTCGGCGCCTTGACCACCGGGTTGATCTGGCGGAACTGCTCGTAGGTGCGGAACACCGACAGCGACTGGTGCTCAAACTGTATCCCCAGCAGTTGCAAGGACACCGCCACGCGGCGGACGTAGGGTGAATCCAGCATGCCGATCAGTTTCATATCTGCTCCTTGTTAAGTGCCCAAAGGGCTGCACTTTGCGCGTGAATCGCGGTGGTGTCAAATAACGGCACGCTGGCATCTCGCGGCCCGACCAGCAGCGAGATTTCGGTGCAGCCGAGGATGATGGCTTGCGCGCCTTGCTGCACCAGGCCGGCGATGACGCGGCGGTATTCGTCGCGCGAGGCGTCCAGCACTTTGCCGAGGCACAGCTCGTCGTAGATGATGCGGTGGACGGTGTCGCGGTCGGCCGGCTCGGGCACCAGCACGTCGAGGCCGTGCAGTTCGCGCAGACGGTCCTTGTAAAACGCTTGCTCCATGGTGAAGCGTGTGCCCAGCAGGCCGATCTTGCTCAGCCCCGCCCGCTTGATGGCACGCGCGGTAGGATCGGCGATGTGGAACAGGGGGATGCCCGACGCGCCTTCAATGGCGGGCGCTACCTTGTGCATGGTGTTGGTGCACAACACGATGAAGTCGGCGCCGGCAGCCTGCAAGGCGCGCGCGGCATCGGCCATCATGGCGCCGGCCGCATCCCAGTCGCCGGCATGCTGCAAGCGCTCCACTTCGTGGAAGTCGACGCTGTACAGCACCAGCCTGGCCGAGTGCAGCCCGCCCAGTTGCTGCTTGATGGTTTCATTGATCTGGCGGTAGTAAGGCACGGTGGATTCCCAACTCATGCCTCCGATGAGTCCTATGGTTTTCATCGTGCGTAGCTGACTGTGAGGATTTCCCATTGATGCCCATCCGGCTCGTTCCAGTAGACGATGCTGCCGTCGTTCCATTTGCCGACGGCGTTGTCGACCGGCCCGAACACCGAGCTGCGGTAAGGGATGCCTTTGGCGGCAATACGGCCGAGGATGGCGTCGAACTCGGACTGGCTGACGCGGAAGCAGTAGTGCGTCAGCGGGATCGGCTCCGGCCAAGTGTCGAAGTCGATGGTCAGTCCGTTATTGACGAACACCGGCGCGAACGGCCCGGTGCCGGTGGGCGACCAGCGCACGTCCAGCAATTCCGCCAGCAGTTGGGCGGCGGCGATCTTGTCGCGCGCGGGGATGATCAGGTGATCCAGTTCGATGGCCATGGGCGCCTCCTTGAGTCTTCCATTCTAGCTGCTTTTTTACTAAGACTGCATCAACACCGTGGCGCCGCGCGCGATGGAGCGCACCACCTGCATCACGTCCCAGTTGGTCAGGCGCACGCAGCCGTGCGATTGGGTCTTGCCGATCTTGCCCGGCTCCGGCGTGCCGTGGATGCCGTAATGCTCGATGGTGAGGTCGATCCACGCCAGCCCCACCGGGTTGTTCGGGCCGGCGGCAATGCGGGCCTTGGTGTCGCCGGCCTTGGCGTCCCAGAACAGCTTGGGGTTGTAGCGGTACTCGGGATTGGTGGCGACGCCGCGTACCTGCCAGCGTCCCTCGGGCAGCGGATCGTGCTTGCTGCCGGTGCTGGCCGGGAATTGCGCGAACGGCATGCCGCCGGCGTCCAGCAGGGTCAGCGTGCCCTCTTTCGCATCGACCAGCACCGAGGCCGCCTTCGGCAGCGGCTTGATGATGGCGACGTTCGGCACCAGCAATTGTTCGCCGGCGCGCTTCATCTTCTTGCCCGGATTCAGGCGGCGCAGCAGCTCGGGGCTGCAATGGAAGCGCTCGCCCAGCGCCTCGGCCAGGCTGGCGTAGCCAAGCACAGCCAGTCTGGACTTGCCCGCCATGTCGGCCGGCACCGGGGCGTAGGGGCCGGCGATGTCCTGCGCGGTCAGTGTGTAGACCTCCAGCACCGGCGACTGATCGCGCTCCAGTTCCTTCCATGTCGCGGCGTCGAGCTTGCCGGTGACGGGCAGTTGATTCAATTTCTGGAAGCCGCGCAGGGCCTGGCGCATATTGCTGCCGAATGCCGCGTCCATCTCGCCGGGCGAGAAGTGCGCCCGGTCCAACAGCACCTGCGCGCGCAGCAGTCCGGTATCGGCGGCGGACAAGGCCGGCTCGGCGGCATGGGCACTGGCCATGGCCAGCGATAAAGCAAGGATGAAAGCTCTCAAACCAGACTCGGAGAAAAACAGGGAGCTTATTCTAGCCTACCGGCTAGCCGATTTGCTGGCCCACTTCCCAACTGTGTCCGGCCGGATCGATAAAATTCAGGGTGCGCACGCCCCATGGGCGATCGAGCGGACCTTGCAGGATGGTGACGCCGCGTTGCCGCAGCTGCGCGGCCACCGCGTCCACATCCGCCACCCAAATGCTGATCTGGAAGCGCGAGCCGGCATCGCGCGGCGCCACCACGCCGGGCGCGATGATCTCCGGCGCATTGGCCACCTTGAGCAGGTTGATCAGCACACTGTCGAATTTAAACACCGCACAATTGGCGTCCTCATACACCAGCGGTGCGTCAAACACTTCCGCATAAAATGCCTTGGCTGCGGGCAGGTCTTCAACAAACAAGCTGATGGCGCTGATGTGATCAAGTGGCATGGTTAATCCTTGCGGTAGCGTTGCATCACGTAGCCGAGGCGGTTGCGGTTCTTGTCGAGCCAGGTCCACAGGGCTTCGCTTTGCTGGGGGTGGGCGCGGTAAAAGTTGTCGTTGAAGGCCAGCCACAGGCGGACGTTGAGCAAGGGCTGTGGCAGCTGCATCACCTCGCCCTTGTACTTGTCCAGCGCCTGCTTGAGGTGGGCCGGCGCCACCGCCGCCACCACCACGCCGGCCACCCGCCCCAGCCTGAGCTTTTCGATGTTGCGATCGAGGTCGCGCGCGCCCTCGTCCAGCGTCAGGCCGGCTTCGCGCAGGCGCGCGGCATAGGCGTTGCCTTGGGCGATGCCCAGCGTCTTGCCCTTGAAGTACTGCACGGGATTGGTGCTGAGCGGCAGATTATCCCTGGTGCGCACCAGGACCCACACCTGGTTGTGCAGGGCGCGCTCCAGGTCGATATTGCCGGCTTTGTCCTTGGGCAGCGCGATCTCGGCCGGATAGAAGCTTTGCTCGCCCAGCGGCGCCAGATCGATGTCGCCATTGGCCAGTGCCACCTTGATGCGTGCCACCGGCAGCCGCACCCAGATCGGCGCGCAGCCGAAGCCGGCGCCCAGCACGGCGTCGCGGATCAGATCGACCGCCGCGCCGGGCGGATCGGGCACCTTGTCGCCCTCGCCCAGCCAGTACGGCGGGCGGTTCTGGTCCATATAGCCGACACGCACCGGAATGCAGCCGGCCGCCTGCGCAGGCAGGACGGCGGCAGCGGCAAGCAACATCGACAATATGCCAGCGCGCAGCTTCATGGCGGGACTCAGTGTTGAGGCGTTTCAGCCGGCTTGGGCGCCAGCGGTGCAAGGGCGGCAGCTTGTCCCTTGCCGACGATTTGGACGAAAATCTCGTTTTGCTTGATCATGCTGAGCTCGTAGCGCGCCCGCTCTTCGACCGCGCCGGTGCCGTCCTTGAGGTCGCGCACTTCGGAATCGAGCTTGGCGTTGCGAGCCAGCAGTTCCGCATTCTTCTTGTGCGCCACGTCCACCTGCGCCTCAAAATCCTTCACGCGCAGCCAGCCGCCCTTCCCCAGCCACAGCGGGTATTGGATAAGCAGCAGCAGGAAGGCCAGGCCCAGAGTAATCAAACGCATAGAAAAGTAGCGATGCCGGGGCATTCCCGGCGGTATATTGCACAATTGCCGCCAATTATATAACGACGACGCCCACGTAACGCGGCTGTGTGCGCTTGCTGGAATTTGGCCGCGGCTTGCATTGGATCAGCTTGGTACATATCGAAGTCCAGGCGCAGCGCGACACCCTACTGGCAAAACGCATGCAGGACTACCACGCCCGCATCAGCGAGGCATATGGTTTGCCGGTAGTCAGCCTGGCGCTGCTGGCTGACGAGCATCCTCGCTGGCGCCCGGACAACTTCCAGCAGCAATTCGAAGGCACAGCGACAACGTTCTCATTCAGCATCGCCAAGCTGCTCGACTACGTCACGGACACCGATGCGCTGGAGGCTTCGGACAATCCGGTCGCCTGGCATACGCTGGCCCATCGACGTTCGCAGCTGGCCCATCACGATCCGAAAGAACTTTACGCCGCCAAGCGGCACCTGACCGCGCTCCTGTTCCGGCATCGCTGGAGCAAAAAGCGCATACTTGTTTTATTCAACGCGATCAACTGGATGATGACTTTGCCGGAGCCATATGAACGACGCTATTGGCAAGCCGTCCGCCGGTTGGGAAGGGAGCACAAAATGAAATTACTCAATCCGTTGGAGCAAATGTTTTTCAATGACGGGGTCAAGAAGGGCCTGGAGAAGGGCTTGAAAAAGGGCCTGGAACAAGGTCTGGAAGAAGGGTTGGAGCAAGGGCGCAAGGAAGGTGCGGTTGCGCTGTTGGAGCGACTGCTTACAAAACGCTTCGGGCCGCTGCCGCAAGCTACCCGCAAGAAGCTGGCCAGGGCCAGCCTGGCGCAACTGGAGATCTGGAGCGATGCACTGGCGGAGGCGCAGTCGCTGAGGCAGGTCTTTCAATGAAAAAGGCCGGATCGCTCCGGCCTTTTTACTGCATTACTTCAGGTTGTAGAACGCGTCGCGGCCTGGATAGGATGCGATGTCGCCCAGATCTTCTTCGATGCGCAGCAGCTGGTTGTACTTGGCCATGCGGTCCGAACGCGACATCGAGCCGGTCTTGATTTGCAGGGCGTTGGTGCCCACCGCGATATCGGCGATGGTCGAATCTTCGGTTTCGCCCGAACGGTGCGAGATCACGGCGGTGTAGCCGGCGCGCTTGGCCATTTCGATGGCGGCGAAGGTTTCGGTCAGGGTGCCGATCTGGTTGATCTTGATCAGGATCGAGTTGGCGATGCCTTTCTGGATGCCTTCTTTCAGGATCTTGGTGTTGGTGACGTACAGGTCGTCGCCCACCAGCTGGACTTTCTGGCCCAGTGCCTTGGTCAGGATGGCCCAGCCTTCCCAGTCGCCTTCGTGCATCGCGTCTTCGATCGAGATGATCGGATACTTGTCAGCCCAGGTCGCCAGCAGGTTGGTGAACTCGGTCGAGGTCAGCGACAGGCCTTCGCCTTCCAGCTCGTACTTGCCGTCCTTGTAGAACTCGGAAGCGGCGCAATCCAGGCCGATGGCGATCTGGGTGCCTGGCTCGTAGCCGGCCTGCTCGATCGCTTCGATGATCAGCTTGATCGCTTCCTCGTGGTTGGCCAGCGAAGGAGCGAAACCGCCTTCATCGCCCACGGCGGTGTTCAGGCCGCGCTTGTGCAGGATCTTTTTCAGGGTGTGGAACACTTCCGCGCCGTAACGCACGGCTTCCTTGAACGACGGGGCGCCGACCGGAATGATCATGAATTCCTGGATGTCCAGGTTGTTGTCGGCGTGCGCGCCGCCGTTGATCACGTTCATCATCGGCACTGGCAGCTGCATGGCGCCCGAACCGCCGAAGTAGCGGTACAGCGGCAGGCCGGCTTCTTCGGCGGCGGCTTTGGCCACGGCCATCGACACCGCCAGCATGGCGTTGGCGCCCAGGCGCGATTTGTTTTCGGTGCCGTCCAGGTCGATCAGAGTGCGGTCCAGGAAAGCTTGCTCATTGGCGTCCAGGCCCATGATGGCTTCCGAGATTTCGGTGTTGATGTTTTCGCAGGCTTTCAGCACGCCCTTGCCGAAGTAGCGCTTGGGATCGCCGTCGCGCAGTTCAATCGCTTCGCGCGAACCGGTCGAGGCGCCCGACGGTACGGCGGCGCGGCCCATCACGCCCGATTCCAGCAGCACGTCGCATTCGACGGTAGGATTGCCGCGCGAGTCGATTACTTCACGGCCGATAATATCAACGATAGCACTCATGTCATTCTCCAAAGTTAGGCGATACGGAGTCGCGCCGCGTCTTTACGCGCGTTGCGAACAAGGGTCACGGGAATTGTACCCGGCGCAGGCAAGATTGCTAAATTTTCCACACCGGGTAGGTTGCTTTAGTTGAAGCTGTTCTCCAGGAAGCCAGCTTTTTTGGTGATGCGGTCCAGCTCGATCAGAACGGACAGCAAGTCCTTCATGCGGCCCAGCGGCACGGCGTTCGGGCCGTCCGACAGTGCCTCTGCGGGATTGGGATGGGTTTCCATGAACAGGCCGTCGACGCCGACCGCCACCGCCGCACGCGACAGCACCGGCACCATCTCGCGCATGCCGCCCGAGGAGGTGCCATTGCCGCCCGGCAGTTGCACCGAGTGGGTCGCATCGAACACCACCGGGGCGCCGGTTTCGCGCATGATGGCCAGCGAGCGCATGTCGGACACCAGGTTGTTGTAGCCGAACGAGGCGCCGCGTTCGCAGGCCATGAAGTTGTCTTCGTTCAGGCCGGCTTCCCTGGCGGCGGCACGGGCCTTGTCGATCACATTCTTCATGTCGTGCGGGGCCAGGAACTGGCCCTTCTTGATGTTGACCGGCAGGCCGGACTGCGCGCAGGCGACGATGAAGTCGGTCTGGCGGCACAGGAAGGCCGGGGTTTGCAGCACATCGACCACTTTCGAAGCGACTTCGATGTCTTCGATGGTGTGCACGTCGGTCAGCACCGGCACTTGCAGCTCGCGCTTGACGGCGGCCAGGATCTCCAGGCCCTGCTCGCGGCCGGGACCGCGGTAGGATTTGCCCGACGAACGGTTGGCCTTGTCGAACGAGGCCTTGAAGATGAACGGGATGCCCAGCTCGGTGGTCATCTCTTTCAGCGCGCCGGCGGTGTCGAACGCCATCTGGCGCGATTCGACGACACAGTTACCGGAGATCAGGAAGAATGGCTTATCCAGGCCTACGTCGAATCCGCACAGTTTCATGCCGCCTCTCCTTGCAGTTCAGTGGCGCCGCTTGCGGCCTTGTGGGCCAGCGCCGCCTTGATGTAAGACGTGAACAGCGGGTGGCCGTCACGCGGGGTGGATTTGAATTCAGGGTGATACTGCACGCCCATGTACCAAGGGTGCGCGTTGTCGCCGCTGCGTGGCAGCTCCATGATTTCGCACAGGTCTTCGGTCGGGGTGCGCGCCGCCACCACCAGGCCGGCCGCTTCCACGCGCGGCAGGTAGTGGTTGTTGGCTTCGTAACGGTGACGGTGACGCTCGGTCACCACCGCGCCGTAGATTTCCGATGCCAGCGTGCCCGGCTTGATGGCGCAGGTTTGCGCGCCCAGGCGCATGGTGCCGCCCAGATCGGAGTTCTCGTCGCGTTTCTCGACCTTGCCGTCCTGGCCTTGCCATTCGTCGATCAGGGCCACCACCGGCTGCGGGGTGCCGAGGTCGAACTCGGTCGAGTTGGCTTCGCTCAGGCCGGCCTTGTGGCGCGCGTATTCGATCAGCGCCACTTGCATGCCGAGGCAGATGCCGAGGTAGGGAATCTTGTTTTCGCGGGCGAAGCGGGCCGCCATGATCTTGCCTTCCACGCCGCGCTTGCCGAAGCCGCCCGGCACCAGGATGGCGTCGTACTTGGACAGCGAGGCGCAGCCGGTGGTTTCGATTTCTTCCGAATCGATGTACTCGATGTTGACCTTGGATTCGGTATGGATGCCGGCGTGGCGCAGCGCTTCGGTCAGCGACTTGTACGACTCGGTCAGCTCCACGTACTTGCCGACCATGCCGATCGACACTTCCTGCTTCGGATGTTCGAGCGTGTGGATCAGCTTGGTCCAGACCGACAGGTCGGCCGGCGCCGGATTGATGTCCAGCGCTTCGCAGATGATGGCGTCCAGGCCCTGGTCGTGCAGCATTTGCGGCACTTTGTAGATGGTGTCGACGTCCCACACGGAAATCACGGCCTGCTCTTCGATGTTGGAGAACAGCGAGATCTTGGCGCGCTCGTCGTCCGGGATGCGGCGGTCGGCGCGGCACAGCAGCGCGTTCGGCGAGATGCCGATTTCGCGCAGTTTCTGTACCGAGTGCTGGGTCGGCTTGGTCTTCAGTTCGCCGGCGGAGGCGATGTACGGCACCAGGGTCAGGTGCACGAAGGCCGAGTTCTTGCGGCCGGCGCGCAGGCTCAGCTGACGTGCCGCTTCCAGGAAGGGCAGCGATTCGATGTCGCCCACGGTGCCGCCGATTTCGCACAGGGCCACGTCGTAGCCTTCGGCGCCGCGCCGGATGTAGTCCTGGATTTCGTTGGTGATGTGCGGGATCACCTGCACGGTCTTGCCCAGGTATTCGCCGCGACGCTCCTTGCGGATCACCGATTCGTAGATCTGACCGGTGGTGAAGTTGTTCACCTTCTTCATGCGGGTGGTGATGAAGCGCTCGTAGTGACCGAGGTCCAGGTCGGTTTCAGCGCCGTCGTCCGTGACGAACACTTCGCCGTGTTGCATTGGGGACATGGTGCCTGGATCGACGTTGATGTACGGGTCCAGCTTGAGCATGGTGACTTTGAGGCCGCGCGATTCGAGGATCGCAGCGAGGGAAGCAGCGGCGATCCCTTTACCAAGGGAAGACACGACGCCGCCAGTGACGAAGACAAATTTGGTCATTGCGGAAGGTGCCGAACGGCACATGCGGGAAATTGAAATTATATCCTAAAACGGCCAATTCATCACCTCCCGCGTGCATCACCGTACAGACCGGGCTTGCCGGAAATACCAGAATGACAACTCATTAATGACAGGAGATGCATCATGAGCTACGAAGATCGTGATCAATATGGCATGTACGTGGACAACGGCCACAAGGGCCCCGGACCCGAGCTGATGGGGGCCGACACCCTGATCGGCGACCACGTGCACAACCTGAAAAACGAGCACTTGGGCGAGATCAAGGAAATCATGCTCGACATGCGCACCGGCAAGATCGCCTACGCGGTGATGGCCTATGGCGGCGTGCTGACCATCGGCGAGAAACTGTTCGCCGTGCCGTGGGAAGCGCTGACGCTGGACACCGTCAACAAGCGCTTCACCCTGAACATCGACAAGGAGCGCATCGAGGCGGCGCCCGGCTTCGACAAGGATGACTGGCCGGACATGGCCAACCAGACCTGGGCCAGCCAGGTGCACAGCTACTACGGCACCGACGCCGGCGCCAGCCAGCGCGCCAATCGCTAACGGCTGAGCGCTAGCAAAAATCGCGGCTGACGGTCGGCAGCCGGCCCAGCAGGTGGCTCATGTCGACCAGCCGCTTGGCGACCAGGTGGCGCACCATGCCCTCCTGCTGCCACACGCCATACACCCCCAGCAGCGGCGCGCTCAGCACTTCGCGCCGCTGCTGTTCCAGCAGGGCCGGCCAGATGATGACGTTGACGCTGCCGGTTTCATCCTCCAGTGTCATGAAGATCACGCCCTTGGCGGTGCCCGGGCGCTGGCGCACCGTGACCATGCCGCAGGCGCGCGCCACCATGTTGCTGGTGTAGGTGTTGAGCACCTCGGCCGGCATGAAGCGGTGCTTGAGCAAGGTCGGCCGCAGCAGCGCGACCGGGTGGCGGCGCAGTGTCAGGCCGTGCGAGCGGTAGTCGCCGAGGATGTCCTCGCCTTCGCTGGGGGCTGGCAGCCGCGGCGTTTCCTCGTCCGGCGCGGTCGGGCGCAGCAGATCCTTGTCGGGCACCGCGCCGACCGCCTGCCACAGGGCTTGGCGGCGATGGCCGGACAGGTTGCGCAGCGCATCGCCGCCGGCCAGCACGTGCAGCGCGTGACGGTCTAGATCGGCGCGCCGCGCGAGGTCGGCCACGCTGGCGAACGGGTGCTCCGCACGCGCGCGCTCGATCCGCGCCGCCGCTTCGGCGCTCATCCCTTTCAGCATATTCAGGCCGAGCCGCACCGCAGGCTGGCCACGCTTGCCGGCCGGCTCCTCCAGCGAGGTTTCCCAGCCGCTGACGGTGACGTCAATTTCGCGCACCACCACGCCGTGGCGTTTGGCGTCCTGCACCAGTTGCGACGGGCTGTAGAAACCCATCGGCTGGCTGTTGAGCAGCGCGCACAGGAACACGGCCGGCTCATGGCATTTGATCCAGGAGCTGGAATACGTCAACAAGGCAAAGCTGGCCGAGTGCGACTCCGGGAATCCATATTCGCCAAAGCCTTTGATCTGCTCGCAGATGGCCTGGGCAAATGCCAGGTCGTATCCGCGTTCGGTCATGCCGTCAATGATGCGGTCCTGGTATTTGTCGACGCCGCCCTTGCGCTTCCAGGCCGCCATCGCGCGCCGCAAGTCATCCGCCTCGCCCTCGGTGAAGCCGGCCGCGATCATGGCGATCTGCATCACCTGCTCCTGAAAGATGGGCACGCCCAATGTGCGCCCCAACGCCTCTTCCAGCCCCGGCGGACAGTCGATTTCCTGCAAGCCCATGCGCCGTTGCAGATAGGGATGCACCATGCCGCCCTGTATCGGCCCCGGCCGCACAATCGCCACCTCGATCACCAGATCGTAAAACTCCCTGGGCCGCAAGCGCGGCAGCATGCTCATTTGCGCGCGCGACTCGATCTGGAACACGCCGATGGTATCGGCTTCGCACATCATCGCGTAGGTGGCGGGATCTTCCGGCGGGATCTGGTACAGGCTCATTTTCCGTCCGCTGCGCCGCTCCAGCAAATCGAGCGCGCGCCGCAAGGCCGACAACATGCCCAGCGCCAGCACGTCCACCTTCATCAGGCCCAGCTCTTCCAGATCATCCTTATCCCACTGGATGACGTAGCGGCCATCCATGGTGGCCGCCTCGATCGGCACCAGCCGCGTCAGCTTTTCATGCGAGATCACGAAACCGCCGGGATGCTGCGACAAATGGCGCGGGAAGCCCAGCAAGGCGTAAGCGAGCGCCGCCCACTGTTGCGCCAGCTGCGACGCCGGATCGAGCCCGCACTCGGCCAGCCGCCCGATCAGGTCATGCTTGCTGTCGAACCAACGCTGGGAGGCGCAGACCTTTTCAACGATGGCCAGGTCCACGCCCAGGGCCTTGCCGCTGTCGCGCAGCGCGCTTTTAGGCCGGTAGCTGATGACGACAGCCGCCAGCGCCGCGCGGTCGTGGCCGTATTTTTCGTAGATGTACTGGATCACTTCCTCACGCCGCTGGTGCTCAAAGTCGACGTCGATGTCGGGCGGCTCATTGCGTTCCTTCGAAATGAAGCGCCCCATCAGCAGCGTGCCGCGCGCAGGGTCGACCGCCGTCACGCCCAGGACATAACACACCGCCGAGTTGGCAGCCGATCCCCGTCCCTGGCAAAGGATGCCTTGCGATCTTGCAAACCGGACGATGTCATACACGGTGAGGAAGTAGGCCTCGTACTTGAGATCGGCAATCAGCGCCAACTCGGTTTCGATCTGCACGCGTACTTTTTCCGGCTCGCCGCCAGGCCAGCGCTCCAGCAGCCCCTGCTCCACTTCCTGCCGCAGATAGCTGGCGGGCGTATGGCCGGGCGGGATCAGCTCGTGCGGATATTCGTAGCGCAGTTGCTGCAAATTGAATGTGCACAGTTGCGCGATGCGCACGGTTTCATCCAGCGCCGCGCGCGGATACAGGTTGGCCAGCTGCATGCGCGGGCGCAGATGCTGCTCGGCGTTCTGCGCCAGCGCGTAGCCGCACTCGCCCACCGGCTTGCCGATGCGGATGGCGGTCATGGTGTCCTGCAAGGGCTTGCGCGAACGCACGTGCATGCACACATGGCCGACCGCCACCACCGCCATCCGGTGCTGCGCCGCCACCTCGGCAATGCTGAGCCGGTGGGCCTCGTCGAAGGAGCGCAGCAGCAGGTTCAGGCCCATCCACGCGCGGCCGGGGAAGGTCGCCTCCATCCACGCCGCCTGCGCGTGCAACTGGTCCACGTCTTCCGGCCGGTGGGCCGGATAGTCGGGCAGCAGGATCAGCAGGCAGTCCGGCAAGCCTTGCAGGTGCGCGAATTTGGGCGGCGGCGCGGCCAGATCGGCCGGCGTCAGCAGGTAGCTGCCCTTGGCCACGCGGTTGCGGGCGATGGTGATCAATTCGCACAGATTGCCGTAGCCATCCTTGTTCCGCGCCAACGCAACGAAGGACGGGCCGGGCGAGCCATCCGGATTGGTCAGCCGGAAATAGCTGCCTATGATCAGCGGAAATTGCGCCGTTTTAGCCTCGGCGTGAGCACGCACTACGCCGGCCAGCGAGCATTCATCGGTGATCGCCAGCGCCGCGTAATCCAGCTGCGCGGCGCGCGCCACCAGCTCCTCGGCCCGCGAGGCGCCGTGGAGGAAGGAGAAATTCGATAAACAGAACAGCTCGGCATAGGCCGGCAGTCCGGTGGGGGGCAAGGTGCTCATGATGAATACTGTGTTTTTATACAGTATTCTATCAAGTTATTTGCGTTGTGCGGCGATGATGTCGTTGATGGCTTGAACCACGACCTCGGGCGAGGCGGTTTGCATCTGGTGGTCGGAGTCGACCACCACTGTTTTGGCTTGCGGGTACATGGCGCGGACGAAGGTGATGGTTTGCGGGTCGCTGCTGACGACGCCGAAATCGACCGGCACCGCCGTCGCGCCCTTGGGCTGGTTGACCAGGCGGATCATGGGTTTGTTGTCGATATCGCCCTGCGCCAGCACTTGTTCGCCGGTTTCGTGGATGCTGCCGATTTCCTTGCGCACGGTGCCGGAGAAGAACAGCCATGCGCCGGCCCGCGTCAGCAGCGGAAAGTCTTCCTGTTTTTTGATGACGCGCGGGTACAGCGCATCCACCAGCACGATGCCCGCCACCTCGTCCGGATGCCGCTTGGCGAACAGCTGCACGTACAGCCCGCCCAGCGAGTGGCCGACCAGGATGTACGGCGGCTGCATGCCTTCATGCCTGAGGTTGCGGCGCAGTTCTTCGACGATGGTCAGGCCATCGCGCGGCGCGGCCGTGTCCTCGCTCTTGCCGTAGCCGGGACGGTTGTAGGCAAACACGGAGGCTTGCGGCGCGACGCCCTCGATCACCTTGTCCCACTTGTCGACCGTGGCGCGCGAACCGTTCTCGAACACCACCGTGACCGGGGCGGATGGATTTTTCAGCGCCACACACTCCACCTTGCGGCCGTCGATCAGTGTGGTGACGGCCAGCGCCGCCATGGCGGGTGCGGCTGCCATCAGGCCCAGAACGAAAATGGCGTTACGCATTATGATGTTTCCCTTTTATGTTTGATGTGCCGGCATTCTTGCATTTGCTGCAACGCGCGGCCGCAGGAATGCGATGAAGTGCGGATTCGGGGGATCAGAATGCAAGAAACCTGCGTGCAGGAACTGTTGTGCTTTGGCATAGCGGCGGGCGGCGGCAATGCCGCCCTCGTGGTCCGGCACGCCCACAGCAGCGCTGAACAGCGCCAGCAATTTGCCAGGGCGCGCCGCAAGCCGGCCTGCGTGTTCATCGACCGCAGCGGGGATGGCGACATCGTGCTGGACTATTTCTACCCGCACATGCGCAGCCCGCTGTGCCTGCATGCCACGCTGGCAGCGGCGCGCGTGCTGCTGTCGCCGGCGCAGCCACGGCTGGAAGTGCGTACCGCACTGCGCGGACAGAGGCTGACCTTGTTGATGCAAGAAGGTGAGGTCTACATCCGGCTATCGCCGCAAGCGGCGCCGGCGGTGGCGATCACGCCGGAACTGCCGGGCCGCCTGCTGGCCGCGCCCGGCATCGCGCTGGTCTCGCCGCCGGTGATCGCCTCGGTCGGCAGCCCCAAGCTGCTGTTGGAGGTGGCCGACAGCGCCGCCTTGCACGCCCTCAGGCCGGATCTGCATGCCATCAGCGACTGGGGCCAGCAGCACGGCGTCAGCGGCTGCTATGTCTGGTGCCGCCGCCCGGATGGCGCGCTGGAGGGGCGCAATCTCAACCACCTGCATCCGGCCGCCGAGGACGGCGCCACCGGCGTG
Organism: Duganella radicis; assembly: GCF_009720825.1. Taxonomy (GTDB): domain Bacteria; phylum Pseudomonadota; class Gammaproteobacteria; order Burkholderiales; family Burkholderiaceae_D; genus Rugamonas; species Rugamonas radicis. The sequence continues at coordinate 19,022 of NZ_WNKY01000019.1, read as the reverse complement.
GCGGCCGGCGCGCTCACCGTTCACTTGCAAACCGGCATCACGCTGTACCAAGGGGCCAACCTTGGCATGCCGTGCCGCTTGCGCACCGAATTGCACGATGAACAGGTTTTAATCGGTGGCCGGACCGAGCTGCGTAGCAGTACGTAAGGGAAACCCGGAGATGGCGCGTGCATACAACAGAAAATAATGTTTGCACGCATTCTTGCTACAAAAACACCTGTCTATATGACCAATTTGCATAGAATCAAATTTTTCATGGGAGACGACACGTGTTCACCAATACCACCTTACGTAAAGCCGTCTTGCTCAGCCTGTATGGCGCCAGCACCCTGGCCCTGACCACTGAGACCTACGCACAGGATAATTCGATGCAATCGGTCAGCATCGTCGGCTCGCGCCGCGCCACCAGTTCGGCCACTGATACCACGGTGCCGGTCGACGTGATCCCGCTGGCCAAAACCGCCGAGAGCGGCGGCCAGTTCGACCTGGCCCAGACCCTGACTTACATCTCGCCGTCGTTCAACTCGACCCGCCAGACCGGCTCCGACGGCGCCGACCTGGTCGACTCCGCCGCCCTGCGCGGCCTGGGCTCGGACCAGACCCTGGTGCTGGTGAACGGCAAGCGCCGCCACACCACCGCGCTGGTCAACCTGTTCGGCGCGCGCAACCGCGGCAACACCGGCACCGACATGAACGCCATCCCGATGCTGGCCATCAAGGATGTGCAAGTGCTGCGCGACGGCGCCGCCGCCCAGTACGGCTCGGACGCGATTGCCGGCGTGATGGACATCGGCCTGAAAAAATCCAAGGGCTGCGAGGCGGTGGCCGGCTTCAGCGAATACAGCAAGCGCGACGGCAAGAACTATCTGGCCTCGGCCTACTGCGGCTTTGAGATCGGCAATAACGGCGTGCTCGGCATCACCGGCGAATATCTGGACCGCGGCCGCTCCAACCGCGCCGACGCCGACAACCCGCGCACCATCGGCGACAGCAAGACCAAGAACCAGACCATTTACCTGAACGGTGAATTGCCGACCACCGGCACCGGCCGCCTGTACTTCACGGCCGGCGCGCAAAGCCGCGACGCCTCGTCGGGCGCGTGGGCGCGCGGCGGCATCGGCAGCGACGACATCCCGTCGCGCAACTCGGCCGCCATGTACCCGAACGGCTTCGTGCCGTTCATCAACGCGCAGATCGACGACCAGTACGCCATCCTCGGCCACCGCAACCAGCTGGGCGAGTGGAATATGGACCTGTCGCAGACCTACGGCAAGAACAAGATGATCTACGACATCAGCAACACGCTGAACGCGTCGATCGCCAACAAGGATCTGCTGGCCGGCGGCAAGGGCGTGAGCCCGACCAGCTTCAACGCCGGCGGCTTCCAGTTTGAACAGCTGACCACCAACCTCGACTTCAACCGCTACTTTGAAGGCCTGGTCGGCCGTGGCCTGAACGTCGCCTTCGGCGGCGAATACCGCCACGAGAATTACAAGATCTACGCCGGCGAACCGGGCTCCTACATCGACGCCGACGGCGTCGGCGTCGGCGGCAACGCCGGCAGCCAGGGCTTCCCCGGCTTCCAGCCGGCCGACCAGGTGGACGCCAACCGCCACAGCGTGGCGGCCTACCTCGACCTGGAGGCGGACCTGACCGACACCGTCAAGGCGCAGGGCGCGGTGCGCTACGAGAAGTACAGCGACTTCGGCTCGACCACCACCGGCAAGCTGGCCGGCAGCTGGCGCGTGGCGCCGGCGGTGCTGCTGCGCGGCTCGGCCTCGACCGGCTTCCGCGCGCCGTCGCTGCAACAGATGTACTTCTCGTCGACCTTCACCGACTTCATCGGCGGCGTGCCGACCGACGTGGTGCTGGCGCCGAACAACAGCGCGGTCACCAACCTGGCCGGCATTCCCAAGCTGAAGGAAGAAAAGTCGACCAGTTTCACGCTGGGCTCGACCTGGACGCCGACCCAGGCCGTGTCGGTCACCGCCGACCTGTACCAGATCAAGATCAAGGACCGCATCGTGCTGTCGGGCCGCTTCGACGACACCAATTATCCTGACCTGGCCGCCAAACTGGCGACGCTGGGCGTGGGACAGGCGCAGTTCTTCGTCAACTCGGTCGACACCAAGACCAAGGGCCTGGACCTGACCGCCTCGCACAAGGCCAGCTTCGGCGCCGACAAGCTGACCACCTTCCTGGCCATGAACGTCAGCAAGACCGAGGTGACCGGCATCCACGCGCCGGCCTCGCTGCGCGGCTATGAGGATGTGCTGCTGTCGGAGAAGGAGCGCCTGTACATCGAGCAAGGCGCGCCGCGCTCGAAGGCGACGCTGGGCTTCAACTACGTGCACAACGCCTGGGAAAGCGATCTGAAGATCATTCACTTCGGTCCGCAGACGCTGGGCACCTACAGCGGCACCGCCGCCGGCGTGCCTAACCAGCACTACGAGTCCAAGACCTCGGCCGACCTGGCCTTCACCTACACCATCAACAAGAACATGAAGTTCTCGTTTGGCGGCAACAACATCTTCAACGTGCATCCAAGCACGCAGAATCCGGATGAAACCGACAACGGCTTCAAGTACGAGTCGGTGCAGTTCGGCCTGAACGGCGCGTCTTACTTCGGCCGCCTGTACGTGAAGTTCTGATGATGTAGCTCAAGGTGACGTCCGGTTCCACTGGACGTCACCGCCCTCGCTGGCTAACATGGCAAGATGGAAGCCAGAATCGTCAAACTTGAAGACTCCTCTACGGCAATCCGTGAACGGTTGGCCAATATCGAGGCACGCCTGGAACAAACCGCGACCAAGGCCGATCTCGCCGCCTTGGAGGCTCGGATGGAGAAGGGCTTCGCCGATGTCATCAAGTGGATCATAGGCGTCGCCATCGTGCTCACCGCTACCTCCGTGACGGTGATCACTTTCGTACTCAACAACGCCGCCCCCAAGGCCCCGCCTCCCGTCCCACAGCCCATCGTGATCTACGCCCAACCGGCGCCGCCCAAGTAACGTTTGCTTACATCTCGCTAACTCAACCCAACGCATTGCCGTTTTACACTTCCCTTGTCTTATTTTCGGCAATGGAGTGGTCTATGCGCCGCGCATTCACCCTGATGTTGTTCCTGTCCCTGCTGCAAGGCGCGCTGGCCTGGGCCGCGCTGGGCAGCGCTCCGTCCAATTTCGGCACCGCCACCACGCAAAGCCGGCAAGCCAGCCGCCTGGCCGCCACAGCCACGGCCGCCAGCAGCGAGGCGGTCTACACCGTCACCCAGTCCACCCTCGACAGCGGCACCGTGGTGCGCGAATACAGCGATGCCGGCGGCACCGTGTTCGCCGTCAGCTGGAGCGGCCCGACCCTGCCCGACCTGCGCACCCTGCTGGGCGACAAGTTCGCCGTCATGACCAGCAGCGCCGCCAAGCGCCCCAAGGCCGGCCACTCGCAGCTGGCGGTCGAGCAGTCCGACGTGGTGATCGTCTCCAACGGCCATATGCGCGCCTTCACTGGCCAGGCGTGGATACCCGGCGCGCTGCCGGCCGGCTTCGACACTACCAGCATCGAATAAGGATCCTGCATGAAATACACCCATCTGGCAGGCGCCCTGCTATGCCTGGTGCTGGCCGCCTGCGGCGGCGGCAGCGGTTCGTCCAGCGCCACCAGCAACACAGCCACCACCGAGGCCATGAGCATGCCGGCGCCGGTGATCAGCATCAGCGCCTCGCCCACCGCCACCACCAGCGGGCAAGTCGTCACCCTCAGCTGGAGCGTCAGCAACCCGCCCGCCAGCGGCTGTACCGCCTCCGGCGCCTGGAGCGGCGCGGTGGCCAGCAGCGGCACGCAAACCGTCACCGCCGGCGACGCCGGCACCAGCAGCTACACCCTCACCTGCGGCAGCGTCAGCAACACGGCCATGGTCACGGTCAGCACGCCGCCGCCCTCGCCCACCGTCAGCCTGACGCTGGCGCCGGCCAATATCACCAGCGCCCAGAGCACCACGCTGAGCTGGTCCTCGGCCAACGCCACCAGCTGCACCGCCAGCGGCGCGTGGAGCGGCAGCAAGGCCACCACCGGCTCGGTGACCATCACCCCCAGCGCGGCCGGCAACTTCACCTACAGCATGAGTTGCAGCGGCGACGGCGGCACGGCCAGCGGCAGCGCCGTCCTCAGTGTCACGGCCGCGCTCAGCAACAGCACCGCCATCCTGGTCGACAGCGGCCCGAGCGGCGTCAACGGCGTGATCAATGTGCCGTATGTGAGCGTGACGGTGTGCCGCCCCGGCACCAGCATCTGCCAGACCATCGACCATGTGCTGCTGGATACCGGCTCCTACGGCCTGCGCCTGCTGGCCAGCCAGCTCAACAGCACGCTGGCGCTGCCGGCCGTCAGCACCGCCGCCGGCGAGGATGCCGGCGTATGCGGCAAGTTCATCAGCGGCTACACCTGGGGCGCGGTGCGCCAGGCCGACGTCAGGATCGCCGACGAGGCGGCCTCCGGCATCTCGATCCAGGTGATCGGCGACAGCGGCGCCAGCTACAGCAGCACGCCATCCACGTGCAGCAGCGCGGGGGCCGATATCGGCACACTGCCGGCCCTCGGCGCCAAGGGCATTCTCGGGGTCGGCATGTTCAAACAGGATTGCGGCACGGCCTGCGTCAATGCCGCCGTCAGCGGCGTCTACTACGCCTGCGCCAGCGGCAGTTGCGCGCCCAGCGCCATGCCGCTGGCCAGGCAGATCAGCAATCCGGTGGCCTCGTTCGCCGTCAACAACAATGGCCTGCTGATCAGCATGCCGGCGGTGGGCACGGCCGGGCTGACCTCGGTCAGCGGCACGCTCATTTTCGGCGTCAATACGCAAAGCAATAACATCGTCGCCAGCGAGACCATCTACCAGGCCAACCGCAACGGCGACTTCACCACCACCTACAAGGGCAAGGCCTACAGCGCCAGCTTCATCGACAGCGGCTCCAACGGCTACTTCTTCACCGACAGCACTATCCGCCAGTGCTCGGGCGGCGATTTCTACTGCCCGGCCTCGGCCCTGTCGCTGAGCGCCACCAACAGCGCGGCCGACGGCAGCGCCAGCGGCACGGTCAGCTTCAATGTGGTCAACATGGTCGGTCTGGCGTCGACCATCACGGCGGCGCAGGTGGGCGGCACGGTGGGCAGCAGCACTTCCGCCGGCACCTATTTCGACTGGGGCATGCCGTTCTTCTACGGCCGCCGCGTGTTCGTGGTGATGGAGGGGGCCAGCGCGGCGGGCAAGACCGGCCCGTATTGGGCATATTGATTGCGCGATGTCATGGTGCTGTCACGATAAGTAGCTAAAGTCGCAACCTTGAATTTTTCCCTTATTCGAGGTTGCGATGAAATTAAATCTGGTGATGCTGGCCGCCATGAGCGCTGCCGGCCTGGTCGCATGCGGCGGCGATAACGGCACCGTCGCCCCGGCGATCCCGGAAGGCACGACCGTCACCCTGGCCCTGTTGGAAACCACCGACATCCACGCCAACGTGATGAGCTACAACTACTACTCGCTGGCCGAGGACACCAGCCTCGGCCTGGAGCGCACTTCCGCGCTGGTCAAGGCCGCGCGCGCCGAGAATCCGAACAATGTGCTGCTGGACGACGGCGACACCATCCAGGGCACGCTGCTGGGCGACCTGCAAGCCGTCACCAAGCCGATTCCGTGCGGCGAGACGCTGGCCGTGCACAAGGTGATGAACGCCATGAAGTTCGACGGCGGCGGCTTCGGCAACCACGAATTCAACTACGGCCTGCCTTACCTGAGCCAGATCACCAATACCGACTTCGGCATTCCGGGCGTGAGCAAGCCGAGCGGCACCTGCGGCGCCCCGGCCTTCCCGCTGGTGCTGACCAACGTCACCGGCGTGGCCAGCGGCAAGCCCATCGTGCAGCCTTACACCCTGCTGCCGCGCACCTTCAGCGCCACCCAGCCGGACGGCAACAAGCTGGATGTGAAAATCAATATCGGCATCATGAGCTTTGTGCCGCCGCAGATCCTCGAATGGGACCAGAAGAACCTGGCCGGCAAGGTGGCCGTGAGCGGTGTGCAGGAGGCGGCCAGGCAGTATGTGCCGGAGCTGCGCGGCAAGGGCGCCGACCTGGTGGTGGCGTTGTCGCACGGCGGCCTCGACCCGAGCACTTACAGCCCGAAGATGGAAAACGGTTCCTACCACCTGACCACCACCGGCATCGACGCGCTGCTGATCGGCCACTCGCACTTGATCTTCCCGAAAGGCAAGGAGACCGGCGCGGCCGCGCTGGACCCATCGTTTGCCGCCTTCCCGGCCAGCGCCAAGATCGACGCCATCAATGGCTTCGTCAACGGCGTGCCGACCGTGATGGCACAGAGCTGGGGCCGCCGCCTTGGCATCATCAAGCTGACGCTGGCCTACACCGGCGGCAAGTGGGTGGTGCAGCCGGCCAGGACCACGGTGGAATCGCGCGGCTTCAAGTACACCGACGGCGTCACCAACATCGCCGCCGACAGCAGCGTGGCGCCGCTGGTCGCCAACGAGCACGCCGCCACCATCGCCTACGCCAAACAGCCGCTGGGCGTGACCACCGATTTCGAGATGTCGTCCTACTTCTCGTTGGCTGGCGACGTCACCGCGATCCAGCTGGTGAACCAGGCGCAGCTGGCCTACGTGAAGAATTTCATCGCCACCAGCAGCGACGCCACCCTGGCCAGCTACAAGAGCATTCCGGTGATTTCGTGCAGCGCGCCGTTCAAGGCCGGCCGCAACGGTCCGTCCGACTTCACCGATGTGGCGCCGGGCGCGTCGGCGGCGGCGCCGGTGGGCCTGCAAGTGCGCAATCCGGGCGACCTTTATCTGTACTCCAACAACAACCTGCAAGCGGTGAAGATCAAGGGTTCCGACCTGAAGAACTGGCTGGAGGCGTCGGCCAGGCAGTTCGGCCAGATCGATCCGGCCAAGACCAGCGAGCAGGATCTGGTGCCATCCTACGGCACCATCTACAACTACGATGTGTTCTACGCCGAAGACAACGCGCTGACCTATCAGATCGACGTCACCAGGCCGGCCGGCAGCCGCATCGTCAACCTGACGTACAAGGGCAAGGCAGTGGCCGACGGCGATGACTTCATCGTCGCCACCAACGATTACCGCGCGGGCGGCGGCGGCGCGGTGCCGGGCATCGACGGCAGCAAGACCATCATCAAGTCGCCGGACGCCAACCAGACCGTGGTCAGCAACTATCTGACGGCGCAGGGCGCGGCCACCGGCAAGGTGACGCTGGCCGGCAACGGCAGCGCGCGCAGCTGGAGCTTCGTCAAGGTGGCGACCGCCGGTCCGGTGATCCTGCGCTCGGCGCCGGGCCATCTGGCGCTGGCGAAGCGCAATGGCATTACCGCGGTCACGGCCGAGGGCGCGCTGGACGCCAGCGGCTTTGCCAAGTACACCATCGACCTGAGCAAATAAAATGCGCGTCCTGTTCGCACTGCTGCTGTGGGCGGGCCTGTCCGGCTGCCAGATCCAGCATGACAAGCCGACCTCGGCGCAAATCGAAGTGGTCGGCATGAAGGCCAGGCAGGAAGCCGATCCGCATGCCGAGCGCAAGCTGATCAGCTGGGCCGGGCAGGACCTGCCGGTGGCGCAGCGCGAGCTGGGCATTTTGTATCAGGCGCGGCCGAAGCAGCGCGCCGACGCGCTCAGGCTGTTCGAGCAGGCGGCGCGCGGCGGCGATACCGAGGCCGCGTTCCAGCTGGGCGAGATGCTGCGGGTCGGCGTGCCGGGCGTCCCCGCCGCGCCGGGCGCGGCGGCGCCGTGGTACGCCATGGCCGCCCGGCAGCAGCACGCCAGGGCGGCGCTGGCACTGGGCCTGCTCTACAAGAACGGCGACGGCGTGCCGCGCGACGAGGCGGCGGCGGCGCGCTGGCTGGTGCAGGCGAGCGAATTGGGCAATGCGCATGCGATGTTCCTGCTCTCCAACATCTACAATCAGGGCCTGGGCGTGGTGCAGGACCGCGTGCGCGGCCGCCACTGGCTGGAGGAGGCGGCCGAACACGAGTACCCGCCCGCCATCCAGGAACTGGCCCTGACCATGCAGGTGGGCGACGCACTCACTCAAAAGGATGAGCTTAAGGCTACCCACCTGATGATGGAAGCCAGCGAACATAGAAGGAATAATTGGAACCGATTCTGACACCGGAGATTCCAATGAAAAATTTGCTGACCGCCGTGCTGCTGAGCGCAGCCGGCCTGGCGCACGCCGCGCCGCCTGCCTCGCCGCCTTCCTCGCCGATCTACGGCGTCACCCTGCCCGAGGGCTACCGCAAGTGGCAATTCATCGCGCCGGCGCACGAGACGCCGCCGCTGGACGAGTTGCGGGTGGTGGTCGGCAATCCGGTGGCGATGGCGGCCATCGAGAAAAACCAGTTGCCCTTCCCCGACGGCACGGTGCTGGTCAAGCTGGCGTGGAAACGGGTGCAGTCGACCGAGTCGCCGGCCGCCTACGTGCCGGGCGCTGCCAGCACGGTACAGGTGATGGTGAAAGATTCCAAAAAGTACGCCAGCACCGGCGGCTGGGGCTTCGGCCGCTTCATCAACGGCCAGCCGGCCGACCTGGCCCAGCACCAGACGTGCTGGGCCTGCCATCAGGCACTGGTCAAGAACCACGACTTCGTGTTCACCCGCCTGGCGCCGTAGACGGAAGGTGGTCCGGCGCACAGACCGGCTATGGCGGGGACTCCTAGACTAGTTTGGCAGTCCCCATTAGCCAAGCAAGGAGCCGACATGAGAACCACTTCCCAATCTTCGGGCAAGATGCCGAAGCCTATTCCCACCGAAACCGCGCCACAAGACGCCATCGCGCTGCTGACCCAGGATCATGAAAACGTCAAGGCGCTGTTCGAACAGTATGAAGAACTGGGCGACCGCGCCCACGTCAGCAAGCACAAGCTGGCCCTGCAGATCTGCCAGGAGCTGACCAAGCACACCATGATCGAGGAGGAAATCTTCTATCCGGCCGTGCGCCAGGCCATCAAGGATGACGACATCATGGACGAGTCGCTGGTGGAACACGCCTCGGCCAAGGATTTGATCGCCCAGATCCAGAGCATGGAGCCGGGCGACGATCTGTTCGACGCCAAGGTCAAGGTGCTGTCGGAAATGATCGACCACCACGTCGAGGAAGAGGAAGGCGAGATGTTCCCCAAAGTCCGCAAGACCAAGCTGGACCTGGAGGAGCTGGGCGAGGCCATGGCCGCCCGCAAGGAAGCGATCGAGCTGCCGCCGGTTTAAAGCTGGGCCATCTCGCGCTGCATATTGTCGATGGCACGCTGGTTGTACTGTTCGGCGAAGTAGGCGTCGCGGAACAGTTGCCCGCCCTGCGCCTTGCGGCACAAGTGCAGCAGCGCGCCGCGCCGCTGCTCGCGGTACTTGACGTCCGGCAGGTGGATGTATTCCTGCCGGATGGCGCGCGCGTAGTTCTGGTAGACCTCGTCGTCCTGGCCGAGGATGGCCAGGTCCACGCACAGCAGGATATCCTTCAGGCGGTGCGTGATGGCGGCTTCCTGGAAGTGGTCGGTGGCGCGTATCAGTTCGGCGGCGTCGGCCATTTCCTGCCCCAGGTGGCTGCCCAGCCACAGCTGGGCGCTGGCCTCCTCGTTGCTCAGGGTGCCGGGCTCGCCGCTGTGGCCGTACTCGGCGTCATGGAACCAGAAAGCCTGCTTGACGATGTCGACGTCGGCCGGATCGGGCCGGGTGTTGGCGGCCCACACGCGGATTTCGCACAGGCCGTGCACCAGGTGGTCGAGGTTATGATAGTGGCGCGCCGGCCCGCCGTAGGCGGTGGCGCCGGTCAGTTGCACGAACCACTGGTCGGCGTGGGCGATGGCGGTGGCGTCGCGGTGCTCGTAGTCCCACAGGGTTTCCCACTCGCGCCGCAGCCAGCCCAGCACCCAGGCGTGGTAGGCCGGGCCGGGCACGAATTGCTTCATGATCCAGTTCCAGCCGATCGGTCCCTCCAGCGCCTTGACGAAGGAGGAACTGACCGAGCCGAGGTCGCGCGGCGGCATCACGAACACGGTCTTGGCGCCTTGCAGCACGTCGACGTTGGTTTGCTGGATCAGGTTCTCGTAGTCGAAATCGGCGGTGGTGCGGATGCCGCGGATCAGGCATTCGACGCCCTGCTTCTTGGCCGCGCGCGCGGTGTAGTCGCCGCGCACGATGACCACCGAGACGTTGTCCCAGCCCTGCTCGGCGCAGCTGAGCGCGATGATGCTCTTGCGCTCCTCGGCCGTGAAGCGCGGCTTCTTGGCCGGATTCTCGGACAGGAACACCACCACCTCGTCCGCCAGCGAACGGGCTTCGTTGATCACCCACATGTGACCGTTGGTGATCGGGTCCAGGGTTCCCGAAAAGCCGATTTTCTTCATGCACCACTCCAACGCCGTGTCAAAACGGCATTTTAAGCTGGAGTGGGCTTGCCAGTCTCGGGAAAATCGAGGTTGACTTGCAGTCCGCCCAGGCGTTCGGAGCGGTCGAGCGACAGCGCGCCGCCGTGGCGCTCGGCGATCGACTGCACGATGGCCATGCCCAGACCGCTGCCGCCGGCGGGGCTGCCGGGCACGCGGTAGAAGCGGCTGAACACCCGCTCGCGCTCTTCCGGCGGGATGCCGGGGCCGGAATCCTCGACGCGCAGCAGGATGCGCGGCTTGCCGTGTTTTGTGGCGGCGGCGCTACGCCGGAGCGTCACATCGACCGTGCCGCCGGCCGGGGTGTACTTGATGGCGTTGTCGACCAGATTGCGCAGCAGGATGAGCAGGGCGTCGTGCTGGCCGGCCACCACCAGGTCGTGGTCCGCGTGGTGCAGGCCGAGGTCGATCTGGCGCGCCTGCGCCAGGCCGTTCATGTCGCCCAGCACGCGCCGGACCAGTTCGTCCAGGCTGACCGGCTCCAGCTTGATCTCCTGGCCGCCGCCCTCCTGGCGCGCCAGCACCAGCAACTGTTCCACCAGCCGGGTGGCGCGCTCGATGCCGGCCGTCACGCGCGAGACCGCCACCTTGCGGGCCGCCTCGTCCGGCGCGCGCTCCAGGCTGAGCACCTGCAATTTGAGCGCGGCCAGCGGCGTGCGCAGCTCGTGCGCGGCGTCGGCCACGAAGTGCTGCTGGGCCTCGAAGGCGGTGCGCACGCGCACGAACAGCAGGTTGAGCTCCTGCACCAGCGGCAGCACCTCGTCCGGCAGGTCGTTTTCCGACACCGGCGACAAATCGTCGGCCTGGCGCGCGGCCACCTGGCGCTTGACGCGCGACACCGGCGCCAGCGAGCCGGACACCACCCACCACACCACCAGCATCAGCACCGGCGCCATCACGGCGATCGGGCCGACGGTGCGCAGCGCCAGGGTGCCGGCCATGCGCTGGCGCACCGCCATGTCCTGCGCCACCTGCACGGTCTGGTTGGAGGTCTGGACCGAGAAGATGCGGTAGGTGGTCTTGTTGACCTTGACGTTGGAAAAGCCCAGCACGGCCCGCTGCGGCAGGGCCGCGCGCGACAGCGAACGGAACACCTGGGCGCCGTCCGGGGTCCAGACCTGCACCACCAGGTCGTCGTTTTCCGGATCGGCGGCGGTGTCGGCCGCCTTGTTGGTGAGGGTGGCGCTGGAGCGCAGCGACATCGCCATTTGCTGCATGTGGTAGTCGAAGATCTGGTCGGCGTCGCTCAGGGCGCTGCGGTAGGCGATCATGGCTTGCGCGATGGCGGCCATGGTGATGGCGGCCAGCAGGAACCACAGCAGACGGCCGCGCAGCGAGTGCGTCACCACCGGCACGCGGGGCAACGACGGCAGCGACGGCATCTTCACTTTCATAGCTTGGGCACCATGTAGCCCAAACCGCGCACGTTCTGGATCAGCTCGGCGCCGAGCTTTTTGCGCAGGCCGTGGATGTAGACTTCCACCGCGTTGCTGTTGACCTCGTCCTTCCAGCTGTACAGTTTCTCCTCCAGCTGATGCCGCGACAGCACGATGCCGGGACGGGCGATCAGCGCCTCCAGCACCGCCCACTCGCGCGCCGACAGGCTGACCGGCTTGCCGTCGGCGAGCACTTCGCGGGTCTGCGGGTTGACGGTGACGTTGCCGTGCTCGAACACCGGCTCGGCGCGGCCGGCCGAGCGGCGCAGCAGGGCGCGGATGCGGGCCAGCAGTTCGTCGAGGTCGTAGGGCTTGAGCACGTAGTCGTCGGCGCCGGCGTCGAGGCCGGCGATGCGCTGTTCCTTGGCGTCGCGCGCGGTGGCGATCAGGACCGGCGTGAGTTCCTTGCGCAGGCGCATGGCGCGCAGCACGTCCAGGCCGTCCTTGCGCGGCAGGCCCAGATCCAGCAGCACCAGGTCGTAGGTTTGCGTTTGCAGCGCGGTATCGGCCATGTCGCCGTCCTTGACCCAGTCAACGGCGTAGTGCTCGGCCCGCAGGAGGTCCAGCACTACTTCGCCGATCATGGTGTCGTCTTCCACCAGAAGAAGTCGCATCTTGTTATTTTCCTAAACTTAGCCCAGGCGGACCGGTATGAAGATTTTATCGTCGCCGCGCTGGATCAGCAATGCCACCGACTTGCCGGCCTTGCCCACCACCTCGCGCACCTGCTCGACGCTGTTGACCGGACGGCCGTTGACCGACAGCAGCACGTCGCCCGGCTGCACGCCGGCGTTGGCGGCGGCGCCGCCGGCGTCCTGGATCAGCAGGCCGCTGGCGATGCCGGACTCGCGGCGTTCCACCGGGTCCAGCTGGCGCAGCGACAGGCCGAGGCGCAGCCTGGCGCTGGCCTGGTCGGCCGGGGCGTCGTCGTCCTGCGCGGCCACCTTGTCGCGGGCGTTGCCCAGGGTGGCGGTGAGCTGCACCGGCTTGCCCTGGCGCCAGACGTCCAGCGTGATCTTGTCGCCCGGGGTCGACAGGCCGACCATGGACGGCAGGTCGGCCGAGCTGACGATCTTCTGGCCGTTGAGGGCGCGGATCACGTCGCCGGCCTTGAGGCCGGCCTTGTCGGCCGGGCCGCCGCGCTCGACGTTGGCGATCAGCGCGCCCTCCGGCGTTTCCAGGTTGAAGGAGTCGGCAAAGCCCTGGTTGACTTCCTGCACCGTCACGCCCAGCTTGGCGTGCACCACCTTGCCGGTGGCGACGATCTGGTTCTTGATCTTGTTGGCGACGTCGATCGGGATGGCGAACGACAGGCCCTGGTAGCCGCCGGTCTGGCTGTAGATCTGCGAGTTGATGCCGACCACCTCGCCGCGGGTGTTGAACAGCGGGCCGCCGGAGTTGCCGGGGTTGACGGCGACGTCGGTCTGGATGAAGGGCACGTTGCCGTCCGGCAGCGAGCGGCCCTTGGCGCTGACCACGCCGGCGGTGACGGTGTTGTCGAGGCCGTACGGCGAGCCGATCGCCAGCACCCATTCGCCGACCTTGAGGTCGTTGTTTTTGGCCAGCGGCACCACCGGCAGGTTCCTGGCGTCGATCTTCAGCACGGCGACGTCGCTTTGCGGGTCGGAGCCCAGCACCTTGGCGCGGAATTCGCGGCGGTCGGTCAGCTTGACCACCACCTCGCTGGCGTCGCGCACCACGTGGGCGTTGGTGAGGATGATGCCGTCCGGGCTGATGATGAAGCCGGAGCCGAGGCCATGGGTCGGCTGGGCGCGCTGGCCGCCGCGCTGCTGGCCCTGGAAGCGGCGGAAGAATTCGTAGAAGGGATCGTCGGCAAACGGGTCGTTGCGGCCTTGCGCGCCGGGGCCGTCGTAGGCGGTCTTGGTGCTGCCGGTGACGTTGATGTTGACCACGGCCGGGCCGTTGTGGGCCGCGATCACGCTGAAGTCGGGCAGTGAAATGGCCGGCGCGGCGACCGGCGCCGGAGCAGCGGCAGCGGCCGGGGCGACCGCGGCGGCCACCGGCGCGGTGGCGGCGGCGACGGCGGCGTTCTGTTTGACAGCGACTGCACCGCCGACGCCGACCACGCCCAGTACGGCGACGGCGACGGCGGCACGCTTGAGAGTAGAGTTGGACATAACGGTTCTCCTATGCAAATGAGGACTTTAGATGTATCCAATATGACGCTAAAAACTTAGGCCCTACTTAACCAAAAAACCTGCTTACAAACGGGCTGGCCAACGGGCTGACCAACGCAAAACTGGCCGGATAAACCGGCCAGTTTTGCTTACCGCGTTACAGCGGGATCAGGCGGCGCGCTGCTCCAGCGCGGTCACGTTGTCGCCGCCGTCGATGACGATTTTGCGCGGTTTGAGGGCTTCCGGAATCTCGCGCACCAGTTCGATGGAGAGCATGCCGTTGTCGAAGCTGGCGCCGGTCACCTTGACGTGGTTGGCCAGCTGGAAGCGCTGCTCGAAATCGCGGGCGGCGATGCCACGGTGCAGGTAGGTGCGCTCGGTGGCGTCCTTCTGCTTGCGGCCCACCACGGTCAGCGCGTCGCGCTCGAAGGTGATGTCGATTTCTTCGCGGCTGAAGCCGGCCAGCGCCATGACGATGCGATACTGGTCGTCCGAGACCAGCTCGATGTTGTAGGGGGGATAGCTGGGGGTGTCATTGCGCTGGGCGTCATTCAGCAGTTGTGCCAGACGATCAAAGCCGATGGCGGAACGATACAGCGGGGTCAGATCAAAAGTACGCATGATGGATATCCTTTTCAAGTTAAGCGATATAAAGAAGTTCGCGGCCCCCACAATCAGGCAACCGCTGAGTCCCATATAAGTCGCGCCGCAACGCTTTCAAGGGATTTTTTTCAAAAAATTTTTTATTGCCCGCGTGCTACACTCTTCCTCTTGTCAACCGTTTTATCACATGATTATGTCCCTCACCCGCGCCGTACTGGCCGGCCTGCTGGCTACCGCCTTCAGCGCCCGGGCCGCCGCCATTTCCGAACAGCCCTATCCGGGCACCATCGTGCTGAAAGTGGACGCCACCAACACCGCCCAGCAAATCTTCCGCGTGACCGAGCGCATTCCGGCCCGGCCCGGCAAGCTGACCTTGCTGTATCCGCAGTGGGTGGTGGCCAATCACGGCCCGAGCGGGGCGCTGAACCAGTTTGCCGGCCTGAAGGTGTTCGCCAACGGCCAGCCGCTGGACTGGCGGCGCGATCCGCTCGATGTGTGGGCGTTCCAGATCGCGGTGCCGGACGGCGCGGCGGCGGTGGAGGTGGAGTTCCAGTATGTGTCGCCGGTGGAGGCGAATCAGGGCCGCACCACCTTCACCAACGATATCCTCGGGGTGCAATGGCAGTCGCTGGCGCTGTATCCGGCCGGCTACCGCAGCCGCAATATCACGGTGCAGCCGAATCTGACGGTGCCGCCGGGCTGGCAGTTCGGCAGCGCGCTGGAGGTGGCGCAACGCCAGGGCGACCAGATCGCCTTCAAGCCGCTGGACCTGGAGACCCTGCTCGATTCGCCGCTGTTCGCCGGCCGCTATTTCCGCCGCATCGATCTCGATCCGGGGGCCAAACTGCCGGTGTACCTGAACCTGGTGGCCGACAGCGCCGACCAGCTGGACGCCACGCCGGAACAGATCGCGCCGCACCGCGCGCTGATCCAGCAGGCCTACAAGCTGTTCAAGTCGCAGCATTACCGGCACTACGATTTCCTGCTGGCGATCAGCGATGAATTCGGCGGCATCGGCCGCGAGCATCATCAGTCCAGCGAGAATGGCGTCAAGCTCGGCTACTTCAGCGAGTGGAACAAGTACGAGGCGCGGCGCGAGTTGCTGGCGCATGAGTTCACCCATTCGTGGAATGGCAAGTTCCGCCGCCCGGACGGCCAGGATGTGCCCAACTTCAACACCCCGCTCGACAATTCGCTGCTGTGGGTGTACGAGGGCCAGACCCAGTACTGGGGGGCGGTGCTGGCCGCGCGCGCCGGTCTGATCCAGCGCGAACACACGCTGGACCTGCTGGCCGCCTCGGCCGCCCGGCTGGACCACGTCAAGGGACGCGCGTGGCGCGCGGTGCAGGACACCACGTACGATCCGATCGTCAACGCGCGCCGGCCGCAGGTGTGGAACAACTGGCAGCGCGGCGAGGATTACTATCAGGAAGGCCAGCTGATCTGGCTGGACGCCGACACCAGGCTGCGCGAGCTGTCCGGCGACCAGCGCTCGCTGGACGATTTCGCCCGCCTGTTCTTCGGCACCGACGACGGCATGTATGTGGCCAAGCACTACAGCTTCGATGAGGTGGTGCGCACGCTCAACGCGGTCCAGCCCTACGACTGGGCCGGCTTCCTGCGCAGCCGGGTGGACAGCCACGGCCCCGGCGCGCCGCTGGACGGTCTGGCGCGCGCCGGCTGGAAGCTGGTGTATACCGAGCAGCAGACCGCGTTCCTGAAGGCGCAGGAGGACCTGAGCAAGTCGGCCAACTTCCAGTACTCGCTGGGCTTCTCGGTCGGCGCGGAGGGCAAGCTGGAATCGTTCATCTGGGAAGGCGTGGGCTTCCAGGCCGGCCTGTCGGGCAACACCACGCTGCTGGCGGTGAACGGCCGCGCCTACAAGCCGGAGCTGCTGCGGGCGGCGGTGACGGCGGCCAAGGACGGCAAGGAGCCGATCAAGCTGCTGGTCAGGAAGGGCAATCTGTATCGGGAGGTGGCGCTGGATTACCATGACGGCCTGAAATATCCACGGCTGGAACGCATCGCCGGCACGCCGGATCGGCTGGCGGCGATTTTGCAGCCATTAAAGTGAGGGCGGCGGTGTGGTTTGGTGTATGCTGCGCACATGCATAATGACACCGATATCCAACTGAGCGGCCCGTTCAAGGCCACCGACGGCGCCGGCCGCGCCCATGACGCCAAGGCGATCCGCATCTTTGACGAGGGCTATGGCGCGATCGACGTGTATGTCGATTTCAAGGCGCCGATCAGCGGCCTGCACAAGGATGCGGCGCTGATCAGTTCGGTGCTGGCGCAGCTGCGCAGCGTCGGCTACCAGGGTCCGGCGCTGAGCGCCGGCGATCCGGTGTTGCAGGAAGCCCGGCTGCTGGTGCTGGCGGCGCCGGACGAGTTCAACACCTACGCCGCCAGCAAGGGCTGGAAAGACCTGTCGGAAGACTTTTAAGCCAGGTAGCGCGCGGCCCACGCCGCGATCAGGTTGGCGACGTAGACGGCGTCTTCGCGGCCGGTCAGCAGATGGTCGGCGTGGTCCAGCGAGACAAAGCTTTTCGGGTGTTTGGCCGCCGTGAAAATCTCCATCGCGTTGTTGAGGCTGACCGTGTCGTCGCCCGGCGCGTGCATCACCAGCAGGGCGCGGCGCAGGCCGGCGATGTGGGGCTTCAGATCGTGGCCGCCGGCGTCGTCGACGAATTGCTGCCGGATGCGGAACGGCCGTCCCGCCAGTTGCACCTGTGCCTCGCCCGCGCGCGCGATTTCGCCCAGGTGGTGGCGGAACATGCCGGTGACGTAGGACGGGCTGCTGGGCGCGGCGATCGTGGCCACCGCCCGCACTTCCGGCATGTGCCCGGCCACCGCCAGCGCCGCCGCGCCGCCCAGGCTGTGGCCGATCAGCAGGCGCGGCGCCTGACCGTTGGCGCGCATGAAGTCGGCGGCGGCCATCAGGTCGGCCAGGTTGGACGAGAAGTTGGTCTCGGCAAACTCGCCTTCGCTGGCGCCGAGGCCGGTGAAATCGAAGCGCAGCACGGCAATGCCATGGGCGGTCAGGGCTTCGGCCACGCGACGGGCCGCCAGCACGTCCTTGCCACAGGTGAAGCAGTGGGCGAACAGGGCGTAGGCCCTGACCGCGCCGTCCGGGCCGTCGAGGCGGGCGGCCAGCTTGTGGCCGTGGGCGCCGATAAATTCATGTCGTTGTGATTTCATAGGGATAGTCAATGCGTTACCAACACTACAAGGGCGGGATTTACGAACTGGTGTGCGAAGCCACGCTGGAATCCGACCTCTCGGCCATGATTGTATACCGGGCCGCCAATGGCTCGATCTGGTGCCGGCCGCGCGCGGTGTTTTTCGAGATGATCGAGGTCGACGGCCGGCAGGTGCAGCGCTTCACGCCGCTCGACTAGCCGAACAGGCCTTGCAGATACCAGCGCGGCGCCTGGCCGGCGGCGCCGCGCTCCTTGAACAGCCAGTAGTGGGCGTGGTCCTCGCCTTGCGCCATGAAGTAGTCGCGGCTTTGCAGCTGGCCCCACCAGCCGGCCTCGATGCGCTCGCCGGTGGAGCGGATGCGCAGCGGCGAGCCGTAGTACGGGCGGTGGTCGCGCATCAGCAGCGGGATGGGCTGGGCCAGCAGCCAGGTGGGGCGCGGCAGGCTGCCCATGTCGGGCGGCAGCCGGGCGCGCGCGTCGGCCGGGCGCACTTTGTGCTGGATGCCGAGCCAGGTGTTGGCCTGTTCGGGCCGGTAGTCGGCGCTGGGCACGGCTTGCAGCACGTTCTCCGGGCCCAGGCGCGCGGCCAGCAGTTCCAGCAGGCGTTGCCAGTCCTCGTGGCTGCCGCCCGGCTCGGGGAACAGGGACTCGCTGAGCGGCGCCATCGGCCGCACTTGCGGCGCCTCCAGGCGCAGGCCGATCACCGGGGCGTCCAGTTGCAGCTTGGCCAGGCGCTCCTTGAGCAGACGCACCAGGTGCGCGTCTTGCCAGGTGGGCTCGGCCAGCACCACCTCGATCACGGTGGGCGGGCCGGCGCTGCGGCCGCGCTCGTGCTCCAGCAGCAGCTGGATGCGCTCGACCGCCAGCTGGCGCGCGCTCAGCCAGCCGGTCAGTTGCAGCAGCAGCCGGTGGGCGCCGAACAGCAGCGCTTCGGCGTGTTCCACGCGGTCGAACAATTCCAGCCTGGCGTGGAAGCTGGCGGGCGCTTGCAGCCATTGGTGCAGTTCGGGACGGACGCCGTGGGCGTCGTCCAGCAGGTCCAGCAGGGCGCGGCCGCAGCGGCGTTGCAGGCCGGGGCGCGGCAGGCGGTACAGCTGGCCCAGGGTGAGGCAGCCGATGCCGTCCAGCCAGCCCCGGTGGGCGCGCGCGGGCGGCAGCGCGTCCACCGGCAGGCGGTCGAGGC
>NZ_WNKY01000018.1 GCF_009720825.1 Duganella radicis | reverse complement strand
TCCACTGCATCGACCACCCCCTGCTTAAAAGTCAGGGTGTAGTCGCCTTGAGTCCGCTTTCGTCCAGTTCCCATCTCGCTCTCCTAAGAAAAGGCGGGAAATGACAACTTAACCCAGGACGGGTCACTGTAAATTTAAAAGCCGCCTTGGTCAGGCGGCTTTTTTCATTATGGGCAACTGCGTACGCTGAGACGGCCCGTGTCGCGGAAGGGATCGCGGCCGTTGTTGGATTCCTTGTAGTAACAGACCACCGCACCACCCGGCAAGCGCCATTTGGTCACCCGGCTGCCGTCCGGCGCCACAAACTCCCCTATCGCCCCACTGCCGCCGCCCTTGTAGGCCTTGCCGATGGCGGCCGCCAGCGCGCTTTCATCATTGACGTATTTGCGGTCGCGCTGGGTCCAGGCATCCTTGCGGGCCTGCTGGTCGGCCGCCAGCGCGCCCCTCAGTGCGCGCTGCTTGAGGTCTTCCTGCGGCTTGGCCGGCGCGGCAAAGGGATCGGCGGGCAAAGACGGCTCCGCCGCCAGCGGCGCGGGCTCGGCAGGCGGCACGGTAATCGCCTGCGGCTCGGCGTGCACGGGCGCGGCCACTGGCGGCGCCTTCGGTCCGGCGGCGGCGCGCACCGCACGCTCCGGCCGCATCATAGGCCGCACCGGCCGCGGCAGCTCAGGCGGCCGAGGCGGCTTGAGCGGCGTCAGAACATAGGTGATCGGCGCATGTGGCGCGATATGGGCCGCATGCGGCCTCTCAGGCGCTTTCCAGGCCATGAAGGCCAGCAGGTGCGCGCCGCCGATCAGCGCCAGCCAGCCGCGCCGGCGCCAGCGTGGTGTTTGCAATTCGATGATGCCGCTCCAGAATTAGCCGAAAAGCAATTCTGTCCAGCCCCGCCCTGCCGGGTCAACGCCCAAATAAAAAAAGCCACCGCACGCTACCGTGGGTGGCTTTTAACGATACCGGGACAGCTTAGCGCTTCTTGTCCGCGGCAACCTCGTCCGGACGCAGCTGGGCGGCCAGCTTGTCCAGCACGCCGTTGACATATTTGTGGCCATCGATGCCGCCGAACGACTTGGTCAGCTCCACCGCCTCGTTGATGACGACGCGGTATGGAATTTCCAGGTTGTTCTTCAGCTCGTAGGCGCCGATCAGCAGCACCGCGTGCTCGATCGGCGACAGCTCGGCGATGCCGCGATCGACCAGCGGTGCAAAGGTCTGGCGCAATTCCACCGACGAACCGATGGCGCCGTTCAGCAGCACGGTGAAGTGCTCGGCATCGGCCTTGTCGAAGCCGTGCGCGCCGCGGATGTGGTTGACCACCGTGGAGGCGGATTCGTTATTCAGCAGCCACTGGTACAACCCTTGCAGCGCGAACTCGCGCGCGCGGTGACGCGGCGTGCGGTTCTTGCTTGGGTTGGCGTGCAAAGTCTTCTCGTTCATGTGGTTCTACCTTTATTCTGAATTACTCGTCGTCGCCCTGATCCTGGCTCAGCTCTTCCAGAGCGATGGTCAGGTTGGCCATTTCCACGGCCACGCGCGCGGCGTCGGCGCCTTTGACGGCCATGCGCACTTCGGCTTGCTCGTCGGTCTCGGTGGTCAGGATGGCGTTGGCGATAGGAATACCATAATCCAGGCCGATACGGGTGATGCCCGCGCCCGATTCGTTCGACACCAGCTCGAAGTGGTAGGTTTCGCCGCGGATCACCGCGCCCAGCGCGATCAGCGCGTCGAACTGCTGCGACTCGGCCATCTTTTGCAGCACCAGCGGCACTTCCAGCGCGCCCGGCACGGTCACGTGCAGGATGTCCTCGTCGGCCACGCCCAGGTGTTTCAGCTCGGCCAGGCAAGCCGACAGCAGGCCGTGGCAGATGTCTTCGTTAAAACGGGCTTGTACCACGCCGATGCGCAGGTCTTCGCCGTTCAGATTGGTTTCGTAGCTTCCTACGGTCATGATGGCCTCTTGTATGTTGGTTGAATTAATTAGGTTTGGCGACGTAGCCGGTCACTTCCAGATTGAAGCCGGTCATCGACGGCATCTTGCGCGGGCTGGCCAGCAGCTGCATCTTGCAGACGCCGACTTCGCGCAGGATTTGCGCGCCAATGCCGTAGCTGCGCAGGTCCATGCTGGCCGCGCGGCCTTTCGGCTTGGTGTCTTCCGGCTTGCACAGCGCTTCGAACTGGTTGAAGAACTGCTCGGCGGTTTCTTCGCAATTCAGCAGCACGATCACGCCGCTGTCAGCCGCCTTGATCGCCGCCATCGAGGACGACAGATTCCACGAGTGGGTGGTGGCTTCCGATTCCAGGATGTCGAGGATGGACACCGGCTGGTGCACGCGCACCAGGGTTTCCTTGCCCTTGACGATCTCGCCATGCACCAGCGCCAAGTGGGCCGAGCCGCTCGGCTTGTCGCGGTAGGCGATCATGCGGAAGTCGCCGTGGGCGGTCTTCAGCGTGCGCTCGCCGGCTTTTTCCACCAGCGATTCATTGCGGCTGCGGTAGTGGATCAGGTCGGCGATGGTGCCGATCTTCAGATTGTGTTCCCTGGCGAATTCCAGCAGGTCCGGCAGACGGGCCATGGTGCCGTCGTCCTTCATGATTTCGCAGATCACCGAGGCGGGCGTCAGGCCGGCCATGGCGGTCAGATCGCAACCGGCTTCGGTATGGCCGGCGCGCATCAGCACGCCGCCTTTTTGCGCCTTCAGCGGGAAGATGTGGCCCGGCTGGACGATGTCCGACGGCTGCGCATCCTTGGCCACGGCCACCTGGATGGTCTTGGCGCGGTCGGCGGCCGAGATGCCGGTGGTGACGCCTTCGGCCGCCTCGATCGACACCGTGAAGTTGGTGCCGAAGGCGGTGCCGTTCTTGGTCGACATCATCGACAGTTCCAGCTGGTTGCAGCGTTCCTCGGTCAGCGTCAGGCAGACCAGGCCGCGCGCGTACTTGACCATGAAATTGATGGCTTCCGGCGTGACGAAGTCCGCCGCGAGCACCAGGTCACCTTCGTTCTCCCGGTCTTCTTCATCGACCAGGATCACCATGCGGCCAGCGCGCAATTCGGCGACGATTTCTTCGGTGCTGGAAATTGACATTTTTAATCCTTCAAGGCTGAGCGAGAGTATTTCATTAACCCGCTATTTTAAAGGATTTAAGCCTGCCCTACCGTAAAACCCGCTTTTTCGACAAGCCACATGGCATTCCTGCCAACATTACCTTACCTGGCCGCGCTGCCCACCGACACCATGCGCTCGACGTAGCGGGCGATCAGGTCGATTTCGAGGTTGACCTTGGCGTCCACCTTCAGGTGCTTGAGGGTGGTGACGGCGATGGTGTGCGGGATCAGGTTGATCGAGAACTGGCACACCAGATCGGCGCCGCTGCCGATGTCGGTCACGCGGTTGACGGTCAGCGACACGCCGTTGACCACGATCGAGCCCTTGTAGGCGAGGAATTTGGCCAGGTCGTGCGGCGCTTCCACCACCAGTTCCCACGACTCGCCCACCGGCTCGAACTTGCGCACCACGCCAAGGCCATCGACGTGGCCGGACACCAGGTGGCCGCCGAGGCGCTCGTTCAGGGTCAGCGCTTTTTCCAGGTTCACTTCGGTCAGCGTGTCGAGGCCGACCGTCTTGTTCAGGCTTTCACGCGAGACATCGACGCGGAAGTTGCTGGCGTCCTTCTCCACCACGGTCATGCAGGCGCCGTTGATGGCGATGGAGTCGCCCAGCGCCACGTCGGCCAGCGGCAGGCCGCCGGCATTGATGTCCAGGCGTACGCCCGCGAACGAGCCGCCTTCCAGCGGTTTGACGGATTCAATTTTGCCGACAGCGGCGACGATACCAGTGAACATAGCTTTTCCTAATGAGTGAATCGGGCAAGGATACGCAAATCTTGGCCGATCTGCTGAACCTCGTGAAATTTCAAATTCTTTTTGTGCGCCAGGTCGGTCAACGCCGGCAGGGCAAACATGCCTTGCGCGTCGCCGATCAGGGTGGGCGCGAGGTAGACCAGCAGTTCGTCCACGCAGCCTTCGCGGATCAGCGAGCCGTTCAGCTTGCCGCCCGCTTCCACGTGCAGTTCGTTGATCTGGCGCCGGCCCAGTTCACGCATCAGCTCGGGCAGGTCGACCTTGCCGGTGGCGTTGGGCAGCAGGATGACTTCGTTGCCGGCGGCGGCCAGCGCCGCCTCCTTTTCCGGATTGCCGGCGGCGGCGGCGATCCACGTTCCGCCGCCTTCCAATATCTTGGCGGACAGGTCGATTTCAAGCTTGCTGTCGACCACGATGCGGCGCGGCTGGCGTGGCGTCTCGACGGCACGCACATTCAGCTGCGGATTGTCGGCCTTGACGGTGCCGATGCCGGTCAGGATGGCGCAGGCGCGAGCACGCCAGTGATGGCCGTCGGCGCGCGCTTCCGGACCGGTGATCCATTGGCTCACACCGTTGCGCAGGGCGGTCATGCCATCCAGGCTGGCGGCGGTCTTCATGCGTACCCACGGCAGGCCGCGCGTCATGCGCGAGAAGAAGCCGATGTTCAATTCGTAGGCTTGCCCGGCCAGCAGGCCGACATGGGTGGCGATGCCGTTGGCGGCCAGCTTGGCCATGCCCTGCCCGGCCACCAGCGGATTGGGGTCTTCCATCGCCGCCACCACGCGGCCCAGGCCGGCGCGCACCAGCGCGTCCGAGCATGGCGGCGTGCGGCCGTGGTGATTGCACGGTTCCAGCGTGACGTAGGCGGTGGCGCCGCGCACATCGTGGCCGCGCGCCTGGGCGTCTTTCAGCGCCTGGATTTCGGCGTGGTCGCTGCCGGCCTTCTGCGTGACGCCGGCGCCGATCACCACGCCGTCGCGCACGATCACGCAGCCGATGTGCGGGTTGGGCGCGGTGGTGTACAGGCCTTTGGCGGCCCACTCCAGCGCCAGCGTCATGCCTTCCAGATCGTTACGGATATTCACTTTATTCCTGCCTGACTAGTTGTCGCGACATTATAAAGGCTTGTTCAGTCGGCTGCGCCGCTGCAATTGGAGGGTTCCCTCCTGGGATCGCAGGCCCGGGCACGGCCCAGCATGTTGATGATGATGTTGCGGCTGTCGTCGCCTTGCGTGAGGGTGAGCGTGCCCCAGCGGGCGGTCAGGCTGCTGTCGGCGCGGCAGGTGCGGCCGGCGGCGTTGTAGGCGATGTAGGCGGGCATGCCGCCGGAGGTGAAACGGGAGGCGATGCCGATGTCGGCGCGTAGCGGGTCGTGGCGGTAAATGATGGCTTCGCCAGCGTCCGGGCGGCGGTTGCCGTTGCGGTCCTGGAAGATGGCCCAGCCGCTTTGCCAGTTGACGCCGGCCGGGTCCAGAGGCGCCATCAGCACTTTGGCGCCGCGTGCCATCGCTTGCGCGCGGGTCAGATCAATGGCGGCCAGCAGGTCGTTGGTGGCCGCTTGCAGCCGCAGGCGCTGCATGGACTGCTGGAACGCCGGCGCCGCCACCCCAAGCAGGATGGCGGCCAGCACGAGCACGACCAGCAGCTCGATCAGCGTCAGGCCGGCTTGGCGCTTCATGGCCAGCATCCCGCAGCGGGGCCGCTGGCGAGGCGAAGGCCGGCGCTGGTCAGCGTCAGGACGCGGCAGTCGTCGTCGCGGAAGCGGCTGTCGACCATGGCGGTGCCCGGACGGGCGATCAGTTGCACGCATTGCGAGATCAGCTCGCCATCGCAGGCCTTGCCTTCGATTTCGTAGGCGCTGGTTGGCGCGCTGGCGCCGCTCCACCAGTGGAAGTGGCGCGCCTCGCCATCCGCCATCCCTGCCGAAAACGCCACGTAGCTATTGTGCTGCGTGTGAAAGCGCTCCTGCTGCATCATCAGCGTCAGCAAGGCCGATCGCGCCTCGCCGCGACGCGTGCGGACCACATGCTGCTGATACGCCGGCACCACAAGCGCCATCAGCACGCCTGCGATTACCAGCACCACCAGCAGCTCGATCAGGCTGAATCCGGCGCGCTTCATTTTGCGGCCTCATGCAGCTCGCGCCAGTTGACGATTTCACGCCAGCTGAGCCGTCCGGTGCGGCGCGTGGCTGTCATGCTGCCGCTGACAGTCAAGGCGCCGCCGCTGCCCGCCTGCACCACGGCATAGGTCTTCTCCTGACGGACGCGGCCGATGGCATCCGGCCCGCTGCGGGTGACCGACTGCGGCAGCAACATCGGCGTGGGTACGTAGTCCGGCAGCATCAATCCCGTGATCGGCGCATCATGCGTGGAAGCGGTCGTCACGCTGCCCTCGTCCGGCAAGCCGGTGATCACATTCAGCACATAGCTTCGGCTGCGTGTGGCGCTGCACACATCCGCGCCCGGCAACACGGTGTTGAACAGCACCGCGCCATCGGCCAACACGCCGGTGTTGACGCTACGCTCGCCCGGTTGCGTGAAGTCGATGTACCAGCCTTTGCTGCCGGGCGCCATGCGGCCATCCGAACCGTCAAGAAAGCGCTGCGTCAATTGATGACGGCCGGTGATGATGTCCGGCGGCGATTGCAGGCTGTCGATGATGGCGTAGTAGGACTGCCTGGCCGTAGCCGCACGGTCCGCGCGTTCGATCAGGCGGCCGGTGCCGAACATGACCATGTAGCCGCGCAGGTTGGCGTAGGCCAGCAAGGGTGTTTGCGTGATCGGCTGACGATGGCCCTCCGCATCGCGCGCAACGAATAGGAGCGTCTTGGTCCAAGGCGCACTGCCGCTGAAATCGAATCGCCACAGATTGCCTTGCAGGTCGCCGGCGTAGGCGTATCGCAGCGCGCCGTCGCTATCGTTGAGCAGTACCGGGGCGCTGAGCGCGTCGGAGGCCGGTGTCCGGATGCGGAAGTAGTTGCCATTCAGCCGCCAGCCCTGATCGCGCGGTTTGTCGAGGGCCAGCAGGAATAAGGCGCCCGGCCCGCCGCGATTGATGCCGCTGGCGACGATGGCGAAATGGCGGTACACATCGCGCCGCGTGTGCACCCTGGCGATCTGCGGAAGCGTGGTGACGTTGCCCATCAAGGGATCGTCGCGACTGGTGAATTCCCACAGTGCACCGAGGCCGTCGGCGAAATGGGCGGGATCGGTGACGTCCAGCGCGAACACGCCGGGTGCGCCGCCGCCCATGGCGGAGAGCAGAATGGTCCTGGTGCCGCCATCGATGCTGGCCTGGCCGGCGCTGGCAGGGCCGTCAACGTAGGCGCGGTGCACGTAGACGGGATCGGTCAGGCGTGGCAGCCCGGCCATCACAGCGTCCGGCACGTAGGCGAAGAGTTCGATGCCGCTGCTGGCGTCGAAGGCGTGCAGCATGCCGTCATTGGCGCCGAGATAAACGGTTGCTGCGCGGTCAGGCGGGGCGACATGGACCGGTGTGCTGTGCACCGCGTCGCCAAGGATGCTGCCGCGGCGGCGGAACTGGATGCCTTCCAGCGAGCGGTCGCCGCGCAGGTAAGCCAGGCGCTGCTCGCCGGCGTGGTCTTCAAGGTCGAGCAACGTTTGCTGGGCTACCGACAGCGCGGGCCACTGGAACGGGATTGTCGTTAAAGCGCCGTCGGGCTGGACGATGGCGGTATATATCTGCCGCCGCTCCGGCGCAGGGATGGGCGGGCTGGTGGCAGTCCCCGTCAGGAGCGCACCGGCGTCCCAAGCCACGGCGGAGGCGCCTCCGACAGCAGCAGGCAGCCGATAACGCGAAAAGTGCCCGCCCCAGTCCGCCATATCCATCGTGGCCTGATACAGATCGCCGCCGCTGCCCGACGCCGGCGACGCGGCCGGCCGCAGCAAGGCCAACCCGCTCGCCTCGCCCGCTCGCGCGGCGCTACCCGGCGCGCCCGGCCGACACACGGCGGCAACAGGCCAGCTATCGATCGCCAGCCCCGGCGGCTCAGCGCGCAAAGCGGCCGCCGCGCAGATCGACAGCGCCACCAGCCCCGCGGCGACCAGCCTTGCCGCTGACACCCCTCCTGCCGCAATCATGGCAGCCTCAGCACCCCACGCCTCCGCTGCCGCTGCCGCTGCGACTATCCTCGCGGCCCACGCCGATGCGACGGCAACCGCATCCCTCACGGCCGCCGCTGCCGTCACGGGCCTCGCAACCGCTGCGGCGACGACATCCGTCGCGGCCGGCACGACCTGCCATATCTTTTTCATGGCGCCTCCTCCGGCTTGCTGAACACGCTTTGCAGCACGACCTCCGTCTCCGGCTTGGCGCCGAAGCCTATCGCGGTGACGCGGTAGCAGTAGCGCGGCGCCGCGCCGGCCGAGGCATCGTCGCCCGCCTGATGGCACACCATCCGCTCGATGATGTACTGCGGCTTCCGGAACGGCTGAAAGCCGGTCCCGGTCTCCATCACCGCCGAGGTGCGCGCGCCGTATTTCACCGTGCACGCCTCGCCGGACAAATCGACCTGCTGCCAGACCGGCTTCGCCCCGCGCGGCGCCCGCTCGTACCAGCCGGCGCCGCAATCCGCCGCAAACGGCCCGCCGCTGGCCTGTATATCCCGCTCCGCATCTTTCAAGGCATCCTCCGCCACCAGAAACGCCACGTCCCGGTCGCGCTCGCCGCGCGCGGCCTTCTCGCTTTGCAGACTCAACAACGCCGCCGACACGCCCAGCAGCATCACCATGATCAGTAGCACCAGACTGACCAACAACGCCATCCCCCGTTGCCGCAACATGATTCAGCCATCCCGATTCCGCAACGCCACCGTCATGCCGAACAGCCGCCGCGCGCGCTGCCGCTGCGACGGCGGCAAACTCCCCTCGACCACCCGCACGCCGACATCTTCCGCATGCGCATCGGAATACGCCGCCCCAAACAAGTCATAACGCGCCTCGACCGTATCGGCACGCGTGTTGCGCTCGCCGTGCAGCAACAAGGCCAGCTTGATACTGCACACGCGCTTCCAGCCATCCAGCGCGCGCACCGCCGTCGCGTTCAGATATGTGTTGGGCACGCCATCGGCCGGCGTATCGGTATCGACGCCGTACAGCACCTGAAACGAATCGACGCCACGCACCACCGCATCCGCACCCCAGCCCGCCGCGCTGCGATACTTGCAGCGCAACTCCGGTTCGCCGCCGGCATCGGCGGCGACGTAGAAAATGCTCCAGCCACGCGTGGCGCCCGCCACGCCGAAGCCGGCGCAGTTCACGGCGGAGCCGTCGCCATTGGCGCCAACGCCGGAACCGGCAAAGCGCAAAGCCAGCACATCGCTGCCATGCGCTACCGCCGGCAAGGGCGCGCTGATGCCGTCGCTGCCACGGCTGATGCTGGCAGCATCCAGCCCATCCACCGAAGCAGGCAACTCCGGCGGCGCCAGATCGCCATCCCAGTCGACATACGCCCCCTGCCGTATCGCCTGCGCCATCACCTGCAAGGCATAGCGCCCGCCGTCACCCAGCCAGACGTTATCGCTCTGGTTGCGGTAGTTGCTGCCGGAGGCGATCAGCAGGCCGCTGGCCAGCAGCGTCAACAGCAAGCCGAGCACGATCGCGATCAGAAATTCGACCATGCCCCAGCCACGGCAACGCGCGGCGTTCATGGCGCGACTCCCACCGCCAGCGCCACGCCGGGCGCGTACTCGCCGGCCAGGTCTTGCAACGGCGTGCCATCCGGATGCTTGCCGCGCCAACCGACCTTGACCACCAGCGGCGCGGCCGCTCCGCCCGCGCAAGCCCAGCGCAGCTTGCCGCCGCTCCACAAGCCGGCGTCGCGGCAAATCACCACGCGGCCGGCCGGCATGCCTTGCCGCACTTGCAGCTTGGCTTCGTACATGTCGGCCAGCGCCAGTTGCGCCGAGGCGCAGGCATCGCCATGGCACAGGGCCGCGGGCGCCGCCGGCAGCGGTTCCGCGTAAGCGTCGTAATCGAGGGTGAGATAGAGGTCGGTCTGCGCCGGATTGGCGCGCATGCGTTCGACCAGCGAGGTGGCCATCTGCGTCGCCTGCGACAGCAGCAGCGCCTGATGCCGCGCCCGCAACGACGCCATCTGCAAGGCCACGCCGCCGATGATGCCCAAGGCAAGCACCAGTGCCGCAATCAGGGTTTCCAGCAAGGTATAGCCGCGTGCGCGCATGGCACACCTCCGCAAGTCGGGGAGACTGCGTTAGAAATTAACAGCGGCTACAGCAGAGAGTATGAGATAGATCAATCGAGCGTCAGCTCTTGCGCGGCGCCTTGCGCTCCTGGCCGACCTCGGCAATGGCGTTCTGGAACTCGGCCAGATCCTCGAAGTTTTTGTAGACCGAGGCAAAGCGGATGTAGGCCACGTTATCGAGGCGCTTCAGTTCCTGCATCACCAGCTCGCCGATGTAGCCGGTTTCCACTTCGCGCTTGCCGCTGGTCAGCAGCTTTTCTTCGATCGTCGCAATGGCGGCGTCCACCGCCGGCGCAGCCACGGGACGCTTGCGCAAGGCCAGCTCCAGGCTGCCGCGCAGCTTGGCCGAGGTGTACTCGGTGCGGCTGCCATTCTTCTTGACCACATACGGCATCACCAGCTCGATGCGCTCATACGTGGTAAATCGTTTATCACATTTTCCGCAGCGCCGGCGCCGGCGGATAGCATCCCCCTCCTCCGATACGCGCGTATCGAGGACTTGGGTATCTTCATGCTGGCAGAACGGACATTTCATAGAGGCGCTTTGGTAAATGACGCCGGCAACACGCCGGCGTCACGGTAATGCAATTACTTGGCGTAGACAGGGAACTTGTCAGCCAGGACCTTCACCGCCGCTTTCACGCGCTCGATGGTGGCCGCGTCGTGCGGGTTGTCCAGCACGTCCGCGATCAGGTTACCGACTTGTTCCGCTTCCGCTTCCTTGAAGCCGCGGGTGGTGAACGCCGGCGAACCCAGACGAATGCCCGAAGTCACGAATGGCTTCTGCGGATCGTTCGGGATGCCGTTCTTGTTGCAGGTCATGTGGGCCGAACCCAGGATCGCTTCCGCTTCCTTGCCGGTCAGGTTCTTCGGACGCAGGTCCACCAGCATCACGTGCGACTCGGTACCGCCCGATACAATGCGCAGGCCGCGCTTGATCAGGGTCTTGGCCAGCACGTCGGCGTTCTTCACCACTTGCTGCTGGTACTCTTTGAACGCAGGTTGCAGCGCTTCCTGGAAGGCCACGGCCTTGCCGGCGATCACGTGCATCAGCGGGCCGCCCTGGATACCTGGGAAGATCGCCGAGTTGATGGCTTTCTCGTGCTCGGCCTTCATCAGGATGATGCCGCCGCGCGGGCCGCGCAGCGATTTGTGGGTGGTCGAGGTGACGAAGTCGGCGTGCGGCACCGGGTTAGGATACAGGCCGGCGGCGATCAGGCCGGCGTAGTGGGCCATGTCGACCATGAAGTACGCGCCCACCGATTTGGCGACGGCGGCGAAACGCTCGAAGTCGATTTTTTTCGAGAAGGCCGAGGCGCCGGCGATGATCAGCTTAGGCTTGTGCTCCTTGGCCAGCGCTTCCATGGCGGCGTAGTCGATGTCTTCTTCGGCGGTCAGGCCGTAGGACACCACGTTGAACCACTTGCCGGACATGTTCAGCGGCATGCCGTGGGTCAGGTGGCCGCCTTCCGCCAGCGACATGCCCATGATGGTGTCGCCCGGTTTCAGCACTGCGAAGAACACGCCCTGGTTGGCTTGCGAGCCGGAGTTAGGCTGCACGTTGGCCGCTTCGGCGCCGAACAGTTGCTTAACGCGGTCGATGGCCAGTTGCTCCACCACGTCGACGTACTCGCAGCCGCCGTAGTAGCGCTTGCCCGGGTAGCCTTCGGCGTATTTGTTGGTCAGCTGCGAACCTTGCGCTTCCATCACGGCTGGCGAGGTGTAGTTTTCCGAGGCGATCAGCTCGATGTGGTCGTGCTGGCGGGTGTTTTCGTTCTGGATGGCGCCGAACAGCTCCGGGTCAACGCTGGCGAGGGTATGATCTTTTGCGAACATGAAAAAACTCCAATCGAATGAGTAATCTTTTACTGGCAGTTGGATCGAAAGAGAGAAGCCATAGCGGACCGGCAGCCTCTTCGTGCTTTCCATCGAGGGCTGCCCAGGCGAACGGCTGTTGAAATCTCACGTTTCCCGGTGGATGCCCACCTTTCGCCGGGTGATTTGCGTATCGCCCCGGCTTTTCGCCAGTTACGTGAGACGTAATGGAAGCCAGATTGTATGTGATGCGCCAGATTTGGGCAAGAAAAGCCATTGCATTATTAACAATTCCGCCTATAAGGGAATTTACGGATACAATTTTGGACACCTCATCCCACTGACAAGGACTGACCATGATCGTCTTCATCACCGGCGCCACCGCCGGCTTCGGCGCCGCGATGGCGCGCATCTTCGCCCAAAACGGCCATCAAGTCGTGATCAGCGGCCGCCGCGAAGACCGCCTGCATACGCTGGCCGCCGAGCTGGGCGACGCCGTGCGCTCCATCGTGCTGGACGTGACCGACCGCGATTCGATCAAGGCGGCGCTGGACAGCCTGCCGGCCGGATGGCGCGATATCGACGTCCTGATCAACAACGCCGGCCTGGCGCTGGGCGTGACGCCGGCCCACACCTCCTCGCTGGACGACTGGGACACCATGATCGCCACCAACGTCAGCGGCCTGGTGGCCATGACCCGCGCGATTTTGCCAGGGATGGTCGAGCGCAATACCGGCACCGTGATCAACATCGGCTCGATCGCCGGCTCCACCCCTTACCCGGGCGGCAATGTGTACGGCGCCACCAAGGCCTTCGTCAACCAGTTCACCCAGAACCTGCGCGCCGATCTGGCCGGCACCGGCGTGCGCTGCACCAACCTGGCGCCGGGCCTGTGCGGCGGCACCGAGTTCTCCAACGTGCGCCTCAAGGATGACGCGGCGGCGGCCAAGGTTTACGAAGGCACCACCCCGCTGACGGCCGAGGACATCGCCAACACCGCCTACTGGGTCGCCACCCTGCCCCCGCATGTCAACATCAACCGGATCGACATGATGCCGACCTGCCAGGGCTACGGCGCGCTCAACGTCAAGCGCAACGGCTGAGCACCAATCTGTAAGCCATTGTTACAATCCTTGGCAAGCGTTCAGGAAATCGCTTTACTCTTGCCAGGGGCAGCTTTGCGCGCCAGTTGATAATATTCAACCAAAACAACAATATCGCGTAGAATGTTGCTCAATCACATTAGTAGTCAAAACAACATGCCAGCAGATTTCATCTGGAACGTCCGGGTCTACTACGAAGACACCGACGCCGGCGGTATCGTCTATTACGCAAACTATCTGAAGTTCTTCGAGCGCGCGCGCACCGAGTGGTTGCGCGCCTTGCAAGTCAACCAGCACGACCTGCTGGCCGAGCACGACACCCTGTTCGTGGTCAAAAGCGTAAGCGCCGATTATCATGCGCCCGCAAAGCTCGATGATGAACTAAAATTAACGGTTAGTATCGAAAAAATCGGCCGCGCCTCCATCGTTTTCCACCAGGAAGCGTGGCGCGGCGAAACGTTGCTGAACACGGCGCGGGTCAAGGTAGGTTGCGTCGATTCTGCCCTGCGTCCGCGCGCCGTTCCCGCGATCGTCGCCGACAAAATGCGTCACACCACCAAAACAGACTGATAAACAATGAACGTCACCCAAGACCTTTCTTTCCTGTCCCTCATCACCAACGCGCACCTGATCGTGCAGCTGATCATGGCGCTGCTGTTCGTCATCTCGCTGACCAGCTGGACCTACATCTTCAGCAAGCTGTTCGCCATCAAATCGGCGCGCCGCCTGACGGTGGAATTTGAAAAGACCTTCTGGGCCGGCGGCAACCTGCACGCCCTGTACCAGAACGCCGGCAAGGACCGCGCCAACAGCGGCCCGCTGGCGCGCATCTTCGAAGCCGGCATGGGCGAGTTCATCAAGTCGAAAGCCGCCTACACCGCCAGCCGCGAGAACATGGACACCGGCGCCGTGCTGGACAGCGCCCGCCGCGCCATGCGCGCCGCCTTCCAGCGCGAGATGGATGCGCTGGAATCGCACCTGGCCTTCCTGGCCTCGGTCGGCTCGGTGTCGCCGTACATCGGCCTGCTGGGCACGGTGTGGGGCATCATGAATGCCTTCCGTGGCCTGGCCAACGTGCAGCAAGCCACGCTGGCCGCCGTCGCCCCCGGCATCGCCGAAGCGCTGAT
Source organism: Duganella radicis (assembly GCF_009720825.1). Classification (GTDB taxonomy): domain Bacteria; phylum Pseudomonadota; class Gammaproteobacteria; order Burkholderiales; family Burkholderiaceae_D; genus Rugamonas; species Rugamonas radicis. The sequence continues at coordinate 102,840 of NZ_WNKY01000018.1, read as the reverse complement.
CGCCACCGCCATCGGCCTGTTCGCGGCGATTCCGGCCTTCGTGGCCTACAACCGTTTCTCGTACGACGTGGACCGCCTGGCGATCCGTTTTGAGAGCTTTGTGGAAGAGTTCTCCAACATCCTGCAACGTCAATCGCGCTAATCACTATGGCTTCTTCTTTCTCCAGCAGCATGCGTGGCGGCCGTGGCCGCAAGCTCAAGTCCGAGATCAACGTCGTCCCTTACATCGACGTGATGCTGGTGTTGCTGATTATCTTCATGGTGATGCCGTCAGCCAACGACCCGAGCGTGGTCGACCTGCCGCGCGCGGAAAAATCCACCAAGCCGCCGAGCGACTACGTGCAGATCGTGCTCAAGCCGAACGGCGCGCTGTCGATCGGCGTCAAGGGCAAGGACGAGGACGCGCCGGAAACCGCGCCCAACCGCGACGCCCTGGTGCGCAAGCTGCGCACCATCCACGCCGCGCATCCGGACTATCCGGTGCTGATCGCCGGCGACAAGGACAGCAAGTACGACGACGTCATTCAACTGATTTCGGAAGCGAAGAAACTGGGCATCACCCGCGTAGGCCTGTCGACCAAGTAAATGCAAACGATGAAACCCGCAACCGCAGGCGGTCCGTACAAGGTTCCGCGACAACACGACAACTGGCGTTCCGTCACGCTGGCTGTGGCGATGCACGCCGTGTTGTTGCTGTTCCTGTGGGTGGGCGTGAGCTGGCAAAACAATGAACCGACCGAAGTGCAGGCCGAAATCTGGGACATGAAGGTCCAGGACGCCGCGCCGACGCCAACGCCGGAACCCGCGCCGCAACCCGAGCCGGAACCGGAAGTGGTCAAGACGCCGCCGCCGGCGCCCAAGGTGGAAGCCCCGCCCGAGCCCAAGGAAGATCCGGAAATCGCCCTCCAGCGCATCAAGAAGAAAAAGCTGGAAGAAGAGAAAGCCGAGAAGCTGGAACAGGCGCGCCTGAAAAAAGAAGCCGACGAAAAACTGGCCAAGCTGGAAGCCAAGCAAAAGGCCGAGCAAAAAGCCAAGGAAGAAAAGGCCGAACAGGAAGCCAAAGAAAAAGCGTTAGCCGAAAAAGAGAAGAAAAAAGCCGCGGCCGAGAAACTGGCCAAGGAAAAAGCCGAGAAAGCCGCCAAGGACAAAGCCTTCGCCGCCGAGATGAGCCGCATCACCGGCGCCGCCGCCAAAGGCAGCACCGGCACCGCCGCCCAGTCGACCGGCGGCCGCGTGGACGGCGGCTATGCCGCCGCCATCCGCACCAAGATCAAGAGCAATCTGGTCTATGGCTCCGAGGACGACAGCCTGAGCGCCACCTACGTCATCACCCAGCTGCCGACCGGTGAAATCATCGGCGTGCGCAAGGTGAAAGGCAGCGGCTCGGCCGCTTACGACAATGCGATTGAAAACGCGATTGCCAAATCGTCACCACTCCCCAAGAAAAAAGATGGTACGGTAGAACGCGAACTTAACCTCGACTTCAAGCTGAAGGACATGCACTGATATGAAAAAACTGAATATGCTCTACACCGGCCTGGTCATCGCCGCCACCATGGCCGGCGTGGCACCTGCGTACGCCCAGATGCGGATCGAGATTTCCGGCGTCGGCAGCAACCAGATCCCGGTGGCCGTGGCCGGCTTCGCCAACGAAGGCGTGTCGCCGCAAAAAATCTCCGAGATCATCAAGGCCGACCTGGAGCGCAGCGGCGCCTTCAAAATCATCGACGCCGGCGTGATCACCGACGTCAACAACATCGACTACAGCGGCTGGAAAGCCAAGGGCGCCGACGCGCTGGTGGTCGGCACCGTCGACGCCTTGGCCGACGGCCGCTACGACGTGCGCTACAAGCTGCTGGACACCGTCAAGCAATCCAGAATCTCCAACCTGGACAAGGCCGTGACCGCCCAGTTCACCCGCCTGTCGGCCCACCTGATCGCCGACGACGTGTTCTTCAAGCTGACCGGCATCCGCGGCGCCTTCTCCACCCGCATCGCCTACGTCAAGCAGGAAGGCCGCAACTACCAGTTGATGGTGGCCGACGCCGACGGCGAAAACGAACAACTGGCGCTGCGCTCGAACGAGCCGATCATCTCGCCCTCGTGGTCGCCGGACGGCACCAAGGTGGCCTACGTCTCGTTTGAACAGAAAAAACCGGTGGTCTACGTGCAGAACCTGATCACCCGCGCGCGCACCGTGGTGGCCAATGAAAAAGGCAGCAACTCGGCCCCGGCCTGGGCGCCGAGCGGCAACAAGCTGGCGGTGGCCTTGTCGAAAGACGGCCACACCCAGGTCTACACCGTCAACGCCGACGGCAGCAACCTGCGCCGCGCCTCCAACAGCGCCGGCATCGACACCGAACCGCAATGGTCGGCCGATGGCGAAAGCATCTACTTCACCAGCGACCGCAGCGGCGGTCCGCAAATCTACCGCATGAACCCGGACGGCGGCGACGCCAAGCGCGTCACCTTCGGCGGCAGCTACAACATCAGCCCGCGCATCTCGGCCGACGGCAAGACCCTGGCCTACATCTCGCGCCGCGACGGCAACTTCCAGCTGTACGTGCTGGACCTGGCCAGCGGCCAGGAGCAGCGCCTGTCCGACACCACCAGCGACGAATCGCCAAGCTTCGCCCCCAACGGCAAATACATCATGTACGCCACCCAGGCGGGCAGCCGCAAGTCGCTGGCCGTGGTCTCGGTCGACGGACGTGTTAAACAACGCCTGACTACTCAGGCGGGCAACATCAAGGAGCCCACCTGGGGTCCGTTCATGCAGTAATTACGTTTCACTACTAGGAGAATCATTATGCGTAAACTCAGCAGTCTGGCATTTGCCATCACCACCGCCGCCATCCTGTCCGCTTGCTCGACTCCGGTCAAAGTGTCGGAGCCAGCACCCGTGGTGGAGCGTCCTGTAGACAAAGCCGTCACCCCGCAAGCCGACACCCGCACCGTGGCCCCGGTGGAAACCAAATCGCTGGACCCGCTGGACGATCCGAAAGGCGTGCTGGCTAACCGCAGCGTCTACTTCGACTTCGACAGCTACGTGGTGCGCGCCGACGGCAAGCCGGTGGTGGAAAACCACTCGGCCTACCTGGTGAAGAACAAAAACCGTTCGATCCTGGTGCAAGGCAACACCGACGAACGCGGCGGCGCCGAGTACAACCTGGCCCTGGGCCAGAAGCGTGCCGAAGCCGTGCGCAAGGCCATGACCACCCTGGGCGTGCCTGAGTCGCAAATCGAAGCCGTTTCGCTGGGCAAGGAAAAACCAAAAGCCACCGGCTCGAACGAAGAGGCATGGGCACAAAACCGCCGTGCCGACATCGTCTACAAGTAATCAAAAGCACTACCTTTTTGCCGGGTCACAGGCATAATACGGGGCGGCGCGCGGTTATCCGCGTCCCGCCCCGATTCTTTTTTTGATTTGTGTAGAAAGCGCCCGACATGATGAAATTCTCCAAATCCGGCCTGAGCGCCGCCCTGCTGGCCGCGACCGTCTGGCTGCCGCTGCAAGCCCATGCCGGCCTGTTCGACGACGACGAAGCCCGCAAAGCCCTGCTCGACCTGCGCGCCAAGGTCGAAGCCATGCGCACCGACCTGCAAGCGCGCATCGACACCAAGTCCGACAAATCCAGCACCCTGGACCTGGTGACCCAGAACGAAAACCTGCTGCAAGAGATCGCCAAGCTGCGCGGCCAGATCGAAGTGCTGGCCAACGACATCGCCAACACCCAGAAGCGCCAGAAAGACTTCTACACCGACCTCGACGCGCGCCTGCGCAAGCTGGAACCGCGCGAAGTGACCATCGACGGCAAGACCTCGCAAGTCGATCCGGGCGAACAGCGCGGCTACGACGCGGCCATGCAACTGTTCAAGGCCGGCGACTACAAGGCCGCCGGCAGCGCCTTGCAGGAATTCGTGCAGCGCTACCCGGGTTCGAGCTACGCGTCCAACGCCCAATACTGGCTGGGCAACGCCTACTACGCGCAGCGCGACTGCAAGGCCGCCATCGCGGCCCAGCTGGTGGTGCTGAAGAACTACGCCGACAGCCCGAAAGCGCCGGACGCCATGCTGAACATCGCCAGCTGCCAGACCGAGCTGAAGGACAAGGCGGCCAAAAAGACCCTGCAAGACCTGATCAAGCAGTATCCGGATTCGCCGGCGGCGGCCACCGCCAAGGAACGCCTGGCCGGCAAATAATTACCGCAGGGTATTTGACAGCTGGGCCGGCCTCCCCTATAATCTCGCTTCTTTCGGGGGTCGTTAGCTCAGCTGGTAGAGCAGCGGACTTTTAATCCGTTGGTCGCAGGTTCGAATCCCGCACGGCCTACCATTCCGAAAGTGCCCAGGTTACACACCTGAGGGTCGTTAGCTCAGCTGGTAGAGCAGCGGACTTTTAATCCGTTGGTCGCAGGTTCGAATCCCGCACGGCCTACCAAGAATTATCAAGGAAGCCCACGAATTTCGATTCGTGGGCTTTTTTGTTTCTGGTCGCTCTCTGGTCGCGCTGAGCAGCCCCCCCCTTCTTGTGTTGCCCTCTTCCACTAGGGCCTTACGCCAGTACGCCACACTTTGCACAGAGGCAAGTTCGTAAGCTTTGCCCCCTTCTCGCAATTTCGATACTTGTGCAAGTCCTTAATCTTCCCTCTTCCAAGGAAGAGGAATTGCAGGAGGTTCCCAACTGAAATCTATTCCGCCCACGTTAAATCCAATTGCGCCCACGGGAGGTGCATTAGTAGTCTCAGTCGAAAGACCGCCCCTCACCATGTCAGTCATCATGCTCATGTAGCACGCATCAAAAGCCTCCTGCAAAGCCAGCACCTCTGGCTCAGTCGTCACCTCAGGCGAGATTTTAAAGTTTGCGACGGTGTCAAAACCATTTGTTTGAGACCACATACTCACGGTAACAACCGAACTAAACTCCTTGGTATCTTTCTTTGCATACCGCTCTACCTGCTCCGCAAACATCTCATGAGGATAACTTCCAAATCCAGTATTTATCAGAATCAGCCCCCCAAAGAGGTCTTCCCGACCAAGAAATTTCTTAGTTTCCTTAATCTGTTTAGAAGCGGAGCGCACATGACCTTGTATGGGGCGACCTAAAATATTCAGATATTCCAAAAAATCGGATTTTGTCAAAACTGCCGGATTTAAGGAAACAGAACTTTCCCCTCGTGCGTATCGCTCAAAAATCTTGGCCAGTTTCGCTTGGTGTGGTCCTTTCTCCATACCATCCTCTTGCAGATCTTTAAGCTCAAAGATATATCGTCCTAAAAGATAATCTGCATTCCGAATGCCGCTGCCAAGCTGCGATGTATCTACGCGCTCCCCACCAGCACGGACAATGACCTTGTCCATAAAATCCTCATTGATTCGGGCAGGAAGAAGCAACTGGCGCGACTTCCCATCTCCACCTAAACCATCAAGCCAAGCCTTAAAGAAAATCCTGCCGCGTAATGCCTCTTCGTACGCTCGAAGAACTTCGCCTCCCTCTTCGCGAACACGGGCATCTATTAGCACATCCAAATTCTCGATACGAATAAGGGTCCAATGGCGCTTTTCTAGCTCACGGCGCACCTTCGCCTCAGCAGCGTCTCGATCGCTCCCTGTTACGAAAATGCAAATCGAGGCTGTTTCCCATTCATAGTATTTCGGATTGCTCTTCTTCGGAACTGCTCGAAGAAAGAATCGCAGCACTCTGGCCTGCAACATCATCGTAAACTCCTCACAAACAGCCGCAAAACACCTCAACACCCCTCGTCGCACCATCTAGCCCCTCCTCCAACCTACAGGAAGTCCAACCCGACCAGAAATGGATCAGCAGGCCTTTCCAAACAGCAATGATAGCTGTTGCAAAACGAATAATCCACGCAACACCTCATCTTATTAGCTTGTGGCGTTGCTACCGGCACCAGATCCACGGATTCGAACTCCGTGGCTCCGTCACGATTAAGCCGTGCGCGAAGCATGTTCTCGAAATGATAACATTTGGCTTTTGAAGCAAAGAGCATGTAACCATGGGCGAGAAAGCCATCATTCGACTCGGCGACCGAACCTCGCACGGGGGCACAGTCATCGAAGGCCATCAAGTTCTGATCATTCATGGAAAGCCCGCCGCAGGTGTCGGCCACAAAGTCCACTGCCCCAAATGTTCAGGGACGATTACGATCGTTGAAGGCGCGATGAATTTCTCTATGATGGGCATCAATGTGGCTGTCGAAGGCATGAAGACCTCATGCGGCGCTACCCTCATAGCCTCACAAATTACGGACACAGTCGAATATGGCACCGGCAATGCTGGTGATCCGACCTCTCGCCCCGCGCCTGCGTCTTTGGTCCCTCCTTCTGCTTTGCAGGAGAAATCAGGCTCGCCAGCATCAACCGCCGCGCAGGGCAATGAATCAACTGATAACTACGACGAGCAGGTGCGAGTTGTCGATCAGGATGGGCAGCCTATTGCAGGTATGCCTTATCACATCACTGACGAGACGGGAAATGCCTATAAAGGCGTAACCGACCGTGATGGCTGCTGCGAGCGTGTGTACACCGAAAGCGTTCAGTCCCTGAAAATTTTGACCGGTGTGCTCGCAATGGAGAAATGGCAATGAGCGCCTTCGAGTTTAAGACGCCGACCAACAACAAGCCCGGTTCCCGACAGGATGTGATCAGTCATCAGATGCCAGCTCGGGCCTTCTTTTTTATCATTGTCGAAGAGGTGGGCAAAGATGGATTCCTGGTCAGGAAGGTATACGCCTCCCCAGCCAGCCCCTACTTGTCCAGCATGAACCTCTCGCCGTTGGCTCAGCTAAGCCAGGTTCAACCAGAAAAATACGGTCTCATGCCCAAGCAGTGGGGCGCGCCACCTACCGTCGCAGAGCATGTGATGGGCAACCATGCCTCGTCCTACGTGTCGTCCAGTTCCATCTTCCCGCAGGGCTCGCCTCGCTTCGACGGCCGCTCAGTGTTCATCGATATCGCGAAAGCAAAGGCCTCCGGGGCGCGCTTGGTTTCGACACAGGAAATTTTGGCGTCCTTGCAGGCGTATAAGGTCCAGAATCCACATCTGGCAAAGCGTATCGACAAGATCGCCAAGTATGTGGCAGATTTCGACAAGGAGGTCTTGGTTCACGGCGAAAAGATTCCGGCCAAAGCGATCTTCAATCCGAACTCCTTGAAGGTCGCCAAGATAGCGACAGGCGCTGGGCGCGTGGTACAAGTGCTGGGGATCGTTCTGACCGCGTATGATTTGAAGCAGGCGTCGGAAAAATCGTTCAAGGCCAAAAGCGTAAAACCAATTTCCGCCGAGGTCATCCGGCAAGCCGGTGGCTGGGGCGGCGCCGTAGCCGGCTTTAAAATCGGCGGTGTCGCAGGTGCGGCACTCGGCATCGAGACCGGGCCTGGCGCGGTGCTGACAGGACTGGTCGGGGGCCTCATCTTCGGTACAGCGGGCTACTTCGGTGCCGATTGGGTTGCCGACCACATCGATAAAAACTGAAAACCTGATGAACATTTTTAAACGAATCGGCGCCGCGCTGGGAGGCGTAAAGCAGGAACACGAGCTTGCACGAGATTACCCGCAAGGCAGCCTGCCTCCAGCGCCGGCATTCTCCAGCTATCCAGAGAAGACGCATCTTGGAGATCAAGGCATATTTGCCTATCGCATGGAATTCATGGTCGCCGAGGCGCATGGAAGTCTGGTGCTGGATGCGATCAACTCCGAGTTCCAACTGGAGAGCCAGGCTGTTTTCCAGGAAGGGCATCTGGTGAACGGAGCGCGGTCGATTCACTTTTCACTCCGGCCGGAGTTTGGCGGCGCACGCGTTGCCATCGTGACCAACTCGGTTCAACTGCTGGAAAAAATCGATGCCCTCAAGCTTCAACCGCCACCGCCATGGATAGTTTTCCCGGACGCGGACCCATCTGCCTTAGGTAGCTTGCAAGGCTCGATGGAATATTGGTGGGACTGGTTCTTCCAGCCGTTCTGGGCATCCGCTGACGCCGCTACACGTGCACGCTACCTGACCATCTACCCCACCGACCAAGAATGGCGGGACTATTTGATGTTGCATACGCCGCGTTAAAAACCGATGCTGACGCACGCACGTCGTCGCCTCACTCTCTTACGTAGGCGCGGTCCGCCAATCCTCCGCTGCCTCCAGCTCCACGGAGTCGAACACCAAGCGCCTACTCAACATTGCATTGCGGTCGCACAAGCTGCTGCGACTCGCTATGAAATACCCTCGGCCTTTCTACTACTCCCTCAAAGGCCGGAAAAATGGAACCGAACAAAACCGACGATGACCAAGCGCCGTTCGAAAGTACGATGAAATCGCTGGAAGCGCAGGCCACTAATGTCGGCGCGCATCTGGCAATCGACACAAAAGCACGTCTGATCTACGCTCAAGAAATTAAACGCATGTCAGATACCCTTCGCGCTGACGTGGCAGCGCGAAGGATCACGTGGGCGGCGGCGGCTCGTCAAGCGCAGGAAACGCGAAATCTGATCATGGGAATCATGCGCTCACGGAGCACACCTGTAGGGCGCGCGTTTGCTGAAAAGGTGAAATTGAAAGGCCTCTCGCTTAATCAACTCATTGCGCTGAAAACGGTCGAACTGTACGGCGAGAAGGCGAACTTCTCGCGTCTTTCAAGTGTCAAACAGAACGCGATCTATGCGCGCATAGTAACGTCGGCAGGCAACTCCAACACCATCGTCAATCGCGTCATGGGCAGTCTTACATATGCAGGGCGAGGTGTACTTTTCGTCGCGATCGCTTTGTCTTTATATACGATCGCAGCGTCATCAAATAAGATGGCGGCGTTTAAGAAAGAGCTTGCCGTCAATGGGGCAAGTGTCGCTGGAGGGATCGCAGGCGGGGCAGTTGCTGGTTTGGCTTGCGGTCCGGCAGCCCCGATTTGCGTTACAGTAGGCGCGTTTGTTGGGGGCGCACTGGCTGCATTTGGCACATCTTATGTTTGGTAGGACTCCCATGGGATTGATCCACGCTCCAGAATATTGCACGCGCCTGGTCGAGCCTTCGATGCCCGATGTGCAGCCGACGAGTGAAATCATCGTTGCCGGCACCAACACCCAGAAATTCGTCGCCGGGGCGGTGTTTCAAGCCGCCTTGCGCTGGAACGATTACCTGCTGCTGTTCCTGACCGACGACGTTATTTTTGAAGAGACGCTGAACATCTACCTATTGGACAAGGATCTGAATATCGTCGACCTGGCGCGCATGTACCACATGTACTCGACAGGGGTCTTTTCCGACCTCGATCTGTCTGAACCGGATACCGTCCGCTTCCGTTTCTTCGAGGGGCTGGTCTGGACGCTCAGGCTGCTCAACGAGCAAGCGTTTGCAGTGCCTTTCTTTTCCGATCCCACTGGCGTGCATAGGCCATTCAAGTTTTTCCGCAGGTTCCACCTGCACAGCCACCCAACGTCCGGAAAGTCCCGGTCGAAGATATCGGAAAACGCCGACGAGAAAATTTTTGCGCCGAGTGATCCTCAGCCGTAAGTGCGTTTTCTTGAACTCGCCACGCAACACTTGAATCGTGCACCGCCCACAGCATGGTACGCTATCGCACAGTTATTTTTTAAATAACTTTAATAATAGTTTATCTAACCACACAGAGGATGCTATGCTGAAAATGTCGATGATGGCAGTAATCATTGCGGCCGCTGCAAGCGCACACGCCGAGGAAAAGACTTTCGATATCGTGTATCAAGGTCTGTATTCAGTCGATGATCATGTTTTCCAGCCTGATAAAACCTTGAAGGTGACCCTCACCGTCGACGACTTGGACGGCAACGGCGATTATTCGGAAAACGAAGTGAAGGCGCTGAAGGCCAGCCATATCGACTACAAGGGCAGCTGCACCGTCGAGCATTGCCTGGAATACTTCAACTGGGTCCGCGGCAGCTTGCCGGATTACAGCGCGGCCTATCATAGCTTCGACGGCTTCTACAACGAATTGACGATCGTGAACCCGGGCGTGGAGTACCGGGAATTCGTGCAATCCAACTTCGGCTTCCGCTATGACCTGACGTGGCACTGGACGGCCGACACGCAAACCACCATCACGCAAATCAGCGCGGTCCCGGAACCATCCAGCTACGCCATGCTGGGTGCGGGCCTGGCCTCCTTGGCACTGGTGGCACGCCGGCGTCGCAAACACAACGATATGTAACGGACAGCAAAAAAAATGCCTGTCCCGCCCTTTCTCTGCAAGATCACAAGGGCTCGTCGCGGCGAATACCGTCGCGACGCACGATGCGCGCCGGTATTCCCACCACTGTGACATTCGGCGGCACGTCTTTGACCACGACCGCGTTGGCGCCGATCTTTGAGTTCTCCCCGACAGTCGCCTTGCCAATGACTTTTGCTCCCGCACAGACAGTGACATTGTCTTCGAGTGTCGGACAGTCGGTTTCGTTCGAATATCCTATTGTGACTTGCTGATTTATCCAGCAATTCGCGCCTATGCTTTTTGCCGCAACAATGGTCGAAAAGCCATGCTGAATAAATAGCCCAGGCCCTATCTCTGGCGTGGCCAGAAACAAGGTATCCATCTGTCGGCAGAAGACATTAAAAAAACCGCCAAACTTCCCCATCCTGTAATAGCAAAGATTCCTGAATTCTGGATAAAAAGTCATAAAAAACAGGAAGTTAGGATACAAATCCCCCTGAGGATCATTACGGATAATTTTCGCCCATCTCTTTACGTCGCAGGCAATTTTTTCCTTATTCATCCAGAGCGAGAGGAATAGGAGATGCGGGATCAATCTTATAGAACTTGCCATTAAAATAAAATAACGCATGAATTTCTTCGTAGATTAGATTTCGCTGAAGCCGCAGCGATCTTGCCACAGGCCCTTCACATGTTACAGAAAATTTAATTTTCTACAAAGATTTTCTGTGAGCATCCATCTTTCCATTCGATAACTTTTACGCCACGGTTCCGTCACAACCAATAACCAGCGCGCACCAATTGACAGGTGGCTCCTTGCAAATTACAGCGATATCGTTACAGGTATCGCTCACAGCTTGTTTGTTCGGAAACCAATAACGAAATTGCCAAATATCAGCAAAATTGATGCAAATTCGAACATCATTAGCCGCTCGATTGCATAAAAAGCATGAAAAATCAATTTTTTTTAATAATGAGACTTTTGGATAGATTTCTTGCATACGTATATGGCTAGAATTTATAGCCAAGAAGCAATATTGCAAGAATGTTTAAGCTCAATGCCATTGAGCAGCTTTACCCAAGGCGAAAATATATTTGCCCTTATTCTGGAGACATCAAGTTGAATATTCTAAACACCGCCGGCCCGTGCCACCTGTCGCCACTCGTGCGAAGCTCATCTTTCCACGCAATATTCCGCCACGATTTAGTTAGAAAAGTCGTAGCGTAAATCTGAAAACCTCGTGAGTTAATGTACAGCGTATGGAATACCAGGCGCTGCGGATCAACTCAGCTTTATTAAAATAAAGTGTTTAGTTCGAATGGCTAAACTTCGAAGTTTTCATGAAATTTAATTGCGAAACAGAATTAATTGACGTTACCTTAAATTAAGCATCAACGGTCGTCAGGCCTGCTTCAAGAAGCGCATGAAAAATAACCTGGGTTCTCACGTGAAAAAAATTCTAGTTACCGGCGGAGCAGGATTCCTCGGCAGTCATCTCTGCGAAAAGCTGCTTGAAAACGACGTGGAGGTGCTGTGCCTGGATAATTTTTTCACGGGCAAAAAATCGAATATCGCGCATATGCTGGGCCGGCCCTACTTCGAGCTGATTCGGCACGACGTTACTTCGGCGATTTCTCTCGAAGTGGATGAGATCTATAACCTGGCTTGCCCGGCTTCGCCTGTTCACTACCAATATGATCCGGTCCAGACCACGAAAACTTCAGTCATCGGCGCTATCAATATGCTTGGATTAGCGAAACGGACGGGGGCAAAAATCCTCCAAGCCTCCACTTCGGAAGTGTACGGCGATCCCGAGGTCCACCCGCAGGTGGAGAGTTATTTTGGTTCGGTGAATCCGGTGGGCGAACGGGCCTGTTACGACGAGGGAAAACGCTGCGCAGAAACCTTATTTTTTGATTATCGGCGCCAGCATGATTTACCGATCAAGGTGGCCCGAATATTCAATACCTACGGTCCCAAGATGCAACCCGGCGATGGCCGGGTGGTGAGTAACTTCATCGTACGGGCCTTGCAAGGGGCGCCAATTGAAATTTATGGCAGCGGCAATCAAACCCGGAGTTTTTGTTACGTCGACGACCTGATCGGCGGCCTGATAAAGCTGATGGCTACGGACGACCGCTGCACCGGACCAATCAACCTCGGCAATCCGGTTGAATTTACCATGGTGAATCTGGCGAATTTAATATTGCGCATGACCGGTTCCAGCAGCGAACTGGTATTCAAACCCCTCCCCCAGGACGATCCCTTGCGGCGCAAGCCCTGCATCGAATTGGCGAAATCGCAGCTGAATTGGACACCGAAAATCTCGCTGGAACAGGGTCTGGACAGAACTATCTCTTATTTTTCCGCGCTGCTAACAGCCGGCCATTTGTAATCTTTTTCGATAGATCATGAATAAAAATTCAGCTAACCGCGGCGTGTATTTTCTGGCGAACGACAAAGTCTATGAGCTGGCGGTCGCGTTCCTGAATAGCTTCCGGTTTCATAACAAAGACATGGCACTTTGCCTGATCCCTTATGACAACGATTTCAGTAAGATCGCAGCCCTGAGCGCGAGCTATTCCTTCACGGTATTCGAGCAGCCAGAGCTACTGGCCAGTTGCGACACGATCAGCGAAAAATTCCACGGCAGGACGTTGGGCGCATACCGTAAGTTCGTGACTTGGGAAGGGCCGTTCGACGAGTTTATGTATATCGATATCGACACGGTGGTGCTGGATTCGGTTGATTTTGCGTTTTCCAACCTGGAACACTGCGACATATTCACCTCTCATTCGAATATTGAAAGCATCAGGAAATGGGTCTGGAAGGACTCCATTTTCGGGAAAAATGCTTTAAGCGAGCCACAGATCGCCTTTGCGGCGAATACCGGCTGCTTCACCAGCAAAAAAGCGCTGATCACACTGAACCATGTGCTGGACCGCGTGCCCGCCGCCCTGGCGCTTAAGGACGATATGGAATTGGCGTGCATGGAGCAACCTTTCCTGAATTACGTGATTGTCACGTCCGGCCTCAGGTACGGCAGCCTGTTGATGTTTTTAGTGAATGGCATAAATCCCAACGTCAAGCTGGAGATGTGGGCCGGCAACCCAGGCGCGACCGTGGATGGCGGCAGATTTTACGTACCGAATTATCCGCCAATTTTCCTGCTGCACTGGGCTGGGATATGGCAATCGGACAATGGATCGCTGAGCGATCTGCCCTATAAAAATCTCTGGCGTCACTATCGCTATCTGAACGCTTGAGCTTTAAAGATGCTTGCCAATTGGCAATCAGCAGTCAAAAGGGTTCCTGGGTGCTCTTTTGATTGATCTTTCCCACCCATGATTTCAGGAGTTAATAATGCAAGAGCTGTCGATCAAAGAAATTGAAGAAGTTAGCGGTGCGGGCGAACTGAGCGGCTGGGGCTTCGCCGGCGCCGTGCTGGCGGTAGGCGCAGGCACCATCGCTGTGGCGACTGCCCCGGTATGGGGCGCCATCGGCGGCGTGCTCGCCATTGCCGCCGTCGGTGCTAACGCCATGGCGGTCTACTCGGCTTAACGCGTCATGAAGAGTGGGGGAATTCTAGACAACCACCACTCTTTACCACGGCTGTACAACTTATGGATGGGGGACAGATGACTGATTTTCAGCGAAAAAAAGAAGCTGCGCTAGCCTTGCTACGCCGGACCAGCATTACGCAGCGCAATTATGCGCCGCCCACGTTTCCATTCCTTTGGCGCCTGGGCGTCCAGGTGCCGCCACCGCATTTCATCGGTTTCTTTCCGCTGGTGCTCATCATGGGACTGCCGTTCGGCTTTTGCGGCCTGGGGCTTTACATGATGGACTTGGGGGACAAGGATTTCAATATCGGCGCCGCCACTGCCCTCGTGCTGCTCGTCACCGCCTTCTTTGGCGGCGGGATCAGCTTTTACTATCGCACCAGCGCCCGCCTGCACCGGCTGCCGGCCTGGAAAGATCTCTAGCCGCCACGCTTTCCCGCAGATTAATCATTTTGTCCTGACGATAGGCGTTTCATGGATGTTCAGCCGTTATTCCGCTCCGAGGCAGTGAAAGCAAGGCAAATTAAATGGCTCGGCGATATCGTCCTGGTGCGCCCCGTTTCATTTACCTTGCTTTGCTGCTTCGCCACCTGCTGCGCGGCGCTGGTGCTGGCCTTCCTGTTCTTCGGCAGCTACACCAAGCGCGCCACAGTCACCGGACAACTGGTGCCCGACCTTGGCCTGGTCAAGGTGTATGTTCCGCAGCCGGGCATCGTGGTGAGAAAAAATGTCGTCGAGGGCCAGCATGTCAAGCAAGGCGAGGTGCTGTATGTGCTCTCCAGCGAGCGCTACAGCGACACCCAGGGCAGCGTGCAGGCAACCATCAGCAATCAGCTCCGGACCCGCCAGGATTCACTGCGTGCCGCCTTGGAAAAGACCCGCAAGCTCAACGAGGAAGAGCGCGCCGCGCTGGTCACCCGCATCGACGGATTGAAGTTCGAAATGGCCAAGATCGACAGCCAGATTGAAGGCCAGGCAAGCCGGGCAAAGCTGGCCGAGGATGCGCTGGCGCGGATGCGCGAACTGTCCTCGCTCAACTTCATCTCCAAGGAACAGTTGCAGCAGCGGCAGGCCGACCTGCTGGATCAGCGCGCCCGGGTGCAAGCGCTGGAGCGTGATCGCATCAGCTTGGCGCGCGACCTGGCCAGCCAAAAGAGCACGCTCGACAGCATTCCGCTGCGCCAGCAAAACCAGCTGGCGCAGATCGACCGCGACATCGCCAGCCTGGGACAGGAGTTGACCGAAAGCGAAGCCAAGCGCCGGCTGGAGATCACCGCCCCCGAGGCCGGCATCGCCACCGCCGTGACGGCGGAGGTCGGCCAGATGGCGGACGGCGCCAAGCCGCTGCTGAGTCTGGTGCCGTCGGGTGCCCAGCTACAGGCCCATTTGTATGCGCCCAGCCGCGCCATCGGTTTTATCAAGCCGGGCGACAAGGTGTTGATCCGCTACCAGTCCTACCCCTACCAGAAATTCGGCCAGGCCGAGGGCACGTTGAAGTCGGTTGCCAGGACCGCGCTGGCGGGCAATGAGCTGGCCAGCATCAGCGGCATGAACGACGCCGCCACCGCCGCCGAGCCGCGCTACCGGATCACCGTCAAGCTGGCGGCGCAGACGGTCCAGGCCTACGGCCAGCCGCAGCAACTACAGGCGGGCATGCTGCTGGAAGCGGACGTCATGCAGGAAAAGCGTCGCATCTATGAGTGGGTGCTCGAACCCTTGTACAGCCTTACCGGAAAACTTTAATCCAGGTCCTCCGCATGCGTTTCCTTGGCGACATCCACTTCGGCTTCGGCCGCCAGCTACCCTCCATACTGCAAACGCAGGGGACCGAGTGCGGTCTCGCCTGCCTGGGCATGATCGCCGGCTACCACGGTTTCCACAGCGACCTGGCCAGCCTGCGCCAACAGTTCGCGATCTCGCTCAAGGGCGCGACCTTGACGCACCTGATCAAGATCGCGCGCCAGATGCACCTGGAGTCGCGTCCGCTCAAGCTTGGCTTGGACGACCTCAGACAACTCAAGCTGCCCTGCATCCTGCACTGGAATTTCAACCATTTCGTGGTGCTGAAGGCGGTCGGGGCCAAGAGCATCACGGTGCACGACCCGGCCGCCGGCGTGCGCGAAATCGCCCTGGATACAGTATCCGAGTCGTTCACCGGCGTCGCGCTGGAACTGTGGCCCAGTCCCCTATTCAAGCCGCAGGAGCGGCGCCAGGCGATCAAACTGCGCAGCCTGATGGGGCGCACGAGCGGCCTGGGCCGGTCATTCGCGCAGATCCTGCTGCTGGCGGCGGCGCTGGAGGTGTTCGCGCTGGTCAGCCCGTTCTTCCTGCAATGGGTCATCGACAACGTCATCGTGTCCGGCGACCGCGACCTGCTGGCCACGCTGGCGCTGGGCTTTGGCCTGCTGATGCTGATGCAGAACGCCGTCAGCGCCATCCGCTCCTGGGTCATCATGTACATGGCGACCACCCTCAACGTGCAGTGGCGCGCCAACGTGTTCACGCACCTGATCCGGCTGCCGGTGGAGTACTTCGAGAAACGCCACCTGGGCGACACGGTCTCGCGCTTCGGTTCGGTGGACCAGATCCAGCACACGCTGACGACCTCGTTTCTGGAAGCAATCCTCGATGGCGTCATGGCGACTGTGACACTGGTGCTGATGTTCGTCTACAGCCAGCTGCTGGGCTGGATCGCGGTCGGCGCCATGGCCCTGTACGCGCTGACGCGCTGGATCTGGTACCAGCCGCTGCTCAAGGCCACCGAGGAGCAGATCATCCACGCGGCCAAGCAGCAGAGCCACTTTCTGGAAACCATCCGCGGCGTCAAGGCCATCAAGCTGTTCCAGCGCCAGGACGAGCGGCGCGCCAGCTGGCTGACGCTGCTCGTGGACCAGGTCAATGCCGACGTGCGCAAGCAAAAACTGCAATTGCTGGCGCAGACCCTCAACGGCCTGCTGTTCGGCATCGAGAATATCCTGATCGTCTGGCTCGGGGCCAGGCTGGTGCTGAGCGGCGACTTCAGCGTTGGCACGCTGATGGCATTTTATGCCTACAAGGGACAGTTCGGCACCCGCGTCGGCTCGCTGATCGATAAGTTCACCGAAGTCAGGATGTTGCAACTGCAAGGCGAACGGCTGGCCGACATCGTGCTGACCGCGCCCGAGGAACTGCACGGCAGCGGCGCGGCCAGCGCCGCCGTGGCGGCCGACGCGGCCATCGAGGTTAGCAACCTGCGCTTGCGCTACGCCGAACACGAGCCCTATGTGCTTGACGGCGTCAGCTTCAAGATCGCGGCCGGCGAGTCGGTGGCCATCGTAGGCGCCTCGGGCTGTGGCAAGACCACCCTGCTGAATGTGTTGCTGGGCGTGCTGCCGGCCAGCGAGGGACGCGTCACCCTCGGCGGTGTCGCGCTTGAGCAGATCGGCATCGACAACCTGCGCCGCGTGGTGGGGACGGTCTTGCAGGACGACGTGCTGTTCGCCGGATCGATCGCGGAAAACATCAGTTTCTTCGATCCGCAGGCCGACCCGGCATGGGTGGCCGAATGCGCGCGGCTGGCCGCAGTGGCGGCCGAGATCGGCGCCATGCCGATGGGCTTCAACACCTTGGTCGGCGACATGGGGACGGTGCTGTCGGGCGGCCAGAAACAGCGCGTGCTGCTGGCCAGGGCCCTGTACAAGCGGCCGCAGATCCTGTTCCTCGACGAGGCCACCAGTCATCTGGACATCACCCGGGAATACGAGGTCAACGCCGCCGTCAGGGGACTGAACATCACGCGCATCATCATCGCCCATCGGCCTGAGACGATCGCCTCGGCCGACCGCGTAATCGTGCTCGAGGCGGGGAAAGTGGTACAGGACGCGGCCGTGGCGGACCTGTACCGGCAGGCCACGCAGGCCGCGTGAAGAAAAACGATTTCAAGGGGACACCATGCTGGACATAAACGAATTCAAGGACAACCTGATCGGCTATGAGTGCGTGCGCGTGCGCGACACCCAGACCATTTGGCTCAACGACACCTCTCACGATGCGCTGGCGGAACTGCCCGGCCCGGGATCGCCGGCCGCCAACTTCACGCGCCACTTTTCCTTCGCCCCCAGCGCCAACCGCTGCTTCACCGAGGCCGAGCTGGATCATGACGAGCGCCGCGTCTATCAGGCCGAGCGCTACGGCGGTGGCGGCGTCGGGGTCAATGGCGGCGGGGGCCGGGTAGGCAATCTGGGCCGATTCCAGGTCAAGGGCGTCGGCCCCAACCCGGTGACCGGCAGTGGCGCGGTATGGCATTCGTACGGCTCGCTGAACCTGGTCGACGCGGCGTACGAGGCCATTTATTCCTCGGTGCTGGCCCCGCTGCTACCGCTGGGCTGTGCCAAGGTGCACGGTCTGATCCGGACCTCGGCCACCGGCGCCTACCACGCGGCGCAGGCGGGCGCGGGCGCGGCCACGCTGTCGCCGACCGCCGGCGCCTTCCTGGTCCGCGAGCAGACGCTGCGGCCGGCCCACTTCATGCACGCCGAGCGCTTCGCACTGGCCAGGCCAACCACGCTCAAGCAGGAACCCCAGCGCGTGCGCGCGGTACACCGGCAACTCAAGAGCAAGTTCGCCAGCCCTAACCACTTTGTCCAGTTCATCGGCAAGTTCATTCTGTCATGCTGCAAGCAGTTTGCCTTCGCCCGCGCGGCCCGCATCGCGCACGGCGGCGTCACGCCATCCAACCTCTGCCTGGACGGCCGCTGGATCGACCTGACCGAGGCGCGCTTCCTGAGTGGCGGCCAGAATTTTCGCGGCACGCCCTCTTTCTACGACGAGCCGCAGGTGATCGCCGAAGTCGTTACGCAACTGGTCCATGTCTTCGGCAAATCGAATCAGACCCAGTTCAATCCCGCCCCGCTGCTGCGCTATTTCCAGAGCGCGTACAGCGGCTGCTTTGCCTACTACGCCCTGGTCGTGATGGGCTTGCCCGACGCCGGGCTGGAAGCGCTTGCCGAGAGCGAGGATGGCAAGGCCTACACGCAAGCCTACGCCAGTGTGGTACTGCGCGGCAAACAGCCGCGCGTGGAACTGCCGGCCCAGCCCGACCCTGCCGACCCGGTGATCGCCTTCATGCGCCTGTCCTACCTGTCGCTGGCGGCGCCGTCGGCCTGTGTGGCGCCGGCGGGCGTCCTCCTGCGCTGCCAGCCTGCGCAGGCGCAGGCGGCATTGACCGCGTTCCACAAGCTATTCCACCTGTCGCTGGCCCGAGCGGCCGATGCCCCCGGTACCGCTGGCGGCCTCGACGCTTTCCGCTTCGGCGGCATCGCCTGCGCCATCAAGGCCTTACGCTGGGCCTGCCTGTCGGCGTATTTCTACCGTGACAGGATCACCTCCCACCTGTATTACCTGACGACCGATCGGCCCGACGAGCTCGGCGCGTTCATCCAGCAATGCATCGATCAGTCGCGCTGGATCTTCGATCGGGCCTGCGCCGGCGAGGTCGTGATCCTCGACAACGCCACCGTGCGCGTCGTTTTCGACCAGGCCCAGGGGCGTTACCGCGTCAGCGGTGCCAGCACCGCCGCATTCGACCGCTACCGCGATTGCCTGGCCTTTCTGCGCGACCGCTATCCACGCCTGCGCCTGGCAGGGGACTTCGACCCGGCGTTCTACCTGGACGGAATCGCCGAGCCCGTCACGGCGCTGGAGCAAATGACCGCGCTCCCTGCGGCGGCCACCCCGCTGGAGGCGTGAGCGATGACGCCACCGAAAATCCTGTTCGTCAGCTATGAGTTCGGCCCCGTGGTGTCGGGCGGCGTGGCGCGCGTCATCAACGGCTTGTGCACCGCGCTGACCGGCAAGGTCGACTTCGATATCTTCCTGCTGCAATGGCGCGTGGAGATCGACAATTTCTCCGGCGACCTGTACCGGGGGGGCGTCGATCCGCACAGCTATTTCACCCTGTACACCGACACCGTGCGCGCGCTGATCGACCAACATCGCTACAACGTGGTCCACATCATGCACGCGGGCGAGCATACCTATGAGATCGTCCGGTGCCTCCGGGCGGCGGCGGTCAAGGTTGAAATCGTGTTCAGCCTGCACTCCATCATGAAGTACGACCGGGCGCTCAGGAAAGCCTCGGAGCAGGACCTGTTCCACGAGGAATATCTGCTCAAGAACAGCGATCACGTGCACCTGCTGACCGAGACCGCGCGGCCGTGGGTACGGGCGGCCTACCCCGACTACCGTCCGGCGCACGACTTCCACGTGATTCCCAATGCCATCGCCTGCCCGCCCGCGCGCCGGCCAGCGTGGCCACGGCCGCCCACCCGGACGGTGCTGTCCATCTCGCGCTGGAGCCATGGCAAGGGCCTGGAGTACGTGCTGGATGCCATACCCCACGTGCTGAAAGCGGTGCCGGACGCGCACTTCGTGCTGGCAGGCCGCAAGGAAAGCAGTTGGGAAAACGATGTCGCCACCTATGTCCGCAAGATCGACGCCAAGATCCGGCAGTTGGCGGCGCACGTCACGGTGTTCGGTTGGCTGGACGATGCGCAGAAAGACCAGCTCTGCGCCAACGCCGCGCTGGTGGTCATGCCCAGCGAGATGGAGTACTTCCCCTACGCGATACTGGAACCGGCGGCCGAGGGCATCCCCATTATTTCCAGCCGCATCCCGGGCAGCCTGGAGATTCTCCGCGAAGGACAGGACTGCCTGATGTACGAGCCGGGCGACGTGCTCCAACTGGCGCGTCACATCGTTACCCTGCTGGGCAGTCCCGCCCTGGGCGAGCAGTTTGCCAGGAGCGCCTACCAGCGCGTCTCGACCGCCTTTACCTGGGACAGGATCAGCGACCTGTACCGCGATTGTTACCGGCGCGTGCTCGGCACCGGGATCGAAGGCCGGCAATGTTAAGGTACTGCCTGGTCAACAGCGGCTTCACCGCCTCCCCGCATCTGCCTGCCGGTGTCGAGCAATGGCCAGCCGCGTGTGGCGGTGAACTGGTCGAGCCGGACGCCCTGGGAACGGCGGCCGCGTGCGCGCGCTATGACATCATCCACATGGTGTATTCCGCCGCCACTCTCCCGCTGATCGCCCAAGTGCATCGCCTGCTCGGCCCACGCCGCGCGGCCAGGCTGGTGCTGTCATTCCCGGCCATCCATGCCGGACGCCCGCCAACGGACCAGCACCACGCCCTGGTCGAGGCCTGCGCACGGGCCGACCTGTTATTCGGCCCCGACTACGCGACCGCCCGGCACTACGAAGACCTCATCGGCCAGCCCGTGCACGTGCTGGCCCACCCGGCCGACCTGGGCAGGTCGGCCGTGCCACTGCGGGCGGATGAAAAAATCGCCTTCGTGATGAGCCCGGAACGCTACGCCGAGGCCCGCCGTGCATTCCCACAATTGCCCGCGCCGGGCGGACGGGCGCGCTTCCGGGGACGCGCCGTGGAACTCATCAGCGACCAGCTTGGCAGCGATGCCGGCCTGCTTCAACGCCTGAGCCAGTTTGCCTTCATCTGCCTTGACGCCGAGCTGGAAGGGCAAGATGCCGCCCTGATCCATCTGGCCTCGCTCGGCTGCGCGCTGATCGGCGGTGGCCGGGCCGAGGTCACCAGGCGCTGCTTCGCGCTCAGCGCCCACCTCGCGTTCCAGGACACGCTGAAAACGCTGGACTGGCTGCTGCACGATCCGGACGCCAAGGCCTACATGCTGGAATACGCGGCGGACAAGCTGGAATACTACAACCATGGCAACAGCAGCCAGCGCCTGTGCCGCTTGCTGGGAGCGACCGGCAGGGACGCCCTGGCGCCGGCGTCCAGCGCCGCCGGCCGGGTGGTCTACCTCGATGCCATCGCGCATGCCAGCGGTCCCGCGAGCGTGGCCTACGACATCAATGAATTCGTGGTGGTCTGCCTGGTCAAGAATGGCGCGGAATACCTGCCCTCCTTCCTGCGGCACTACCGCCGTATCGGCGCCCGGCATTTCTATTTCATCGACAACGGGTCGACCGACCGCACCGGCACGCTGCTGTCGCAACAGCCCGACGTGACGGTCTACCGTACCGCCCTCGTGTTCAAGAAATTCGAAAGCGAAATGCGCCGCGTCATTATCGAACGGCATTGCCAGTCACGCTGGTGCCTGTCGGTCGACATCGACGAGCTGTTCGAGTTTCCCGGCCACGGCAGCGTGACGGCCGCCGACTTCCTCGGCTACCTGAACGCCAACCGTTACACGGCGGTGGTGGCCTACATGCTGGACATGTTTGCCGTGCGCGGGCAGGACGACAGCGTGTACCTGGAGGATACCTACACCAACTTCTCGCTGGACGACGTGACGCGGGAAGACTACTTTTCCGGCTTTGAGGCGTTTTGCAGCAACAACGTCTTGCCCTGCGCCGAAATCGGCAATTACTACGGTGGCGTACGGCAAAGCCACGTCAAGTCCGGCGAGTCCAGATTCCTCCTGACCAAACACGCCCTGCTGTTCATCGACCACCATCTGGAAGCGGTCACCATGCCCCACTTCTGCAACAACGCCCGGATCGCCGATGTGACTTGCCTGCTCAAGCACTACAAGCTGACCGCCTCGCTCAAGACGCGCATCGAGGATGGCATCAAGGCCGGAACGTTCCCCTTCATTCTCAAGGACCAGGTCGCCGCCTACCTGTCCCTGCTGGGCGCGGGCGCCGACTACACGCAGGGCCGCGGCTCCACCGTCTACACCGGCGTCGACTACTTGCTCGACCGCGGCTTCCTGCATGCCTCGGCCGCCTATCGCCAACACCTTGCGCGGGCCGCGAGGTCGTCGGCCGTGGCGGACCAATCAGGGAGCACGCCATGATGAAATACAGTTTCGTCATCCCCACCTACAACAATAAACACAACCTGCTCGTCTCGCTGGCAGCGCTGGCGCGCCTCGACTACCCGGCCGCCGCCTACGAAGTGATCGTGGTGGACGATGGCTCCTCCGACGGTTTGCTCGCCGCGCTGCACGAGTTTCGCGCGCACTTCGGACTGAAGACGGTGCGGATCGAGCGCGATGCCCGTTCCTGCCGCTCCCGCGCCCGCAACCACGGATGGCGGGCCGCGCGCGGACAGGTGGTGGTTTTCATCGATTCCGACATCATCGTCAAGCCGGATTACCTGCTGCAACTGGACCGCTATTGCGGCGGTGACTGCCTGGTGATAGGAACCCGTTTCCACGCCAGCGACAAGGTACAGGCGCACAGCGTCGCGGACGGCTCGCTGTTCCGGTCGCTGCGGTTCTCGGCAGATAATTTCTCATCGCTGGACTACCGCTACCTGGTCTTTTCGGCCCAGTCCTTCAACGGCCGCGCCATCCCCGACGCCTGGCTGCACGCGTACTCCTGCAACCTGGCGCTACCCAGGCACTGGCTGGCGGCCAGCGGCGGTTTTGACGAGAACATTATCGACTGGGGACTGGAGGACATCGAGCTGGCCTATAGGCTATCCAGGCTCGGCATCCACGTCGAGATCAATCCCTATCTGGAGACCATCCACCAGGCGCCGGGACACCGGGACGATATTGCCATCGGCAGCGCCCGCCTGTCCGGCTATCTCGACAACATTCGCTACTTCCTGCGCCGCCATCCAGCGGCGCTGGCCCACTATCCCGACCCCGTCGGCGTGCTGGTCCAGGGACATGTCTATCAGGAGCCCGCGCCCGGGGAGCAGGATCTCTGCATCAGCAACTACGAGGAAGATTGCCCGCAGGCGCTGGTGGCCGCGCTGCTGCGCCAGGGCGAAGGCCGGCACCCCCGGATTTTCCTGTTCGATTACGCCAGCGCTTCCGGCCTGGACGTGCATGTGCAGAAGGCGCATTCGCCTTCCTGCCCGATCCACTATTTCCCGATGCGCAGGAAGGTCGATATCGCCGCCATGACGCAATACATCAACACCATGCGCAGCCGCAGCGCCGTACCGGCCTGAGCCGCGCCACGACACGGAGACCAAGCCATGAACATTCCATCCCCGCCAGAACTCGCCGCCGCAATCGAACTGCTCGCCCGTCTGGCCGTGCCCGTCGATCCGCCCCTAATGAGCAGTCTCGTGAACGCGGCCCACGCCGGCACCCTGACCATCCTGCACAGCGCCAAGGCACAGCCTGTCGGGCTGGTTATCTGGGCGGGCGGCAACAAGGACAGTGTCAGGATGGCCGATCAATTCAACCTCTTCCCGACCCATTTCTGGGAATACAAGGAGGGCAATATCGCGCTGTTGCTGGCGGTGTTTTTCGTCTACCCGTTCCGGGAAGAGGCGCAGGCGGCCTTCCGGCAATTCCTGGCCTCCCGGCGGGCCGTTTACTACGCCCGGAAGAACAGAAAGCGCCTGGTGGTCCGGACCTCGGCCGGCTTTAGGTACTTGCAATTGAACCACGCGGGCGCAGCCACGTGAACCATCCTGTCCCCGGGAACCAGCTCTCATTCGTCATGCCGCTGTCCTTGCGCGAACAGTTCACGGACGCGTCCAGCTGGAGAGATGAAGTCAACAAGGATGCCGAGGCGCGCGTGCGCTTGTTCCTGCGTTCGTTCACGCTGCTGTTTCGCCAGGACGACTTGTGCGAATTCATCATTGTCTGCCCCGATGGCCAGTGCGCCGCGGTGCGCGACATTGTCGCGGCGGTCACGTGCGACCAGCGCTACCTCGTGCTTGCCGAGTCCAGCGTGGCAAGCGCCATGGATGGCGTGCTAAAGGCCAATGTCGACGGTTTGGGCGGTTGGTATGCGCAGCAGATCATCAAGCTGGCCGCGCATCGCATCGTCAAGACGCGCCTGTATTTCGTCATCGACAGTGACCTGGTATGCATTCGTCCGTGCAGCCACGCCAGTTTCGTCGCCGACGGCCGCGCGTTGCTGAATATCGAAACCGCCGCCGACTACGGCGCGCTCTATTCACCGGTGTTTGTCGGTAAAGAAGTCCGCATCAAGACCGGGCGCCGCAGGGCTTCGCTGGCGATCCTGGGTCAGGATGATGCCGGCATCGACTGTACAGTGTTCTACGGCGAGACCCCGGTCATCCTGTCTGCGCCCCATGTTGCGGCGATGCTGGGCGCGCTGGAAAATGTCCACGGCAAGGACTGGGCCAGCGTGCTGGCCGAAAACCAGGGCTGGACCGAGTATGGCCTGTATTTCGGCTATCTCGACGCGATGGGCCTGACCAGCACGGTGTACCGGCCGGCCGACTGCGACACCGTGCTGAGCCTGCGGAAATCGGTATGGCAGGAGACCGGCGCCTACCGTGCGGCTCGCCACTACGACCACGCCCATTTCTTTGGCGATGACCAGGGGTACTTCGTTGCCATTCAGTCGTGGATTCCCAGCACGCAATGGCTGCCGCCACGCTATGACTCCAAGCTGGAGTTTTACGCCGACATGGAAAAATGGCTGACGTCCATTAAAGCAAAAACCATTCGCAAACAATCCATAGCATAAGGAGGCACTAAAAAAATACACACGGCAAGTCTTACTGGCCTAGAGCATTTGGGTTCAGGCCACGCTTGAACCCAATAGCGCGCCATCATGAATTATTATTAGCATGCTTCACTATTGCATAGACAAACTGATGCGGTTGGAATCGTTAGCCACTCAAAAGAAGTCGCTATTGAATTTCTGTTGCCTGTCATTTCCTCTCGCCTTGATTCCATCCACTATCTTTTATATTTTGGCCTCAAGCATTCTGCGCTGGACAGGTACCGATCTGGAAACTATAAAGGCTCCGGAACAATCGCTGACGAGTACTGCTGTTGCATTCACAATATTAGTCGGGCCGGCGTTAGAAACGTTGATATTGGCCTTGATAATTCGCCTCATACTAATTTTTACCAAGCGAAAAAATGTAGTTGCTGCCGTCAGCGCGCTGCTGGTTGCAGGCATCCACGGAACCATCGGACCGCTATGGTTCTTCGGAACAGTATGGACGTTTTTTGTATTATCATCTGGATATCTCATCTGGCGTGAGGAGTCTTTCTTAAAAGCGTGCACCGCCGCTTTGATTCCTCATATGCTGATTAACACCACGGTCGTGCTGGCAACCACCGCCGCCTCTTTATATACATGAAAAAATTGTCTGTTTCCTTTCTATTCGGTAGCGGCACATTTGTTGGCACCATTATTTATACCGGCTATCTGACCCCTCCTTATCTTGTCAATTGGGGGCACGCCTTGTTTGTCGGTTTATTTGCCGGGATTGCAGCGGCGATAGTCCATCGGGTCAGTGGCGGATGATCGCGTGAAAGCTCGAAAAAGAGCTGGCCACGCAGGCATGGTAAAATCCCGCCCCGCACTGTCCTATCCTGAACCATCATGACCTACGAAGAATTCCTCGACGAGATCGCAACCCTGCTGACCGAAATGTATGACCTCTCTGACGAGGCGGCGATCAAGCTGGTGGTGGATGCGCAGGCCAATGATTACTTCGTCACTCACGACGACCAGGAAGAATTGCGCTCGTTCGCCCAAGCCAAGGTGGAAGCGGCCGCGCTGTACCAGGCCAAGCAGAACAAGAACGAAACCCAGCGCAAGCAGCAACAGCGCCAGACGCAAAAGAAAAAGCCGCGCTAATAGCGCAGGACCAGCCCGATCAGCGCGCAGACAGCAATGACGTGGATGACGTTGCGCTTGTAGCGCAGCAGCGCCACGCCGGCGCCGATGGTGATCAGCGCCGACACCCAGTCGAACCGCCCATCGAAACCCTGCGGCCACAGCACGTGGTAGCCGAAGAACAGCGCCAGGTTGAGGATCACGCCCACCACCGCCGCCGTGATCGCCGTCAGCGGCGCGGTGAAGTGGATGTCGCCATGGGTCGATTCCACCACCGGCCCGCCCGCCAGAATAAACAGGAACGATGGCAGGAAGGTGAACCACGTCACCAGCGTTGCCGCCACCGCCCCCGCCAGGAACAAGGCATCCGGGCCGAACACGGCCTTGAGATAGCCGCCGACAAAGCCGACAAACGCCACCACCATGATCAGCGGCCCCGGTGTGGTTTCGCCCAGCGCCAGGCCATCCATCATCTGCGTCGCACTCAGCCAGCCGTAGTGCGCCACCGCACCCTGATACACGTACGGCAGCACCGCGTACGCGCCGCCAAAGGTCAGCAGCGCGGCCTTGGTGAAGAACCAGCTCATTTGCGTCAGCGTGTGGTGCCAGCCGAACAGCAAGGTCAGTACGCCCATCGGCGCGGCCCACAACACGGCGCCCACCGCGACCACCAGCGCCAGCCGCGACCAGCGGAAACGCGCATGTTCGGGCGTCGGCGTGTCGTCGTCGATCAGCGCCGGGCCGTAGGATGTGTCGGCCTTGCCGTGGCCGCCGCCGGCCTTGAATTGATCCGGCGCCACGCGGCCCCCCACGTAGCCGATGGCGGCCGCCACCGCCACAATCGCCGGGAACGGAATGTTGAGCGCGAAAATGGCGACAAAGGCCGCCGCCGCAATTCCCCACAGCCAGTTGTTCTTCAAGGCGCGCGAACCGATGCGATGCGCGGCCTGCACCACGATGGCCGTCACCGCCGGCTTGATGCCGTAGAACAGCCCGGCCACCAGCGGCATCTCGCCAAACGCGATGTACACCCAGGACAAGGCAATCAGCAACAGCAGCGATGGCAGCACGAACAGCGCGCCGGCCGCCACGCCGCCACGGGTCCGGTGCAGCATCCAGCCGATGTAGGTCGCCAGTTGCTGCGCCTCCGGGCCCGGCAGCAGCATGCAGTAGTTGAGCGCGTGCAGGAAGCGCCGCTCGGAAATCCAGCGCCGGTTCTCCACCAGCTCCTGGTGCATGATGGCGATCTGTCCGGCCGGCCCGCCAAAGCTGATCAGGCCCAGCTTGAACCAGAACCGCAAGGCTTGGCCAAAACTGACCGGCGGTGGCGCTGCATTCGGCTGGTTCTCGCGCATGGGACTGATGTTTCTGCTGGCAAATGTGTCTACATTACCATATCGCCACCCTGGTCTGATGCACTTTGACAACAGCAGTTTGTGAAGCCGTCACCACCCGTGTATTGTTGAGTTATTGATGTAGTTTAATTTTCAAGATGACTCTGCTATTTTCCCGGCGCTGCCTGATCGCCCTGGCGGTGATGACCTGCTACCCGTTGTCGGCCACCGCCTCCCCTGAGGACGAGGATCTCTCCCTGTATGGCATGGACCGCTTTGCCATCAGCCTGGCGACCGGCAGCACGCAAACGCTGCGCCGGGCGCCGGCGGTGGCCTCGGTGATCACGGCGGAAGACATCGCCGCCATGGGCGCGACCGACCTCGACCATGTACTGGAATCGGTGGCCGGTGTGCATGTCACGCGCGCGGCGCCCATGCATGCGCCCAACTACATCATCCGCGGCATCGGCGGCGGCGGCCCCACCAATCCGCAAGTGCTGGTGCTGCTCAACGGCCTGCGCCTGAACACCGACTACAACGGCGACAAGGGTAATATGTGGGTCAGCATGCCGCTGACCAATGTGGCGCGCATCGAGATCATCCGCGGCCCCGGCTCGGCGCTGTATGGCGCCGACGCCTTTGCCGGCGTCATCAACATCATCACCAAGACCGCCGAACAGATGCCGGGCCTGCGCGTGGGCGCGCGCGCCGGTTCGTTCGACGCGCGCGAGGCGTGGCTGGAGTACGGTCACAAGCAGGACCAGCTGGCCATCGCCGCCTACCTGCAAGTGGGCCGCACCGACGGTTCCGACCGCACGGTCCAGTCCGACGCGCAAACCCTCAACGACAGCCGCTTCGGCACCCATGTGAGCAAGGCGCCCGGCGAGATCAACGCCGGCTACAACGCCTTCGACGGCGGGCTGGACCTGGCCTGGCAGCGCTGGCGCTGGCGCACCAACCTGAAATGGCGCAGCGACGTCGGCACCGGGGTCGGCGTCAATTCGGCGCTCGATCCGGACCACAAGGCGCGCAGCGGCTCGGCCCTGAGCGAATTGTCGTGGAACGCGCCCGACCTGTCGGACGTGTGGAGCGTGGGTGCCTCGCTCAGCTACATGTTCTTCACCGAGCAGACGCCCGACGGCCTCGGCCTGTTCCCGGCCGGCGCGCGCATCGGCCCCAACCTGTTCCCGAACGGGATGATCGGCGGCCCCAACCGCTGGGAGCGCAATCTGCGCGGCGCCGTGTTTGCCAGCTACAGCGGCTGGCGCGGCCATGCGATCCGGATGGGCGCCGGCCATGACGACCTGTATCTGTACCAGGTCAGCACCCTGAAGAATTTCCTGCTGACGCCGGCCGGCGTGCCGGTCCCCACCGGCCCGGTGATCGATTACGGCGCCATCCAGCCGCACATCCGGCCGCAGCGGCGCAAGATCGACTACCTCTATGTGCAGGATGAATGGCAGTTCGCGCCGGACTGGGCGCTGACGGCCGGGGTGCGCCATGACGACTATTCCGACTTCGGCGGCACCACCAATCCGCGCCTGGCGCTGGTGTGGGATGCCGACCTCAACGTCACGGTCAAACTGCTGCATGGCCGCGCCTTCCGCTCGCCCAGCTTCAACGAGCAGACCGGCATCAACCCGGTCAACATGGGCAATCCGCGGATACGGCCGGAAACCATCGCCACCACCGAAGCGGCGCTGGCATGGCAGGCGCGGCCCGACCTGGCGGTCAACCTCAGCCTGTACCGCTACGCCATGAAAGACCTGATCCGCTCGATGGCCAACACGGCGCCGGCGCCGGGCGCCACCTACCAGAACAGCGGCAGCGTCGACGGCAAGGGCGGTGAAATCGAACTGACCTGGGACGTCAACCAGGACCTGCGCTGGCTGGCCAACTATGCGCGCCAGCACGCGCACGATCCGGCCACCGGCAAGGACCCCGGCTATGCGCCGCGCCATCACGCCTACACCCGGCTGGACTGGAGCTTTGCATCCAGCTGGCGCCTCGGCCCGCAACTGAACTGGGTGGCCGGCCGCCGCCGCGCGCCCGGCGACGCGCGCGCGCCGATTGCCGACTACCGCACCGTGGACGCCGTCCTCAGCCACCAGCTGCCGCATGGCTGGAGCGTGTCCGCCACCGTGCGCAACCTGTTCAACGCCGACGCGCGCGAGCCCAGCCAGGCGCCAGGGCTGGCGCTACCGTTTGACATTCCGGTATCGCCGCGCGCCCTGGCGTTGCAGCTGAGCGTCAGGCTTTAGAACGCCGCCCGCAAGCCGACGCTGACGCGGCGGCCCACATCTTCCAGGGTCAGGAACTGGCTCTCGTTCAGCGCATATTCATGCGTGCGCGAGTTGGTCAGGTTGATGGCGTCGGCGTAGATGGCCAGCGTCGGCGTCAGGTTGTAGCGCAGGCTGGCGTCGGTCTGGCCGTAGGCGGCACGGTTGCGCGGCTGGGTGCTGCCGCCGCCGCAATCGATGGAGAAGTGATTGCGCCAGTTGTAGCTCACGCGCGCCTGGAACTTGCTGTTCTCGTAAAACACCGAACCGTTGTACGACTGCGGCGACAAGCCCGGATAGCCGCAGGCCGGGGTGCTGTTGTCCTCGCGGGTGGCGCTGGCGTCGACGTAGGTGTAGTTGGCGGTCACGCCAAAGCCGCGCAGCCAGGCAACCGAGGTGTCGAAGGCATACTGGCCGGCGATTTCCACGCCCTTGATCTTGCCCTTCTGGCCGTTGCGCACGCGGCTGTCATGCACCACTTCCGTGTACTGCGGAATCTTCATGTCCACCAGGCGGGTTTCCAGGAAGTCGCGCACGTTTTTCTGGAACACCGCCGCGCTGACGTAGTTGGTCTTCGACAGATACCATTCCCACGACAGGTCGTAGTTGTTGGACTTCATCGGCTTGAGGTAAGGGTTGCCGCCGCCGGTCTGCACGTCGCCGTAGCGGCCGCCGTACCAGTTGTCCACGCCCATCTGATTCAGCGTCGGACGGGTTTCGGTTTTCGATGCGGCCAGGCGCAGCAGCATGTCGCGCGTCAGGTCGAACTTGACGTTGGCCGACGGCAGCACGCTGTTGTAGCTGTTGTCCACCGTGGTCACCGAGCTCGGGCCGTAGTTCAGAATATAGGTGGTGTCGTTCGGGCTCTTGGTGGCCGACAGCAGCACGCGGCTGATGCCGATCGAGCTCGACTTCACATGCACCGCGCGCACGCCGGCGTTGGCCGACCAGCCCTCGCCTTCCCATTTACTGTCGAGGAAGATGCTGGCGACCTTCTCCTTCACGCCCCACATCGATGGCAGCGTGTAGTCGATCGCCATCGGGCCGTTCGGATACTTGGTGGTGTTGAGGTACAGCGCCGGATCGTTGGACTGCGCCAGGATCGACGGCTGGTTCAGGTAGTTCATGTAGGCGTACGGATTGAAGCTCAGGTAAGCGTTCGGCATCTGCGCGCCATTGCCCATGAAATTCTCGATCGGCGTCACCGTGAACAGCGACGACGGCAGCGCCAGGTGGTAGCCGCTGAAGGCATTCCAGGCATCGTTCTTCCACTCGGTGCGGTCGACGCTGCGTTGCGAGTACGCCACGCCGGTATCGAGGCCCTTGAAGTAGCCGATGTCCTGCGACCACGCCAGGTTCAGGCGACCTTCGTTCAGCTTGTCGTGATTGCGGACGTCGCCGTTGGACACGGCGTGCGCGCGCACCGCGGTCGGATCGGCGATGCCGTCGCCAAAGGTCAGGCCCGGCGTGCCGTTAAAGGTCAGCACGTCGCCATTCTTCGGCACCATGCCGGCCACCACCCACATGTCCGGCGAGCCGGAGGTGGTGCGCGAGGTCGAGACGTCGCCTTCCAGCTTCCAGTCCGGCGACAGCGCCCATTTCGAATTCAGGCCGAAGGCGCGGGTGGTCGACAGGCGGTCGCCGCCCTTGACGATCATGTCGTTGGAATTGGCCTCGCCCAGCAGCGTGCCGGGGCCGGCGATGGCCGGATTGTTGGCGTAGAAGATGGAGCCGGGACGCAGGAAGCTGGTGATCTGGTTGTTGCCGTTGTACTTCACGCCCAGCTGCACCGGGTTGTTCCAGTCGCTGAAGGCGATCACGTCGTTGCGCTGGTCGAGGTGGGAATACAGGGCGTCGGCGGTCAGCTTCCAGGTTGGGGTCGGATTGTACTGCACCGTCACATTGCCGACCAGGCGCTTGCGGCGCTCGTTCTCCTGCTGGTAGCCGAAGCTTTGCGGGATGTACAGCTTTTTGGTGGTGACGTCGGCCATGGTCAGGCCCTTGGAGTTCAGGTCGCCATTGATGATCGAGACATCGCGCAAATTCCAGGCATCAGTGATGGCCTTGTTCTGCTTGGAGGCGCGGTCGGTGTAGGACAGCGACGCCGTCACGCCGAAGTCGCGCGCCTCGTTGGCGAAGGAATACATGCCGCTGATGTTGGGAGTTTTCTTTTCCGAGTTGGAATCGTAGGCGCCGGAGGCGTTGATCACCGTGGTGTGGCCGGTCTTGCCGGACAGCGGACGCGCGGTCTGGATGTCCACCGTGGAGCCGATGCCGCCCTCCGGCAGGAAGGCTTGCGAGGTCTTGTACACCAGCGCTTTCGAAATCAGGTCCGACGACAGCAGGTCGAAGGAAAATTCGCGGCCGCCGGTATCGCTGGTCATGGTGCGGCCGTTGACCAGCACGTTGTTGAATTCCGGTCCCAGGCCGCGCACCGAGATGTAGCGGCCCTCGCCGTTGTTGCGCTGGATCTGCACGCCGGTCACGCGTTGCAGCGATTCGGCGATATTGGTGTCCGGGAATTTGCCGGCGTCCTCGGCCGAGACGGCGTCCACCACGCCATCCTGCAAGCGCTTGGTGTTGAGCGAGGAGCTGAGCGAGGCGCGGATGCCGCTGACCACCACGGTGGCCGACGGGTCGACGTCCGGGGTGGTTTGGGCATGGGCGCCGGCAGCAAGGACCAGATCGGCAATCAGCGCTGCCAGAACAGTCCTGCGAAGGGTAGTGCGAGTCGTTTTCATCATGTCTCCGTCCAGTGTGTATATATTTTTTGGTTTGACTTCAATTTCGACTACTGCGGTGCTTCAACTACTTGAGACAATCTTACGCCTCGCACAATAATGCCAATCTATTATTTCTTTACACAAAGGGATGCAAAAATCATATAACTGGGCGGAAACAGCGAAAAAAAACGCCAGCGCAAGCTGGCGTTTTGTTAGCGGAATGACACCCCGGACAGGCGTGGCGGCGCGGTCGCCAGCGGCGGTGTCAGGGCCTGCATCAGGCGGCCCAGCGGCTCCTCCACCCAGCGGTGGAACAGCGCGCCGGCGCCCAGGCTGAAGCCCCAGGCGACCAGCATGCCGAAGGCCTGCAACTCCGGTTCCGGCGGCACAAAATGGATAAAGGCGGCGTTCACCAGCAGGCATACCGGGAAGTGGATCAGGAAGACCGAATACGAAATCTTGCCAAGGCCGTGGATCAGCGTCCAGGCGCGGCCCTCGGCGGCGGTCTTGACGCGGCCAAACAGGAACAGCACGCAAGCCACCACCGCCGCCAGCGCGATGCGGCTGCGGAATTGCAACGCCAGTCCCACCACCGCCGGCAGCAGCACCATCAGCATCATCAGCACGCCATAGCCGGGCTTGCGGCGCGGGTCGCTGGCCCACCAGGCCATCAGGCCCAGGCCGTAGCTGCCGAAGAAGTATGGCGCCCAGTTATCCCATTCCGCATCGAGGTTGAAATACAACAGTGACAGCGTGGCGCCAAACGCCACCGACACCGGCATCAGCCACGCCAGCGGTCGCTTGCCCTCGACCACCCCGCCGACCGCCAGCGCCAGCACCATCAGCGCGTACAGCTGGAAATCGATGGCCACATACCAGGCGCCGGCCGAGACCGACGGAAAACCCAGCACGCCGTGCAGCAACAGCGCGTGCGCGCCCAATTGCGCCAGCGTGGCGGGGGCGGAAATGGAATCGTGAATCATCCAGCGGCTGGCCCAGGCCGAGGCGACGGCCGCGATCACGGTGGCGGCCAGGAACGGCGGCGCCAGCTTGGCATAGCGGCGCCAGATGGCGCGCAGCGGATCGGCGTAACCGGCGTGGCCGGACGGCGCCAGCGATTTGGCCGCAAGAAAGCCGCCGATCACAAGAAACACTTGCACGGCAATGCGGGCACTGTTGCTGAACCAGTCGACCAGCGACGGTAGCAAGGCGCGTGCGTGATCGGACATCGGGCCATAAAACGCCAGATGGTGCAACACGATCAGCTGGGCCGCGCCCGCTTTCAACAGATTAATCAGACCAAACTGCGACGGGGCCGGCCTACCCATGCCATGTGTCGCAATTGCAACTACTTTCATTCTCGTCCTTATTACAACGAAGGGCGACATGATAGCCGAGGTTGAGCCCTTCGTGGCGCGCGCGAGAACTTGGCGCTTGAATTTTCTGCCGCCAGGCATTAAAATTCCGGCCCTTGGGTCGTTAGCTCAGCTGGTAGAGCAGCGGACTTTTAATCCGTTGGTCGCAGGTTCGAATCCCGCACGGCCTACCAAAGATTCAGTAAAAAAGCCAACCTTCGGGTTGGCTTTTTTATTTTTGCCTGGCGGTCCGCACGTAAAAGCCGGGCGGCTTGTTCGCGACCCAGCGGATGAAGGTCTGGATGTCGGGATGCGCGCGCAGTGCCTCCCACGTGTGGTAGGTGCGCAGCAGCTCGCGCTCGGTGAACACCGAGTGGATCTTGCGATGGCAGATTTTGTGGATCGGGAACTGTTCCCTGCCTTTGAAGGTCTTCGGCACCAGGTGATGGCGGTCGATGTTGACCGTTCCCAGCGCGCGGCCACACAGCGGGCAACGTTCCTCGTCCATCGCGTTCAGCGCCGGAATTTGCGCGGCTGGCGTTTGCGCGCCGCCGAATTCTGGTCTTGCAGGATGGCGTCCACACGCTCGGAAGCCTCGCGCGACAGGCGCAGCGCCAGTTCGGTGTCCGGGAAGTACTCGGGCTGGCGGTAGGCCAGCCAGGCATACGCCGAATACAGGCGGCAGGCGTCTTCCACTTCCTGCAAGTTCATATAATGCAGCGGCGTGTCGCCGGGCCGCAAGTGGGTGATCTTTTTGTGCGCCAGCGACTTGGCCCAGTTCTCCCAGGCGTTTTGCAGCGCCGGCACCTTGGCCGAAATCGGCACCAGCGACAGGGCGAACTTCTCCGCCACGGTCAGCTCCAGCGTATCCAGCCAGGCCGCGCGCTCGAACTGGTCCTCGGTGATGCGCGGGTAGAAGAAACCGTCCGGCACATCGATGTTGTGCACGAAGCGCTTGAGCAGCTTGGCCAGCGCATGCTCGTGCGTGACCGAGGAGATGCGGTGCAGATGTTCCAGCGTCGGCGCCACCGCGAAGCCGGTGGTCTTCAGCGGCACTGGCTTTTCGCGCAGCAGCGAGCGCATCACGGCGTGGGTCTCGTTGTCGTAGCCGGCCACCAGGCCTTCCTCGTGCACGCCGAAGCGCCCTGCCCGGCCAGCGATCTGGCGCGCCAGCGCGGCCGGGATTTCCTCCTCTTCGTAGCCGTTGTACTTGACGCTGGTGGTCATCACCACCCGCGCGACCGGCATGTTCAGGCCCATGGCGATGGCGTCGGTGCCCACCACCACGTCGGCCGCGCCCTCACGGAAACGCTGGGCCTGCGCCCGCCGCACCTCCGGCGACAGGTTGCCGTAGACGGTGGCCACCGACAGCCCGGCCTCGGTCACCATGTCGCGCCACATCAGCACTTCGCGGCGCGAGAAACAGATCACCGCGTCGCCCCGGCGCAGATTGGTCAGCTTGCGCACGGCAGCCGGCTCCATCGACAGCGGCCCCTTGCGCTTGAGCAGATGCACTTCCAGCTCGCATTCCAGCCGCGCCGCCAGCACCTCGATGGCGCGGCGCGCTTCCGGGGCGCCGACCAGATACACCACCTTGGCCGGGGCGCCGCACACGGCGGCGGTCCAGGCGGCGCCGCGGTCGCGGTCGGCCAGCATCTGGATTTCATCGATCACCGCCACGTCGACCGGCGTTTGCGTGTCCAGCATCTCCACCGTGCTGGCGACGTGGGTGGCGCCCGGCACCAGCCGGCGCTCCTCGCCCGTCACCAGGCTGACCTTGAGCGGCTTGCCGTGCTGTTGCATTTCCTGCAAGCGTTCGTAGTTTTCCAGCGCCAGCAGGCGCAACGGCGCCAGGTAGACGCCGCTCGGCGCCTTGCCCAGGGCTTCCATCGCCATGTGGGTCTTGCCGGAATTGGTCGGCCCCAGCACCGCGATGAACTTGCGCTTCATGCGCCGCGCTACCTCGAACGAGGCCGGATATTCGGCCAGATTGATGCTCTGGCGCGTGCGTTCGGCGTGCTGCTCCTCCATCTCGCGCTCGACCGCGTGCTCCAGGCGCTGGCGGATGCGGTCGAACACCAGCCCGGCCGGCTCGGAAATCTGCATGTCGCTGAGCGCGTTGAGGAAAGGCTCGGCGTCCATGTCGCAATCGTCGCAGGCGTCGGCCAGCTCCCGCACGAAGGCGCTGACGTGCTCGTGCAGCTCGGCGATCACCTCATCGCTGGCGCGCTCGCGCAACAGGACGGCGCGGGTGTCCGCATCCATCTTGCGCCACTTGGACGGCTTGGCCAGCACACCCTGCGTCGGCACCAGATCGTAAGACACATGGCGGCCGCCATATTCGACCACCCCGGTGATGCGCAAAAATACCCGGCCTTCGAGGCGGGACAGCGAGACGCCCTTCTCCGCCAGGCCAAGCTGGTGGACTAATTGATCGTCTTCGCCGGAGGTATCGCTGTCGGCATCGAGAACTGGGGCGGAGGTGGAATAGACTTTCATGGCTTGATTATATAATGACGCACCTCCCCACGTCCCGCCCACCATGCCGCAAACTATCGAGACCGCCGTTCACCATGAATTGCTGATTAAAAAAAGCCGTTTCATCGCCTGCGTCCAGCCGATGACCGATCGCGCCAGCGCGCAAAAAGTCGTGGCGGAATTATGGGAGCAGCATCCCGGTGCCGCCCACGTTTGTTGGGCATTATTAGCGGGCGGCCAATCGGCCGCGGTGGATGATGGCGAACCCAGCGGCACGGCCGGCCGGCCCATGCTCGATGTTTTACGCCATCAGGACCTGGAGGGAGTATTGGCCACCGTGGTCCGATATTTTGGTGGCGTTAAATTGGGCGCTGGCGGCCTGGTGCGCGCTTATACCGACAGCGTGGCGCAGGCATTATTAAAAGCCGAAAAAATTGCCATTCTCAAGCAGCGTGTTCTGATGTGCAGCGCGCCTTATGCCATGGAAGGTCTGGTGCGACGGGAAATTGAAATCACCGGCGCCGCACTGAATAATGTGCAGCATGCCGACGAGGTTAAATTCGAATTCAGCCTGCCCGATAGCGCTGCGGAGGCGCTGATTATCCGCCTGAATGAAGCCGGTCACGGCCGTATCTCATGGATAAAGCCGGAGGCGGACGAAGCAAGCTGATTCCTGGTGTATTCGTGCTAATTTCTGGCACGAACCAGGGAGGTGCCACCCACCCACGTCATTCTGTGCCACAGGGTTTCAAGCGGTCCCTGGGCATGGCGGGCCAGCCACCACACGCTGAACTGGCGCTGCACCACCGCCAGCATGATACCGATCAGCAGCGCGAAACTGGCTCCCGTGTATTGATACATTCCCAGCCCGAAACCATAATAAATCGACGTACCGACAATGGATTGCACCACATAGCTGGTTAAACTCATGCGGCCCAGCGGCGAGAAAACCTCCAGCCAGAGCTGGGAATAAAACAGCAACGAAAATGTGGAAACCAATATCGCCATGAAGGCCACGTTCGACCACGAGGTAATAATCGTCTGCAACGGGCGCCCTACCGCCTGGCCTACACCCAATAACTCCGGCCAGGTTTTCAGCGTATAAAACGGAATAAATGCCAGCACCGCGACCACCAGGGTTTTACGCCAGAAGGCGTTATTCCCTTCCTTAAATACACCTTTACGGCCAGCCAGCATACCCAGCATAAACAAGGCGGGAATCTGGAATATCCGCCCGTTTTCCCAACTCCAGCGAATCACGCCGACTTTGCCGTTGGTGAGATTGCCCCACCAGACTTGCGCTGCCGTGCCTTTGGCGAAATATTCATTGGCGGCGCCGAAATAAGCCCACGATGCCGGATCGGCGAGTTTCTGGTCCGGATTCGGCAAGGCTTGAATAACTTCGATCCAGGCGTAAGGCTGCAACAGCAAAACAACCGCAATCGCCAATACCCAGCGATTACT
This sequence comes from Duganella radicis, assembly GCF_009720825.1. Classification (GTDB taxonomy): domain Bacteria; phylum Pseudomonadota; class Gammaproteobacteria; order Burkholderiales; family Burkholderiaceae_D; genus Rugamonas; species Rugamonas radicis. Next base: position 64,909 of record NZ_WNKY01000018.1, on the reverse strand, counting down.
TAATCGCGCCACCGGAATCAGAGCAAAACCCAGTACCGCGTAAATACTCAGGATATCGCCGTGATAAAACATGGAATTCAACATGCCAAAGCCCAGCAGCAAGACCAGGCGCCAGGCAAAGCGCGGACGGAAGTCCTCGCCGCGCACTGCGCGGTTGTGGTACTGGATGTAGAAAGTCATGCCAAACAGCAAGGCAAAGATGGCGTAGGACTTGCCGCCAAACAAGAAAAACAAGCTGTCCCAGATGACCTTGTCGACCGCCTTCAGCCAATCCGGCAGGCCGGCCGGTGTGAAATAAAAATCAAAGTGTTCGATGTTGTGCAACAGCATGATCGACACGATGGCGAAGCCACGCAGCGCGTCGATCACGTCCAGCCGGGAAGCATTGTTTGTTGTCATGGGTCTCCACCATTCCTGGGCTAAAAGTAAACAGAATGCCAAGTGTAATGGAATCGCTCCCAAGCAGTGCTGCCAAATTGATGATTTTTTATTGCCGCACGGGAATGATGCGTATATATTGGTGACAATTCACCGCAGTCCTGATCGCCTAATTCCCTGTCTACAGCCAGGCTGAGCTGTCAGAAAACACCACTGACATCGTCACCGAGACCTATCCGAAAGTGCTGCAAGCGCAGCAGATCATGAATCACAACAACAAGATCGCGCGCTCGATCCGCAACGCCCTGCTGATCCATGATGAAGCCAAGGCCGCCAAGGAAATGGCGACGGTGATACAGAAGCGCAATGAAAACAGCGAAGCCATGAAAAAGCTGGACGACATGGTCAAATCCGGCAAGGGCCGTGAATTGTTCCTGGCGATACAAGCTGCCCGCGCGCCCTACAACGTCTCGCTGGACGAGGTGATGCGCCTGCGCCGCGAAGGCAAGGTCGAGGCGGCGGTCGATGAAATGCTGGGCAACATGCGCGGCCTGCAATTGGCCTACATGGATGCCATCGACGCCCTGATCGCCCACCAGAGCGCCAATATGGAAAGCGCGCGCGCCAGCGCCGAAGCCACCTACCGCCAGTCGCGCAACCTGGCCATCGCGCTGGGCCTGGCGTCGCTGGCGCTGGGCGCGGGCCTGGCCTGGCTGATTTCGCGCCAGCTGCTGCGCCAGCTGGGCGGCGAACCGAACGAGGTGGCCGCCATCGCCGGCCAGATCGCCGGCGGCGACCTGGCGGTACCGATCACGCTGCGCCAGGGCGACCAGCGCAGCCTGCTGTTTGCCATCCAGGGCATGCGCGACAGCCTGGCCGACATCGTGGGCCAGGTGCGCAGCGGCGCCGATTCCATCGTCACCGCCGCCACCTAAATCGCCACCGGCAATATGGACCTGTCCACCCGCACCGAGCAGCAAGCCGGCTCGCTGGAAGAGACCGCCTCATCGATGGAAGAACTGACTGCCATCGTCAAGCAAAACACCGAAAACGCGCGCCAGGCCAACACCCTGGCGCAGAACGCCTCGGACATCGCCGTGCAGGGCGGCACCGTGGTGGCCAACGTGGTGCAGACCATGGATGCGATCAACGAATCGGCCAGGAAAATTGTCGACATCATCAGCGTCATCGATGGCATCGCCTTCCAGACCAACATCCTGGCGCTGAACGCGGCGGTGGAAGCGGCCCGTGCCGGCGAACAGGGCCGTGGCTTCGCGGTGGTGGCGTCGGAAGTGCGGGTGCTGGCGCAGCGCTCGGCCGAGGCGGCCAAGGAAATCAAAAAGCTGATCGACGACTCGGTCGGCAAAGTCGGCGCCGGGACCGAGCTGGTGGGCGAAGCCGGTGCGACCATGGAAAAAATCGTCGCCGCCGTGCAGTCGGTGACCGCCATCATGGGCGAGATCAGCACCGCCAACAACGAGCAGGAAGCCGGCATCGAACAGATCAACCACGCGATCGCCGAGATGGATACGGTGACGCAGCAAAACGCCGCGCTGGTGGAACAAGCGGCGGCGGCGGAAGCGCAACAGGACCAGGCGCATCATCTGGTGCAACTGGTGGGCGTGTTCAAGCTGTCGTCCGACCAGGCACAACCGGCAACCGCGCCGGCCGCCCAGCATGGCCAGCGCCGCAGGCCGCAACTGGCGCTGGTGCCGCGTCGCAGCCAGCACCACCTCGCCGCAGCCTGAACTTACAGGCGGAAGACCTCCACGGCTTCCGCCAGTTGAGCGGCCTGTTCCTGCATGGCCGCCGCCGCCGCGGCGGCTTGCTCGACCAGCGCCGCATTCTGCTGGGTCGCGGTGTCGATGGTGGCGATGGCCTGATTCACCTGGTCGATGCCCATTTCCTGCTCGCGGCTGGCGGCGGCAATCTCGCCGACGATGGACGTCACCCGCTGGATGCTCGACACGATCTCCTCCATCGTGCCGCCGGCCTGTCCCACCAGCGCGCTGCCCTCCTGCACCTGCGCCGCCGAGGCTTCAATCAGCTGCCGCACCTCCTTGGCCGCCGCGTCGGCGCGCTGCGCCAGGCTGCGCACCTCGGACGCCACCACCGCAAAGCCGCGCCCCTGCTCGCCCGCGCGCGCCGCCTCCACCGCCGCGTTCAGCGCCAGGATATTGGTCTGGAACGCAATCCCCTCAATCACCGCGATGATGTCGACGATTTTCTGCGACGAGGCATTGATGCCGCCCATGGTGTCCACCACCTGCGCCATCACGGCGCCGCCGCGCGTGGCCACCTGCGCCGCCGACGACGCCAGCTGATTGGCCTCGCCGGCGTTGCTGGAATTCTGCCGCACCGCCGAGGTCATCTCCTCCATCGACGACGCCGTCTCTTGCAGCGAGCTGGCCTGCGCTTCGGTGCGCGACGACAGATCCAGATTGCCGGACGCAATCTCACCCGAGGCCAGCGCGATCGCATCGGTCCCGCCGCGCACCTGGCTGACGATGCCGTGCAGGCTGCCGTTCATGTCGCGCAGGGCGCGCTTGAGCTGGCCGGTTTCGGTGGTGTCGCCCTCTTCCACCACCAGCGGCACCGACAAATCGCCCCGCGCCACGCGCGAGGCAAAGCCCACCGCCGCGTCCAGCGGTTGCAGGATGGAGCGCGAAATCATCTGCCCCACCACCAGCGACACCACCACCGCCAGCAGCCCGAAACCGATAATGTGGATGCGCGACCGGACCACCGCCTCGTCGCCCACCTGCTTGGTGGCGTCCGAGTTTTTCTCGATCAGGTCGCTCAGCGCGGCCATGCTTTTTTCCAGCACGCGGAAGCTGTCCATGAAGGCCGCGAATTTGGCCTGCGCCGCCGGCGGATCGCTGAGCGACAGCGCCACCATTTCTTCCGCGCTTTTCAGATAGCGGTCGACGTCCGGCCGCACCTTTTCCATGGCCTGGCGCACTTCGGCATCGGTGCTGGCGGCGTCCATTTCCTTGATCAGCTTGCGGAACAGCGCGATATGCTCGGCCGTGTCCTGGCGTACCTCCTTGACCTCGGCCGGATCGTTCTTCTCGGCCGCCAGGCGCGCGGCCAGCACGTCGGCGCGCAGGGCGTCGTGGGCCTGGTCGGCTTGCAACTGATCCTTCATGGCCGCGCTATTGGTGCTGATCGCATCCATGGACACGTCCAGCACGTGCACCGCGTAGTAGCCGACCAAGCCGACCAGACCGACGAACAGCAGCGTCGCCAGGTTAATCAACAACAAGCGCTGCTTGATCGTGAGTCGCATGGCGTCTCCTGCTTAGAATTTGATGGACAGGCCTACGGTCCAGCTCCAGTCCGGCGTGTTTTTATTCAGGCCGCGTGACAGCGCGGTGTCGACCTGCACGGTGTCGGTCAGCAGATAGGCGCCGCCGATATCGAAGGTGGTGACCGAGCCGCCGTTGCGGCCGCGCGCGATCTGCGGCGCCGAGTATTCAACGAAGGTACGGAAACGTTCGCTCCACTCCTTGCCCAGTACGATACCGAAAATCCCGCTGGTGTAGCGCTCGCCATTGTCGTTGTGCTGCCAGGCGACGCCGGGCATGACGCCGAGTCCGAAATCGTTGGGCAATTCCCACTCGGCCGCCAGCCGCAGCGAGCCGCCCTTGCCGGCGGCGCGGAAGCTGCCGCTGCCGCTATCGAGGTCGACATGGGCCAGCACGCCGAGCGAGGGCCGCGCGCCCCGCTCATCGGCCACATGCCATTTCACGCCGAGCGAGACGTCGGCATAGCCGTTTTCCGTGGTGCGCGTGCCGATCGCGAGATCGTCCGTGACCAGGCGCATGCGGCCGTCGGTTTCGATCCGGGCTTCGAGCGTGTCGCTAATGCCGAAGCGCAGCAGGGTCGGGGTCGAATAAGTCCGCTCTTTGACGCCATTGGCCTTGTTGCGGTCCAGCGCGAAGCTGGTTTCGATCTGAAAGCGGCCGGCTCCGACGACATTACTGGATTCCACGAAATCGGGGCGGTCAGTGACGATCTGGTCTTTTTCCTCGGCGGCGCAGGCCAGCAAAGGACCCAGCAGCAAGGCGGCGGCCCACAAACGCGGCATACTTTCTCCGTTAATGATGCACAATGGACACTACCCTAACACATTTCCCACATTGAAAGATGACGATAGAAAAACTCGCCCCGGCCGGCTTTGCGGCCTTCCTGGCCTACCTGAACGACCACCTGTCGGACAACGGCCGCGACGGCACCGCCTACTTCCAGCCCCTGCCGCGCGACGCCTCGCGCTTGCCGCCCGAGAAGGCCGAAGCATTCAGGAACGGGATGCAGACCGAAGCGGGCAAGCCGGGCTGGCGGCGGGTGTGGGTGACGCGGACGGATGACGGCAGCAATGATTAAGTAAGCTCAATGAAATAGTGAGCGAAGACCACATCGTTCGCTTCGGGAGGAGTGTCCGTTTCCGGACGGTGGTGGGCGGGGACGGGCAATCGGGTAGGTGGCGAGCGGCCGGAAGTTCCAGCTTAGGCCTTTGATTTATATGGTTTTATCCTTTTATCAAAGGTGTGGCACGCGGTTTGCACTACGATGGGCATGGATACCCAAATCGCCCCCGCCATCATCGCCCGCCGCAAGCGCAAGACCGCGCTGGCGGTGGCCGCCCTGCTCGCCACGCTGAGCCTCACCGCCTGGGCCATCAACCGCGCCGTCAGCCCCAGCGTGGATGCCAGCAACGTCAGCATCGCCACCATCCGCACCGGCAGCATCGCCAACACCATCAACGCTTCCGGCATCGTGATTCCAGTACACGAGGAACTGGTGTCCAGCCCGATCCAGACGCGCGTGGCCAAGGTCCACGCCAAGCTCGGCCAACAGGTGCAGGCCAATGAGCTGCTGCTGGAACTGGACAACCGCACCATCCAGCTGGCCATCGATTCGCTCAAGGAGCAGCTGGCGCAGCAGGAAAACCGCATCCTCGCGCTGACGCTGGAGATGGAGCAGAAACGCAAGCAGCTCAGCAGCGCCATCGAGTTGCTGGAGCTGGACCTGCAAGCCACCCGCGTCAAGCTCGGCCGCTATCAGACGCTGCGCAAGGCCGGCGGCGTCTCGGCCGAGGATTTGCTGACCGCCGAACTCAACGTCCAGCGCACCGAGATTCAGCTGCGCCAGCACCGCGAGCAGATCGAGGACGGCAAGCGCGTCACCAACAGCAATATCGAAGGCGCGCGCCTGCAAAAAAGCATCCTCCAAAAGCAGCTCGGCGAACAGCAACAATTGCTGGCCCAAACCCAGGTGCGCGCGCCGTTCGCCGGCATGCTGACCTGGCTGCTGGCCGACGAAGGCGCCAGCGTCGGCACCGGCCAACTGGTGGCCAAGGTCTCGGAGCTGAACAACTACAAAGTGGAAGCCTCGCTGTCCGACTTCCACGCGCGCGCCCTCGGCGCCGGCCAGAAAGTGCTGGTCGAGCAAGGCAACACCAGGCTGCAAGGCGAGGTCCAGACGGTGCTGCCGGAAATCCAGAACGGCACCGTCAAGCTGCTGGTGACGCTGGCCGAGCCGCATCACAGCATCCTGCGCAACAAGCTGCGGGTGGAGGTCAACATCATCACCGAGCAAAAACAAAACACCCTGCTGGCCGACAGCGGCCCCGCCTTCAACGGCCGCGGCCCGCAGGATATTTTCGTGGTGCACGGCGGCGTCGCCCGCAAGACCACGCTCAACATCGGCGCCAGCGATGGCAAGGCCGTCGAAATCCTGTCCGGCGCGCGCGCCGGCGATCAAGTCATCATTTCCGACACCAGCCGCTACAAGGACCGCGACAGCGTCCGCGTGGCCCAATAACAAGGAGCACTTCATGATCCGCCTGAACAAAGTCAGCAAAACCTACCAGACCGACAAGGTCGAAACCCTGGCCCTGAAGGACATCGACCTGCACGTCGAAAAATCCGAATTCGTCAGCATCATGGGCCCCAGCGGCTGCGGCAAAAGCACCCTGCTGAACCTGATCGGCCTGCTCGATGAGCCGGGCAGCGGCAGCATCCACGTGGCCGGCACGCCGGTCGCTTCGTACAAGGACAAGTACGTGGCTAAGCTGCGCAACAACACCTTTGGCTTCATCTTCCAGAGCTTCCACCTGATTAACGACCTGCGCGTGATCGACAATGTCGAGCTGCCGCTGTTGTACCGCAACGTCTCCACCAAGAAGCGCCAGCGGCTGGCGCGCGAGGCGCTGGAAAAGGTCGGTCTCGGCGCGCGCATGGACCACTATCCGAACCAGTTGTCCGGCGGCCAGCAGCAGCGCGTGGCGATCGCCCGCGCCATCGTCGGCCAGCCGCAAGTGCTGCTGGCCGACGAACCCACCGGCAACCTGGACAGCAAGATGGGCCAGGAAGTGATGGACATCCTGCTCAAGCTGCACAGCGAAGGCACCACCATCGTCATGGTCACCCACAACGAGCAGGAAGCCAGGCAGGCCACCCGCGTGGTGCGCGTGTTCGACGGCCAGCTGGTCGCTTAAGGAGCCCGCATGTTCCGCAACTATCTGCTGACGGCATGGAAAGTCTTCATGCGCCGCAAGCTGTTCACCGCCATCAATCTGCTGTGCATCGTGCTGACGCTGGTGGTGCTGATGGTGGTGACGGCCCTGCTGCAAAACACCTTCTACCCCACCGGTGTGGAAGGCAAGAGCGAGCGCTATCTGCAAATGCTCATGGTCGAGTCCAGCCACACCGGCAAGGGCGGCCAGCGGCGCGGCACGCTCGGTTACAAGCTGATTGACCAGTATCTCAAGCCGCTCAAGCATGCCGAGCTGGTGTCGGCCACCACCTTCCCGATGCCGGTCTCGGTCTACCAGCAAGACCAGGTCAGCAGCCTGCTGATGCGCCATACCGATGCCGAATACTGGAAGATCCTCGACTTCACCCTGCTGCAAGGCCGCCTGTACGATGCCGAAGACGTGGCGCAGGGCCGCATGGTGGCCGTGCTGAACGAATCCACCGCGCGCCTGCTGTTCCCGGGCCAGAGCTGGCTCGGCCAGAAGTTCAGCGCCGGCGGCCAGATTTTCACCGTGATCGGCGTGGTCAGGGACGAGATGCACGTCAACGCCTTTTCCGACATCTGGGCGCCAGTGACGTCGCAGCCGTCCAGCGACTACAGGAGCAAGCTGTTCGGCGGCTTTGTCGCCATCATGATGGCGCGCTCGCCGGCAGAACTGCCGGCGCTGCGCAAGGAAATCATGGAAGTGGCCAAGACCGTGCAGTATGACGATCCCAACATCTTCAACGTCACCCACATGTGGGGCGACTCCAAGCTGGCGCTGTTCGCGCGCACCCTGCTCAACGACCAGACCGAAGATGGCGGCGCCGCCACCCTGCTGACCTGGATCATTGTGCTGATGCTGCTGTTCATGGCCCTGCCGGCGCTGAACCTGGTCAACCTGAACATCGGCCGCATCCTGGAGCGCAGCAGCGAGATCGGCGTGCGCAAAGCCTTCGGCGCCACCAGCCGCCAGCTGGTCGGCCAGTTGGTGATGGAAAACGTGCTGCTGTGCCTGATCGGCGGCGCCATCGGGCTGGTATTGGCGGCCGGCGTGCTGTGGTGGCTGGAAGGCTCCGGGCTCATCCCCTATCTGCAAGTCCACCTCAACCTCGCCGTGTTCGGCTACGGCCTGTTGATCACGCTGGTGTTCGGCGTGCTGTCGGGGGTGATCCCGGCCTGGAAAATGTCGCGCCTGGCACCGGTCCACGCGCTGAAAGGAAACACATAATGCTGCGCCATTTATTGAAACTGATCTGGAAACGCAAGTCCCGCAACATGATGCTGAGCCTGGAAATCCTGCTGGCCTTCCTGGTGGTGTTTGCGATTGCCGCCTTCGGCCTGCGCTACTGGCAGCTGTTCCAGCTACCGACCGGCCACGGCTGGAAGAACCAGTGGTCGGTCAGCATTCGCGCCGCCCAGGACTTGCCCAACGATCCCATTCTCTTCGAGAACATCAAGCGCAGCCTGCGCGATTTGCCGGAAGTGGAATCGGTGGCCTTCAGCTCGTTCGGCACCTACGAGATGGCGCGCTGGTCCGAGGATTACGTCCTGCCCGACGGCAGCCAGCAACTGACGGTGGAAGGCATGGGCGTCAGCGACGAGTACTTCGCCACCATGGACATGCGCATCGCACAAGGGCGCTTCTTCTCCAGCATGGACGACAACGCCGACGCCGCGCCCACCGTCATCAACCGCCGTCTGGCCGACAAATGGTTCGCCGGCAAAAACCCGATCGGCCAGATCTTCGCGGTGCAAAAACGCGACAAGACGCAAGGCCAGCGCTATCGCGTGGTCGGCGTGGTGGAGGAGTTCCGCTCGCATGGCGAGCTGATGGACCCGGTCTACTTCATGCTGCCGCGCTGGCTACCGGGCGTGGGCAGGGACGCGGCCAACAACATCATGCTCAAGGTGAAGCCCGGCACGCCGCGCAGCTTTGAGACCAGGCTGAACGCCCGGCTCAAACAAATCCGCAATGACTGGAACTTTGTCATCACCCCGCAGGCCGATGCGCGCGCCTCCATGCTCAAGACGCAGACCATCCCGCTGGTGATCCTGGCGGTGATCGCGTCCTTCCTGCTGGTGATGGTGGCGTTCGGCCTGTTCGGTGTGCTGTGGCAGAACACCACCCAGCGCATCCCGGAGATCGGCCTGCGCCGCGCGCTGGGCGCGGATGCCGGCGCCATTTACCGGCAGATCATCTCCGAGCAATTCCTGCTCAGCAGCGGCGCCATGCTGATCGCGCTGGTGCTGCTGGTGCAGTTGCCGCTGACCGGCGTGTTTGGCGAAGTCCTGAACTGGACGGTGTTTTTCGGCGCGGCGCTGCTATCGGCAGGTGTGATCTATCTGCTATCCTTGCTTTGTTCGCTCTACCCCGGCTGGCGCGCCGCGCGCCTGAGTCCGACCCAAGCGCTGCACTATGAATAAATAATGGACTCCACTCGCAAGCAACGCATTTTAATTATCGACGACGACAGCGCGGTGCAGGTGTCGCTGGCCCTGCTGCTCAAGCAGTCGGGCTACGACGCGCTGTGCGCGGACGATCCGAAGCAGGCGCTGACCATGCTGGCGTCGCAGCCGGTCGATCTGGTTTTGCAGGACATGAATTTTTCGCTGCAAACCAGCGGCGAGGAAGGCTTGCAGCTGCTGGCGTCGATCCGCGCCGCCCACCCGGCCCTGCCGGTGCTGCTGATGACGGCGTGGGGATCGATCGCGCTGGCGGTGCGCGGCATGCAGGCCGGCGCGGCCAATTTCTTCACCAAGCCGTGGGATAACACGCAGCTGGCGGAGCTGGTCCGCACCACGCTGGAAGCCGCTGCGCCGGCGGCGCGTTCGTCGCGCCAGGCGCTCGATGCGCAGTTCGACTTCAGCGCGATCGTCGGCGAGCATCCACGCTTGCTGAAGGTGCTGACCACCATCGGCCAGGTCGCCAACACGCGCGCGCCGGTGCTGATACTGGGCGAGAGCGGCTGCGGCAAGGAGTTGATTGCCGATGCGATTCATCGCAACAGCACGCGCGCGGGCAAGGCCATCGTCAAGATCAATATGGGCGCCATCACGCCGTCCTTGTTTGAGAGCGAGATGTTCGGCCACGTGCGCGGCGCGTTCACGGATGCCAAGACCGACCGCAAGGGCCACGTCGCCACAGCGCATGAGGGCACGCTGTTTCTGGACGAGATAGGCGAGCTCAATCGCTCGGACCAGGTCAAGCTGTTGAGGGTGTTGCAGGACCAGACCTATCAACCGGTGGGCGCCAGCCGCAGCGAGAAGGCCGATGTGCGGGTGGTGTCGGCCACCAATCGCGAGCTGGCGGAACTGGTGGCCGGCGGCGAGTTCCGCGAGGACTTGTTTTACCGGCTGAACCTGATCACCATCCGCTTGCCGCCCTTGCGCGAGCGGCGCAGCGATATTCCGCTGCTGGCGCGGCACATCATCGGCGAAGTGTCGGCCAGCTACGGCTTGCCGGCGGCGACGATTACGCCGCAGGCGCTGGAGTGGCTGAGCGCGCAGCCGTGGCCGGGCAATATCCGGCAGTTGAAGCAGACCCTGGAGCGGACCTTGCTGCTGGTTGGGCGCAGCGAATTGCGGCAGGCGGATTTTGTCGCGGTCGAGCAGCATGAGCATGGCGGCGGGCCGGGCGCGGCAGGCGCGCGGCTGGGCGTGGATGGCATGACGCTGGAACAGGTCGAGCGCCACATGATCGTGCACGCGCTGGAACAACATCAAGGCAACATCTCGCGCGTGGCCAAGGCGCTGGGCCTGAGCCGCACCGCCTTGTACCGCCGCCTCGAACGCCACGGCCTCGGCAGCGCACCCGTCGCCACCGATGCCGGCAACCTCGCCCACGCCGCAGCCGGCGCACGCATGGGCGGCGCCGATCACGGCCTCACGGCGCCTCCGGTCCGCCACGCCGACGTCTCCCGCCGCGCCGGGGTTGCGCCTGCCGGCGCGGGCCGCATGGGCGGCGGCTGGCGATGAGCTTGCGGCGGCGGCTGTACGCTTACCTGATCGTCGCGCACCTGCTGTTCCTGGCGATCACCGTGCTGCTGTTCCGCAGCCAGCCTGCATTGATGCTGGGACTGGAGGCCGCCGTGCTGCTCAGCCTCGCGCTCGGCATCGGCCTGATCCGCCGCGCGCTGGAGCCGCTGGGCTACACGCGCCACTTCCACGATCTGCTGCAAGACCAGCACTACGCCGCCCGCCTGCAAACCAGCGGCGACGCCGAACTCAACGAGCTGGTCCAGCTATTCAACACCATGCTGGGCGCGCTGTATCAGGAACGCTTGCAGATCGGCGAACAACAAGGCTTCCTCGACCGCCTGTTGGAAGCCACGCCCAGCGCGGTGATCGTGTTCGATTTCGACGGCCGCATCAGCCTGCTGAACGCCAGCGCCCAAGCCCTGCCCGGACTGCAAGACGCCAAAGGCAAGAAACTGGCCGACTGTCCGCCAACCGAGCTGCTTACCCAGCTGGACGCCCTGCCGCTGGGCGACTCGCAGCTACTGGCCGATGCCGACGGCCGGCGCTATCGCGGCCAGCGCGGCCAGTTCTACGATCGCGGCTTCGCCCGCCATTTCCTGCTGGTCGAGGAACTGACCGAGGAGCTGGAAAGCTCGGAAAAAGCCACCTATGAAAAATTGATCCGCGTGCTCGCGCACGAAGTCAACAACACGGTCGCCGCCACCGGCTCGGTGCTGGACTCCCTGCTCTACTACCGCAGCCAGCTGGCCGAGCGCGACAGCGAGGACTTCAGCACCGCCATCCACGCCGTCCAGCGCCGCAACGCCAGCCTGGGTGAATTCATCGAACGCTTCACGCGCGTGGTGAAAATGCCGGCGCCGGAACCGCGTCCCAACGCCGTGCGCGACATCATGGACGACATCCTTTACCTGTACCGCGAGCAGTGCCGCAGCCGTGGCATCCGCATCGCCTGGGAGCGCTGCGACGAGGTGCCGGCCATCGCCATGGACCGTCACCTGATGGAGCAGGCGCTGCTCAACGTGGTGAAAAATGCGATGGAAGCGGCCGAAGCCGGCCACGGCGAGGACAAGCGGATCGCCTTCGTACTGGCGCGGGAAGAAGGCCGCGTGCGCCTGTCGGTGACCGACAGCGGCAACCTGCTGGGCGAGGTGCCGGCGCGGCAATTGTTCACACCCTTCTTCACCACCAAGAAAGGCGGTCAGGGCATAGGTTTGCTGTTCGTGCGCGAAGTGCTGAACCGGCACGGCTTCCACTACCGGCTGGCCGCCACCGGCACCGGCGCGACCAGCTTCGATATCTGGTTTTAGTTACTGCACGCGCTGCACCTTCGGATTGCGGTGCGCGCCTTCGATGTCGAGGAAGATGGCGCCCAGCAGGCCGCGCTTGACGGTCACCTTGGGATTGTTCAGCTCCACCACGTCTTCCGTGTCGTCCACCACTTTCCAGACCTGGCCGTTGGCCAGACGGATGCGCTGGCCGCGCACCCAGCCGTCGAACGGACCGGCGATGCTGGTCTCGATCGATTGCAGACGGGCCGATTTCAGGATCTCCGGTTCGCGGCCGAACATGGCCGCCATCTCCGCTTCGGTGGGCGCGGCCACCGTGGTGTAGGCCGGCACGGCGGCGCGCGCGGCGGGAGCGGCGGCGTTTGCGGCGGCAGCTGGTGCAACCGCGGGCGCCGCCGGGTTCACCACAATGGCGTTGTAGCAGGCCAGGCGCACCGGGCCGTCTTCCAGCTGGCGGCATTTCAGCAGCGCCGCGTCATCGGCCAGCGCGGCCGTCGAAACCAACATCAGGGCAAACAGAGCTTTCATCGCGACTCATCCATTAAGATTGATACTGCCGCGATTATAGTCAGATTCAGAATTCTTCCCAATCTCCTTCATTGCCGCCGGCGGTGACGCGGGGCGCGCGCGGCGCCGGCGCGGTGGCACGCGGCGCGCCCGGCTTGACCGCGGCCAGGCGCGGCGCCGGCCTGGCCACCGTCACCGGAGCGACGCTGCGCTGCGCGCCATCGACCCGGAACACGCTGACCACGCGCTCCAGATTGGCCGCCTGATTCTGCATGGCTTCGGCCGCCGCGGCGGCCTCCTCCACCAGCGCGGCGTTTTGCTGCGTCACCGTATCCATCTCGCTGACGGCCTGGTTGATCTGCTCGATGCCGGCGCTTTGCTCATCGCCGGCGGTGGAAATCTCGGCCATGATGTCGGTCACGCGCTGCACGCTGGCCACCACCTGGTCCATGGTGTGACCGGCCTGCTCCACCAGCTTGCTGCCAATCTCCACTTTCTCCACCGAGGTGCCGATCAGTTCCTTGATCTCCTTGGCCGCCGAGGCCGAACGCTGCGCCAGCGTGCGCACTTCCGAGGCCACCACCGCAAAGCCGCGTCCCTGCTCACCGGCACGGGCCGCTTCCACCGCCGCATTCAGCGCCAGGATATTGGTCTGGAAGGCGATGCCGTCGATCACCGAAATAATGTCGACGATCTTGCGCGACGATTCGTTGATGGCGCCCATGGTATCCACCACCTGCGACACCACCGCCCCGCCCTGCTGCGCCACCGCCGAAGCCGACTGCGCCAGCTGATTGGCCTGGCGCGCGTTGTCGTTATTGGCGCGCACCGCGCTGGTCAGCTCCTCCATCGAGGACGCCGTCTCCTCCAGCGAGCTGGCCTGCTGCTCGGTGCGCGACGACAAGTCCTGATTGCCGCTGGCGATCTGGGTCGAGGCCGAGGCGATGGTCTCGGTACCGGTGCGCACCTCGGCCACGATGCGGGCCAGCGCATCGCGCATCATTTTCATGGCGTGCAGCATGCTCTGTTGGTCGTTGCCACGGGTGTCGACCACCACCGTCAGGTCGCCCGAAGCGATGCGGCCGGCAATCGCCGCCGCGTAATCGGGTTCGCCGCCCAGCTGGCGCAGCAGGCCGCGCGCAATGCGCACCGCCGCGATCACCCCGACGGCAATCGCCGCGGCGCTCAGCACCAGCATCAACAGGCGCGCGCGCTGGTAGGCGGCGGCCGCCGCGGCCGCGTCGGCCTGGTTGGTCTCTTTTTGCAGCGCGGCGTATTCATCCATGGTGTCTTGCCACGTTTGCGTGCTGGGGCCGGCTTGCTTCATCAGCACCTCGGTCGCCTCGGCATCGTTGTTGGCCAGCGCCAGTTCGATCACCTTGTCATTGAGCGGACGCGTTTGCCTTGCCAGGCCGGCGATGCGGTCACGAATTGCCACGCCTCTGGCGGTGGCCGGCATGCTGGCCAGCGCCTCCACCGCCTTGTTGTAGACCTCGCGCGCCTTGATGACTTTGTCCATTTCCCGACGGATGGCGGCGTGATCATTGAGCAGCACCACGCTGCGCGTCACGCGCGCCACGATATGCACCGACTCCGACATATCGTTCACCAGCTGCGTCTTGACGGCATTCTCGTTGACGATGCGGTCGAGCTTGGCATGGATCGTGCTCATGTTGAACACACCCAGCATGGCAACCAGCAGCAACAGCACCAGTACCAGTCCAAAGCCCAGACTCAGCCGGGTGCCTACTTTCATGGTTGCCATCAACATGCTCCTTGCAAGGTAGATGTATTCATTCTACCGGTTAAAGATTGGTGTAGTTTCACCAATTTCCACGTGAAAACAATTTACAACACTTGCATATGCGAATTCTGTATAGACATATAGCCAAATGTTCCATTAACCGACGATGCGGGCATATAAAATGCGCGATTGGCCACACATTTGTAGTAAAGGATAAGCTATGACGATCAATGTCATCCTCAATCTGCTGGCGGCGCTGGCTCTGCTGGGCGTGCTGTACGCGCAACAACGCAAGCATGCGTCGTTTTCGGTGCGCGTGTTCACCGGCATGGGGCTCGGCGTGGTGCTGGGCGCGGCCCTGCAAGCGATTTACGGCGCCGGCGCGGCCGAGGTCAAGACCACCGGCGACTATCTCGACATCGTCGGCAGCGGCTACGTCAAGCTGCTGCAAATGATTGTGATGCCGCTGATTATGGTCTCCATCATTTCCGCCATCCTCAAGCTGAAGGGTATCAATTCGCTGGGCAAGATCAGTGCGCTAACTATCGGAACGCTGATGGTCACCACCCTGATCGCCGCCAGCATCGGCATCCTGATGGCCAAGGCCTTCGGCCTGAGCGCGGTCGGCCTGACCGCCTCGGCCGCCGACATCGCGCGCGGCGTCTACCTGCAAGGCAAGGTGGAAGCGGCGCAGGCCATCTCGCTGCCCAGCATGCTGCTGAGCTTTATCCCGGCCAATCCCTTCCTCGACATGACCGGCGGCCGCAAGACCTCCACCATCGCGGTGGTGATTTTCTCGGTCTTCATCGGCATCGCCGCCACCGGCATCCACGACAAGAAACCGGACATCTTCGCCTCCTTCGAGCGCTTCGTGCAGGTGGCGCACGCCATCGTGATGCGCATCGTCACGCTGGTGCTGCGCCTGACGCCGTACGGCGTGTTCGCGCTGATGGCGCAGGTGGTGTCGAGCTCCAGCTACACCGACATCCTGCACCTGATCGGCTTCGTGCTGGCCTCGTACAGCGCGCTGCTGCTGATGTTTGGCGTGCATTTGCTGATCGTGTCCGGCCTGGGCCTGAATCCGCTGCGCTGGACCAAAAAGATCCTGCCGCTGCTGACCTTTGCCTTCACCTCGCGCAGCAGCGCCGGCGCCATTCCGATGAGCGTGCAGACCCAGACCACGCGCCTGGGCACCCCGGAAGGCATCGCCAACTTTGCCGCCTCGTTTGGCGCCACCATCGGCCAGAACGGCTGCGCCGGCATCTATCCGGCCATGCTGGCGGTGATGATCGCGCCCACCGTGGGCGTCGATCCGTTCACCATCGGCTTCATCGCGCCGCTGCTGGCCATCATCACCATCGGTTCGGTGGGCGTGGCCGGCGTCGGCGGCGGCGCCACCTTTGCCGCGCTGATCGTGCTGTCGTCGATGAATTTGCCGGTGGCGCTGGCCGGCCTGCTGATTTCGATCGAGCCGCTGATCGACATGGGCCGCACCGCGCTCAACGTCAGCGGCTCGGTCACGGCCGGCGCGGTCGCCAGCCGTGTGCTGGGCGAGACCGACCAGGCCGTCTTCAACAGCGACGCCGAACCGCCGATCGACAGCGAGCGCAAAGCCGCTTAAGCGACCATCTGCAGCACGACCTTGCCCTTGGCGCGGCCTTGCTCCAGATAGCGCAATGCCTCGTGCGCCTGCGCCAACGGGTACACCCGGTCAATCACCGGCCGGATGCGCCCGGCCTCCAGCAATTCGCCTATCTGCCCCAGTTGCGCGCCGTCCGCGCGCACGAACATGAAGTCATACGTGGCTGCACGCCGCTTGGCAAGGCGGCGGATTTTGCTGCTCAACAAGGTGAACACCAGCCGCATCACGACATTCATTCCTCGCCTCTCGGCGAACTTGCTGTCGGGAGGGCCGACCAAGGACACCGCCTTGCCGCCCGGGCGAACAATCCGCAGAGCTTTGCTCAGACCGTCACCACGCATGGTGGCCAGCACGGCGTCGTAATCTTTTAGCACCTGATCGAACTCCTGCGTCTTGTAATCGACCACCTCATCCGCCCCCAGGCCCCGCACCAGCGCGACATTGCCGGTGCTGGTGGTGGTGCCGACGCTGGCGCCAAGCTGCTTGGCCAGCTGGATCGCAAACGTCCCGATGCCGCCCGCGCCGGCCGGGATGAACACTTTCTGGCCAGCCTTGAGCTGAATGATTTCCTTGAACGCCTGCCACGCGGTCAGACCGACCATGGGGACCGCAGCGGCCTGGACGAAACTCAGGTTTAACGGCTTCAGCGCCACCGCCCGCTCGGGCGCGGCAACAAACTCCGCAAAGCTGCCGCCATCCAGATCAAACACGCTACCGTACACCGCGTCCCCCACCTTGAAGCGGCGCACCCGGTTGCCGATCTCCACCACCACGCCCGCGAAATCACTGCCCATGGTCGCCGGCAGGGTGAGTTTCATGATGGGCTTGAACATGCCCTTGGGGATCATGTAATCGATCGGATTGATGCCGGCCGCGTGCACTTTGACCAGGATCTCATCCGGCTTGATGGCCGGCCGCGCGATCTCTGCCAACGACAGGTGGTCGATGCTGCCGTAGCGTTGTAAGGTGAGTGCTTTCATGTTGTGCTTTCTAAATAGTTAAGCCAGGCGCAAATCCCTGGCACCGGTGACCAATGCAATTTCCGCCCCCAAAATATGACGATCATCATATTTTCATGCAAAAAAAACGCCGGCATCAACCGTCAGCCGGTAAAAACTGCTTCAGCGTGGCGGCACGCAGCGCTTGCGACAACCTGGAATCATCCACCGCACGGGCCATGATGGTAGTACCGATCAGGCCGCATACCAGCGCCATCGCCCGCTCGTGTGCCTCCGGCTGCCCCCAGTCGGCCATTTGACGCGCCACCAGGTCGATCATTTCCTTGATGTGGGTGGTCGCCACGCGCCGCACCTCGGGCGCCTGGCGCGG
The DNA here is from genome assembly GCF_009720825.1 of Duganella radicis. GTDB lineage: Bacteria > Pseudomonadota > Gammaproteobacteria > Burkholderiales > Burkholderiaceae_D > Rugamonas > Rugamonas radicis. The sequence goes on along the minus strand of NZ_WNKY01000018.1, from coordinate 47,523 downwards.
CATCTCCGAGCCCAGCGCCGACACCGGGCAACCCTTCTCGATCGCCGCGATGTGCTCGTCCGAAAAATAGGCCTGCATGATGTTGTGCAAGGCCTGCCCCGGTGGCGCGGCGGCGGCGATGCGCGCCGCCAGCGCTACCGCGTCGGCGCCGGCACGGTCGGCCGCTTCCGCCAGCAACGCGTCACGCGAGGCGAAGTGCGCATAGAAGCCGCCATGGGTCAGCCCCGCTTCCTTCATGATGTCCGCCACCCCGGTGCCGTCGTAACCGCTGCGCCGGATGGCGCGCGCGGCCACCTCCACGATGCGCTCGTGGGTGAGTTCCTTACGGCTTAAACCGGCTGGCTTGGCTAATTTTCTCATTATGACGACCATCATATCACGATTCGGGGATGTTGGCGTACGACAGCGCGCGCCCATGAAAAAAGGGCCCGAAGGCCCTTTGGTTGCCGCGCGGTGCCGAACTTAGAACTTGTAGTTGTAAGCGATGCCGATCAGCGACAGGTGGGTCTGGTAGACGCCACGCGTGGTTTCACCGTTACCGGTGCAGGTGGTCTGCAACGGGTTGCAGTTGTTGGTGTAGTTGAGCTTCGCATCCTTGAAGTCCAGGAAGCTGTAGCCCAGGTCGATCGACGAACGCGGGCTCAGTTTCCAGTTGGCGCCGAAGGAATACTGCATGCGGTCGCTGTCCGGCAGCGCCGGGTGGGTCAGCTCGGCGCTCTTGACCGGCGACTCGTCATACGCCACGCCGGCGCGCAGGGTCAGGTTTTCGCTGTAGGCGTAGTTGCCGCCCAGCGAAACGCGCACGGTGTTTTTCCACTGCTGGCGAATCACTTCGTTGCCTTCGCCGGTGCCCGGGAACTGGATGTCCAGATCGCCCATGCGGTTGTGGCGCGAGAAGGTCACGTCCGCCATGCCGGCCCACTTCGAATCGAACTGGTGGAACACGTTGGCCGACAGGGTTTCCGGCGTGCGCAGGCTGACCAACGCGGCCGAGTTGGCCTTGTGCGACGCGGCTTGCAGCACTTTGTTGACGATAGGATCGGTGGTCACTTGCGAGAAGTCCCACACGGTGCTGCCCTTCAGCTGGTGCGATACCGACGAACGGTAGGCCAGGCCGAAGCGGGTGTTGTCATCCAGCGTGAACAGGTAGCCCAGGTTGAAGCCCCAGCCCCAGTCCTTGCCGTCGTTCGAGCCATGCGCATCGCCGGCGGTGCGCAGCAGCGCGGGATTGCCGCCCAGCGCGGCGATCTGCTTGATCAGCACCGCGCCTTGGGCGGCGCCGGCGCCGCTCGACAGTGCGGCGATCGAGCCCGGCACGTCCACCGCCTGGCCCAGTTCGGCCTTCATGAACTCGGCGTCGATGCCGAAGCCGAAGGCGTGGTGCTGATTCAGCTTCCACGACACCGACGGGTTCAGGGTGATGGCTTCCAGCTTGATGTTGGACAGCGCGTAGCGGCCGTTCCAGGTATTGCCGTAGTCCAGCTTGGCGCCGTAAGGCACGAACAGGCCCAGGCCCACGGCCCACTTGTCGTCCAGTTTCTTGCTGATGTACAGCGACGGCGCGGTCACCGCATCCGGTGCGTAGTCCTTGGCGGCGGTGCCGCCGGTCGGCGCGCCGGTGAAGTGGGTGGAGCCGGTGTCGTTGTAGGTCGAGTGCGGCACCACCACGGTGGCGCCGGCGCTGATCTGCGTGCCTTCCAGGCGCGACAGGCCGGCCGGGTTGTAGAAGATGGTCGAGGCGTCGTTGGCTTCGGCGCCGTTGGCGTCCGCCGTGCCCTGGCCGGCCACGCTCTGCGAACCGAAACGGTAGCCCGATGCCTGGGCGCTGACCGACATGGCGCTCAGCGCGGCGGCAACGATGAGGGGGAGATATTTGTGCTGCATGCAAGTCTCGCTTTATGAATGGTTTTTGTTGGTTCCGGTAGCCAAAACGGTACGGGAAGGCCAGCAGCATACACCAAAAAAGCCGTAAACCGAGCATTCGCTCTGCATTTCATTAATAAAAAAGGGCCCGAAGGCCCTTTCCTATGCTTGCTTGGAAATACTTTTAAGCAATTTTACGTTCCGGCTCCCGCGGCGCGGCCGGCGGCTGCTTGCGGCCGGTCAGCTTGCGCACGCCGGCCATGATCAGGCGGTAGACGAAGCGCGCCAGCACCAGGAACAGGATCGCCTCCACCACGATGGAAGCCACCGCCACCACCATGCCGAAGCGTTCGGCGCGGCGGTGCAGCTTGGCGATGGCGCTGTCCTTCTTGATCTCGATGCTGTCGTAGAAGGTCGGCACCATGAGCAGGGTCAGCAGGGTCGAGGTGATGGTGCCGCCAATGATGGCGATCGCCATCGGACGGTAGAACTCGCCGCCCTCGCCCAGGCCGATGGCCACCGGCAGCATGCCGGCGATCAGCGCGAAGGTGGTCATCAGGATGGGACGCAGGCGCATGCGGCCGGCGTACATCAGCGCGTCCTCGCGGCCGAAGCCCTCTTCCTCGCGCTTGCGAGCCGCGTCCAGCAGCAGGATGGCGTTCTTCGCCACCAGGCCCATCAGCATGATCACGCCGATCAGGCTCATCAGGTTAATGGTGCTGTTGGTGGCCAGCAGGCCCAGCACCACGCCGATCAGCGACAGCGGCAGCGACAGCATCACCGCGATCGGCGCCGTGAACGAGCCGAACTGCATCACCAGGATCAGGTACATCAGGCCGACGCCAGCCACCAGCGCGATGCCCATGGCGCCAAACACTTCCTGCATGTCCTTGCCGGCGCCGCCCAGCGCCAGGCCGTAGCCCGGCGGGAAGTCGATGTCCTTGACCAGTTTCATGGCGTCGCTGGTCACCTCGCCCGGCGAACGGCCTTCGACGTTGGCGCTGACCGAGATCACGCGCTTGCCATCCTTGTGCTTGATGGTGGACGGGCCCTTGCCCATGGTGACGCGGGCGATCTGGTCCAGCGGCACCATCTGGCTGGTGCCCGACACCGCGATCGGCAGGCGCTCGATGTTCTCGGCGCTGGTGCGGTCTTCCGGCGCCAGGCGCACCGCCACGTCGCGCGACTCGCCGGTCGGGTCGACCCAGTCGCCCACCTCGATGCCGGCGAACGCCACGCGCAACGCCTGCGCCGCGTCGCCGGCGGCGATGCCCATGGAGTTGGCCAGACCACGGTTCAGTTCGATTTGCAGCTCGTCCTTCGGGTCCATTTCCGACAGGCCGACGTCCACCGCGCCCGGCACCTTGCGCAGGCGGTCCATGAAGGCGTTGGTGATCTCCATCAGCTTGCGCGAATCGGTGCCGGTGAATTCAATCTGCACCGGCTTGCGGGCGCCATTGCTCAGGTCGTCCAGCACGGTGTATTCGGCGCCGACCAGGCCGGCCAGCTTCTCGCGCAATTCCTTGGCCACCTCGATGGCGCCGCGCTCGCGCTCGGTCTTCTTGCCGATGTCCACATAAATGCGGCCGCCGCTCAGGTTGACGTAGCTATTGGTTTCCTTGGTTTCCTTGATCGAGCGGGCGATCACGGCCGCTTTCTCCAGCTTCAGGCGCGAGTATTCCAGCGAGCTCGACGACGGAGTCCGCACCTCGATCGCGATCGTGCCCCAGTCCGAGGACGGCACGAAGCTGGCGCCGCCGTATTTGCCTTGCAGGAACAGCGCGCCGACAAAGGTGGCGATCGCGATCACCGCCATCGAGCGGCGGTGATGCAGCGCCCATTCGATGACGTTGCCGTAGCGGTCGGCCTGGTGGTCGAACCAGTGGTTGAACTTGGCGAAATACTTTTCCAGGCCCTTGCGCGGCGCGTCGTGGTGGCCCGGCGGGTCGCCCCAGAAGGCCGACAGCATCGGGTCCAGCGTGAACGAGATCAGCAGCGACACCGCCACCGAGCAGGTCACGGTCAGCGCGAACGGACGGAACCATTCACCGGTGATGCCCGGCATGAAGGCCACCGGAATGAACACCGCCATGATGGAGAAGGTGGTGGCGGCCACCGCCATGCCGATCTCGGCCGTACCTTTCAGCGCGGCGGTGCGGCGGTCGGCGCCCAGCTGCATGTGGCGCACGATGTTTTCGCGCACCACGATGGCGTCGTCGATCAGCACGCCGATCGCCAGCGACAGCCCCAGCAGGGTCATGAAGTTCAGCGTGAAGCCGCACAGCCAGACGCCGATGAAGGCCGCCAGCACCGAGGTCGGCAGCGACAGCGCGGTGATCAGGGTCGAGCGCCACGAGTTGAGGAAGGCGTACACCACGAAGATGGTCAGGCCGGCGCCGAACACCAGCGCCTCGATCACGTTGTTCAGGCTGCTCTCGGCGTTCTTGCCGTCATCCTGGGTGACTTCCAGCTTGGTGCCGGGCTGCATTTCCTTCTGCATTTCCTCGGCCATCTCGCGGATTTTCTTGGCCACGGTGACGGTGGAGGCGTCGCGCGAGCGGGTCACGGAAATACCGACGTTGGGTTTGCCGGAGCGCACGCTCAGGCTGTTCACCTCGGCAAAGCCGTCCTGAATCATGGCCACCTGCGACAGGCGCACCAGCTCATTGCCGTTGCGCTTGACCACCACCTGCTGGAACTCGTCCGGACGCTCGATGCGGCCGACCAGGCGGATGCTCTTCTCATCGAGCTCGCCGCGCACCTTGCCGACCGGCGCGTTGGTGTTCTGGTTGCGCAGCGCGTTGACCACGTCGCCCACCGAGACATTGTATTCGCGCAGTTTCTCGGCCTTCAGCAGCACGCTCAGCTCGCGCCGCAGCGAACCGTCGATGTTGACCGAGGCCACGCCGTCGATGCCGCGGAAGCGGTCGGCCAGCTTGTCCTCGGCCAGGCGCGAAATCTCGGCGTGGCTCTGGGTGCTGGACGACAGCGCCATCTGCATCACCGGCTGCGCCGACGGGTCGATGCGCACCAGGATGGGTTCGCGCATCTCGGTCGGCAGCTTGTAGCGCACCGCCGCGATGGCGTTGCGGATCTCGTCCGAGGCCTCGATCAGGTTCTTGCTGAAGGTGAACTTGATGAAGATGCTGGCCGAGCCCTCCGAGGCCGTGCTGTTGGTCTCGGTCACGCCGGTGATCGAGTTCAGCGATTTTTCCAGGCGGTTGACGATCTCGCGCTCCACCGTCTCCGGCGAGGCGCCCGGATACGGGATGTTGACCACGATGAACGGGACTTCGACGTCCGGGTTCTGGTTGACGCGCAGCTTGTTCAGCGCCATCAAGCCCAGGCACATCATCGCGACGATCAGCACGATCGTGGCGATGGGCCGCTTAATACTAAAATCTGACAGGAACATGGCTGTTTATCCTTTTATTTTTCCGCGACCTTGCCCGCCGAGGCCGAAGCCACCGCCTTAGGCGCCGTCAATTCCACTTTCTGGCCATCCTTGAAGCCGGACGTCGGCACGCGCACCACCATGTCGCCGGCCTGCAGGCCGCTCAGCACTTGCAGGCGGCCGCTGCGCTCGTCGCGGGCGCCCAGGGTCAGCGGCACCTTGGCCAGCTGGCCGCCCTTCACGCGCCACACATAATTGCTGTCGCCGGCCTGCACCAGCGCCGACGGCGGCACCATCAGCGAGGACGTGGTTTGCGCCTCGACGCGGCCTTCGGCATACAGGCCGGCCACGCCCGGACGGGTGGCGTCGGCAAAGTCCACCAGCACCTCCACCTGACGGGTGACAGCGTTTGCAGACGGGTCCACGCGCTTGATCTTGCCGTTGAAATTCTGGCCCTGGTAGCCGTTCACGCGGAACAGCACCGGCTGGCCGACCTTGACCACGCCCACCTTGTCGGCCGACACCATGCCCTCAAAGCGCATGCTGGCCGGGTCGATCACCTTGATCAGTTCCTTGCCGACTTGCGCGGTATCGCCGTTGGACACCTTGCGGTCGCTGACGATGCCGTCGAACGGCGCGCGCACCACGGTGCGGGTCAGCTGCTGGCGCGCCGCCACCGAGCGCGAACGGGCCGCCGCCAGGTCGCTCTGGGCATTGTTGCGGCGCACTTCCGCGTCTTCCATGGCGGTGGTCGACACCATGCCGGAGGCCAGCAGGGTCTTCTGGCGCTCGTACATGCGCTGGGTCTGGGCCAGGGTCTGCTCGGCGGCGCGGGTGGCTTCGTCGGCCGAAGTCAGGCTGTCGCGGATGGCGGTTTCATCCAGGCGCAACAGGATGTCGCCTTTTTTAACCGACTCGCCGTTCTCTTTAAGTACCTGAACTACAACCGCGCTCACCTCGGCGCGCAGGTCGGCGCGGCGCTCCGGCTGGATCGAGCCGGTGATCACCGGGCCGGAGGCCAGGGCGTCGGATTGAATGGTCAGGGTGTCCTCCGGCGACATCTGTAAAGTCACTTTCGGAGCGTCTTTACTTGCGGAAGCGGAGGCCGAGGCGCTGGCGGCGGCTTTTTCAGGCTCCTTGGCGGATTTGCCGCACGCGACCAGGGCAGAGGCAATGGCGAGAGCTAGAAGGGTTTTGCGCAACATAAAGTTCTCCGAGAAAGTGGCACGTTGAGTGCTTTTAGAATGAGCCAGACTACAGGGCGCAGAGTATCCTTGACCAGCGTTGTCAGGTCAATCACAGTGCGACGGACGGTAGAATTTGTGGCTGAAACGCCAAATACGGGGATGAACGGTAAAGCGGGCGAGCGCGGCCGGACAGTGTCCGGCCGCCGGCGGACGGTTTAGCCGCGGCCGAAGATGGCGTGGACGAGGTGGCCGATGATGATGCCGGTGGTCAGGCCGCCGGCGATCTCCACCAGCGTGTGCCCCATGCGCTCGCGCAGCCATTTGTGGCCGCCATCCTCCTTGGCGATGCGGTTGATCGCGGCCGCCTGCTTGCCGACGTGCTGGCGCAGGCTGTTGGCGTCGATGATCACGATAAAGCACAGCGTCACCGCCACCCCGAAGGCCGGATGACCGATGCCCTCGCGCAGGGCGATCAGGGTCGCCATGCTGGACACCACCGCGCTGTGATTGCTCGGGAAACCGCCGTTGCCGACCAGATTGAAGGCCCATTTGCGCGCCTTGGCGCTGTTAATCAGGAATTTGATCGGCCCCACCGTGATCCAGGTGATCAGCGGGGTGACGAGATAAGCGATGTCCATCGTGGCAGTCCTATGCATTTTTGTGGCGACATTATGGCAGACGGCCCCCAGCGGCGGAAGCAAGTAATATAAAATTCAACTTACTTCAATCATTTCCAAAAAGACAACCATGCAGCACTTCCGCGTTTCCTTTGCCGTCACCTTCATCCTCATGGCCCTGGCCGGCTGGTGGGGCTACAACCATGGCGGCGCCAGCGGACTGGCGCAGGCGCTGTGGATCACGGCGGTGCTGGGCGTGATGGAAGTCTCGCTGTCGTTCGACAACGCGGTGGTCAACGCCTCGGTGCTGCGCCACTGGAACGCATTCTGGCGCAAGCTGTTCCTGACGGTCGGCATCCTGGTGGCGGTGTTTGGCATGCGCCTGATCTTCCCGCTGCTGATCGTCTCCATGGCCACCGGCCTGGGCCTGGTCGACGTCTGGCACATGGCCACCACCACGCCGGAAGAATACTCGCGCCACCTGACCGGCGCCCACGCCGAGGTGGCGGCCTTCGGCGGCGCCTTCCTGCTGCTGGTGTTCCTCAACTTCCTGTTCGACGACCAGAAGGAACTGCACTGGCTGGGCTGGATGGAGAAAAAACTGGGCCAGCACGGCACCGAGAGCCTGTCCGTGCTGCTGGCGCTGGCGGCGGTGTTCGGCTGCGTGTCGCTGGTCCAGGCCGAGGAACAATACAAGGTGCTGACCGCCGGCGTGGTCGGCGTGATCGTCTACCTGGCGGTGGGCTGGATCAGCAGCCTGCTGGAGGAAGAGGAACCGGAGGACGACGAGGACATCACCGAAGCCGGGGTCGGCCCGGTGGTGGCCACGGTGGCCAAGGGCAGCTTCGGCGGCTTCCTGTACCTGGAAGTGCTGGACGCCTCGTTCAGCTTTGACGGCGTGATCGGCGCGTTCGCGATCACCTCGGACGTGGTCATCATCATGCTGGGGCTGGCCATCGGCGCCATGTTCGTGCGCTCGCTGACGGTGTTCCTGGTGCACAAGGGCACGCTGGAGGAGTACGTCTATCTGGAGCATGGCGCGCATTACGCCATCGGCATCCTGGCCCTCATCATGCTGGCCAGCGTGAAATACCATATTCCGGAATGGTTCACCGGCCTGTCGGGGGTGGCTTTCATCGCCGTGTCGCTGTGGTCATCGGTGCGCCACAAACGCCGCCAGGCGGCGTGATAAGATGCCCAACATTGCCTGAACCAGAACACCATCATGACCACTTCCAAACGCGTCTTCGTGTACTTTATCGGCCTGCTGGCCGCCGCCCTGCTGCTGCTGTCCGCCTACACCTGGGCCATGCTGCACATCTCGTATTCGGACGGCGAGCGCGCCGGCTACCTGCAAAAATTCTCCAGCCGCGGCTGGATCTGCAAGACCTGGGAAGGCGAAATCCTGCTGACCTCGATGCCGGGCGCGATTCCGGAAAAATTCGAATTCAGCGTGCGCGACGAGCAGGTCGCCAAAGACCTGACCGCCGCCACCGGCAAGCGCGTGGTGCTGACCTACGCCCAGCACAAGGGCGTGCCGACCCAGTGCTTCGGCGAAACCGAGTACTACATCACCAAGGTGGCGGTCCAGCCTTGAGGTGAAGCGTGTCCGGTTGATTTCCGGTAGACTCGGCCTTTTACCGGAACTTCAACTATGCAACGTACCCTCTTTGCGGCGGCGGCGCTGGCCGCGGCCGGCATGGCATCGGCGCAGGAAGTGACAGCCTATGGCGGCGTGTTGCGCGTCAAGGAGGCTGACGAAGCCACCTTCAGCGCCGGCGCCTCCTACTCCCATCCGCTGGGCGAGCATTTCGCCCTGAGCCTGAGCTATCTGAACGAAGGCCATCCCCTGAGCCACCACCGTGACGGCGTCGCCAGCCAGGTGTGGGTGCGCAGCGGCAGGAACGTGCCGGGCTGGAGCTTTGGCGCCGGCGTCGGGCAATATTACTATTTCGACACCGTCGACCTGCACAGCCGCAGCGGCACCCGCTACAGCAACGATCACGGCTGGGCGAATATCTACAGCGTGCAGGCCACCTACCATTACCCGGACAGCCGCTGGTACAACCAGGTCATGGTCAACCGCATCAGCCCGTCGGGCAAGGACGCGACCACCTCGCTGATGCTGGGCGTGGGCTACCAGTTCAACGGCGTCAAGGGCGACAAGCTGCACGTGGAGGGGCCGGCGGCCGACGAGGCGCTGACCGTGATGGCCGGGCAAGGCATCACCAACAGCCTGCGCTCGGAAAGCACCGCCATCGGCGCGCTGGAATACCGGCGCGCGGTGGGGCGCTATGTCGACTGGACCGTGACGGCGCTGTACGAAGGCAACACCGCGCAGAGCAAGCGCAACGGCGTGGCCACGCAGCTGTGGCTGATTCGCTCCCTGAACCAGAAAGTGGAATTGGGCATGGGGGCCGGGCCGTACTTCAACGCCCAGGTGCCGGATGGCCGCGGGCAGCGCTCGCACCGCGCGGGGCTGGTCACGGTCGGCGCGCGCTACCACCTGGACCGCCGGGTGGTGGCCGAAGCGGCCTGGAACCGCGTCGTCACCGACTACCACCGCGACGCCGACCTGCTGCTGATCGGCCTCGGCTACAGCTTCTGAATCCGGCGCCGGGCCCGGACTTTTAACGGGCGCGCCAGACGGCTTGGGCTGGCGCGGCCTGGCGGGCCGCTTCCTTGCGGGCGCGGGCGTCGTCCAGCGTGGCGACCACGGTGCCGCCCTCCGCCGCCAGCGCTTCTTCCGCCGCCACCTTGGCCTGCACCGACGCCAGCACTTTCTGCGCCGCCGCCAGGCGACGGGTTTCCAGCTCCAGCAGTTTCTGCTTGGTCGCGGTCATCGCGGCCGTGGTGTCGGCCACCTTGCGCTGCATGGCGGCGTGCGCCTGCGCGGCTTCCAGCAAGGCTTTCTGCGCCGCGGCCTTGTCGGCCACCGCCTGTGCGGCCGCCTGTTCGGCCAGCTCGCGCTGATGCATGGCTTCGGTTTCAGCCTGCGCCTCGTCGGCGCGCTGGCGGGCGCTGGCCGCCACCGCCTTCTCCGCTTCCAGACGGCCGGCGATCGCCTGCGATGCCCGCACTTCCGATGCGGTGGCGATGCGCTGCTGGGTCAGCTTCTGGTCGATCAGCGCCAGCGACTTGCGCTCGGCCTCGACGAATTCGCGCTCGGCTTGCAGCAATTCTTCCGCCTTGGCGGCCTTCTCCTGTTCCACGCGGGCGCGCTCGGCATGCACCACGCCCAGTTCCACCGCCAGGCTGGCTTGCGCCGCCAGCGCTTGCGCGGCAATCGCTTTCTGCTCGGCCTCGGCCGATACCTGGGCCGCCATCACGCGCGCCGCTTCGGCTTCCTGATTGGCCGCGTCGGCCAGGCGCTGATCGGCTTCGCGCTGCTGGCGCAGGGCTTCGGTCTGCGCGCGCTCGGCGGCGACGCGCTGCTGCGCCGCTTCGGTGGCGCGCTGTTCGGCATCCAGCTTGTCTTTCAACGCGACGATGGCCTGCTGCTCGGCGGCGGCTCGCTCCTGCTCGGCCGCCAGCAACGCGGCGGCCTGCCCGGCGCGCTGTGCGGCCACGGCATGGGCGGCGCTCTGCGCTTCCACGTGCTGGGCCAGGGTGGCGATTTCCGCCTGTTCGGCGGCGTTCTGGCTGGCGGCCAGTTCGGCGGCGGCGCGCGACATCGCCTCGCGCTCCTTGGCCAGTTCGGCGGCGCGCTGCTGTTCCAGGCTGTCGGCGCGGGCCGCCTCGGCGGCGGCTTCATCGGCGGCCTGGCGCAGCCTGGCCTGTTCCATGGCTTCGGCTTCCGCCTCCACCTTGGCCAGGGTCGCCATCTCGGCTTCCTCTTCCGCCTGCACCCGGGCCAGCGCCACGGCGCGCAGCTGATTGTCGACTTCGATGCGCGCCTCGGTGGCGGCGATGATGCGGGCGTCCGCTTCGCGGCGCGCTTGCGCGCTGGCGGCGGCCACCGCTTCCATGCGCTCGCGGTGGATCGCGGCGTCGCGGATTTCTTTCTCGGTTTGCAGGCGCAGGCGCAGCGATTGCGCGGCGCTGCGCTCGGATTCGGCCTTGGCCTGGGCGATCTGCTCGCGCTCCTGCTCCAGATGGGCCAGCGCACGCGCCTCCTCCAGCGCGCGCACTTCGGCGGCGGAGCGGTTGAAGGCCGATTCCAGCGCGATCTGGTCGGCGCGTTCGCGCTGCTTGGTCAGTTCCAGCGCCTCCGCCTCCGCTTCGGCCAGCTGCTGCGCGGTCAGGCGGGCGGCGGCGGCGTGGCGTTCCCGCTCACGGGCCAGGGTGGCGACGCGGGCGTCGGCCGAGGCGATGCCAACCACCTCCTCCTTGGCGGCCTGCACGGCGGCCACGCGCTCGGCGGCTTGCAGGCGGGCTTGTTCGGTTTGCGCTTGCAGTTCGGCGGCGGCGCGCGAGGCTTGCTCGGCCAGTTCCGCCTCGGTGGCAATGTGTTCGTGGGCGCGCTTGCGGTTTTCCTCTTCGGCCCTGGCGCGCTCCTCGGCGGCCTTGCGGATCTGGTTGTCGGCCTCGGCGCGGGCGCGCAGTTCGGCGGTTTCCTGCTTGACCGCGTCCAATCGGGCCACGCTGGCCTGGGCGGCGGCGCGCAGCGACTCCAGGCGCTCCTTATTGGCCTTGATCGCCTCTTCCGACGCCTGGGCGTTTTGCAGCGCCACGGCGGCGGCGGCGGCGTCCATGGCGGCGCGGTCCTCGGCCAGCGCGCGGGCGCGGGCTTCGGCATGGGCGCGGCTTTCGGCGGCGCAGGCGGCCTTGGCTTCGGCTTCCACCCGCGCGATGGCTTCCTGGATGGCTTTCATTTCCATCGCGGCGCGCGGCATGACGGCAGGCTCCTCCGCCTCGTGCAGCGAGACCATGGGGATGGGGAGCAGATCGTTGTCGTTCATGAGAGTTCTCGCTAAAGAGGATTTCCGAGCTCTCATTATCCGGTGGCGGTCAGGCAAGCCGAACCGCAAGAAGAGGCGGAAAAACCCGCCAATTCTCACAAACGGCGGAGTTGATGACCAAATTACAAAATAGTCACAGCCTGCCAGGTCACGCGTTTTCGCGTATGCTGTCGCCTATGAATAGCACCTACCCCACTTCGGCGCGCGGGCCGGCGGACCACGAGGTCCGCGACCAGATCCTTGCCGCGGCAACCGAGCACTTCAGGCACTACGGCTACGCCAAGACCACGGTCTCCGACCTGGCCAAGTCGATCGGTTTTTCCAAGGCTTACATCTATAAATTCTTTGAATCCAAGCAGGCCATTGGCGAGGCGATCTGCGCCACCTGCCTGCGCCAGATCGAAACCGAGGTCAGCGCCGCCGTGGCGGAGACCGATTTGCCGCCGGAGAAGCTGCGGCGCATGTTCAAGGCCTACACCGAGGCCACCCTGCGCCTGCTGTTCCATGACCGCAAGCTGTACGAGATTGCCGCCTCGGCCGCCACCGAACACTGGCCGTCGGTGCTGGCCTATGAGGAAAGGATAGGCAAACTGCTGCGGGAAGTCTTGCAGGCAGGCCGCCAGAGCGGCGACTTCGAGCGCAAGACGCCGCTGGACGAAACCGCCACGGCGATTTACCTGGCGATGCGCCCCTACCTGAATCCCCTGTTGCTGCAATACAGCCTGGACTACACGGAAGACGGCCCGACGCAATTGTCCAGCCTGGTGCTGCGCAGCTTGTCGCCCTAAACTATCTTCACGCCGCCTGACGCCTACACCGGCAGCGGCGGCTCGTCCATCAGCGCCACCTGTTCGCGCAGTTCCAGCACGCGGTCTTGCCAGTAGCGTTGGGTGTTGAACCAGGGGAAGGCGGCCGGGAACGCCGGGTCGTCCCAGCGGCGCGCCAGCCAGGCCGAGTAGTGGATCAGGCGCAGGGTGCGCAGCGCTTCCACCAGATGCATCTGGCGCGGATTGAATTCGCAGAAGTCTTCGTAGCCGGCCAGGATATCGCTCATCTGGCGCACCTGCTCGGCCCGCTCGCCGGACAACATCATCCACAAATCCTGGATCGCCGGCCCCATGCGCGCATCGTCGAAGTCGACAAAGTGCGGACCTGCATCGGTCCACAGCACGTTGCCGCCGTGGCAGTCGCCGTGCAGGCGCAGCTGCGGCAGTGCGCCGGCGCGGTCGTAGCAGCGGCGCACGCCGTCCAGCGCCTGCTGGACGATGGCGGCATACGAGGCCTGCAAGTCCGGCGGGATGAAGCCATTGGCCTGCAAGAATGCGCATGGCTCGGTGCCGAAGGTGTCGATATCGAGTGCCGGACGGTGCTCGAACGCCCGCGCCGCCCCCACCGCGTGGATGCGGCCGATGTAGCGTCCGGTCCACTCCAGCACCAAGGGATCGCCCAGCTCCGGCGCGCGCCCGCTGTGGCGGGTGAACACGGCAAAGCGGAAGCCTTGGTAATGATGCAACGTGGCGCCATGCGGCGCCAGCGCCGGCACCACCGGGATTTCAGCCGCAGCCAGTTCCTGCGTGAAAGCGTGTTCTTCCAGGATGGCGGCGTCGCTCCAGCGGCCGGGACGATAAAATTTCACCACCAGCGGCTGGTCGTCTTCGATGCCGACCTGGTAGACACGGTTTTCATAGCTGTTCAGCGCCAGCAGGCGGCCATCGCCGCGCAAGCCGATGCTGTCGAGGGCGTCGAGCACGCAGTCCGGGCTCAGGGCGGAATAAGGGTGAGGTGCGGTCATAGCCGCCATTGTAAGGGGCGCGGCGTGTATACTGTCGCCTTCAACCAAAGAAAAAGAGCAAGTTATGCAACTCGACCAGCCACTGAGCGACAAAGAATTCGACGAACTGGACAATTTCCTGCTGTCCGACCGCACACCCGAAGATGCCATGACCATGGACATGCTCCATGGCTACCTGACCGCCATCGCCATCGGCCCGGAAACCATCATGCCGGCCGAATGGCTGAAGAAAGTCTGGGGCAAGGAAGACACCGACATCCCCCAGTTCAAGCATGAGAAGGAAGAACAGCGCATCGTCCACCTGATCATGCGCTTCATGAACGAAGTGCTGGTGACGTTTGAAGTGGCGCCGAAGGAGTTCGAGCCGCTGTTCGTCGAGCACGAGCACGAAGGCCAGACCCTGATCAACGCCGAAGCCTGGTGCTGGGGCTTCTGGGAAGGCATGGAGCTGCGTCCGGGCTCGTGGGACCCGATCTGGGATTCCGAGCAATCCGACCTGATGCGCCCGATCTACCTGCTGGGCGCCGACGAGATCGAGGAGGAAGAACTGCCGCTGGTGGAAGACCCGGTCAAGGCCCACAAGCTGGCGCTGGAACTGGAAGCCAACCTGCCGAACATCTACAAGTTCTGGCTGCCGCGCCGCAAGGCCGGCGTCGAAACCGTGAAGCGCGACGAGCCGAAAGTCGGCCGCAACGACGACTGCCCTTGCGGCAGCGGCAAGAAGTACAAGAAGTGCCACGGCGCCGAATCGGCGGAATGACAGAGGTCGCCGTCTTTCTTCTACAGTAGAATTCAGGCATCTTTTTGCAGGATGCCTATGTTCGCCCTCCCCTTCAAGCTGCCCACCACGGCCACCGCGCCGTTCTGTCCCTCCGAAGTCGCCGGCACCGTCACCGTGCCGGAGGGCGATCCGTTCTGGAAAAAAATCCTGCGTTTTGCCGGCCCCGGCCTGCTGGTCTCGGTCGGCTACATGGACCCGGGCAACTGGGCCACGGCGATTCAGGGCGGCTCGCAGTTCGGCTATCAGCTGCTGTTCGTGGTGGTGCTGTCCAGTCTGGCGGCCATCGTGCTGCAATGCCTGAGCATGCGGCTGGGCATAGTCACCGGCAAGGACCTGGCCGTGCATTGCCGCGAGCAGTATCCGCCCGCTGTCGGCAAGACGCTGTGGGGCTTCGCCGAGATTTCCATCATCGCCTGCGACCTGGCCGAGGTGCTGGGCTGCGCGCTGGCCTTCAAGCTGCTGCTGGGCGTGTCGCTGCCGGTGGGGGTGGCGCTGACCGCGCTCGACACCATGATCGTGCTGGGCCTGAAAGGCAAAGGCTTCCGCCAGGTGGAAGCCATCGTGCTGGGCCTGATCCTGACGGTGGCGATCTGCCTGTTCACCGAACTGATCTTCGTGAAACCGGACTGGCAGGCGGTGGCGGCCGGACTGGTGCCGTCGATCAGCGCCCTGTCCTCGCGCGAGCCGCTGTACCTGGCGATCGGCATCCTTGGCGCCACCGTGATGCCGCACAACCTCTACCTGCACTCCTCGGTGGTGCAGACGCGCGTGGTGGCGAACAATGAGCACGCCAAGGGCCAGGCCATCAGCCTGTCGCGCATCGACACCGTGGTCTCCCTGCTGCTGGCCCTGCTGATCAACGGTTCGATTCTGGTGCTGGCCGCCGCCGCGTTTCACCAGCCCGGCAACCAACGCGTGCTGGACATCGACGAAGCTTACCGCCTGCTGGAACCGGTGGCCGGCACCGCGCTGGCCGCCATCCTGTTCGGACTGGCCCTGCTGGCCTCGGGCCAAAGCTCCACCTTCACCGGCACCATCGCCGGCCAGGTGATCATGGAAGGCTTCCTGAAAATGAAGATCCCGTGCTGGCAGCGGCGCGCCATCACGCGCGGACTGGCGCTGGTGCCGGCCATGATCGGCGTGCTGACCTTGGGCGAACACGCGGTCGGCAAGCTGCTGGTGCTGAGCCAGGTGGTGCTGAGCATGCAGCTGCCGTTTGCCATGTATCCGCTGATCAGCCTGACCTCGCGACGCCGCATCATGGGCGGTTTCGTCAACGCCTGGTGGACCACGCTGCTGTCGTGGCTCCTGTTCGTGGTGATCTCCAGCGCCAATGCGTGGCTGGTGCTGCAAGCGTTTGCCTGAACCGTTCTATTTGCCCGCGACCCAGTCGTTGATGGTCCACTCCAGCACCGGCAGCGGCAACGCGCCATGGGAGAGGATCTGGTTGTGGAATTGTTTAAGCTCGAACTTCGTGCCTGCCTGCTGCCTGGCGCGCTCGCGCAGCGCCAGGATTTTCAGCATGCCGATCTGGTAAGCCAGGGCCTGGCCAGGATTGACGAAATAGCGCTCCACTTCGGCGGTAGCCTCTTCTTCCGTCATGCCTGCGTGGTCGATCATATAGCCGATGGCTTGCTCGCGCGTCCAGCGTTGAGCGTGGATGCCGGTGTCCACCACCAGCCGCGCTGCGCGCATCATCTCGCCGCTCAGGCGCCCCAGATTATCGAGCGGGTCTTTTTCAAAGCCCAGTTCATACGCCAGCCGCTCCGCATACAGCGCCCAGCCTTCGTTGTAGGCGGTGAACGGCAGGATGCGGCGGAAGAACGGCACGCCGCTCAGGTGCTGCGCGATCGACATCTGGAAATGATGCCCCGGTATGCCTTCGTGATACGCCGTGGTGCGCATCATAAAGCGCGTCACTTCCGCCGGATTGCGCAGGTTGGCGTAGAACACGCCCGGACGGCTGCCGTCGAACGAACCGATCTTGTAGTACGCGCCGGGCGCCGTGGCTTCCGACGATGCCGGCACCGGCTCCACTTTCACGCCCGACCGGGGACGCAGATCAAAACTGCCGCCCAGGCCGTGGTTCACTTCATCCAGTATCGCCTGATAGCGCGCCAGAATGGCTTGCCTGCCCTCCGGCGTATCCGCAAACATCTGCTCCGGCCGGTGCGCCAGTTGCAGCAGGCGCGCACCCACCGTGCCTTCCGACAAACCTTGCTGGCGCAGGATGCCGTCCATATCCTTTTCCACGCGCGCCACTTCGGACAGGCCAAGATCATGCACCTGCCGCGGTGTCATATCGGTGGTGGTGTGCTTGCGCACGCACCAGGCGTAGTAAGCCGCCCCGTTCGGCAGGCTCCAGGCGCCGTGGTTGGCTACCGCCTTCGGCTGCAGCGCGATGAAATAGGCGATCAGATTGCGATAGGCAGGATATACGCTGTCCTGCACCGCGCCGGTGGCCGCGGCCAGCAATCGCGCACGCGTGTTGGCATCCATCCCGGCGGCCGGAATCCGATCCAGCTTTTCCTTGAACGACGTCACCAGCTCATGCTGCGCGGCCGGCCTGGCGATGTAGGCCTGCATCTGCGTCAGCACCTTCTCCACCGTGAAGCGCGGCGGAATCACGCCCTTGGCCTCGCGCTGGCGCAGCGACGCGATCACCTGATCGAACTTCACCGGAAAACGCTGCAGGCGCTTGATGTAATTCTCCGCATCCTTGAGGTTCTCCACCGCGTGCATCTGCTGCATGAATTCCGGCAGCGCGCTCTGAATGCCGGCGTGCTGATTCACCGGAAAATCGTGCTGCAGATACGGCTCGCCATCGGCCAGGCTTTGCAGGAAGAAGTGCATGGTGTCGTAGGAGCGCTTCTCTTCCGCATTCAACGCAGCGCGGTCGTAGCGGTCCAGAATCGCGAGGTCTTCACGCACCGTCCGGGCCAGGCGGCGCTCATGTTCCGGCGAGGCGTCGGCCAGCTTGCCGCCGAAGAAATCCAGCCACGGCGGCACCATGCGCATGCTGGTCAGCAGCTCCGGGTTATCCAGCGCGAAGGTGGCAAACACCCGCGTGTAAAACCAGTCCAGCGTCAACGGCTTGAAGTAGATTGTATGCAGCACCAACGCGGCAATCAGCGGAACCACCGTCAACACCGCTATCCCCAGCCATTTCGCCACACGCATCATGCGCCGCTCCGCTATTGAAAAATACGTAACATAGCCGATTTCGGCGATCGCGTAAAATAAGCGCCCTTCAAGGAATTGTTTATGTCGAACGAAGTCTCCAAGCGGCTGCCGCCGCGCATCATCCTCTCGCCGGAGGAAATGGCCGCCAAAAAGCAGGCACTGGAACAGCGCGACGCTCAGATACGCGGCGTCAGCTCCATCCACGAAATGCGCGAGGCGATCAAGCAGGCGTCGCGGCCGCTGTCCGCCATCACCGACGTGCCGCGCGTGAAGCTGCGCGACGCCGCCAGCTTCCGCGCCCGCGCCATGCAGGGCGTGCCGTTTCTGGTCGATGGCGTCGTGGGCCGCTGGCCGTTGACCCAGCACACGCCGGACATCCTGCGCGAACGCTACGCGCAACTGCACGTGCGCGCCCGCGTGGGCGACTACATCGGCACCGCCTTCGCGGCCGACCGCGTCATGCAGGATATGACCATGCGGGAGTATCTGGACCTGGCCGACAGCACCGAGGGATTGCCGCCCTACCTGGGGAACCTCGAGCTGCGCGAGTTGAACAGCATGTGCCACTGGCCAGCCTGGTTCGAAAAAATGGGACCGGCGCGTTTCTGGATCGGCCCGGCCGGCACAGTCACGCCGCTGCATTGCGATTACGACGACAATATCTTCGCCCAGATCTGGGGCACCAAACGCATTTTCCTGGCGCCGCCACATCACGATGAGTTCCTGTATGTGAAGGAAGCCAGCGCCATGCTGTTTGGCTCGCCCTTCGATCCGGAAGCGCCGGACTACGAGGCCTACCCGCTGGCGCGCCGGGCCAGCCTGACCGAGATAATCGTCCATCCCGGCGACATGCTGTACGTGCCGGCCGGCTGGTATCACCAAGTGCGCGCGCTGACGTTCTCGCTGTCCTCCAACCGCTGGGCGCGCGGCGTGCCGCTGACGCTGGCGTCCGCCACGAAATCCGCCACTTGATCAAGCGTCGGCGTCAGCCTGCGCGGCTGTGCGCCAAAGCGCCATTCACCGGGTGGTCCACAGGCGCAGCATCAAGCCGCCGCCGGGCATGCCCCGGCACATCGGGCCGATGGAGGATTCTTTCAGCCGGAAACCTTCCGCGGTCCACAGCCACTGGTCGGCGCTGCCGCAGTCGGCCAGCCCGCGTCCCTTGGCAAATGAGCCCAGCACGCCCTTGTCGAAATAGGGTTCGATCAGCATGTCGTCGGTCTTGCCTTCCACATTCGGCAGCAGAATGCGCACCGCCTTGTGTGGCGGCTTGTCGTTGACACGCCAGATGCCATAGGCTGCCTGATAGGCGCCGCGTGTGCACTCCAGGAATACCAGCACTTCGGTGGCGGACAGGCGGGCGATTTCGCTGTTACGGCCATACTCCGCACGCGGCGCATCGGCATCGCAATCGGCGTCGCGCAAGGTTTTGAGGATGGCGGGCAGCAGTTTGGCGTCGCTCTCGCGCGGCGAAGGAACGGCCTGGGCGCGCAGCACAGGCGCGGACAACGCGGCCGGCACCGCGCTGGCAGGCTTGGCGCCCGGGCGCGACAAGGCGGTCACCGTACCGACGCGGCCTTGCAGGTCATCCATCTTCAGCAGCGCGGCCTTCAGGCCAGCCAGCGAGAGCTCCCATTCATGCCGCCCATCCGCGACAAGGGCGACATCCGCTTCTTTCAGGGCTGGCAGCAGGCGTGCGATGTGCGCGGCGCTGAGCACGCCGCCCACCGGGATGCCACTCACCACGGTAGCGCCGGCGCGGATGGTGTACGGGCCGGTGTCGTCCTGTTCGAATTGTGCGTCCATGCGCGCGCTGACGGCGGCGTTGCCGCCGGCATCGCGCGCCAGCCACAAGGTGACCGGCTGCTCGAAGCCCTCCGCTTGATAGCCGACCGCCTCGCAATGGCGGGTATTGTCGCAGGCGACCACCCAGTCTTTAAAGGAAAACTGCTGCGCCGTGGCGCTGAACGAAGTCAAGGCGCCCAGCGCCAGCAGCAGCGCCTTCATCACAGTTTGATGAAATGCTCGCGGTAGTACTTCAGTTCTTCGATCGATTCGACGATGTCGGCCAGCGCGGTGTGCTTTTGCGCTTTCTTGAAGCCGCTCACCATTTCCGGCTTCCAGCGCTTGCCCAGCTCTTTCAGCGTGGAGACGTCGATATTCCGGTAGTGGAAGTAGGCTTCCAGCTTCGGCATGTAGCGCACCATGAAGCGGCGGTCCTGGCCGATGGTGTTGCCGCACATCGGCGCCTTGCCCTTCGGTACCCACAGCTTCATGAACTTGATCAGCTCCTCTTCCGCCTCGGCTTCCGAAATGGTCGACGCCTTCACGCGCTCGGTCAGGCCCGAGCGGCCGTGGGTGCCCTTGTTCCAGGCGTCCATCTTGTCCAGCGTTTCGTCCGACTGGTGGATGGCCATCACCGGGCCTTCGGCCAGCACGTTCAGGTGCATGTCCGTGATCACCATGGCAACTTCGATAATGCGGTCGGTGTCCGGTTCCAGGCCGGTCATTTCCATATCGACCCACACCAGGTTGAACTCGTTCTGACGCGGCGTCACTGGCGCGGCAGCGGAATCTTCTGGCAAATCAGTAGCTTGTGACATAATTCTCTCTTGGCTAAATTAATCCGAATCCGCCATTTTCTCACAGGCACAGAATGTATTCACTTGCGTTTTCGATTTTGTTCGTATCTTTCATCATTTTGACCCTGCTGGTCCGCTTCTGGCTGGCCTCGCGCCACATCCGTCACGTGCTGGCGCACCGCAGCGCCGTGCCGGCCGAATTCGCTGAGAAAATCCCCCTGGCCGCCCACCAGAAGGCGGCCGACTACACCATCGCCCGCACCAGGTATGGCCTGCTGACGCTGATGGTCGACACCCTGGTGCTGGTCGGCTTTACCCTGCTGGGCGGCCTGCAATGGCTGTCGCTGCAAGTGTTCGCCGTCACCGGCCCCGGCATGTGGTACCAGATCGCCCTGGTCGGCGCCTACAGCGTGATCGCCGGCGCCGTCAGCCTGCCGTTCGACTACTACCGCCAGTTCGGGCTGGAGCAGCGCTTCGGCTTCAACAAGATGGGCAAGGGCCTGTTCTTCAAGGATCTGATCATGTGGACCGGCGTCGGCATCGCGCTCGGCCTGCCGCTGCTGTGGGTGGTGCTGACCCTGATGGCCAAGGCCGGCGACCTGTGGTGGCTGTACACCTGGGTGGTGTGGACCGGCTTCCAACTGCTGATGATGGTGCTGGCGCCCAACCTGATCCTGCCGCTGTTCAACAAGTTCACGCCGCTGGCGGACGCATCGCTCAAGGCGCGCATCGAAGCGCTGATCGCCCGCGTCGGCTTTGCCTCGCGCGGCCTGTTCGTGATGGACGGCTCCAAGCGCAGCGCCCACGGCAACGCCTACTTCTCCGGCTTCGGCGCCAGCAAGCGCATCGTCTTCTTCGACACCCTGCTGGCGCGCTTGCAGCCGCAGGAGATCGAGGCGGTGCTGGCGCACGAGCTGGGCCACTTCAAGCTCAAGCACATCGTCAAGCGCCTGGCCGCGATCTTCGCGCTGTCGCTGGGCTTCCTGGCCCTGCTTGGCTACCTGAAAAACCAGCCGTGGTTCTACGACGGCCTGGGCGTCAACCCGCTGGCCCTGCCGGGGCAAAGCAACGACGCCATGGTGCTGCTGCTGTTCATGCTGGTGCTGCCGGTGTTCACCTTCCTGTTCAACCCGCTGACCTCGATCGGTTCGCGCAAGCACGAGTTCGAGGCGGACGCCTTCGCCGCCCGGCACACCGACGCCCGCGACCTGGTCTCGGCGCTGGTGAAAATGTACGAGGACAATGCCTCGACCCTGACGCCCGATCCGCTGCACTCGGCCTTCTACGACTCGCACCCGCCGGCCAGCGTGCGCATCCGTCAACTGAAACTGGCGGCGCAAGCATGAGTGATCAGCGCACCGCCACCATCATCGCCGCCCACGGCCGCCACTACCTGGCGGAGTCGGACGGCCTCAAGCTGCAATGCGTCACGCGCGGCAAGAAGACCAATGTGGCCGTGGGCGACATCGTCCACATCACCCTGACCTCGCCCGACCAGGGCGTGATCGACCAGATCGAAGAGCGCAAGACCCTGCTGTACCGCTCGGACCAGTACAAGTCGAAGCTGCTGGCCGCCAATCTGACCCAGCTGTTCATCGTGGTGGCCACCGAGCCCGGCTTCACCGACGACCTGGTCTCGCGCGCGCTGGTGGCGGCCGAGGCGGCCGGCATCAAGGCCCACCTGATCCTCAACAAGACCGACGTGGTGGAGGCGCTGGAACGCACCCGCGCCCGCGTGGCGCCCTACGCCGCGCTGGGCTACCCGGTGCACGAGGTGTCGGCCAAGGGCCGGCCGGAGCAAACCCTGGCCCTGCTGAAACCGCTGCTGGCCGGCCAGTCGTCGATCCTGATCGGCCAGTCCGGCATGGGCAAGTCCTCGCTGATCAACCTCTTGATCCCGGAAGCCGACATCGCCACCCGCGAAATCTCGGCCGCGCTGGACACCGGCAAGCACACCACCACCTTCACCCGCCTGTACACCCTGCCCGAGCTGGGGCCGGATTCGGCCATCATCGATTCGCCCGGCTTCCAGGAGTTCGGCCTCTACCATCTGAGCGAGGGCATGCTGGAGCGCGCTTTCGTAGAATTTGCGCCATACCTCGGGCACTGCAAGTTCTACAATTGCCGCCACCTGATCGAACCCCAGTGCGCGGTGCTGGCCGCCGTCGAAGAGGGCAAGATCGCCAGGATGCGGCATACCCTGTACGGCCAGCTCTTGCATGAATCCTCACAGACCCTGTATTAAAAACAAGGTTTTGTGTCTATAATGCTTTGAGGCAATTAGCCTTGGGGGTGTCATGGACATGTTTGCGCTGGAAGACGCGATAGCCGACTGGGAGGCCGCCCTGCCGCCCCTGCACGGTCCCGCGCGCCTCCCGGTGCTGCTGCCGCTGTGCTGGCACCTGCGCCAGCGCGACACGCCGCGCGCCCTGGAACTGGCCGCCGAAGGCCTGACCCTGCTGCCGGCCGCCGGCCTGCCCGCGGCGGACGCCCAGGCCATCGCCACCCGCTTCCTGCTGGTGCGCGCCGAGGCCACCTGGCTGTCCGGCCGGCTGGAGGACGCGGAGGAACAGGCGGCCGAGGCCTGCGCCCGCTTCGCCGCCATCGGCCAGCCGCTCGGCCGCGCCGACGCCCACTGGCTGCGCGCCTGGATCGCCATCGACAGCGGCGACCACCCGCGCGCCGAAGCCGAACTCGAACACATGGCCGGCGCCGCGCGCGAAGCCGGCGACGCCCAGCGCTGCGCCATCGCCGACGCCGTCAACGCCCGCTGGAGCGTGCTGCACGACCTGCCCAGCGCACAGCGGCGCTGGAGCCAGCGCTTCACGCCGCAGGAGGAGGCGCTGCCGGCCGTGGCCAGCTGGATCTACGACTACTACGGCCTGGCCGCCAGCCAGGCCAGCGATTTCGGCGCCGCCGCCGGCCACTACCTGCGCTGCTACGAGGCGGCGCTGGAAACCGGCCAGTTGCGCATGGCGATCACCGCCGCCGTCAACATCGGCCTCGACTTCACCATCCTCAACGACCACCACGCGGCGCTGGAATGGATGGAAAGCGCGCTCGGGCTGGCGCGCCGCGCCGGCTGGCCGCGCAGCATCGGCGTCTGCCTGATGCACACCGCCGACACCATGCGCCGGCTGGGCCGGCTGGACGCCACCGAGGAGCTGCTGCAAGAAGCGCTGCACATCCTGGCACCGCTGTCCGGCGCGCGCAGCTACGCCACCGCCCTGCACTACCTGGGCGACCTGTGGCTGGACAAGGCCGACTACACCGCCGCGCTGGACGCCTTCCGCAAATTGCAGGCGCGCGGCACGGCCCTGCGGCACGCCGACTTCCTGAGCATCGCCCGGCGCGGGCAGGCGCACGCGCTGTGCTTCCTCGACCGTCCGCAGGAAGCGCTGGCGATGGCGGAACAGGCCGCCGCGCTGGCGCAGGAACAGGCCAATCTGTACAACCACGTGGCGGCGCTGCGCGTGATGTCGGTGATCCATCTGCGCCACCGGCTGCCGGCGCCGGCCGGCATGACCGAGCCCAACGCCACCCTGCACTTCCTGCACCAGGCGCTGGCGGTGGCCGGCCACATCAACGGCTACACCCTGCCCGGCGACCTGCACGACGCGCTGGCGCGCGAATACGCGCAGATCGGCGATTACCGCAAGGCTTACCTGTCGGCCCAGCTGGCCGCCGCCGCGCGCGAAAAGACCCATAGCCAGGACGCCACCAATCGCGCCATCGCCATGCAGGTGCAGCACCAGACCGAGCATGCGCGTGCCGAAGGTTTGCATCACCGCGAGCTAGCGGCCGCCGAGGTGCGCCGCGTGCAGTTGCTGCAACAGACCACCGCCACGCTGGAACGCCTGTCGGTCATCGGCCAGGAGATCACCACCCACCTCGACGCCGGCGCCGTGTTCAAGGCGCTGCACCGCCACGTGCAGGCGCTGCTGCCGGCCCATTCGCTGGCGATTTATCTGTGCGACCCGGGCCACGACACCATCCGCCGCGTGTTCGGCATCGAGAATGGCCAGCCGCTGGCCGGCAACACCATCGAGATCGACAACCCGCGCGCCAACGCCGCCCGCAGCCTGCGCGAGCGCACCGAAATCTACGTGGCCGACGCCGGCCCGGACGACATCTTCCTCGCCCCCGGCACCGAGCTGATGACCAGCGCGCTGTACGTGCCGCTGCTGGTGGGCGAGCGCGCGCTGGGCGTGATGACGGTGCAAAGCAAGCAGGCCAACGCCTACGGCGCGCGCGAGCGCCTGATCTTCCGCACCTTGTGCGCCTACGGCGCCATCGCGCTCGACAACGCCGAGGCGTACCGGCAATTGAAAGATGCGCAGACCCAGCTGGTGTCGCAGGAAAAGCTGGCCGCGCTGGGCGCGCTGATGGCCGGCGTGGCGCACGAGCTGAATACGCCGATCGGCAACAGCCTGCTGATCGCCAGCACGCTGGCGCAAAAGACCGAGGAACTGGAAGCGCAGATGAACGGCAGCGGCCTGAAACGCTCATCGCTGGCCACCTATCTGGAGGACGCGCGCAAGGCGCACGAGCTGGTGATGCGCGGCCTGACCAGCGCCGCCAACCTGGTCAACAGTTTCAAGCAGGTAGCGGTCGACCGCACCACCGAGCAGCGCCGCCAGTTCAACCTGGCGCAGGTGTCGCAGGAAGTGATCGCCACCATGATGAACCGCATCCGCGCCTCCAGCCACCGCATCGACACCGACGTCCCGGACACCATCGTGCTGGACAGCTATCCCGGCCCCTACGGCCAGGTGATCGCCAACTTCATCAACAACGCCCTGCTGCACGCCTTCACCCGCGCCGGCAGCGGCGGCATGTGGCTGCGCGCGCACACGCCGGTCGAGGGCCGGGTGCTGGTGACCTTCCGCGACAACGGCAGCGGCATCGCGCCCGAGCACATGTCGCGCATCTTCGATCCCTTCTTCACCACCAAGCTGGGACAGGGCGGCAGCGGGCTGGGCCTGTCGATCAGCTACAACATCGTCACGTCGCTGATGGGCGGGCTGATTTCCGTGCACAGCTCGCGCGAGGGCACCACCTTCACGCTGGACCTGCCGCTGACCGCGCCGGAGCACCAGCAGCCGGCCGCCAGCCAGATCTACCACTGATCACGGCGACACGGCGGCCAGCGCCTGCCGCACATCCTCCAGCAAGTCATCGACATCTTCCAGGCCGATGTGCAGGCGGATCAGCCAGCCTTCACGTGGCTTCTGTAGCGGCGCCACCGCCACCAGGCTGTGGACCGCGCCCCAGCTGTTGCCCAGCCTGAAAAAGCGCAGGGCTGCCACAAAGGCCTCCACCGCCGGCAATCCCGGCTGGCGCAGCGTGAACGACAGCAGCCCGCTGCCCAGTTTGAAATCGCGCCGCCACAGCGCATGGCCCGGATCGGACGGCAGCGGCGGATAGTGCACAGTGGCCACCGCCGCCTGCCGCTCCAGCATCCGCGCCATCGCCAGCGCCGAGGCGAAGTGGCGCTCCAGCCGCAGGCCCAGGGTCTGCAAGCCGCGCAGCGCAAGGAAGCACTCGTCGGGCGGCACGTAATAGCCCAGCAATTCGCCGGTCTGGCGCAGTTCCTGATAGCGCCGCGGATCGGCCACCGTCACGGCGCCCATCAGCAGATCCGAATGGCCGCCCACGTACTTGGTCAGGGCCTGTATCGAGAAGTCGACGCCATGCGCCAGCGGCCGGAAGCCCAGCGGCGTGGCCCAGGTGTTGTCCATCGCCACCAGCGCGCCATGCGCATGCGCCGCCGCCACAATCGCCGGCACATCCTGCATTTCCAGCAAATTGGAGGCCGGGCTCTCCACCCACACCAGCCGCGTGCGCGGTTCGAACAACTGACCGATATCGGCGCCGCTGTGCTGGTACACGCTGCAACGCACGCCCCATTTGCCGAACAGTTCGCGCGTCACACTCAGCGTCGGCCCGTAGACGGCGGCCGGCAGCAGCACATGGTCGCCGGCCGACAGCACGTGGCTGCTGACCAGCGTGATCGCCGCCAGCCCGCTGGGCACCAGCATGGTATGGCCGCCGCCTTCGAGCTGCGCCAGCTTTTCCGCCAGCGCGTACTGGGTCGGCGTGCCGTTCTGGCCGTAACTGTAGCCGACCCCGGCCTGCTCCTGACGTCGCAGGAACGAGGCGACGTCGGGAAACAGGATGGTGGAGGCGTGAAACACGCCCTGGCTCAGCGACGCGAAGCCGGGCGGGATGTGCTCAGGCGGTTGCAGCAGTTCGGTGACGAGCTTGGCCATGGCCTCACGCCTCCACGAAGCGCACGGCGTCGCTGTCGATCAGCTGGATGCCGCCGAAACCGCGCCAGATGGCCTGATGGTGCTCGATGATGCGCACCGCCTCCAGGTGCGGGCGGTCGCGCGTGGTGTGCGCATCGGCCGCCACCGTCACGGCCAGGCCGCTGCTGGCGGCGTGGCGCACATTGGTGTCGATGCAGAACTCGGTGGCATAGCCGCAGATCACCACATGGGTGATCGCCCGCTGATTCAGCCAGGCCCGCAGCCCGGTGCCGAAGAAGGCGTCGCACTGGCGCTTGGCGCTGACGAAGTCGCCCGGCTGCGGCGCGATCGCTGGCGGGAAGCGCCAGCTGTCGCTGCCCTCCTCCCATTCGCAATCCGGTTCCGCGTGCTGCACGTAGACCACCGGCACCTTGGCGGCGCGCGCCGCCGCGATCAGCCCGCGTATGCGCTCCAGCACCAGCCCGGCCCGATGCGCCGCCGGCGCGATGAAAACGGCGTTCTGGAAATCGATGACGATCAGTGCGGTGCTCATGGTGCTACTCCTTGATGGACGGCAGCGGCGTATGCTGCCACTCCCAGTTGCGTTGAACGGCGGCGCAGGCGGCATCGGCGTCGCCGTCGCGCAGCGCCGCCAGCACGGCCTGGTGATCGCGCACCGATTCCAGCGCCATCGGCTGGTCGCCAAAATACGCCAGCTCGATGCGCTGGATGCGCGGCCGCAGCGTGGCCAGCAGGCGGGCGATCTCGGCATTGCCGCTGCGCTCGACCAGCAAGCCGTGGAATTGCATGTCCAGCCGGGTGGCGGCGGCGCTGTCGCCCTGCTGGATGGCCTGTTCCAGCGCGCGGTTGCTGTGATCGAGCGCGGCCAGATCCCCGGCGGTGAGATGCGCCAGGGCCAGCCGGACCGCCATGCCCTCCAGCGCCGCCACCACCGGATACAGCTGCATGGCCTCGGCCGGCTCGGCCGGCGCCACCTTGGTCCACTTGTGGAAGCTGGTCACCACCAGCCCCTCGTCCTCCAGCTGGCGCAGGGCTTCGCGCACCGGCGTGCGCGACACGCCAAGGCGCTCGGCCAGATCGAGGTCGCGGATGGTTTCCTCCGGTTGCAGGGTCAGATCGACGATCCATTGTTTCAGGGTGCGGTAGACCTCGGTGCGGGCCAGAGGACGGGCGATGGCGGGAGTATGGGCGGGAATCGGCATGGTAATGTGTAATATACTACATATCGCGCACGAGCGCCGCCCCGACGAGCATAATCTGTGGTAATTAGCCCCGCCCGCCGAATTACCTTTATAATTGTTCGGCTGAGCTACAGCCATCTGTCAGTTGTCATTATGCCTATCCAAAAACCGATCAAGCATTACCTGCAATTTTCCGACCTCACGCTGGACGAGTATGAGTACGTGATCGAACGCGCGCGCATCATCAAGCGCAAGTTCAAGAATTACGAGATCTACCACCCGATGATCGACCGCACGCTGGTCATGGTGTTCGACAAGAACTCGACCCGCACCCGCCTCTCGTTCGAGGCCGGCATGCACCAGCTGGGCGGCGCCGCCATTTACCTCAACACCCGCGATTCCCAACTGGGCCGCGGCGAGCCGGTGGAAGACGCCGGCCAGGTCATGTCGCGCATGTGCGACATCATCATGGTGCGCACCTTCGGCCAGGACATCATCGAGCGTTTCGCCGCCAATTCGCGCGTGCCGGTGATTAACGGCCTGACCAACGAACATCACCCCTGCCAGGTATTCGCCGACATCTTCACCTACATCGAGCACCGCGGCTCGATCACCGGCAAGACCGTGGCCTGGGTGGGCGACGCCAACAACATGCTGTACTCCTGGCTGCAAGCGGCGGAGGTATTCGGCTTCCACGTCAACGTCTCGACGCCGCACGGCTACGAGATGGACATGTCGCTGGTCTCCACCGACCGTTTCACCTTGTTCGCCAACCCGGCCGACGCCTGCGAGGGCGCGCACCTGGTCAACACCGACGTCTGGACCAGCATGGGCTACGAAGAGGAAAACGCCGCCCGCCTGAAAGCCTTCGACGGCTGGATCGTCGACAGCGCCAAGATGGCGCGCGCCGCGCCGGACGCGCTGTTCATGCACTGCCTGCCGGCCCACCGGGGCGAGGAAGTCTCGGCCGACGTCATCGACGGCCCGCAATCGGTGGTGTGGGACGAGGCGGAAAACCGCCTGCACATTCAAAAAGCACTGATCGAGTACCTGCTGCTGGGTCGAATCTGAACCCGCGCATCGAAACCAAGTAATCACCTAAAGAGAATCATCATGAGCGATATTAAAAAAGTAGTCCTCGCCTACTCGGGCGGCCTCGATACCTCCGTCATCCTGAAATGGCTGCAAGATAACTACCAGTGCGAAATCGTCACCTTCACCGCCGACCTGGGCCAGGGCGAAGAGCTGGAACCGGCACGCGCCAAGGCGCTGAAATTCGGCATCAAGCCTGAGAACATCTACATCGACGACGTGCGCGAGGAATTCGTGCGCGACTTCGTATTCCCGATGTTCCGCGCCAACACCGTGTACGAAGGCGAATACCTGCTGGGCACCTCGATCGCGCGTCCGCTGATCGCCAAGCGCCTGATCGAGATCGCCAACCAAACCGGCGCCGACGCCATCTCGCACGGCGCCACCGGCAAGGGCAACGACCAGGTGCGCTTCGAACTGGGCGCCTACGCGCTGAAACCGGGCGTGAAAGTGATCGCCCCATGGCGTGAATGGGATCTGCTGTCGCGCGAGAAGCTGCTGAAATACGCCGAAGACGCCGGCATCGCCATCGACATGAAACACAAGAACGGCGGCGCGCCCTACTCGATGGACGCCAACCTGCTGCACATCTCGTTCGAAGGCCGCCACCTGGAAAACCCAAGCGCCGAAGCCGAGGAATCGATGTGGCGCTGGACCGTCAGCCCGGAAAAGGCGCCGGACCAGGCCGAATACGTCGATCTGGAATACGAGAAAGGCGACATCGTCGCCATCAACGGCGTGCGCATGTCGCCAGCCACCGTGCTGACCGAACTGAATCGCCTGGGCGGCAAGCATGGCATCGGCCGTCTGGACCTGGTGGAAAACCGCTACGTCGGCATGAAGTCGCGCGGCTGCTACGAAACCCCGGGCGGCACCATCATGCTGAAGGGCCACCGCGCCATCGAGTCGATCACCCTGGACCGCGAAGTGGCGCACCTGAAGGATGACCTGATGCCGCGCTACGCCTCGCTGATCTACAACGGCTACTGGTGGGCGCCGGAACGCGTCGCGCTGCAAACCCTGATCGACCACACCCAGCAAACCGTGAACGGCTGGGTGCGCGTCAAGCTGTACAAGGGCAATGTGATCGTGGTGTCGCGCGATTCCAAGACCGACTCCCTGTTTGATATGAACATCGCCACCTTCGACGAGGACGGCGGCGCCTACAACCAGGCCGACGCCGGCGGCTTCATCAAACTGAACGCCCTGCGCATGCGCATCGCCGCCAACGCGCGCCTGAAGCGCGGCCAGTAAGCTTTCGCGCCCCACAGGCAAAAATGGCCGCTCGCTGAGCGGCCATTTTTTTGATACATTGGCCCTACGTCTGATCGAGAGTGGAGCAACCATGCTGAAAGATCTCAGTATCAAGAAAAAACTCGCCGGCGGATTCGGCGCCATTGTGGCCATCATCGTCGTCCTGCTGGCCTCCGCCTACAGCAACTTCAGCAGCCTTTCCACCGCCAGCAAGTGGGACCAGCATACCCTGCGCGTGCTGCTGGAGGCGAACCAGATCGAGATCGCCCTGCTGCAAATCCAGAGCAGCATTCGCGGCTACCTGCTGACCGGCGACGAGGGCATCGCCCGGCCGATCGCCGAAGGTGAAACCGCCGCCCTGCATCATCTGGAAGAAATCACCCGCCTCACCGCCGACAACCCGTCGCAGCAGGCTCGCCTCAAAAGGCTGGCGCCCATGATCAACCAATGGCTCAACACCGTGGTCCATCAGCAGATGGAACAGCGGCGCGCGCAGACGCGCAGCGGCGCCGCTATCTCGTCGGCAGCCCTCAGCGAGGTGCAGGCCGGCAGCAGCATGATGGGCGAGATACGCAAGCTGATTGAGGACGCGATGGCCGAGGAGGACCGCCTGCTGGCGGCCCGGATCCAGACCTCCTCCGCGTTGACGCAGTCCATGCAGGTGGTACTGGCGCTTGGCGGCGCCATTTGCGTGGTGCTGGCGCTGACCATTGGCGGCTTGCTGTCCACCGCGCTGGCCGCGCCGCTGGTGCGCCTGAGCGCCGTGGTGGACCGCATCGCGCGCGGCGAACAGGACGCGCGCGTGGAAGTCAGCTCGCGCGATGAACTGGGCCAGGTGTCCGGCGCCTTCAACCAGATGGCGCAGGCGATACAGGACAGCCAGGAAAAGGAGCAGGCAGCCACCAATCTGCTCAAGTCCAAGGTCGACTCCCTGCTTGGCGTGGTGTCCAAGGCCGCCGCCGGCGATTTGACCGGCAAGATCGAGGTGCGCGGCGAGGACGCCATCGGCCGCCTGGCCGATGGGCTGGACCGCATGTTCGACAATCTGCGCACCCTGCTCAACGACGTGCAGAAGGCCGGCATCCAGGTCACCACCTCGGCCACCGAGATCGCCGCCTCGGCCAAGCAGCAGGAGGCCACCGGCGTCGAGCAGGCCCAGACCAGCGTCGAGATCCTGGCCACCACCAAGGAAATCTCGGCCAATATCTCGCATCTGGTCAAGACCATGGAGGAAGCCACCTCGGTGGCCGACTACACCACCCACGCCACCGCCGACGCCCAGGGCAACCTGAAACGCATGGACGGCACCATGCAGACCATGGTCAGCGCCACCGACTCGATCAACGCCAAGCTGGCGGCGCTGTCGGAAAAAGCCTCCAACATCAACAGCGTCCTGATCACCATCACCAAGGTGGCCGACCAGACCAACATCCTGTCGCTGAACGCTGCCATCGAGGCCGAGAAGGCCGGCGAGGCGGGACGCGGCTTCTCGGTGGTCGCCACCGAAATCCGCCGCCTGGCCGACCAGACCTCGGTCTCCACCTGGGACATCGAGCAGATGCTCAAGGAGATGCAGTCCGCCGTCTCCGCCAGCGTGATGGGCATGGACAAGTTCTCGGAAGAGATCCGCCGCAGCGTCGGCGAAGTGCGCGCCGTGACCAATCAACTGTCCGGCGTGATGGATCAGGTGCAGAAACTGGCGCCGCAATTCGATCAGGTCCTGCAAGGGATGCAGTCGCAGGCCGTGGGCGCCGCCCAGATCAACGAAACCATGATGCAGTTGAACGACGCCACCCAGCAAACCGTGGAGTCGCTGAAGTCGACCAGCGAGGCGGTCCACCAGTTGCAGTACGCGGCCGGCGGACTGCAAAGCAGTGTCGCCACCTTTTCGGTTGCGGCCTGAATACCATAAAGATGGCCGGTATGGGACAATGCCGCTTGCAAGCCGGTCCCCGCCAGTCCTGGAGAAAAAATGTTTAAAGACCTGAGTATCAAGAAGAAGCTGTATCTGGGTTTCAGCGCCATCCTCGCCATCATCCTGGTGCTGCTGTCGATCGCTTACAACCGCTTCAACATCCTGTCGGAAGCCAACGCGTGGGACCGGCACACGATGGATGTGATCCAGGCCATCGACGTGCTGCGCAACGACCTGCTGCAAGTCCAGGTGGAAGCGCGCGGCTACTACCTGACCGGCACCGCGCAGCGCCTTGAGCGCGCCCGCAAGGAAATGACGGACCTGCCGGCCTCCATCGGCGCGCTGCAAAAGCTCACCGCCGACAATCCGGCACAAGTGGCGCGCTTCAAGAAGCTGGAGCAGATGATCCATGTGTGGATCAAGGAGGTGATCGACTCCCAGCTCAAGCTACGCCAGGACATGGGCGACAAGGCCGGCGCCGCCGACGCCATGGGCCGCACGCCACAGTTGTCGGGCGCCGCCACCTCCAACATCGGCGAGATCTACAAATTCATGAACGAGGCGGCGGACGAGGAAAAGCGCCTGCTGGCCCTGCGCTCCGCCGCTTCCGAACAGTCGCAGGAAACCATGCGCATGGTGCTGACCGGCGGCGGCCTGGCCTGCGTGGTGCTTTCGATGGGTGTCGCATGGCTGCTGGCGCGTTCGCTGCTGGCGCCCCTGAACAACCTGACCCAGGCGGTCGGCCGTATCGCCGGCGGCGACCAGGCGGCGCGCGCGCACGTGCTGTCGGCCGATGAGCTGGGCCAGGTCAGCACAGAATTCAACCGCATGGCGCAAGCCATCCAGGACAATCAGGCCAATCAGCTGGCTGCCTCCAATCTGCTCAGGTCCAAGGTCGACTCCCTGCTGGGCGTGGTGTCCAAGGCCGCCGACGGCGACCTGACCGGCAAGATCGAAGTGCAGGGCGAAGACGCCATCGGCAAGCTGGCCAAGGGCCTGGACCGCATGTTTGAAAACCTGCGCGCGCTGCTGAACAATGTGCAGAAGGCCGGCATCCAGGTCACCACCTCGGCCACCGAGATCGCCGCCTCGGCCAAGCAGCAGGAAGCCACCGGCATCGAGCAGGCCCAGACCAGCGTCGAGATCCTCAGCACCACCAAGGAAATCTCCTCCAATACCTCGCAGCTGCTGAAGACCATGGAAGAAGCCACCGCCGTGGCGGATTACACCACCAGCGCCACCGCCACCGCGCAGAACAATCTGAAGCGCATGGACAGCACCATGCAGAACATGGTGTCCGCCACCGATTCGATCAACGCCAAACTGGCGGCGCTGTCGGAAAAAGCCTCCAACATCAACAGTGTGCTGACCACCATCACCAAGGTGGCCGACCAGACCAACATCCTGTCGCTGAATGCCGCCATCGAGGCCGAGAAGGCCGGCGAGGCGGGACGCGGCTTCTCGGTGGTCGCCACCGAAATCCGCCGCCTGGCCGACCAGACCTCGGTCTCCACCTGGGATATCGAACAGATGCTGAAAGAGATGCAGTCGGCCGTTTCCGCCAGCGTAATGGGCATGGACAAATTCTCGGAGGAGATCCGCCGCAGCGTGGGCGAGGTACGCGCCGTGACCGACCAGCTGTCCGGCGTGATGGACCAGGTGCAGAAACTGGCGCCGCAGTTCGACGTGGTGCTGCAAGGGATGCAGTCGCAGGCCGTCGGCGCGGAGCAGATCACCGCCACCATGATGCAGCTGAACGACGCCACCCAGCAGACGGTGGAATCGCTCAAGGCCACCAGCGAGGCGGTGCACCAGCTGCAATACGCGGCCGGCGACTTGCAGACCAGCGTCGCCAACTTCGCCGTGACGGTGTAGGCGGAACGCGCGATGAAGCTTCTCGTCTTCCACATCGGCGCCGATCGTTACGGCTTGCGCCTGCGCGATGTGGTGCGCGTGCTGCCGCTGGTGGAGCTCAAGCAGTTGCCGCTGGCGCCGGACATGGTGGCCGGTCTGCTGGACCTGCACGGCGCCTCGGTGCCGGTGATCGACTTGTGCCGGGCCGCCGGCCTGCCCAGCGGCGAGGACCATTTCGACACGCGCATCATCGTGGCCGATTACGTGGCGCCGGAAGGCACGCATCATCAACTGGGCCTGCGCGCGGAGCGCGTGCAGGGCGTGCAGGAAGTGCGCGAGGAGCTGCTGCTCGACAGCGGGGTGCAGGCCGCGCCCTTCCTCGGCCAGGTGGTCAGCGACGGCCATGGCATGCTGCAACTGGTGGAACTGACGCAATTGCTGCCGGCCGAACTGCGTGCCCTGCTGTTTCAACCGGCGAATAGCGCAGCATGACGCCGGCCCAATCCATGCTGCGCGCGGCGACCGGCTTGAGTCTGTCCAAGTCGGTGGTGGAGCGCGCGATCAAGAACCGCATGGAGCAAACCGCCGTCACCGATCATGACGCCTACCTTGAGCACATGACGCCGGAAGAGTTGACCGCGCTGGTGGAGCTGGTGGTGGTGCCGGAATCGTGGTTCTACCGCGATGCGCAGGCCTTCGCCGCCATGACCGAATTTGTGCGCGCGCGGCTGAAGGCCGACCGCGACCGGCTGGTGCGCATCCTGTCGATTCCCTGTGCCGGCGGCGAGGAGCCTTACACCATCGCCATGGTGCTGGCCGATGCCGGCATCCCGCCGCGGAATTTCATGATCGACGCCTATGACATCAGCCCGGCCTGCGTAGAGCGCGCCAAGAGCGGCATCTATGGCCGCAATGCCTTCCGCGCGCAGGATCTGTCGTTCCGCGACCAGCATTTCACCAGCGACGGCGACGGCGACTACCGCATCAACGACGCCATACGCAAGCAGGTGCGCTTCAAGCAGGGCAACCTGCTGGAGTTCGATCTGAGCACGCGCAGCGCCTATTACGATGTGGTGTTCTGCCGCAATCTGCTGATCTACTTCGACAAGCCGACCACCAAGGCCGCCATCGCCAAGCTGGCGGCGCTGCTGATGGATGACGGCCAGCTGTTTGCCGGCTATGCGGAAGTGCCGTCGTTCTGCCAGCACGGCTTTTCTCCGCTGCCGTACAACCAGGCGTTCGGCTTGCGGAAGGAGGTGGCAACACCGGCGCGCAAGCCGCTGCACACACCGCGCGGCGCGGACAAGGCCAAGCCGGCGCCGCCGCGCGCCGCCCGCACCATCGCCTCGCCGCCCTCGCTGCCGCCGGCCGTCCCGTCCAGCCGTAGCCGCCCTGCCGCCGCCACGCCGCCCGCTGCCGCGCCGGTCGTTGATCTGCTGGCCGAGGCGCGCCGTCTTGCCGATCTTGGAGATGTCAAAGCCGCCGAGCGCGCGTGCCGCGACCACCTCGCCCAGCATCCTGAATCGGCCGAAGCCTACTTCATCCTCGGCCTGCTGAACGAATTGACCAACAAGCCGCAGATGGCCGCGGACTACTGGAAGCGCTGCATCTACCTCCAGCCCGACCACTACGAAGCGCTGTGCCATCTGGCGCTGCTGGCCGAGGCCAATAACGACGCCGCCGGCGCCGCCGCGCTCAAGGCGCGCGCCGCCCGCATCTACAAACGCCAGCAGGCATCCTTGGACGCCAAGCCATGAGCACAACCATCATCGAAGCCTGCTGGAACCGCATCGGCGTGAACGGCGACCAAAGCTGCGACAAGCTGCAACAGCACGTCCACTGCCGCAACTGCGAAGTCTACGCCGCCGCCGCCCAGCAAAACCTGCAACGTCCGGTCAGCGACGACTACAAGAAGGAATGGGCCGCCCACTTCCGCCGCGACGCCGGCGAAGGCCAGCAGCAGGACCTCTCCTGCCTGGTGTTCCGCATCGGCCGCGAATGGCTGTCGCTGCCGACCCGCATGTTTGTCTCCGTCGCCCCCAGTGCCAGGCCGCACCGCCTGCCGCACCGCAGCGGGCGTGGCCTGAGCGGCATCGTCAATGTGAGCGGCACGCTGTATCCATGCATGTCGCTGGCCGACCTGCTGGGCATCGACGAAAGCGAAGGCGAAGCCGCCACCCACAGCCACACCTTCGCGCGCCTGCTGCTGACGCAATGGGAAGACCAGGCCTACGCGCTGCCGGTGGCGGACCTGCATGGCATCCTGCGCTATGCCGGCGCCAGCGTGCAGGCGCCGGCCGCCACCATCAACAAGGGCTTGTCCCGCTTCCTCAGCGGCGTGATCACGCATCAGGACATGCGTATCGGCGTGCTGGATGAAGCGCTGATCGGCTATCAACTCGCGAGAACCCTACGATGAGCGTCGATAACAACGGAGACCTGAGCCAGTTCTCCATGCTGGACCTGTTCCGCATGGAGGCAGACAGCCAGACGCAAATCCTGACCGACGGCCTGCTGGCCATGGAGCGCCTGAAGGACGACGCCAGCGCGGTCGAGTCGATGATGCGCGCGGCCCACTCGATCAAGGGCGCGGCCGCCATCGTCGGGCTGGAAGTGGTGGTGCAACTGGCGCACGGCATGGAGGATGCCTTCATCGCCGCGCAAAACGGCAAGCTGGCATTGACGCCGAACCGCGTCGACGTGCTGCTGGCCGGCGTCGACCTGATCTTGCAGGCGTCGCGCTTGCAGGACAACGGCGTCGACGCTTGGCTGGCCGAAAACAGCGAACCAATCAAAAAAACGCTGAACGCCATCACCACCATCGCCTTCCTGCCAGAACCGGTGGGTCTGCCACCGCCCCCGCCCGCGCCAGCCCCGCTGACCACGGCCGCGCCGCCAGCCGCACCGGCTGCGCCCGCCCCGGCCGTGGAGGACGCGCACGAGCGCCGCGCTCCGGCGCCCATGAAGCACGCGCAAAACTTCGACAAGCTGCTGTCGCTGGCCAGCGAATCGCGCATCAACGCGCACCAGATGCACCCGTTCATCCAGAACATGCAGCGCTTCAAGCGCAACCAGAGCAGCCTGTTCTCCGTGATCGAGCAACTGCACGAAGCCATCTCCAACAGCAGCGACGCCAGCCTGAAGGAAAAATCCCTGCTGGCGCTGCAAAAGACCCATCCGCTCAAGCAGTTCGTGCTGGAGCACATCGCCGACATCGAAGCCTACGAGCGCCGCCTGCTGGGCGTTTCGCAATCGATGGTGGACGAAGTGCTGACCATGCGCATGCGGCCCTTCCGCGACGGCGTGCAGCACTTCCCGCGCATGGTGCGCGACCTCGCGCGCAACCTTGGCAAGGATGTAAGGCTGCACATCATCGGCGAAGACACGCTGGTCGACCGCGACATCCTGGCCAGGATCGAAAGCCCGCTCAATCACATGCTGCGCAACGCCATCGACCACGGCATGGACAGCGCGGCCGAACGCATCGCCGCCGGCAAGCCGGGCACCGGCACCATCGTGCTGGAGGCCAAGCACCGCGCCGGCATGCTGAGCATCGAAATCAGCGACGACGGCAAAGGCGTCGACATCGAAAAAATCCGCACCCGCGTGATCGACCGCAAAATGGCGCCGGCCCAGATGGCGGCTTCCATGTCGCAGGCGGAGCTGATGGAATTCCTGTTCCTGCCGGCCTTCAGCCTGAAGGACAACATCACCGAAATTTCCGGCCGCGGCGTCGGCCTGGACATCGTGCACGAAACCATACGCTCGCAAAACGGCACCGTGCGCATCGAGTCCGAATACGGCGTCGGCTTCCGCACCTGCATCACCCTGCCGCTGACGCAATCCATCGTGCGGGCGCTGGTGGTGGACGTGAAGGGCGAGGCCTACGCCGTGCCCATCGTGCAGGTGGAACGCGTGCTCAAAGTGGCGCAAAACGCCATCCACACGCTGGAGAACAAGCAGTTCTTCGATCTGGGCGGCGAACATCTCGGCCTGGTCTCGGCCTCGCAAGCGCTGGAGCTGGGCGACACCGACGCCGGCAGCGCCGAACTGCCGGTGGTGGTGATCGGCGCCGGCGCGCGCCGCTACGCGCTGGTGGTGGAAGCCATCCGCGGCGAGCAAAGCCTGGCGGTGCAAGCCATCGATCCGATCTTCGGCAAGATGCGCGACATCTCGGCCGCCGCCCTGCTGGACGACGGCGAGCCGGTGCTGATTCTCGACGTGCCGGATCTGCTGCTGTCGATCGACAAACTGCTGCACGAAGGCGGCCTGCATCAACTGGCCAAGTCGGACGCCGCCGAGCGCCGCAAGACCAAGCGTATTCTGGTGGTCGACGATTCGCTCACCGTGCGCGAGATGGAGCGCAAGCTGCTGCTCAGCCGCGGCTTCCTGGTCGATATCGCCATCGACGGCATCGACGGCTGGAACGTGGTGCGCAGCGGCGACTACGACCTGGTGATCACCGACGTCGACATGCCGCGCATGGATGGTATCGAATTGGTCACATTGATTAAAAAAGATATACATCTGCACAAGCTGCCAGTCATGATAGTCTCTTACAAAGACCGCCCCGAAGACCGCGCACGCGGCCTTTCGGCAGGCGCCGACTACTATCTGACCAAGGGCAGCTTCCACGACGAGACGCTGCTCGACGCCGTCAGCGATTTGATTGGGGACGCCCGCAGATGAAGATCGCCATCGCCAACGATGTCGCCATGGCGGCCGAAGCGCTGCGGCGCGTGGTCGCCAGCACCGCCGAGCATCAGGTGCTGTGGATCGCCCGCACCGGCGCCGAGGCGGTGCGCATGTGCGTGGAACACCGCCCCGACCTGGTGCTGATGGACCTTAACATGCCGGAGCTGGACGGCGTGGAAGCCACGCGCCAGATCATGGAGCAAAGCCCGTGCGCCATCCTGATCGTGACCGGGCGCCCGCAGGACAACGTCAACCAGGTGTTCCGCGCGCTGGGCGCCGGCGCCCTGGACGTGACGGCGACGCCGGTGCTGCAAGGCCAGCCGGGCGGCGACGCCGAGCTGCTGGCCAAGATCCGCACCATGGACAAGCTGATACGCCACAGCGGTGGCAACCAGGCCATGCTGCCCAAGAGCGCCGCCAACGGCAATGGCAACGGCGGCGCCGATGCGCACGATACCGAAAAGGTCACTTCCCTGCTGGCGATCGGCGCCTCCACCGGCGGCCCGGTGGCGGTGTCCAAGATGCTGGCCGGCTGGAAGCCGCCGCGCGGCTGCGCCATCGTGGTGGTGCAGCACATCGACCAGCACTTCGCCGACAACTTCGCCCGTTGGCTGGGCGAGCAGCTGGACATGCCGGTGCGCTCGGCCGAGGAAGGCGACGAGCTGGCGGCCGGCGTGGTCCTGATCGCCAAGAGCAACGACCACCTGACGCTGGATCAAAACCATCGCTTGCGTTACGATGCCAATCCCAAGGACTACGCCTACCGCCCCTCGGTCGACGTATTCTTTCACTGCGTGGCCCAACACTGGAAGGGCGAGGCGGTTGGTGTACTATTGACCGGCATGGGCCGCGACGGCGCCGAGGGCTTGCTGGCCATGCGCCGCGCCGGCCAGACCACCATCGCCCAGGACCAGGCCAGCAGCGCGGTGTACGGCATGCCGCGCGCGGCGGCCGAACTGGACGCGGCGCAGATGATTTTACCGCTGGCGAAGATCGGGCCGGTCTTGCGCAGCACCCTGGGTGGCAAATAAAACTAAAGAGAATCCTGATGTCGGAAGCACAAGTAATCGCAGCAGATCAAGAGCCGGTCCTGACCACCTTCAAAGTACGCGTACTGCTGGTAGACGACCAGTTGATCATCGTTGAAGCCGTGCGGCGCATGCTGAGCGACCAGCCGGACATCGAATTCCACTACGTGACCGACGCCACCAAGTCGCTGGAGACGGCGCTGCAATTGCAGCCCACCGTGATCCTGCAAGACCTGGTGATGCCAACCATCGACGGCTTCGGCCAGATCACCCAATACCGCGGCGAGGAAGGCCTGCGCCACGTGCCGGTGATCGTGCTGTCGGCCAAGGAAGATCCCAAGCTCAAGGCGCACAGCTTTGCCATGGGCGCCAACGACTACATGGTCAAGCTGCCGGACAAGCTGGAACTGCTCGCGCGCGTGCGCTACCACTCGGGCGCCCACATCAGCCGCCTGCAACGCGACCAGGCCTTCCGCTTCCTGCGCGAGAGCCAGAAGCAGCTGGCCGATGCCAACATCGAACTGCAAAAGCTGGCGGCGCTGGACGGCCTGACCGGCATTGCCAACCGCCGCCGCTTCGACGACACCATGCGCATCGAATGGCAGCGCGGCCAGCGCGACAAGAAGCCGCTGACGCTGATGATGTGCGACGTCGACTTCTTCAAACTGTATAACGACAGCTTCGGCCACCTGGCGGGCGATCTATGCCTGAAAAAAGTGGCCGCGGTGTTAACCGAACACCTGAAGCGCCCGGCCGACCTGGCCGCGCGCTACGGCGGCGAGGAATTCGCGATTATCCTGCCGGAGACTGAATTGACTGGGGCGCTGATCGTGGCCGAGTCATGCCGCCGCCACCTGGAGCAGCTCGCGATTGAAAATCCGCAGGCGACCACGGAATTCTCATGCGTGACCATGTCGATCGGCGTGGCCAGTGTGGTGCCGTCGCCGGCGAGCAGCGTCGATGAGCTGATCCGGCAAGCCGACCGGGCCCTGTACGCCGCCAAGCACGGTGGCCGCAACCGCGTCATCAGCGCGGACCAGTTGCCCGGTCTTACCCCCTCGAACTAAGGAAAACAGCAGCATGAGTGCACAAATCGATCAAGTCAGCGTCGTCAAGAAAGCCAATATCTACTTCGACGGCAAATGCGTCTCGCACACCGTCGTCCTGGCCGACGGCAGCAAGAAAAGCGTGGGCGTCATCTTCCCTTCCAGCCTGACCTTCAACACCGGCGCGCCGGAAATCATGGAAATCGTCGGCGGCGTGTGCAAGGTGCGCCTGGACGGCGCCAGCGAATGGCAGACCTACGGCGCCGGCACCGAGTTCAAAGTGGCCGGCAACAGCAAATTCGATATCGAAACGGTGGAAACCCTCGAATACGTTTGCCACTTCGGCTAAACTGAAAAGCAGACCAAGGTCTGCTTTTTTTACGACGATGAATATACCTGCACACAAACTGCTGGCCATCATTGAGGCGCAAGTCCAACTGGTCGGTCTCGGGAATGACCTGAGCGCGGTGATGGACACCGCATCCGCCAAGGCGGTCGAGCTGACCGGCGCCGACGGCGCCGTGGTCGAGCTGCTGGAGGACGACGCCATCGTCTACCGCTCGGCCAGCGGGCTGGCGGAAGCGCAACTGGGCTTGCGCATGAAGGTGGCG
Source organism: Duganella radicis (assembly GCF_009720825.1). Lineage (GTDB taxonomy): Bacteria > Pseudomonadota > Gammaproteobacteria > Burkholderiales > Burkholderiaceae_D > Rugamonas > Rugamonas radicis. Next base: position 6,275 of record NZ_WNKY01000018.1, on the reverse strand, counting down.
AACAGCCTGTCGGGCCGTGTGCTGACCAGCCGCACCGCCGCGCTGTGCACCGACAGCGAAACCGACGACCGCGTCAACCGCGAGGCCTGCCGCAAGGTCGGCCTGCGCGCGATGGTGATCGTGCCGCTGCTCGCGGCCGACCAAGCCATCGCCGTCATGAAGCTGGTGTGGAAAGAGCCGCGCCAGTTCAACCAGTACGAAGCCGAGATCGCGCAGCTGCTGGCCGATATGACGGCCATGCTGATGCAGCGCGCCACGCAGGAAGGCCCGAATGTGCTCAAGCAGCGCATGACGCTGGATGAAGCCAGCGGCACCGCCAACCGCTCCTTCTTCTATGAACAGCTGCAAGCCAAGCTGGCGGCGGCGTCGCAGGCCGGCCATGGCAATCTTGGCGTGGCGGTGGTGCGGGTCGAAGGCATCGACAAGCTGCCGGAAGCGCTGACCGATATCTCGCGCCGCATCGAACGCGAATGCCGCCCCGGCGATCTGGTGGCACGCATCGGCCACGATGAATTTGGCGTGATCCTTAACATGGCCTCGCGCCGGTCCATCGTCACCAGCCAGCTGCACCGCATCAGCTTATCGGTGACGGGCGAGGCGCTGCCCGGCATCAGCGACGCCGCGCTGCGCGCCGCCTGCCGTACCGGCAGTTCGCTGTATCCGGAAGACGCCCGCAGTGCGATTGAGCTGGTGCAGGCGGCGCGCCCTAGATGAACACCGGCTCCGGCTCCAGCAGCACGCCGTAGCGCGCCCGCACGTCGGCCTGTATGGCCTTGGCCAGCGCCACCACGTCGGCACCGGTGGCGCCGCCGTTATTCACCAGCACCAGCGCCTGTTTCGGATAGACGCCGGCCGCACCGAGGCTCCTGCCCTTCCATCCGCATTGATCGATCAGCCAGCCGGCGGCCAGCTTCTCGCTGCCGTCGGGCTGCGCGTGGTGCACCATATCCGGGAAGCGCGCCAGCAGCGCCATGCATTGCGCGCCCGGCACCACGGGGTTCTTGAAGAAGCTGCCGGCGTTGCCGATCACAGCGGGATCGGGCAGCTTGCGGCGGCGGATGGCGATCACCGCGTCGGCGATCTTGCGCGGCGAGGTTAGGTCCGGTTCCGCCGCCAGTTCGGCGTAGCGCAGGTTGGGCGTCCATTGCCTGGGCAGCGCGAAGGTCACATCGAGAATGATGAGATGCTTGCCTTCGTGTTTGAACACGCTGTCGCGATAGCCGAAACGGCACGCCGCGCCATCCATCACGCGCGTTTCGCCGCTGGCCGGATCGAACACCGTCACGCTGTGGAATACGTCTTTGATTTCGAGGCCATAGGCGCCGATATTCTGGATAGGCGCCGCCCCCACCGTGCCCGGAATCAGCGACAGGTTTTCCAGGCCGCCGAGGCCCTGGTCGACGGTCCACTGCACAAACGCGTGCCAGTTTTCGCCGGCCGACGCGGTGACAAAATGGTGCCGTTCATCGCCGCCGACCACCGCTTTCCCCTCCAGCGCGATGTGCAAAACCAGGCCGTCGAAATCGCCGGTCAACAGCACATTGCTGCCGCCGCCCAACACCAGCTTCGGCAAAGCAGCCCAGGCGCCATCAGCATAAACGCCGAGCAGCTGCTCTTTTTTGGTGACGCGCAAATAGGCGCGCGCGCTGGCGGCGATGCCAAAAGTATTCAGGGATTGCAGCGGAAACTGATATTGAACGGAAGACGGTGCGGACATGAGGGAAATAACCAATAAATTTAGTCGATTATAGAGCGAAACAAGCAAAAAACCAGCGCCGATATGGCGTCGAAAGGCGGGTTGTCCGTTAAAATGGCAGTCTTTGATGTAGCAATCATGTAGCAAAATAAAGGAAATAGTTATGCCCTCGTTTGATGTAGTTTTGGAAGCCGATATGATCGAAGTAAAGAATGCCGTTGAGCAATCCCAGAAGGAGATTGGCACGCGCTTTGACTTCAAGGGCACCGGCGCCGCCGTCGAACAAAAAGAGCGCGAACTGACCGTGACCGCCGACTCCGACTTCCAGCTGCAACAGGTGCGCGACGTCCTGATCGGCAAGCTGGGCAAGCGCAAGGTCGACGTGCGTTTCCTGGAGGATGGCGACATCAAGAAGATCGGCGGTGACAAGGTACGCCAGGTCATCAAGGTCAAGAACGGCATCGAGTCCGACGACGCCAAGAAGATCGTCCGCATCATCAAGGACAGCAAGATGAAGGTGCAAGCCGCGATCCAGGGCGAATCGGTGCGCGTGACCGGCGCCAAGCGCGACGACTTGCAGGCCGCCATGGCCCTGCTGCGCAAGGAAGCCACCGACCTGCCGCTGGAATTCAATAACTTCCGCGACTGAACCTCGTCCGTTCGCGTGCCGGCCGGACGCCGGCGCGCCGTCACAAAGCTGTAGTACACATGGAGTAGAATGAATCGGGAACCCCGATCATGCGTACTACCGCGCGACCGCAATTAACTTCGGTAGTCTAAGGATAGCAATGAAACGTGTTGATGATTTCCGTCTGCGATTTGGCAATAACGAATACGTGCCCATCATGATCGGCGGAATGGGGGTCGATATCTCGACCTCGGAACTGGCGCTGGAAGCAGCCCGCCTCGGTGGCATCGGCCATATTTCCGACGCCATGGTGGAAGACGTGTCGGACCGCAAGTTCGATACCAGCTTCGTCAAGGACAAGACCAAGCTCTACAAGCACAACATCAACAACATGGACAAGTCGATTGTCCAGTTCGACCTGGAGCGCCTGGCGGAGGCGCAGCGCCTGCACATCGGCGCCACCATGAAGGCAAAACAAGGCCCCGGCCTGATCTTCGTCAACTGCATGGAAAAGCTGACCATGAACGGCCCGCGCGAAACCCTGCGCACCCGCCTGAACGCGGCGCTGGACGCCGGCATCGACGGCATCACCCTGTCGGCCGGCCTGCACTTCGGCTCGTTCGCGCTGATGGCCGATCACCCGCGCTTCCGCGAAGCCAAGCTGGGCATCATTGTGTCATCGGTACGCGCGCTGCAAATCTTCCTGCGCAAGAACGCCAAGCTGAACCGCCTGCCGGATTACGTCATCGTCGAAGGCCCGCTGGCCGGCGGCCACCTCGGCTTCGGCCTGGAGGACTGGAAAGACTACGACCTGATGACCATCACCAAGGAGCTGCTGGCCTACTTCAAGGAAGAGAACCTGGACATTCCGCTGATCGCGGCCGGCGGCATCTTCACCGGCTCGGACGCGGTGAGCTTCCTGGAAGCCGGCGCCGCAGGCGTGCAAGTGGCCACCCGCTTCACCGTCACCAAGGAATGCGGCCTGCCGGACAAGGTCAAGCAGGAATACTTCAAGGCCTCGGAGGAGGACATCATCGTCAATGGCGTGTCGCCGACCGGCTATCCGATGCGCATGCTGAAGAACACGCCGGCGATCGGTTCCGGCATCCGTCCGGGCTGCGAATCGTATGGCTACCTGCTGGATGCCAGCGGCAACTGCGCCTACATCAATTCGTACAACCGCGAAGTGATGGCCAATCCGGAAGCCAAAGCCGTGGTGGTGATGGACAAGACCTGCCTGTGCACCCACATGCGCAACTTCAACTGCTGGACCTGCGGTCACTACACCTACAAGCTCAAGGACACCTCGTTCAAGAAGCCGGACGGCGAGTACCAGCTGCTGACGGCGGAGCATGTGTTCAAGGACTACCAGTTCAGCACCGATAACACCATAGCTCTTCCTGAAAAAGAGTTCTAATTAAAAAAGCGCGTGGCCGTGCGGCGATCTTGAGCGCCGCGGCACACGCGCTTTTTATCAGCCGTCCTTGTTGATCCGGTGGATCAACGCTCCCAGCACATCCTCCGCCATTTCATTTTCGACCTGACAGGTGCCGGCGTTCTCGTGACCGCCGCCACCGTATTCCAGCATCAGCGCGCCGATATTGGTTTTCGAGGTGCGGTTCAGAATCGACTTGCCAGTGGCGAACACCGTGTTCTGATTCTTCAGTCCCCACAGCACGTGGATCGAGATATTCGTCTGCGGGAAGATCGCATAGATGATGAAGCGGTTGCCGGCGTAGATGATCTCTTCATTGCGCAAGTCCAGCACCACCAGATTTTTGTGTATGGTGGCACAGCGGCGGATCTGGTCCTTGCACTTCTCGGCGTGCTCGAAGTACAGCTCCTTACGCTCTTTCACGTCCGGCAGCTCCATGATCTCGGCGATCGTGTGGTTCTTGCAGTAGTCGATCAGGTCCATCATCAGGTTGTAATTCGAGATGCGGAACTCGCGGAAGCGGCCCAGGCCGGTACGCGCATCCATCAGGAAGTTCAGCAAATCCCAGCCTTCCGGATTCAGCACTTCCTGCTCATTGAAGCGCGCGGCGTCGCCCTTGTCGACCGCCGCCATCATGTCGTTCCACGAAGCCGGGAAGGCTTTCAGGCCGCCGTAATAGTCGTACACCACGCGCGCGGCCGATGGCGCCTCGGGATGGATGACGTGGTTGCTGCGCTCGCCGGTATTGCGGATGGTTTCAGACAGATGGTGGTCGAAAGCCAGATGCGCGCCGGCCACGTACGGCAGATTGGTCGTGATGTCGCGATCGGTAATCGTGATCTTCCCATCCTGCATATCCTTGGGATGCACAAACAGGATTTCGTCGATCAAATCCAGGTGTTTTAACAGTACTGCGCAAACCAAACCATCAAAATCGCTACGGGTTACCAAGCGATATTTTTTTGCCTCTGCCATGGATCTACCTCAGTTGGGTTGAACATCAGCAAATAATACAACTCAATGGCATGGCTGCCCACAAATAGTGACCTGTCGTTGCATTACGTCACATAGTTACGCCGTAAAATCGAAGCATGACGATTTATGACGCCATCATTGTCGGTAGCGGGCCGGGCGGCGCCAGTGTGGCCCGCGAACTGGCGCGGCGGCGCTTGCGCGTTTTGCTGCTGGAACGCGGCAGCGCGGCGCCGCTGCAAGGCACGCTCCGGCAAATGGCCGGCATCGCCGCCATACCGGGAAAAAGCAGCTTCCTGCACCGTGACGCTTCGCTGCTGGTCAGCGGCATGACGGTGGGCGGCACCTCCGCCATCAATTTCGCCACCGCCGCCGCGCCGCCGGCAATGTTCAGCGCCCACGGCATCGATCTCGGCCCTGCGCTGACAGCGTTGCGCGCCGAGCTGCCGATCAGCCAGCTACCTGATGAGTTGATCGGCCCGCTGGCGGCCCGTATCCGCCAGGGCGCCCTCGCCCAGCAACTCGATTGGCGCAAACTGGACAAACTGATACGGCCATCGATCTGCCGCAGCGGCTGCTGGCGGTGTGTCTATGGCTGCCCATTTGGGGCCAAGTGGACGGCGCGCGACTTCGTCGACGAAGCAATCCAGCTGGGCTCAACCCTGATCGACCAGGCCCGGGTGGATAGCGTCATGGTGGAAAACGGCCGCGCCACCGGCGTGCGCTATCAGCACGGGGGACGGCGGCAGCAGGCCATGGCGCACAACGTCATCCTGGCGGCAGGCGGCATAGCAAGCCCGCGCCTGCTGCATGCGTCCGGCTTGCATCCGGCCAGCAGCAGCTTTTTCAGCGATCCCGTCATCGCCGTCATGGGCCATGTGGATGACATCGAGGGCGGCGCCGAAGTGCCGATGGCGGCCGGGCTGTATCTGCATCAGGAAGGTATCGCGCTGGCGGACATGACCTTGCCCAAACCGATGTATCAGGCGTTTGCCGCGCAGGTCGGGCGGCTGGACCGGCTGGCCGCGCATGCGGGCACGCTGAGCATCATGGTCAAAGTGCGCGATGAAATCGGCGGCGGCATCGGCCCGCTTTGGGTGGACAAGACATTGACGGCTTCGGACCGCAACAAACTGGCCACTGGTGTGGATATGGCGCGCGGCATATTGCGCGCGGCCGGCGCACGCAAGATCTTCAAGAGCTGGCATTTCGCCGCCCATCCTGGCGGCAGCGTGCGCATCGGCGAAGGCGTGGACAGCAATCTTCAGACAGCCACCGCCAACCTCTACGTCTGCGATGCCTCGGTGATCCCGCAACCATGGGGATTGCCGCCGACTTTGACCTTGCTGTGTCTGGGCAAGCGCCTCGGAGCCTGGCTGTAAACGCAAAAAGGCCCGCTCACAGAGCGGGCCTTCCTGGCTTATAACTAGCTTGACGATAACCTACTTTCACACTGGTTGCAGCACTATCATCGGCGTAGAGTCGTTTCACGGTCCTGTTCGGGATGGGAAGGGGTGGGACCGACTTACTATGGTCATCAAGCT